>NZ_JASDCF010000017.1 GCF_030408035.1 Psychrobacter sp. APC 3426
AAGGTCATACCCTCGTCTAAGCTTTTAAGAACTTGCATACGAAAATCTAGTGAGTAAGTCATGGTCTTTATAATAACAATTGGGTTTGATAATTAATTTATAACACTTTTAGGTGTGCTTAGCTATATAAAGTAATAACGCCTTACTATAGCGTCAAGCCTTAAAGGCTGGGTCTTAAAATTGCATTTAAATTCAAATGAGGAAGTTAGCGTAATGATGCGTATTGGATTGTTCTTATTAACCAACTTAGCGGTGATTGTGGTATTTAGCATCGTGTTTGGTATCTTATCCAGATTTTTTGGGATTGGTGGCGTACATGGCGCGGGCGGGCTAAATTACACCAGCCTTGCCATTATGTGCGGTATATACGGCATGGTTGGCTCGATGGTTTCGCTATTCATCTCCAAGTGGATGGCAAAAAGATCGACGGGAACGGTTGTCATTGAGTCACCAAGTAATGTCACGGAACAATGGCTGGTAGACACTGTCGCCAAACAAGCTCGTGCGGTAAATATTGGTATGCCAGAAGTAGGGATTTTTAATAATTCACAGCCAAACGCGTTTGCAACAGGCTGGAATAAAAACAAAGCTTTGGTCGCCGTTTCATCTGGTCTATTGCAGAACATGAATCAGGATGAAGTAGAAGCGGTGTTGGCACATGAGATTGGTCACGTGGCAAATGGCGATATGGTAACCCTTGCGCTCATCCAAGGGGTAATAAACGCCTTTGTGATGTTCTTCGCGCGTATTATCGGCAGCTTCGTCGATCGGACTGTCTTTAAGAATACGAGCGATGGTCCAGGTATTGGTTACTTTGTCACGAGTATCGTAATGGATATTTTGCTCGGATTCTTGGCGTCTGCCATCGTGATGTGGTTCTCACGTCTGCGTGAGTTCCGTGCTGATGAGATGGGTGCAAAGCTTGCCAGCAAAGACAAAATGATAAGTGCGCTTGATGCCTTGCGTCCTTCTGCACAACGTCCAGATCAAATGCCAGAGAGCATGAAGGCGTTTGCTATCTCGTCAGGGCAATCTACAGGCTTTAGTATTGCCAACCTCTTCCGCTCACACCCAACGCTTGATGATCGTATTGCGGCATTGAGGAAGTATAATCCTAGTGAAGCGTGATGGTTTCTTTGAGTCGTAGGGTACGCCTCGCCCAGTTGAGTATATAATAGCGTATGGCAGGATTGGCTTCCTTTATCTTCCCGTAAAGTCACGACACAAACATAAAAAAAGCCTATCTTTAAAAGATAGGCTTTCTATTAAATAAACTTACTGATTAAATATCGAACTCAAGCGCCCTGTCACCTTCGCTATCTTTGATACGCGTTAGCAAGCCAATCTTATTGAGTAAATTAATAAATGGCTTAGCATCTAGCTCTTCAACGTTGACCATCTTGCCAGCATCCCACTCGCCAGTCGCAACCAGCATCGCAGCAGCAACAGGTGGTACGCCTGCAGTATAAGAGATACCTTGGCTGCCTACCTCGTTATAAGCTTCTTTGTGATCTGAGATATTATAGATAAATACTTCAGTATCAACGCCGTTTATTTTACCTTTAACCTTGTCACCGATGCAGGTCTTGCCCGTATAATTCGGCGCAAGAGAGCTTGGATCTGGTAATACAGCTTTGACCACTTTTAACGGAATCACTTCTTGTCCTTCCGCAGTCATCACCGGCTGCTCAGACAACAGACCTAAACTTTGTAGTACAGTGAAGACATTAATGTAGTGCTCACCAAAACCCATCCAAAAGCGGATATTTGGCACGTCTAAGTTGGCTGATAAAGAATGAATCTCGTCATGACCACTTAAGTAGCTGTTTTGTACACCAACGACTGGTAAATCATCGGTACGCTTCACTTCGAACATCTTGTTAGACTGCCACTTGCTGTCCTGCCAAGAGTAGACCGTACCAGTGAATTCACGGAAATTAATCTCAGGGTCGAAGTTGGTCGCGAAGTACTTGCCGTGGCTGCCCGCATTGATATCGATAATATCAATATCAGTCACCGAACCTGCATCCATCATGTCATAGCCAAGACGCGCATAGGCATTGACCATACCAGGATCAAATCCTGCACCCAAGATTGCCGTGACATTATTGTCTGCACAGCGCTGACGACGTTTCCACTCATAGTTGTCATACCATGGCGGCGTCTCACAAATCTTGCGTGGATCTTCATGAATGGCGGTATCAATATACGCAGTACCCGTCTCAATACAAGCTTCTAACACGGTCATATTGATAAATGCCGAGCCGACATTGATAACGATTTGTACACCGGTATCTTGAATCAGTTGTATGAGCGCTTGGCTGTCCATGGCATCGACTTGGTGCGTATGCAAGACTGCTGCTTGTTTAAAGCTACCTTTATCCTTTACGCTTTGAGCGATGGCATCACATTTGTCCTGAGTGCGTGAGGCGATATGAATCTCGCCGAGTACATCATTATGCATCGCACATTTATGCGCGACCACTTGAGCGACACCGCCTGCGCCGATGATGAGTACGTCTTTTTTGCTGGGCTTAGCTTGTTGGTTTGTGTTCAATGAACAATCCTCCTTTGTGTCCCTGTCGATACCATTGATATTGGCTATGCAAAACAGAAACGAGTGAATGATATGCGTGAATTAAAAAGGAAGACCGAGGAAAACCCACGCACCCGTCGGGCAAGCACCATTTTTAACCGATGGCATTTACCCGAGGCGATTATAACAATTTTTATTCAGTTAACGGTAAAAATAATGTTTAAAAAATAGACTGCTTAAAAATCTCAACAACTTGACCTAAACCTTTGTTTCTAAGAGTTTAAATAAGTTAAGAGAACGGTTAATTTAAGACAGGCTGGCCTTGTAATCTTGATAATCGAACTCGCGCTGGATATCGATAGTACCATCTAGGCGACGGATGACAATCGCTGGCATGTTGACACCATTGAACCAGTTTTTCTTTACCATGGTATATCCTGCAGCATTACCAAACGCAATGGTATCGCCTACCTGTAAATTGTTGAGTAAGGCATACTCGCCAAAGATATCGCCTGCTAAGCAAGAACGACCATAGATAATAGTGTTATCTGACATATCAGCTGTCTTAACCATATCAACAGGTAAAATATCAATCTCTGCTCCGTTAATTGCTGCTATTGGCGCAGACTCACGATAAATCAGTAGATCTAGCATGTGCGCTTCAATAGAAGCATCGACGACGGCTAAGTTCTTTTCATTGTGCATGGTATCTAATACGGTCGTAACCAATGACCCAGCGCCATGGATACTTGCCTCACCCGGCTCAAGATAAACTTGTACGCCATATTTTTCGCTAAAGCCTTTTAACCGTGTCGCGAGTTTTTCTAGTGGATAATCAGGCGCGATAAAATGAATGCCGCCGCCCAAGCTTACCCACTCAAGTTTCGCTAAAACATCACCAAACCTCGCTTCGATATCAGCCAAGCTAGCACTAAACGCCTCAAAGCTATCATTCTCACAATTGTTATGAATCATCACCCCAGTAATGTCATTGAGAACTGAGGCAATCTTATCTTTATCATGCTCACCAAGACGGCTAAAAGGACGTGCAGGATCAGCAATGATAAAAGACGAATTACTGGTCTTTGGGTTTAATCGCAGCCCTACTGGAATATTCTGTGCACTGGCTTTATCTTTAAAAGCATTCAACTGTGAAATAGAGTTAAAAATAACTTTGTCCGCGTAGCTTAATACTTCGTCGATTTCATCCACGCTATAGGCCACGCTATAGGCATGAGTTTCTTTTTTGTCTTCGCTATTGCCATCGCTATTATTGCCGAAGGTTTCATAACCTAAACGCACTTCATTGAGTGATGATGAGGTTGTACCGTGCAGGTAAGGCTGCATGACATCAAATACGCCCCAAGTCGCAAAGCATTTAAGCGCGAGCAATGCTTTCGCGCCTGATAATTCACATAGCCGAGCAATAATCTGCATGTTGGCAACGATTGCCGCTTCGTCTAGTAAATAATAAGGGGTTGGCGGTAGTGCGGAGTTAGGAGTTTTTACAGTGTTTTTTGAATTCATAAGAGGTTACCTAATAGCTGCTGTTGGCATCATGACAGATATAAATATTTGCGCTATAGTAGACTAAATCCATCATAATTAGAATATCTTATGTCACTATCAACCGATTATTCCACCTCTGCCAGTCACCCCAATTTGTCGCAACTTGACAAAGATAACATTAATTTAGAACATCTAAATTCTGATGCGCGTGCAGTATTGGATTTTTGGTTCGATAAAAATAATGAGCAATACTGGTTTGCCCAAAATGATAGTTTTGATAAGCAGATACGAGATAAATTTGGCGAGATTTGGCAAGCTGCCAAGCAAGGTGAATGTGTCACGTGGCGTGTTGCAGACGTACCAGCCGATAGCAACAGCTCAATCACGGCTTTGGCGGGGCGATTGGCTGAAATTATTGTGTTAGATCAGTTCTCACGCAACTTATGTCGTGGACAGGCTTGTGCCTTTTCGCAAGACAGCATGGTCGTAGCATTGGCACAAGAAGCGATTGGACAGCCACACTTTGACACATTACCAATGGAATGGCGCAGATTCACTATCATGCCCTTCATGCACTCTGAGTCATCGGTGATTCATGAACGTTATTTGCCATTGTTTGAACAGTTAAATGATGAGAGCACTCTCAGTTTTGAGCATCGCCATAAAGAAATCATTGACAGATTTGGTCGTTATCCGCATCGTAATGAAACACTGGGTCGTGAGTCAACTGAAGAAGAAAAAGAATTTTTAAAGCAGCCGAACTCGTCCTTTTAAGCCTTATCTCTCATAATAAAGGGCTGAATCAGCAACCTGATTCAGCCCTTCTCTTTATCAATTATTTATATAAAGCATCTGTATGATTGCCATGACAACTGTTTGAGTTGCTTAACTAGTAGTTCACTTTACCCGTCGTAAAGGCAAATGACTGCTGCTCCAACCTTTGGTTATCAACTAGCACATCAAAGCTTACTTGATATTTAGTATTACCATAGAGTCCGCACTGCTGACTTTGGTTGTTATTGCGTTTGATATTACAGCTTTTTAAATTATCGGTAATGGGTAAGATAAAAGCTTCATTCGCTGGTAGCGCATTTGGCGTGTTCTTGTATGGGTCTTGACGATAATCCAATAACTCAATAGGTACATCTATATTACGCTGGGTATCATGAAACTTAACATTGCTAATACTAATCGTCTTTGCTGATGGCACATTAACATAGATAGGCTGTCCAATAGGATTCAAACGTAAATCACGTCCAGTATGCTTAACAGGGTCCGGAGTCTCATTGTAGAGTGCAGTTACCGTACCCGTTACCCCTTGGCAAGGATAAGTAAATACCCCTGCGACTGTTCTATCCTTGGTTGCTTTCGTGGCAGAAGCATGATTGACCAACACGTAACCTTGGTTATTAGCAGTATCGCTACCATGAGGTTTGTAGGTGACCATGCCTGTACCCGTCAAGCTTGAGCTGGGTATCATTAACGAACGCAAATGATAAGGTGCTGCCAATAATGACTTGGCCATCAAGCCTGCCACCACATCCGAGCTCACTAGATTACCAGCTGAGCTATAGTAAATAGACTGAGCAATATTCTCAGCAGCGCCATATTTTGCATTCAGATAATTGGCATTTAACAGACGGTCTGAAAAGCTGAAGCCACCAAAGTAAGGATTGTTATCTCCTGTCACATGAGCGATATTTTCAATCTTATTTTCATAATGCGCGTTAAATACGGTCGGTGAACTATTAGCGAATGCATATTTAATATATCTAGCATGCTGAATCGCAATACTATCAAGCGCACTATCAACAGACAAACCGCTAAGACCGCAACTGGTTCTGGCAAGGCTAAATTCATTATTGGCATTTAATGCAGCTTGTTCATCATTGCTATTGCTGGGTTTGGGCTGCTTATTTGAGGTAGCTGTAGGTGGTTTGATTTCTGATTTGACAGTATCAGAACCACTATCAGAACCTCCCCCACCGCCACAGGCTGTTAAAAATACCGTTAGAAAAAGTGCTGTAGCAAGATTCTGCGGAGGTGTATTAAAAGACATTCTTTATCCTAAAAGTAGTAGCACATATATGAGTCAATGAGACCATCGTTGTATTCAGAGACGTTGACGTTAGTCATTGATAGCACAGTGATTATTTGATTGTAACCACATTGTAATACAGTCTATGGACTTTTACTTATTATTTTTAGAACTATCTACCCTTTGCTTTACCGTTAGCTTTCAAGCGCCTTTCTAACAGGGGCGAAGCTGCGTCTATGCTCTGGCAATACGCCAAGCGTTGCAACTGCTTCCATGTGAGCGCGAGTCGGATAGCCTTTATGCTTCGCAATACCATATTCAGGATACTGGGCATCAAGCGCATACATGGTTTTATCACGGCTCACCTTTGCCAATATACTGGCCGCCGCTATACTGGTATGACGAGCATCACCCTTTACCCAAGCCTGACAATCAATCGCTGATCTCTCTATTCCTGATAGAGCAAGCGCTCCATAATCCAAATCAGGACAGCGATTACCATCAATCAATACCTCGAAGTGTCTTTTATCCATCGCGTTGAGATATTTGGCAACACTCCTGAGTAAAACCTCAGCGCATAAACGCATGCCTAGCATTGTTGCTTGCAAAATATTCACTTGGTCAATGACGGCGGCAGGTATATCAGCGACGATGTGCCCGACTGCATTCTGTTGTACCAACGGATAAAGAATGTCACGTTTTTTTTCACTGAGTTGCTTTGAGTCCGTCAGTATAGATAGTGGAGTGCTTAGTAATGGCTGCTCCTCAATCAGTCCTGACCACGTGGCAGGTAATATCGCAGCAGCAACATTAACGCTACCTAACAAAGGCCCACGCCCTGCTTCATCGATACCAATTTGTATGAGTGATTGGTCGCTCGCTTCATTTATCGGATATAGTGCAAGTAGCTCAGAGATATTTAACTGCCCTGATAACTGTATCGGTGCTGCCAGTTGAATATACTGCCCTTTAATATCAACTTGCTCAATAAAAATATCAATTGGCGTAAAAGAATTTTCACTGCAGGATAGCTTACTCATATAATTGTCATGTCTTTTTTGTTAGATGCTATTAAATAATACTTTTAAATAAGAGTGAGCTTACTTTACTCAAGGCTTAAAATTGTCTTGTAAGAACCACTGCTCAATCACGCTATTAGCAGGGCCATGATTACTCTGCTGTTGCAATAGATGCTTGGTCGTGAGCAAGTCGTTTAGTTGCTCGGCATACGCCCGTGGCTGTAATAGCCGCATCACGGTACGGCAGATATTGTCACCACTTGCCTGCTCTTGAATGAGCTCTGGGACAATCGCACTATCTGCCAAAATATTGGGCAAGGCGACATAAGGTACTTTGACTAAGCGCTTAGCAATCTGATAGGTCAGCTGATTCAATTGATAAATAACCACCATCGGCCGCTCTAGCAGCATGGCTTCTAGAGTGGCAGTACCTGAAGCTAGCATCACCATATCTGATGCTGCGATCGCCTGCTGGCTAAAACTTGGCTGGCTATCATCATAAACAACAACGATGGCCGCTCGTAGTTGCTCTGAGCGTTTATCGATGACATCTTGGACAATGTATTGATGGTTTTGATCAACCGTTGGGATGATAAAACACAGCTTTGGATCCAATAGTATGAGCTTTTGAATACCATCTAGCATCAACGGGAGAATGGCGGTAATCTCACCCCGTCTAGAGCCTGGCATCACGCAAATCAGCTGACTAACATCATCAAAGCGATCGATAAAAAACTGCTGTAAACCATCATTGTGCCAGACCAATTCACTACGGCACTGATTGATTGGCGTCTCTAGCAATGTCTGGTCTATCGTACGTAGTAGCGGATGACCGACACATATCGCTGGATGGTTATGACGCTCATAAACTGGCAACTCAAATGGGAATAGACAAAGAACCAAATTGGTTGCTGCTTTAATGTTATGAATACGCGACTCACGCCATGCCCAAATAGAAGGGCTGACATATTGCACACAGAATATATCTAGCGGCTTCAACTTTTTAGAGACTCGCAAATTAAAATCGGGGGCATCAATACCGATAAACCAATCGATATCAGCCGCTTTAAATGCCGTTAATAACTCGCGTCGCGCTTTGAGCAAGTCAGGCAATTGCGCCATTACTTCCACCAAGCCCATCACTGCCAGACGTTCTAGTGGAAAAATACTTTGCAGCCCTTGCGCTTGCATCTTTGAGCCGCCAACACCCACCCAAATAATATCATCGCGCAGGTTATTCATCTGCTGCATGAAGTCTGCCCCCAAACTGTCTCCTGAGACCTCCCCAGCGACGATTCCTATCACTAACGGCGTACCCGTCATAGCGGGCATTGCATCATAAGAGTCATAGCCATCAAGCGATGACGTTAAATCAGAAGGTTGGTGAGGCGTAGCAGAATCTGTCATGACAAGCTCTCAATATCAAGTTAGTACCATCAAAGCAGTACAATTAAAATAGAACAAAAAATACAATATAGATATTATAAAATATAGTATATGAAATCGCTCATAAGATTCCCATTAAAAGCCACCTTAGCAGCATTTATAAGGCTCAAGCTCAATTTATAAGTCTTAAATGCAGTTATTTACAAGCTCATCATACGTGACAGTGCTGAAAATAGCTAAAAACAGCGAAACCAACCAATAAAAATTCAATCATTACTGCGTAAAGTTTTTGCTCTCATTGGTTGATACAGACAAAATCGTACTCCTCATTTAATGCCTAACTCTGATAGCCATTAGTCCCAGCTTATAGCTCAAATTTGGCAATGATAACTAAGTTTTGGTTTCCTCATTCCAGTTATCAGTCAATTAACTGTGCGACTGCCCTTGTCAACCAACACTTTTGTCCGCATAATGAATATCCCTATAAATCAGCTAGACGATATATAACCATGACAACACCAGTTACCCATAATGCAGATATTGACGACGTGAATATTGAAAAATTCATTCCTTTGATCACTCCCGCTGAGCTAAAAGCTGAGCTGCCTTTATCAGACGAAGCTTATAAAACCGTACTAAAAGGTCGTAATACCATCCAAGACATCTTAGATGGTAAAGACAAGCGTCTGTTTGTGGTCATTGGTCCTTGCTCTATTCATGACATTAAAGCCGCTCACGAATATGCCGATCGTTTGGCCGTATTGGCAAAAGAGATCGAAGACAGTGTATTCGTTGTGATGCGTGTTTATTTTGAAAAACCGCGTACCACGGTTGGCTGGAAGGGGATGATTAATGACCCTGATATGAATGACAGCTTTGATATCGAAAAAGGTCTACGTACGGCACGTAAACTATTGATTGACTTGAATGAGAAAGGCCTGCCTTGCGCGACTGAAGCATTGGATCCGAACACCCCGCAGTACATGCAGGATTTGATCAGCTGGTCAGCCATTGGCGCTCGTACTACCGAGAGTCAAACGCATCGTGAAATGAGCTCAGGTCTATCATGCCCAGTTGGTTTCAAAAACGGTACCGATGGTGGCATGACGGTTGCTGTCAATGCCATGCAAGCCGTTAAAGAGGGTCATAGCTTCCTAGGTCTATCATCAGATGGCAAGGTCTCTATCATCAAATCTAAAGGCAACCCTTACGCGCACGTCGTACTACGCGGTGGTAACGGCAAGCCTAACTATGATGAAACGGCCGTGGCACAAGTTGAAAATGAGCTGGCAAAAGGCAAAACCAACAGCAAGATTATGATTGACTCAAGCCACGCCAACTCAGGTAAAGATCCGTACCTGCAACCGATGGTCATCCAAAACGTTGCCGAGCAGATTAAAAACGGTAATAAATCTATCATCGGCCTGATGATTGAGAGCCATCTAAAAGGCGGCAATCAAAAACTGACGGCTGATTTGAGCCAGCTTGAGTATGGTAAGTCTATCACCGATGGTTGCTTGGATTGGGATAGCACAGTTACCGCGCTATATGATCTACGTGATATGGTCAAAGATGTGTTGCCTAACCGCTAATCTTTTCTTCGATAACGGTTGCCCATAAGCAAAAGTTATTAAGCATTATTCAACGTTTCATAAAGAAGCCCATCCGATAGCAATATCAGATGGGCTTTTCCTTATTAAGTACTTTAGGGTCTTATAGAGTACTTCTCATAAATTACTTTAATTCACTCTACTCGCTCGCTGACCCTAAAACACTGTCTAAGCTCTCTAGCACATGTTTTGATGCAACGTGTTGTTGCAAGTCTATCAGCTGCTCATGCGCCATCTGGCGACGTGGCTCAGCCAATGTATTCCAACGTGCCAGCACTTGTAATAAGCGCGAGGCCAACACTGGATTGGCATCATCCAACTTTTCGATGACACTGGTATAAATATCCAAACCTTTTGTCGTCCATAACACCGTGGGCTGCGAGGTAAACGCACTGACGACCGAGCGCACACGGTTCGGTGTATTCCAATCGAACTCTGCATGAGCAAGCAACGACTTGATGGCATCAGGTGTGACAGTCTCAGCAGACGCTTGCACGCTAAACCATAAATCAATGACCAAATCATTGTCTTGGAAACGCTCATAAAAATCTGCTAGATAGCTATCCGCATTTTCCACTTGATGATTGACCATCACCTTTAAGGCACCGAAGCGCTCTGTCATACAACTGGCATTGTCATATTGCTGCTGCGCCCATGCTGCTGCGCCTTCAACGTTAGCCGTCAATGCCATGTCTAGTACCACATTGCGCAAGGCACGAGCACCACGAGCCTCAGGACTGTCTTCATAAGACTGCATTGGCAATTTTTTATAAAGCTCAGCCCACTGGTCTTTTAGTGTGTCGGCCACCAGCTGATACAAACTATCACGCTGCGCTTTAATCACCTCAGGATCGTAGTCTTTATGAATGGCAGAAGCCAGCTCTTGCGCGGATGGAATATCAAGCAAACGTGCCGCCAACATCGCATCCTCAGCCGCGAGCACAGGCAATGTCTGCGCCAGTGCTTGCAGGTAGATATCAGGGCTACTCTTCTGACCTTTACCTTGCAACAAGATACGATTGACCAGCATCTGCGTCACTTGCCAGCGGTTAAAGCCATTGGTTTCATGCTTGAGTAAAAATGCCAAGTCTTCATCTTGATAATCATAATTTAGCTGTACTGGCGCACTAAAATCACGTAGCAAAGATACTACCGGCTCACCAGTTACCCCTTCAAAGGTAAAGGTCTGAGTTGCTTGATCGAGTAGTAACATACGCTCAGCAACAATGTTACCAGTGCCTTTATCAAATAGCGCGGTCGCTACAGGTATCGGCAATGGTTTTGGCGCATCAAAACCACTAACATGGCGAGTTTGCTGACTCAACGTAATAGTCAGTGTCTGCGATTTGCTGTTGTAGTCTTGATGACCAGACACCACAGGTGTGCCAGGCTGACGATACCAATCGATAAAGTCCTCAATCTTGCTATCGCTAATACTGAGCGCAGATAAGAAGTCCTCCACTGTGACCGCTTGCCCATCATAGCGACGGAAATACTCATCTGTCCCTTTTCGGAAGTTGTCTGGCCCTAGCGTATTGGCAATCATACGCACGATTTCAGCGCCTTTCTCATAGACAGTTGTCGTATAGAAGTTATTAATCTCAACGAAGCTCTCAGGGCGTACAGGGTGCGCTAACGGTCCTGCATCTTCGGCAAACTGATGCGCACGCAAGGTTGCCACATCATCGATACGCTGTACCGCACTTGACTGCTGGTCGGCTGAAAATGACTGATCACGGTAAACCGTCAAGCCTTCTTTTAGGCACAACTGAAACCAGTCACGACACGTGATGCGATTGCCTGTCCAGTTATGAAAGTACTCATGAGCAATGATGGACTTGACACTAAAGCTACGCGCATCCGTCGTCGTTTCAGGACTAGATAACACACAGGCCGTATTAAAAATATTCAGCCCTTTATTCTCCATTGCGCCCATATTAAACTGACTAACAGCAACAATCATATAACGATCTAAATCATAGGCTCGTCCATAATTGACCTCATCCCATTTCATAGAATCTTTTAGGGCTTGCATACCGACATCACATTTATCGATATCGGCAGATTTTGCATACAGCTCAAGCTTAACGTCTCGCCCTTCACTAGTGGTAAAAGAATCCGTCAGCACATCTAAATCAGCGACCACACAGGCAAACAGATAGCTTGGCTTATTGGTCGGATCATGCCAAATCGCATAATGACGGTCTGACGCACCAGTAACCTCACCTGCCTCTACCAAATTGCCATTAGACAATAGCGTTGGATAGCGCTTGTCTGCTTCAAGACGCGTGGTAAATATTGCCAGCACATCAGGACGATCTGGATAAAAGGTAATCTTGCGAAAACCCTCAGGCTCACATTGGCTGACAAACATGGTATCGTCACCAGTACCTGCCATATAAAACCCTTCAAGCGCGGTATTGCTCTGCGGATGAATACGTACTTGAATCTCTAAGACAACCTCGTCAGGTGCATCCGATATCGTCAGCTTGCCCACCTGCTGCTGATAACGTTCAGAGGTTAATTTCTCGCCATTCATCGAGATAGCCAGCAGCTCTAACTCTTCACCATATAGTACAATATCGCCGGCTGTTTGACGTATCATCTTGAGCGTACTATCTACCTGTGCATACTCTTCAAACAACTTGATATCCAAGTCAACAGTTTGCACATCAAAACTTGGTTTTTTATAATCTTTTAAGTTAATTTTACTCGGCGCATGTGGTGGTACATCTGGCATTTCAGGATTGATAATTTGAGCAGCAGTTTCAGCAGTAGACATGTTTGTTCCTATTATTATTTATGAAAAAATGCATATGATAAAAAATACAATCACTTAGATTAAGGCGATTCATCAATAAGTATAAATTGATTGCTTCTAAAGTTTCTGTGATACATTCTACGTTATCTAGCTACATTGACCTAAACGACCAGATTTCAAGAGCAGCTTCGCAGATTATTGTGCTGGTAATCGGTGACTCATATCAAAAGCGTCAATCTTTCATTGGATAATGAATACCAAAGTGATTTAATACACACACTGATGACTACCATTTGATAAACGGCTTATTATATGACAAAGCAATCCGCTCGTCGCGCAGACGTTACGCTACCCCTATTGATAGATTATATTGATGCGCTGCTGCCCACACTGACACAGAATAACGATGTTCAGGCAGACGCTCAAACCACCGCCAAAGAGGTTGACGATAAGCCCGAGCTACTGTGGATAACAGAAGATAAAAACACACTTTCATCACTGAGCACAGAGCTGAAAAATCATGCTTCTTTTAAGGAAGGTGGCGCTACAACAGAGCCAGCTGGTGGGTATGCGTTATCGACCTTATTAGCGCTTAGCCAACAGCCAGTATCTGAACGTTATGAGTTGGTGTGCTTTTGGCTACCGACACTATCAGCGGAGATACTACAGCAGTATATTCCATTGCTCATGCGTTATCGCGACCTGTATGCAGCCCACCTGCTCATCGCACTTGATAGCAGCATAGACCTAAAAGCTTACGGATTTACCCCATTTGATATAGTGAACGCGCCGTTTTTAGCAACAGACAATCTTCATCCAAAAGACTCTTTATTGTTGATGACAAATCCATCAATATCAGCCACACTTTGGCAGTTCAATTTGTATGACTACAAACAGTTGCCAAACTGGCTCAACGCAGATTATTGGGCCAACCCTGAAAACTGGGGCAAACACCGTTGGTAGTCTCTCACTGCCAGCTTTTTGCTACCAGTCTTTTACTGCCAATATTTTATTAATAATATCCTGCATATCTGATTGTAAAAACTCGAATTATTTACAGTAATAGTACTTACATAAAGTAACATTTAGTATATTATAGATAGCAATTGCCTAAGTTTTATCGTAAGCAGTTTAAAAAAACAAATTTAATTAAAATTTTAGGAGCTCATCATGTCAATTAGTTTTTCTAAGATCGCAATCCTCGCTGTACTATCAAGCGCTGTAGCAATTACCACCGGTTGTGCTACCAAACGCTCTACTTCTGAGGTTGTTGTTGCCCCACTAGGTATCCCAGGCGGTCAAGCTGGTTACAATGGCGCGGTCATCGTAGATAACTCAAACGCTGTCATCACTGGCGCTGAAAACCTACAAGCCGTTGTTTACTTTGCTTTTGATAGCAGCGAAATCACTGCACAAGCAGCAAGCGTTCTGAACCAACATGCAGGTTTGCTCAGCTCAAACCCAGCCGCTGGTGTTGTTATCGCTGGTCACACTGATGAGCGCGGTAGCCGTGAATACAATATCGCTCTAGGTGAACGCCGTGCCCAAGCAGCGCGTAACTATCTTGCAACACAAGGTGTTGCTGCAAACAATATCCGTGTGATTAGCTATGGCGAAGAACGTCCTGCTGCTGCCGGCAACACAGAAGACGCTTATGCCCAAAATCGCCGTGCTGAACTGTCTTACTAAGACTTAGCATTATCTATCATAATCTTTACTGATGATAATTGAATATATTTCCATAAAAAGCCCAGCCATTTAATATTGCTGGGCTTTTTACATTTTTGTCAGCTAAAATAGCTAATACTAAAAAAGACAAACAACCAATAAGAATGATGATGGTGCAACACTTACTGTTAACTCAGGTTAAATATACTCAGCTCAATTCCATGACATGGTACGCCACTGCAGAGGTTGAAGAGTCGCTTTGTCTGAGTTTCCAGCCGCTATTGTACGATGCCTTACGGTTGCCGTTTTATCATTTATCACACGTTACCATACCTCAATTTGATAGCCACAACTGGCAGTCATACCTCTCAAAAGATAACTTCTCATCACATCAGCCATCCCGCAATATTGCTCACAATCAACGGCAAATACAACGTGCAGGCGTGCGTCTACTATTACAGCAACTACTTAATAAGTTAGAGATTAGCGATACGTTAGATGAGTCGGATTTTCCGTATCGTCTTGTCAATCATAAACACTACGTGTGTTTTAGTCATACAGGGATGAGTGGTAAAAATTCAAATCAAGTCAACCAAAATATGAACAATAAAATAGCAGTGGTCATCAGTCTTGACCGCCCTGCTGGAATTGACATCGAACATAATAATGTCGTGTGGAAAGTAGCAAAGCGTTTTTACTCAGACAATGAGATTAATAGATTACTAGCTTTGCCAATAGTTGAACGTGATACTGTCGTGAAACTATTGTGGCAACTCAAAGAATGCTTTATAAAAATTAATCACTATACGCTGGCTCAAGGTATGGGCATGGATTATTCACACCTCATTGCAGATATATTAGATGGCACGAGGCAAGAGTCACCCATGCATATCATCGCTGATGAAATAACCAATTATCATATTGCTATGTCAACGACACAGCATACGGTGGTGGTTTTTTAGTCAATACTTCTATAGCCGCCTACTACCTATCTGTTTAAGACTCTATTACTGTGCCATGAATGGCTATATCACAGACAAAAAAACGACCCTCGAAAGGGTCGTTCTTTTTTGCTTACGCTTCAACTAATAACAGTCTTAGACTGTGATTAGATTAGAAACGGTAAGTTGCACCAAGCTTAACAATTGGTAACCACTCTAGATAGTTGTCAGACTTTAACTCATTCTGAGCTTCTGCAGCTATTTGAGCTGAAGTTTTGCCTGAACCTATCTCACTACCTTTTACACCTACGTTCTCAGATGTACCATTTGTACGAACAGTAGCGTCAGTTTTACCTAAATATGCTGCACCAATCTCGCCAAATACACCAAAGTTATTAGTGATGTTTGGACGGAAACCAATAGTAGCATAAGGCGCTAACTTGTTACGATGCTCAATAGTACCAGTTAGGCTACCTACGTCAGTTGCGTCATATTCAACGCCGTCAATCTTATAAACACCGCCATCTTGTGGATTAGCAGTTACGTCAATATCGTTGTCAGGAACGATGATACCAGCACCCATAGTGAACCAGTTGGCTGCAGGACGTAATTGTACACCTAGGTAAGGGTTGCTAAAGTCAGAATCGATATCATAATTCACGTCATCAATATCAATATCGCCACCGAATAGGTCAGCAACATCGCCACCTGCCCAACCAGCTTGTAATTCAGTTTTGTCGTTCAATGCCCAACCGATGTTAGCACCATAACCTAGTGTACCAACTTCAGCACTGATAGCAGCTGGGTTAACAGCAGTTTGGAAGAAAGTCTTAGTACCACCAACAACAGCACCAGTAGTGTTACGTACTACACCAGCGTCAGCATTGTATGCATAAGCAGGGTCTGCTTCATAAGCTACAGCAACTGGCTCAACTTCATATGCAACCGCTTCATTACCATCAACAACGACTACTGGCTCAGCTGCAAGTGCTGCAGTTGATGCTAGAACGGCAGCAGAAATTGCTGTTAATTTAATAAGTTTCATAAATACTCTCCTAAAGTGTGGAATATATCGCCCATAAAAAATGATAATTTAGCTTTTTTTAAATCCATCATTTTGTTGAGCAGATTAAAACAATTTTGGCCACAAAAGTCACCCCTATGGAGGCTCTTTTTATTTGCCATTATGTAAAGATTGCATAGGTATTGTAATAATTGCTACACCAACTCGCAAAACTTCGGCTTTCTGTTACACAACGCTCTCAAAGTAACCAAGCAGCGTAGACATGAATATTGAGTAGCTTAATGTTCATGTAATGGTATTTCAAAATATGTCAGTATCATCGCTTATTTGGGGATTTAACTCAATAACAGTTATATAGCTTATTACTACAGTTTGTTGTGGTTTGTGAGTTAACGTATCTGAAGTTGCTTTTGGCTATGAAATTGGGCTAGACGTATCGTTGAAATCGAAAGTATAGCGCGCAACATAAATGTTCCTATAATCTGTCTATATAGTGCGACTAACCCTTGTCTAAGCGTCATATTATGCTAAATTAGAGACAGTAATAAGCGTGTTGCAAAAACGTCAAATTTATTAATATTTGTGTTATTTATTAAAACCTTGCGACGTTCTCTGCTTGATCCTTTTTTTGTTATTATTGAGCCATCTATATGCCTAAAGTATCATCGATTACCCGTGTGCTAGAGATTATCGAAGCCATATCATACGCCTCAAAGCCTCTCTCTCCACTTGAGCTGTCGCAAGAGCTAGATATTCCAAAACCAACCATTCATCGCTTAATCCAAAACTTGGTTGATGAAGGGTTTGTGACTGTCGATATCGGTGGCGGTATCATACCTGGTAAGCGGGTACGTAATTTGAGTGTCGAGCTTTGGCAACAGCGTCAATTCTTTCATGAGCGCCAAATGGTATTGCATAAATTGGTAGAAGAGATTGAAGAGACCTGTGGTATTGCTACCCCTTATCATATGGATATGCTCTATACCAACCGCGCCCAGACCTCATTACCACTGCAAATCTACTTGCCAGTAGGTGCCAAGTCACCAATGTGGTGTACAGCAACCGGTAAGCTGTACCTAAGCCAACTGTCTGATACGAGCCGTAATAAAATCCTTCAAGCCCTACCTTTGGACAAGTTCACCAAAAACACCATCACCGATATTGACGCCCTCAATAAAGAGCTGGATCGTATTGCGGAGACCGGTATCGGTATCGACAATGAGGAGTTTATCTCAGAAATGGTAGCGGTATCGGTGCCTGTATTGGATAAAAAATCACGCTATTTGGCTTCTTTGTATATTCACGCCCCAACCATCCGTGTGTCATTAGAGGAGCTAATGGAGCATGTGCCGCGCTTGCAAACAGCAGCGCAAGACATTCAAGCGTTGGTGTATGAGCTACAAAACTAAAGCCTGTATCATTAAGAAAAAATATGACCGAACACAAAAAGGTCTGCGCTATAAAACCAGCGCAGACCTTTTTGATGCTTTTCTATATAACACTATTAAGAACAGTTTTTTAATATTTCATCAAAGCACAATATTCAAAACTGGCTAAGAGGCTTAATCTTTAAGACCGTTAAGACAATACTGACCTGTCATGACGCCCCATAATGCTAGAAAAGTCTTTATCGCCGTTGTCTAGCGTATGTGCTTCATAAAGTTCTGTCGCTTTGGCTCCCATTGGGGTTTCAACATCGGTATCCTTAGCCGTTTGCATCGCAAGGTTGAGATCTTTTTGCATCAGCTTACTCATAAAGCCACCTTTATAGCCATTACTAGATGGGACGTTCTCCATCACTTGCGGATAAGGGTTATAGACTTCTAATGTCCAATTACGACCTGAGCTTTGTAGCATAATATCTGATAGCACTTTAGGGTCGAGACCATTTTTAACACCCAAGTTAATCGCCTCTGCCGTTCCCGCCATTAGAATACCTAACAGCATGTTATTACAGATTTTCGCGACTTGTCCGGCACCATGGTCGCCTGCATGAAAGATGTTTTTGCCCATAATAGCTAGTATCGGCTCGGCTTTGGCGAACGCATCAGCGCTGCCACCGACGATAAAGGTTAAACTACCAGCGATAGCACCGCCCGTACCGCCGGAGACTGGCGCATCTAAGAAGTCTATGCCAAGCTTACTTGCAGCCTCTGCCACCGTCCTAGCATCAGCTGCAGCGATGGTACTGCTATCGATGACCAATGTACCTTTGGGCAGTTCTGCTAGTAGGCCATTATCTCCATCATTGCCTAAATAGACAGAATGGACGTGCTTGCCCGCAGGCAACATACTGATAACGACTTGTGCATTGCTCGCAGCATCTTTAGGACTATCAGCCACACTGGCACCTGCTTGTTGCAAGCGCTGGGTAGCGTCTTCAGACAAATCATAGACAGAGAGCATATAACCTGCCTTTAATAAGTTCTCTGCCATCGGTGCGCCCATGTTGCCAAGCCCAATAAAGGCTATATTTGGCTTGGCAGTATTGTTTGACTCTTTATTGCTTAAATCTGAATCCTTTGTACCCATCTCATCGCTCCTTGATGATTGCTTATGCAGACAGTGCTACACATAGTTTTACGTTTTTTAGTTTATACCTGATTCTTATAATGAGCTTACAAGCTCTTAGCGCACAAGCTGGCTGCCTAAGGCTTCATCACCCAACCAATCGCCTAGAGGATGTTCGCCCTTAGCATAAGGGTTTACAAAGTGCTGATGTATATATTCCTGCCCTTCGGTGCTTAGACACTCTGCTAATGAGCGCGACCATTGTGGGTTGCGATCTTTGTCAATTAGTAGCGCACGTACGCCTTCTTTAAAGTCAGGATTGGCCGCACAATGTACCGCTACGTTGGCCTCTAAATACAGAACCTGCTCTAGCGATAAGTCCGTGACTTTATGATAAAGCGCGTAGGTTAAAGCGACAGTAACTGGGCAACCTTGACGGTACGTATCTACTGCCCGCTGCGTCCAGCTATCTTTAGCAAAGTCTGTATCTAGCTTTGCCAGCGCTTCGTCACTTTGTAAAAGTGCATCGATATCACCCAGTCCACCGCTGTTCATCAACTGCTGTATAGGTTTCCAATATGTCGCAAGCTTACTTGCAGGCAATTCTGCTACTGGCTGTGCTGCCAGTGCACGGCTAACGATACTATGAGCGCTATTGTTGTGACATTTATCGGTGCTACTTGCTGCCACTTGCCAATCGCTCTGTTTTAAACTTTGTATGATGGCATCATAATCACTACTGGCAACGGCATACTCTGCAAGATTAGATAATAAAGCGTCATTGCCGTTACACATCGCACCTGTTAACCCTAAGAACAAACCTGTTTTAGCTGGCATGCGCTGTAAAAACCAACTGCCAGAGGCATCAGGGAACAGTCCAATAGTCACTTCTGGCATCGCAAAGCGGGTGCGCTCAGTGACCAAACGATGACTACAACCTGCCATCAAGCCCATGCCGCCCCCCATAATAATACCGTCACCCCAGAGTATTAATGGCTTTGGATAAAAATGCATCTGCCGATAAAGACGGTATTCATGACCAAAAAACTCTGTCGCATAAGGGTTGGGAAGCGGCGCACTGGTAGACATACTGTCATACAGCTTACGAATATCACCGCCAGCACAAAACGCCTTGTCGCCTGCTCCTTTTAATACCAATGCCACTATCTGATCGTCATTTTGCCACTGCTCTAGCTGCTGGGCTAATAACTCACACATCTCAACACTGAGTGCATTGAGAGATTTGGGCGTGTTTAACGTCATTATTCCAATAAGATGACCACACTCTGTCGGCTCAGTATCGAACAATACTGGCGCTTCTTGTGTGATGTTTTCTACGGAATTTTGATTATTAGTATCGTCCGTCGCTGTCGTCGCTGCTGTCATAAAAGTAACCTAAAAATTAAAAGGAAAGATATTAACGCTAAGTCTGATTCAATTTGGCTTATTTAATTTGACTTATTTATTTTGCCAAGTGGGTTTACGCTTTTCTAAAAACGCTTGCACGCCTTCGCGCTGATCGTTGGTGTCGAACAACTTAACAAAAGCTTCACGCTCATGGATAAGGTTTTGGGCAGGCGGGGTGTTTCTGGCGGCTTGGATAAGCTGTTTAGAGTAACTGACGGCAACAGGAGATTGCTTAGCGACTTTTTGCGCTAATGCTTGCGCCGCTAGTAAACCGCCACCTTTTGCCGTGACTTCTTCGACTAAGCCAATGCGTAATGCAGTATCGGCATCGACGCGCTCGCCGCACAATATCATACGTTTCGCCCAACCTTCACCAACCAATAAAGGCAGATTCTGCGTACCGCCCGCGCATGGCAATAAGCCCACGCCGGTCTCCGGTAAGGCCATCTGTGCATGCGCTTCTGCGATACGGATATCACAGGCCAGCGCGCACTCAAGTCCACCGCCCATCGCATAACCATTGATAACCGCGATACTCACACCGCGATACGCTGATAGCGCTTCAAACGCTTCACCAAAAGCGATTGCCATGCTGATTGCTTGGCCTTTATCACCGTCTGAGAAATTGTTTAAATCCGCACCTGCTGAAAAGAACTTCTCACCATCGCCATGAATAATTAAGGCGTAAACGTCATCATTGGCATTGAGGTCAGTGACCAGCTGTTTGAGCGCTGGTAGACTGTCCATCGTCCAAGTATGGGCTGGTGGGTTATTCAGTGTTACGGTAGCAATGTGACCGTCAATTGATAACTTGAGATTGGTATAATCCGTCATAAATAATCCTTTATTTTATCTGAATTTGGTACGATTTATTGGTTAAGCGCTAGGTAAAATAGCTATAGAAAACCATAGCGAACTTAAAATACCGTGATAAAAATATTGCCATAAAAAAGTTGCGTACTACGATTAACGCAATTGACTCAATGCATCATCTTGCATAAGCTGACGCGAGACAATCACTCGCATAATCTCATTGGTGCCTTCCAAAATCTGATGGACACGCAAGTCTCGCACATGGCGCTCAAGCGGGTACTCATTTAGATAACCATAGCCACCATGTAGCTGTAAGGCTTCATTGGCAACATCGAAACAAAGATCAGTGGAGAGACGCTTTGCCATCGCACAGTAGGTAGAAGCTTGCCCATCATTGTTATCGACTTTATTAGCCGCTAGATAAAGCATTTGACGCGCGGTAATGGTTTGGGTGAGCATATCAGCAAGCTTAAACTGTACGGACTGTAAGCTTGCAATCGGGCTACCAAACTGGCTGCGCTCTTGCACGTAATTGGTCGCGGTCTCTAGCGCTGACTGCGCCGTACCTACCGCACAGATACCAATATTGATACGACCGCCATCTAAGCCTTTCATCGCAATGCGAAAACCTTGGCCTTCCTCGCCGATGAGATTTTCAGCGGGTACTTTGACATCTTTAAAACTAATGGTGCGCGTCGGCTGCGCTTTCCAGCCCATTTTATGCTCGTTTTTACCGTATTCGATGCCGGCGCTGTCAGCGTCTACCACAAATGCTGAAACCCCTTTTGGCCCTGCACCGCCTGTACGTGCCATGACCACTAAGACGTCAGTCGAGCCTGCGCCCGAGATAAAGGTTTTTTCGCCATTGAGTACATAATGGTCGCCTTGTTTATCGGCTTTGGTGCGTAATGAGGCAGCATCAGAACCGGCGTTTGGCTCAGTTAAGCAATAGCTGCCAAGCCATTCACCACTGACCATATTGGGTAAATACTTTTTGCACAAGGCATCACTACCATACTCACCGATCATCCAGCCCGCCATGTTATGAATACTCATATACGCGGCGACTGCCGTATCACCCCATGCCAGCTCTTCAAACACCATGGCAGAGTCTAAGCGTGGTAGCCCTAAACCATCATATTCTGGGTTGGTATACAGCCCCAAAAAGCCAAGCTCGCCTGATTTCTTAATCACATCGACTGGGAAATGTGAGGTACGATCCCATTCAGCCGCATTCGGCTTTAGCTCTTTTTGGGCAAACTGCCGAGCGGTTTGGCGAAAGGCAATTTGGTCTTCGGTCAATGAGAAATCCATAGGGTCATCCTTGTGCTTGCATAGCAAATATGGTGAAGAAAGTTTAGTAAGTCATCAGTTCAATATCGTTATACAGTATAGCAGCGACAAAACGACAATCATAAATCATGCTTTGTTAAAAACATACTGAGTAAGATTGTCGCTATGTTGTTGAGATGCTGCCAATATAGTGGATTAACGATTACATTGAAATAGTGGTATTCACGCCGCGGCTTGCCTCATCATCAAACCAGCGTGCAGTAACCGTCTTGGTCTGGGTGTAGAATTGTACCGCCTGCTTACCATAAGGACCGAGATCACCAAGTTTACTAGCACGCGAGCCTGAGAACGAGAACATCGGTAGTGGCACAGGAATTGGTAAGTTAATACCGATTTGACCGACTTGCACATCCTGTTGGAATTTATGTGCGGCCGCTCCTGACTGAGTGAATATCGCCGTACCATTACCATGTGGGTTGGCATTCAATAGCTCAATCGCTTCATCAAGGTCAGCTGCACGCATGATACACAGAACAGGCCCAAAGATTTCTTGCTGATAAATTTGCATATCAGCGGTGACGTTATCAAAGATAGTTGGTCCTACAAAGTTGCCTTTCTCAAAGCCTTCAACCGTGATACCGCGACCATCAAGAAGTAGACTAGCACCCTCTTCTACCCCTGTACCAATCAGATGCTCAACACGGGCTTTTGCGGCAGGAGAAATCAGTGGGCCTAAATCTTTGTCGTCTTTACCTGCTGAAACCACCAAACCTTCTGCTTTGGCTTTGATATCGTCAATCCATTCACCTGCTGCACCGACTAGCACCACGACTGACAGTGCCATACAACGTTGACCGGCAGCACCAAAGGCGGCACCCGCTAACTGATTGAGTGTTTGCTCTTTATTGGCATCAGGTAGGATAACGCCATGGTTTTTGGCACCCATCATACACTGGGCACGTTTGCCAGATTTACTAGCACGCTCATAAACATGCTTGCCGACGTTGGTTGAGCCAACGAACGAAACCGCTTTGATGTCTGGATGATCACAAATAGCATCAACTGTCGCCTTGCCACCATGCACCACGTTGAGCACACCTTCAGGGACGCCCGCTTCTACTGCCAGCTCAATCAAACGCATGGTGACCATTGGGTCTTGCTCAGAAGGTTTTAGAATGAATGTGTTACCCGTGGCAATCGCCATTGGGAACATCCATAGTGGAATCATCGCTGGGAAGTTAAACGGGGTGATACCAGCACAGACGCCAAGTGGCTGCCAGATACTATAGGTATCAACGCCTGAGGCGACGTTTTCAACGAAGTCGCCGATTTGCAGATTGGCAATACCTGCTGCATGTTCGACGACTTCTAGACCACGGAATACATCACCGCGAGCGTCAGCGATAGTCTTGCCCTGCTCTGCTGTCAGGGTTTCTGCCAGCTCATCCATATGCTCACGTATGAGCGCTTGATACCTTAAGAAGATACGCGCACGAGTAGTGATTGGCGTTTTGCGCCACGTCTGAAATGCTGTTTGGGCGGCAGCGACGGCTTGATTGATTTCATCGTCAGTGGTTTGCGGGACTTTAGCGATGACTTCTTGCGTGGCAGGATCGGTGATATCAATCCATTCGCTGGTATTAGAATCAACAAATTGACCATTGATGAGCTGCTGAACGTGGTGCATAAGATATCCTTATCTTGTTTGCCGGACTACCGTGTCACGGTGTCTTAGTGTGCATAAAAAAGATTAAAAACAATAAGTTTTCATTAACCAATTAATAAATTTAAAATGATTTATTTCGTATCGTTATTGACTATAACAATAAAACAATTTTAGGGTCAAGTGCTTTATCAAACTTTTATCTAAGAAGTTATGACTCTTTAAACTCTCTAACGCTTAAAAACGAAAAAGCCCATGATTGTGCATGGGCTTCTTCGGTATCAAAGGTGGCTGGTTTTTTTCAATTGATACGCCATTAGATTAATAATCTTTCATAGACTGTTTAATGGCGTCAATGGCGGTTGGATTATCAAGGGTAGACATATCGCCCGTAGGATTATCTTCTGCCAATGCGCGAATAGCACGGCGCAAGATTTTGCCGGAGCGCGTCTTTGGTAGTGCTTGCGGGAAATAAATCGCCGCCGGTCTTGCGATACCGCCAAGGGATTTGACCACAGCACCAATGACCTGCTGCTCAATACGGAAACGGTTTTCTGTTGTTGCCACTTGCTCATGATCCTTTAGTACACAAAAAGCAATCGGCAACTCACCTTTCAACTCATCCTGAATACCCACGACCGCACACTCTGCCATCTCTGGATGGGTGCTTATCGCCTCCTCAATCTCTTGAGTGCCGATACGGTGACCCGCCACGTTAATCACATCATCCGTACGTCCTAAGATATAAAAATAGCCATCTTCGTCCGTCACCGCATAGTCTGAGGTTGAGTATTGCTTACCATCAAACAGACCAAAATAGCTGCTGATAAAGCGTTCGTCATTGCGCCATACCGTCGTGAGACAACCGGGTGGCAATGGCGCACTAATGGCTAGTAGTCCTTTTTCACCAGCAGCACAAGGTTCACCGGTCTCTTCATTGATGACATGCGCGTCATAGCCATACATGGGATAACCGGGCGAGCCCTGCTTATGCGGCTTATGATTGAATTTGGGCGTATTACTTAGAATCGGCCAGCCAGACTCTGTCTGCCAATAATGATCTAAAATCGGTACGCCTAGATGCTTGGTCAACCAATTGGCCGTTGATTCATCGAGTGGCTCACCTGCTAAAAAGAATGACTTGAGACTAGAGACATCATAGCGTGTCATCCAAGTCTCATCTTGTTTTTTAAGCATTCGTACACCGGTCGGCGCCGTAAATAGAATATTCACTTTGTTGGCCTCAACAATCCGCCACCAGATACCTGGATTTGGACGATGCGGCAAGCCTTCATACATCACGCTCGTCATACCAGCGAGCAATGGCGCATAAATCGTATAAGAGTGACCAACCGCCCAGCCGATATCTGATATCGCCCAAAAGGTCTCGCCTGCTTTGCCATCGTAGATATAATCCATCGAGGTGGTGAGTGCCACTGCGTAACCACCGGTATCCCGTTGTACACCTTTTGGCGTGCCAGTGGTGCCTGAAGTATACAGAAGATACGACGGCGTATTTGACTCTAACCATACTGGCTCAACAATCGCATTGGCTTCACAACTGATACGGCGCTGAGTGGCATAATCGACATCGATGGCTTTTGGCTCAAATGGTAGTACACCACGGTTAACGACCAATACATGCTCCGGCTTGACCGTTGCTTGCTCGACGCCTTGATTGACCAAGCTCTTGTAGTTAACGACTTTTCCACCGCGTAAACCTGCATCTACTGTGATGACCATTTTTGCCTCAGCATCATCCATACGAATGGCCAAGTTATGGGCAGCAAAGCCACCAAATACCACCGAATGTACGGCACCAATACGAGCGCAGGCTAGCATGGCATAAGCCGCTTCTAAAATCATCGGCATATAAATGATGACACGATCGCCCTTGCCGATACCGTGACGCTGTAGCACATCGGCAAAGTAATTGACTTCTTTATATAAGTCGTTATAGGTTAGACGACGCTTGGTATAGTCGGTATAAAGCTCAACGTTATTGCCCAAATCTTTAAAGGCATCGACGACAGCGGGGAATGTTTCTATCAGCTCTTGGTTTATCTCAGACGTTAGCCACACAAAGGCATCTTGCTCTGCACGTTCTGGCAAATGGCGATCGACACAGTTGTAGCAAAGATTGGTTTCACCACCGACATACCATTTAGCAAATGGTAGGTTGCTGTCATCAAGTATTTGCTCAGGTTCTTTATGCCAATAAATACGTTTGGCTTGCTCTGCCCAAAACTGCTCTCGATCATTGATTGAAGCATGATAAATATCAGCAAATTTAGGATTATTGCTTGCTTGATTAGAGGCTGATTCTGGATTGGAGACTGTTTTATTGATTGGGTCGCTCATAATGGCTGTCCTTAGCATAAACGAGATGTGAGGCAATGTGGTTTTGATAGGCACTGATAAAAACAATGTCCTGACTTAGTATTGGTCATCCTTACCCATACTAAAAAACCGATACATAATGTATCGGTTTAAAATGTAGCAGAGCTGACAATAAAGGTCAACTATTAAGCGAAAAATCCATCTGATATTTTAACTAATTCAAACAGATTATAAGTGAATGCCGTTACTGAAAATCAGAGTAGCAAACACAAATGCTCTGATAGCGCTAATCATATTTTTGAGTGGTATATGCGCTAATTATACTTCCGTTTGATTGGCATACATCTCGCGCATTACTTTCTTATCATGTTTACCTACTGAGGTTTTCGGTAATTCATCGACAAACTTAAACTGACTTGGCACACCGTATTTAGGAATGATGCCACGTTCCACTGCTTGCTCAGCAATGGCTTTGATGTCCTCCACCTTGGTGTCTTGGCAGGCAGGCTTTAGTACAACCAATGCTAGAGGACGCTCTCCCCATTGCTGGTCACGCACACCAATGACTGACACATCAGCCACTGCTGGATGTAGGGATAAGATGGTCTCAATCTCTAATGAGGATATCCACTCACCACCAGACTTAATCACGTCCTTTAAGCGGTCAGTAATTCGAATATAACCATCAGGACGTATATAGGCAATATCTTGGGTATGCATATAGCCATTTTCCCACAGCTCTTTGCCTGCATCGTCATTTTTTAGGTAACTTTGGGTCAGCCAAGGTGCTCTTAATACCAGCTCACCAGTATGGTCTTTACCAGTCCCTACCGACTTATTATTTTCACCCCATACTTGAGCATCCACCATCAGCACAGGCTTACCAGTCATACAGCGACGAGCGATGTCTTCTTCTTCAGACATTTCAGGCTCATCGAGACTAAACTCTGTTAGGCTAATGAGTGGCGCCGTCTCTGACATACCATAGCCAGTATAAACCTCGATACCTTGTGCCAGTGCCGCTTTTGCTAGGCCTTCTGTCAGTCTTGAACCACCGATAATCATTTTTAAACCATTAAAATTGGCATCACAATCTTGCGCTTCTTTGAGTACCATCTGTAATATTGTCGGCACACAATGGGTGATGCTGACTTTTTCATTGATAATCAAATCCATCAACGCATCAGGCGCATAGCGACCAGGATATACCTGTTTTAGACCAACCATCGTTGCTGTAAACGGAAAACCCCATGCATGCACATGGAACATTGGCGTCATCGGCATATAAACATCACCATAGCTCACGCCTTGCTTATCAGGCAGCATACCCAAAGTTGCCGCTTCTGCTAGTGTATGTAGCACTAGCTGACGATGGCTAAAGAAAACCCCTTTTGGATCACCTGTCGTGCCTGACGTATAAAAAGTCGTCGCGATGGTGTTTTCATCAAAATCTGGGAAATCAAATTCGCTATTAGCAGCTTCTAGTAGCGCTTCATACTCGCCTGTGACACGGCTTTGGTTACTACCAAAAATACCTTCAGCAGTGACACCATTGTCATCAAGCCAGATAATATGCTCAATACTTGAGTTCTCGAACTGATAGTCTTTAACCAATGGCGCAAACTCAGAATTGAGCATGAGCACTTTAGGCTTGGCATGGTTGATGGTATAAAGAATTTTCTCAGGCGATAGACGGATATTGACAGTCTGTAAAACGTACTCTGACATTGGCACGGCAAAATAAGACTCAAGATAGCGATGACTGTCCCAATCCATCACGGCAACCACATCACCTGCATCGAGCTTTAGGTCTGCCAATACATTGGCCAAGCGATTGATACGCTCAAACAGCTCTTTGTAAGTCAGGCGCTTTTTGTCCGCATACACAATCTCTTGATCTTGCGATACCGTTTTTGCACGGCTTAATAATTGCTTGACCAGTAGTGGATAATCGTAGGCAGATGGTGCACTGTGATAAATGTTTGACATAGAACTGACTTCCTTGTTTGTTGTACTTATAAGGGATAAATAACAATCAAGTTAATAGCAGCATAAAATCTACTGCGCTAACCATTTTAATTTTTATAATAACATCGTTATTGATAGTAAGAAAAAAGCGGCGCTGTGTAAAGCGGTCTTACATTAAGTATCATAAGATGGCCGACCAGACCTATGCTACATAATACAGCCAATCACTTTACCCGTACTGTGGTTTTAATCATTCCAAAACTGGCTATTAATAACGCCAGTACCTGCACAAATAATAACAACCATACGGTAAGAGACCACTGCCCTCGCGCATAAGCTATGCCACCCAGCCATGCTCCTAGCGTACCGCCTGTATAGTAGCCCATATAATATAGACCCGATGCTAATGAGCGGCCTTTTTTCACATTGACCGCGATATAGCTGATGGTCGCCGACTGCGTGATAAATACACCTGACGACATAATAGCCAGTCCTATAATCACCCCCCATAATGGCGTGACCAAAGTTAATAACAATCCAACCATAGATACGACGATAGCTACCCGTACTGTACGCGCTGAGCCGAACCGTCGTAGCAATGTCGTAGATAATGGCGTGATAATAACACCAAGCAGATACACTGCAAAAATATTGGCGAGCGCACCAGTACCAAGCTCATAAGGCTTATCTGCCAAATGTAAATTGATAAAAGTGAAGCAGCCTACAAGGGAGAACAGCACGCAAGCGCCAAGCAGACATGCTGTTACCACATAGCGATTGGTGACATGCTCACCCAGCGTCTGTATCGCTGAGCGAAAATTAGGATTGGCCACAAAGTGACGAGACGATGGTAGCATCTTGCCAACCCATATTGCCCCCAATAGCGTCATCGCCGTCATCACATAGTAGCCATGACGCCAGCCAATCAGCTCATGTAAATGCCCTAACAAGAACCGACCCATAAAGCCGCCAAGCACGCATCCTGACACATAAAAGGACATCAGCTCAGTCATCGCCCGGCCCTCAAACTCCTCACCGATATAGGCAATTGTCACCACCGTAATCCCCGGTACGGACAATCCTTGCATGAAGCGCCAAATTCCGACCCATTCAATGCTTGAGCTCTGAGCAATGAGCGCTGTTGGTATCGCTAAAAACAATAAAGCACCAACGATAAATGATTTGCGCCCGACTGCATCTGAGAGCATACCCAGAAATGGTGACATAATCGCAATGGCTAACACAGTGGCACCAACGATCATGCCAGCCTGTACTTCGGTCGCAGCAAAGTCCACCATCATGACTGGTAGCACCGCTTGAATAGAGTACACTTGCAAAAAAGCAAACATACCTATTAGACCAATTGTAAGCTTCAATATCCACGACGTTGAATGATTGGAGGGAGCTGGTGGCACAGCTGTTATATCTTGGATCTGATCTTTAGAATTATTCACAGGGGATCTGACTATATTGGTTATACCATGACTGCAAATAATAACCGTCACTGGCGTGGATGATAGAGAGGAATAACGGTGATTTTGCTTATGCTAAATGTATAAGCAAAATCACCGTTATTAAACGATAAATGCTCATCATAATGACAAGCAAATTATGGTAGCACATTCACTAATATACTCAGGTTTAAAAGTGTTATTGCCTCTTGATAGATTCTTTATTTGGATTCGAGATTATCGTAGAAAAACTTGACTAGGAATCACATTTCGACTTGAGACGGTGAAGACAGTTTTCGACTCACGAGGTCAAGATCAACGTTACGTTTATTGCACATACAGGATAGTATGGTTAGATGCTATTTGCGCACTTGTTAAGTACTTAACTGCTTTAACGATTGATAGCGTTGACAGTTCACAATCACTACCTGCGTCTATCTTTTTTAGCCTAGAGACGTGCACGATTACACAACCTTTTAAAATACGATTTACTATGATGAAAAATATGGTGCTTTTAAAACTTATTATCGCGATGAGTACATTGGTTTTCTCTACGATGGCTGTAGCAGAAGTAACTGCGTCCGAAACTAGGGTTGAAGGTCTTAATCCAGTCGTACCGACGTCTAACTATACAAAATCACTAGCGTCAGTAGACTGTATAAAGGATGACGATATCACTGCTACTGAGCTCACTAAAACACGCGATAACGGTCCGTTTTCTGTCAGTACCAAGCACGTGAGTCGCCAATCAGCCAATGGCTTTGGTGGCGGTACCATACATTATCCAACGGATGCTGCTAACTGTGGTCTGCTAGGTGGTATCGCGGTGGTGCCAGGTTACGTGTCTTATGAGTCTTCTATCAAATGGTGGGGACCGCGTTTGGCCTCTTGGGGATTTGTTGTTCTCACTATCAATACCAACTACCCTACTGACAATCCCGATAGTAGAGCCATGCAACTGAGTGCTGCACTAGACCATCTCTTACTCGATAGTACAGTGGGTAACCTGGTAGACCAAGATAAATTGGGCGTTATTGGCTGGTCAATGGGCGGCGGCGGTGCGCTTAAACTGACCACTGATCGCAGTAATGTTCGCGCTGTCATTGCGCAAACCCCTTATCACGATACTGGTTACGCTAGTATGAACACGCCTGTTCTATTCATTGCCTGTGAAAATGATCGCATAGCGCCCAATAATAAATTTACCAATACTTTTTATGACAAAGCCGCTGGACCCAAGATGAAAGTCGAAATCAAAAATGGCAGTCACTTCTGTGCAAGTTATCGCTTTAACGAGATACTCCTTAGTAAGCCTGGTATCGCATGGATGCAGCGCTATATGAATAACGATACTCGCTTTGATACATTTTTATGTAGCCATCAGAACTATAGCGACAGCCCTCGCATATCGGCTTATGATTATAAAAACTGCATGTAGCGGCGTTTTTGAAATTGCATGACATCAATAACATTCCTATAAATAATCGCTGTCAAATTTACACATCTACATTGCTTATATCTAATTTATTACAGACTTTGCAAGCTCGAATAACCATAATCATCAGGTATTGGCTATTTATTAGCATTATTAATTAAGGTGTGCCCTTACTCTGAACATCAAACTTTAAGTGGGCTAAACACACCTCATTTTTTATTGCAGTTTGGCTGCAATTCATCTCATTTTTATCACCATTTTCAAAATGAGGGTACACCCTAAAAAACTCAGAAACAACTATTAAGGATAAGTATAAATGTCAGATAAAATTCATGATTTAGGTGCAGGATTTTGGAATATACGCGGCTCATTCCGTCTAGGCGGTGTGCTCGATATCGGCACTCAGTGCTCGCTTGTACGACTCGAGTCAGGCAAGTTTATTTTTTTAGACAGCTATGAGCTCACAGGTGAAGTGCGCGATGAGATTATGGCATTGACCAATAACGGAAAAGATGTCGAAGCCGTCCTGAATGTGCACCCGTTTCACACTATCAGCTGTGCGCAAATGGCAAAAGATTTCCCACAAGCGACTTTTTATGGCAGCAGCCGTCATCATAAACAAGTCTCAGAAGTGCAATGGGCAGATGACTTAGTCGAGAGTGAAGCGGTAGCTCAGCGCTACCCTGAGCTCAAGTTCTCTATGTCAGAAGGTATTCATTATATCTCGCCCAATGAGATGATTCATGCCGGTTCTTTGTTGGCCTATCATCCTGCTAGCAAGAGCCTACACGTTGATGATACCTTTATGAGTCCACCGATGAAGCTGCTAGAAGTGGTACTTCCTGAGCTGATACTACACCCTACCACTAAGAAAGCACTGAAAAATGAGCCGAACGCCGGTAAAGAATACTGTGATTGGGCGACGAAAATAGCGCAAGATTGGGATGTTCGCAACTTTTGTGCCGCACACTCTTACTTAGTCAAATTTGAAGAAGGCGAGTTTAAAAAGGCACTATTGAAAGCCATTAATAAGGTACGCCCAAAGCTAGAAAACGCTTAATTTAGGGCCTTTCTTGACGTGGTTTTGGACGTAGAATGCAAGTTGAAAAAAGGAGCTTCCAGATGGTAGCTCCCTTTTTTTGTAATACTATTCTTTAATCCGCTGTTGAAGCCATTAGCGAAACATAAGACATTAGCGAAACATAAGACATTAGTGGAACAATAGCGTTGCCAGTTCGTCTTCATTCTTAATAATATCTGCCAAGGTATATTTTTCAAGGACAGTAATAAATGCCGTTAATGCCTCAAAAAACACACCCTTGAGTTGGCATACTGGTGTAATCACACAGCCGACAGATTTATCGGCTTCTTCATTGATAAGGGTGATTGGCAAACCTGTCGAACGTGGCTCTCTATCATCACTGCTGACTGGCGTGGCAAAGCACTCGACCAAATCAAAATCAGGCTCTATCTGTTTAATCAATACACCCAAATTAATGTCTTTAGGCGCGTAAGCCAGCCGAATACCGCCGTTCTTACCGCGCACACTCTCTATATAACCAAGCTGACCTAATTGATGAATAATCTTGGTCAAATGACTTTTGGATATATTATAGCTGCTAGCGATATCACTGATATTGGCAAGCACTTGTGGCTCTGGCCTTACTGCTAAGTAAATCAACGAGCGCAGTGCATAATCACTATAATTGGTCAGTCGCATAAATTTGCGCCCCTGTTTCATTCAAATTATTTAAAGACTTATCTCTCTAAACCTTAATTATATCACCCAAATAAACCATCGGGTCTAGGACGTGCGAGCATCGGCAGATAGCTCATGCAAAATAGCACAAAGCAAGCAATCCACGCACCTTGAGCAATCATAATCCATAATATATAATGACTCATATCAACGAGCGGTAACAATACCCGACTAAAAAATACCAGCACCATCAAGACATACATCACATTCACGCTCTTGGGTGGTTGATGAATACTGCGTCCCGTATGCCCAAGTGATACCCGCGTCATCATCGCCACCGTCATCATACCGACACCTGCAATCGCTAGCCCATGCATAGCAATACTATGCGCGTAACCGAGCCATGGCTGTAGCGCATACAACAAGAAGCTCAAACACATACCTAAAAAAGCAATATATAGCGACCATAACAATGGCTTTTGCCAAATACCGCGATGATACCAACCTTTTAGGCGCACGATATTGACCACTGCCACCCCAAGCGCGGTAACGGTAAGCAAGTACTTGTTAGGATAAAACAAATCAACAATAAAAAAGGCCAAAAAGAACAATAGGCTGGCGGCATCTTGCACTTTGCTATTACGTAGGGTGACAATTTCTTTAACGCCTTCAGCATTAGTCACGCTAAGGCCCCTTTCAATAAAGAATGGCACCACTCGCCTGCCAATGGTCAATACCAAGCCGATAATTAAGTAAAAACCCAAGTAGATACCTACTCTGGTCGTACTCATGTCTGCGTTGATAATCCCCCAGTAACACAATCCGTTGCCCAACGTTAATAGCGCCAGCTTCGCTAAAATACCCATCTGCTTATATTGCTTTACTTGCAATACTGCTCGAAAGATCACAAAAGCCATCGAACCGATAAACAGTAAATCAAACACTGCGGCAGCATATAACAACGATATACTGCTACCCGCAATCGTCATACCCAGCCCAAAGGCGAGCCAGCTAAGACGTGCCAGCAACCAGTAGCTAAAAATGCCTAGCAGCTTGTAGCCATGCGGCATCATCACCCCTGTCCATGTCTTTACCGCTGTCAGTAAAAACCCCGCGACCACCGCCAAGGCGTAACCATAAATCATTTCATGGCCGTGCCAGTACAACGGATTTAAAACCTGCGCATCGATATCAGTATGTCCAGTAAACACAAATGACCACAGCACCATCATCGCTACCGCAAATACTGCCGCTGCACTAAAAAATATGCGAAAACTTAAATTAAGAATAGGGTGCGGAGAGCTTGGTGGCTTGCTAGGTAAGTTGATAGATTGCATGACCGTCTTCTTAGAGTTTTAAAGAATAGATATTAAAGTTCATTTTAAATGAATGTTATAAACTATACAATGGATAGCCGTAAACATTACTACTCATTCATCACTTATAGTAAAAACATCCTAAAAACGCTACGGTATTGCTGATATCAATTTTTGTAGCCTCTGTCTGCGCAGGCACAGCAAGCAAGAAAAGTTGATATCAGCAGCGTGTGATGTATCGATATTACTTTTCACTGACTATATCACTTACATTACACTCGCCTCATTGACTGTCACGATCTCCACTGCTTAAATGGTTCACTTCTAGGAGAATACTATGACTGAAGAAAATACACCGGAAGAAAAGCGCAAAATCGTTAATAAGTTTTTGATGACGCTTACCAAAGAACAGCCCCAAATGTATTATGCAACGACCTCTGAAATCTCTCGTATCATCCATACGATGATAAAAGAACATACCAATCGTTTGTCGGTAGAAGAGCAAGCGCTCGTTAGAAATATGACTATTGAAGAAATTGAAGCTTTGCTAGGTTTTCATTCTCGATAGCATATTTTTAGATAAAGCAATCCACAATGACATGTGACGCTCACAAAAAAAGACCGCTATAAAAGCGGTCTTTTTCATACGTGTTAATTAAGTTTAGTATTATTAAAACGGCTCAATTAGAACGGATATTGACGCGGTTCGTTTTGCATTGATATCCAATGCGTTCTGGTAAATTCTTCAAGTATCCACTCACCATTAAAGCGACCAATACCTGAGTTTTTCTCGCCACCAAATGGCATATTGCTCTCATCGTTCACTGAGATATCATTAATATGGGTCATGCCCGCTCTGATACCACGAGCAAAGCGCAGACCTTTTTGCATATCTGCTGTAAATACCGCACTAGATAGACCGTACATGGAGTCATTGGCTATCGATAACGCATCATTCTCATCTTTGGCACGGATGATACCGACTAATGGTCCGAACACCTCATTACGTGACAAATCCATCTCACGAGTGACTTCAGTAAAGATGTGCGGCGGTACTACCTGACCTTTTATCTCACCACTCAAAATCATTTTGGCACCTTCTTCCTGTGCTTTAGCGATTTTTTCTTTCAGCGATTTGACTTGTTTTTCATTAATGATTGGACCGACTGCCGTATCTTGCTTGTTCGGATCACCGACGTTTAAGGTTTTAACATGAGCTAAGAAGCGCTCTACGAAGTCATCATAAATCTTGTCTTCAACGATAATACGGTTGATAGCGAGACAGATTTGACCTTGATGCAGGAACTTACCAAAGGCTGCGGCTTTTACCGCTTGCTCAATATCCGCGTCTTTTAATACCACAAATGGACTATTACCGCCGAGCTCAAGCGCAACTTGCTTGATGTAGTCGCCTCCATTGGCCAGCTCGCCAATATGTTTACCGACTGAAGTTGAACCGGTAAATGATACAAAGCTTGGAATATCATGAGTGACGATGGCGTCCCCTATTTCACTACCAGCACCAACGACGACGTTGAGCAGTCCTTTTGGCAGACCCGCTTCTTCGAATACTTTTGCTAACAACAAACCACCGGTAATAGGTGTGTCACTTGCAGGCTTGAGTACGACCGCGTTACCAAGTGCTAATGCAGGCGCGATAGAACGCTGGGTAAGATGTAGCGGAAAGTTCCATGGGCTAATAACGGCTACGACACCGATTGGCTCACGGTAAACGAAGTTTTCTTTGCCAGGCGTGTTTGACACGCGAATCTCACCATGGACGCGGTTAGGAAAGCTTGCAGCTTCAAGTGTAATCGCACGCGCACTACCGAACTCCACCATTGCTTTGATACGCGTACTGCCCGACTCCTTAATGAGCCAATCGACAATCTCGTCTTGACGCTGATCTAAGACATTGACGACGTTATACATTAAACCGGCGCGCTCGGCTGGCGTCTTTTGCGCCCATTCTTTTTGTGCCGCATTTGCCGCTTGATAGGCTTCATCAAGCTGCTTACTGGTAGCCTGTTTAATCTCGACCAGCGTGTCGCCATTATATGGATTGACATTAGTATTGATGCTGTCATCTTGTCCGCTCTGCCACTCACCTGCAATATACTGCAAATGAAAGTCGCTATAGGCATTGTTATTGGTTGTCATAACTACTATCCTTAATTAGTTGTGATAATTGTTAGTGTGATGTTAGTTAAAATTATTCTTTATAAAATATTTTGCGAAAATCATAAAAAAGCGCTAGCAAGATTCTAGACTATATACCTTATATAGACGATAAAGCTATTAAGTTAGAAACCAAGCTTGCTAGACGACTGGTCTAATGGTAACATAGACGGTAGATAAAACAAGACTGCTTCGGCCTTAAACATTGTTGATAAAACGTAACGTCATAACCTAGCCATCTATATTTTTAAGAACGACCCTTTATATAAAGAGTCGTTCTTAAAAGTATAGATGTGCACGCAATGGCTTTGACTCAAATTCACACTTATGATTAGCACTCATCAATAATTATTAATGATTTGTAATCACTGCTAATTATTATGTTTTAACCATACATCACTTATTTTAATAAACAATAAAAGACTAGGAGGGCATTACTATTATGTCTGCTAATGCAACCACAATTCCACCTGATACCAAGACCCATCTTTTAGAAGTAGGCTATCAGCTTATTGCTAAAAAGGGCTTTACCGCTGTTGGCATCAAACAAATTTTAGACACAGCAGGTATTCCAAAAGGCTCTTTTTATCACTACTTTGCGTCAAAAGAAGCCTTTGGCGAAGCCATTATCACGCATTATTTTGAAAATTATAAAATGCGACTAGAGACTATTGGCGCACAAGACGTCAGTTCTCAGCAAAAGCTCTATGACTACTTCCAAGGCTGGTATGACACTCAGCAAAATGGCTGTGATCATGAGAAGTGCTTAGTCGTCAAGCTCAGTGCTGAGGTTGCTGACATGTCAGAGCCGATGCGTATCGCTTTAAATGCCGGTTATCAACAAATCATTACATGGCTCGCCGAACAAATCAAAGCTGGCTGGTCAGATAATTCAGTACCGCAACCTGATAATATCGCTGCAGAAAGCATGGCGAAACGTTGGTACTTTGCATGGCTTGGTGCCAGTTTGATTGCTAAAATCAGTCAAACCAATACGCCACTTGCAGAAGTATGGCAGATGACGACTACTGAGATGGGCCGCTAGTAGCGGCTTTTTGCCTCTATACCTAGCTCTTTTTTCTACTTAACTTGATTTTGTAAAAGTATTTTTAAGACTTACTATCTTTTAGACATCTTTTTTTATTTGTCTCCGGTCACCTAACTTTGGCTCCACCTAAGCCATTCTCAAAATAATCAAGTAGCGCTTAACAGCATATGTGCTATCAGGGTTTCACAATAATTTCTGCACGAAGGTTTTCGCCTTCTCGTTTTTATACTCGGTTTCGCATAAACTATAAATATACGAGATTTTTGTAAATAGCTCTAGACGACCGGTCTAATTAATGTACAATGCCCACATACACAAAAGCGAACTTGATAATTTTCAGTCCGTTTACAACTCATATACTCAGTAGCATTCAATAGATTTTAGGAACTTTATGAAAAACTTTCAATATTACAATCCAGTACGTATCGTCTTCGGTGAAGGTCAAATCGCACAGCTATCAGATTTAGTACCTAGCGATGCAAAAGTGCTCATTACTTATGGTGGCGGTTCGGCTGAACGTACAGGTACTTTAGATGAAGTTAGAACTGCACTAGCAGCAAGTGGTAGCCGCGAAGTCTTTGAGTTTGGCGGTATTGAGCCAAACCCTGAGTTCAATACTTTGCTTAAAGCTGCTGATATGGTTAATGAGCATAATATTGATTTCTTATTAGCCGTTGGCGGTGGTTCAGTCATTGATGGTAGTAAATTTGTCGCACTCGTATCGTCACTCACTGAACAAGATGGCTCAGTTTCACGTGATAAAGCATGGGATGCGCTAACCAGCTATACCAGAAGTATAGACTCTGCAATTGATTTGGGCGCAGTACTGACTATTCCAGCAACAGGTTCAGAGATGAATTCCGGCGGCGTGGTCAACCACAGCGAACGTCAAGCAAAACTACCCTTTGGTAACCCACTCGCCTTCCCTAAATTCTCAATTTTGGATCCTACTAAGACGCTAACTTTGCCTGAACGTCAGGTAATGAATGGTGTTGCGGATGCCTTTGTCCACGTGATGGAACAATACCTGACTTACCCAGTCAATGCGAAAGTACAAGATGCCTTCGCTGAGAGCTTACTTAAGATTTTGATTGAAGAAGGCGCAGCGGTTAAAGCTGACCCAGAGAATTTAGAAACACGTAAGAACATTATGTGGACAGCTACCATGGCTCTTAATGGCCTGATTGGCACTGGTGTACCACAAGATTGGACGACACACATGGTTGGTCATGAATTAACGTCATTACATAGCATTGACCATGCCCGTACGCTTACCATTCTATTGCCATCGGTAATGCGTGAGCTCAAAGAAAGCAAAAAAGACAAGTTGCTTCAATATGCCCGTAACGTTTGGGCTATCGATAGCAATACTGATACAAAACAAGACGACGACAGCATCATTGAGACTGCTATCGTTAAGACTGAGAACTTCTTCCGTAGCCTTGGCCTACCAGTCAGCTTAGCAGATGCTGAATTAGATGAGTCAGCGATTGACCCAATTATCAAGCAACTTGAAGCGCATAACATGGTAAAACTGGGCGAGCACGGTAACAATGACTTAGAAGTATCACGTCGTATCTTAGAGCGTTCGTTAACCAGTGTGGCTTGATAGTAGTAGAGTCTTTTAGAAGCTGTAATCTGAGAATATAAGCCCATAAAAATAATAACTTTATATAAAACAGCAGCTTTGCTTATTTTTTTATTATTAGTAGCCATTCACTGTTGAGTGACTGCTAACTTTAAAACCTATACTCTAAAACCAAAACTATACTTTAAAACCTTAAATCAATAAATAAAATAAGGATTATTAAAATGAGCTTTGATAAACAACAAAATCAAAAAATAAACCGTCAAATTAAATTGGCCAGTCGCCCTCACGGTGAACCAACATCTGAAAACTTTGACATGACCACCAGCGATATCCCAACGCCAAATGACAACGAAATGCTATTACGTACTGTCTATTTATCACTAGACCCGTACATGCGTGGACGTATGAGCGATGCAAAAAGCTATGCCGATCCCTTAGAAGTTGGTGATGTGATGATGGGCGCAACAGTTGCTCAAGTCGTTGAATCTAATCTTGATAAATTTGCCGTCGGTGACTTGGTGGTATCAAATTCAGGCTGGCAGGATTATAGCCTCAGTGATGGGATAGGCGTGCTGAAATTAGATAAAGATATGCCAAACCCTTCTTATGGCTTAGGCGTATTGGGTATGCCTGGCTTTACCGGTTATATGGGGTTGACTGATATCGGTAAACCACAAAAAGGTGAGACGCTGGTCGTCGCTGCTGCAACCGGTCCTGTTGGCGCAACGGTTGGTCAAGTTGGTAATCAATATGGCGTACGCACCGTTGGTATCGCAGGTGGTAAAGAAAAATGCGACTTCGCTGTTAATGAGCTAGGCTTTGATGTTTGTATTGACCATAAAGCGGACGACTTTGCTGAACAATTAAAAGCTGCTTGCCCAGATGGTATCGATATCTATTACGAAAACGTCGGCGGTAAAGTATTTGACGCGGTCATGCCATTATTAAATGCTCATGCACGTATTCCAGTGTGCGGTCTGGTCTCTCAATACAACGCGACTGAACTGCCTGATGGTAAAGACCGTTTGAGTGTATTAATGGGTCAAGTATTGGCCAACCGTCTAACCATCAAAGGCTTTATCATCTTTGAAGAGTATGGCGATCATTTCCCAGAGTTCCTCAAAACCATGAGCAAATGGGTAGAATCAGGTGACGTGAAAACCAAAGAATCCATCGCTGAAGGCTTAGACGATGCACCAAATGCCTTTGTTCGTATGCTAAATGGCGATAACTTCGGTAAAACAGTGGTTAAAGTGGCTGATGTTAAATAATCAGTATTTTTTGACGAAATTCAAGTAAGTGATAAATAACGACTTAACAACATAATTTGTTAAGACAACCACTGAAAATGATATCTTTATTATGAATACTGTTATATGAATAAAAAGATGCTGTTAGCAGCCATTATTAATTATTAATACAAAGAACTCTAAGCTCAATTGATTAAGCATGACTGCTAACCATCAATCATTTAAAAACCACTCTAATAAAAAAGGACAACTATGAATATTTTAATGGTACTAACCTCACATGATAAATTGGGCAATACTGGTAAAAAAACTGGCTTTTGGCTAGAAGAATTCGCGGCGCCTTACTATGCTTTTCTTGATGCTGGTGTTAATGTGACCCTTGCCTCTCCTGCTGGCGGTCAGCCACCACTTGATCCTAGTAGCGATACTGAAGATGCACAAACGAAAGACACCAAGCGTTTTAAAGAAGACAGCGATGCGCAAAAGCATCTTGCTAACACCAAGAAACTTGCTGATATGAAAGTGGAAGATTTTGACTCAGTATTCTATCCTGGTGGTCACGGCCCATTATGGGATTTGGCAGTCGATAAAAACTCTATCAATTTGATTGAGACTTTCGTCAAGCAAGATAAGCCTGTTGCTTTTGTTTGTCACTCTCCTGCCGCCCTTAAAAATGTCAAGATCGATGGCGAGTATTTAGTGAAGGGCAAAACTGTGACTGGCTTTACCAACACTGAAGAAGAAGCGGTTGGCCTTACCGATGTCGTGCCATTCTTAGTAGAAAATGTACTGATAGCCAATGGCGGCAACTACGAAAAAGCTGCTGATTGGGAATCGTTTGTGGTCGAAGATGGTTTGTTGATTACCGGTCAAAACCCAGCCTCATCAGAAGAAGCAGCCAAACGTTTGATTGCTAAGCTTAAAGGCTAATAGCTTCGATCAATGACTACCATAATAGACCACGCAAAAAAGGCAACATCATGATTCGCTTACATCACCTTAATCAATCTCGTTCGCTACGTACGCTTTGGCTGTTAGAAGAACTGGGTATCGCTTATGAAATCACTAGTCACCAACGTGATGCCAAAACCCATCTAGCACCAGACAGTCTAAAAGCTGTACATCCACTCGGTAAATCTCCGGTTATCGAAATGGATGGTCAGCTATATTCTGAGTCAGGCGCAATCACTGAACTATTGATTGAACGCTTTGCACCTGAACGCTTGCGTCCTGCGATAGACAGTAGTGATTATGGCTATTACTTACAGTGGATTCATTTCGCTGAGAGCTCACTGATGTTGCCGTTACTGCTTGAGCTCTTTACCAAAAAAGCAGGCGTTGCTGATAACGAGTTTTTAGATGGTTATATCGGTGCAGAAAAGCACAGACTGTTGAGCTATCTAAACGATGAAGTCGAAGGTAAGTCATTTATCGTTGGCAACAGACTAAGTGGTGCTGACTTTATGCTGTCGTTTGATTTGATTATGCTGGCGAAGCGTGAAGCATTGGAAGATTATCCGCATATCAAACAATATGCGCTGCAATTGACCAGTCTTGATAGTTACCAGCGCAGTATGCGCTTGGAAGCAAATTATGACCAGTCTATTTAGTGGTTGTTTGCATAACGCCTTTTCTTGTATAACACCTTAGCATTATAGCGTAGGTCAATATCAGTGCTAACTAATTGTTAAATCAAAAACAGCTCTAATAAGAGCTGTTTTTTTGTGTGCGTAATAGAATTATATTGCCTGTGGCTTTGGAGAACCTAAAGGCTACGATTTAAAAATTTCTGCTCAAGCCAACTATTCATAAATACATTATCAGGATCGTACTCACTACGAATCTCTAAAAACCGATTGAGTTTAGGATATAGGTTTTGTAGCTCAACATGACTGAGTTTATTCACTTTACCCCAGTGCGGGCGACCCTCCCATTTTTTCATATATTCATACAGCCATTTAAACAAAGGCTCGCATTCCATGCCTTTATACACATGAAATGACAATACCGCACAGTCCTCACCCTGAGTCGGGCTTAGCATGCCAGTCTCACCCTTATGGGTTCGCACTTCAATGGGAAAGTGCGAGCCTTTATTGTCGGCTAATAAGATATGATTGACCTCGCTGATACATTCATCAAAATCTGACAGCTTAATAAAATACTCTGATTCGTTAAACTTCACGCCACGCGGTGTCGGAAACACTTCATAGCTATACCCTTCACGCTTGGTATTGGGAATGGAGTTGGCTGATATTTGACTGACTTTTTTGGTCAGTGACGGCTTCATCCGTGCCAATTCACACAACACATAAAAAGCACCATTAAGCGTCACCACACTGTCAAATTGGTCTTTGGCTTTTTGTACGCCATTCATTGGTTTTGGGGCGACGACTGACAGGGTTTTTTGCTGTAATTTATTAGTGCCTGGAAACAAAAACCACTCTAAATGCCGATGAGCATGAGCAGTATCATGAAACCTTGCTAGCCCTTCTTCAAAATCAAGCACTTCGTTGCGTTCTTGCAGCCCGTATAGGTCCACGACTTTCAGCGTTAACTTGGTAAATATACCCAACATGCCAAGGCTAGCATGCAGCGCGTTGCCCAAATCATCTGTTTGCGGATTGCCGCGATGATGGGTATGCACCTCTCCTCTGCCATCTACCCACTCCCAAGCCACTACTTGATTGGCAATAGACCCTAAAGTAATTCCTGTACCATGCGTAGCAGTACTCGCAGCGCCTGCGATGGTCTGTGCTTGCACATCACCCATATTTTCTAGTGCCAGACCATGCTCTTTTAAGGCTTCGCCGATTTCATACAGATAGGTTCCCGCATGTAGCGTTGCTAGCTTGGCCTCAGTATCTACTGAGATAAGCCCGCGCATATTATGCAGACTGATAGCAATCTCTTCTGGTTTGGCGCAGCCACTAAAAGAATGCGCAGCGCCGGTTACTCTGACGCGCTTTTTGTTTTTTCGAGCACTTTTGATAATGTCTTGTAATTCTTCTACTGAGGAAGGCGTGAGTTTTTGCTCAGGTTGTGCGGTGACATAGCCCACCCAGTTTTGCCAATCACTATTCCCTTGCCATTGTCTTAATGAAAACATTTACCCTCTCCTCGGTAAGTGGTCATGGTTTTTAGCACTTTCACGCCAGTAGAAACGCTGCCATTGACATCGTTGCTCTCATTATTGGTCGCCTGAACCTGATTGCTTGCGTCTCGATAACCAATAAGTTCATTAAAATGCTCACATAGTTCGCCTGCTTTGGCATGTCGACACCAGACAGCATCACCAATCTTTAGATCACTATCACCCTTAGTAGCTTTTTTGCCAACTTTACTAAGCATCATGGGTGTTTGTACTTCCCCAAAACCTTCGTCATTTAATAGAGTTAAATTGGAGGGATAATGCACAACAGGGGCTTTATCTATTCCTATGGCACCTGAGGCGATGAAGCCACCACCGTGACAAGTAATCACGCCTTTTTCAGGCTGGCGCGTGACAGGTAATACAAAGCCAGCAGCTGGCTGAAATGCCGCCATACTGTCCATATAATCAAAATATGCAGGTTTATAATATGCTGACCCTACGGTGATTTCGGTAATCTCAGGCTGGCTTGAGGTAAAGTCCATACTACCGCTACCACCGCCATTGACGAGTTGTAGCTCATAGCCTTGCTTCTTAAGCCAATTCACAATTGAACCACGGCGCTGACTGACTTGTTTTTGCGAGCGGTTTTTTAACAGACGAATAGCAGGTGTCAGTAGTGCTTTGCCTGGTAAATGCTCAGGCAAGCCAGCAATTTGTGCCTCATAACCCATCGCTGCACAGACATTCACATTGGCTGATTTTTTAATATGCTTAAGCAATGTTTTCACATCTTTTTTACTCAGTAATGCGGAGCGCTTAGTACCGAAATACAGTTTTGGCAACGGCATCGACATATTAATATCAAGACAGATATCAATGACCGTCTCATTTTCTTGAGCGACTCGGTTTAGCATATCTACATGCTCAGGACGATCAACCATCCAAATCATGGTTGCGCCCTGCTTCGTATATTGAAACGTTTTTTTAACGCTGATCATATCCAAGGTTGGATAAGCGCAAAGAATATTATCAAAACCATTCTCAAGCAGATACACTGACTCGTCGGCCGCATAGGACATGAGGCCGATGAAATTAGGAGAGTTCGCTTTTATATAGTGTAGTACATCAGTGGAACGAATAGACTTGGTGGCTAAGCGTAGATTGACGGCTTGGGTCTTTTGATTGACGAGTGCAATATTATGATCAAGAGCATCCATATCAAGCCATGCACTCGGTGTTTTGGGTGGAGAGATTTGTGCAAAATCCATGTTACTTTCCTTGTAGCAGCTGTTAGACACAGTCCTGTGTCTTCTTCTCTTCTATCATTATGGTCGTTCAACACGCATAAATCAGCATCATAGTGTGAACTGAGAGTATCAGACAGTCAAGCACCCTACCGATAAAATAGAACACTTGTCAGATATTTCATGCCAACTATATTTAATGATGCCAATAAAAAAACCCAAGATAAACTTGAGTTTTTTATAGAACATTATTGAATGACGATTAGGGTGTGTCCTAGCCAATAAACAGTTATGGTAATAAACGCTTGGTCGTCCAGCTTTCTGCACCAGCTTTACCTTCTTGCGTATAGACAATGCGGTCATGCATACGGCTAGCACGACCTTGCCAAAACTCAATACTTTCTATGGCAATCTCATAACCACCCCAAAACTCTGGTGTAGGCACTTGAGTGTTTTTAGGATACTCGCTTTGTAATTTCTCAAAAGTCTGTTCCATCACTTCCCGATTAGCAACCGCACCACTTTGCGGCTGACTGACCCACGCACCTACTTGACTGTCATGTGGGCGCTTTTGAAAGTATGACGCAGATTTATCAGCATCTATTTTAGCAATATGTCCACTGATACGAATCTGACGTTCAAGCTCATGCCAAAAGAACAATACCTCTGCATTTGGGTTTTCTGCAATATCTTGTCCTTTGGCACTTTCATAATTGGTATAAAAAACGATACCCGTATCTGTAATCTCGCGTAGCAATACAATACGTACGCTAGGTTTGTGGTCCGCACCGCAAGTGGCCAAACTCATCGCATATGGCTCTTGTACTTTTTGCTCGATTGCCTCGTTCATCCATGTGCTCAACAGCTCAAATGGTGAGGCTGGAACCGACTGTTGATCAAGCTCGCCTTTTTCATATGAGAGTCGTTGATCGCTAAAGTCCATGCTCATTGATATTCCTTATTTTTATAGTATTACATGATCTTAATAATGTTATATGAGCCATCATTAGCCCAATACTGCTTTGATTTTATCAGCGAGATCATTTGCCATTACATCACATTCTATCTCATCATCAGACTCAACCATAACCCGAATCATAGGCTCTGTGCCAGACTGACGGATGAGCAATCGACCACGACCTTCCAAGGTGGCTTGCGCTTTATCAAATTCAGCGACCAGTTCTTCATGCTCAAATGGATCTTGCATATGAGACAATCGCACATTGACCAGTTTTTGTGGCAACACCTCAAACCCTTCGACAAGATCACTAAGCGCGCGACCACGTGCCTGCATAACTGCTAGTACTTGTAACCCCGCGATAATAGCATCACCTGTACGGCTCTTATCTAGACACAAAATATGACCAGATGGCTCGCCGCCAAGTATCCAACCGTTGGCCTCGAGGTCTTTCATGACGTAGCGGTCGCCTACCTTTGCACGGGTAAACTTAATGTCTGCGGCTTTCAAGGCGAGCTCTAAACCCATATTACTCATCAGTGTACCAACCACACCTTCAGCCTTTGTGTGACCTTGAGTCGCCAGTACATACAAGATACCATCACCATCGACCAGCTCGCCCTTCTCATCAACCATTACGATACGATCACCATCGCCATCTAAAGCAATACCGACATCCGCTTCATGCTTGATGACTGCTTCTTGTAAGCTTTTTGGATTGGTTGAACCACAATTGGCATTGATATTGATGCCATCAGGCGTGTTATGAATGGCAATCACATTGGCACCCAGCTCTCGCATGACTCTTGGTGCCACGCTATAGCCTGCGCCATTGGCACAATCAACCACAACGGTCAGATGGCCAAGGTCATATTGATAAGGAAAGCTGCCTTTACAGAACTCTATGTAGCGACCTTTGGCGTCATTGATTCGATTGTTTTTACCAAGCTTGGCAGGATCAAGAATAGGCATGATGGTGTTGTTATCAGCTTCAGAAGCACTCATTATCGCGGTCAATTTATCATTGATGGCAGTTTGCATCACATCCGTGAGCTTTTTGCCATCACCTGAGAAAAACTTGATGCCATTATCATAATAAGGGTTGTGCGACGCTGAAATGACAACGCCGGCATCTGCATGGAAGCTACGCGTTAAATGAGCAATGGCAGGAGTTGGTAGAGGACCAAGCATATGGACGTCAACACCCGCTGCGTTAAAGCCTGCTTGTAGCGCCCCTTCGATGACATAACCGGATAAACGCGTGTCTTTACCAATCACCACACTAGGTCTGCGTGCAGGATTGTCATTATTTTCTATGAGTACGCGCCCAGTCACATAGCCCAGTTTCAAAATAAAATCAGGTGTGATCGGTAATTCACCAAATTTTCCACGAATCCCATCAGTGCCAAAATAGCTCATTATGCAAGTTCCCCAAGTATAAAAATGAAAAGCCACACGTATACGCAGGCGAAAGAATTTATGGCTCTATTTTACAAAGAAAAACAGTCAACAATGACTGGGCATTGTTGACTGTTTGTATCTCAAATAACTATGTTTTAGGCTCACGATTTTGAATATGACTTGCTATCCATCACACACAACCATGAGATACAAATTAGTTCACTCGATAGTTTGGTGCTTCTTTGGTGATTTGCACATCGTGAACATGCGACTCTTTCATACCTGCTGAAGTCACTTTGATGAACTGTGGCTTGGTACGCATCTCTTCGATGGTCGCAGAACCTGTATAGCCCATTGATGAGCGTAAACCACCAACCAATTGATTGACGATACCAGCAACCGGACCTTTATAAGGAACACGACCCTCGATACCTTCTGGTACCAGTTTTTCTACACCGTCTTTGGCATCTTGGAAATAACGATCTGATGAACCATTTGAGCCCGACATCGCACCAAGACTACCCATACCGCGATAAGCTTTGTAATAACGACCTTGGAATAGCTCAACCTCACCTGGCGCCTCTTCGGTACCCGCCATTAGTGAACCTACCATAATGCAAGACGCACCAGCGGCAATGGCTTTTGCCATATCGCCTGAATAGCGAATACCGCCGTCAGCAATCAGCGGAATGCTATCTTTAAGGGCGCTAGCAACATTATCAATGGCTGAAATTTGCGGCACACCGATACCTGCGATGATACGAGTGGTACAGATAGAACCAGGACCGATACCCACTTTTACCGCATCTGCACCCGCATCACGTAAAGCTAAGGCGGCATCACCAGTGGCGATATTACCGCCAATGACTTGCACATGCGGATAATGCTTCTTAATCCAAGAAACTTTATCAATCACGCCCTTTGAGTGACCATGAGCGGTATCAACAACAATGATATCGACATCAGCACCAATCAAAGCTTCAACACGTGCTTGGGTATCTGCACCTGTACCAACGGCTGCGCCAACACGCAAACGACCTTGCTCATCTTTACAAGCATTAGGGTTGTTTTCCGCTTTAGCAAAGTCATTAACGGTGATAAGACCTTTTAAACGGAAGTCATCATCAATAACGATTACTTTTTCGATACGATGTTCGTGTAGCAAACGTTTGATATTCTCGTTGCTTTCGCCTTCATGTACGGTCACCAATTGATCTTTTGGTGTCATAATTTGACTAACAGGCAGTGATAAATTGGTTTCAAAACGCCAATCTCTGTGAGTGACGATACCAACGACTTTATCGGTGCCTTTTTCTACGACAGGCACACCTGAGATATTATTATCTTGAGTTAGCTGTAACAAGTCACCAATCGTCATCTCTGGATGTACAGTAATTGGATCAACGACCGTACCGGCTTCGAACTTTTTCACACGACGTACTTGGGTTGCTTGCTTATCGATATCCATGCTTTTGTGCAAGATACCTAGGCCACCCAGCTGTGCCATGGTGATGGCCATTTCAGACTCGGTCACGGTATCCATAGCCGCAGAAATAAGCGGTAGATTTAGGGTGATGTTTTTGGTTAAACGAGTAGACAGATCAGCAGTTTTTGGCAAGACTTCAGAATAAGCTGGCAACAATAAAACGTCATCAAAGGTTAAGGCTTCATCGACAATTCGCAACATACAGACCCCTAGTGGTGGCTATTTTGATGGATGGGATTTTCGCATTAAGACAATCAACCAAGATACCGATATGACCTTACGATATTCAATCCTTGTATGACAAAGACTGATAATCATAGAGTTTTTGATAAGTAGCAATGAGCCATTATTTATTTGCTAGCAAACAAATGGAGACACTCGAAAATTGCAATTGATTTATGAGTCGCAAGATTACGCAAATACAGCGTGTTCTTACTCTTAATTGCTCAGTTATCCCTTAAAAATAACGCCATATTATAACAAATAAGCAAGCTATTCGCATGCTATATTTGTCAGATTATTTTACTGGCATCTGTCTACAAGTATCGCTGCCTCATCTATGAACGAATCCTGTAATCACATAACAATCTATTCATCCTTATTTTTTACAATCAAACGTTCTGCTGGTAGATAAGACTTTTGCTCACGGTACAGATAGTTAAGCATTTGTTCGCGCACCTGACACTCTAAGTCAAACGCACTCATAGGTCCGTCAGAGGCTAAGCTACCACGTAATTTGATGGTATTTTCACTGACGGATACGGTAAGCAGCTCAGGCTCAGTTTCTCCATCCCACAACTCATTTTCTTTGACCAGTTCAACGTATTTTTGGCGAATGGCTTCGATGTTTGCGCCATAGTCGACGTATAAATAGACCACACAGGTTTGATGCACTTCCGTGTGCGACCAGTTTTCAACGATCTCGGTAATCAGCCTACGCATGGGTACAATTAAGCGGCGTTCATCCCATGTCTTGAGCACCGCATAGGTATAGCGCAAATCCTCAATCGTCGTCCAATCCCCTTCCATCATGACCGTATCGCCGATACGCACAGGTTGCGTCACAGCCACCTGCACGCCTGCGATGATATTCCCCAGTATCGGCTGTGCCGCGATGCCAATCACCACACCAGCAATACCAGCCGAGGTCAATAACGTCTTACCAAGCCCTTCCATATTGGTAAATTCACTGAGACCTATCCAGATACTGCCCAAAATCATGACGAAGATAAAAACGCGGCGAAATATCGACACATAGGTACGACGTCGGCGCTCTTTATCGAAGTGCTCTTCGGCCAGATTTTCAATCTGCATATTCTGATAGCGGTTGGCAAAGAAGTTAATAATACGAATACCAAGCCACATGGTGCTAAACACCAAACCTATCCAAATAAGTGGGCGAGTCGATGAGGCAACGGCGTCTAAATAGGGAAAGCCACCTGAAACCAACGTAAAGACCAAAGAGAAACTGATGGTAAAGGTCAAAGGTACCGTCAGTTTACTGACCAAGTCAGCCACTCCATGCGTACTACCAACATAATTACTGTATTTTTCATCATCGATATAACGACTGATGATTTTTTCAGTGCCCTTACTTAGTAACCAGCCGACTCCCATGGTCAATAAGAAAAAAACAGCTAATAATAAAAATTCCCATAGCGCAATGCTGAAAATCTGTATTTTTAGCCAGGTAGGCAGGTAACGCTCAAACTCTGCTGGATGATATTGCTCATACAAATTATCAATATTACCGACTGTCTGCGCAGAAAAAACCCAAACAGGTGCATGATCGTCTACCTGTACTCGTTCCAAATAAATAGGGACTCGGCGCTCACGGTAATCAATATAGCCGAGCTGAATAGAGCGTCTAGGAATGCCCATCACACTACTGGTATTACCGAGTGGCGGCTCAATCAAACCGTCTGGGCGATCTGGCAAATCATCAAATACATAAAGCTCCCTTTCAGATAACAAAAAATCCAATCTTTTTGACAGCTCAACCGAACGGCTGCGTTGGTCCTGTTGATCGATTAGATTCATATTAAGTGCATAAGAGGCTAAATCGTATTGCTGCTTCATCACCGCTGACTGAAAAAACTCCAAAGTCGCCAGGGGCGTGATTAGGTTCGGTGGTTGAGACAACGGGGGCAAACCCACATTGAGCTTATCTAACACATAGAAACTTTCATTGTATTCGCCCGTCAGTCCTGCATCACCTTGCAACTCACCTGCTTGCTGGACGGCATTACGTTCAGTAGGATCAAATATCTCTTCGGCAATCGCAGAGACACTCACCTTCTTATCTGTGATGGTGTTTAGCTGTTGCGTCGCGTACTCGGTCAGACTATCCGGTTTGGTCGATTGCTGAGCACTAGCTTGCTCGTTTTCACTCTGTGCATGAGCGGGTGCATAAATAGCTGGTATATACACAGCACCGATGACAACAATTAAAAACCCTAACAGCAGCTGCAGACTCTTAGCGTACATACTTTTAGGCTTTGCACAGACACACTCTACACAACCAAAATCTGCACAGACACAATCATGACTGTTGCAAACTGTCGATACCTTGCGACTCTCAGCCGCACTATTTTTCAGAGTATTCATGTTTTCAAAGCCACCAGTCTACGAAAGAATGTTATGTAAAAACTGACCTTAGTCGGTTCTAAGCTAATGCAATCGGCAAAAAAAAGCCAGCGCGATGCTGACTTAATTTATTACCGTTTGTATACGATGCAGACCACTTTTAAGCACGGCGCCATGTCGTACCAGCACGGCTATCTTCAAGCTCAATGCCCGCTTCTTTGAGCTGCTCACGTATTTCATCAGCACGAGCAAAGTTTTTATTGGTTTTGGCATCTGCACGCTCAATGATTAATCCATCAATATCAGCATCGGTTAATCCATCATCTGCTTGATCACCAATCACTGCTTGCAAAAACTGTTGGACTGGCTGCTGTAGAATGTTCAGCACTTGTGCCAACGCTTTTAGCTGCTGCGCCAACTGCCATGCAGTATCTACCTCTCCAGCCTTGACAGCTTTATTAATATCACGTGCCAGCCCAAATAATACGCTAATCGCCGTTGAGCTATTAAAGTCATCATTCATCGCTTTTATAAAGTCTTGTCCAGCATCGCTACTGTAAGCAGTATTTATCAACTCGTCATTGACTGTCAAAGTCTGCCCTTTTTGCTGCTCGGCTAGCTTTAACGCATTGTATAGTCTGCTTAGGCTATTGTGCGACTCATCTAAGGCACTGTCTGAAAAATTCACTTGGCTACGATAATGACTCGATAATAAAAAGAAGCGCACCGTTTCAGGCAAGTATTTTGCGGTTACATCGCGAATGGTAAAGAAGTTGCCCAATGACTTGGACATTTTTTCGCCATCGACATTGATAAAACCAACGTGCATCCAGTTACGCGCGTACTCGCAGCCTGTCGCTGCTTCAGATTGGGCTATCTCGTTTTCGTGATGCGGGAACTGTAAGTCATGACCACCGCCATGAATATCAAAAGTATTCCCTAGGCATTTGGTCGACATCGCCGAGCACTCAATATGCCAGCCTGGACGCCCCTGACCCCATGGTGATGCCCACTGCGGCTCATCAGGCTTGGCTGATTTCCAAAGTACAAAGTCAAACGGATTACGCTTATCGTTTTCGACATCGACTCGCGAGCCTGCCTGCATATCATCAAGATTACGTTTTGACAATTTGCCGTAATCTGCGAAGCTGTCCACCGCATAATAAACATCACCATTATCGCCTGCATACGCATAGTTGCCGGTGACCAGCGTCTCAATCATTTGCTGCATCTCATCGATATGGTCAGTGGCACGCGGCTCAGCATCTGGCATCTCACAGCCAAGAGCAGTCGCATCCTCGTGCATCGCTTCGATAAAACGCTGAGTCAACGCACTAATATCTTCACCATTCTCGTTGGCGCGAGTGATAATCTTGTCATCAATATCGGTAATATTGCGCACATAATTGACGTCATAACCCAATTGCTTAAGCCAGCGCACGACCATATCAAAACCAACCATCACGCGGGCATGACCTATATGACAATAATCATAAACGGTCATGCCGCACACATACATGCCTACCTGCCCGGCTTTGAGTGGTTCAAACTGGCGTTTACCGCCAGTCAGTGAATCATAAATGGCAAGCTGAGACATCGCATCGGCAAGTGGTGTGGTCATGGTATAAAAGCCTTTTAATTAGAACAAAATAAATGGAGATAAAATGAAAATATCAGCAGTATTACGCTTATCAGCAAGCCCAAAATGCCGCTTATCATCCCAAAAATTACTACAATATAAAACTTAACCCATTATCTTAGCGAAAACGGCTGTAAAATACTACAATGAGCGCGCAACTAACACTATTGAAAGATAAAAAACGTTAAGGATATTTGGACATGGGCAATCGTTTAAGCAAAATATATACGCGTACTGGAGATGATGGCAGCACTGGCATGGCTGATGGTAGTCGTGTGAGTAAAGCTGACAACTTATTTAGTGTGATGGGTGACATCGATGAGCTGAACTCGCACATTGGTCTGATTCGTGCTCAATTGCTACACAATAAAGGACAGTCGATAGGAAAAGAGTTCTCTGCAGCCTTGGTCATCATCCAGCATTTACTCTTTAATATCGGTGGTGAGCTTGCGATGCCAGAGTATGAAGGCGTCAATGCAAGCCATATTGAATGGCTAGAGCAGCAAATCGATACGATGAATACCACCCTGCCGCCGCTCAAAGACTTTATATTACCAACCGGTTCAGTATTGGTCAGCCAGCTGCATGTGGCACGAAGTGTCTGTCGACGTGCTGAGCGCCAAGCGGTCTTATTGCAGCAAGCGCGCCCACAAGCGATTCGCAATACGGCACTGAGCTTCATCAATCGCTTATCTGATTGGTTATTTGTCGCTGCGCGCTTTTGCACTGACCCTGAACAAGTCTCTGAAGTATTGTGGGACAGTGAAGTATTAAAGACGTTTGCAGATAGTAAGTAACATTCGACCGTCAACCACTCAAACATTAGCCTGTTCAACAATTTTTAGAAAAACAATTTTGATAAACACTTATATGAAAACGCCCACCGTGTAAAAGCGGTGGGCGTTTTCATTAGCGATGTAACAACAATATCTTAGCAGCTCGTTAAAAAGCAGCTGACAAACCAAACCTTATTGCTTAATAAGTCGCGCTTTCATCTTCAACGATAATCATATCGATACTTTCATCTTTAGGGACTGCTTTTGGCGCTGCTTGATTCACTGGCTTTTTGGCTTCAGTAGTCGATGCGGCTGCCGTTGTGTTGCTTTCTGCAGGGGTACTCGAACCAGTATTTGAGCTATTGGCACTTGAACTATTTTCGGTTGAACGACTGGCACTTGGCTTATTGATAGTGGGTGGCGTCGCAGGCTCAATAGGACGAATCGGTTGAACAGGCGTTACCGTTCTAGGCTGACGTGCTGGCGCTGATTGATTGTCATTGTTCTGTGCCGCTGAACGGCGACGAGCGTTCTGCTCAGCTGCACGTTGAGCGCGCGCCTCATCCATCGCCGACTTGAATACAGACGCTGCCATCACATCGGCTACGACAGTAATCAAGGCTGGTTGACCAGCAATGCGCGTACGTACTTGGCCACCTTGAGTGCCAACCACATAAGTAAAGGCATCATCAACGAGCATATTATTATTAATGCGAATGTTATTTTGTGCTAGACGAGATTGTAAACTTGGCTGATTATTAGCTGCTTGTACTTGACTGGCTTGATACAAATCTTCGCTTGGTAGCGTCATGCTCACGCTTGCCTGACAGGTCGTCATACCATTAGCATTGGCTGCTTGTAGCACAGCGGCGTTTTGCACATCAATCATAATGCCATTGGTTTTGTCACTGACCACGCCACTCGCTAGGCTAATCTCAGCATCGTTGGCATAGTTAGCAGCCAGGGTTTGCGCTTGTTGATTGAGCGTATTCTTTAGAGCTGATTTAAGGCGATCTTGCACCATAGGATCATCACAACTGATCGCAGGCGCAACACTATTTTCAGCATCGACCGTCTCTTGTTCTGTGAGCTCTGCTGGCTGAGTGGTATCTTCCTTCTCTGAGCGATCACAGCCTGCAAGCGCCAAACTACATGCTATGCCAATACCAGCAGCTTTCTGCCACTTGCTCAAACTTATATTTGCTACGCTCATACTAACTCTACTCCCAATTTACAGGTTCGTACCGCCACTGACTGACAGTGTTCAACATTCAAATCGCAACGCTAGCTGCTACAGATATGAAAACCACATCATTATACGGTGTTTAAATCAAATGGTCATTAGTGTAGCCCATGGATATACAAATAGTGCCCCTCATTGTGGAAAAAACCTGCGTTTGGTTGCAAAAACATAACAAACATTCGCAGATTTGGACTTTAAAAAGTCATATTCAAAAAAGTACGGATTGCATCGCAGTTTTTGTTAGACGTCGTTGATATGACGCTATATGATTGGGCATAAAAATCATCGATAATTGGTGCATATGATAAATTTTAGAGATACGTTATTACTAGGTCATCGAGGCGCACGCGGTGAAGCGTTAGAAAATACCTTTTCAGGCTTTCAATACTCTCAAAATCTTAAGTCAAGAGGCTTAGCAGGCGTAGAGTTTGATATACAACTAAACGCTGACGGTCACTTAATCGTATTCCACGATGACGATCTAGAGCGTATGTGCGGTCGACAATCACGTATTGACCAGTTAAAACTGACTGAGATTCAATGCCAATTGCAGTTTGGCCAACCCATTATGACATTGGCAAGCATAGCGCCTGCACTTAGTGGATTTAACGTTATTGAGCTGGAAATTAAGACGCATAGCCGTACCAACTACGCGGAGTTGATTGCAGCGCTTCGGCAGGCATTTATTGATACACCTCTTGCCAGCTTACCAGTTGTATTGACGAGCTTCGATGTCGAGTTACACAACCGTTTGCAACGTCACAAACTATTATCTCATATGCCTCGCGGCTTGCTTATTCGTACGCCAGAAGCGTTGGCAAGCGCGACCAATACCGCATTGCAACTCGGCTGTATTCAACTGGGCATTCATTATCCGCTTTTGACCCAAGCCGTCATCAAGCATAGCCACCGTTATGGATTGCCCGTAAGTGCTTGGACGGTTAATGATATTCCCACCATTGAGCAGCTCATCAAATGGGAGACTGATGTCATCATTACGGATTTTCCAAGTCATTTGCTGTTGCCTTGACCGAGTTATCCGTACTTTTTTGATATTTAATCATTTTTTCGATAAACGCATTCTTTCCTACATATCTATCCTTCTTGTTACACTTCTCCTTCATGTCTGATAAGTCACTCGTATTTTTGATCAATACATTCTATAATCCATACAAGTTATTGTTATTTAGCAATATTTTTATAGTGTATAAGTGTTCACTTTACACGCTTTTTAAGGTACTATGGTGGCTTAAATTAATACCGCTAGGGATATTATATGATTGCAAAAAAAGCACTTGGCTTACCGCTTAAAGGCTTACGTTTCGCTATCAAATCTGGTGATACGCTTGTAAAGACCGCCAGCACTCAAGTAACGCGTTTTAAAACTCGTTTTGATGAGAAAAAAGCGCAAATGGCGCTTGATGAGCAGCCGGTTGCCAAACGCAACTATGCAAATGCTGCCAATCAAGTCGACGCTAATGCAGAAGACAGTATCGACATGCGCGAGTTTGAATTTACCAAAGCGCCCATCAACTGGATTCCAGCGGCTATTTTAGTAGCGACGCCAATTGCTGCTGCTGTGATTACGCCATGGTATCTATGGACTCATGAAGTTAGCGCTCCTGTTTGGGGTGTGTTTGGTGCCTTTATGGTATGGACGGGTATCAGTATCACTGCCGGTTACCATCGTCTGCTATCGCACCGTGCTTACAAAGCGCACCCTATTGTCAAAAACTTTTTATTGTTAGGTTCAACCTTAGCCGTACAAGGCTCAGCGTTTGATTGGGTTTCTGGACATCGTACTCACCATCGTCATGTAGATGATCGTTTGGACGATCCATATTCAGCACAGCGTGGTTTTTGGTTCAGCCATATTGGTTGGATGCTACGCAACTACCCTAGCGGTAAATTTGATTATAAAAACATTCCTGATTTGACCAAAGACAGAGTCTTACAGATTCAGCATAAATATTATGGTTTGTGGGTAGTTGCCATGAATGTTGGTATGGTTGCTGCTATTGGTTGGCTCATTGGTGATGTTTGGGGTACTTTACTGATCGCTGGTTTGCTGCGCTTGGTATTAACTCATCACTTCACCTTCTTCATCAATTCGCTATGTCATATGTTTGGTACACGTCCTTATACGGATACTAATAGTGCTCGTGATAACTTTTTCTTAGCTATCTTTACGTGGGGCGAGGGTTATCATAACTATCATCATTTCTTCCAGTATGATTATCGTAATGGCGTGAAATGGTGGCAATATGATCCAACAAAATGGTTGATTGCTGGTTTATCAAAAATCGGTTTAACGACGGATTTGCGTACTGTTGATGATACGACTATTAAGCATGCCGAAGTGCAAATGCAGTTCAAAGCAGCACAACAGCAGATCGATACAGCCACAAGCACTGGGCTTGATCTTCCTCATGCGATGAAGAGCTTCCAAGACCGCATTAAGTTTGAATACGATGCATTTAAACAAACTGTCGAAGAATGGCAATCACTGAAAGCTCAAACTATTGCAATGAAAAAAATAGAATGTGCTGATCGCTTACGTGAAGTTGATGATAAGTTGAAGCATGATTATGCCAAAATCGAACAGAAAATCCTTGAGCATAACAGCAATCTAAAAACCGCCTTCCGCTCTATTGGCGCAAACGAAAAAGCGGCTTAATTAACTTCTGATTTGTTTTATAATTTTGAAGCTTCTCCATCCCCCTATCCGTCCTAGATAGGGGGATTTTTTTGCTTATAATTTATCGTTTATGTCATTCTAGCTACTTCTAATAATTTTATTATCATAATAAATAATCAAATATATCGGTTAAACTGTGACGACCTCTAATCTAAAAACAATAACAATCTCGTTCATCACATTCAGTTAATTAAAGACCGAGGAATTTATTTTTTGGTTAGATATTACAAGAGACGGACAGAGTGCAACGATGCCATATGAGAGCTATGCTATAGTGGCATTCTCACTTTTATATTTTAATGGAAACGGCCTGTATGCGTTATCAAAACACTTACGTCAACCTAGACACGCGCCTTTATCATGAACAGCCACCGACGCCACTAGACAATCCTCGTACCGGTCACTTCAATACTCAAGTTGCACAGCAGTTAGGCTGGACAAACGACGAAGACCTGATGACTAATTGGGTTGAGATATTGGGCGGACAATACGTGCCAGCTGATTTTAAACCACTATCAATGGCCTATGCTGGTCACCAGTTTGGGCAATGGGCTGGGCAATTGGGCGACGGACGCGGTTTACTCATGGCGCAGGTACTCGATAATGGTGGACATCCACAAGACTTGCATCTTAAGGGTGCTGGCTTGACACCCTATTCACGTATGGGTGATGGACGCGCAGTCTTACGTAGTACCATTCGCGAGTACCTGTGCGGTCATGCATTGACCCAGCTTGGCATCCCCTCGTCTAACGCTCTGGGGTTTGTGGTATCTGATACGAGAGTGCGCCGTGAGCGTATCGAAGCAGGTGCAGCACTAATGCGTGTGGCAGACAGTCATATTCGTTTAGGTCATGTCGAATGGATTGCCAGCTTTGCCCCTGATGTACTGGGTGAGTTCACTGACTATATGATTGACACTTACTATCCAGAGTGCCGCGATAGCGAAACGCCTGTCTTAGCTTTCTTGACCGCAGTGGTCGAGCGTACGGCCCGTATGATTGCTGATTGGCAATTGATTGGCTTTGCTCATGGTGTGATGAATACAGATAACTTATCTATCACGGGCAGTACTTTGGACTTCGGGCCGTTTGGCTTTATGGAGCGCTTCAATCCTGCTTGGATCAACAATCACTCTGATCATACTGGTCGTTATTCTTACCAAAACCAACCGGCTATTGGTCATTGGAATCTCAACGTCTGGCTACCACATTTTATGCGTTTAGAAGGCGTGACACGTGAGACGTTAGCAGACTGCTTAGCGCCTTATGAAGCAACCTTTATGCAGCATTATCAGCAAGGACTGTGCCGTAAGCTTGGCTTACCGCATCAAAGAGAAAGCTTAACCTTAGCGTTTGAATGGTTAACCTTACTAGAAGACAACTTGCTCGACTATAGCAATAGTTTCCGGGCATTGCTTGGTTTGGTCGCCCCAAATGAGCACCCTCATGAGCAGCAATTGCTATCAACCATGACTGCTGAGTTTAATAATGAAGCACTAGAAGTCTGGCAAAATTGGTCAACACGATATTTGACTCAAATTAAACAGCTGCCTACCGAGCAAGCTATCCATGATATGCAGGCTAATAATCCTGTTTATGTACTGCGTAATAGTATGGCACAGCGCGCCATTGATGCAGCAGAAAAAGGGCAGTTTGAAGAAGTGAACCGTGTGTTTGAATTGCTGGCTAACCCTTATAGCGTACAGGACATCGCAATCGACCTCGATACCATGCCACCCGCCCCACACGCACCGCAAATGCCAATCAGTTGCTCATCTTAATAAGCCGGTCACTGCCAGAGATGCTGAAAGGATTACTGATGGTTGTCTGTGTCTTTTAGCATTATCAACTGGCTAAATAATGAATATCAATTTATTATATTATTCACACAATTCACAGCAGTTGACTAGGCAGTGAATTGTCAATAATGCTAGAATAACCTTTTTTGCGGAATTGCTCTTTTTACCTGATCTTTAATCGCCGATTATAAACCTTTAATTTTAGCTTTATAAAGTCAACGCACCCTTAAACTATTATCATTCCATGACTGTTTGAGGGTGAGACGTTTTTATCAACATTTACTTTATTCCAATTTATTTCAACCATGGCAATTATTATGAATGACGATACCACTTTGAATACGGATAACCTTAGTACGGAAAAAGAGCAGTTTGAACAAGCTGCCCTGCACTATCATGAGTTTCCACGCCCAGGTAAAATCTCAGTCACCCCTATCAAACAGTTGGCAAACCAACGCGATTTGGCACTGGCCTATTCGCCAGGTGTGGCAGTACCTTGTCTTGAGATTCAAAGAGATCCGACGCTGGCTGCAAAATATACAGCTCGTAGCAACTTAGTTGGTGTTATCACCAACGGTACAGCGGTACTGGGTCTAGGTGATATTGGTCCATTGGCATCAAAACCAGTCATGGAAGGTAAAGGCGTTCTATTTAAAAAATTCGCGGGTATCGACGTTTTTGACATTGAAATTGCACAAAATGATCCAGATAAGTTCATCGAAGCGGTCGCTTCTCTTGAGCCGACCTTTGGTGGTATCAACCTAGAAGACATCAAAGCACCAGAATGTTTCAAAATCGAGCGCGAATTGCGTGAGCGTATGAACATTCCAGTATTCCATGACGATCAACATGGTACTTCAATCATCGTTGCCGCTGCCCTACTCAACGCTTTGTTGATTACTGGCAAAAAAATCGAAGAGATTAAAGTCGTCTGTTCAGGTGCAGGTGCTGCAGCCATCTCTTGCTTAGATATTATCTGTGCGCTTGGCGTTGATAAAAACAACATCTTAGTTTCTGACTCACGCGGTATCATTACCACCAGCCGTGGAAACCTTGATGAAACCAAACAGCGTTATGCTCGTGACACCACTGCTTCTAGTATCGAAGAAGTCATGGATGACGTTGATATGTTCCTAGGCCTCTCTATGCCGGGCACATTGACCGAAGACATGGTTCGCCGTATGGCAAAAGACCCAATCGTCTTTGCACTGGCCAACCCTACTCCTGAAATCATGCCTGAGCTGGCACATGCTGTTCGCCCAGACGTTATCATGGCAACAGGTCGCTCAGACTATCCAAACCAAGTAAACAACGCGCTTTGCTTCCCTTATATCTTCCGTGGTGCATTGGATGTCGGCGCAACAGCGGTTAACGAAGAGATGAAAATCGCTTGCGTTAAAGCCATTGCTGCCATGGCACATGTTGAAGCAACACCAACAAGCAACGTCAAAAACATCGAACAGATGAAAAGCTTTGGCCGTGATTATTTAATCCCTGGCCCGCTAGAGCCAAACCTAATCATCGAGATTGCCTCTGCTGTTGCTAAAGCAGCAATGGATTCAGGTGTGGCGACACTGCCTATCGCTGACATGAAAGCATATCGTCAGAGCCTATCTGAGTTTGTCTATAACTCAGCATTCGTGATGAAGCCTATCTTTGCTCGCGCTAAAGCAGATCCAAAACGTATTGTTTACTGTGAAGGCGAAGACAACAACGTCCTATTGGCCGTACAAGTGGTTGTCGACGAAGAGCTGGCTCACCCAATTTTAGTCGGTCGCCCAGCGGTCATCGAAGACCATATCGAAAAACTTGGTCTACGTCTAAAAGATGGGGTGAACATCACTATCATCAACCAAGATGATGATCCTCGTTATAAAGACTACTGGCAAGGTTATTATGAGAAGAACAAACGCCGCGGTGTGAGTATCGAGCTTGCTCGCCGTGATGTACGTCGTAAGACCACGCTAATCGGTTCACTATTGGTCGATAATGGTGATGCGGATGGTATGATTTGTGGTACGTTCAGTCATTATCAACTGCACTTAGACTATGTACAAAGTGTCATTGGCAAAAAAGAAGGCGTTAATGACTTCTACGCGATGAACGCTGTATTGATGCAGGACCGTAATATCTTTATTGCAGACACCTACGTCCACGAAGACCCAACAGCTGAGCAATTGGCTGAGATGACTATATTGGCAGTAGATCAACTACATCGCTTTGGTATCACGCCACGTGTTGCGCTGGTCTCACACTCTAACTTCGGCACATCAAACCGTGCTAGCGCTGTGAAGATGCGCAAGGTCTATCAAATCTTGACGGACATGAATGTCGACTTTGATTTTGAGGGTGAAATGCAAGGTGATGCGGCTCTAAACGAGACCATCCGCCTAGAAGATATGCCATCAAGTCCGCTAAAAGGCTCTGCCAACCTGCTTATCTTGCCGACGCTTGATGCAGCAAACATTGCTTTTAACTTGCTAAAAACAGCAACAAATAGCGCCTCTATCGGCCCTATCTTGCTAGGCACTAGTAAGCCAGTTCACATCCTAACCCCTTCAGCAACTGCTCGTCGCGTGGTCAATATGACTGCCCTTGCCGTTACTGAAGCTCAGGATTTGGAAAACGAAAATAAGTAATCGCTTGTTTAAAGTAGCATCGTAATATTAGCATGGTCTCTGGCATTTTTTGTAGAGACCGTCTGATATACTAAAACCAGTCAACACTCATTACATGATGTTGACTGGTTTTTTTTGCTTCTTATAAATTGACTAAGGCACAACCTTATTCGATATCAATATCAGTCATCCATTACTCTACAATCAGAGGCTCTCATGCAAATTTACCTTGTCGGCGGTGCCGTACGTGATCAACTGTTAGGCCGTCCTATCAAAGACAAAGACTTCGTCGTCGTTGGCGCAACGGTCGCTGACATGTTAGATGCAGGGTTTCAACAGGTGGGCGCAGACTTTCCTGTATTTTTGCATCCGGCTACCCATGAAGAGTATGCACTGGCACGCACCGAACGTAAACAAGGGCTCGGCTATCAGGGATTTAGCGTGCATGCGAGCCCTGACGTAACCTTGCGTGAAGACTTACAACGTCGCGATTTGACCGTCAATGCAATGGCAATAGAAGTCAGTAGCTTAACTGATGATACCCCGGTCAACGGTGAAGTCATCGATTACTATGGTGGCTTGAATGACATAGAGAGCAAAACTCTGCGTCATGTATCCGAAGCTTTTAGCGAAGACCCACTACGGGTGTTAAGAACCGCTCGATTTTATGGACGTTATTATGACTTGGGCTTTACCATCGCCGATGAAACACTGACATTGATGCGCCAATTGGTCAGATCAGGAGAGTTAGCACATTTAAGTAGTGAACGTATTTGGCAAGAATCAAGCCGTGCCACCATGCAGCTATCGCCTCAAGTATATTGGCAGCAATTGTTTGAAATTGATGCGCTTACCGAGTACTTTGCCCCATTACATGATGCTTGGAATAAGACTCATATACGAGAGACGGTGCAGACAGCACTATATTTCGCCGGTCAGATGCAACTCAACCTCTCACAGCGTTGGGCATTGTTAATGTCGAGTCTCAATGCAGACCTATTCAATATTACAGAAAAAGCATCAAATCACCATCAATTAACAGCTGCCAAACATATCAGTCAGATAGGCAATACCGCCAAAGTGCCAAAAATACAGACACAATTTGCTAACTTATTCGTTCAGCAAGCCGAACAACTCAGCGCCATAGATGCCCTTAGTGCCGCTGAAAAAATTGACCTTATACAAACTTGCGGCGCTCATAAAGAGCCTGAAAAAATCTCACAGCTACTAGTGTGTAGTCAGGTACTACAATTGGCATCAACACACCGTCAGATGATGTTAGCGCTAGGGAGCTTTCATGCCATCAGTATGGATCATATTGAATCAGGACTGCAAGGTCCTAAGATTGGTGCTGCACTACGGCAAGCCAGAATACAACATTTAGAAATACAACATACCTAATAACTTTTCACTCTAAATAAGTAGCCTAGATAAGTACCTTTAATTATTACCTCAAACACGCATTTTAGGTCATAAAAACAACCACTATGAACCAGAATTTACATACCAATACAGCAAAAGCTGTCAATACTTCAGCGCCAGTCATGCTAGTAACAGGTGGCGCTAAGCGTATTGGCGCAGCCATCGTTAAGACCGCTCACCAGCAAGGCTATCGAGTCATCATTCATTGCCATCAGAGTGAGCAAGAAGCAAACGCGTTAGCTGCTCAACTCAATAACAGTCGTAAGGATAGCGCTACCGTACTCGTTGCCGATTTGAGCGTAGTCAATGAGCCGAGCAACTTGAGCAACTTTGCCTCAAATATTATAGACAGCTTCGGTCAACTAGACGTTTTGGTACATAATGCCTCGCGTTTTTACCCAAGCCCGCTTGGTCATATTGACCACTCGCAATGGGATGAGTTGTTTTTGACCAATGCCAAAGCGCCCTTACTATTAAGCCAAGGATTATTACCGCATTTAAAACAAACACAAGGCTGTATTATCAGCTTATTGGACATTCATGCCCATGGCAGACCTTTTAATAACTATACTGTCTATAGCATGGCAAAGGCCGCTCACCGTATGATGGTGCAATCCTTAGCATTGGAGATGGCACCAGATGTGCGGGTCAATGGTGTTTCTCCCGGTGTAAATATTTTACCTGAGGCTGATAGCGATCAAGCGCTAGATGTACATCAGCAAAAAAGTATTGTTGACTCCATACCCATGCAGCGAATAGGCAAACCTGACGAGATTGCTCATAGTGTGCTTTATCTGGCGCAAGCCAGCTACGTCACTGGCGAGATAATTACCGTTGATGGGGGGCGCAGTCTCACCTTGGCTGGCGGTATTTGATAGAAAGATAAAGATTTGGGCACAATATCTCTATTACTTCCTATCTTTTACTTGAAAATTTAAAAAAATCAGGTATCATTGTGCGTCTAACGTTAGGGCCCATAGCTCAGTTGGTTAGAGCAGAGGACTCATAATCCTTTGGTCGTAGGTTCAAGTCCTACTGGGCCCACCAAATTCAAACCCTTACAGTCATTGACTTGTAAGGGTTTTTTATTGTCTAAATTTCATGCAAGTGCACTGATATAATTAATTTTTTGATACTATCTTGATACTTTGACCCTTGTAGTAATTAAAGTATGATGACTACTAACACTATGGTTATATACTGCTGCATGGGTGATATATGAAAGTTAAACTTACCAAAAAACTTATTGATTCAATAGACTATACTGAACCGCCCCGACTATATCGGAGAGTGGATTGCTTGAGTCAGGCAGCTTTGTCTGACTCAGTAAGACTATCATAGTATCGTCTCTCAAACTCAAAAGGCGACACATAACCAATCGTACTATGAATG
>NZ_JASDCF010000018.1 GCF_030408035.1 Psychrobacter sp. APC 3426
CATTCATAGTACGATTGGTTATGTGTCGCCTTTTGAGTTTGAGAGACGATACTATGATAGTCTTACTGAGTCAGACAAAGCTGCCTGACTCAAGCAATCCACTCTCCGATATAGTCGGGGCGGTTCAGTTTGATAGACAGTATGATGTTGTGGAAGTTTACGAACTAACAGATTGTTTAGCGCCATGGTTACCGCCACTATAAGGGCAAACACCGCCCCTAAATTGATCTGTTTCGGTTGTACAATAACGAGGATACCAGCAAAACCTAATATAGAGGCTGCGATAGTCGGAAAATTTAATCTGTCTTTATAAAATAAAAAACCCAGTGGTAATACAAATAAAGGGGCGGCATAAAAAATAGCATTCGCAGTCGCAAGAGGCAGTGCTTGAAGAGACAGTACCATGAATATCACACCCAATAACCACACGTGACTACGAACAAAGTGCCATTTTATATTACTGAATAACTTGTTCTTTTTATTAATTAAGCAAAATGGCAACAGCATTAAAACCGCTGTGCATTGACGAAACAGGATAAATTGATATACCGCCGTCTCAGAGGGCAAGGCCTTTATCAAGGCGTCTGAGAAGACCGCAATGATATTTCCTAGTACCAATAGCGTCATGGCAAATGCAACACTCATCTTTGGCATTCTTAGCCTCCCCGCCCTATTCAGAATTCAGAAACTGTTAAAACCCCAATGGGTTCATGCTGATTTAACGATCTGTCAGGCAGTATATTCAAGTAACGGTATGATGTATAATGATATAAAACATATTTAGTATTACCTGAGGTAATAATGGATTTACCACCGCTGCGTGCAATACAGTGCTTCGAGTCCGTTGCACGGCTTAACAGCTTTTCAAAAGCAGCAGAAAGCCTCAATGTGACACAAAGTGCCGTGAGTCACCAAATACGCATCCTTGAAGAGTATCTTGGGGAAGCAATGTTTTACAGGCAAGGCCGGACCTTTTCGTTGACAGAGGTTGGTGAGCGTTATTTCACAGATGTGAGTGGCGCATTGGGTCTACTTTCAGATAGTAGTCAGATTATTAAACATGGAAAACCTGGGCATATACGCTTAGCTCTGTACAGTTCAGTCGCAGTGAATTGGTTGATTCCTCGACTAGAAGACTTCTATAGACAGTATCCAGAAATAGAACTCACTTTAGATATGGTTAATCATCCCTCTGATTATAATGAGCAAAGGGCCGATTGTTATATCACCGTCGATCCTCCTCCACATGCTTTCATCAGTAAGTTTTTATTTACTGAAACTTTATATCCTGTGTGTGGTCAAAAGCTTTGGGAGAAAATAAGAGATAAACCCCTTCCTGACGCATTGTGGCGGCATCCAATATTGTCTGTGAGATATGCAGATACAAGCGTGAATACAGCAGAGGATTGGCTGCGGTGGTGTAAGGCAGGCGGATTTGAATTGCCAAGCGATATAAAGATAAATCATTTTAGTCATGTACTACTAGCGATAGAAGCCGCAAGGTACAATCTGGGCATTACTCTTACCAATAATTATATGATGCAGGATGACGCTTATAAACAAAATATCGTTAGAATTCCAATGCACGAATTTCTAACAGGGGACCAATTTTACTTCGTTTGCAAGGAATTAAAGAATAATCAGGATGATATTATTAAATTAAGCGAATGGCTGAAATCCCAATGTAATTAAAAAAATCTTTACCTTATTTGTTATCAAAAGATCAAATTATGATTTGTTATAGGGGTTTAAAATGATGATTTAGAAAATCCCGATCAACAATTCATAAAGACTCATATCCTCAATAAATAGTCATTTATTTTATCTGATCTTAAATAAGATATAGTCAATCCAACTTAAAGTTGTATAGTCAATTCCACCTAAAAGTGTTATAAATTAATTATCAAACCCAATTGTTATTATAAAGACCATGACTTACTCACTAGATTTTCGCAAACAAGTACTAAAAAGCTTAGACGAGGGTATGACCTTTGCCGGGGCGGCTGAGTTCTATAATCTCAGCCCAACCACTATACAGAACTGGAAGAGACGTGTTCATAGTAAAACAACCAGGCAAACCAAACCCTATAAAATACCAGATGACGTGCTACTTAATGATGTTAAAGAACATCCTGATGATTACCAGTATGAGCGAGCTCGTCGTTTAAACTGTAGTAAAACAGGCATTTATCATGCCCTAAAGCGACTTGGCATCAGTCAAAAAAAAGACCTTAGAGCATCCAAAAGCGTGTCCGATCAAAAGAGCGATATATCACAGTAAGCTTAATAGCTTTACGCAGCAAGGCTATCCCATCGTCTATATATACGCGCGCGGCTTTGAGCACGAGACCATTCGCTCTCATGGTTATGCACCGATTGGTAAACCCTGTATCGATAGTTACAACTGGCAAGGTAAAAAGCGAACCAACGTTATCGGTGCTCTATATGAAAAGATGCTGTTTGCACTAGATTACTTTAAGCACAACATTAACAGCAGCATATTCTACGACTGGTGCAAACACAAGCTAATCCCAAGTCTTAAAACCAAATGCGTGATTGCCATGGATAATGCCAGATTTCATAAGAGCAAACGCATTCAAAAGCTACTGAACAGGCATGGTCATCGTATTCTTTGGCTGCCACCGTACAGCCCTGATCTGAACCCTATCGAGAAAAAAATGGGCTCAGGTGAAGCTTCTACGCCAAGGCTGGATGGAAAATGACTTATCCAAATTGTTTTATGATATTTGCCCTAGTCATAACAATTTTATTTTGAACTGACTATATTCGTTTGGACTTTTTTGAATAAATGTACTAGATCATAAAATAGATCTCAGAGGTCTTGTGAGCATCTAATAGGCTATACATACCATACTTACTAAGCCCTAATGAGGCTTATGAACATGTTAAAACTTAGCTAGATCGTCATATTAGTGGCGTTAAGTCAGTATGATGGTAAAAAAATAGAGAGCCTTAACGACTCTCTAAAATAACCCAGCCCGCTCGTAGACATTCTTATGACGGTGGGTTCACTATTTTATTTAGAAGTTTCCAACAAATGGAATACGGGTAATCGCCACTTTGCTCTAACCGCTGCCATACGGATTAAGTAACCAGCAACTAAACTAATAATGACGCTGATATTACTACTAACAGCAAAATGCTGAAGTGTTAAATATAAACACGCAACGATCAAAGAAACTGAAGCGTATAACTCATGATGTAAAACCAATGGGGTTTGGCGACATATTAAATCACGCAGCAATCCACCAAATACACCTGTTGCAATGGCCGCAACTATACAAACACCGTAATGGAGTCCCATGTTAAGCCCTACTTGACAACCAATGATACTAAAGGCCGCTAGTCCTAAAGCATCCAAACGTATGAAAATGCCATTAAATTTAACAACCCATTTAGCCAACCAAGTCGTTATAAGACCAGCCACACAAACGATTAATAAATATTTAGGATGTTCTACCCAAGTTAAGGGGTAGTTACCAAGTAGGATATCTCTGACACTACCACCGCCTATCGCTGTTACACTCGCGATAAGCATAACCCCAAACCAATCCATATTTTGTCGTCCCGCGCTTAGTGCCCCCGTCATTGCCTCTGCTGTAATACCAATAATGTAAACTATACTCAAAAGCATGGAATACTCACCTTAAATCTATCTGATAGTGTAAATGATGTGAGATTGTAAAGATAAAACTGGTGTATTACGAATGATAATTTGAATCGTTTTGAAAGCATCTAGTACTACTCTATTCTAGCAACGGGAAAGCAAAAAAGAATGCAACGTTATTGTCACTTTATATGCAAAAGCACTGCTTTTCCCAAGCATAAATCGCGGCTTATGCGTAAGCATCAAATTTTCATAAACAAGTAAAAAAATTACTGAATACACATGGTCACAGGCTTTGAACTCCACTATCCTAGTGCCCTGACTTAGACCTCATTGATAGAAATAGGTACAAACCAATATTCCACGCCAAGAATGGATAATGGTTTTTTAAATTGCTAAATGATGTGGGCTGTTATGAATGGCCCATATAACGATCTTCTGAAGGAATAAAAATTATGATGAGAAAAACGTTACTGCTCAGCATGCTGTTAGTAAGTCTGACTGCGTGCCAGAACACTAATACACAGGGCATTGAGACAACAACAGTTTTACAAAACAACCTACCGACGACAACCGCAACCGATAAACATACTAACAATATAACGGGCGATTACGTCACAGATGGCTATACAAAGCGTAACGAGGGTTACGACTGGTTTGCGATCAGCGTACGTGATGCTGGTCAAGATGCTATTAGTGTGTCTATTCGTTCTCGCATAGACAAAAAGAAACCTACTTGTACATTAGACACCGTACTTCATAAGGCTCATGATGGACGGTATCAGTTTTGGGTAGATAATAATCCCGTTTATTTTCGCTTTAACGACAATAGCTTATCCATTGAAGGTGAAACATCCCGTCTACAAAAAACAGCTTTTTATTGTAGCGGCGGTGCAACGCTTGGTGGCGTATATCAAAAATTAAGCGATACGCTGGATACTCGACAATTGGACAACTCGCAATACGCTACCTCACTCAACTATGGTGATTTTTCTACTCAAGTGACCAGCACCTCTGACGGTAATGGTGGCTATATCTTGCAGATTCAGTCAATGGGCGAAGACATTATCGAGCGACCAATTAGCGATCCTGTTGTTAGTGCTGATGTGGGTGATATGAATGGCGATGGATATCCTGAAATTCTGGTGTTCACCCAAAGCGTGGGTAGTGGCTCATATGGTGACGTGGTTGCTTATTCGAGTAATAAAGGGCTGTCATGGAGTGAAGTCTCTTATCCAGAGCTGACTGATAAACTCAAACAAGGTTATATGGGGCACGATGCGTTTGCATTGGTTGAGAATGTATTGGTTAGACGTTTCCCACTCTATTTAGAAGACGATAGCAATGCCAACCCACAAGGTAAAACACGCCAAATTCAGTATCATATGATAGATGGGGAAGCTTCTCGTCAGTTTGTAGTTGACACGGTTAATGAGTTTTAAACTCCTCTTAAAAGTTTACTGGATAATAGGATAAAGCAAGTGCTATATAAAAACTTTGAAATACAGTTAATTTTAGCATTAACTGTATCCATAACTGCTTGTACAAATACGGATCTTATGCATACTACCGCTATTGATACTGTACTTGAAGAGACGGCGCTGGTAAAAGCTAAACCAATAGCTATCGAAAAATCGAATATAAATTTCGACAGTCATCCAATTGCAAAACGTTATAGAACTGTGATTAGTGGGGAATATGCGAAACAGGACGTGAATTTTGCAAACCATTACGTAGTAATAACATGGGGCTGTGGTTCAGGCTGTGTCAGTGGTGCGATGGTCGATAGCCGAAATGGAACGGTCTACCCTTTACCAGAAGATAAAGAATGGGGTGGTAATGGCACATATGTTACATTTGAACAGGAAAGCAATATTCTAACGTCAGTATGGGTAATTCCGACCCCAACAGGCGATACTGAAGAAACGCAAAAATACTGGAAATGGGATGAGCAATCTAAAGTATTTGCACATATTTCTGCACTTCCAACATATCTTGAGAGTAAATAAGAGAGAAGACCTGTGAAAAAAATTACCAAAGTGCAAATGGCAACGATAATCGCCATAGTCTTTTGTATTATATGGGAAATTTATATAGGTATATGGTCTAGAACACAAGTTGGAGCGATAATAAGAGTAGATATATTCATTATTTACCCAATATTGATAGCTCTAATTATTATTTCAGTCAAACAATATATAAAAAATAAGCGAGGCAATCATAGATAAAAGGTCTTAAAAACAATACTCAATGAAATACTAAGCTTTTCTTTCTGATACTCATTTTTGCAATAGGACATATCTTACTTTACTTCGCTCGATTGGATAAAATGACACCAATTGTGCTTAACACGATGCCGCATAGCATTGCAATTGATAAAGACTCATTGAGTATCAACGCTGCGAGTAAAGCGGTTAGTCCAGGAGACAAGGAGCCAAGCAATAAGGTGCGAATCGACCCAAGCTTGTTGACCGCATAAGAAAACCCAATGGTTGAGACAATACCAACGCCAACGCCCTGTATTAAGATAAAAGGTAGCGCATCATCAAAAGAGACAGCCCCAAGGTTGGTCTCTAGAAGACCAGATAGAACCATCACTAATGTCACAAAAAATGCAGTGTAAGAAAGGACGAGAGCAACCGTTATTGGACTCAAGCTCGTACTTTTTAAGCCTAAGGTGTAACCTGCCCAAACCAAACTCGCAATCAGTAAAAAGGCCATCCCCTGTAGCAAACTACTAGGTGTTGGTCCTGCGTTCCCTACCATCATCGTGGCTACGCCAAAGAAAATAATCATGAATGCCAAAAATTTCTTTAGTGATATACGTTGGCGGTAAAAAATAAAGGACAAGAGTGCGGCAAAAAATACTGGCGTCCCTGTCAAAATAGTACCAACATAAGCGGCAGGAGCAGTACTCGCACCAAAGGTGGCGAGCAACAGAAAAGGAACACCGCCAAATAAAATAAAAATGATATCAGCCCCTCTCATGTTTTTGATTTCCTTCAAACTAGAGAATACCCAAGGCGTCAATAAAAGTAGTGGCACGCTAAATCGAATGAGCATGACATCAGCCATGCTTAACGACGATGCTCCAACCGCTCGTACAGTCAATGCAAAGCCTGACCAAATCAATATCACAACAATCATCGCCACATAGCCTTTCATCAGCGGAGACAGGGTGAACAAGGGGTTTTTGCGTGAGGAAGGCTGAGAAATGGTATTCATATTGATGTCTTATGCTTGTATATAAAGCCTAATTATCAATCAAAAATCGCGCTTTTATCTCTATTCTTTTATTGAAAATCTATAGTTATTTAGTGGATAATGCCAAATAATATATAATTATTGGCTGGAAACACCAGAAAGGCAATACATGGATAAAATCGACCGTCATATTTTGGAAGTGCTTCAGAAAGAAGGACGCTTATCAACAGCTGAATTAGCCGAGCGTATTGGTCTGTCACCCTCACCTTGTGCTAGGCGCCTGAAACGTTTAGAAGATGAATTTTATATAGAAGGCTATCAAGCGAACATAAATAGAGCTAAAGCTGGCATTGCGATGAGCTTTTTTGTGGAAGTCAGTCTGAGCAACCATCAAGAAGGATCGATTACAGCCTTCGAAAATGCTTTATCTGAGATGGATGAGGTAATCAATGGACATGTTGTTTCGGGCCCTTATGATTACTTATTGGAAGTAGTCAGCACAGACCTCAACGGTTATGAAGAATTTACTCGTAAATTGCATAAGCTTACTAGCGTTAAAGACATACATACCCACTTATCAGTGAGAAGAGTGATTAATAAAACAACGTTGCCTATTTTTATGTAATACCTTTTAACGCTTATTATGCAATATGCCAACAGCTGCCTTACAGGCCTTGCTACAGAAGCTTTGTGTTTCTTTTATATAAACTTAAATATCAATAGTGTTTGATGTATTCATTAGACTTCTTGCAAAAGTCAGATATTAAGCTCGAAATTTACCAGTCCTGCGAACAGCTTCATTCTTAAGTCATAACGTTGACGTCGATTACGGTAGCGTTCAGCCACAATTTTGAATATCTTAATCAGACCTATTTTATGCTCAACCAGAATACGAAATTTTGCCAAATACTGATTGGCCTGTTTACAAAGCGCTAACAGCTCACCGCCCTTTGGTTTCTTAAAGGGGATAAAGGTCTGATCATGTAGCTTTGCTATACCTTGGTAACCACTGTCTGCTAGGTAGCTGGTATTTTTAGGCAGCCAATCAGGACAAGTTTGTTTATAAAGACTAAAGTCATGTACTGAACCGTTGCAGGTTTGCACATCCAATATCAGTCCTGTTTGCCAATGTACGATGACTTGCGCTTTTAAGGTATGTTGTTTCTTTTTTCCACTGTAGTACTGTTTTTGGTTTTTTCTGGCCGTTCAATGGGCGTTTCGGTGGCATCAATGATGACCGCTGACCAATTGACATCCTCAGGCTTACCGTGTGGCAGTTTTCGTGGCAAATCAAACCTGCCTGAGTGTATAAGGATGTCTTCTACTTTTCTGACAATGCGACTGGCAGAGGACTCATGAACGTTGAAGTCCACACCAATATGATAAAGGGTTCGGTATTCACGCCAATAGGTCAGTGCTAGTAAAATCTGCGCCTCTAAGCTAAGCTCACTTGGACGACCTGATTTGGTCTTGGAAGCTTCATGCTCTTGCATGGCTTCTAGCATTTGCTCAAAAGTAGCTTTGTGGATGCCGGTATAACGTTTAAAACCTGCATCACTCTGTTCAAGTAGTTTGGCTATATTTGGCATATCTATTGAATATTTAGGGGTCAGTTATATTCTTTGAGTCTTGAAGCTACTTTTGCAAGAGGTCTATTATTTATCCAATTTTGATAACTCTAACTATTATTTCCATTAGACAATACATAAGAAATAAGCGAAACAACCATAGATAAAAAGGCTTAAGAATAGTACGCGATGAAGTATTACGTCGTTCTTTTCGACACTTATTTTTGCAAACAGGACATACGTCATGCTTACCCTTCATATTGCTAACGGCGCATCAGCTTCTGGCACTTTAAAACATTATTTCGAACAAAATAAGCTTGATGGTACAAACGAAGTGTTGTGCTTTGATGACTATTTGGCCATTGGCCCTTTATATGATGGTAATAAAGTCAATGATCATCAACTGTTAAACCAACGAGCCAACTATCTATTTGATATGTTACAAATAGCGCATCTCGAAGAATTCGCTGACGCAACTATTGAAGATCAATGGTTAATAGATATTACTAAAGACATCAGTAAATTATGTCACTTTAACTTTACTCATTACCACAAAGTGGTTATATGGCATGGAGATAATGCGCCTGAACGGTCGTTACTCTATTTGTGTTGCCATATAATTGATGAGCATAAACTCTACCATATCAGTATTAACGACTATAACCTCTCTACTCATATGCTACGTGGAGTGGGTGCCTGTTCTCTTGAAATGTTAGACTTCCTGCATAATCAAGAAAAAAAGATCAATCCTGTAGATTGCGTGCAACATGCACAATTATGGCAAACGCTCGTTAAATCCTCGAAGCGACCTGATAGCTTATTGCGAATTTTTGAGAGCAACGAAGTCAAATCTGTTGGTGAAGATTATTTTGATAAACAAATACTGACGCAATGCCAAGAACAAGGTCAAGGTCAAGGTCAAGGTCAAGGAAATTTTGTATTAATGATGGCATTGGTTGGCCGTGTTCTGGGGTTAAGTGAGCAGCTTATTACAGACACTTTCATTATCGCTCGAGTCTACTATTTAATCCAAAATACCAGTCTTGAGTATCAAGGAGATTTGGATCAGCCGCGTCAGTTACAAGTTCGAGTCAGAGATTAATCATAATCACCAGCCCTAAATTCTAGGAAAATATCATGAATGTTTTGAAATCTGGCTCAATCATCTCGTTAGTGACATTAGTCACGCTAAGTGGCTGCCAGTACGCTAATACAAGACTAGAAAGTCAATTAAAGAAAGAGCCATCTGAAGTCATGCAGAAACTGTTTAGTATCGAAACTGATAGACAGTTTTATATCACTTTTCCTGACCACAAGAATCAAGTGGCGTTAACTGAGTTTGTCAGTGCCAATGACAGCCAAGATAGCAAACCGTATGTGAGAGGTGTATTAGCAGATAATAAAAATTATTCAGTGTCACTGGACTATAGAAATATCACCGCATTAAATGGCTCAAAAAATCAAAATATTGTTAAGTTCATCGTTCCTTATACATTAACCAATAGTAACGCTGTGTCAGATGAAACACTGTCTACTCTAGATAATCCAAACCTACCCAGCAACTCACTGTATTTAGGATTTTTCGAGCTAGATTATATTACCAATAATATTACTCAATACGATCAACAGCTCCTAGGCAAGTACAGCACTCTGACTGCGATAAGCTATGATGGACAAGATACTGTTAATATCAACATACGTCAGTACCCAACAGAGACTGACCAAAATAAAAATGTCAGATCCAGTTTTCACGACCTGACGTTTAAAGTGGGCGAAGAGATGACCCTGATTGAAAATGTGATTGTAGAATAATTATTTATTGGCTTTGGGTATACCCCAAGGGAACCAGTTATTTCACCCCTCAAACCCATTAATAGACCACTCATAATAGACTGCTATAGTCAATCCACAATAAAACTGGAACAGCCCATATCCTGAAACAGTTTAGGCAGATTATTCTCCATCCACCCTTGTCGTAGAAACTTTGCTTGCGCCCATTTCTTTTCAATAGGGTTCAGATCAGGACTGTAGGGTGGCAGCCATAAAATACGATGGCCGTGCCTGTTCAGTAGTTTTTGAATGCGTCTACTTTTATGAAACCGAGCGTTATCCATGACAATCACGCTCTTGGTTTTAAGACTTGGAATAAGTGTGAACTTACACCAGTCATAAAATATATTACTATTGATATTGGTCTCAAAGTAATCAAGAGCAAACAGCATTTTTTCATAGAGAGCTCCGATGACATTCGTACGCTTCTTTGCTTGCCAGTTGTAGCTATCGATACAGGGTTTACCAATCGGTGCATAGCCATGAGAACGAATGGTTTCAGCCTCAAAGCCGCTTTCATCCATATAAACGATGGGATAGCCTTGAGTCATATAATTACTTAAATGATTGAGATACTTAGCTCTTTTTATCAAACAGGCTTTTGGATGTTTTAAGGTCTTTTTTTTGACTGATGCTAAGGCGTTTTAATGCGGCTTCTATGCCTGATTTACTACAGCCTAAACGCCGTGCTCGCTCGTACATATAATCGTCTAGATGCTGCTCAACATCTTTCAATAAGGCTTCATTTGATATTTTAGTCGGTGCTTTATTTCTGGTTGTTTTAGGAACTAAGCTCTGCTGCCAGCTATGAATCGAGCTTGTGCTAAGCTGATAAAAGTTAGCTGCCTCTCTAATGGTCATGCCGTCTTTAATGCTTCGTAACACTTGTTTGCGAAAGTCGATTGAATAGGTCATCGTTTATTTCACTAAATGAATTGGTTATAAATATTGTATCGGTTTTATCTAAGATTGACTATATAATGGAACCACTTAAAACAGACTACTTACTTAGCCTTGTATATCAACGTCAGCTATAGTCCTCGTTACGAGTTTGAGCAATGCTCGCTTGAGGCGATTGTTTTACCATCGCCCAATCGATAAGCCAATAACTGGTTACCCCAAACACAACCACCATCGAGTGCACGTGCATGCGGCAGATCGACCTCACCCTTTAGCGCTGCCCAATGCCCAAATAATATTTTACGCGTGCGTGGTACTTGCCATTCAAACCAAGGCAAGAAATCCTTGGGCATAGACTCATCCAGACCAGCAGTGAAACTGAATTCAAGTGTGCCGTCTTGCTTGCATAGCCGCATACGAGTAAAGTAATTAGCAATCGCGCGCAGCTTAGTATAGCCATCAATGTCTGCATGCCACTCATCGGCTGTCCTGCTATATAAATTCGGCAACAACTCATCAAGCTGTGGCAATTTACTTTGCAGCGCTTCTTCTAACTGCTGCGCGTAGCTTGCTGCCGCCTCAATCGTCCAGTGCGGTGGAATACCCGCATGTACCAATACCGTCTGCTCATCAGGATAAGCCAATACTGGCTGATGACGTAGCCACTCCAGTAATTCATCGCAATCATCGGCGTCAAAAATAGGCGCTGTTTTATCTTTTTTCTTGAGCTTTGCGGCACCGCGCCAAACGGCAATCAAATTAATATCATGATTGCCCAATACCGTTGCTGCTGCCCCTTGTTCACACAAGGATTTAATATCTCGCAAAGTACTTAATGAGTCTTCGCCACGAGCGACCAAGTCGCCCGCAAACCAAAGCTTGTCCTGTGAAGCATCAAAGTCTAGTATCTCTAGCAATTGACGATAAGCAGCATAACAACCTTGCAGGTCACCGATGACATACTGATGGCGAAAACTCATAAACCCTCAATCATTTTATCTAAAATTTTTTGATGCTCTTTTGCATTAAATGATATGGATAATTTTAATGCTCTATTGTTAATCCTCAAACGCCTATTTTGCGTGCTTGGTTGCTCAAATTGACAAAATCTTTCACACTTAAGACTTCTGGACGTGCTTGTGGGTCGATAGCACAGGCTGCAAAATCATCTTCACTCAATGTTGGCAACAAAGTCGACTTCTTAAAAATGGCTCGTAGCGTTTTACGACGATGGTTGAAAGTTTCACGCACCACAATAGCAAAATAGTCTTCATCTTCTGCCACGATTGGCTTATTAATATGCGGCGTCAGGCGAAAAACCGCACTGGTGACTTTTGGTGGCGGATTAAAAGCACCTCGCGGGACGGTCAGTAGATAATCAGTATTGCAATGATACTGCATGATGACCGATAGACGACCATAGGTTTTGCTACCAACATCAGCCGTGATGCGGTCGACCACTTCTTTTTGTAGCATAAAGTGCATGTCTTGAATCACATCCGCATAGCTGAGCAGATGAAACAATATCGGCGTAGAAATGTTATACGGCAGATTACCTACCACACGCAGCTTACCGCGCTCAGGACTATACAGCTCACGATAATCGACATGCATGGCATTGTCTTTGATAATGGTAAAGTTCGGATGACTATTGGCACCAATACGAATACGTAAACTATCTGCCAAGTCACGATCCAACTCTACCACGGTCATAGCATCGACTTCTGCCAATAGCGGCTCAGTCAGCGCGCCCATGCCCGGCCCAATCTCGATTAAGTTATCATCACGCTCTAGGCGAATGCTGTCAACAATTTGGCGAATCACACTACCATCGTGCAAGAAGTTTTGACCAAAACGCTTACGCGGTTGGTGTTTGGCAGCCCGTAGACTGTTAGAAATAGATTGAGCATCAAACGTAGTTTTGGACATAAAAAAGTCTTAATGGATAAAAGATAAATGGACGATGATAATGTAATGGCAGCGATATGCTGGCTTTATAATGACAAATTATACCACAGCTCATAATTAGGGCGTGTTTTCAACGACTGCGTTTTTGAAAATAGTAGAGTAACCAATCATACGTAGTTAACGATTCAGTGATTTATCCGCCATCTCACTGGCCATTAGTAGTGCTTGATATAAGCTGGTCGCACTCGTACCGCCGCAGCCTGCTAAATCAAGCGCCGTACCATGATCGACAGAAGTACGGATATAAGGCAAACCCAAGGTTAGATTGACCGTATCGCCAAAACCGTGTGATTTGAGCACCGGTAAGCCTTGGTCATGATACATGGCAATCACCGCGTCACAGTTCGCTAAATGCCTTGGAGTAAACAGCGTATCTGCCGGCATCGTCTCTGATATATCGACGCCTGCATCGATAAACTCACGCAATACGGGATTGATAATCTCAATCTCCTCAATGCCTAAATACCCACCCTCGCCTGCATGCGGATTGAGACCACAGACCAAAATACGTGGACGCATTAAACCAAATTTCTCTCGCATATCATCAATGACAATTTGCACCGTTTGGCGGACATTGTCAGCAGTGATAGCAGCAGGTATGTCTTTTAGTGCTAAATGCGTGGTGACAAGCGCGACTTTCATGGCTTGATTGGCGAGCATCATCACGACCTTTTCACAGCCACTTTGCTGCATAAAGAACTCAGTATGTCCGCTAAACATCGTGCCATCGAGCAGCTTGATATCAGCATCTATCAGTGCAGACTTTTGCAATGGGCCTGTGACGATAGCAGCGACTGTTTTGTTGGTTGCTAACCGATGCGCGATGTCCAATTGCTTGGCAACCATTGCCGAATTGCGTGTATTAATTTGTCCGCAAACGACGGGGTCAGCACAAGGTGTATTCAGTAGAATAAAAGCACAATTGTCATTATTATTGTCATCAATCATTTGCTGTGACATTTGATTTAAAAATTCATCGGCTGCGATATCTACATCGATGGTTTGCCACACTGGACGGCTTTGAAGTAGACCTGCCGTTACTAGCATATCAGCGCGCTTTTGCATTGCAGTACTATCGGCAGTGACCCAAATTGGGCGTTTAAAATCTTGTAATTTGCCTGCATCTGCTAATAGCAGCACGACATCCATCCCAATGCCAGCAGGCTCACCGGTTGTGATTAATAACGGTAGTTTTTTTTGTGTATCTTTCATAAGAACAACACCTTTATATTTAAAATAAGCACTTGATTTAATTATAATTATAATTGTCAGGATAAATATTTATATTAACATCGCATAAATGATTTTTTTACGTATTACAACCCTAATTTAGGTTAGATTGTTATTTATAGAGTCTGAAAAAAGTACATTATGTGTTAAACTTTCGCTTTCCATTTTAGCATTTATAAGCCGGCGCTGAGACCACCTTTTGGTACTTCTCTCGTAGAGGTATGTCGCGCTTGCTTGGCGGTATCACCCTAAAACACATACTGATAGCACATAGCTATTTATAATTTCTAATAAACTTATTTTTTATACCGACTTTTGACACATTAGGCACTCATGGCAGACAACGAAAAAACCGACGACTTACTCAATCAGACACCGCCGCACAATATCGATATTGAAAAGGCCTTGTTGGCGTCTTTAATGAGTATCGAAGAGGCGTACGATAAGATTGCAGATATTGTCACCAAAGACGACTTTTATGCGGGGCGACATCAGTATATTTTTGATGCTATTGCGCATTTAGCAGCGGTCAACGAGCCTTATGATACGGTGATGGTACATGACTGGTTGGAAGCACAGAAACTGCTTAAAGGTGCCGGTGGTGACAGTTACTTAGCCGATATTCTGAGTCAAAGTCCTGCCACTTTATTTAACCTCACCGCTTATGCGCAGCGTGTGCGTGAGCTATCCACCCTACGCCAGCTGATTACCACTGGCAATGACATGCTTGCTCTTGCCTATAATCCCAAAGACCAAAGCGTCAGCGATATCTTAGACAATGTCGAAGGCAAGATATTTAGTATTAATGAACAGCATAACAAACGCGCTGAGCAGCGTGGACCCGTTGGTATTACCTCTGTATTAACCAATGTCATCGATAAAATCCAAGAGCTAAAATCCAATCCCGATGGCATGATTGGTTTGCAAACTCCTTTCGTTGAGCTAAACAATAAAACGCAAGGTTTACAAGCTGGCGATTTAATCATTGTGGCTGCGCGTCCCTCTATGGGTAAAACGACTTTTGCCATGAACTTGGCAGAAGGTATTTTATTTAATGAAGATTTACCCGTGGTGGTGTTTTCGATGGAGATGCCAGCAGAGTCTATCGTTATGCGTTTGCTATCGTCGTGGGGAGCGATTAATCAGACGCATCTGCGTTCGGGGCAAATGAATGAGGACGAGTGGGCAAAGATGATGAATGCCATTCAACATTTGCAATCTAAGCATTTATATATTGATGATAGTACTGCTCTGCCACCCTCTGAGATGCGTTCGCGCTGCCGCCGTATCGCAAAAAACCATGATGGCAAGCTTGGCGCTATCGTCGTCGATTATCTGCAATTAATGAAAGTACCGAGCCTCGATGGTAACCGCGTGGGAGAAATCTCAGAGATTTCACGGAGTCTTAAGGCGCTAGCACGTGAGCTTGAATGTCCTGTTATTGCCTTATCACAGCTTAACCGCAGTCTAGAGAACCGTCCTAACAAACGTCCTATCATGTCGGATTTGCGTGAATCGGGTGCGATTGAGCAGGATGCCGATTTGATTATGTTTATTTATCGTGATGAGGTTTATAATGAAAACTCAGACCACAAAGGCGTGGCTGAAATCATCATTGGTAAGCAGCGTAACGGCCCTATCGGTACCATACGCTTAGGCTTTGAAGGACAGTTCACCCGCTTTATCAACCTGACACCAGAATACTATCAAAACGTCAGTTTTGAGAATGATGAATAATCAGAATGTTCACGATGGCCTATATTTAAGTCCATACCCATAATAGAAAAATAAGCATTAGACACTATAGCCAATGCTGCATCTGCCTGATTGATGCAGCATTGGCTTTCTAGCTTTATTCATAAAGTAACGGTATCTATAAAAAAGCCTTATTCATAAAATAACTTTGCTAATAAAGAAGCCAATTATGCGTACTATCACTATCAAACCCAATGCTATTAGCCACAACTTAGGTCAAGTTAAAAAAATGGCACCACACTCCAAAGTATTGGCCATGGTAAAGTCCAATGCTTACGGACATGGAGTGGCAGCAGTCCTGCCAGCGTTACAGCAAGGCAAACAACAGGCAGATGGTATCGGAGTGGCCACCTTGAGTGAAGCCATAGAAGCGCGTCAATTAGGCTGGGATAAAACCATTGGTTTGATTGAAGGCGCATTTACTCTGAATGAGTGGCTGCAAGCGATTGAATATGATATCAGCTGTGTGATTCATCATCAGCCGCAGCTGCAGTGGGCATTAGACAATATAGCGCCTATTGATAGCGCAACCCGAGTGGTGTGGCTTAAATACAATACTGGGATGAATCGCTTGGGTTTTGATGCCGAGGGCGTTATTGCAGCGGCTAAGCGCTTACATGAGGCTGGTTATCAGCTCATTTTGACCACTCACTTTGCCAATGCTGATGACAGCGCTCATCCCTTGAACGCAATGCAAATACAGCGTTTTTCGGACGTATTAAGTACATTGCAAGAGACCATCAGCTCGGATATCAAAGGCTCATTATGTAACTCAGCGGGTATTGTCAATTTCCCAGAGCATCATTATGACTGGGTACGACCTGGTATTATCTTATATGGCAGTTCACCTGTGATTGATAAAAATGCGCAGGAATTAGACTTGCACCCAGCGATGGAATTTAGCGCGCAAGTTATTGCCTTGCAAACGGTACATACAGACCATGCTATTGGTTATGGCAGTCGCTGGACCGCACAGAGGGATACCAAAACCGCATTGGTGAGTATAGGCTATGGTGATGGCTATCCACGTGTCGTCAGCGATGAAACCTATGTCACTGTCATCGATAACACTGATACGGAAAGCCGACGCTACCGGTGTGCAGTCCTTGGTCGTGTAGCGATGGATATGATTGTGATTGATGTCAGCACCGTACCAGAAGACAGTGCTTTAAACAGTAAAGTCATACTCTGGGGCGATGCACCGCACGTCGATGAAGTCGCCGCGCATGCTGGTACGATTAGCTATGAGTTGCTATGCCGTCTAAGCGCACGCCCAAAGCGTTTACAAATATAGCAACTATGATAGGCCGTCACAAGATAATGATGAATGTAACCCCTACCTGTCAGACTGATAAATCACGGTAAATTGGACATTTACATTAAGCCTAATTGCGCTATACTAAAAGTTTGTTGTCACCCCAGCATACGCACTGACGCAATGCTATTACAGACTGATGACGTTTCATTGACCGCGATCGACTGCTAGGATTACTATGAGTTTGCGCCATTTTTTGACCTTATCTGATTTAACCCAACAAGAACTAGAAAACCTAATCAAACGCGCCAGCGAGTTGCGCAAGATGCAACACGCCGGTGAGATATATCAACCGTTTGTGGGTCGTACGCTCGGCATGATCTTTGAGAAGTCGTCCACTCGTACGCGCATCTCATTTGAGACTGGTATGGGGCAATTTGGCGGTAGTGCTATCTTTTTGTCACCCAACGATACCCAGCTAGGACGCGGTGAGCCATTAGAAGATTCAGCTCGCGTTATCTCTAGTATGGTCGATATCATTATGATTCGTACCTTTGGTCATGAAAAAGTTGAAACCTTTGCTGAATACTCAAGCGTGCCGATTATCAATGCCCTCACCGATGAATTCCATCCATGCCAGCTGCTTGCTGACATGCAAACCTACTATGAGCATCGCGGTAGTATCGAAAACAAAATCGTCACGTGGGTCGGTGATGGCAACAATATGTGCGCCTCCTACATGCAAGCGGCCAATCAGTTTGGCTTTGAGCTACGTGTAGCAGCCCCGTATGGTTTTGAGCCTGACCCTGAGCTGATGAAACGCTTTTCACATTGTGTAAGTATTGTTGAAAACGTGCAAGAAGCGGCAAAAGATTCAAACTTAATTGTCACTGATGTGTGGGCAAGCATGGGACAAGAGTCTGAACAAAATACTCGTGCGCGCCGTTTTGCTTCTTATCAAGTCACACCATCGTTATTGGACAAAGCCGATCCTGAGGTGGTATTTATGCACTGCTTGCCTGCGCATCGCGGAGAAGAGATTTCTCATGATATGCTTGACGACCCACGCTCAGTGGTATGGGACGAAGCTGAAAACCGATTACATGCCCAAAAAGCCTTGATGGAATTTTTGTTAAAAGATAAGATTAAGCTACCTGGCTAATCAGGATTTCATCATTAGAACCAATACTTCAAAGTAGTGATACGTAAAAAGGCAGACCACATTGAGTGCGACCTGCCTTTTTTATTGTCAATCAAAAATCATTAGTCAGTTAACGAGACATTTAGCGAAACATTTAACGGGTAAAGGTCGTCACCCCATTACTGCCCGCTTTTAATAACACATCGGCTTGATTGGCAGCAAAAATACCATTACAAACCACGCCCACAATATTGTTCAACTCTTTCTCAAGCGCTACTGGATTGCTGACATCCAAATCATAGGTATCTAAAATCACATTACCATAATCGGTAACAAAGTCCTCACGATAAACAGGTTCACCGCCTAGACGAGCCAACTGCCGAGCAACGTAGGAGCGTGCCTGTGGTAATACTTCGATTGGTACTGGGAATGCGCGACCTAGAATATCGACACTCTTACTCTCATCAACCATACAGACAAACTTATTGGACGCTGCAGCGACGATTTTTTCACGAGTCAGTGCACCACCACCGCCTTTAATCAATTGTAAATGGGCATTAACTTCATCAGCACCATCAATATAGACATCTAGCGTGCCAGCAAAGTTCAAATCAACGATTTCAATACCAAGAGCACGAAGTTTGTCTTCCGTCACCTGCGAGCTTGCAACCGCGCCAGCAAGCTTGATGGTCGGCAACAATTCAATCAAACAGTTCACCGTACTGCCTGTGCCTACTCCAAGTATCATGTCGTCTTCGATATAGCTTAGAGCAGCTTTGGCTGCGGCTTGTTTCTGTACTTGCTGATCACTCATCATAAATCCTTGGCAGAATAAACGTATCATTGTAAAAAAGGTAAAATGCGCCGCTATTATAACCGATGACTTTGATATATGTCAGCGTAAAACCGATTCTAATAATGAGGTATTCCAACCATAATCTATAACCTGTATGAATGTCTTATGAATGACCAACCCCCTATAGAGGTGGGGGTTTCTGTCTAAATTGGTTAAAAATCAGACAGATAAGACAACCAAAATACCAAGGCCAACAGCGTGGCTAATAATACTGGCGGCGTGATGAGCAGCCCGATTTTCATATATTGCCCCCAGCTTATTTTATAGTCTTTCTCTGCTAAGACATGTAGCCATAACAAGGTTGCAAGGCTACCGATGGGCGTAAACTTCGGACCCAAATCATTGCCAATCACATTAGCATAAATCATCAGCTCGCGAGTCGCTGCGGGTACTTGCGCGCCATCAATAGCCAGCGCGCCTACTAAGGTGGATGGCATATTATTCATGATAGAAGCCACAATCGCTGAAAGGAATCCAGTCCCCACCGTAGCGATAATATTGCCCTGTTGTCCTAACCAATTCAGTATTTGAGCACCATAAGCCGTTAACCCTGCGTTACCCAAGCCATAAACCACTAAGTACATCCCGATTGAAAACAGTACAATTTGCCAAGGCGCGTTACGTACGACGTCAGATACAGAAACAACAGCATCTCGCCCGCCTTGCCACCAGCGGCCTGCAATAGCCATTAATACCAATGCCGCTGTTCCCGTGACGAGGGAAATGGGCACACCTAATGACTCGGTGGCAAAATACGCAACAAGTAACAATGCTAATAGCGGAAAAGCGGCTTTAAACACCAAGGGATCTTCGATAGCGGATGCAGGTGCGCTAAGATTGGCAATGGAATAATGTGTTGGAATTTGGCGCGCATAGACCACCCACAGCACTGCTAATGTCGCGATGACAGAGACGATGTTGACCGGCACCATGACCGCCGCATAACGTCCAAAGCCAATATCAAAATAATTAGCGCTGACGATATTGACCAGATTGGAGGTCACTAACGGCAGGCTGGCGGTATCAGCAATGAAGCCTGTAGCGATGATAAAAGCCAATGCCGATGGCGGTGAAAACTTAAGCCGGAGCAAGATAGCGATGACAATCGGTGTGAGTAGCAATGCAGCGCCATCATTGGCAAAAAACGCGGAGATAAACGCGCCCAGTATCACAATCATGGGAAACAATAACCGCCCTTGCCCATTGCCAAGTCTCGCCACATGTAGCGCCGCCCAACCAAAAAATCCCGCTCTATCCAAGATAAGCGAGATGATAATTAGCGCCACAAAGGTAAAGGTCGCATCCCAGACGATGTCCCATACAATACCGACATCGGATAACTGCACCACGCCAAAAGCTAAGGCGATTAAAGCCCCACCCAGCGCGCTCCAACCAATGCCTAATCCTTTAGGCTGCCATATCACCAAAACCAAAGTCACGATAAAGATAGTTAATGCGAGCATGGAGCAACCTTATTTACAGCGTGTTGATTATAACTAGGAGATATTACAGCGACTTTTGATTGACACGTTGCGACACTGCTTCGGCACTTTCTACCCGTTCTGAATAGCGATCAGTCAGATAAGCTGAGCGTCCACGAGTGAGCCAAGTAAACTTTACTAGCTCCTCACAGACATCAACGAGACGCAGATATAAGGGCGACTTGTCCATGCGATTATCGTCATTAAACTCTAAAAAGGCCTTAGGGATAGACGATTGATTGGGGATAGTAATCATACGCATCCAGCGCCCAAGAATACGCAGCTGATTGACGGTATTAAAGCTTTGACTGCCACCGCTGACTTGCATCACCGCTAAGGTTTTGCCTTGGGTTGGACGTACGCCGCCCAGTGCGAGTGGTATCCAATCGATTTGTGCTTTCATAATGCTAGTCATACTACCGTGACGCTCTGGACTCGCCCACAGCATACCCTCTGACCACTGCGCCAGCTCGCGCAGCTCTTGTACCTTTGGATGATTGATATCAGCATCATCTGGCAGCGGTAGACCCGATGGATTAAACATCCGTACCTCGCAGCCATACCAACGTAATAGACGGCTTGCCTCTTCAGCCGCCAGCCGCGAAAACGAGCGCTCACGTAATGACCCGTATAGCACTAGTATTTTAGGCGGATGACGCGGATCATTTGGCGCAATCAATGACTCAATATCAATCGGTTGTAATTGACTGGCATCAATATTGGGCAAGTCATCTAGATTGGCTAAGTCATCGACGTCATATTGCCCTGTATTAACCTTTACCATGATGTAGAACCTCTCCATCCTCTTTAGTAAAGCTGCTCACTGGGTTTTCTAACAATTCAAACACTCGCTCTGAAGGTCGGCATAACGCTGCGCCTTTATCCGTGACCACGATAGGACGATTGATTAAGATAGGATGCGCCATCATCGCATCGATAATGTCGTTATCAGACAGCTCAGGATTGTCTAAGCCCAGCTCATCATTGATGGCTTCTTTACTACGTAGCAACTCTCTTGGCGAGAGGTTCATTTTTGCCAATAGCTCAACTAACTCATCACGGCTCGGCGGGTTTTTCAGATACTCCACTACTTTTGGCTGCTCGCCTGATGCCTTCATGATGGCTAACGTATTGCGAGAAGTACCGCAGTTAGGATTATGAAAAATTAATGGTTTCATAGCAATCTCACCTATTTTATGGGTATGGTTATTAATAATATATTTGTTCAGAAAACGTTTATTAAGAATCTATTAGTTCTACTACTTCTATTAGTTAAGAGATAGTTATTGAGTCAGCTATCGGCTTAGCGCTTACTTTACAGATTGTCTTTATTATTAAGTTTAGCAGTCTCACATCCACTCAAAATTTCCATGAGCGAGGCACACAGCTCTGGATGTCCCGCACAGCAGTCTTGCAATAAAAACTGCACGACCGCCTCCATATGCGACAACGAGGCGCGATAGATTATTTGCCGACTTTGGCGTTTTGACACTACCCACCCTGCTCGTGCCAGCACCGATAAATGCGCCGACATAGTGTTATGTGGTACAGACAGTTGACGGGCTATCTCACCCGCAGGCAACCCCTCAGGCTCTTGACTGACAAGTAGCCTAAAAGCTTTGAGACGAGTATCTTGAGAAAGCGCAGCGAAGCTTGCGATAGCATTAGTTATTTCCATATGTCCAATAATACAGACATATGGAAATAATTCAATACTTTTAAATTCACCACCCTATAAGAAGGCTGTTTTAAGAAGGCTATTTTTTTACTTAAAAACCATCAGTGCAGTAAAACTGCTATAAAAATTGCAATTGTGTCTTGCAAGACAGTCAAAATCAGCATAGGCTAATCTATTTCGTTTTTATAGTCATTTATACTTCGTTTAGGAATCATTATGCTATCACATTGGGTACGAGCCATCTTGCAAGCCACTGTCTATGACGTTGCTATTCAAACACCACTTGAAGCGGCACCCAAGCTGACCCAACGTTTTGCTAATGATATTCGATTTAAACGCGAAGACCTGCAACCGGTTAAATCCTTTAAGTTACGCGGCGCTTATAACCGTATTAGCCAGTTGAGTGACGAACAAAAAGCGCGCGGCGTGATTTGTGCATCAGCCGGCAACCATGCGCAAGGGGTTGCTTACTCTGCAAGAACACTTAATCTTAACAATATTATCGTTATGCCAACGACCACACCTGACATTAAAGTCGATGCGGTGAGAGCACTTGGAGGCAATGTTGACTTACATGGTGACAGCTTTGATGAAGCCAATCGCTATGCCATCAATCGTGCTGAGACTGAGGGCTTAACCTTTATCCCACCTTACGATGACGAATTGGTCATTGCTGGACAAGGCACCATCGGACTTGAGCTAACCCAGCAATGGCGCAATATGGATTATGTCTTCGTTGCGGTTGGCGGTGGCGGTTTGATTTCAGGCGTCGCGGCATTCTTGGGTGAAGTGGCTCCGCATGTCAAAGTCATCGCTGTAGAAGCCGAACAATCAGCCTGCCTAAAAGCGGCGCTTGAGACCGGTGAGCGAGTCAAACTTGAGCAAGTAGGATTATTTGTAGATGGGGTGGCAGTCGCACAAATTGGCGAGCTACCCTTTGATGTTGTACGTACACAAAAGAGCGATAACTCTGGACCTGTGGTCGAGCCTGAAGTCGTCACTTGTACCAATGATGAAGTCTGCGCAGCGGTTAAAGATATTTTTGAAGAAAATCGCAGTATCGTTGAGCCTGCTGGTGCACTATCCGTCGCTGGCATGAAAAAATATATCGAGGCCAACAATTTACAAGATAAAAACTGCGTCGGTATCATTTGCGGTGCCAACATGAACTTTGACCGCCTACGCTATATCGCTGAGCGTACTGAGATTGGGGAGAAAAAAGAAGCCATCTTTGGCGTGACTATCCCTGAGCAAACGGGCGCCTTCTTAAACTTCTGCCGTAGCCTTCATGGCCGTAATATTACTGAGTTTAACTATCGTGCTGATAGCAAAAAATCACCAGACTCGATGGAGCCTGCTGCAATCTTCGTCGGTATTGCTTTAAAAGAAGGTGATAAAGAACGTCTAACGATTAGTAACCAATTAGCTTCTGATGGCTATACAGCACATGACTTAACTGATGATGACATCGCTAAATCACATATTCGTCATTTGATAGGTGGTCATGCGCATGTCGAAAACGAGCAATTATTAAAAGTGGTATTCCCCGAGCGTCCAGGCGCATTGCTGACTTTCTTAGAAAAACTTGGCGACGACTTTAATATCACTTTGTTCCATTATCGCAATCATGGTGCTGCTGAAGGTCGGGTGTTAGTTGGTCTGCAAGCCTCTGAGAGTAATTCACGTCAATTACAAGACGCCCTACTTGATATCGGCTATGACTGCACAATGATTAATGACAATATTGGCTATCAGTTGTTTTTAAAATAATTTTTTGATGTGGATTTTGTGCAACAATGATGAACTAAGTATTCAAATCAGCCTTTTATAGACAATAATGATGACCTACTTTAAGCGGCTTATCCTACTAGGATTGGCCGCTTCTTACTATTGAGAACACTATGCACACACCTGCCGTTTTTACTGAAGACGATTTTGACAGTATTATCGATTTTATTGCGGTTAATCCGCTGGCAACCTTGGTCGCTCAAACCAATAATGGTATTGAAGCTTGTCACATACCGTTGTTTTGGGATAACGATAGCTCTGAGTCTGACGCTCAGCACGGCTGTCTTTACGGTCACTTTGCTCGTAAAAACCCTATTTATCAGAACGCATTACCAGATACTTCATGGTTAATTATCTTTCAAGATTTTGGACATTACATTACCCCCAATTGGTATCCAACCAAAGTGAAAACCCACAAAGAAGTACCTACTTAGAACTATCAGAGCGTGCATATACAATCTAACATTGAATTGATCGAGGACTCTGACAAGCATGAACCACCCACCACCTAAAGAGGTGGCGGTTTCTTAGGTAGTACCCATACTTGATACGATATTTTGTATCAGCGGTTAGGCAAATGGACTAAGCTAACCCCGTCGCACCGACGGTTTTGAGTGTTGCCAGCCTTAGTCCTTCGTTTAGGATGTTGATACTAGCGTTGATGTCTCTATCGTTGGATTGCAAGCAACTGGGACAATTCCATGATCTCACCTGTAATGGTAGCTCAGCCTTTGTGAGTAAGTGCCCACAGCCTGAGCAGGTCTTAGAAGATGGATACCATCGGTCTATTTTAACAAGCGTTTTGCCGTACCATTCAGCCTTGTAGTTCAGCATGGTGGTGAAGGTTGACCATGAGCTGTCTGATATGGCTTTAGATAACTTTCTATTCTTAACCATGCCTTTGACGTTTAAGTCCTCAATCGCAATCACATCGTGGTTTTTGATGAGATTGAATGAGAGTTTGTGTAGAAAGTCTTTTCGGCAATTCGTGATACGCTCGTAGACTTTGGCGACTTTAACTTTTTGCTTTTGATAGTTGCGGCTCTCTGACAATTTGCGCTGATTCGCTTTAGCAACGGCTCTACGTTTGGCCAGTATTTTTTGCTCTCGCGCAAGCTTATGTTGTAGCCTCGATAGAAACTTAGGATTGGCAACTTTGCTGCCATCTGATAGGACGATAAAGTCAGTCAGTCCTAAGTCAATGCCTATTCTTGAGTGAGTTTTTAGCAACGGCTCTACGATAGTTTCAACCAATAGGCTGACAAAATATTTTCCTGTAGGACCTTTACTGACCGTGGCGCTCTTAATCAAACCTTTTATCTTGGCTGGAAACTTGGCTTTGATATGACCAATCTTAGGCAGTTTGACAGTATCATCAGTTATCGCCACTGTGCCCTTTTGGTTGTTGGTGGTGTAGCTGTCACGATGGCCTTTTTTCTTGAATTTTGGGAAGCCTGTGCCGTTCTTAAAGAAGGCGCTATAAGCGGCTCTTAGGTTCTGCTGCACATTCGCCAGTGCTAGGCTATCGACTTCTTTGAGCCACTCAAACTCTTTCTTATATTGAGCAGGAGTATTTTTAAGCTCGGTCTTATGCTCGTTGTAATGATCAATCTTGTCACTAAGCATCCTATTCCAGATAAAGCATGTACAGCCGAATGATTTGGCAAAAAATACTTGCTGTTCTTCATTGGGGTATAATCTTACTTTATGGGCTTTTAGGATTTGTTTTGGCATGAAGCTATTGTACCATATCAAATGTCTGACGCATTCATCCCTCTACTTTAGAAGTAGGGGAATTCTGCGCTGAAATGTTAAATGGATATTAGAAACCATAACTTCACAACAAGAAATCATCTCAGACAATCCTTGGTCATTGGACGATGCGCCAGCCAATTACATCGACGCTATGTGCCGGGCTATCGTAGGTTTTAAATTGCCTATAGGCACGGTACAAGCGCAATTCAAACTAAGCCAAAACAAAACTGAAGAAAATATAACTGGTGTGATCAACGGCTTAAATGATCTCAATACGCATCAAGCATCTACCATGGTTCAAAAAATGGCTAAGCATAATAGTCGCTAACTGAGCATAAAACGTTCACTACTATTAATGCGTGTCCTCACTCTGAACGATAAATTTTTAAATGGGCTAAAAATGAGGACACTCTCTAGTCCTAAAAACCTATTTGCAAATATTAAAGTTGCCCTAATCTATACCTAATAGAGAAACTGATACAGAGTAGCTGTTATGAAGAGTAGTACTGACCAAAAAAACCAAGCATTGGCTAAAGTCCGTCTTGATAAATGGCTATGGGCCGCGCGTTTTTATCGGACGCGTACCCTTGCTAAGCAAGCCATCGAAAGCGGACGAGTACACTATGCTGGCAGCCGCGTAAAAACCAGCAAAGAGATTTCGGTTGGCGATGAGCTAACCATTCGTCAAGGTTCAGCGACTGCCATGACTGAAAAAACAGTCGTCGTCGAAGCATTAACGATACAACGTGGTAATGCGACTGCGGCTCAAGCACTCTATTCAGAGACTGAAGAAAGTGAAAAGCGCCGCGCTTATTATGCCGAGCAGCGCAAGCTTGCTAACCTCGCTCGTCCTGACAACAAGCCAAATAAAAAAGAACGCCGAGACTTACAACGCTTTAAAAACAAACAAGAGTAAAATCGCGAAGGCGGTAAAGTAGATGAACTACCCACCGCTTTAGACGCGGGGGAGTTCTGCGGAACTTTTGTTAAACGAAACGCGCTAGCTATTTACAGTAGGTCCACTTTATCGTATTCAGGCGTCTGTATTATTGACCCTACACGGTTAATTGTAAGCTATTATTTGGCTGCTCTGCTTGCCATTTAAAGTATTAACCGTTACGCTGATAGCTGATTCATTTAATCGATTGCATGCTTATAAAAGCCGCATTAACAATGCTGGTCTCTTATGGCATGTTTTTTTGTTATAGAAGGTCATTTTATGCTGATGAAAACTTGTACGCCGTCGTCTGTATTATTGGTTTGCTTAGGAAATATTTGTCGTTCGCCAACCGCTGAAGAGGTTTTTCGTCAGCAAGCAGCCATCGCTGGGTTGTCAATAAAAATAGACTCAGCAGGTACGAGTGACTGGCATATTGGCCGTGCTCCTGATGAGCGATCACAGCGCCATGCAAAATCACATGGTTATAAAATCAATAAACTGGTTGCTCGCCAAGTCAGTGCTGAAGACTTCCGTAATTTTGACTTAATATTGGCTATGGATACCCAGAACTTAGCAGACTTGCAGGCCATCAAGGATAGTTTGATAGATACCGATGATACTTTAGCCAAGTTGGCTTTATTCAGCGAAGAAGACCCTACGTATGGTGGTGACGATGTCCCCGACCCTTATAAAGGCGATAGCGACGATTTCGAAGAGGTCATCGAGCGTATTGAATCCAGTGCAAAAGCTTGGATTGAGAGCTGGAAAGCCTGCTAGCGATAAAGTCTATATTTCTGCTACTTTTATGGCTTGCATCCTTTATAATAAACCCCGCACAATTCGTTATCTATCTGCCATATAGGCTATGTTATGACTTCAGCTTCACGCCTTAATCTAAGCCCTCATCACCATGCTACTGCCATTGACTCGTCAGCAAGCGCATCACAGCGTTATTCCGTCGATTTATCGCATAGCAATACCATGGCACTAGCCTGTATTGCTGACTCCGTTGTGACGGTCACAGATGAGGCGCAGCTTGACGCATTTATGGCAAATTATGACGTTAAAGCTGAACATAACAAACCAATATTCGTTCTGTCTGGCGGTAGTAATGTATTACTGCCAGCGCACCTGAAAGCCACCGTATTATGTCCGATAATGCGTGGCATTCATTTAACCGCTCAAACAGACGGTTACGTTGATATTGAAGTGATGGCAGGTGAAAACTGGCATGATTTGGTGACATATACTGTCGCTCAAGGCTGGTACGGTCTAGAAAACCTTGCGTTGATACCAGGTTTGACTGGGGCGGCTCCTGTCCAGAATATCGGTGCATACGGGGTGCAACTAGAAGACTATTTACAGTTTGTAAGAGCCTATCACCTGCCTACTAAAACGTGGCACCATCTGAGTGTTGCAGACTGTGAGTTTGGTTATCGTGACAGCCTATTTAAGCGCGCACCAAACACTTGGTTGATTAGCTGCGTAAGGTTTAGGCTGCACACCGATGTAAGTAAAGTGTTGGCGAGTTACGGTGATGTGCAGGCAGTAGCACAGCGCTATGCAGAGCAACAACAGCGTCAGCAAGCCAATCCTGCCGACGTAATGCAAGCCATCATTGATATCCGTCAGCAAAAACTTCCTGACCCTAAGCAGCTACCTAATTGCGGCAGTTTTTTCCAAAACCCGATTATCCCTCAATCGCAATTTGCTGCGTTGCAAAAAAGCTACCCAGCAATCGTTGGTTATCCAATGCCCGACGCTATGATTAAGGTCGCTGCAGGTTGGCTGATTGAACAAGCAGGACTAAAAGGCGACGGCATTGCTCCTATTGTGACCCATCAGCAGCAAGCGCTGGTACTGACCAACCATACCCCACATCAAGCGACTCAAGACGATGTAGCAGCGGCACAGCAATATATCGCAGACGTTGTTTATGAGAAGTTTGCCATTCAATTGTCACGCGAGCCTGTTTGGGTAAACCCCGATGGTTCTATTGGATATGATGAGCATGTGGTCTAAACAGTCATGGTCTAAGCGACTATGGCGACATTACTTGCGTTCAGCCGAGCGCATGGTGAAGCTGTTTCGCATTATTAATATTACTTTTTTACTTGGCTCAACGGCCGTTATTTTAGTGCTTATCAGTTTATTTACACCGCTGTTTTCTCAAGCCATCATTTACGTATTTACGCTTCTTCCTCTGCCGAACATGTCTGGAGCTGCCATGAGCTCACCCCCTACTGCATATGTGGTGTTAGGTGGCGGACTCACCAATGATCATAACAATCAAATTATACTCAATAGCTACAGTCTCAATCGTGCTCGAACTGCTGCTGGTGCCTATCACGATCTCCCACTCCCTATTGTACTAAGCGGTGCCGAAGCACCTTGGCTCGGTCAATGGCTCATTGAACACGGTATCGACGGTTTAATAAGTGAAAATGCCAGCATGAATACTTGTGAAAATGCACGGTTTACCGCAAAGCGTATTCCGCTACATCATGTTTACCTGATCACTGACAGCTATCATATGGCGCGGGCACGCAGGCAATTTGCCTTAAATGGTATCAATAGTACACCGCTCAGTGCCCCTCTACCCGTTAAGCGCGACTGGATGAAGCCTGCACAGAACCTCACTCACTCACGCCGCGCTGTTTATGAAGTCGCGGCCTATTTGCGTGATGTGATACGCCCACAAGTAAACTGTCGTCATGCCAAAGACGTGACTTCTCAGCAGCTGCTGACACCAAGGGGTAATGCCACAAAGAATACTGAAAAACAGGACTAACCGCTAACTACAATCAAATATCACAGTTTTATAGTTAGCCGCCCTCTCGTATTTATTGCTATAGCCACTTAATCACACTTGCAATAAGTGTATAATATAATAGAAGAACTGCTATCTAAGAGACTTGCCATGCTCAGTATATTTTTATTGATTCCCTTAAGCCTCATGCTGTTTGTGGTTGCCATTTGGGCGGTACGTTATGCCGTCAGATCCAACCAGTTTGAAGATTTAGACAATGCGTCACAGCGCATTATCTTAGATGATCGCCAAGAACGCAGACAAACCATGCAAGCTCATGAACGTGCAGCGAATGCGCCTCTACCACATGAAGGTATGAGCGTCAGCAACCCCTCTACTCATGAAGCGAAAACTGCTGAAGCAGAATTAGTTGAGCCTTTTGATATTGACGAAAACTTAAAAACATAGTTTTTAACCGATGCTATTTATTGAGAACCGACTGTTAACAACTGTTATCACTAACTGTTTCATATCAACGCCTTTCCAACCTCACATTTCGTTAAGAGCATCTTTCCTTAAGAGCCCTTTTTGATAAATAAAATAACACTAGGTCGTGTCCTTATTTTGAAAATTACAGTAAAAATGAGTGAATTTCCTAGTAGGCTAAATTTTCACTATTTTTAGGAGAAGCACCCCATGACCACAGCTTTACTCGTTGCGGCATTACTAATGGGATTTTTTGGTTCACCACATTGTTTGGGTATGTGTGGCGGTCTTGTGACTGCATTTGGGCTATCAATGAAAGATGTCAGCCCTGCCAAGCGGCGTGCACTGGTTGCCACCTATCATCTAGGTCGTTTAACCAGTTACGCATTTTTAGGCTTAATAGCAGGTCTGATTGGCACCACAGTACTTGAGCCATTGATGAGAGGTAACAGTACGCCGCGCATACTATTAGGCTTAGTATTGGTGTTTGTCGGCGTCACCATGCTTGGTGCACCATACTTAAATAAACTTGAGCGTTTTGGCATGCGCTTTTGGCAGTATCTTAGCCCAGTACGTCAAAAAGTATTCCCACTAAACACGTTTCCACGTGCACTAACTGCCGGTCTACTTTGGGGATTTTTGCCTTGTGGCTTGGTTTACGGGGCTCTGCTGATTGCAGTGGTCGCTCATAACCCTATAGGTGGGGCGGCGTTGATGTTTGTCTTTGGTCTTGGAACAGTGCCAATGCTGGTTGCCACCCATGAGACTGTCGGTTGGCTACGTGACAAAATTGGACGTTTTCGCCTACGCCAGCTCAATGGCGCTATTATGGTAATATCGGGCTTGGCAGTTGTATTTGTGCCCATGATAATGTCTAGCATGCATGGTGGACATGGTGGCGGTGATGGGCACGCACATGCACAAATGAGTCATGGCAACCACCCCGCTATGACGTCTAATAGCAACGATACAGCTACCCATCATGATATGAGCAACATGCATCACGAGATGGCACCGGTTATGGATAGCACGGCCAATCACAGCATGCATGATATGGAACACAGTTCTGGTCACAATGTTAATCACGACATACAAAACATGGCAGATGAGCAGGAGATGAATGACCATCATCATGCTATGGCAGAGCCTTCTCAGTAATCCTACAAAAGTTATAAGAAAAGCCCTTAACTTTGACGTTAAGGGCTTTTCTTATAAAGCATGGCTCATAATCACTGTGTGTTAAGTGATTTATCAAACCAAGATTTAGCTTAAGGTCCGCTCAGACCTCAAATATTATTCTTGCCACTGCTCAAGGCTAAACTTAGTATCTAGATGCTTCTCTAATGCCGGGATATTAAAGGCATCATCTTCGCTAACGAAGCTAATGCTAATGCCAGTTTGACCTGCACGACCTGTACGGCCAATACGGTGTACATAATCATCCGGCTGATCAGGCAAGGTATAATTGACCACATGACTGATATCATCTACATGAATACCGCGGCCTGCGACATCCGTTGCCACCAAGATAGAAGCATGACCATCCTTAAAACGTTGTAAATATTTTTCACGTTTTTGTTGGATGACGTCTCCTGACAACATCACGATTTTATGCGCTTGACGAAGTTTATGATAGAGGCGTTTGACTTGGTCTTTACGATTGGCAAATACGATGACTTTTTCAACATCAGTATCGCTGATAATACGCTGCAAAGCTGCTAGCTTTTGGTCTTCTGTTAATAAGTAAAAGTGCTGATCCACCAATTCACTGGTCTTATGCTCAGGCTCAATTTCCACAAACTGTGGTTCATGTAACCAGCGATAAGCCAAGTTCATAACATCTTGGTTAAAGGTAGCAGAAAATAACAAACTCTGACGATCTGTATTGGCTGGCATACGGCCGACCAAGCGCTTAATATCAGGGATAAAACCCATATCTAACATGCGATCTGCTTCATCTAGCACCAATACTTCTACGCGGTCTAAAAAGACCATACCTTTATTAGCAAGATCAATCAATCGACCAGGTGTCGCCACCAAAATATCAACATATTGGCGCTCAAGTTCATGCTGCTGGGTTTCATAATTGGTACCACCCATGATACAGACACTGTGTAGCGACGTATATTTGGTCAGGGCAATACAGTCATCAAATATCTGCTGAGCAAGCTCACGAGTGGGTGCCATGACCACAGCGCGTGGCTCGCCTAAATAGCGCTCTTCATCATTGGCAAATGGACGTTTGAGCAATGCTTCCATGATGGTCAATAAAAACGTCGCCGTCTTGCCTGTACCTGTTTGTGCTTGTCCAATCGCGTCTTGGTTTGCCAATGTATGCGGTAGTATTTGAGCTTGAATAGGTGTTAATTCAGTAAACCCCAAATCGCGAACGGCACGTAGGGTTGGTTCTGAAAGGGGCAAATCAGTAAATGTTGTAAAATTACTCAAAAAAATATCCTTTTAAATGAATCGCTTTTTCATCATTAATTATGAATAGGCTGATAATAACCTTTTATATACAGTCGTTTAGGCATAAAAAAAGCCAAGCCTAACGTCTAATCCTACCAAATACGCTGATTTTGATTCAACATAGGTAAGAGAAGACGGGCTTGACTCAGTAGTATATCAGTAGTTTGTACAGACATTATAGCTAAACCGCTCTAATGACTGGATAGATTACTCTTCTACTTTTCTGACTTCTTCAGCTTGAAGGCCTTTTTCACCTTCTACCACACTGAACTCAACCTTTTCGCCATCTGTTAAAGAACGATAGCCATCACCCTGAATCGCGCGGAAATGGACAAAAATATCTTCTCCGCTGTCACGTTGAATGAAACCAAAGCCTTTTGAGTCATTAAACCACTTAACGATACCTTGCTCACGAGCTGACATAATATTACTTCCTAAAAAAGTCCGCTTAGCCCCAAATTCCTTTGCAACATTGCATATAAACGGGGTCTAAGATTATGAAATCAAAAACTTAAGAGTACGACACTAACCACTATTACCTAGACGTTGCTTTTATAGGAGAGTGCTGTCTTCATAACACCTAAACGGCACCTGTTATATCGGCATATCTTGTTTTAAAACGGTAATAGCAACAAACTTGCAATAATTATTGCGTAAAAAATATCATAGCACGGGTTTTTAGCAACATAAAGACTTTTAACATGCTTTTTAACACTTAGGTGAGTTTTTACTGTAATTTTTTTATAACTTTACCATCAAGCTGTTATCATAAAGCCATTAGGTAATTTTTGTCGCTTGTTAATTTTCTAAATTGACTGCCCTTAGCTTTAGTGACTTAATATGGTAAAGCACAAGTAATAAAGCAGAAATGTATTAAAAAAAATGACAGTCCACCCCTATCGTTTATAGATATAGAGACCATTATGACGACCGCTTCTCAGCCCAAATCAGCCAGCCCTATCACTCAGCATACCCCCAAGCCACTTACCCATAAATTGCTACTGGTAAATGGGGTTAATCTCAACTTGTTAGGCAAACGTGAGCCGGAAATATACGGACATACAACACTGGTAGATATTGAGAAGAGTTTGGTCGCATGCGCTAGTAAATATGGCATTGAATTGATATGCGTACAGTCCAATCATGAAGGAAAACTGGTCGATGACATACAGCATTATGGATTATTGGCTGATACAGCAGCGCAGGTAGATGCAATTATTATTAATCCTGCTGCGTTTACTCATACCTCAGTTGCCCTACGCGATGCACTGTTAGCCACACAAAAACCTTTTATAGAAGTGCATTTATCCAATGTCCATGCACGTGAGACTTTTCGTCATCATTCTTACTTAAGTGATATTGCCGTTGGAGTAATATGCGGCTTAGGAGTAAAGGGCTATCATATGGCACTAGAGTACTGGTTAGAACATATGTATTCAACGAATATGAATGAGCAGCTTTGAAACGTCAAACCCAGCAAATAACATAGGATTGGCACTGGGACAGTTGTTGCCCTTGGGTTATGATTTGCACATGCAATAACAATCGAGCAATTAGTGCCTTGGGCCAGTAACCAATCGAATATACATAATGAATAATGTCGTAAAATACGCTTACCTTCAGCACACTAGTCAAACAGCAATCCTTTGGTTAGCACTATAGAATAACCGCTGAGTAAACAATCCACTACAGGGTGATATGAATGGCAAAAACGTCCGGAAAGCGCTTTATGAAACTTGCTGGCATGACAGCAAGTATTGCCGGCAAAGCCGCTAAAAACTCATTTAAACATCTATCGAGCGACGAAGAAAAACGGCTGCAAGCTCGTTCAGAGCTAATGCAAGACGTGGGTGTACAGATAGCTGAGACACTTGGTGAGATGAAAGGCGCTGTGATGAAGGTGGGGCAAATTGCCTCCCAATATAAAGACGTATTCCCACCTGAGGTGGCAACTGCCTTAGAAAAGCTACAAAAAGATGCGCCACCAATGCCGTACGCACAGATACGTGCGCAGATCGAGCGTGAGCTAAAAGCACCAGTAGCAGAATTATTTAGTGAATTCGAAGATACGCCGTTTGCTGCCGCTTCCATCGGGCAAGTCCATAAAGCAACTTTGAAATCAGGTCAAAGAGTCGTCGTCAAGGTTCAATACCCTGATGTTGATGAAAACTGTGATAGTGACCTCAAGCAAGTACGCATGGCGCTTAAAATAGCAGGCGTACTCAATATGAGCAAACAGTTACAGGAGCAGTTGTTTCATGAGATACGCCAAAGCTTGCATGATGAGCTAGACTATATTAAAGAAGCGCACAACTTACGTGTGTTCGGTGCTTTTCATGCAGAAGATGAAGGTCTTATCATCCCCAAGGTTATTAGTAGCCACTCTTCCAAGCGCATTCTTACTTTGACTGAGGAGATGGGAGAGACTTTGACAGTCGCTGCGACATGGGATAATGACATCAAGAAAAAAATAGCCGAGCGCCTGTTCCACTTTACCGCAGGACAGCTATTTGGTTTGTACCGTATGCACTGTGACCCACATCCAGGCAACTTCGCCTTTCGCCATGACGGCAGTGTCGTGGCCTATGACTTCGGTGGTATCCGTAGCTATAGTGACAGCGAGGTTCAGCTATTTAAGCGCTTTGCCCTTCATGCTATTAAAGGTGACGTTACTGCGCTCGAGCAGGATTTGATTGCTTTGGACATTCGCCGTGATGATGACAAACATATCCCTGGTGAGTTTTATGAGAAGTGGCTTTCTATCGGTCTCAAACCTTTGTCCATCAAACCTTATCATGAAGGTGCTTTTGACTTTGGTGAAAGCCAAGTACATCATGAAGCTATCACCCAAATGCGCTCATCTCTAAAATACTTTGGACAGTTCCAACCTTCTGCAACGACCATGATGCTAGATCGCACAGTCTCAGGACAGTACTGGAATCTGGTCAACTTAGGCGTTGAGATAGACTTATCACCGCTGGTGGATACCTATATAGAAGTATAGAATCCATCACTAAAACTCTTCTTAGTTGGCTAGATATATGGCAGCATATAGGCAGAAAAGGTAATAGCAAAGCAGTCGAATGGCTGCCTTTTTAGCTAGATAGATGAACTAGACGTGCAGCGCGTGACCACAACGATCACAAAATTCAGCCGATACGGCATGTCCGAACTTACCACAGTTAGGACATGAAATTGGGTTCAATTGTGGACGCATATTACGTGCCAGCTCAGCGGTAAAAATACCTGTCGGTACAGCAATAATGGCATAACCGGCAATCATGACCATCGTTGCAATCGCTTGACCGATTGGCGTTTTCGGTGACATATCGCCATAGCCAGTTGTGGTTACTGTGACAACTGCCCAATAGATAGATAATGGAATACTGGTAAAACCATTCTCAGGCCCTTCTACCACATAGATAATCGCACCGAAAATAGTGACCAATAGCACCAATGATAAGAAAAACACAATAATTTTTTGCTGACTGGTTCTCAGTGCTGAGGCCAAAAACCCTGCTTGTTGCATATAAGCTTTGAGCTTAAGCACTCGAAACACACGTAAAATACGTAAGATACGTATCACCAGTAGATACTGGACACCGACAAACATCAAGCTTAAATAACTTGGCAGTACGGATAATAAATCCACAATCCCAAAAAAACTGAACGCGTAACGAAAGCGGTTGGGGGCTGAGAATAACCTTAATGCATATTCAATGGTAAAGAGAATGGTAAAAAACCACTCTGCATAAAAAAATATGGTGCCGTATTGCAAGCGCATATAGAGCACACTATCAAGCATTACCACGGCCACACTGGCCAAGATTGCAATCAATAATACAATATCGAAAAGCTTACCCAAACGGGTATCGGTGCCTTCAATAATAATATGGATGCGGTTACGCAAATGTGTCATGGCTTCAGCGGTCGGTTGCTTCATAGAGTCAGTAACTTCATAGAGTCATTAGCGTCAGAAAATCAATGGTTTGAGAACATCCAATGACTTAAAATATGGTGAATAAGAGCGAGTTAGTCAAAATACATAAAACTGGTTTATAATATTGCTCACTCATAGCAATTTGTACAATCTATAATTTGCCACAGTGTAGCAAAAAACCTCTATCAACAACATACAAATCGTTAACGTACGAGTAGCGCTACTACCTGAAATAGACAGGTTAATCATATAATAAAAATGGGTAGCAAAGTAATAAAGGTTGATATTACCCCCTTTTTTAGTTCAATAAATAACACGTAAAACTTAAGGATGTCATATGGCAGGCCATTCAAAATGGGCAAACATCAAACACCGTAAAGCCCGTCAGGATGCAGTAAGAGGTAAAGTATTTACTAAAGTTATTCGTGAAATCGTGTCAGCTGCCAAACAAGGTGACCCTGATCCGGATAAAAACCCACGCTTGCGTGCTGCTATAGAAAAGGGTCTTTCGGTCAACATGACCAGAGATACCATCAACCGAGCCGTCGATCGTGGTACGGGCGGCGGTGATAACGAAAATATGGAAGAAGTCAGCTATGAAGGCTATGGCGTTGGCGGTGTGGCCGTATTGGTCGAAACCATGACTGACAATCTAAATCGTACCGTCAGCGAAGTACGTCATGCCTTTACCAAATACGATGGTAATCTTGGCACCTCAGGTTCGGTCGCTTACCTATTTACTAAGCGCGGCGAAATCACCTTTGATGATACCAGTTTAGAAGATGACGTTATGATGGCTGCCCTAGATGCCGGTGCGCTTGATATCGAAAATGATGGCGAAAGCTTGCTCGTCATTACTGAATGGGAAACTTTCGGTCAAGTCAAAGATGCGCTCAATGCTGCAGGTTTGGTCTCTGATAATGCGGAAGTCACAATGTCTCCATCAACGACTGCTGAGATAGATAATATAGACGACGCTGAAAAAGTCATGAAGATGATTGATATGTTAGAAGACATAGATGATGTACAAGAAGTCTATAGTAATGTGAACTTCTCAGCTGAGGTAATGGCTCAACTTGAGCAATAGCTTCTGAGCAGAAAAAACATATGAGCAGCCTATCGCTTAATGATAAGAAGGCCAAACGTGTTAGCGTTTGGCCTTCTTAATGTTTAATCGCAGGTAGTGAATAATTACGCCACTCTAAGTTTTGTAGGTTACACCCTCAAGTGCTAGCAAGTGCTCTTTTTTGTCCAGTCCACCTGTATAACCACCAAGCTTGCCATCGCTAGCAATGACACGGTGACAAGGAACGATAATACTAAAAGGGTTTTTGCCATTAGCATTAGCAACCGCACGGTAGCCGTTAGGATTACCCACTCGTTTTGCCAGTGTGGCATAGCTGATTGTTTCACCATGCTTGATCTCTTGTAGTGCCCGCCATACCTGTTGCTGAAACGCCGTTCCCAAGCTAATGTCTATTGGCAAATCAAACGTTTGACGCTCACCTTCAAAATACGCGGTCAGTTGCGCTATGGCTTCTATGAGCAACGCTTGAGCAGGTTCTTTTCTGCTTAGGCTATTTTCAGCGATGAAGGTGAAGTCCTGATCGACCAGTTGATAATGCTTCTTAAGTTTGGAAATGGATTTTGAGCGGTGCCAAGAGTCACCCACCTGCAGCCAGTTGACCTCAACCAGCTTAGGACTGCTATGATTATCCACACTAGCAATCAATGCTAATTGGTGCGATCCAAGAGCTGCTGTAGTGACTATCATGACCCTTCCTTCTAAACACACATTTGTGACATTTATTTAGTGAAACAATCTATTGAGCGCTATTCTTTATCGTCAGTCTCAAACAAAGCTGCAACGAACTGTTTTGGACTAAAAGAACGCAAATCATCAATTGACTCACCAACTCCGATATAGCGGATAGGAACATCTGTGGTTTCAGCGATATTAAAGACCACACCGCCTTTAGCCGTTCCATCTAGTTTGGTAATAGTAATACCAGTCAAAGGGACAACTTTATTAAATAATTCGACCTGATTAATGGCGTTTTGGCCCGTGCCAGCATCAAGTACAATCATGCCTTCGTGCGGTGCGCTTGGGTCTGCTTTACGCATCACGCGTACGACTTTTTCTAATTCATTCATCAGATAAGTCTTATTCTGCAAACGCCCTGCAGTATCCGCAATTAACACGTCAATATTTTTGGCTTTGGCAGATTGCATGGCATCAAAGATGACAGAGGCACTATCAGAGCCATGACCCTGCGCTACCACTGGAATGTTATTACGCTCACCCCAAACCTGTAATTGCTCAGTAGCCGCTGCACGGAACGTATCTCCCGCCGCCAACATCACTGACTTACCTTCACCTTGCAAACGCTTAGCGAGCTTGCCAATGGTCGTCGTCTTGCCGACCCCATTGACACCCACAACCAGGATGACAAACGGCTTTTTGCTGGTATCAATCACCAATGGTGCCACCTTAGGGGTCAAGATATCAACCAACTCACTTTGCAACGCTTTGTACAATGAGTGTGCATAAATCAAATCACCACGGTCTGTTTGCTCAGTAAGGCTTTTGATAATACGGTTAGTCGCATTGACACCGATATCGGCAACCAGTAGCTGATCTTCGACTTCTTCTAACAGTTCATCATCGATTTCTTTACCACCGATAAGAATACTGACCATACCTTCCGCTAAGTTTTTACGTGACTTACTCAGTCCCGTTTTCATGCGGTTAAACCAGCTACCCTTTTTCTTATTCTCTTGCGTCTCTATTGACTCTGGTGTTGGCTGAGTAGCAGCTTGCGTATTACTACTTACAGCACTAACGCTTGGAGTATCCCCTAGTTGTTCTTGCAACGGCATGGTTGGAACCGCCGAAGCAGCTTTAGTATTAACATCGGTGTTTTGGTGATTAGCAGCCTTATCACTGGCGTCTTTATCAATATCATTATCACTAACCGTTGAGCGACTACTTGAAGAACCTTCTGATGTGCTTTGGGAGATGCTTTTTTCGTCTGTCATGACAATCGGTGCGCCCAGAGCAATATTGTCCGCTGCGTCAGCACTTGACACGCCCTTGTTCACGGCACTGCTCGTTTGCTCACCTGCATTCCCAACTTTTCTATCAGCTTCGTCAATAATGGGCACGGTTTGCGCCGGTAGACTGGGTAAGGTAATATCATCGTCATCTAAGTCATCAAGATCGCCATCTAGATTGATGACCACACGATTGCTGTTATTTGGGTTATTCATAAGCTTGCCCTAAAAGTTATCACTATCAATTATTTTAAATGGGTTGTTATGTATTCCGTTTTTTACCATTGGTCTGGTGGAATATTTGAGCCTAGTTTAGCATAATTCCGAGTGCCCTCAGCCCTTACCATAGTAGACTGTCGTCAAACTCTTTCGAGTGATAAGGTAACGCCATACCCTAAGAAAGCTTGGCTTAAGGTTTGGACACAAAAATCTGACCCTCTATTTGCCATACTTGACCTACTCTACTACTTACTGGCCTCTACCAATTAATTGCTAGGCTCTAAAAAGTTACATTACAAACGAAAAAGTCGCATTATTAAGTATCACACTCTAAAGTCCATCGCTTATTGGATAGCCAGTTTTGAATGACATTTTTTATGTAATACTGATTAAAAGCATTTCTTATAAAGGCATCATGTATAACAGTCACATCAAAACCATTACTTATAGACCATCACTTAGAAGCATTACACTGATAAATGCTAATTTTAGGAGTTATCCATGTCATTACTATCTAGCCACTACAAAACACTATGTAAAAAAACAGCGAGTATTGGCGCAGCCATCCTATTGACCACTCTTGCGGTCTCAGCGACAGGCTGTAGTACCACTCAAGAATTTAAGCCGACTGCTAGCGTCATGGTTGGGGCACATAAGTCTATATAGATACTCAGCCGACAATCATTAAAATAGCGACCTGCTCACCCCTTGCTTCTTATTCATTTACCAGCTGCCATTTTATATAAGTAGAATCTACCATGCCACTGCCTTTACCACTGTCCAAATCATTGCCCGCTTCCATACCCAATCTCTCTCTACGTATTGCCTGTGCACTTGCACTGGCAACCACCCTTAGCGCTTGCCAAACCAGTGCCATTAATGCCAATCCATCAGCACCTGCCCAATCTACCTTAACAAAAGAGAAATTAGGGCAAATTGAGGCAAATAAAAATGCTCAGAACGCATCAGCACTAACCATGGATATGTCTGGTCGTCATGAATACCAATTAGAGAATGGTTTGAAAATAGTGATAAAAGAAGACCATCGCGCACCGGTGGTAATGACTCAGGTTTGGTATCGAGTTGGGTCAGCAGATGAGCCACTTGATAAAGGCGGCATCTCACATTTGCTTGAGCATATGATGTTTAAGGGCACCAGTCATGTTTCTAGTGAAGACTATGAGCGTTTGATTGCCAAATTTGGTGGGGTAAACAATGCCTTTACGAGCTACGACTATACTGGCTATTACGAGCTGTTCCCTGCCAACCGCTTTCATCTAGCACTAGAGCTCGAAGCGGATCGTATGAAAAACCTTGTATTCAATGAAAATGAGTTCGTCAAAGAGCACCAAGTGGTGATGGAGGAGCGCCGTCAGCGTACTGATGACAATCCGCTTGCCAAAGCTTATGAATCATTTCGTTTGTTGGCACTTCCTGACAGTCCAAAAGGTGAATCTGTCATCGGCCCCATGGACGAGCTAGAATCTATCACGCTCCCTGATTTAAAGGACTGGTATAAAACATGGTATGCACCAAATAATGCAACGGTAGTCATTGTTGGTGATGTTAAACCGCAAGAAGTACTGGCTCAAGTCAAACGTTACTTTGGAGACTTAAAACCGAGTGATTTGCCCACGCGCCCAGCCGTTAAACAAAAAGGCTTTCGCGGCTATCAGCAAGTCGACTCTGAGCAAGCCGTACAAGTACCTGTATTGTTAATGGGTTACAACGTTCCAAGTCTTGTGACCGCTGGCAAAGATGATGAAAAACAGGCTTATGCGCTCTCACTGGCTCAAGACGTATTAGATGGCGGACTATCTGCACGTCTTGAGAGTCGATTGATACGCGAGCAAGGACTACTCACCACGGTAGGCACCTCTTATGATTTGCTTGATCGAGGCGATGGACTGTTTTTGATACAAGCCACCCCGCGTGAAGGCGTTAGCTTAGCGCAAGCACAGCAAGCCATCATTACTGAAATAGAAAAGCTTAAAACCGATCCGATAGCCGCAGATGAAATTGACCGGGCCAAAACCAACACCGTAACCGGACTTGTCTATGCGCAAGACAGCATGGAAGGTCAGGCAAGGATGATTGGTTCATTACAGTCTATAGGTCTTGACGATAGGCTGCTTGCCGAGCTACCAACCAAGCTGGATAACGTGACGGTCAAAGACATTCAGGCTGCCAGTAAAAAACATTTGGTGAAAGACAACTTGACATCAATGCATATCGTACCGCCCAAAGAACAAGCAGATACAGAATAGTCAGACAATAAGAATGGCGAGCCAACATTAGCCATAAAAACTTAATAACACAATTCTGAACATACTAAGAAGAAAACCATGACGCATCATAGTGATTTATTGCTAGCCATAAAAAAAACATTAAATAATAGACGGCATTCAGACTCTTTAGGTAACCCAATATCTAACAAGCTATCGCGTCTCAGCGTTGGCATAGTGCTAGGTCTAACGACATTGACAATGACCGCGCAGGCAGACTCAGAGACTGCTGAAGAGTATCGTAGCACAGCCACCGTCGATACCAGCGCACCGATAGCAGCTTTATCAAAGCTGACCAGCCTGAATGATGCCTCGCCGTTAAAGGTCACCGTCCCTACCATTCAGCATTTTAAGACCAAAGCCGGTGTACCTGTACGCTTTGTACAAACGACTGCCCTACCCATTGTCGATATCGATTTGCGCTTCAACGCTGGCAGCGCCCGTGATGGCAGCATACGTAAGAATGGGTTTGGTATTGCTAATATGACGGCAACTATGCTCACACAAGGCTCTAAAAAATTAGATGAAAGCGAGTTTACTCGAGCCGTTGAGACATTAGGCATCACTCTAAATAGCAGTGCTTATAAAGACATGTTTATTGTCTCGTTACGTAGCTTGTCTGATGATAAACACTTGCTACCTGCCGTCGACTTAATGACCCAAATGCTCAATGAGCCTGCATTCAATGACGACGTATTGGCACGTAATAAAGCGCGGCTACTGGTGGGCTTACAACAACAAAAACAAGACCCTAATAGCCTTGCCAGCATTGCCTTCAGTCAGGCATTGTATGATGGACATCCTTATGCTCATCCATCTGCTGGTACACTTGAAAGCGTACCCAACATAGATAAACAGCAACTGTTAGATTTTAAAGACCGCTATTTAGTGGCAGCGAATGCCTCAATTGCAATGACAGGTAACCTAACCTTGGCACAAGCAAAAAAACTTGCCGAAGATATCACTACTGAAATGCCTACTGGTCAGTCTGCGCCAGAACTACCTGAACCAAAGCCTCGGACTCAGGCAAAGCATATTCATATACCCTTCCCTAGTACTCAGACCACGGTACTTATGGGTCAACTCGGCAGTAAACGTGCTACCAACCCAAAAGATCAGCAGCAGCAAACCAACTTTGCTGTCGGTAACGACGCGATGGCAGGCGGTGACTTCAATGCGCGGCTGATGACTGAAATTAGACAAAACCTGGGCTATACTTATGGTATATCAGGCTCTATGAATCCAATGCTGGCACGAGGGCCTTACCAGATTGGCTTTTCGACACGTAATGACAAAGCACGTGCCGCCATTGATGCGAGCTTAGATGTGATTAACGATACTTTGGATAAAGGTATCACAAGCGATGAGATACGCCTAACCACAGAAAACCTCAAAAATAGCTTTCCGATGGGATTTGCCAGTAATGCGGGGATTAATGGCTTGCTTGGCATGATGAATTTCTATCAGCTACCAAATAGCTATTTGAGTGATTATGTCAACCGTATTGACCAAGTAAATCTGGCTGGCGTCAATCAAACCATGCGCGAAACGCTGCAGCCTGACGATTTTTTAATCGTTACCGTTGGACAAGTTGATCCTTGGCAGGAGGGAGAAACAAAAAATAAATGAGGCTATAAATTCTTGCAAGACATATAAATGCTATGCACATAAAAGAAAAGAAGGGCGATATTATTCAGTATCGCCCTTCTTTTTATTTAAATTTGTGTAGCTAATTTATGAAAGCAACCGCTAACCCGTTTGCAATCAAGTATCAACCAATCAGTCTGAGACAGTAACAGCGACATCATAGACCAAGTTTTCAGGTCTATACGTTGCCCCATTATAACTGAGCCTAATCACATGCTTATCATAAGACTGTACTTGATAATCACCATTCACAAAATCATGTAATGTTGGCACGATTAATAATGCTTCAATTTGACGATTATTAACGTTAACAGACAGTCGCTGACCATCTCGCGGGTATAAGAAATAGTCACAATGGTTATTGACCATAACTTCTGAGTGGCGCTCAACGACTTTGCTCCCGACCTCTTCTTGAATGAGTTTTGGGCAAATATCTGAGCGTTTTGATGCCAGTCTAGCATGAGAGTTTTTGATGCTGTCTTCCACATCTTCAGGGTCTTGTAGGTTTCTATTTTTATTCGCAGCCGTCACCTCTGCCGTTCGGATACTCTCTCCAGAGTAATTCTCCGAACTACAAGCACTAATGGCTAAGAGCAATATAAATCCTGATGCAAAAAATGCCATGTGCGTATTGCTTGACTGCAAAAATGGCTTTTTTAGAGCATTAGGATTTTTCGTTTTCACTGTTTTTTTATACCGCTTTTTCATAAATCCTGCTTATCATAGACACTTTTTGACCTTAACGAACCAAATAAACCATAGATGCTTAACTGATAGTCATTAGAACACATTTCATTGAAACCAAACAAATATGCATTGAATTTAGCGTCTAGTACTTCTGATGTTAATTGACCGATCACTTATTTGATATCTCAGTGCCATTATAGCGCCTTCACCTACGATTTATTATCTTTGTCTCATCTTTAGCCAATACTTAAGAGCTTTGTAGGTTTTGACACGCTCCAAAATACCTTTAATTCATGAGATGATAAGTTGCTTTATTGCAACCATTACTAATTACAGCCAATATCTAATAACGGCAAGACGAGCTGCTGCTAGCATGGTTAAAGCCCCACTTACGATAACCATCAGTATCAATATGAATGGCACCTGTAGAGTACAAGCCCAAACCAAAATTATGAGCTTGTCCTTGATACTGCCAGAATTGACACAAGCCATCTTGCATGGTGCTTAATCGCCATAAGTTATCTTCATACTCTGGCACCCAAATATCTATCGCGCTTGCATTCATGTGCTTACTGCCATCCGCACCACCAGCACAGTCATTGAGTGCTGGGCTACGATATACCGAGCGTATTTCACTGCTCAGAGGTAAAATCCCTTGATGTTTCAACTCACCATATAAGCGCAATGTTGGTACAACGTTTCCCCACAACTCCTGTGGTGGCAATTGATACGGTTCATAACCGCATTTATTCCAACTGCGTGCGGTGGTCAGCAGCTGAGACATCGGCGGTACATTTTGCGCGCCGACACGTGAGCTTAGATAGCGCTGATAGTCAGCGACCTGACTCGCACGGTAACGGTTACTGTTTAACCAAGTATTAAAATCCATACTGGTAAAATCATTGTAAGCGCTGTTGTAAGTGTTGCTCGCAGTGTTATATCTATTGTTACTGTAGGTGGTGTTATAAACGGGTGCTCGACGATTAACGTTGACACGCTTATTTTCTTCAATAGAAACCCCAGCATCCAACCCATAATCGCGCTGTTTTTGAGCAATCAAGCCTTGCATGCTATCACCAGTTAGCATGGTGACGCCGCCAGTTGAGCCGGAAACTCTATTAGCAGGCTCGATATAGGCATTGCTACTACTATCGCTATTACTGCCCTGACGTATCTGAATACGGCGCTCGCTATTATCACTGATGATAGCGGCATAAGCTGGAAGACTGCTGGCACATATAAAAAGTGCAACCATAGGCTTATAGATCTGCCCACAAACAGGTTTTTTTGTATTTATCATTGCAAGAAGCTACCGCTAAAAACGTTTTATCGATACTATCAAATTTTTTGCAAGCAGGCTAAACTATCGCCTCTAAACTCAGTCTTGATATTGCTAATTAACACTTATACTTATAATTTTTATAATTACGTGACCTTATTACTTATATGTTACTGTGCTTCTGAAATGCTGTTCGTGTTTTTACCTTATATACTGTTTTAAAAACCATATTTTTAGATGAAAACTTAGATTAACCACTTCCTTTAAACCAATAGCCAGTCACACTTCGCCTATGTCTTCTAACCCGCAATACCGTTTTTCACGTCAAAGCCATCACTTCGGTCAAGGTAATGCGCCGACACTATGGCAACGTATTCATATCGATCCGTGGTTGACCTTGTTGTTGTTGACGGTTTGCTCTATTGGTTTGACTATTTTATACAGCGCTGCTGGTCAAGACGTTGGCATGGTCATACGCCAAATGGTCAGTTATGGTGTGGCCTTCACTGTCATGTTCATCATGGCACAGATACCGCCTACTATTTACCGCACGCTTACGCCTATATTTTATGTGCTTGGGCTTATCCTTTTGGTATTGGTCGATATCATCGGTGAGGTACGTATGGGTGCTCAGCGCTGGATCAACTTACCAGGGTTTGGTAGTGTACAGCCTTCCGAGTTTATGAAACTTGGCATGCCAATGATGTGTGCTTGGTTTTTATCCAAACGCGATCTACCGCCATCCGCCTCGAGTATTGCTATCACATTGGCCTTAATCATTGTGCCAGTCTTATTAATCGCTAAAGAGCCTGACCTTGGCACTTCATTATTGGTAGCAGCCAGCGGGATTTTTGTGCTGTTTTTAGCAGGTCTATCATGGCGACTGATTGCCGGTGCTGCTGCTTTAGCAGTCCCGCTTGTGGCCTTTGCTTGGAACTTTTTATTACACGATTACCAACGTACCCGCGTCCTCACTCTTTTTAATCCTGAGGCTGACGTGCAAGGCGCAGGTTGGAATATCATTCAATCAAAAACAGCGATTGGGGCTGGTGGACTTACTGGAAAAGGTTATCTAGAAGGCACACAATCACACCTACACTTTCTACCAGAAGGTCATACTGACTTTATCATTGCTGCCTTTTCTGAAGAGTTTGGCTTACTTGGCGTGTTGCTGTTAATGTTTATTTATTCGTGTTTATTGACTCGTGCCTTATACATAGCCTTTATTCATCCAGATGTCTATAGCAGATTATTGGCAGGTGCGATTGCCATGTCTTTCTTTGTCTATATATTCGTCAATGTTGGCATGGTAGGCGGGCTCTTACCAGTCGTTGGTGTCCCATTGCCATTCATTAGTTATGGCGGTACTGCAATTGTGACTTTGATGGCAGGTTTTGGTCTACTGATGTCAATCCACACCCATAAACCTAGCTAAACCCAATCTCCTTCTAAAAACTCTATAAAATCAAGCCTCTACTAATTTAGAGGCTTTTTTCAATGCCTTGAAATTATTACTTTTATGCGTCATATAAAGAATCTTAAAAAACAATATAGCAGCAAATCATTCTGCTTATTTTAAAAAGTTAGAAAGTATATTATCAAACTTTAAGACAAGGCAAAGGGAGATAATGCCTGATTAATATCCATTATATTTATAACAAAATCTACATAGACTGTGATAAAAACCATCAAAAATACAGCTATTAGAAACAACTATCTACTTAATATTAAAGCTTATTTTCTGATTATAAGGGCAGTTAAAACACCTTGCAATGTCAATCATGACTGCTCCGTACTGATAGGTTTTAATCCTTGTTTTTTACAAACAATTGCGTTACCCTCGTTTTATCGTAGTTTGATACATAACCCGTACATAGCTGCTAAGAAACTTTGCATTTAATTATATTCAGGTTGTAGCTCATCCGTATAGTTAGCCACTTGTGAGATTCAGGCTTTCAAATACACTACTTAATTAACGGTTTAATAACAAAGCAACACGTAATGCTCTTTAAACCCTTTATTAATTTAGCATTGTTAAGAAGCTTGTAAACACAATTTATTTACAGTTAAGGTTATCCAATCTGTCTTAGATTATACGCCTAGCTAATATCGTTAACTATCATTTGAGCGTTTCATAAGTATCATGGTTTTACCTAACCTGCTTATGATAATGACATAAAAATTACCATATATTAAAATCTATAGAAGCCTGTTTAACATCAATCATTATACAAACAACATATTGGTGAGAAGGTTTTGGAGTTTGAGGCATGGTTAGATTGGTCTAACAGTGTCACACTCAATCTAAGAATATTAGAGTTAGGTTTTAGTGTATAAGTTATAGAGGTATCTATGAATAAGCGTTTATCTGGTTTACTTACTATGTCAGCGGTTTTATTCGCTGGATCTGCAGTGGCTACTAATGCCAATGCTGCAGAAGCAAAAACCACTCTTGCAATGATTTCGCAAGATAACGCCTCCCACATTGATCGTGTACTTGGTGAGCTTAGCCGCCAGCATGATGGTGCATCAAGCTTGGTTAAGTCAGCACGCCAGCCTACTTCACTAGCGCTTAGCAGCTCACTGTTAGCCAGTGACACCTCTCAAGTGACTAATGATGAAGATGTATTAGAACGTCTGACTGCAGTCGCCTCTAACTCAGTGAGCAAGTTCAAGCAGACTGGCTTAGCCTCTTGGTATGGTCGTAAGTTCCATGGCCGCAAAACAGCCAGTGGCGAAACTTTTGATATGAATGGTTTGACTGCAGCACATCGCTCATTACCACTCAACTGCTACGTTAAAGTCACCAACAAAACCAATGGTAAAAGCGTCGTCGTCAAGGTAAATGATCGTGGCCCATTCCATGGTAACCGTGTACTAGATTTGTCTTATGGTGCTGCTAAACGCTTAGGTATCACAAGCAAGGGTGTTGGTAACGTTTCTATTGAACGTGTTTCAGGTCCATAGTGCTATATTAGTCATACACCAATGGCATTAAACCAAAAAGCGCCTCACTTAATGATAAGTGAGGCGCTTTTTTTGGCTTTACTTTTAACAATATAAAAATTGGATGCTTTATATCTCCAAAGCTCTATAAGTTAAAGGATCTACAACTCACAGCTCCTATAATTCAAAAGCACTTTCAATAGCATCATCTAGACGTTCAACAGCGATGACATTAATACCTCTAAACTGTGGCGCATCTTTAGCTGGCGCATTAGCTTTCGGAATAATCGCATGCTTAAAGCCGTGCTTCATGGCCTCTTTTAAGCGCTCTTGACCATTAGGAACTGGGCGAATCTCACCAGACAAACCCACTTCTCCAAATACGGCTAATGATGAAGGCAATGCTCGTTCTTTAATGCTTGATGCACAAGCCAGCAGCACGGCCAAATCAGACCCTGTCTCTATCACTTTCACACCGCCAACTACGTTGACATAGACATCTTGACCACTGGTATGAATACCACCATGGCGATGCATGACTGCCAACAACATAGATAAACGCTGAAAATCTAGTCCTAACGCCATCCGTCTAGGTGACCCTTGTGAATCGTCTACCAAGGCTTGTACCTCAACCAATAACGGTCTGGTGCCTTCGCGACTGACCATCACAACGGATCCTGCAACAGGTTTGTCATAGCGACTTAAAAATATAGCAGAGGGGTTAGCAACCTCTTTCAGACCCATATCCGTCATACCAAAAATGCCGAGCTCGTTGACGGCACCAAAACGGTTTTTTACCGCACGAATCATCCGAAAACGTGAATCAGACTGACCTTCAAAATATAAAACCGTATCCACCATATGCTCAAGCACACGCGGGCCTGCAAGCGTACCTTCTTTAGTCACATGCCCCACTAAAAATAACGCTGTGCCAGTTTGCTTAGCGTAGCGTGTCAAAATCGCAGCCGATTCTCGAATCTGACTGACCCCGCCTGGTGCAGAATTGATGGCATCGGTATAAATGGTCTGAATAGAATCAATAATAGCAATCGCGGGCTGCTCTTGTGTCAATGCAGCACAAATAGTCTCTACATTGGTTTCTGCCAACACCCTCAATCTATCAGCAGGTAAATCTAAGCGCTTAGCACGCATAGCAACCTGTGCCAATGACTCCTCACCCGTCACATATAGGGCACTACCTGCTAATGAATCAGCCTTTGCCATATTCGTCGCTGTTTGCAGCAAAATAGTCGATTTACCAATACCAGGGTCACCGCCTATCAATACCACAGAACCTGCTACCAATCCGCCTCCAAGCACACGATCAAACTCACTGATACCGGTTGGTAAACGCGTATCTAAACCTACGCTTACGGCATTGAGTGGCATGACCGCACTATGAGTACCTGAGTAGTTCCCGGTTGGTGCTCCACCTGACGAGCGAGGTGTTGCACGATTTGCTGCTGGTTTAGCAGTGCTTTTATTATGATGAGGCATGCTGACATTTGGTGCTTCAATTAAGCTGTTCCATTCGCTGCAATCAGCACATTGTCCCGCCCACTTCCCAAAGTGCGCCCCGCAACTCTGACAGACATAACTACTTTTATTTTTTGCCATAACTTATAAACCTTACTCAGGTGTTCAATCAAGAATAATCAATAAAATATTGTAATGCTTTAATAGTTGCTCATTTGAAAATGATGTGATGATCAATACGAGTCAGTTATCAATATAAATAACCAATTCTTATGAAAAAGCGCTGCTTATAAATAACTGTTTTATGTAAGAGAAAAGTGCGAGATATATTGAATTGAGAATATATCCTAGGAAGGAAGAAATTAGAAAGGGGGTGATAGCTGGCATAAAGTCTAAATCAAAGTGCTTACCAGACTTTTTGCCAGCACATACCTATGACAATCACGAAGTTAAGCCATTCAAAGAAAAAAGTAAATATCTACGATATATATACTCGAAGCTACAGCACTATACTTGAAAATCCTTACCCAAATAAACCGACTTCACCAGCTCATTATCTAAGACGTCGCACGCTGTACCTTCAGCAATAATAGCGCCTTCTGATACAATATAAGCTTTTTCGCAAATGGCCAACGTATCACGAACATTATGGTCAGTAATCAATACGCCAATGCCGCGCTTTTTAAGAGTCAAAATCACATCTTTGATATCACCAACAGAGATAGGGTCAACACCTGCAAAAGGCTCATCTAATAAGATAAATTTTGGATCAGCTGCTAGTGCACGAGCAATCTCACAACGGCGACGCTCACCACCAGATACACTCATACCTAATGACTTACGTACGTGTTCTAGATGGAACTCACCGATGAGCTTTTCAAGCTCTTGGCGCTGCTCGCTCACACTCAATTCTGTACGGGTCTGCAAAATAGCCAATATATTATCTTCGATAGATAACTTACGAAAGATAGAGGCTTCTTGTGGCAGGTAACCAATACCTGCACGAGCACGCTCATGCATGGCGTACTTAGACAAGTCCATCTTACCTAAGGTAACCCGGCCCTTATCCATATTAACCAGCCCGACAACCATATAAAAGCTGGTCGTTTTACCGGCGCCATTTGGACCTAACAGCCCAACAACCTGACCTTGCTCAACTGAAAACGAGACATCCTTTACGACCCAACGCTTACCATAGCGTTTGCCTAAATTTTGCATAGAGAGTCGCGCCACAGGTGCTGCCTCAGTGTTTGCTGTTAAAGGGCTAACTTCTTTCTTATCACTCATAACTTACTCATACTGTTGCAAGACTTAAGCACGGATGGGCTTCCTTTTTATATAGACTTACCTATTGATTGACAGGTTGATCACCTAAAATAGAAGGTGTATATCATCAAATAGTCAATTTAGAAGGCATTGTATCAAAAAGCCTATATAACACGGCATATATCAAAATGGCATTTATCTACCGTCTATAAGGTTAGCGTACACCGCTTTGATTGGTATTATTGTTGGGTGGGAACACCAACTCTACACGCTGATTACCACCGGCAGTTGCTTCAACGTCACCTGCTTTTAGGCTATAGCGAATGACGTTACCCGCAAAACTTGCACCATTCTGCACAAGCTTAGCATTACCTGTGAGAGTGATAATACCAGTGACCGCATTGTAATCAATTTTGTTCGCCTGACCTTTTGCTAGGCCTTTTTCTTGCGTGACCACTTGTTGCATAGTTGCTGGACGACCGGTAGCAACCGCTGAGTTGATACTACGCTGCTGAGACAGATTGACCGTGATATTATCCGCAGTCATTTTAAACGTCCCTTGAGTAATAATGACATTGCCTGCATAACTGGTGATACCAGTGCGCTCACTATAAGTGGCTTTATCTGCTAATAGCTTGATTTGCTGATTGGCGTCTGATGGCAGAGCATGGCTATAAAGTGGTAGTGCTAGCAGCATGGCCATGGGTAACGTACGAAAAGCAGGCAATAATTTAAGTTTCATAAAAATCACTCGTTTTATAATAGGTATTAGGGTGCGGCTTCATTCTGACCATCGGAATTCAAATAAGCTTAAGGCTAAATCCTTGCCAATTTGTCAAACGGCGTCAGATGAATTGCTGATATATCGCTATTGTCTGTATTATCTTATTTGACTCGTATTTATCTTATATAACACTAAAACAATGCTTTATCCTGACGTTCAGCCGGACTAAAGGCAACCGCAACCTGTCCAAACTCATACTCACCAGTTTCAAGATTGGCGGTCATGCTAGATGCCTCAAAGCGATTCATTCCCTGCTCAATTTTAACCGGCTCTTCGCTATAGACCTGTCCTGACTTAGTATTGCCCTTCAGAGTACTGCCAGTCACTTTAATCGGTTCAATATCCGGTGTGTCTTTATTACCTTCGCTAATCAATGAGAACCCGCCTGAAAGGCTTAGGTCACCCGTCTGCTGGCTAATGGCTGCACTACCTGCTTCGATACGATAGCGTTGCTCAGCTGATGGCTCCCAGTTCATAGTAATACCTGACATCTCATCAAGATTGGTCACCGGGTTATGCGTCAAAGATTCAGCGGTCAGCTCGTACTCCGTTTCGCCTTGCTCATTGGTCTGCACCGCTGTGATATCTGTTGCTTCATAATCAACATCGGTCGCCTCCATACTAATCGGTGGCGTTATTTCTCCTTGCTGCTGAAAGAACCAGCCTGCAATACCAGCGATAATCAATGCAAGAACAATTAAAACACGTGTATTCACGACAGTTTACTCTGTGATTGTGCTTCATCAAGCGTGTAGTGCGCAATAAAGTCTTGATAATGACCATGACCTTTTAAGATAAGATCACACACTTCACGTACAGCGCCGGTGCCACCTGCCCGCGTAGTGACCATATCACTGCGATTGACAACCTCAGCATGGGCGTTAGGTACTGTGGCGGCAAACCCCACTGTTTGCATCGCTTTGATGTCGGGTAAGTCATCGCCCATATAAGCGCAATCAGATGCTGTAATATTGAGTGCTGGATCTAGCATAGACAACAACTCATTTAAGGCAACAAGCTTATCATCACGTCCCTGCACGACATAATCAACTCCCATCTCAAGAGCACGCTTGTCTACCATAGGGCTGCTGCGGCCTGTAATTATAGCCGTCAAAATACCATAACGACCCAACGACTTAACCCCAACGCCGTCATGTACTGAGAATGCCTTGGTCTCAACGCCATTCGCATCATAAATGATTTGACCATTGGATAAAATACCATCGACATCCATCACCAATAGCTTTACCTGTCCTGCCTTTTTGATTAAGTCTTGCATTACGTCTCTCTTATCAGTCTATTTATTGAATTTTATTCTTATAAGTCCATATTCTGATTGATGCTACTTATTTTACACCAGCTTGTAGCAAGTCATGTACCGTAATAATCGCTTCTAAACGGTCTTCATCGTCGATAATTAACAGCTGACTGATACCGTTTTCGTTCATGACACTGAGTGCATCTGACGCGCGCATGGTCTTACTAACACGACGTGGATTATTGACCATGACGGCATGCATCGGCGTTTGTAAGTCGATGCCTTTTTCTAGACCACGGCGCAAATCACCATCTGTAAATACGCCGACAACTTTGTCATTATCATCGGTCACCACCGTCATACCCAAGCGACCCGCTGACATTGTAAAAAGTGCTTCTTGTAATGGGGCTTGCTGGTGAATAAGCGGTAAATCTTCAGATTTGGTATGCATCAAATCTTCGACACGCGTTAGTAGTTGACGACCTAATGCACCTGCTGGATGCGATAAAGCAAAATCTTCTGACGTAAAATTACGGGCATGTACCAATGCAACTGCTAATGCATCACCAAGCGCCAAAGTTGCTGTGGTACTCGAGGTGGGTGCTAGATTAAGTGGACAAGCTTCTTGTGATTTTCCAAGTGTCAATACGATATCCGCTGCACGTGGTAGCATACCTCGCTTATCACGACTGATACTAATCAGTGGAATGTTTAAGCGTTTGACCACTGGCAATAGCATCTTAATCTCATCCGACTCACCAGAATTGGATATCGCAAGCAGTACATCACCCTGCACTAGCATACCTAAGTCACCATGCCCCGCTTCACCTGGATGCATAAAAAAGGCCGGTGTTCCAGTTGACGCAAATGTCGCCGCTATTTTGCGCCCAATCAATCCTGACTTACCCATCCCCGTCACCACCACTCGACCTTTACAAGCCAAGATGATATCGCAGGCTTGTGCAAATCTATCATCTATCTGCTCTGTCAATAATGCCAATGCAGAAATTTCAGTATTAATCGCTTCGATGGCGGTACTGATGAATTGCTCATGGGTTAGATTGCGTGGGGTATTACTCATGAATCAGCTCTGTTTTTATAATGAATCAATAAGGTATTTTACTATACTATTGGCAATATTAATAACAATGTGCGCTTTCTTTCAGCTTATAACATTAAACGTCTGTTGATATCAGACTATACAAAAAAAACCCACTATAAAAGCAGGTTTCAATCGGATAAATCATGTCTGTATACGAACCATAGCTCAGTGATGCATTTTAAACCATGCATCCTGTTATTTAGCCATTATTGTCGTTAGACCCATCATTCGGTTTGTCTTCAAAGCTTGTATTATCAGTTGGCGCTTCAAACCCACGGTCTTGACCGAAGCCACCGCGCTCAAAGCCACGGTCCTGACCAAAACTACCGCGCTCAAAGCCACGTTCTTGACCTTGTCCAAAACCACCACGGTTAAAACCACTACGACTAGAAGCAAAGCCACGCTCTTCAAAACCACCAGCACTAGCAGGGTTACCACCACGCTCAAAACCGCCACCTTGATAACCAGATGGTGCCGCACTTTGTGGTTGTGCGGTAGCACCTGTCGTTGTGCTGCTACGTGGGTTACGCGCTGGCACTACTGTTGAAATAGCATGCTTATAGACCATTTGACTCACTGTGTTTTTCAGCAAGACCACATACTGATCAAACGACTCGATTTGACCCTGAAGCTTAATACCATTGACCAAAAAAATAGAGACAGGAATGCGATCTTTGCGCAGCGAGTTCAAAAACGGATCTTGTAAAGTTTGTCCTTTTGACATGAAATCTCTCCTAAATATTATTTAATTATGTTTTGAGCGCCAATTATTTTAAGTGTTGATTTAATTATAATGGCTAAAGGTAGATACAATGATAAGTTTTCTTTATAAAACGTATCTAAATAAATACTGATTCTTATTAAGTGATTCCACTTTATAGCGAATACATTATTATTGTAAATAATTAAGTAACTACTTGTTTCATCAGTAGTTTTTACAAACAAACGTCAATCAATATATATTAAAAAGCAGCGATATAAGCTCAATCCCCACTGTTCTACTAGGTTTTAATTATAACAGTTATATATATTATACTTTGAAACTAATTGTCATTATTTTTTACATAATATCCAATTAGTGTATGCAACCTTCAATATAAATAATCTCTTGCCTGAGTTATGGTATCAAATGTTTTTATTATCATAGTATCGTCTATAGATTTATCGTCACTATGCAGCCGATTAGCTGCTAGTTTGGAATCTGATTCATTATGAGACAAACTGGTCAATTGAGTGAGCTTTCTCAGCCAAGTGTATTGGCGCTTTGCCAACTGCCTTGTCGCATATAATGCCTTATTTTGCATTTGCTGACAAGCAAGCGCCTCAGCCTGACCAATGTGCTCAGTTGCTTGTATCTGCAGCTTGGCTGCCTTCTGCGGCTTTGATTGATCACTTATTGAATCATCAACTGCGTCAAAGGCATCATAAAACTGTGTTTTATCCAAATGCGCTTTCTCAAATACTGGGTGATTAATATGGACTAAGTATTCCAATACTTGCCGATAGCCGACGCAGCGCATCGATGGTAAATTGGGCGTCAGAGGATAGCGCTCTAGCAGATTGACAACCTCAGCCACTAGCCCATCATTCCACATGATATCCAAACGTTGCTCAATACGCTGATGCAACCACGGACGATCAGGCATTATTGCCAACACATGCCACTGCTGATTGGGATTATGAGCCAAAGCCTGTTTAGGCTGTTGCTGCCAATCACTGATGGGTATATTGGTTTGCAGGTAGACTTCAACCGCTCGAGTAATACGTTGAGTATCCGTGCCGTTGAGTCGCTCATGGCTAATCGGATCTATTTTACCGAGATAGTCATACAGCGCACTAATACCCTCCTCTTGCCGCCACTGCTCCACTCGTGCGCGCACGTTATTATCACTGTCTGGGACTGGCGATAGCCCATCAATGAGTGCCATGTAATACATCATGGTACCACCGACGAGCAAGGGAATTTTGCCATTCTCATGACAGCTATCAATCAAGCGGGCAACATCATGCACAAACTCAGCGACGCTATAGCTCTGCATCGGGTCAATAATATCGACCAAATGATGTGGATAGCGCGCCAGCTCAGCAGCCGTTGGTTTGGCGGTACCGATATTCATATCACGATATATCAGTGCTGAATCTACTGAGATTAATTCATAACGCCCTGTATCATACAGCTCATAAGCCAGTGCCGTCTTGCCACTCGCGGTCGGTGCCATCAAACACACCACGCTATTATCGGCTAAATTGAGATTGAGGCGATAAAATGAGCCATCAGACGAAAGTTGCATAGGATTGCCTTTACTAATTATATGATTAGCGCGAAGTAAATTGACGCCTTGTCACTGCTAAAGTTTGTTTATTATAATTTTTTATGTAGTTAGATGTACATTTACTCAGGGGCAGATGACAGCATCAATGCAACCAATCGATGACTATCGACAGACTTAATCGTATGTTTAACAAGTAATGCTTCGATATCTGCTATGAAAACCATGACATCTTGCGCGGTCATTTGCGCACTTACCTTAGCAAGTTGCTGATTAATATATACTGCGCTATTTAGTATCTCGTCTTTTTTGGATAACTTGCTGCCAAGTACATGTGACTCAAATAACGAACTGAGCTTTGCCTGCCAATCTGCTGCACTAATCAGTAAATATTGGCGTTGGTAATAAAACAATAACCACGGCAGCGATTTATCTTCAATATCTGTTGTAATAGCAGATTCATTTAACACATTATCTAAATGGGTAATAACATCTAAACAATAAGGCAAAGACGTCGAATTTATTGCTACATCGTTAGAGATATCGCTGGTATTTTTAATGATATTTTCAGAAACAAATGATGTGTCCACGATTTGAGAAGTAGGCGTATTTTCTGATAACTGATAGGGCTGTTTGGGTGCTTGGACTTGCTGGCTTTTGGTTGAATGAGTAGTCGATGATGTCTGTTCCATTTGAGCAGCGAAAGTATTATTTATAGACAGACTATTATTTAATACCTGACTATCATCATTAACGGAATTAATGGTCTTCTTGCTAATTACATTTTTAAGCTTTGTCCGAATCGCATGACTGAGATGCGCCATGATATTATTTAACGGACTGATTTTGATACGCTGTTTAGATGGGTGTACATTAATATTAAGCCACTCAGTTGGCAGATTAAAATAAAGCGCATAGCCAATACCTGCTAACTGAGCGGTTTGGGCAAGTTGACGTAGCTGATTGCTAATCAATGCTTCTTTAACCAGTCGTCCATTTACATAGATTAACTTTGGTAAAGTATCTTGCGTATTAATGATAGGCCATAACCACCCATTAATGCTGGCTTGAGCGCCAAAGCTACTATCAACGTAGTCTTTAGGCGACTGTATTAAATTGCTCAGATCTAATGCTATTTCTAAGGCCTTATCCGTTAATGATAGCCCAGTCGCTTGCTCAAGACGTGATAAAGGCAGACGATTAGCGTTATTGTTGCTGTTATCATTTGCAGACACTGCTCTTGAAGAAAGAGACAGCCGCTTTTTATTATCATGAAACAGCGTCAGCGCCACATCTGCGCGCGCCAAAGCCACTTCGCGCACTATCGTTTCGATATGACCAAACTCGGTCGCAATAGATTTTAAATTACCGCGACGAGCTGGCACGTTAAAGTACAAATCCTTCACGGTAATAGTTGTACCACGATGATGCACAACTGGTATCAACTGAGGCACATCATCCAATACACCCGCGACTTGCAACTGGCGACCAACACCACTGTCATCATGACTACTGCTTAAGGTCAAACGAGAAACCGCCGCCGTTGCTGCTAATGCTTCACCACGAAAGCCCAATGTCGTAATGCCATGCAAATTTGCGACATCAGCGACTTTACTGGTCGCATGACGGGTAATCGCCATGATCATATCATCAGGATAGATACCCATACCATTATCGACCACTTCAATCATACCCATGCCGCCTTGGGTAATGTGTATCGCAATACTGGTCGCACCAGCATCAATGGCATTCTCAAGCAACTCTTTAACCACTGCTGCTGGGCGCGTCACTACCTCACCTGCTGCCAATTGATTAATGAGCAGCGGCGATAGCTTTTTGATGCGAGTATGAGAATGATTGTCTGGCATTTGTGGCATTCAGAGGTATCGTTGTTTTGCGTGGTGATAAGTGGTTCTGGCGAATATTGGTGATTTACATTGGCTACAGATATGAGATGCAAACTAAATCTTAAGAGAGGATAAATCCAAGCCTTGCGCCTGACCTGACTTTGATAGTCGCAGCTCAACCTGACGCGCTTCTTTATCATTATCGTCGCCATCAGCTTGCGTCATATCAATAAATAAAGTCGGCTGCGGCAAATAGCTGTCCGCACGGCTGGCCCATTCGATGATAACCAATGCATTTGGCTCATCTAAATACTCATCGAAACCGATAAAAGACAGCTCTTCTGGATCTTGCAAACGATATAAGTCAGCATGATAAACTGGCTTAATTGACCCATCGTTTTGCTCGATACTATAAGGTTCAACTAAGGTATAAGTCGGACTTTTAACGGCACCCGTATGTCCGAGCGCTTGCAACCAATAACGAGTCAGCGTAGTTTTACCTGCACCCAAATCCCCCGCCAGCCAAACGCTACCGGATAAGGATAACGCCGCTAGTTGCACCGCCAAGCGCTGTGTATCCGCTTCAGAGTACAGTATCAAGGTTTTAACGTTCTTTTCTCCATTAGTATTACTAGACATCAGACTTACCTTCCTGTACTTGCATAGTCACGGATGGATTGACAAAGCTTTCACCACGAATCAGTTTGGCATATAGCTCAGGGTCATGCCATTCACTACTGACTTGCTCACTAAATTCAAAGTCTTCTAGCACCAGCTTGCCCATTTGTTCATTAGCAACATCATCAGCAAAACACTGCGCATAACCCGTTGCAGTTTCGTGTGCAATCACCGAGTAAACGCTGACATCAGATTCACCGTTTTGCATTTGGGTTTGTTTTAGAATTTCTTGCGCCCAAAAGAATATCACACGTGAGAACTGCTCTGCTGATGGCGATACCGGCAAGCTTATCCAGCGTGCACTGAATTTTTTGCAGGCAGCGATATACTCAGGGTCGTCTTTGTTCCAAAAGCAAATCGCATGATCGAAGCTGTCGATAATATCTTTTATAGACGATTTTAATAAACCGAAATCATAGACCATCTGCCCATGGTCTAAGCGCTTAGCCTCAAGAATCAATTCGATTTGATAGCTATGACCATGGATAGAATGCTTGCAGCGCTCAGAGCTACAATTACGCACAATATGCGCATTTTCAAATTTGAACAGTTTACGGATACGCATAATAATCAACCAAAACAGTAAGCATCGTTGTGCTAAATATGAGTATTACAAAAGCTTGCCGCGACGACACATCGGCTTGCGGCTCATTATAGCAAATCATGATGACTGCGTAAGTAAGCACTTGCTAATAGCAATATTGGCTAAATAAATCCATGACAATAAATACTCTTTCAAGATAATGTATTAAAAACCATTTTAAAAAGTAGCATTAAAAAAAAGATGGGAGACTAAATGCACTCGTAGGTGAATTGTGCTGACGCTATCTATTGCGGTATCTTAAGCCTATACTCATCTTAGTACGCAACATTTGCGTCACCAGCATTACCCCAACCTTTAAGCTTGATTACAATGGCTTAAAAGGTATTACGGCTTATCTCAAGAGGAAATACCATGAGCAAAGGTCAAGATAGTAAGAAGAATATGAAGAAGAAACCGCTATTAACGGCAAAAGAGAAAAAGGCCGCTAAACAATCTAAAAAAGATGACAACGGCAGTATCTTAGGTAAACATTGATATCGAGTACATCACTAGGCTAATTGAAGCCATATCAGTCTGAGAGATACTATATGAAGCTATGCCTATCGAACCTAATGGTTTGATAGGCATTTTTTATACAAAGCACTTTTTTTATCGTAGCGACTGCTTTTATGCTAGGAACTGCTCTCATACTAACTACTGATATGAAGCTAAGTACTACGCGGCGCAAACATAATAATTACCATGCCTAGCAGCGCGACGACAGAACCCAATATATCCCACGTGGTCGGCCTGATGCCGTTCACTGTCCACAGCCAAATAATTGCCATCGAAATATAAACACCGCCGTAAGCGGCATAAACCCGGCCAGCTGCGGTTGGATGCAAAGACAATAGCCAAACAAAAGCAATCAAGCTTAGCGCACCCGGGACAAGTAGCCAAATCGACTTACCTTCTCGCAGCCAAAGATAAGGCAAATAGCAGCCTGCTATCTCTGCCAATGCTGTCAGCGCAAACAACCCAACGGTTTTTAACTCAGTCAAAACCATCTACTCCTAAACAGTGATAAATCCTGTCATATACTCTACGGCATTGCCAGAAATCATTACTCTGTCATCTGCGACGACGCAGTCTAAAATACCGCCTCGTTTTGATGCTTGATAAGCGACTAATTCATTTTTACCCAAACGCTCCGCCCATAATGGTGCTAAAGCAGTATGAGCCGAGCCTGTCACTGGATCCTCATCGCCACCATTAGCTGGCCAAAAATAACGTGAGATAAAATCGTAATTCTTATATTCATCAGACTTAGCCTGACAAGTCACCACCACATCTAAAGGAGCAAGCTGTTTTAGCTGCTCATTATTACGCTCTACATTCAATAAATCAGCTTCAGCATTATAAATCACAAAATATGCTTGAGAGTTTTTATAGACCTCAACTGGTGCAATAGACAGTCCTGCCAGTAAACCCTCAGGGATATTATCAACCTTCTCAGGTTTCGTATTGGGAAAATCCATTTGTATTTTGCCAGTTTCTGTCTGTACGACGGTTAATATACCAACCGCTTTGGCGTAAAATCTAATAGATTCTAGACTAGGATTTTTCTTGAACAAGATAAAAGCAGATGCCAAGGTTGCATGCCCGCAAAAAGCAATCTCAGTTAGTGGTGAAAACCAGCGGATATGATAGACATCGTTATCATCACTTTTATCTAAAACCAAAAAGGCCGTCTCGGATAAGTTGTTTTCAAAAGCAATAGACTGCATTAAATCATCAGCAAGCCATTTATCAGTGATGATAACTGCCGCTGAATTTCCTTTAAAAACCGTATCAGTAAAAGCATCGACGACATTGATTTCTAGTTGCATTTTATGTTCTCGTTTTTTATTAAAATATTTTTCGCCAATATCTACTTAAGTTCACGCTCATTAGCTACCTTTATATCCAGCGTCTGACACGTGACAAATATGATTGATATGCCTTACCAAATTTTTGTTCCATCATCCGCTCTTCTGGCTCAATCTGAAAGCGCGTCATATACAGCATAAAGACTGGCAATAATACAAACGCAAGAAGGTGAGACAAATATAATGCCCAGCCTAATAAAACCAGCACCAGTCCTACATACATGGGGTTACGGCTATATCGATATATACCCTCAGTCACTAAGCTAGATACTTTCTCAAGTGCCTGCGGATTGGGTGTGGTCTGCGCTTTTTTGAATTGGGCGACTCCCATAATACCACTGCCCAATCCTATAACACCCAAACCAATCGCTAGTGCAGTTGAGCCGCTGAGCGAAAACTTCAAAGCAGGAGCAACTTTGGACACGCCATACATGGCAGCTGCGGTAACAATGACTTGCGCTACCGGTGGTACTTTTAGCTCTAGAGATTTCATAGTTGCACCTTGTAAAATTCTATTGATATTTAAAGGCTGAGATATAGAAAATGGAGTTGGTATTTAACTAAATACCTTATTTATCATTTGTTCGATTTCTTGATAAATAAGCGAACCATAATGCTTGTGACGAATGGTTGTTAGAAAATGTGTTTCTTGTTCCATGTCGGCTTCATCTGCTTGTGCGACTGCATATTGATTATAAGTACTCGGACATAACTCAAAATGCACGCCTGACAACAGATACTGCCCTTGCCCAAAACCACCAGTAATAACGGCATTTTTACCATTGCTGTATGTGGCTAACGTATCAAAAGCAGCATTTTCATCGCTCAAAAAATACGCACCACCATGATAATACACGTCGTCTTGCTTTCCATCTGTATAGTCTAATGTAATGACAGCCTTAGAAGTTACTTTCTCATCATAAAGCTGCCCGTTGGTAAACGATTTTATACTGCCGATTGCGGTTCCCGAAAAGAAAGCCAATTCACGAGCGCCAGTAATCTCATATCCTTGACCTAAGAATTCAATGCCACGAGCGCCATAATAACCGCCTGCACAGATACCGATATAGAGGTTACCTCGATGAACAAAGTCGCGAATGATATCATTACCAATTCCGTTCAGTTTCTTGCAATAAGGTAAATCTGCCCCACCCGGCATGATCAAAATACCTAAATCTTGCGTCTCATCATCGAGCTTGTTATCTAAGATATCTTTACTAGAGATAGTACACACTTCTATAGTATAGTTTGCTGACAGTTTTGCTTGGGCAGTGGCTAATGCAGATTTCACGCTCAACTCGCTGGCGCCTTCATCATTATACACCCAGATGCTGATTGCCTTCTTTGTCATAAAAGTTAGATCCCAAAGCGATTAAAATAAAGTTGAAACTAAATGAGCAATAGTATACTTTGAATTCAAGTATACATTCGTACACTATAAATCAATAGGAAAGGAATACCTATGTCAACCGTATTAACATCGACAAAACAGTGGTTTATTTCTCACGAGCAGGCTGCTTTTTTTATCAAAGTCATTTTTGGGTCTGTGATGATTGCTTTATTTGCGCAGATTTCAGTACCAATGTACCCAGTACCTATCACCGGTCAAACCCTTGCTGTTACTGTAGTAGGTCTATCACTAGGTAGAAAGGCTGGCATCGCAGCAGTACTTTTATATCTGTTTCAAGGCGCTATCGGCCTTCCTGTTTTTGCCAGTGGCTCGGCAGGCATTGCCGCCTTTTTTGGCCCTACCGGCGGTTATTTATATGGATTTATTGCCACGGTTGCCATTTTAGGGTATTTCAGTGATAAAGGCATATTAAAGAGCTACTTTATGAGCACCGTGGTTGCACTTATTGCCACTGCCGCTACTTTTGTGTTTGGTCTGATGCATCTATCTTTGTTTGTACCAGAAGGAACTGTCCTACAATTTGGTCTGTATCCGTTTATCATTGGTGGCATTATCAAAGCGGTATTGGCAGCTGCCCTAGTCGTACCAACGCATAAGTTCTTCTCAAAGCTATAATCTATAGCTGTACTAAAGAGTTGGACTCTTTAATCAAAATTTATCGCTTAAATAAAAAGGACTGAACTCTATTGAATACAGAGTTCAGTCCTTTTGCAATCAATTATCCAATCTTTCGTACTGAATACCTTCACTAATTTTAATACGCGTGGTCTAGCCCTTTTTAACGCATGTAGAGTTCTCGTTCAGATTGAGAACACGCCCTAGCATTGTTATTTCTCAAGACAACGCCATTTATGAAGCGTTATAATATATAAAAGCATATATAGTCAGTTCAAAATAAAATTGTTATGGTTAGGACAAACATCATAAAACAACTTGGATAAGTCATTTTCCAACCAGCCTTGGCGTAGAAACTTTACCTGAGCCCATTTTTTCTCGATAGGGTTCAGATCAGGGCTGTACGGCGGTAGCCAAAGAATACGATGACCATGCCTGTTCAGTAGCTTTTGAATGCGTTTATTCTTATGAAATCTGGCATTATCCA
>NZ_JASDCF010000019.1 GCF_030408035.1 Psychrobacter sp. APC 3426
ACCCCAAGCCCTGCGATATGAGTCGCCACCAAGCGATTCATCTCACCTGCCGCGACCACCAATAAGGTACGACTGGGCAAATCATCAAATATTTGCGTCACTAATTTGGCGGCGGCATAGCTAAGGGACACCGCTTGTGCACCGACTTGGGTTTCATTACGCACCCGTTTGGCAGCAGCAAAGACTTGATCGACAATCCAGCCAAGCTGATTGCTTAGGGCTTTTTGATCTTGTGCGAGATGGACAGAGCGTTTTATTTGACCGAGGATTTGCGGCTCACCCAATATCATAGAATCGAGACCTGCGGCAACTCTGAGCCAATGGGTCAAAGCATGAGTGTCACGGTGCACGTACAGATAGGGGTCGACCTCAGTCAATGGCAACTGCTTAAATTCAGCCAACCACTTTTTAATTTTGATAATATGAGCGCTGATAGCAGCCGAGGACAAGTTAGCGCTTGCCTGTATAGACTTATCAGCAACTTGCGGCGCTGTTGATGGGGCTGTAGCTAAAATCTGAGGCACCAGTGCATAAATCTCAGTGCGGTTACAGGTCGAGACGATCACGCTGCCATCGGTAAAAGCCTCTAGCTGTTTCAGTGCGACATTCACATCGTCACCCACAAGCGCCAAGCGCTCTCGTAGAGCGACTGGTGCAGTTTTGTGATTGACCCCAATGACCACTAATCTCATTATTGATAGACCATAAATATGACGCGCACCTGCCAGCCCTACTATCTGCTTGTTTTTAAAGAAACAGTTTTGGGCGACAGCGCTGAAAGGAAAACCCTAAAACCGCTTATTATATCATTATTGCGGCTTCAATTAACACTCACTCACCTATGCAGGCTATTTGCTTGTATCTGGGCACATGAGTGACAAATCAACTACCTAGACGACTTTTATAGGTAATAGTGTTGTTTCGTCTATATATTGGTGATGAAGGTCAGGGAAATAGTAGTTTATTCGCTTTATTTTCGCTAAGCCATTATATTTATAACGTATTTTAAAAGTCTTTTGAAAAGGTTTTTGACTATAGGTAGTGAAAAATAATATAGATACATTACGCGCTGCTGATATCAATTTTTCTTGCTTGCTGTGCCTACGCAGACAGAGGCTACAAAAAATTGATATCAGCAATACCGTAGCGTTTTTAGGGTATTTTGACTATAAGTGCTGCTAAAACGAGATTCTTTAAGTTGCTTTACCCTATCAAATGACATTACCAGTAGCGATACGTGAGTCACAGACAGTCGAGTAACACGGCCACTATTGTTTATGTTGTCAATCTACTCTTATAATGTTTGTCATACATAATTTGTCATATATAAAATAGTATCGATATAAGTTTTAGTCGTCAGATTTGAGATGATAAAAATACAGTTACCTTGTCAATAGGTAAAGATTGGGCGAACACAGTTATCTATGATTTTTTTTGGATCATTATTTCGAGTACAACCGGCACTTAACGAGCAATTGAGCCTTCGTGCTTTATTAAATATCGTTATCGAGCGTCTATGCCAACGTTACAAGCTAACCTTATCGTTGGCCATTTGCCTGTGCCTGTCATCTCCTGTCCATGCCAATCATCCTGATAACCCATCGACAGCACATATTCCTAAAATATCAGCAGTTACCAACACTCCTAACGTTATCAATCGCAATATCGTCGCCAGAGACAATAGCGTTGCCAATCACGTCAGCGCCACTAAAAACCACGCAGTGATGGATGTGTCCAGTGATAAAAGCTCACAAACCATAGAAGAGACAGCTGACATTGATGGTCTGGCGCCAGCAAGTATCTGGCAGCCGGAGCTCAAAGAGCCGAGCCTATATGCGCTATTAGATGCTGAGTTTTCTGCCTCGCGTAATGACAAACGGCGTGCCGTGACTATCTATAAGCAGCAATCCTTTAAAGAAGATGCGACCGCCGTTTTTGAGCGTGCGCTTAGCTTATCTCTACGTAATGAAAGTATTGGCGACTCGTTACAGTTTGCCAGAACCTGGCAAGACCAAAACCCTGATCACGTACCGGCTTGGTTTTATGTCGCGCATCTGGCATTACGCGCCCATGATTATGTCTTAGCGGGTGAAACGCTTAACCGCATTTTACGTTATGACCCGCGGGCAGATCTCAGCGAAATCCTGATTGGTATCTATCCCAATACCGATGCTGATAAACGCGACCTACTCGCCGCATTGCAGCCGCTTGATAGTGAACAAAATGCCTCGCTATCGGTATTGAAGGCCGGTCTACTCTATCAATTTAATGAGCCTGAGATTGCCATTGTCCATATCAATCGTGCCTTGGAGCGCCAACCTGATTACGTCCCCTTTATTACTCTAAAGGCAGATATCTTGCGCAAAATCGTCACCGCTGAAACTGTGGTCAATTACCTCAGCCAAGCACGCCTGCGCAACCCCGATAGCAAAAGCTTATACCTATACGAGATTCGTTATTTATTGGATTTAAAACAAAGCCAAGAGGCGTGGCAGTTATTGCTGCAAGCGCACAATCGTTTTAGTGATGACGCTGAGATTACCCTGCTTGCGGCCTTGGTCAGCTTGGATATCGAAGAATACGATAGCGCTGACCAACTACTCAATATATTGGCAAAAAGCCCACGCTATCTTGATCAAGCTTACTACTATTTGGGTATCAGCGCCGAGCGCCAACAACGCTTTGAGCAAGCCAAATACTATCTCAATGGTGTCATGCAAGAAGACTTGGTGTTAGAGGCACGTAGAAAGGTCGTGGCGTTTGAATTGCTTAATGATGATGTCGATGCGGCAATCGCTACCTTACAAAAATTGCGCAAACAATTCAGTGTATTTGCCCCTGACACCTATGTGATGCAAGCCGACATACTATGGCAGCAAAACGAGTCAGAAGAGGCGCTACGCCTATTGACGCGGGCTGCCCGTAAGTACCCTGATAATGAAATGCTGCTGTTCGCGCGCGTGCAGCTCCTCGACGACCAAAACGACTATATCGTCAAGCGCACCCTCCTTAACCATCTACAAGCGCTAGATCCGAGCAACTTAACCTATCAGCTCAGTTACGCGCAGCTGCTACTAGCCAACGAGCGTAGCTCTGAGCAAGGCTTGGCGCTCGCAACCAACATCATACAAATCCCGTATGATGACCCACGCTATGATAATGAGCTGCACTTACAAGCGCTCAACGTCTTGGCAGGCAGCGCTTTGGCCAATGAAAACTATCAGCAAGTCATTGATTATTTGCAGACACCTTATGATGTCTTTCCGACCCTACGCTCTGGGACATTGCTACTGCGCGCCTATCAGGGCTTGGGTAATAATGAAAAGGTCGATGCCCTACTGGTGGATTTACAGCAGCGTTTCTCATTTGGTCAAAGCAATATCAATGACCGAATACAGCTGTATTAAATTGAGTTGTTAGTACACTCTATCGCTGATGAGCTATTTTTGTTTTGGGCAACACCCATTCATGATTACAAGGCACTTATAAGAAGCTAACAGCCACGTATAAGCGAGTAACAAATAAAGCTTAAGCTACCCTCTAATTAACATCATTACTTTTGCAAACTTGTCTATTTTTGAGGATATATCATGTCAGTCGCCATCACGTCTTTTAAGCCAAACCTTAAGTCTAATAAGATAGCCCTACTCTCTGCAATGGCCGCCGCAATGCTCATTACCTCTGGTTGCCAGTCTCTAAAAACCGCCAATGCGACCCATCAATCAGGTACGATGATTCAAGGGCAAAATAGCGAAGAACCACAGAAACTTGAGAGCTTTAACATCACTGGTAAGATTGGGGTGACAACACCAGCAACTGATAGCAATGGTGCGCAAGGTGGCAGCGCCTTTTATGCATGGGGTCAGCAAAACGATCGCTTTGCTATTGAACTGATTGGTGCGCTCGGTATTGGCAAAACCAATATCGAATATGATGGTCAAACCGCGACTTTGGTCAGTGAAAAAACCGGCACATTGACCGCTGATGACCCTGAAACACTGCTAAAAAAAGCCACTGGCTGGCAGGCACCTATTTCACAAATGCCCTACTGGATTTCTGGTCGCCCAGCGCCTTCAGACAGCGCGCCACAGCTGGATGAGCAGAACCGTTTAGTCAACTCGGTCAACGGCGAATGGACCGCAAGCTTTACTTACAAAGGTTCTGACAAACTGCCTGTGAAGATTAGCGCGGCTCAGCCTAAAGGCAATAAAGTCGTCATGACTATTAATCATTAACGCAACCAATTAAGCATTAGGGCAACCCATAAGTGGTTATCGATAAATCGGTAACCATTTATCAAATCATCACTGCATACCAACACCCGCGTCTGTCATGAATATCTATCAATCCTCATAATGACTGAGAATTACGATTAACCACTATGATTAAAAAATTGCCCGCGTCATCCACTACTACCATCACTCGCTTATCTCCGGCAAAGATTAATTTATTTTTGCACATCACCGGAAAGCGTGCCGATGGTTATCACAATCTGCAGACGGTTTTTCGTCTGGTTGATTGGGGCGATTATCTGCATTTTTCAGCCACAGATGAAGTGATCACTACTGATGACTCTTTAGACATTGATACGCTATGTAGTCAGTTGTTAGTATTAACAGGTGCAGAAGCGATAACTACGAGCTTAGAAGACAATCTAATCTTTAAGGCCGCACGCGCCCTATTAAAGGCAGCCATAGCATCGTACAAACTACCTAACCAGCTTTCGCCAATACAAATCATCTTAGACAAGCATTTACCAATGGGCGCAGGCTTAGGCGGTGGCTCTTCCAATGCTGCCACTACCTTATTAGCTTTAAATGAGATTTGGCAGCTTAATTTTACTCAAGGTGCGCTGATAAAAATCGGTGCTACGATTGGCGCAGATGTACCCATATTTATCTTTGGGCAAGATGCCATTGCCATGGGCATTGGTGAAGAGCTGACAGCCATTGATTTTCCTGAGCAGCAGTATTTAGTATTGACGCCTGATGCGCATGTCAATACGGCTGAACTGTTTGCGCACTCTAAATTGCGTCGTGATATCGGCCCACTATCGATTGCAACCATCAAAAATCAGTTCAATGAGTATGACCAACATTTAAACACGCCTTATCAAAATGTCTTTACTCCAGTGGTGACGAGCCTCGCCCCTGCTGTCGATGAGGCGTTACAGTATTTGCATGGTCTAGAAAAAGTAGCATTGGCCACAGCACGTATGACTGGCTCTGGTAGCGCGGTGTTTTTGCCATTGGATGCAAGTGTTGCCAGTGATGAAAAGCTTTTGGAAAAGTGGATTGACGAGGCGCCTTGTACGGGGCATGTGGTGAAGAGTTTATAGGGTATTATTAAAAAGATGGGCTGCGAACAGCGTACAAAATGGACACGGATGGCTAAAAATGGTGCGCTAGGCATACCCTATTCAAACTCTCAAATAAGTTGGTATTAATATGAACCATTCATATCTAAATAAGAGTCTAATAACCGCCACAGTTTTTATTTGCTTATCATCAAGTTTGACTGGATGTGCATTATTATCTAAATCTCACGATGAATCTAATGCGAATCGCTTATCCGATACAATAACTTTGCCACAACAGCTAGACGTAAAAGTAAAAGACAGCCCTCAAAATATAGAGGTTTCTCAGCAGAATTCTATAGTCAGCTCGCCTACTGAACTATTTACTTATGCTGCTACGCTATCAATGCGTGAGATTAATTTTGTTTTCAAAGGTAAATACGTTATCAAAAACAACTGCTTATACTTTGTTAAAAATAACAATGAGTATCTTAGCCCTATTTTTTATCCCGATAGAGCAATTTTTTTTGAGAATGAACAAGCCATTTCTCTAAATGGAACCAAAGTCAAACTCGGTGAGGAGGTTGTCACTAGCGGTATAATTAGAGAGCATATAGGTAGTTACTATTTACGAAAAGGGGATACTGTCATCGAAGACCCAGAAAATACAGCTTGTTTGACGGAACCTGCAATATTTATGAGTGGTAGAGTGGTCAATCCTCTCGTCTAAAAGAAAATCACACAACACCAGCTTACGATTGACAATCGTAATAAGAAACCTCTATTCACTACAATAGTAGTTATGCAACTCAAGATAATTCATTTAGTTTCGAATAAATGCCATAAAAAGCCGCAAATGACTTGCAAAATCTGAAAATTTACTTATAATAGGTCGCCTCAATAGGGGTATAGCCAAGTTGGTAAGGCATCAGGTTTTGATCCTGACATCCGTTGGTTCGAGTCCAGCTACCCCTGCCATTTTTTAGTTCGGATTGCTGCTTTATAGCAATTGACAACACCTTCCCAATTTCGGTATAGTTCGCAATGAACACCGCTAGGGAACGCCGTCTTAGACGGTTAATAGGTAACGACGCTAGTCTAATGTTTTATTAGCATTCAGCGCTCGTACTACCTAGACATTACAGGGGTATAGCCAAGTTGGTAAGGCATCAGGTTTTGATCCTGACATCCGTTGGTTCGAGTCCAGCTACCCCTGCCATTTTTTACTGTAATAGTAGTCTTCAATTAGTTTCACCACTCTTTTCTATATTTGGGCAGTTAGACACTGCTTAGCGGTCGCTGCTTGAGTCAATCAATAGGACTTCAGTCATGCCTTATTTGGCAATTTTTACGGGCAACGCCCATCCTGAATTAGCGAAAACCGTCGCCGACCACCTACACATCCCTCTTGGTAAAGCTGACATCACGCGTTTTTCTGATGGCGAAATTGCTGTGGAAATCAAAGAGCACGTGCGCGGTAAAGATGTGTTTATTATGCAGCCTACCTGTGCACCGACCAATGACAACTTGATGGAAATCATGATGATGGCCGATGCTTTGCGTCGTTCTAGTGCCGGTCGTATCACAGCTGTCATGCCATACTTTGGTTATGCGCGCCAAGACCGTCGTCCTCGTTCAGCTCGTGTACCTATCTCTGCTAAAGTCGTCGCTGACATGCTAAACATCGTTAGCATCGACCGCGTCATGACCGTTGATTTGCACTCAGATCAGATTCAGGGTTTCTTTGATATCCCAGTCGATAACATCTACGGCACGCCTGTACTTTTGAACGACTTACAAAAGCAAGACTACGACAACATCATGGTGGTTTCACCTGACGTTGGTGGTGTGGTTCGTGCCCGTGCAATGGCCAAACAATTAGGCGACACTGACATGGCGATTATCGATAAGCGCCGTGCCCGTGCCAATGAGTCACAAGTCATGCACATCATCGGTGATGTTCGTGACCGTGATTGCGTTATCGTTGATGATATGGTCGATACGGCAGGTACGCTCTGTAAAGCAGCTGAAGCCCTAAAAGAAAACGGCGCCCGTCGCGTATTGGCTTACATCACCCACCCTGTCCTATCGGGTAATGCACTGAAAAACATCAGCGAGTCAGCATTGGATGAAGTGGTTGTGACTGACACCATTCCATTATCACCTGCGGCTCAAGCCTGTAGCAAAATCCGTCAAGTAAGTATCGCCCCGATGTTGGCTGAGAGTTTACGCCGCATCAATAACGAAGAATCTATCAGCGCGATGTTTGACGCCTAATCTGATGTTTGAATGGTTGCTCAAGGGTTGTTGTAGTCTTTGAGCGCCATAGTCGTTATAAAAGTCTATTTGAATACTAAAAAACAACGTCAAGTGGCCCCATTTGGCGTTGTTTTTTGTTTAGGCATTTGACGTAGGTCTTTATTATTGCTACAAAAGCACGTATAATGCGCGCCTGTATACATCATTAGCTAACCTCTATTATTTTTAGATGCTTTATAGTTAGCGACATGATTGATACTTTCTAAAGTATCGATTATCCAGTGGTAGACTGGTCGCAAGTCTATTCTCTCTGGTAGATACTTCACATACTCTCTATAGGATTATATCCATGGTTATTGATCATTTTGCAATCAACGCGGTTGACCGCTCTGCTGAACAACAAGGTAAAGGTGCGAGCCGCCGCCTACGTAAGCAGAACCTAGTTCCTGCTATCATTTATGGTGGCAATGAAGAGCCAATGGCTATCTCTATCAAAATCAACGAGCTAGTAAAGTCGCTTGAATATGAAGCCTTCTTTTCACAAATCTTGACCATCACTACTGATAAAGGCGATGAGCATCAAGTGGTTATCAAAGACCTACAGCGCCATCCTGCTAAAGGTTTCCCAATGCATGCTGACTTTCAGCGCATTGTGAAAGGTCAGAAGATCAACATGAACGTTCCTCTACATTTCGCTGGTCGTGAAGAAGCGCCAGGTACTAAAGCTGGTGGTATCTTATCTACGCTAGTTTCTGATATCGAAATCGTTTGCCTACCATCACAATTACCTGAATACCTAGAAATCGACGTATCAGGCATGGAAATCGGTGATCTATTCCGTCTATCAGACATCAAACTGCCTGAAGGCGTTATCATCTTCGATCTTGATATGGAAGATGCGCATGACCGTACTGTTGTTAACATGCAGCCACCAACGGTTGAAGAAGTTGACGAAGACGCTGAAGAAGTTGATGCAGCTGACGTACCTGCTACTGAGCAAGGTGCTGAAGAGAAGAAAGACGAAGAGTAATAAACACTCACTAGGTAGCGATGTTATTTTCATTACCTAGTAGCAGGTTTATTTAGTCAAAAAACAGCAGGTGATGAATATCTCCTGCTGTTTTTGTAAGTAAGGTTTGAATATTAAAATGATTGCTATGATTGATTGGCATCCTCCAAACCTTACGCCTCATTTATTAAATTTAAGCAGGGTGTTTGAATGGCCATAAAGCTTATTGTCGGTCTTGGTAATCCTGGTCAGCAGTATATGTTTACGCGTCATAATGCAGGCTTTTGGTTTGTCTATCATTTGGCGCAGCAGTTCAACATTACGCTCGCTCATGATAAAAAATTCCATGGCTTGACGGGACGTGGACAGATTCATGGTGCTGATGTGCGTTTGCTGATGCCATCGACCTTTATGAATAAATCGGGTCAGTCAGTGGTGCCGATGGTCAACTTTTATGGTATCGACAACGATGAGCTATTGATTGCTCACGATGAGCTCGATATTCCGGCCGGTAGCATCAAACTTAAAACAGATGGTGGTCACGGCGGACACAATGGCTTACGCGATATCACCCCGCATATTGGCAATGACTTTCATCGCCTGCGTGTGGGTATTGGTCATCCTGGTCATAAATCTAAAGTCAGTGGACATGTCCTATCTAAAGCGTCTCCCGATGAGCAAGTTGCCATCGATAGCGCATTGAGCGCCGCTTTTGATGCTTTGCCACTCCTATTAAGTGGTGACATCGAAAAAGCCCGTTCACAAATTAATGGTTTTAAACTGCCTGAATAATATGGCGTATAATCTCAACAGCCTTTTATTTTTGCAAACCCATCCCCATTAACCTTATGATTTCGTTCATTAATATCAGTTACGCTAAGGAAGCAACCTATGCTACTTAATATGCTTAAATGCAAATTACACCGCGCCCGCGTCACCCATGCAGAGCTGCACTATGAAGGCTCATGCGGTATCGATGGTGATTTATTAGACCTCGCTGGTCTGCGTGAAAACGAATCTATCGATATTTATAACGTGACCAATGGCAAGCGCTTCCGCACTTATGCGATTCGCGCTGAAGCTGGCTCTGGTATTATCTCGTTAAACGGTGCCGCCGCTCATATGGCTGACCTAGGCGATATCGTCATCATCTGTGCTTATGCGCACTTTGATGAAGCTGAAGCCGAAACGTACCAGCCAAAACTGGTGTATTGCAACGAAGACAACACGGTGAAAGACACTGCCAATATTATCCCTGTGCAAGTGGCTTAATACATTAAATGTTATCTTAAAACGAGCTGTCAATTATTAGCGTTAACGTATTAAACAAATTATTGTACTCAAAAGCTGAATCTAAATAGGGTTCAGCTTTTTTTATGTTCATTGAGGTATTTTAACTAAGGAAAATGATTGATGTGGTTGGCGGTTATTGCAGTATTGGTCGGTTTGGCAATTTTGGTTTGGAGTGCGGACGTCTTTATTGACGGTGCGACCGCATTGGCAAAAAAATTAAGCGTGCCCAGTTTTTTGATTGGCGTTATTATTTTGGGGCTTGGTACGTCCGCGCCTGAAATGGTGGTATCGGTACTGGCAGCATTAGAAGGCAGTCCTGAATTGGCATTGGGTAACGCCTATGGCTCAAACATCATCAATATCGCTTTGGTATTGGGTGCGACGGTACTGATAAGCCCCGTTATCATCCATAAAGGCATCGTAAAGCGTGATCTACCGATACTGGTAGGGATTACCGCTCTGGCAGCGTGGCAACTGCGTGACGGGCTGCTAAGCTTTACTGATGGATTGGGGCTGTTGGCATTGCTTGTGGTGGTTTTGGCTATTCAAATCGTGATGAGCTTACGAGAAGGTCGCTCAAAACACGTAGACGCAATCAGTAACGGCACCATCTTGGATAGTCAATTATTAGCTAATGAGATGGTAGAATCAGACGAGACGGAGCCCAGTTTACTGCGCGGCTTGGGTGCGCTGTTTGTTGGACTATTAATGCTGGTTGTCAGCTCGCGCGCCATTGTTTGGGGCGCGGTTGAATTGGCAACGTTTTGGGGATTGAGTGAGCTGATTATCGGCTTGACCATTGTAGCCGTTGGTACATCATTGCCTGAACTGGTGGCCAGCTTATCCGCAGCCCGAAAAGGCGAGCACGATATGGCGCTTGGCAATATTATTGGCTCTAATATCTTTAATACCTTGGCGGTTGTCGGTCTAGCGGCGCTCATCGCCCCCATCACTGCCAACCCAATCATCTTAGCGCGCGATGTCATGGCGATGATCATCATCACCTTACTGCTTGTCGTACTCTGTATCTTTGCTTTTGTCACCAAACGTCCATTTGGTCGAACTTCTGGCGCGACGCTGATGCTATTTTTCGTCGGTTATACGATATGGCTCATGCAAACGGTCAATATGTAAGTATTGGGGCGGGTGTGCTACTACCGCTTTGAATATATCGCTAACTGTTATTTTTAGTTCATTTGTTTTGCTTACGATTTCTAATCACTCGCCAGAGCCCTTCATTTTCTGTTTTGGGCATTTTTAAGGTAATGGTGTTTGAGAGCATATCTTGCACCGCAAGACCACGACGATTAAATAAGCAAAAGACGTAGTTGAATATCAATCCGAGAAAAGCGCTGGTCAATAAGATAGCACGCGACCCACCGATGAGACTGCCAATAATGCCAAATAACAACGGCATCAAACAGGCTGCCAGAATGCGCTTAAAGGACTGTCCCCATGTCAACAAGTGGCCGGCGTTGTTGACAGTCTTTAGACGCCACGTTTGCATACCCAGCGTCTGTCCACCACGGCGCCAAAATATCCCATAAAACCCTACCAAGGTCAGTACAAAAGACGGCGTCATGACGATGTTTTGGTACCATGTCGGCAGTGACTGTGCCTGTGACGATTCAGTGCCCGTCTCCATGGTCAACAGCGTGCCAATGACCGTCAGTAGCGTACCCACCAAAAACAATAATGCCAAAATTAGCATGCCATCATAAAGAATGGCAGCCATACGGGTACTGGGCTTGGCAATCATCGCTTCTTCAACTTCAGAGGCTGGATGCGCTGAGGTTTTGATTGATTGTTTTGCTTTACTGCTAGCTTTTGGCGACGGTTTTGACATGATACAAGCCCATAACAAGCGAAAAATAGAGCGCTCATTGTACCGTAATTCAGGCGCTTATCGTACATTATGATAAGACAAGACTTTTGATGCAAAAGACGGTTGATTGAAAATTTATAGGAAGGCAGAATTTAAAATAGAAATGTAAAAAAACGACAGACATAAAAAAATCGCCAAATTGTCATAAGACAGGCGATTGATTTAGTTTTTTTGTTAGCTTAATCACTATATTAATAATGTAAGCCAGTATGCAAATGGTGCGCCTGGAGAGATTCGAACTCCCGACCCCTTAGTTCGTAGCCAAGTGCTCTATCCAACTGAGCTACAGGCGCGTATTTTGCACATCATCTACTGCGTTGTTGATAACAATTGCAGCAAATTAGGTTGGTCATTATATAGATAATATCGCTTGTGTCAATATCTTTATTAGATAAATTCAAAATATTTTTGAACCATTTACTAAAAAGACAATTAACGCTGTTTTTGCGTTACTACTCTACTAACAACTGAATAAATGGCGGTGAAGGAGGGATTCGAACCCTCGATACGCTTACACGTATGGTTCCTTAGCAGGGAACTGGTTTCAGCCACTCACCCACTTCACCGAACGATTTAAGACACTTATCAAAATATTTTATAAAAATAGCTTTTAAAAAAATACTCTTTTAAACATAGTATCGATGCTAACGATACGTCTTATGTCGTGGGCGAGTATTATAACAAAGCCAAAACGAATTGCAAGCGTTGTCTACAGATTTAACGCGGCTTTTGCCATAATTATTGATTTAAATGGTTTTAGCTCTTTTTAATGGTTCAAATCGCCGTCTACAGCAGTAAGAATATCCTAAGTTAGCTCTTAATCTTACATTATTAAGAGCTGCGACATAAGAGGTTTACTGCTATGGCTTTTTTGCCATTGTATGGCTATAGTATTTGTTACTCATTTTAGTCATAAAAGGAAATGTTATGCGACCAGTGGTACTGTGTTTTTCAGGATTGGATCCCTCGGGCGGTGCTGGATTACAAGCGGATATCGAAGCTGTCGGTCAAGCTGGTGCTCATGCTGCCATCGCTTGTACAGCTGTCACCATACAAAACTCACAGCAAGTATTCGGCTTTGAAGCTTGTAGCACTGAACTGGTCAGAAATCAAGCCATGGCAGTGCTCGAAGATTTGCCAGTAAAGGTTATCAAATCGGGCATGCTCGGCACTACTGATAATATAAAGATGATGACTAGATTATTCGCTAATAAAGTGATTAAGAAGAACACCCCTTTTGTACTTGACCCAGTATTGGTCGCCAACAGTGGCGGCAGCTTGGGCGATGAGCAAACCTTGGTCGCTGCGTTTCGAGAGCTGCTGCCCTACGCGACATTAATCACGCCAAATACGCATGAGCTGCGCGCACTTAGCGGTGAGCAAGACTTGCACATTGGCGCACAAAAGCTTTGCGCACAGGGGACGCATGCGGTATTGGTGAAGACCTCACATGATTTCGATAGTGGCGATATCGAGCAGTATCTGTATAGTAACGGTGAGATGGTACATCAAAGTATTTTGCCACGTTTAGAGGGCGAATTTCATGGCTCTGGCTGCTCATTGGCGAGTTTTATCGCTGGGCGCTTAGCAATGGGCGATGCGCTTATCGATGCAGTCAAAGCAGCAGACAGCTGGATTACTCAGACACTGCGTGCCGCTGACGTGCCGCATCCTGATGATGTGACAGCCCAATTGATACCCAATCGTTTTGTAGAGTTTTAAAATAATTTATAGACGATGAATAAGAGAAGGGTGCGCTATATATGATAGCGCACCCTTTTTTCAAATATTTTATGAGGTCGTTATGTGTTCAAGTCAGCAAATGCTAACTTAACCCAGCATCGGCATAAAGCTTGCGGCCAAGCCACCGATAAATATCTCAAGCAAATAGAAAGCTAAAAATGCAACCATTGGTGATAAATCAAGCATGCCTAAGTTTGGCGTGATACGACGAAACGGGGCCAAGATAGGCTCTGCTAGATTAACAATAATACCGATAATTGGATGCTGAGATTGGGTAAACACCACAATCCAACTGACGATAATGGAACCTATCACCAAGTAACGACACATGCGCAAAAAGTCTAAGAGCAAGCTGGTGGTACCCGTGAAAAACAGCGGCACAGGCGCAATACCTTTATGCGTCAATGCCGCTTTCCCAGAGATATCGATTAGGCGAATTAAAAACATCAGCACGATAGCAGCAAGACTGATACGACCTTGGGCGACAGTTGGGAAAATGCGCCCAAACACATCGACAATATGAGTTGCTTTATAGGCAGGTGCAATCATCGGATTTCTCGCATCCATACCTGCGAACTGCAGCATAAAACGAATGAACACCAACATCATGGCGAAGGTGGTGACCAAATCAAAGATTTGAAATAACATGTTGTTCATGAAGTGCTACTCAATGTGACGTTATTAACGGGCTCTAAGATGACGAGTGTCATTAGCAGGCGTTGGTTATTAGTGCAAATAGGGCATCTCATGCATGATGACATACCCTATCAATCGATGATGAACAGTCAATAATGAATGACTACTTACTCATCTCTTCGCTCAGGGCTTGGCTGCGATCGTAACAAGCCTGCATGGCTTCAACAATTTGACGACCAATGTCATTGGCTTGCATGGACTCAACCGCCGCTTGGGTGGTGCCGTTTGGTGAAGTTACCTTGCGACGTAACTCAGCGGGTGCATCATCACTACCCATCGCCATTTTTGCCGCACCTAACATGGTTTGCATCGCCAATGCAGATGCTTGCTCTTTATCGAGTCCTAACGCGACTGCGCCATCGACCATCGATTCGATAAAGTAAAACATATAAGCCGGCGCTGAACCTGACACAGCGGTTACCGCATGCATATGCTCTTCGTTATCCACCCACATGACCAGCCCTGATGCTTCCATCACAGCCGTTGCTAGTTGCTTTTGTTCTGCAGAAATGTCATCTGTACCGTATAGACCAGTAGCACCCATCTGAATCATCGCGGGCGTATTTGGCATGGCACGTACGATATGGCTGTAGCCACCCAACATGTCAGATAAAAGAGCCGTCGACAGACCTGCTGCCACTGAAATCACCAGCTGATTGTCTAAGGCATCAGCAAAAGCGCTGACCACAGGTTTCATCACCTGCGGCTTGACCGCTAGTACCACGATGTCAGCATCGATAACAGCAGCTTTGGCGTCAACGGTTGGGTCAACCGCATTCAACCCTTTGGCAGCCAATTGCTCACGCGCTTCGCTACTAGGGTCGGCAACCGTAATAAGACTTGGTTTGACACCGCAGCTGACAAGCCCGCTAATCAAAGCCTGCGCCATGTTTCCGCCGCCGATAAAGCTGATTTTCTTATTATCTAATACTGACATACATGTCTCCTACTCAACAAATTCAAAGGTATTCAAACTAACATAACGATAGATAAAATGACACTCAGTTTACCATACTGCTACTGGCACCGTTTGATAAATTCAACCTGCAACTTATTGCCTCAAAACATAGAAACCATACATCAAAGTTAATGTCATAAATCTTTTAGTGCCATAAAATTTAGAGTACACCGTGTACGGTGTTTATAGTCATATGGCTTTTGATCAGTGCGGCAAGCTGTCTGTACGCAAGACGAATGTTGCTATCAGCTTTTAAACAGTCGCATTCTAAAATCCAGCTTTCAAGAGGAGACAGGAGTAAAATAGGACACGCTATTGGACTCTCATTCTCCAAAAGCTCGCTTTCAAAACTGTCCTCATTTATCAAAGCCACACTCACCACCACCAAGCTCTCGCGTAGCCACAATGGTATGCCCAACGTTTGATAAAGTTTTTTCCCCGCTTGTGGCCGTGTTGCTAGTGCGGTTTGGATACGTTGCTTGCGATCTAAGGCGGTCAAGGTAACCTTAACTTTATCTTGATGGCTTTCTAGGTGATGTTTTTCTACATGATGGCTTTTTAATAGCTGCGTCAAAGCATTTGGCACAATCTGCACTTGCCACATAAAATCGCTATTCACACGCAGCGGTATAGAAACAGAATTATCATCAGATAAATTAAAATCAGCCATAGCGAGATTTGGTAACGTCTGAATTGTTTCGGTAATCGGTAGCTTAAACCAAGCCAGCCAGTCACTACTGAGACGATAAAGCTGCTGACGATAACGGCGAATGGTATAAGACTCTTTGCGACCTTGCCAATAGAGCTCCGTTTGATGGTTATGATCATCACGTTGGCTCAGGCTTAACACATCATCGACTAGCTGCTTAGCGGGCGGTAATGGCTCATCTTGACCGAGCCAATGGTGCAATAATTGTCGCTGACGAGACAGTGGTAAAGCTTGTAACTTATTGATATTGAGCACACGTTGGGCTGGCGGTAATTGGAGTGACGCTACTTCTACCTGCTGCAAGTCCTCGACTGCTTGAGCACTAATGATTGATTGTGCATCCGTTAGTAGCTGCGCGCTACGAGCAATATTATCAATGACGTTTGGATTATACTTGGCCAATACAGGCATGATGTCGCGGCGCAATCCGCTACGTACATTATCGCCAGTATCATTGGTCGGGTCATCGATATAAGGCAGTTTGAGACGCTTGGCATAAGCGCTGATATCGGCACGTCGCACAGTCAGCCAAGGTCGCCATAGTATGTTGCGATGCCTACCCTGTGTCTGTTCACGCCATGTCTGCATGCCTGACAGGCCATTGACCCCTGCCCCTTGAATCAAGCGCATCAGCACCGTTTCCGCTTGATCATCAGCGTGATGGGCGAGCAGCAACACATCATCTTGATTGAGCTGCGCACGCATTATGTCATAACGCGCTTGCCGTGCAGCTTGCTCATCATGGCCGTCCACTTGTGCATGTAAAATCTGACAAGGTATGTTTTGCACCGCCGCCCACTGAGCCACATGTGTTGCCCAAGCACCGCTACCTGCTTGCAAACCGTGGTTGACGTGTAGTAATTGCGGTAAAAAAGGCAACTTGCCTTGTTGATAAAGCTGTACGCATAGCGCTGCTAATGCCAACGAATCACGCCCACCACTGCATGCCAGCCACAGTCGCCGGCCATGCAGCTGTGCACCATACTCAGCCAGACTGCTTAATAGTGCCTCTGCCAAATGACCATCAATAGGCAGCGCAGCTATCGGTTCAATAGAATATGGGAGGATTGCGCTATGAGTCATTATTCACCTTATTACTATTATTGACCTAAATTCATTGAAGACCAACCAATCACCGCGTAAAGCCGATGATTGACTGTCATGTGAATAAGCGTGGACATAAATGAGCAGCCACAAAAAAACGCGCCATAAAATGACACGTTTTTATTTTAGCATTAAGTGCACTATCTAATAGTAAAAGCTAAGCATGAGCGACCTAACATATCAGCAAGGCAACATCACTTCTGAGTTAAAGGACTTCAGCTTTTCGTAACGCAGCTCGCAACGCTCGTGTGCATCCAAATCTTTAATCTCGTCCAACTGCTCTGCGATGAGCGCTTTCAATGCAGTCATCACAGGCTGTGGCTGGATATGCGCACCCTCACCTTCTTCGATGACCGCATCAATCAAACCCATCTGATATAAATTGATGGCATTTAGTTTTAGGGCTTCACTGGCATCTTGTGCTTTTTCAGCGGTTTTCCATAAAATAGAAGCACAGCCTTCAGGAGAGATAACCGAATAAATGCTATTTTGTAGCATATTCACTTTATCGCCAACCCCAATTGCCAATGCCCCACCTGAACCACCTTCACCGATGATAGTGACAATGATAGGTACTTTTAGGCTAGAGAATACCGCGATGCTTTCAGCGATGGCTTGCGCCTGACCGCGCTCTTCCGCACCGATACCAGGATATGCGCCTTGGGTATCGACAAAAGTCATGACCGGAATATTAAAACGCTCAGCCATTTTTACCAAACGAATAACTTTACGATAACCCTCAGGATTGGCCATACCAAAGTTATGAGCGATACGCTCACGAGTGCTGCGACCGCGATGTTGACCTATCACCATCACAGGCTCGCCATCAAAGCGCGCAAGCCCGCCGAGAATGGCTTTGTCATCGGCATAAGCACGATCACCATGCAACTCATCAAATTCGGTAAACATCTGATTAACATAGTCCATAAATAATGGACGCTTGGCGTGCCGTGCAAGCTGCACACTATCCCAGACAGTGCTCATAATCGCTTCCCTTTTATAATTATGCTTAATATAGCTACATTTATTTGGTTATGTCTAACGGGTTACATACAAAAATAAAATCATCATCGACTTTTCAATAATGAAAGTACAGTTGTAAACTCAATAGAAGCTATAGTAGCACATCTTAAATCGCATGACATTACTGACAAAGGCGAATTTGTTACGTGAATCTGCATCATGCTCATTATAATAGTAACGGTTTTGACCTATGGATTAACGCTTACGCTTCGACCACGCTCAGCTTTACGCCCCATTTTGCAAACTGATCAATTTCCGTATGCAAATCAGGCAACAAGAAAGCATAGTGCTCACTACTATCGGCAACCGTAATCTGCCAGCTATTATCGCCAATGACTTTTAATTGCAACGCTGGCAACTCATAATCACTACGGCTGTGATGCGCCAGTACCGCTAAACGCAATAGCAAACAGAGAAAAACAAGCTGGTTTCCACCGATGGTACAGGTCTGCTCTAGCATATCGGACTTGAGCTTACGACGATGGTTGAGCATCAGCTGCGCCATACGCTTTTGATCGACTTGCGAGAATCCTGGAATATCCGAATGTTCAAGCAGATACGCGCTGTGCTTATGATAGCTACTATGACTAATCGCCAACCCTATCTCATGTAAAAATGCGGCACGCCTCAGCAAATCCCCATCTTCACTACTAAGATTAAGCTTTTCTTGTACTTGTTCAAATAAATGACGACTGGTTTTTACCACCTGTTTGGCTTGTTTTTTATCACCTGAATAACGCTTAATCAGCGCCAATACACTGCGGTCACGTACGTCTTCACTAGCAAAGCGTCCAAGCATGTCATACATCACGCCTTCACGTAGCGCCCCATCTGAATAAACCATGGTCTCAATGCCCAGCACTTTCATCACTGCACGCAGTACCGCAACGCCTGCTGGGAATACCGCTTTACGATGCTCCTTGACGCCTTCTAGCTCAATGTCATTGACGTTACCAATTTTAAGCAATAACTTCTCTAATTTTTTCACGCCTTTATAGGTGATACGCTCTTGCTCATCCGCCCAACCTTTAGATACCAACACATTGCGCACCGCTTTAATTGTGCCACTTGAGCCTACGACACTGCTCCAGCCCACTTTTTGATAGCGACCATTAATCGCTAGCACTTCTTTTCGGGCGCCAGATATCGCATTATTAAAGGCCTCTTTGGTAATCTGCCCGTCCGCAAAATACTTTTGCGTAAAGGCGACACAGCCCATCTGTAAGCTTTCAGTCAATAACGGATCGAACTCTTGACCGATGATAAACTCCGTCGAGCCACCACCAATATCAATGACCAAACGCTTATCACTACTGGCATTGGTATGGGATACGCCCAAATAAATCAAGCGCGCTTCTTCTCGTCCCGCGATAATCTCAATGGGCTTTGGCAAAATCTTATTGGCACGAGCAATAAAGTCATTGGCATTTTTGGCCTGACGGAGCGCATTGGTCGCGACCACACGAATACGCTCCGGCGGCACTGAATCTAAACGCGCCACAAACCGGCTTAGACATTCAAGTCCGCGCTTTTCGGCAGCAGCACTGAGGATATTATTTTCATCCAGACCAGCTGCGAGCTGTACCTTTTCGGACATAGACACTACTTTTCGCACCTCGCCATGGTCAAGACGAGCAATGGCTAAATGAAAACTATTGGAACCGATATCAATGGCTGCCATCATTTCATCATCGGCGATTGGCGGATTTGTAAAGTAGTCTATTGGCATAGGAAAAGTCGTTACCATGTCAGATAAATGAGAGAGGGTATTGGTCAAAGTCTGATAGTTAATGCATGAAACGATTGATGTACGAAAGTCACAAGCATATGAATGTGTACTATTGCCACCAAACTGTTCACGTATTTGACTCAATTTTTGCCATTAAAGCATTTATGCCAAACACTGGCAAGTGACGCAAACGATGGTAAAACAGTAAGAAAGCCATCGATAAATCAAGCACCGCTCCGTCAATATCTAGCGCTTGTGTTACTGATATCGGTTTGCTACATTGGATATCATCAATATTATAATAAATAACAGTCACTTAATGACAGCTGAGCAAGTATAAGTTACACCCGAAGTCTCTTAATCAATAGAAACAACCTCTGCCTTTGACAGAAAATTAGCAAGGAAGCTAAAAAAATGAATCAAACCACCACACAAAACGCTACCAAAAATACCGACGCTCGCACTATTAGCAATACCAACAAAGACGTGATGAAGACCGTCAGCCCAACGAAGCAAAAGTTTTACGACTTTTATTTAGAGGAACATCAAAACATGGCTTGTCGTCGTTTGCACTTCGCAGGTAGTAGTTTTGGTTTATTAGGATTGGCAAAGTCAGTCAAAACTCGTTCGCCAAAACCATTACTCAAAGGCATTGCAGCTGGATATGCTTGCGCCTGGGTAGGTCATTTTTTCTTTGAAAAAAACAAACCTGCCTCTTTTAAGTTTCCATTAAAGAGCTTTGCTAGCGACTTCCGTATGTATACCGATGTACTGCGTGGCAGGCTCAGCTTAAAAGATCGTGAGTTTGATAAAATTTAATAGCCATAAAAAAACCAGTACAGTGGCTGGTTTTTTTATTTTAACTACTTAAAGCTACAACTGGCTCCGTTACGCTTTTGCCATTTCTGCAAATATCTCATCAGCTGCTTTAATTGAAGTCTCGATGTCTGCATCGCTATGCTTGATAGACATAAATCCCGCTTCATAAGCAGACGGTGCAAGGTAGATACCGCGATCTAGCATGCCGTGAAAGAAAGTATTAAACACCTCCATATCACATTCTGTCACGTCATCAAAGTTCTGCGGGACAGTCGTCTCACTGTCTCTGACAAAGAACATGCCAAACATGCCGCCCAATTTATTGGTACGCAGATTGATACCATGCTTGTCAGCTGCCGCTTGAAAACCATCAACGAGCTTATCTACTTTCGCTGCTAATTCATCATAGAAACCGTCTGCCGTTAAGTCTTCAAACATGGCGATACCAGCACGCATTGCCAGTGGGTTACCTGATAACGTACCCGCTTGATAGACACCGCCAAGTGGCGCAATGCAAGACATGATGTCTGTCTTACCACCGAAGGCACCAACTGGCAAGCCTGCACCAATGATTTTACCAAAGCAAGTCAAGTCAGGGTCGATACCGAAATGCGCTTGTGCGCCACCAAGTCCAACGCGAAAGCCTGTCATCACTTCATCAAAGATAAGTACCGCACCATTCGCTGTACACTCTGCACGCAAAGTATCATGGAACTCTTGGGTCGGAATGACCATATTCATGTTGCCAGCAATCGGCTCCAAGATAACGCAGGCAATCTCTTCACCCCATTTTTCAAAGCAATCCTTAATCGCTTGCGGATTATTATAAGGAATCGTAATAGTATGCTTAGCAAAATCCGCTGGTACGCCTTTTGACGTTGGTTCACCAATATCAAGCATGCCCGAACCTGCTTTTACTAGCAGACTGTCTGAATGGCCATGGTAGCAGCCTTCAAATTTGACAATTTTGTCACGTTGGGTATAACCACGCGCCAGACGAATGGCACTCATGGTCGCTTCTGTGCCTGAGCTGGTCATACGAATCATCTCAACGCTCGGGACGATTTCACAAATTTTATCTGCAACAGTGGTCTCAAACGGTGTTGGGGTACCGAAGCTTAAACCATCATCAGCCGCCTTTTTGACTGCATCAATTACTTTTGGATGCGCATGACCCAAAATCATTGGACCCCAAGAGCCAACATAATCGATGTAAGCATTGTCTTCGGTATCATAGATTTTGCTACCGTTAGCACGATGCATAAAGATAGGCGTACCACCTACCCCTGCAAAAGCGCGAACTGGCGAGTTGACGCCACCGGGGATATGTTTGCGTGCTTGCGCAAATAGCTGTTCGTTTTTAGTGCTCATAATTATTCTCTATTATTTTATTAACAGTAAATTCATTCTTTTATTAAACGTTATTTAAGCCTTTTTAACCACCGAAGATTTAAGCTTCATCGGGCCATAGCCATCAAGTTTACAGTCAATATCATGACCGTCGGTAGCATCTGGCAACAGGCGAATACTTTTTGCTTTAGTGCCTACTTTAATAACGATTGAAGAGCCTTTAACCTTTAAGTCTTTAATGACAGTAACCGCATCACCGTCTTGCAGCTCGTTACCAACTGCATCACGAATGACCGCGTCTTGGTCTGCAGCTTCAGCCGCATCTGTCTCCGCCGCCGTCCATTCATGGGCACACATCGGACATACCAGTAACGCACCATCTTCGTACGTATATTCAGCATCACATTTTGGGCAATTTGGTAAGCTCATAATTTCCTCAGCAGCCATCATCATTTAGGTTTATTCTAGACCCAGCCTAGTTATAGTATTGTACCGCAACTCGCGCCCTTTAACCAATTGGCACGGTTGAAAATTGGGGATTGCACCCAATCTAGACCTTAACCGTAGCGTTTTTTATCGCAGTGTTTTTTATGGTACTCTTCTTAGCCTCATATAGTTTTAATACCTAAATATTTAGAATAAAATTCCATTATAAGGATAGTAATAATGACTCAATCTTCAAATGTATCGGCTTTGCCGCAGTTTGCCCAATTAACCTTACAAGGCGAGGATGCCGAAAAATTCCTACAGGGTCAAATCACCACTGATGTAACCAAAATCGGCCTTAGCTATCAGCCCACAGCGCTTAGCAATATTAAAGGGCGTATTGATTTTGGTCTTTGGATAAAAAAACAAGACGAAAATCAATTTGATGTGGTCGTTAGTGCCGATTGTGTTGAATCTTTCCAAGCACATTTAAAAAAATACGGTGCTTTTTTCAAGTTTGAGACCAGCGCGCCAACACCAATTTATCCTTGCGTGATTGGCGATGAGCCGACTTTTAGTCATAAAGATGAGCATAATACTGCGGAGGACACTCAAGCTTGGATGCAGCGCAGTATCGAAAACGGCAACTATTGGATCGTGGCAGCAACGCAGGGACAATTTCAGCCGCAAGAGCTGCGTCTCCATCAGCGCGGCGGCATGGATTATGATAAAGGCTGCTATCTCGGTCAAGAGGTCATCGCTCGCATTTATTTTAAAGCGGCACCCAAAGCATTTTTACATTATGTAAAAGGCTCAGGTGATGTCCCAGCAGCAGGTGACAAGCTGGATAAAATTCAGGTGGTCAATGCGATTGTTACTGCCGAAGGCTTCGAAGCATTGGTTGTTGCACGCCCAGCACATCTTGATAATAGCGAACTTACCATATTAGAATTACCACCAGCACTGCAGGCTGATGTCGCGCGTCCACAATAGCTTTTGTTTGAACCGCAGTAAACTGTCAAATAAGCAGCTAAAACAGTCACTAAGAGATTTTACTCATGACCCATATTGCGGTACTCGGAGCAGGCGTGGTGGGTGTAACCACTGCATGGTATCTTTGCCAAGCAGGCTATGATGTGACCGTCATTGAGCGTGAGCCAGCCGCCGGTATGCAGACTTCATTTGCTAATGGTGGGCAAATATCAGTCTCGCATGCGACCCCTTGGGCCAATCCTGCTGCTCCAATGAAAGCGCTTAAATGGTTGTTTAAAGAAGATGCTCCGCTACTATATCGTCTGCGAGCTGACAAGGCGCAGCTTAAGTGGGCGATGCAGTTTTTGCAGGAGTGCCGCGCAGATAGAGCCGATGCCAATCTAGTACAAATGGTACGTCTAGGATTGTATTCACGAGATACTTTGCAGCAGCTGCGTGCTGACATTGGTATTGATTACGAGCAGCAAAAGCGCGGTATCATGCATTTTTATACCGATCAAGCTGAGTTTGATGCCGCCATTGCGCCAACAGAGCGTATGCAAGCGCTAGGCTGCGAACGCCATGTCATTGATATTAATAATGCAGTCAGTTTAGAGCCAGCGCTCTACCCTGTTGCCCATAAGCTTAAAGGCGCGACTTATACTAGCCGTGATGAATCAGGTAACGCCCATCTATTTACCCAACGCTTAGCGAAGCGCTGCGCTGAGGCTGGCGTGCAGTTCTTATATGATACCGAGGTATTGGCGTTAAATGCTGACGCTCACTCTACTAATCCGCATATCCATAGTATTACTATCCGTCCCAAGGGCGAAAACACGCAAACCTTTAGTGCAGACAGCCATGTACTAGCACTTGGCAGCTATAGCGTTGCACTAATGAAGCCGCTCAATATTCATCTGCCGATATTCCCTGCCAAAGGCTACTCGGCCACGTATCAAATCAATCCGCGCGCCCCTCACCTAGCACCCTTTGTCAGTCTCATTGATGATGAGTTTAAGCTCGTGACCTCACGTCTTGGCGATAAATTACGCGTCGCTGGCACGGCAGAATTCAATGGCTACAATTTGGATTTGAATAGCACACGCTGTGAAGCCATCACTCGCCGTGTACAGCAGCTATTCCCGAAAGGCATTATTGCCAATTCTGTGCAATACTGGACAGGGCTGCGACCGATGACCCCATCAAACGTACCATTGATAGGTCGCGCGCATAAGGGTCACGTCCGTCACGGTAGTCACAATACAAGCGCTAGTTTTGATAATTTATGGCTCAATACCGGTCATGGCACGCTTGGCTGGACCCATGCTTGTGGTTCGGCAAAAGCTATTAGTCTGTTAATACAGGGCGAAACACCACCAGTCGATTTTGACTTTGTTGGTGTGAGTTCTCATAGATAGTATCTTTAAAGCCAATATATTTTGGCTAGTAGAAATTTTCGCAGCCTCTGTCTGGCATAGCGCACAGCAAGCAAGAAAATTTTTACTAGCCATACGTAATACGTATTCACCTTGTATAAACCGTAAGCGAATAACAGGCATAAAAAAGACGCTCCAATAAGCGCCTTCTTTGTTCAAATGTTAGACTTTCAATTTAGCGCAATGCTAATTTTATGCAGCATTTCCTGACTCAATATCGGAAGATTCAATGTTGGAAGATTCAATATCAGAATCAACGCTTGAATCGGTAGTCTCCAAATCAACCACTTCAGGCTCAACTGCTTCTAACTGCACAGGTACGCCGTTGACCGCCGCATTACCACTTAACTGATCGATTAGCGTATCGTCCGTCAAGTCATTCACACTGACGCCTGCATGCGCTTGCGCAATCTTTTGTTTGACACCTTTACGGCCGTGACCCCAACCATGAGGGATGCTCACCACTCTTGGCATCAGCTCATCGTTGACTTCTGCGACGATATTCACACTACCAACGCGTGAGGTAACTTTTACGTTTTGACCGTCCTCGATACCGTATTCTTTAGCCGTTTCAGGATGCAACATAAGCGTACAGCGTGGCTTACCTTTTACCAACCGATAGCTATTATGCAACCACGAGTTATTACTACGTACATGGCGGCGACCTATCAATAGAATCTGCTGATCATCATAGTCCTGCATCATCTCCTGTACGCGCTCTAAATCTGCTTTATAAAAATCAACGTTAAGATGAATCTGCTTGTCCTTATGTTTTAACCCTTCTGGCAACATCCTTTTGAGAGCCCCTAAATCAATGCCATGCGGATTTTTCTTTAGTTTCTTTAAATTTAGATCCTTATAAGGCCCACGCTTTAGTCCCTGGTTGAGCACAAACTTCGGTCCCAAGACTTTTACTAGTAGACGCTCAACTCTGATGACAAGTGGTGCTTTTTTATCTAAACGCTTTGCCAGCTCTAAATAGATTTGCCAGTCATGTTTGGCACTTTTTTTCTTACGGAATAAAGCTTTTGAATATTTAGCCACGTTATGTACGGCAAAATTGTTAAAGGTAACGTCATAATGATCGCGCTCTAGTGGCGAGACTGGTGGCAAAATGATATGGGCATGACGACTGGTTTCAGTAACGAAGTAATCAATAGCGACCATAAAGTCTAAGTTGGCGAACGCCTCGTCTAATTTTTCACCATTGGGCGTGCTGAGTACAGGGTTGCCAGCGACAGTCATAAATCCTTTTAACTGTCCCGCGCCTTCTACCAGCATCTCATCTGCCATCGCCACCACTGGATAATCACCATTAAAATCAGGCAAATGACTCACTCGGCTATGGCGCTTACCTAAGTAGCCTGGGCCTGAGTTATTGACCACATCGACTGCAGGATTGGGGAACATTAGACCACCCACCTCATCTAAGCGCCCTGTGACAATATTAATGACCATAATCAAATACTGACTTAATAAGCCAAACTCTTGTACCGATACGCCCATGCGTCCATAACAAACGGAGCTTTTGGCTTCACAAAATTCTTTGACGAGTCGTTTAATCTCACTTGCAGAAATACCAGTAATATCAGCTACGGATTCGGCGCTATAGTCTTTAGCAAAGTCTACCAGCCGCTCAATCTCTGGCGAGAGCGCCGCCGCTCTATTATTTTTAGCGCGCGCTTTATCCGCATAACCTTGCAGATAGATTTCATTGAGCATGGCGAGCAATAGTAAGACATCGGTCGCTGGGCGAATAAAATGATGCTCGCTAGCAATATCTGCTGTTTCTGTTCGTCTTGGATCTATTACCACCACTTTGCCATCACGTGCTTTGATATCTTTTAGCTTTTGGCGCATATTCGGTGCGGTCATAATACTACCGTTAGACGCCAGCGGATTGCCACCGATGATGAGCATATATTGGGTACGATTGACGTCAGGCACAGGAATGCGCAGCATATGCCCAAACAGATGCATACTGACAATATGGTGCGGCAGTTGGTCGATGGAAGTCGCAGAAAAACGACTGCGCGTCTTTATACTGGTGAGTAAATGCTTAATCGTTAACATGCCGCCCAGATTATGGACGTTAGGATTGCCTAAATAAATACCAAGGGCATTTTTACCATGTTTTTTCTGTACCGACTGAATACCGGCCGCCACTTTATCGAGAGCATCAGGCCAGCTCATCTCTTTCCAACCGTTAGTGGTTCTTTCAACCGGATGATGCAGGCGATCACCGTCTTCATGCAAGTCCTGCAAGGCAGTCGCTTTTGGACAAATATAACCTTTGGAGAATGGATCGTCTTTATCGCCTTTAATCGATAATATCTTGTCACCATCGTGCTGGATAACGATACCGCACATGGCTTCGCATAAATTGCAGGTTCTAAAATGTGTTTGCTCATTCGTCTTGGTTTGTTCACTAGCCATGGTCGCGCTCCCTGTTGTTTTGCAATATAGTTCTCACTATATAAATTCCGTTTTATGACTTTAATAGCCTATCCCGCGATTCAATCTATATTCCTGTCGTCAGTCTTTTCTAAGCTATAGTCATTTAGACACCAAGTCTATGATTAAATCTTTAATAAGATGGAATCCTCTAAAAGTAGTATTGTAAACTGCCTCCGTATCATCCTATATTTCTATAAAACTCGCTGACCTCATTTACCCAGTTATTTGAAAAACGCACCGTTTATTACACAAAGAGGCAGCTCATAACACAGTCATCCAAATTCCTATAATGGTGCAACACTCTAAACATTGCCTATACAGACAGCGCCGGTGTGAATGCCTATATTAGATATCACCAGTTGGCGTATGAGACTTTACTTACAACCACTGGGTAAAATGTTAGAAAAAAAGCGCAACATTCAACAAAGACAGTTAGATAAAGACAGAAGGAATAATTGTCTTAATAACTAATTAGATAATAAGGAATATAATAATGAATGAACATACTCTAAAAGGTGAATGGAACCAGATGAAAGGCGCCGTTAAACAAAAATGGGCGGAGCTAACTGATGACGATCTCACCCATATCGAAGGTAGCCGTGATAAATTGGTTGGTCGTGTACAAGAACGCTATGGTCACAGTAAAGATGATGCTGAGCGTGCCGTAGATGACTGGCGCCGCGAAAATAAATACTAATCTACTCTCAGAATACAAAATGAATAGTTGATCTTAAACAAAAAGAACCGCATGAATTTCATGCGGTTCTCTTATTATTAGTCATATAATCCGTTGAGAGTTTTCAAAACCCAGACACGATAAAACCGCATAGCAATTAATTGTTATGCGGTTTTATTGTTAACTATCCATGTTACCTATCACGACTGTTTCCTATGCATCCTTGCATACTCTTCAGTATATTGTGATACTGGGCATCCTGCCCTTTTTGTTACGACTATCAGCACAGGTTATGTGTCCTTACTTCACTTATCGTTATCATCCTGATGCTGATAAGTGAATCATTATCCTTAATGCGGTCAACTCAATCCTTGAGTCACATTCCCTAATGCCGTGTGACTATAATGCCCAATTCCCAACCCAATGTTAAGTCGCGTAAGCGTCATTGCGTGTAAGCATATGCTTACACGGTTCATATCCGTTACTTCGATTACAACTTATTAACGCAAATGACACTTACCATCAAGTTTTGTCGATTACTATAGAGAATGTAAGAAAATATTTCCGCACATATGATGATAGTCGTTAAAGGATTAACACAGTAGTTATTCTATAAATACTATCACGCTTAGCGTTCACAGAGTGCTTACTCCTAACTGGATACCGTTAGCAAATAATAAGTTATCTGAAAACATTATAGGATAATCAGATTATGAAAATATTAAAGCCTTTTTCATTCAAAACAGCAATATCCGCAGGTTTGACTGTCGCTCTGTTGGGTACTACCATCGGTTGTACGGTTTTAGGTCCAGGTTATGACAACCAGCCTATTTATCGCGGCGATGCTGGCTACGGTAATGCCAACTACAGTCGTGTCACTCAGCAGCTACGCAATGACTTACGCCGCAAAGGCTATCAAGTCATGGATATCAGATCTGATAGCTATCGCGGCAACCGAGCAATCACTGCCATTGCTAAAAAGAACAATCAAGCCTATGAGCTTAAATATACTTACCCTGAGCTAAGGCTCATTAGCTCAAATAGGACAGCGCTATCTAATATCTGGCAAGATGACAGATATGATAATGATAGATATAACAAAAATGATTATAAGAAAGATAAATACAAAAATAAGAACAAAGGTAACAAGAACAAAAATCGCTATAAGAAAGACGATATCGAAGACAGCATCAAAAGAGAATCACGTTACCCAGCGATTAAACAAAAAGCAGTCAGAAAGGTTAGCGCGATGGGTTACCGTGTAAAAGATATTGAGCTGGAAGAGAAGAACAATCGCGGTGTCTTCGAGATAGAAGCCAGACGTGGCTCACAAGATTATGAAATCTTACTTGGTTACCCAAACTTAAATGTGATTAAGGTTGAAAAAGACTAGGGTCTTTTGAACATGTAAATACTTAATCAATTGAACTTAGACTAACTTTTAAGACGATAAGATGTTGAGAGTCATTCCATATCGAATAAAGTTTTTGGCATCGCTGATAGCTTGATGTCTACGGTCAGACAAGCCAGCCCTTGGTTTGTTTGACTATTTTTTATCGCACGATTTTATCTAGCAATTAAGCATCATTTTTAATTTGATAAGAGGCTTTTATGAAACTGACAACCTTAATGAACTACCCACCACCTAAAGAGGTGGCGATTTCTTAGGTAGTACCCATACTTGATACGATGTTTTGTATCAGCGGTTAGGCAAATGGACTAAGCTAACCCCGTCGCACCGACGGTTTTGATTGTTGCTAACTTCAATCCTTCGTTTAGGATATTGATACTGGCGTTGATGTCTCTATCATGCTTTTTCTGGCAACTCGGACAATTCCATGATCTCACCTGTAATGGTAGCTCAGCCTTAGTCAGTAAGTGACCACAGCCTGAGCAGGTCTTAGAAGATGGATACCATCGGTCTATTTTGACAAGCGTTTTGCCGTACCATTCAGCCTTGTAGTTCAGCATGGTGGTGAAGGTTGACCATGAGCTGTCTGATATGGCTTTAGATAACTTTCTATTCTTAACCATGCCTTTGACGTTTAAGTCCTCAATCGCAATCACATCGTGGTTTTTGATGAGATTGAATGAGAGTTTGTGTAGAAAGTCTTTTCGGCAATTCGTGATACGCTCGTAGACTTTGGCGACTTTAACTTTTTGCTTTTGATAGTTGCGGCTGTCAGACAATTTGCGCTGATCCGCTTTGGCAACGGCTCTGCGTTTGGCTAGTATTTTCTGTTCTCTCGCAAGCTTATGTTGCAGCTTAGATAAAAAGGTAGGATTAGCAACTTTCGTGCTGTCCGATAAGACGATAAAGTCAGTCAGTCCTAAATCAATGCCGATGTTAGAGTGGGTTTTTGGCAGTGTTGTAGCGATGGTTTCAACCAGTAGGCTGACATAGTACTTGCCTGATGGGGTGCGGCTGATGGTCGCTGATTTTATTAAGCCATTTACCTTGCTTGGGAACTTAGCGGGGATATGACCAATTTTAGGCAGTTTGACAGTGCTGTCTGTGATCGCCACTGTGCCCTTTTGGTTGTTGGTGGTATAGCTATCACGCTGCCCCTTCTTTTTGAATTTAGGGAAACCCGATCCTTTGAAGAATTTACTATAAGCGGCTCTTAGGTTTTGCTGTACGTTAGCCAGTGCCAGACTATCGACGTCTTTAAGCCATTCAAATTCTTTTTTATAGTGAGCAGGAGTATTTTTAAGCTCGGTCTTATGCTCGTTGTAATACTCAATCTTGTCACTAAGCATCCTATTCCAAATAAAGCGTGTGCAGCCAAATGATTTAGCAAAAAATATTTGCTGACCCTCATTAGGGTATAATCTTACTTTATGGGCTTTTAGGATTTGTTTTGGCATGAAGCTATTGTACCATATCAAAAGTCTGACGCATTCATCCCACTACTTTAGAAGTAGGGGAATTCTGCGCTGAAAATGTTAAAACCAACCGCTGCCACTGCGATGGTTGCAGCGTTAGCCATAACGACAGGCTGTGTCACTGCGCCTGGCTATAACGCTTACGGAGACCTTTACGAAGATGTCTATAAAGACAGCAAGGTCTATAAGAAGCATAAAAAGACCATTAAAAATATTGATAAAGAATTTTACCAACCAGCAATTGAGCAACGAGCGGCTAATAAAGTCAGTAGCATGGGCTACCGTGTCAAAGACGTTAAGTATAAAAAAGGTGATGACAAAATCAAAGTCAAAGCCACGCGCGGAGGTAAGGATTATAAGATTGATTTGAGCTATCCAAGCTATCAGGTGATTAAAATAAAATAGGTTCAAGTCACTGCTATCAGCTTATCACTCGTACCTAAAAATCTAGCACTTCGATGACATCATAAGCAGGTGTTTCATAAGGATGCGCCTGCTTTAACGCCTTAATGACTTGAGTAATATTGGCGGTGGCAACCACCATTTCTACCCGCCATTCATCTACTTGCTCCAGTCTGTCCTGCGCACCAATATGCGGATTGCTACCTGCTAAGGGTTTAAACTGCCCTACTCCCTGCACTTGCCAACAGCAAGACTCATAATTACCAATCGTCCCCGCCCCTGCAGCAAAAAGTGCCAACTTTACCTGCTCTAATGCCTCATCAGGAACAAAAACCGTTAACTTATACATAGGGTCACCTCCTATTTTAGGTTTAGCGTGAGATTGCAAATTTCTAGCAGCTGTTACTTTTTAGATATCGATGGATGATTCGTCCATATATAGCGTAGCAGCCAGTCTTTGGCATCACCAGCATAGTCGATACCGATACGTGGTCGTAGTGATACTGGCGGCTGACAGCCATCATCTTCAATCCAAACCGCAGACTCTGGTGCAATCGCTTTACCATATAACTGCCGATCGATTTGTAGGCGCTTAGTCAGCTTACCAGGCCCCGAAAATTGCTTTGGATGGGTCAATTGTTTGTCTAGACTAAGCAATTGCTCCTCTACTAGGCGATCGCTATCCTCTGTTAAAAAGCCAGCACGTATCAACACCGATTCAGGGGACTCTGCAGGCCCACTGATTAAGTTCAGCATATGATGGACGCCATACGTTAGATAGACATAAAACACGCCACCTTGTTCGTACATAATCTCAGTGCGTGATGTTCGAGTGCCCGCATGAGAATGGCAAGCAGGGTCGTCTTCACCGATATAGCTTTCCGTTTCTGAGATACGCATGCGCAAAATTTTTTCCTTGCCATCGCTATCTGTGAGCCGTCTGCATAATACTTTACCAACGAGATCAGCCGCGACCACACAGGTAGGACGGCTAAACCATGTTGACTCTAGCACAGTGTTTGTAATGACGTTAGACATAGATATAATCAGCCTGTTTATAACGATAAAATTCATTATATGAATAATCAAGGTGTAATGGACAAAATTCATGCTAAAAAGTAGAAGGTAGTCGCTAATGGACAAAATTCATGCTATTTGAGTGATTTTGATAGTAGAAAGTCTTTAATAAACCGTAACTTACGTCCCTCATTTAGCCCGTGATGACTGTGTAATTGTCGCTTTAACTCACTGAATAACCCTTCAAGAGAATTGGTGGTGTTTGGTATGTCTAACTGCTCATACTCTTGATAAGCAAATAACCAATCACTATTGGTTCTGATACTGCGATAAGCACTTCTAAGACGCTTATGCGTATACCACGTTCTACCAGTATCTTCATTGGTGCTACGCTCACTCAGATAGTCTTCATGGGTTAAATACCATTGATCTAAGCATTTTGTGAACGTGGCTTTATCAAGCTTAGTTAAGTCTAAAGTGAGCCGTCTAAGCTCGATACTAGCAATATTTTTAGGGCGACGAGTGAGGTAACGAGTCACTATTTGTACCTGATGGAACTGACACATTTGGCAAGGGGTGCGGGTAAACAGGGTTCTAAGCCCTCGTCTACCATCACAGGTAATGCTTTGTATATCAACGCCTAAGGACGCTAGGTGATCAATTCCTTGCTCGTAGGCACTGTTGGTTTCATGACTGACTATCGCGTAGTAAAGAACGGCTCTAGTGGTATTGTCCATAAAAACCATTAGACCAAACTTGCGACCAAAGTAAGTGGTGTCCATGATGATGTTAGCAGTCTTAGGACGTTTTACTTGATACTCAATATCAACTTTATCTAAGCGCCTTTGTATGGTTTTAAGACTACAGTGGTATTTATCAGCCAGTTGTTGGTAGGTCTGTTTACCCTGAGTGTATTCCCTCCATAGGGTTTGATTATTGAGTCTTTTGCCACCTAAAAACTGCCGTTTGCAAGCCAGACATTGGTACTGCTGTTTGCCAAGCTTGCGTCCATTCTTCTTGGTGTGTTTATCACGACAAAAAGGGCAGTTTTTTGATTCATGGCGTTGATTCCTTGCAAATATAGACAGTATATAGCGTTAGACCCTACGCCAGCATGAATAATGTCCATTACACCATAATCAAGCGTTTGAGTCGTGCGTCTTTCTTGGTGATTCAGTTATTTTTTGCATAAAAAAACTGAGCGCATGGCTCAGTTTTTTTATTTTATATGTTGCAAAACCTAGCATTTGTATTTAGCTTAATGGCACACCAATACGACTGGCCACTTCTTCATAAGCTTCAATAACATCGCCCAATGATTGACGGAAGCGATCTTTATCCAGTTTTTTCTTCGTAGTCTTGTCCCAGATACGGCAACCGTCTGGTGAGAATTCATCACCCAAGACGATACGGTCGTGGAATACACCAAACTCTAATTTAAAATCTACCAGTATTAAGTCGCCAGCTTCAAACAGCGCCTTGAGTACCTCATTCACTTGGTGGGTCAGCTCTTCCATTCTAGTCAGCTGTGCTTCAGTAGCCCAGCCAAGAGAGATGGATAATGACTCGTTCACCATCGGATCACCCAGTGCATCATCTTTGTAAAATAGCTCATAAGTAGGTGGCGTCAGCGCTTGACCCTCTTCTAAACCCAAACGACGAACCAAACTACCTGCAGCAAAGTTACGCACGACACACTCAACTGGAATCATATCCAAACGTTTGACCAGCACTTCGTCTTCCGACAGCTGCTTTTCAAAATGTGTTTCGATACCAGCGTCAGCCAGTTTTTGCATAATAAAGGCATTAAAGCGGTTATTAACCACGCCCTTACGTGCTAACTGTTCGATACGCTTACCATCGAGTGCTGATGTATCGTCACGGAAGTGTAGAATCAGAAGGTCATTGTCTTCTGTCTCATAGACAGATTTAGCTTTGCCTTTATACAGCAGTTTTTGCTTTTGCATTATGGGAGTTCCTGTTCGTTCAAGCTTATGTGGTAAAAACGCGCAGCTACCGCTCATTTTTTATTTTACTGCCTTAACCATATTGGCATTAAGGACGATAAAAAAATCAGCGGTATAGATAGGGATAAATCATTAATTTGAAGACGTGCTCACCGTACGCTGAGGTTTCGGCAGTTGATACTGGCTACCTGATTGGTTCTGTAATTTGAGCGTGTTGGCACCCGCATTAGGGGTTGGATATAAAGGTACAAAAGGCGCAGGCTCTGTATTCGCTGGCAACTCTAGCGGTGCCAATTTTTTGCTTTGTTGGTACTCTAAGCTGCCGTTATCACGTTTGCCTAGTACGTTTTTCATACTTTGGCAGCCGCTCAATACTAAAGTACTACCCAAGACGACAGTGAGCATCGCAGGGAATATCTTTGTAGTCGTTGATGATGTTTTCATCATGTTATCTCTCTGAATTGGCAATGATTGCTCATTTAGACGATTGGTTTATCGTATTGATAGGACTTTATAAGCAATGGCTAGGCCTATATCATCGATGATGGGCTTAGCGTCCTTAAACTCTATTTCTATCACAAGTTTGTACTGACACTGTGCACGAATACAGCTGAAGCGTGCGCAAGTCTATATCAGGTTTGCACGTACTAATGCTTCATCAATAGTAGCATGATGCTGCTCTGCTAACCAAACCAACGGTAGACGAATGCCATTATCAATCATACCCATTTTATGTAGGGCATACTTTGCTGGAATCGGACTAGATTCAATAAATAAGTCACGATGCAAATGCTTGACCACGTCATGTACTTTATCAGCGGCTGTAAAGTCACCACGGAGCGCAGCAGTAAAGGTCTCACTCATGGCTTTTGGTGCGACGTTGGCAGTCACAGAAATATTACCCTGACCACCTACTTTCACCAAATCTAGCGCCGTGCCGTCATCACCAGATAGCACGACCATTCTATCGCCAACGGCTTTAATCAATTGTTCGCCGCGGCCCACAGAGCCAGTTGCATCTTTAATCGCTACGATATTCTCAATATCACATAAGCGCTCGACGGTCTCTTGAGCGATATCGACGACGGTACGTCCTGGTACGTTGTACAACATCTGCGGAATACTGACCGCTTGAGCAATCGCTTTATAATGTTGGAACAAACCTTCTTGCGGTGGCTTATTATAATAAGGCGCTACGAGCAATGCGCAATCTGCGCCAGCATCAGCGGCGTCTTGGGTGAGTTTGATGGCTTCCATCGTATTGTTAGCGCCTGTGCCAGCAATCACTGGTACACGACCTTTGACGTGCTGTACAAAATAGCGAATAACATCACTATGCTCTTGCATAGATAGGGTCGCTGACTCGCCAGTGGTGCCAACCGCAACCAGGCAATGGGTACCTTGCTCAATCTGCCAATCTATGAGGTCTGCCAGACGTTTATAGTCGACCGTGCCGTCAGGATGCATGGGCGTTACCAAGGCTACCATTGAGCCTTGTAGTCGGGTTTTAATCTCGTCGTATGCTGTGCTCATAACCGTGCCTTACTGTATTATCCTAGCTTTTTTCAAAGCTGTCACATGATAGGTCGTTTGCAAATGCCAGTCTGTAGGTTTATCAATGGACATAATTACACGTTAAAATAATTACGTGTGCATTTGATAATGTATACATCCATAAATACTACTGGCTGGCTCTTGCTTGCTGTGTCTTACTCAATATTGATGCTAAGTATTTTATATAGTAACGTCATTAACGCTATTTTTTATCGACTGCTAATTCTATTATTGTCTATCTGATAGATAGCAATAAAAACGCCTGCTAGTGTAGCATATTTTGATTTGACCGCTATCAATCAATTGGGCTTCAATCTCATCAATTTGGAAGCTTTATAAATTAACAGTCAGTTTAGCGCAATGGATAAGTACTGATAAGTCTTTTGGCAAATATTAACGAATCGTCAACACATCGATAGTGGGCCGATACAACCGAAACGGCAGACCTCGTGTGCCCACGCCGCTACTGACAAATATCTGCGCACTGCCGTGCTGGTATAGACCGCGCTGCTTGCCCATACGACTGTTGTCTAACAGTGTTGACGACTCACTGCTGCGTTGAATATCTTTTTGTTTCTGTGCCAACCATATGTTCTTTTGAATGGCTTTTGCAGCACCAGTAATCAATAACGGCCGTGGCTGTAAGGATTTTGGCAGGTCACTGATACTATCGAAACGTGAGGCCAAAATAATGACGGGGTAGCTAGCATTAGCAATTTCAACACCAAGGGCAGCCTTGTCGGCAGCGTTTGCATTTTCAATATCAGTGAACTGCTTGGGTATGTCTTGCCAGCCACAAAGTATGGCGACGACTTTTTTGTCTTCAGTATTTTTTTGTTTAGGCAAGCTGCTCTGTTTGATACCAGGATTCTGTTTAAAAGTATTTTGGCCAGTTTCATGGTTACTGATGCGACCACCGACATGATGAACCATTGACTGAACATTGTGCGCGCCAGCACATTTGAGCGGCAGCGAGGTACACTGTTGACCGATATAACTGATGTCTAAGACGTCAAAAGCACTTGCCAAGGTATCTTCTAGTAATGGCTGACCCTGCTTGGTGGTATTAATCGACTGATAACGCAAATCTGACGTGCTCATCACGGTATAAACCGGTTTATTGACCCCTTTAAACAGCATCAGCTGCCCGACCAAGTCCGCACTCGGGTAGTACAGCCAGTCGCCAGTGATTAAAACCGCATCTGCCGACAACTCATTGATAGTAGCGACCAGTTTGCGAATATGACGCGGCTTGCCACTAAATAGCCCGATACGCAAATCTGCCAGTACAGCGACTGTCAGCGGTGCTGATAAATCCAAATCAACAGTATGATGCTCGAGACGTAAACGATTTGGCTGTATCACTACCGTATAAAAATAAAGCGTCATAGCTGATAGCGCTATGAGCACCAGTGGCGACGATAGTAGCCCTAGCAAACCTTGCATCCAACCGACCAGCAATAGCGCTGCCCAAACTGGCATGGTATAAGCCGCATAATACAGCAGGAGCTTCAACCAAATACGCATAAACCGCTTGGTTGGATTGGCATTGAACGTTTGTAGCCCCGACCACAGTACGATATACGCTAACAATGCTGCTGCCGTAGAGATACTTAGCGTATAAAATGCGTGGTCAGTCATAATTACCTGGCGGTTATGGGAGAGTATCAGCCTATCAATCGGCTATACCCTATAGTAGAACGTATTGAGCAATAATTAAATCACTCAATGAACAAGTTAATAACAGTATTTAGTCATTTGCCATTATTTGCAATCATTGGACAAAAACCCGCCATTATAAAGGGCTAGCTCTGTACTAGACAAGTACAATTACCAATACAGCCAATCCTACCTTATTAGCCATTACTCAATGCGCAAACCGATAATACCAGGAATACCTTGACGAATAACTTCAATGGTTACCACGCCTTTCTCTGGTAGTGATGAAACAGCGCTAGAAAAGTCCGTAACCTTTCTAATCGGTTTTTGATGCAGATTGGTAATAACATCGCCTGCTAATATGCCTGAGCGTGCCGCCAACCCTGTCGGTTCAATCGCAGTGACCAGTACACCGGTCTTATTATCAGCGGCAATCTCTCTTTGTTCTTCTGTCGTCAAGTTGCGCAGTGCCAATCCTAAGCTTATGCCATTATTCTGCTGAGCCGAACTCTGTGATTGCATGTCATTGGGTGCGTCGCTGAGCTTGCCCGTTATGATAGATTGTTTACCATCACGCTGAATTTGCGCGCGAAACCCATCATTAGGTCGTGCCCGATTGATGAGGTTCAATAAGTCTGAAGCTTCTAAAATCTGCACGTCATTATATTTTAAAATGATATCACCGGGTCTTAGCCCTGCTTTTTGTGCGGGTGAGTCTGGCGAAACGCGGGTCAGCAATGCACCTTGTGGACGCGCTAAGTTGTAAGCTTCAGCCAAATTACGGTCAATATCTTGTGGATAGATACCTAAATAAGCACGTGCCACTTCCCCATTGGTTTTCAGCTGCTCATAAATATCCATTGCCGCATCAATGGGGATAGAGAATGACAACCCCATGTAGCCACCAGTACCACTAAAAATACGCGAGTTAATACCAATCACTTCACCGCGTTGATTAAACAATGGACCGCCTGAGTTACCAGGATTCAGGGCGACATCCGTTTGGATAAATGGCACACTGGTCTCACGCGAAAAATTGCGAGATTTGGCGCTAACAATACCTGCCGATGCTGAATAATCAAAGCCAAATGGCGAGCCAATCGCTAGCACCGGCTCTCCTACCCGTAAACCATTCGAATCACCGATTGGTAGCGCTGGGAATTGACTGCCAGTGACTTTCAGCACCGCCACATCCGAGCGCTCATCACTACCTACCAAGGTTGCATCAAGCTCAGTTCTATCATTGAGCGTCACGGTAATTTTGTCAGCGCCCTCAACCACATGATGATTGGTCAGCATATAGCCGTTGGAGGTAATAAAAAATGCGGTGCCATACGCATGCTCAATCGCGGGCGTCGCTGCTTGGTCTGGAATGCGTAGACGGTCGCCGAAGAACTGGCGTAACAGCTCCGCCGTTTGGGCCTTAGCAAGCTCAGCCTCACTAACAGTTTTTGTGACATTCACACGGGCGACTGCTGGGGTGACTTGTTGGACTAAGTCAGAGAAATCTGCGGTGGTGACAGCAGCTTGGGCGCTGCTCATCGTCGTGGCACTGATACCAGCGACCATCGCGGTACTGACAGCAAATGCCAATGCGCTACGTTGTAACCAATGCTGCATATTGAACGTAGCACGCGCTGTAGACATCTTGATAGGCATAAGGTCCTCCATATAAGTGATCGTTATTATTGTTAATGGTTCTATTTGGCTACTATCGATTAGTGCCTGTTTTTCTTTTACATCGCTTGATGGTGGCTCACCGTTTTCATTAGCGCTTTATCCATTAGAGCGTCAATATTGTAATGATATGCAAAAAAACTGTATAAAAACACCGTGTAAAATAACAGGCAAAATCTATTTGTACTTTTATAGCTTATTTCATGACAAATTAACAATGCATTAAGTTACTGGTTTTTATCAAGGGCAACCGTCAGCTATGAATGTTTCTACCTTTATTCTGAGTATCGCTCCCTCGATTTAACCAAATATTAGTCAAAAGTGATGACCATACTCGCCACGTGCATGAGCGTGCATGAGAAAGGCGGCTACTGTATGATAAACCATACGGTCTTTTTGTCATTATTTCGATAGTGCAGGATAACCCAAGCATAGATTGTTTCATACTTACTCGGCTCAATATTACTGCTATTCAATGCTGCTGTGCTAAATGGTGATGGCTCGCGCTCTGATAAGTATCAAATAAAATCATGTTATGATAGCAAGCCAAATAAAATTTCAAGCAAACAAAAGTTAGCTTTAATAACCTTAATTCACTATAAGTGTATCAAATTGGCTATTATCACTTTTATTTTCCATCTTTTGCATTGCTAGTGACGCTTTAAATCATTTCCAAAAACGTGAGTCGCTTTGACATCGCTCATCATGTTTTTGAGGTTGGTATTTTTATTTAGCCGATTAACGAGCAATGCTTTTGTCTTTATTACTTTATAGTATATATATCATATCTGGCTCATGTTGTGATTCATGATGGCTGTCTGTTTGATAGCTCGATTATCAAAGCAGTCATGATAACGGATTCATCTTTTACCGATAACAGATAGCAACGCTATACAGGCTATTGATAAACAAGCGATTGATAGATATCAAATATGACAAGATTACAAAAGGATTAATGTATGGATACCGCCCTATTACTATCTGGCGTGGTTGGGATTGGCATCGCCGCCCAATGGCTGGCTTGGTATTTAAAGCAACCGTCCATTTTATTTTTATTACTGATTGGCATCATCGTTGGACCAGTACTGGGCATCTTTGATCCTGACTTGGTGCTTGGTGAGCTGATGTTTCCGTTCATCTCTTTGGGTGTGGCGATTATTCTATTTGAAGGCTCGCTGACCTTAGAGTTTGATGAAATTAAGCAACATGGCACTGTCGTGCAGATGCTGGTGTCGGTCGGTGTGCTAATTACTATCGCTATCGTGGCGTTATCGACGTATCTATTGTTCGATGTCGACCCACTGATTGCCTTACTCTTCGGTGCGCTAGTGTGTGTCACAGGCCCGACCGTGATTATGCCGCTACTGCGTAGTGTACGCCCTAATAAGACCATTTCCAACATCCTTAAATGGGAAGGCATTATCATCGATCCAATCGGTGCTATCGCGGTGGTATTGGTCTATGAGTACATCATCTCAGGCGGTGAGGCCAGCAGTATTCTATTGTTTGCCAAAATCGTAGTGTTAGCGACTGCAATGGGTATGGCGGGCGCGTGGCTGCTTGCTTTCCTCATGCGTCGTCATATGATTCCTGAGTTTTTGCGCAACGTCTTTACCCTTGCCTTTGTGTTGGTGCTGTTTTCAGTCTCGAACCATTTAGAGCACGAATCCGGTCTATTGACCGTGACCGTATTGGGCGTGGCATTAGCAAACTGGCCAAAATTCCCACGTGAGACCATTCTAGAATTTAATGAATCGTTAACCATTCTGCTCATCTCGGTCCTGTTTATCATTCTTGCTGCTCGTGTAGAGCTATCAAGCTTACTGAGTGTTGGTTTTGCAGGCTTGGTGCTGCTCGCTATCGTCATGTTTGTGGCGCGTCCCTTGTCTGTTTGGGCATCAGCGATTGGCTCTAACTTAAAGACCAATGAAAAGCTGATGATTAGCTGGATTGGCCCACGTGGTATCGTCGCCGCTGCCATCTCCTCACTGTTTGCTATCCGCTTGCAAGAGTATGACATCCAAGGTGTTGAGCTGCTTGTCCCTTTGGTATTCATGGTCATCATCGGCACAGTCATGATTCAGGGTTTGGGCGCAAAAATGGTTGGCAATCTGCTAGGTGTTCGTGAGCCTGAGACCAATGGTATTTTAATCGTCGGCTCAAACCCCATCGCACTTTTGGTCGCCACTTCCTTAAAAGACCAAGGCTTCGACGTCATCGTGGCGCACAACAACTATACCAATATTGCCCGTGCCCGCATGAGTGGTCTGCGCACTTACTTTGGCAACCCTATCTCTGACCACGCTGACCATCATTTGGACCTTATCGGTATTGGTCGTTTATTTGCCATGAGTATGGACAAAGAGATGAACACCCTGTCCGAGATTCATTATCGCCATGAGTTCGGTGAGCGCAAACTCTACCGTCTCAAATTCAGTGATGAAAAAGTCAAAAGTGAGCGCGATGACAAGCAAGGCAACTTCCATTCGCAGTGGCTGTTTGGCAAAGACGTTACCTATACTAAGCTTGCCAGCATGCTGTCGAAAAAGGCACGCATTAAAATCACTAACATCACAGACAGTTATAGCTTTGAGCAGTATAAAGCGGATAATAAGCAGTTTGTACCGCTCTATACCGTCGATAAAGAAGGCAAGCTACACGTCATCACTGATAAATTCGATGGCACCGTGCCACGTGACCGCAAGCTTATCTCCTTGGTGGTGGATGATGAAGTGCAGCCAAAGCCAGTCGATGTGACGCCGAAACAAGAGCAAGCCCGTATGGCAGCGGATGCCAGCTTTGAATCTAGCTCAAAAGCGCCTGAAAAGCGTAAAGAAAAAGAGCTAGATGACGACAATACTGATATAGTAGAGCAAGCAACTGATAGTGACAGTAATGTCGATATCGCTAAAGACAAAAGCTCTGAACCGAAAGTCGTTGAGCCTAAAGGGGCTGAACCAAAAGCCGCTGAGAAAAATATCGATAATGACACAGATAATGTATCAGTAAATGCACCTGCCAGCGCTGAAAGTCAGTCCTCTGGTTCAACAGCCGATGCTGCCAGCCCTGCTAATAAAGGCGTGATGTCTGCTAATTCAACAGCGACATCAAAAAAGGCTGCTACCAGTAGCAGTACCAACGGCAATGGTAACGCTCCTAAAAACAAAAAAGGGTCGCTTGACCCCAACCGTCTTCCTGACTCCAGTGGTGATAACGTCGATATAGATAAAGAATAGCGCGGTTCTTTAAAAATAATTCTTTGTCTTATCTTTGTCCCGTCCTAAAACAGAAAAGCCCCAACTGCTGAGTTGGGGCTTTTTGCTTAATGGCGCTATTGCTTCAGAGGGATATTCATCTATAGTCAAAATGCCCTAAAAACGCTATGGTGTTGCTGATATCAATTTTTTGTAGCCTCTGTCTGCGCAGGCACAGCAAGCAAGAAAAATTGATATCAGCAGCGCGTGATGTATCGATATTGCTTCAGAGCATCATTCATCTAGCACTACCCTAGACTAAAGCTTTCTTTGACCGCCTGCCATATTCGTGTGCTCACTTCATCAGTCGTACCTGAGGCATCGATACGTTGCATACGCTCCGGATACTGAGTGGCCAAGGTATCAAAACCTTTATGTACCCAAGTAAAAAACTCGGTCGCTTGTTGCTCAAAACGGTCAGCCGCACTGCGCTTATTGGCGCGTGCCATACCCTCTAGCACGGGTAAATCCAGCCATAAGGTCAGCTCAGGCAGTTGCGGCACAAACTGCTCAATCAGTGCATCAATCTTAGCGCGTACCGCCTCATCGCCATGCGCACGACCATATCCTTGATAAGCAATGGTTGAGTCGGTGAAACGGTCACATATCACCCATGTTCCCGCTTGCAGGGCGGGCAAAATCACTTGCTGTATATGATCACAACGCGCTGCAAATAATAGCAGCAGCTCCGTATCATCGTTTATGTTGGTCGCAGGGTCGAGTAATATCTCGCGCAAACGCTCAGCAAACGGACTACCGCCCGGCTCACGGGTACACAGATACTCAATACCATTGTCTTGTAAATGTGTGCACAACTGCTCTATAGCCGTCGTTTTGCCCACGCCCTCGGTACCTTCAAAACTAATAAAGCGCCCTTGAGTGGACGCTGCATTAATAACGTGCTTAGGCGAGTTGATTTGAGGTAATGCTTCTTGTGATGCTGACATGATATGACCTTATGTCATTGATGAGCGTTATGGCATTATCTCGATATACAGACATAAACAGTGGCATAACGCTCAATAAACGATAGGGTTTGAATAACTATAACGCTCAAATTACTGCGGCGGTGTTTGCGATTTCTTTTCACGCATGACACGCAGATACTCTTGCACCGCACGGTTGTGTTCCGCCAAGCTGTTGGTAAATGTGTGTCCGCCAGTACCCGTCGCCACAAAGTATAGCGCTTCACTATCTGCTGGATGCAGGGTGGCTTCGATAGAGGCAGCCGATGGCAATGCGATTGGCGTTGGTGGTAGACCATCGATTTGATAGGTGTTATAAGATGTTTTTTCATCGATGTCTTTACGGCGAATATTACCATCATAACGACTGCCCATACCATAAATGATGGTTGGGTCTGTCTGCATACGCATGCTCTTATTCATACGGTTTTTAAATACCGCTGATACCAATGGACGTTCCTCTGGCACACTGGTTTCTTTTTCGATAATCGACGCCATCACTAGCGCTTCGTAAGGCGTCTTATAAGGTAGGTCAGGCGCACGGTTTTCCCACGCTTCAGTCAATGCTTGCTGTTGACGCTTATACAAGTCAGTCAGGACTTTTTTGTCGCTCGTACCTTCACCATAGTAGTAGGTATCAGGGGCAAACCAGCCCTCAAGATTGTGATTGACGATAGGGTCGCTACTGCTCACCACTGCCTCTGGCAATATACCGACCAAGTCCAATCCCTGAGCAATACTGGCATTGTCACTATCAGTAGTCAGTACTTCTTTGACAATGTTGTCATTATCGCGCAGCGCCTGATATAAATCTTTAGAGGTTTTGCCTTCGATAATTTGCACCTTGACCATGGCCGCCTTTGCGCCTTGCTCTAGCACTTGTAACGCCTCAGCGATGGTTGGGTTTTCAGGCAATTGGTAGATACCGGCATGCAATGGTGCATCGACTTGCGACTTTATATAAAGCTTGGCAACACTGGCAGAGAACAGCGGAATCTGCTGTTGCCACTGCGGCAGCAAGCCATAATACGTCTGACCCTGCTCAATCGTCACCATCTGCTGTGGCTGCTCAATTCGCCCAAACAGTGTCTGATAGACCATCACCAAGAAAAACGCTGCAATCAGGCCAAGGACAAGCAATACCTGATAACCACGCTGCATAAAGAAAGACTGATTGTCCGCTTTGTACTCGCGCGGCTTACTCTCACCGCTGATGAGCGACACGTCCGTCGCCGGCACCTCCTCCACTCCGTCCGCTACTGGCTGTGAATCCGGTAGCGGGCTATCGACAGGCTGTCCCTCAACGCTATTGGGCTGAGCGCTGCTATCTTGCGTATCCGATGACGACTCAGTAGGATGTTCAGGTGGTGTTTCAGGTGTAGGCTTGCTCATAGCAACTCGCGAGGCAGATGTTTGCTAGAATTTAGCACTGAACTGGGTGATTTTCAATGGTATTTGCTTAGCTTATGAATTATCTTGCTACTGACACTCATTTATATGACTGAATACTCAACCCTGTCTGCTGACATCCTAAGCTTAATGATTAATGAACTAAGACCTATTATGAATCTACATTTTAATCAAAGTCTTGCCAAAAATTATAACTCTAAAGCGCAAATTATTCGTGTGCTCAGTGAAGCATGGGTAAAAGACAACGGTTACTGCCCCAACTGTAGCACTCAGCCGTTGAATGAATTTGCTAACGGCAAACCTGTCGCTGATTTTTATTGCTCGCATTGCAATGAGCAGTATGAGCTAAAAAGTAAAAAATCGAAATTAAGCAACATTATCAATGATGGTGCTTATAAGACCATGATTGAGCGTATCAATAGCGACGACAATCCAAGCTTTTTCTTTTTGACTTATTCCCAAGAATGTAGCGTTAATAATTTTCTGATTATCCCTAAGCAGTTTTTTAAACCCGATATTATTATCAAGCGCAAACCCTTATCGGCGACTGCCAGACGTTCAGGTTGGGTCGGTTGCAATATTGACTTGCGTAAAGTGCCAGAATCAGGAAAAGTTTTTTTGGTCAAAGACAATCAGGTGATACCGCGCAAAAACGTCACCGAACAGTTTCAAAAAACTTTGTTTTTGCGAGAGCAGTCTACCGCCTCACGCGGTTGGACATTGGATGTTTGGCAGTGTATTGATAGACTTGATGACAAGTTTTCTTTGCAGCAGGTTTATGCTTTTGCCAATGAGCTACAGCTCAAACACCCTGATAATAACCACGTTCGCGATAAAATTCGCCAGCAATTGCAGGTATTGCGTGATAAAGGCATTATCGAGTTCGTTAGTCGTGGTCACTATCGAAAATCATACTAAGCGCTTCTCGTTATAGCGTTCAGATATTGGCTGTCCTTTTTTGTCACGGTACACATCGGCAATCAGCTCTGCCCTATCATCCCATAATGGCAATCGCGCAGTCGCAACGAGACGCTGATGAAACTTATGCGCTGGGTACTCCCAATCAAGTTCGTCGTTAATTTTAAAAAAATGCTCTTCACGATAATCAACGTACGCATGCATTCTGTTTTTCACATAGTTATTCCACTGCCATAACCATTGAACCGCATTGCGTGCAGGCGGAGTGAAGGCTTTCAACTTAACGGTCAATGCACACATCACCAGCTCATCATTAGGAATGATAGCAATACCTTGCTCGATAACGTCCTCTCGCGTGTGCGCATATTCAAACATTCCGCCAAAGGCAATGAACTTTTTAAAGTCCTGTAAATACATCACGCCAAATGACAGTTGGGTATAAGGGGATAAATGTACTATTTGGTCAGGTTTACTTTTTGCCAGTCGGCAAATCTCATCAAACACCATCAGGCGCCGAATTTGTACGGGGATTCTGGTTTCTTCATAAATTGGCCGCATCGATACTTCTCCTTTTAAAAGGCGCTATTGAACCTTTATGATTGAGAAAATATCATTGATCGATTTGCATTAGCGCACAAGTCTTTGTCACAAAAGACGATCACTTCTTTTTAAGCGCCTTTGCTAACCTAGCAGAGATAAATGCTAAAGAAATTTTGATAAAGGTGTATTCGAAATAGTGATGATAAAGACAAATAACAAAGTAGAGAAAGTATTTAAGATAGAGATTGTCGAGACGCTCAGTAACCTCGTGGAAATTAGCGCAGAGAACGAGCAAGAAGCACTATTAAAAGCACAAGATATGTATCGCAGTGAAGAAATTGTTTTGTATCCTGATGATTGTATTGACATCAACTTTAATATTGTTAAGCGAAAATAGCTGATTAAAAGCCTACTACCTCACCCGACAGCAACGTCAAACTGTTCATGGGCATGATGCCACGCAGCGCATTGCAAAAGAAAAGCTGCGTTATCCGAGGCAAGTCCTCATCTGATAACGACCGGATGATAACGGGGTTTTTGCTGGTCGATAACTCATCAATAAGCACTTGCCGCATGACCCCAGCGACGCCCGATTGTGCCATCGACGGTGTGTACCATTGACCAGTGCCGAGATAGTCTGCGTTGTATTTATTTCCGTTTGCATTGTTGCTATTGATGGCAGACGTATTGTTTGACCCTGGTGAGTGCGGCAACTCTGACAACTGATAGAATACATTACTCATCGTGCCCTCAACCCAGTGACCACTCATATCTCGCAGCAAACCTTCGCTAATCGTTGACTCTGCGCTGGTTTGTGAGTGGGTATTTTCTAAAGAGTCAGCTTGTACGGAGTTGGGGCTTGAAGCCTGAGCTTTGATACGCTGTAGCTCACCACTAGCGAGGACATTATCAAGGCGATTGAGGCTCTTAAGTCCTGCCAGCGGCAGCGGTAGACAGGCCAATTGTGAGGTCAAACAAATAGCAGCGCTGCTAGGCTGTAGCGGAATGAAGCACCCATCTGCTAGACGCAGTGTCTCGGCTGTCGCAACCGTCATCGCAGAGGCTTTGAGCCATATCTCGCAAGCGCTTCCTGCTGCGTTTGGGCTATAGCCATAACCACGAATACCTTGTGCCGCACGAGTGACCACGAGCTTGAGCATGCCTTGCTGTAATTGCTTGGCATGCTCCTGTAATATGGCTAGTAGTTCCTGACTGTCTAATGCCAGCTGCAAGGCGTCGGCATGAGAATCAAGACGCTGTAGATGATACTTCGACCACAGTATTTGCCCATCAATGACACCCATGGTGGTAAAAAAACCATCAGCGTATGCCAGCCCGCGATTGTCTAATGACAATGCAGCGGGTGTGGCAGCTGCCGCATCATCTGACGAGCCTAAACGTATCCAATTATCCTCCGATACCGCATTGGATAAGGAACTGTCTACCGAGCCAGAGGTCAAATCAGCACTTAAATCAGCACTTAAATCAGCACTTAAATCAGCACTTAAATCAGCACTTAAATCAGCACTTAAATCAGCACTTAAATCAGAGACAGAACCGCGCATCGACGTTTGCATCGCTTAGCTATTATTTGCTTGAGCGGCTGACTTATTAATGACCAGCATACAGCTATAAAATTCACATTTCGCCAGCTCTATTTTTTGCCCACCGACGACTTTATTTTTGACGATTTGACCGGTCAGCATATCAGCAATCACCTTGCCACCATCATCACCCATCAATTGACGCGACAGCTTGTAAGCTTTCTTTGCATGATTTGTGCTCAGCTCTTTTTCTTTATCAGAGTCGGTAGGATTGGCATAATACCAACCAAGCTCGAGGTATTTTTCAGAGTCGATGACATCCAAATAAGGCGCATCGGTTTTCATAAAGCGATATTTGGCCGCTGGATTACTGGCGTAGTCCAAACTGTTGTCATCAGTGCTTAGCACTTTACCAAAAGTTGATTTGATACCGTCTAGTTCATCAACCGTGAGCGACTCTACTTTTTCACTGCCCCACGATGCCACATCGTACTTTACAGGCGTGCCTTGTTGAGCAGTTGCGCCATCGAGATCCGCATCAGACGTCGTATTGTCTTGCACTGGCACTTCAGCGACTGTTTGCTCGCTACTGTCTGCGCTGGCGTCTTGATTTTGCGCATCGTCTTTACTGCTATTACAGCCACTCAACGACACACCAACCGCCATTATCGTACCGATCAAAAGGCTCTGTAGGTTATTATTCAACATGGGCAATTTACTCACACTTTTAGATTGATCTCAAAATAGTATTAACGAGCTGGCAGCTATGCCGCTGATAACGAAGAATTTTTTAGTAAGGGACACACTCAATCAAGAATGCATTTCATAAATTTTATAACCTAGGCGTTACTAGAGCACGCCCTAACATACAGTGTTTATTCGATATAAAAAGGCAAATACCACAAGGCTTTTATAATGGACTGACTATATTGGTATAGTACTTTAATGCTCCCTAGTTTACCCAACTGCTTAACCCTTGACTACCCTTTACGTTACAGATAACACTCCCAGAGAGTACAGATTTGTTAAAGACTTTACGTGGCAAAAACCTTAGTGAATGAAAGACTTGATGACAGGTTCAACCATAGACTCAATGAGCCTCATACTTCCTGACAGACGCTCTAAACATCTCTTTAAGTACGGCTCTAAATATTACTCTGAATATCACTCAGAAACCGTTCAAAAGCTGACCAAGCAACGAGTTTGTCAATACCAGCATTATCCCTTATGATAAGTGGGCTTTACCTCTCATTCATTGACTATTTATCATCAACTTTGATTACCACTCTTCACCTCCTTTTGCCAACGGGCTCATTATGACTCAACACTTTATCGTTATCGGCAACCCCATTGCTCACAGTAAATCCCCTGAGATTCATGCGCAATTCGCTGTGCAGGCAGAGATAGACATCCGCTATCAGCGGCAGTATTGTCCTGATGATGCGGCCAGTTTTACCGCGGTGATTGAGGCGTTTTTTCATGGTGGCGGTGTGGGTGCCAACGTGACGATCCCCTTTAAACAAATCGCTTATGATTGCTGCGCGGCACGTGGCGGCTTGTCTGAGCATGCTAAAGTCGCCGGCGCGGTCAATACGTTGTTATTAAATAAAACACTGCTAGACAGTGGAGCGCCAATAGCTGAAGCTATATATGGTGACAATACTGATGGTCAGGGATTGGTCAACCATATCATGAGCTTAGGTTGGCCGCTGCAGGGAGCGCGTGTGGCACTGATTGGTGCAGGCGGTGCAGCTCGCGGCACGATATTGCCATTGATTCAATCCGGTATCGGGGCGCTGACCATTGCCAATCGCACAGTGAGCAAAGCAACCAGTTTAGTAGATGAGCTTAGCGCAGCCAGTGAGAATATTAACGAGCATGCAATTGAAACCTGTGCAATGAGCGAGTTAACTGGAGCGTTTGATATTATTATTAACGCCACCTCTATTGGACTATCAGGCGACCGCTTGCCATTGAGTGATGGCTTAAGCTGTCAGTATGCTTATGACATGATGTATGGACGCACGCTACCGTTTCTAGAACATTTCACGGCGCACGATGCGCAAATATCAGATGGTTATGGCATGCTTATCGGGCAAGCAGCACTTAGCTTTGAGCGTTGGACAGGTCACAGTATTGATGTGCTTGCTGCCACTGAGGCATTGACTGGCAACTAACTTATTAAAAGTCGGATTAGCGCGTTTAAAATTTGATGCTTAGATTGAGGACGCACCCTAACTAAAACGCTCCAGTAGCCAATTTTCTAAACGGCGTACTGGTATGCGTAGTCGCTGCGAGTGTATGGCCAATCCGCCACTTAGCCCGACCGCGCAGCCGAGTGCTGTATCGAGCATACGTGCCCGTATGATTGCATCGGCAACCGGTGGTATGACGGTCATGCTGCCATACTCGGCGATAAAGATGGTCAACGGCGTGATGAATATCACCGCCATGCCATAGTGCCTATCGACCAAAGATTCAATGAGTAGCATCATCAATAGTATGGAAACAGCCACACCCCATATCGACAGCCCCCATGACAGCATCCAGCCAGCGACCGCCATCCCAACGATGGTTCCTAGCAGTCGGTGTAATTGCTTAATCCACATCGTCCGTAGCTGCATACCTTGGATAATAATAAAACAGCTCATCGCTGCCCAGTAGGGATAAGGCATTTCAAAGAATACAGCAATGGCCAATGCCAAACTGACAAAGCCCGCCACAATCAAGCTATCACCAATGGTATCTGCCTCATAATGATAGACAGGCGCAGGCGCATTAGGACGTGTCAATAATAAAAACAGCGTATAGAACAGCGCCAACAGCATAGAAAAGCCACTGCCCAACATTACAAGCCCAGCCGCAGATAGTACTTGTGTCATCGGCACTGGGATAAATAACGCTATCGCCCCTGCCATCATCACAAATAGCCCTGCTGGGGGTGGCTGCCGATAATAACGACCCAAAATGACCACGCCAAAAGCTATCAGGGCAAACACCGGTAGTCTGAGCCATGGCATTTGCTGAGCAATCAATCCCAAAGCAAAGCTAAGCACCATCGCAAAGCCCCAAGCCATGACAGTGACCAGTCGATATGGCAACGCACCGGATAATGGTAAATTTAAAATAATCATCGCACCAAGCGATGCTTTGATACCAGAGGACAATGCGTCAAAGTACGCTCCGACGAACACTGGAAAGCTAATCGCAATTGCCGCGATGATAGGCATATGCCATGGTCTTTTACTGCGATTGACCGTCAGCAAATGATCAAGCTCACCATCGATTAGAGACTTAAGACGAGTCAATAATGCTGTCAGCCAAGATACTCGCTTTGTCTGCTGTGATGTGCTCATGTCACTTACCTTATCCAATAAATTCACGTTACTCTGGTCTTTTGCTCATATTGTATTTACCATACCTATTTTACTTGCTAAAAACAGTACTACTGATGCTGTGTTTATTAAGACTCAGTATCATACCTGCCACCCTTTACAAAACTAAAAGTAATTAATTAACATATAAATTATGAATATTAGTTATTAGTTATATATTTGTGCGCATATAAGATTTATACTCATACAAACGCCATAACAGCCAAATTTTATCAAGGATGACGTGACGACCCTCATAACGAATGAGCTGTTCTTCATGAGTCCACCTGACGACCGACAATAGTGTCTACCTCGATTTAAAAAAAGTAAAGATCGCTTACATAAACACTGGCTCAAATACTGCGCCATAAGCCTATGATAGCGAACCAACCAAAGAGAGCGATTATGTTAACTTACAAAGCACCCTTACGTGATATCAAATTTTTGATAAACGATGTTTTTGACTATCAAACGCATTATAAAAGCCTAGACAATGGCGAAAACGCTGATCCAGAAACGGTCGACATGATCCTACAAGGCATGGCTGACTTTTCTGAAAACGTTCTAGCCCCTCTTTATCAGCCAGCTGACGAAGAAGGCTGTCACTTTAAAGATGGCGAAGTCACAACGCCTAAAGGCTTCAAAGACGCTTATGACCAGTTTGTAGAAGGCGGCTGGCAAGGTATCTCATACCCTGAAGAGTACGGCGGTATGAACTTACCAATGTCAATCAACCTCATCAAGTCTGAGATGATTGGTACGGCTAACTGGCCTTGGGCGATGTATCCTGGTCTATCAACAGGTTGTATCAATACCTTGCTACAGTACGGTTCTGATGAGCAAAAAGCCACTTATCTACCTAAATTGGTTGAAGGTACGTGGTCAGGCACCATGTGTCTCACTGAGCCACAGTGTGGTACCGATTTGGGTCAAGTAAAATCAAAAGCCATCCCGCAAGAAGACGGTACGTATAAAATTAGCGGCACCAAAATCTTCATCTCAAGCGGTGAGCATGATTTAACTGACAACATCATCCATATTACCCTAGCGCGCCTACCAGACGCACCTGAAGGTACTCGTGGTATTTCGCTGTTTATCGTACCGAAGTTCCTACCAAATAGCGATGGCGAAGCTGGCGAGCGTAACCCAGTGGTTTGTGGTTCAATCGAACACAAAATGGGCATCAGCTCATCATCGACTTGTGTCCTAAACTATGATGGCGCCGTTGGTTACTTAATCGGTGAGCCAAACAAAGGCCTAAAAGCGATGTTCACCTTTATGAACACTGCTCGTATCGGTACTGGTATCCAAGGTCTAGCACACACTGAATTGTCTTTCCAAAACGCGCTACCCTATGCCAAAGACCGTCGCTCTATGCGTACGCTATCAGGTACTAAAGACCCTGAAAAAGTAGCAGATGCGATTATTCACCATGCTGACGTACGTCGTATGCTATTGACCCAAAAAGCCTTTGCTGAAGGTGGTCGCTCGATGATTTATCACTCAGCACGTTATGCCGACAAAATGGCTCAAGGCGTTGCTAACGATAATGAAGCAGAGTTTGAAAAGTGGGATGACAAATTAGGCTTCTATACGCCTATCCTAAAAGGCTTCTTAACTGAGCTAGGTATCGAAGCTGCTAAGCATGGTCAGCAAATCTACGGCGGCCACGGCTACATCAAAGAGTGGGGCATGGAGCTAATCGCTCGTGATGCACGTATCGCTACTTTGTATGAAGGTACCACTGGCGTACAGGCACTTGATTTGCTAGGTCGTAAGGTTATCTTGCAGTCTAAAGGTAAAATCATCCGTGATTACACCTCAAGCATCATGAAATGGTGTGGTGAGTACGCGCTTGATAAAGAAATGCGTAAATTCGTTTGGGCATTAACCAAGCTATGTGCTGAGTGGAACACGCTAACCGTACGCTTGATGTTGATGGCACGTAAAGACCGTGAAATCATCTCAGCGGCTTCAGACGACTTCCTAATGTACTCAGGCTATGTGATGATGGGTTACCATTGGGCGCGTATGGCTGCAGTTGCACATGACAAGCTCGAAAATGGCGGTACAGAAGCACCAGAATTCTACAAAGCTAAAATTCAAACAGCAGAATTCTATTTCGACAAGCTGTTGCCACGTACCTCAGGTCACGCTGAAGCCATGGTTGCCCCAAGCGAAAGCATGACAGCAATGGACATCGATAGCTTCTCTTTCCTAGACTAGGATTGCAGACGCAATGACTAAGTAATCAGTACATGAATTGATGATTGATAAGAAAAGCGCCTATTATTTAGGCGCTTTTTTTTGGGTGAATAGATGAGTAGATGAAAGCAGTAGCCTAATTATTAAAAGCGTTATAGTCAGTGAAAAGTAATATCGATACATCACGCGCTGCTGCTATCAATTTTTCTTGCTTACTGTGCCTGCGCAGACAGAGGCTACAAAAAATTGATATCAGCAATACCGTAGCGTTTTTAGGGTATTTTGACTATATATAGGTAGATAACAGTAGTAGCCCAATTATTAAAGATACTGCCTGCTCAATTTAGGTATATAAAACCTTAACTGCTCAGCATTTTCTTATGATATACCGCACTGATTTCTTCCACTTCCACACATATCTGTACGGCTGCCCGCCCTGGTTGCTCCTCGCCTATCTGCTGTTCTATGGTCGACAGCAAGAGCTCAGACAATTGATTACGAACAACAATATCGCGACCAGCCATTATCTTTAAGTGCGCATGAATAAAGCCATTGGTTTGCTCGTCGTCCTCCACCCCTACCAAAAACGTCTCAATCGGTACGATACGCGCTTTGATATCTCTCGGCTTACCAAAGTGTCCACTATCCCATAACGCTTTATTCAATGATGTGAGCAGCGACTCCTCATGAGCGATACTAACGTTTGGCGTCACTTGAAGGGTTAGATGCGGCATAGTTATAATCCTTAAAAAATTTTAATCATCAGTAATAGCGGCAAAATGGGCGTTGAGAATATTTGCCAATTGTGTGGGTGGTAATTCAATCTCTAAGCCGCGGCGACCGCCACTGACATAAATCGTTGACTGTGCTTCCGCTGAGCTATCTACGATAGTTGGCAAGCGCTTTTTTTGTCCCAATGGACTGACACCGCCCAATACATAACCCGTACTGCGCTCAACCAATTTGGTATCTGCCATTTGCACTTTTTTGCAGGGTAGCACTTTATTAGAGGACACTTTATTAGAGGATAGCGCCTTGGCCATTTTTTTAAAATTTAAGGTTTTATCGACGGGCAAGATAGCAACGGCAAGCGCGCCAGCATCGGTCGATACCACTAGTGTTTTAAAAACTTGGCCAACCTCCACGCCTAGCTTTTCAGCTGCTTCTAGACCAAACGACGCAGCAGCAGGGTCGTGCGTGTATTCATGTAATTGGTAATCAATACCGTGTTTTTTGGCGAGGTCGACAGCTGGCGTCATATTATTTAACTCAATTAAGTGAATTCACGAATGGGTAGGGAGTGTCTTCATCCTACCTTTGCTAAACCATTATTACCCTAAACATCTGAACTTTCAAATAATTGAGCGCCAAAAATATCGTTTAGCTCACCAGATAGTAACCGAGCGTATTAATATTAGCAGTATATACAGACACTATATATCGCTTTGATGGCTTTTATGGCATCATAAGCGCAACATATTTGACTATTTTTGATACTGATTATGATACCGAAGTTCTTAAAAAAACGGATTTTTAAAGCGCCAGTCGTCACTGACAGCGACGCTACTACTGACGTCAATCCAATCGCTCCCACCCCTTACTCCAACGCCCCTATCAATCAGCTTTATCGCAAGCTGTCTGGCCAGCTACTTGATGTCGCAGTAAAGCCCAAGCTATTAGGGGAGCTGCCTGAGTTCGATACAGATGATCAGACGCTCAGATTTTATGTGCTGCAAGATTATTCGCGCTCCAACAGTATTTTGATTGACTTGCAGACGCAGGAGCACAACTTACCACCGGCGTTGGTTGGGGTGAATGATGCCGCCCATAATGTCAAAGAAAATGCGGCCATTATCTTTTTAAACCATCCAAGCGCTAAAGACAGTCAGCTATCGCCTCGCCTGTCGCGGTTGGTGTCTGCGGTATTGCAATATCCAGAGCTAAAAGTGCGTTTGGTCCCTGTGTCCATTCTGTGGGGGCGCGCACCAGAAAAAGAGGACTCGCTATTTAAGCTGCTAACCGCTGATAACTGGGAAGACCCAAGTATCACCAAGCAACTATTTAATATCGGTGTGATGGGCCGTGATACCTTTGTGCAGTTCCATCCGCCGCAAGACTTACGCACCCTGATTAATGACAGCTTACACGTTGACGAGAGCTTGCAGGGTGGTACTAACCTGCAAAATAGCAATAGTCTGCAAAGTAATGACGCACAAACCAACGATACTGATGCTAAATCTGGTTCAGAGGAACAGCCTAGTTACGCTGTCGTCTCATCAACCGATGGCAATCGTGAACTGGTGCGCATGCTACAGCAGCAGCTTACGATTTACTTAGATAAGCAACGTGCCAGCATGCTCGGTCCTGACCTATCAGACAAACGTAACTTGGTAGACAAACTGGTGTACTCTCCTGCTATCAAACATGCGATAGAAGCAGAAGCTGAAGAGTCAGGCACCAGTGTTCGTGAAGCACGCATGGTAGCCAAAGGCTATGCCAATGAGATGGTCAATGACTATTCGCACTCTATCATACGCGGTTTTTATAAGTTCTTAACGTGGTTGTGGACGCAGTTATATGATGGCGTCGAAGTCCATCATTTTGAGCGTGTTCGCGAGCTTGCCGCTGACCATGAACTGGTTTATGTGCCTTGCCATCGCAGTCATGTTGATTATTTACTACTGTCTTATGTCATCTATAAGCGTGGTCTAAGCATTCCTTATGTCGCCGCTGGTGACAACTTAGACGTGCCCGTATTGGGGCCATTATTACGCGGCGCCGTTGCCTTCTATATTCGTCGTAGCTTCCGTGGTAATGCCCTCTATACCGCAGTATTGCGCGAGTACATGCATACTCTTATTACCCGCAATACACCGATTGAATACTTTATCGAAGGCGGTCGCTCACGCTCAGGCCGCCTGCTACCACCGAAGATGGGTATGCTAGCGATGACGGTACATAGCCAGTTACGCCATACCAATAAGCCTGTGGTATTTATACCGACTTATATTGGTTACGAGCGCATCATGGAAGGCGGTACCTATGTCGGTGAGTTAAAAGGTAAGCCAAAAGAATCTGAATCGCTCATAGGTTTACTAAAAGTTGGCCGTAAGATTGAGCGTATCTTTGGTAATGTGCATTTAAGCTTTGGTACACCGCTGCACCTTAGCGATTTTATGACCAAGTTTGACGTGCCAGCCAATAGCTTGCCTGCCGACCGTACTGATACGCCACTCGATGATAAAACCAGTGCCATGGTCGATAACATCGGCGTAAAAGTCATGCAGCATATCAATAAAGCCGCTGTGGTCACGCCAGTATCACTATTGTCGCTGGTATTGCTCTCAGCACCGAAAGCAGCACTAGATGAAGATATCTGCCGTGAGCAAATCGCCCTCTATCAAGGTCTTGCTCAGCAGCTATCCTATTCAGAAGATACCGTCATCACTGAGATGAGCCCGCAGCAAATCATTGATTATGGTATTAAGCTCAAGCTCATTGAGCGTACGCCGCATATCTTGGGTGACATCATTCAAGTCGCTGGTAAGCAAGCTGCACTACTAAGCTATTTCCGTAACAATATATTGCATGTCTTTATTTTATTGTCGTTCTTATCTGCCTTAGTAGCTCGTAATGGCCGTATCGAACGCAGTCGTCTCGACAGTATTGCCGAGCAGTTATATCCATTCTTACAAAGTGAGCTGTTCTTATATTATCCAGCACATGGCTTGGCCGAGACGCTCAACAAAAAAATCGACAGCCTACTCTCTCATGGATTGATTGTCGAATTGAGTGACGGTGTTCTTAGCGTGCCCGAATCCAATAGCAAGTGCTATCAGCAACTACAAGTACTCGCAACGCCTGTTGAACAGAGCCTTGAGCGTTACTTTATGACGCTGGCACTACTGGCTCAGCAAGGCTCGGGCAATCTAACCGAAAACGAAGTCGTTGACTTGTGTCATCTGCTTGGGCAGCGTTTGTCTGTGCTGTATGCCGACGACATTCCTGACTTCTTTGACCGAGCATTATTTACCAGCTTTATCAGTGCGTTGACGCGTCTTGATTACTTGCAGAAAGATGATGAAACAGGGGTATTAACCTTTGATCATCGCATCAATGACATCGCCCATCATGCCAAGTACGTCCTAACGCCTGATATGATGCAAATCTTGCAACAAGTGGCGAGCCTAGATGAAGAAGAGATTACCCATGCGATTACTGAGATTAGCAATAAAAAGCAGCGTAAATTTGGCCGTAAGCGTTAATTTATAGCAGCTACCTTGATTATCTTAAGTACAAAAAAGACCTCTAATCAATTAGAGGTCTTTTTTATTATCAATTTTAGATTTCTAAACAGCCAATTTTTATTAGCTGCTAGATATAGTCAAAGTACCCTAAAAACGCTACGGTATTGCTGATATCAATTTTTTGTAGCCTCTGTCTGTGTAGGCACAGCAAGCAAGAAAAATTAATATCAGCAGCGCGTGATGTATCGATATTACTTTTCGCTGACTATATCTTAGGTAGTAATCTTTTTATACTTCATACGCTTAGGAGTAGCATCATCACCCATGGTCTTTTTGCGATAGGTTTCAAACTCAGAATAGTTACCATCGAACCAAACTGGGCCTTCATCTTCGAATGCCAAGATATGAGTCGCGATACGGTCAAGGAACCAGCGATCATGCGACACCACCATGACGGTACCTGGGAATACTTGAATCGCATCCTCTAGCGCACGTAGGGTTTCGATATCCAAATCGTTTGAGGGTTCATCAAGGAGTAAGACGTTCGCACCCTGCTTTAGCGTCTTAGCCAGCTGCAAGCGGTTACGCTCACCACCTGATAATTGACCGACGTGCTTTTGCTGGTCTGAGCCTTTGAAGTTAAAGCGACCGATATAAGCGCGGCTTGGCGTCGTATAGTCACCAACGGTGATGATATCTAGGCCGTCAGACACCTCTTCCCAAACTGTTTTGTTATCGTCCAAGTTGTCACGCACCTGACCAACATAGGCAACCTTGACACTTTCACCTAGATCAACTGAACCAGTATCTGGGGTATCACGTTCGGTAATCATGTTAAATAGCGTGGTTTTACCCGCACCATTTGGTCCAATGATACCGACGATAGCGCCTGCTGGTACGTTAAAGCTTAGGTTTTCATAAAGTAAACGATCGCCAAATGATTTAGAGATATCATTGACTTCGATGACTTTATTACCCAAACGAGGACCTGGTGGAATGTAAATCTCAGAGGTCTCGTTACGCTTCTGGAACTCTTGTGAGTTCAATTCTTCAAAGCGCTGTACACGAGATTTAGACTTGGCCTGTTGGCCCTTTTGGTTTTTACGAATCCACTCAAGCTCTTTTTTCAGCGCTTTAGCAAAGGATTCTTCTTGCTTATTCTGCTGCTCTAGACGGGTATTCTTTTGCTCAAGCCACTCAGTATAGTTGCCTTCGTACGGATAGCCATGGCCACGGTCAAGCTCCAAAATCCACTGAGCAACGTTATCCAAGAAATAACGGTCATGGGTAATGGCAACGATGGTACCACTGTAGTTCTGTAAGAACAGCTCTAACCATGCAACAGATTCGGCGTCCAAATGGTTAGTCGGTTCGTCAAGTAATAGCATATCTGGGCGTGACAATAGCAGACGGCATAGTGCCACACGGCGTTTTTCACCACCAGACAGTTTGCTGACATCCGCATCCCAAGGTGGCAGACGCAATGCATCAGCCGCTTTTTCAAGTTGGGTATTTAAGTTATGCGCATCCCACGATTGAATGATATCTTCCATCTTGCCTTGTTCTTCAGCAAGCTTATCAAAGTCTGCATCAGGCTCCGCGTATTCGGCATAAATCGCATCTAGACGAGCGAGCGCATCTAACGCTTCACGCATACCGTCTTCGACATTACCACGGACGTCTTTGCTGTCGTCAAGCTGTGGTTCCTGCGGCAAATAGCCAATTTTGGTGCCTGTTTGCGCGCGTGCTTCACCACTGAATTCAGTGTCCACGCCTGCCATGATGCGTAGCAAGGTTGATTTACCTGAACCGTTGATACCCAAAACACCGATTTTGGCGCCAGGGAAAAACGACAGGTTGATGTTTTTTAGGATTTCACGCTTAGGGGGAACAAGTTTTGACACGTTGTTCATCGTGTAAATATATTGAGCCATTAACACTCCGATAGACTGCATAGACGAGGTTTGCAAACCATACTTAGCAATAGTGCCAAATGGACTGCGCCTCAAAAATCAGGGTTATAAATTGTCTGCCATTATCGCATTGTGGCGCATGCCCTGCAAGCTAGCAGACGGCTTTAGCATCGGATTAGCCCCTTTTAACGTTGTATTTGTGCTTTTTTGCGTAAAGCATTGGATTAATTGATGAAATAGCAGGGTGAATGTAGAAAAAATGGTCGATTAGATAAAAACATACATTCACTAACTCACTATTATATAAGTGCATACTCCAAAGTTGTCAGCGCGATATTGCATGCTTTGCTATTCTATTGTTAACAAACTTTGAGCATTTACAGGTAGGCTATCTTAACATTTGCCCTATCTACTATTACGGTAAAGGACTATAAATCTAAGGCAAAGGTACTCATAATTGATACATAAACAGCCAGTCATATTGTTTATTTGCTGGCGTTACAACACTCAAGGTTACGACGCTCAAGATAGCTAGCCAATAATCAATATGATTATCAGCACTCAAGACTAGAAGACCAAATAAAGTGTCACGAAGACTTATTAATGATGGAGAATATTTATGAGCAATCAAAATACTGCACAAAACAATGAATTAAATGCATTAGACATTACTCATGATGAGCAAACAAACCGCTTTGAGACATCTATCGATGGACATACCGGTTATATAAGCTACCAAGAGCGCGATGGCAAGCTGGTTTATGATCACACCATCGTACCGCAGGAGTTGGGAGGACGCGGTGTGGGTTCAGCATTGGTCAAGCATGCACTAAATTACGCACGTGAGAATGACAAAAAAGTAGTCCCACAATGCTCATTTGTTGCCTCATACATCAGCAAACACCCTGAATATCAAGACTTGGTCTAATTCAATGATTAGTCCATAAAGTCAGAAGACCAACTTCGTTAAAACTAGAAAAATATAGCGACTTATCTTCATTTGACTGATATATTCTAAGTATTAGCACCACACTACCCTCCTGTTTATTTGTCATCTGCTCTCATATATTTTATCGTTAGATATATGGAAGGATGATAAATACAGGTGGGTTTTTTGTCCTATACTGGTTATAGAATGCAGTGGTCACGACTGCCTAAAGCATGCTGACACTTATCATTCTATCTCTCGTATGTCCTTAATAAACCAATCTATCACAACAATAAAGGTTATTAATATGAGTAGTTTATCCAATCAACAAGTCGATTTGCAATTAGAAGAGTTGCCAGGCTGGGAGCGTGACGGCAATAGCATTATCAAAACCTATCATTTTGCTGATTTCGTTGAAGCCATGAGCTTTATGAATCAAGCGGCCTTTCATGCCGAAGCGCTAGAGCATCATCCTGCATGGCGTAATGACTATAACGTGGTCGAGGTTCGCTTGACCACTGGTGACACTGGCGGGATTACCAGCCACGATATTCGTTTGGCGAAACGCATGGAGCACATCATTCAGCCCAAACGTTTGTAAGAGTATGCTTATTTAAAACCATAAATCTCAACCATAAAAAAAGTCCTCAAAAAATGAGGACTTTTTCTTCAGCTAAATGTGATGTTGTTTAGTACTACATACGGCGACTAACAAACGCTACGATAAACAGAATCACAGCCAATGCCAATAGGATGTATGCAAAGTTTGCAGATAGGCCAGCGACACCGCCAAAACCTAGGAAACTTGCTAATAATGCGATAACGGCAAAAATAATAGCCCAGCGAAACATAATATTCTCCTTAAATAATGTTTGAAAAACCAGAGATGCACACACTTAGTGCTAATCAACAAATACCAACCAACAAGAACCAATAAAACGGTGGATGTTGAGAAGATTGCTGTTGATTCATTTTGCTATCTCTAGTGTCCCTTTTACTTTTTATTTGTTTTTTTAATACTGGTAACAACTGCTTACGACCATAGATTAGCAATGTTCGTCTCGATAAAGCGTTCATTTTGGTAATAATGTCGGTAGGTTATGTAACCTTTGTAGCAAATCTTAATATTCTGCGCTTTTTACTTGGCTTTATAAGACTTATGTGTAGAGATGGTTAGCCATTACTCAATCGTCATCATTTACGCCATATAATTACCTAAGTAGAAATACGCGACTTATCGGAGACAGTACTTTTACATGCCTTATTTATAGCTCATGACTACTCAGTTATTTTTAATTACTATTTTTCATAGCAATCCACTCTATAAATACCCACTTAACTTATAGTTATCCACGCAACAGCACTTCTATTAAGGACAATAAATATGAATACCAATACGGATACTTCAAATAATTCACAATCAAATAATTCACAATCAAATAATTCACAATCAAATAATTCACAATCAAATAATTCACAATCAAATAATTCACAATCAAATAATTCACAATCAAATAATTCACAATCAAATAATTCACAATCAAATA
>NZ_JASDCF010000002.1 GCF_030408035.1 Psychrobacter sp. APC 3426
GGGTAGTCGTCTTTAGCTTCAATTAGCATACGGACGGCTCGCTCTTGCATTTCAGGGGTATAGTTTCGTGTTTTCATTGTCGTATTCTCTCAGAAAATTGAGTCTCCGACAATCCCGGGGCGGTTCAGTACTTGGAAAATGAAACCTTTAGGCAGTGACATTATCGCAGAATCCAGTGTACGTGCATTTGCTACTAGTCTAAGTACAGCAGTAAAAAATGAACCTGAGAGATTCGCAAAACTAGCATTAACACTACCAAAAGATATCAATGAAAAGTTTATTGAGAATATTTTATATGGACTGGCAGATAACAATTCATTTAATTTAGAGGAAGGTTTCAAGGAGAGCTGGCAACCTTGTTCATTAGAACTTCGTTACAAAGTTATTAGACATTTTGAAGGTTTTGATGAGAGTCAAGCACTGACAAGATTATTAGTAGATACTCCAAAGATTATAGACCATTCTGATATGCTGGATAAGCTTATTGAAATTGCTCTTCACTCATCTAATCCTAATAATAACAAGCTCGATTTATATGACCCTAAAAAGGGAGATGATGCTGAGCATACTACTGCTGAGAGTCTGATGCAAAACTCTATAAACTGTTATAGAGGGATTGCATACGGTGGTATTGCCAAAATATTTTGGGATAATGAAGAGTATGCATGGGATAATTTGAGTTTGATTGACTCTGCTATAAATGATCCTCATCCGGCTGTAAAAATAGTAGCAGTCCGATTATTGACTCCTTTCTTAAATTACGACATAAATTATGCATTGCAAAGGTTTCTAGATTTATGTAAATCTGATTTAAGAATGAGCTGTGCTTATGAATCTTATCATTTTTTTAATTCAGCTTTTACAGATGATTTTAGAGAGCAGTATGTGGCATTAGTTAAACTCATGCTTATTTCTGAATATGAAGAGGTTCGTAAGCAGGCTGGCATACAAGTTTTTGCACGCTACTTTTTTAATGGTTTATTTGAGAATGAGCTATCATCTGTTTTAACAGCTGATGAGTCAGTTAAGCTAGGTATTGCCGAAGTTCTAGTTCAATTTCTAACGGTGGACGATTACGCAGAGCAAGAGCAAAAATTAGTCAAAGTATATAAATCTCTAATCAGCGATAGTTCTCAGGAAGTTAAAGATGAGTTGCTATCTTGTATTAGAGAAAAGAACTTTTGGAATAAAGGTATTACTGAAGAACTACTTGATATTTATATGAATTCTCAAGTAGTGAACAAAAAGCTATACTATTTATTCTATGCTTTAGAAAACTACGTTTTATGTTTAAATGATTTTAAAAGCATGTTATTAAAGTTATTTATTGAAATAGCTACAGCCAGTCTATCTGATGAAACTAAACAAATTGTTTACAGTGAAATGGACAAATTAACCAAAATATTGCAGAGAATATACGATGAAGCGGTCGATGATGAGGACGACGTTACTCTAAGTCTATGCTTAGATGTTTGGGATAGTTTATTAAAGTCAGATAGCTATGAAGTGAAGCAAGCAACTAGGCATATCGAAAATGGATTGCTAAATTAAAGTTTAGCAACTTCTATTATGATATATTTACTGAGCAATAATTGCGTAACATTAATTCTACTATTTAAGCGACTATGAAATCGACTTTTCTACTATCTATAGCCGTTTTAACACTTTCATCTCTTATTTCTACTGTTGCTATAGCTGCTCCTGGCTTCTCAAACGGTATTGAGTTATATGAAAGCCAAGATGGCGGTGTATATTCTACTTCTTGGACAGCTTACCCTATGACTATTACCAGTTATGGTGGTCCAAAATATGATAAGCCAGATAGTAAGCTTGTTGCTTTAACAGCAGATGGTAAGACAAGTGCTTTTAGAGGCATTTTGAGCATTTCTTGTTTAAGTCCAACAAGCTCACATATAGAAAGTGATGAAGATTATAAAAGTCTAAAAGATGCTATGGCTGATGGAACCATTCCTCGTCCAGCAGTGAATGGCTTGTTCGCTAAGTTCTGTAAATAATTAGTGGCATAGCTGATAATTGTGAGAGTTCAAAGTAAATTTAAAGCAAAAAAAATGACCTTATAATACAATAAGGTCCTTATTAACAATCTCATTATTACTTACAGGTTTTTAAAAGAACCAAAATCATAACTATCAAACTTACTATCATCATCAAAAATAGGTGAGTTTAAATAGCTTTGAGTGACTGTTGTAATATGATTCACTTGTTCGATATCGGTAGTCATGAATCCTACAGGTAGAGTGACATCGTATTGATCAGGGAGTTGAACATGATAACAAACAACAGCAAGTGTATCTTCTAATACTATAACTTCGGTATTGCCCTCCAGAAAACCTTCAGAAAACCCGTAAAGGTTATCTTGAGGCACTTCTTTGAACTGATGCTTTAAATCACGAACTTCATTGCGTAGGCTTCTACTTTCTTCAGGTAACGGTAAATAAGTTTTAAAGTTATACAATCTAACCTTTTCTTTATTGCGTTTCACCATAGCACCGTTGGAAATTGAGTTAATTACTTCAATTAGCTTCGTTTGCTTGCCCCAGTAAAAGTCGCTCGGCGCAATCCAAGTCAAGTTTTTAGTTGTTTTTAGATTATTAGCTAGCTCAGTAACTTTATCAATTATTTTATTTTGATGATATGTTTGTCCGACGAAATATGTTTCGTGATTACTATTTAATTCTAAGTCTAAAAACTTATTAAAATCAAACTTACCGCCTACAATAATTTTTAAAGTCTCTGGATCTTTTAAAGACTCCATACTTTGCACGATGTCATATAAGTTGTTTTGCTCCGATCTGTGGTTGCTCAGCGTTTCAGTAATCATTTGTTGAATGTTATCGGACCTAGTAAGATCAAGTTCGCTACGTTCTAATTGAGTGCCGTCTTCAGCATTAATTTCGAAAGGTTGGGTAAATCTAAAAAAGTCAGTATAAAGCTGTTCAATTAAATCTATCTTGTACAGCTCAATGTCCTCCGAAATATTTTCGATTACCTTATCTTCCTTTAGGTTCATAAAGTCTGCTTGAAACTGGCGTTTAGCGACATCCTTACTCTCTGACAAGTCTTTGTTTGGTACATTTAACTCCAGCGCGTTACGATTATCTTTAGAAGTCCTTTTTTTTGGTATAAAGTTTCTATCTAATAACTCTAAATGCAAACGTTGGGTTCTTTCTTGCAAACTAGGTATTTTTGGGCCTTTACTGTTTTGATCAAATAAGAGTTGACCCTTGCTTGACAGTCCGATAGTACCATCCTCATTCCATCTAACCCATCCTTTATCAGTCAAGTCTTGTATGGCGATTTCAGCTTCTCTTTGAGTAAAGTCAAAATAATCAGCTAGATGCTTAGGTTTACACGAATTTAACTTTAGTAAACGTAGGACAAACTCTCTGACAAAAGGAATTCCCCGCTCATCCATATAGGAAAATATGATTTTAAAGCTAGGTGATTTGATGGCAAAATCAATTTGATTAAACACTATGCTCTCAGAATTATTCATTATTTGCGTCCTCGCTTATTTGAGGATAATTTTATAAGGCTGTACTTTGAAGCGTCATCATACTCTTTGATATAGCTAAGAACTTTTGCTAACGGTGTATGTTTATTTTTTGGACTTTCCCAAGTTTTCGTTGCTCCAACAATCACGAGCTTATCCATAGCTCGTGATAGCGATACATTAGTACGGTTAGGCAAATGTAAGAATCCCGTTGTCAGTTGTTTATCAAAACGTGTAAGAGATACAATAATGATTCTATTTTCTTTACCTTGATAACTGTCTACCGTATCGATCTTTATCAGCTGTCTAAAGCTGTCATCCCAAGTATTTTCATTGAATTTTTTACGTAATAGTCGTTTTTGTTCCGCATACATACAGATCACTCCTATTAAGTGATCGCCTTCTTTCAAACACTTTTTGGCCGTCTCACTATTTAAAAGTTCATCATTGTTTTGGATGTCTTGCAGTAATTTGATGATGATATCAACCTCAACCCGATTAGATGAACTCCCATTAGATGCACCTGTATGATACGCATTAGGCATAGAGGATGTATCAAGCCAACTGACACAGGACTCGATCTCTTTGGGTACGCTGTTATATATATCAGGAATATCTTCTTCTTGTTTACCGTTTTCAAGCAAACCGTCGTAAAAACAGTATGAAACAAGATTACCAATAGCAGGTGCCATACGGTATTGAGTTTTCAGTGTAGCGCAAGTATTTTTTCCATATTCAGACTGGAATACACGCTCAAAGTCACTACCTAAAGCATCATCTAACTCTTCACCTCGCTTAGGAATACCTAGTCGTCGTGCTAAAGCTAACTTGTGTTCTTGTGAATAGATGGGAGGTAGTTGTTTATGATCACCAACCAATAGTACTCTCTTCCCAGACTGCATGGCGATGGCTAACTCACTAGAGATTGATCTTGCTGCTTCGTCAATGATAACCCAATCATAGACATTTTCGTTAATACCGATATGTGACTGTCCCATACCAACACAGGTCCCGACTACTAACTGACGCGATCTAGCAAGGAACTCTGCATAGTTAGTACGCTCATTTGATAATGAATCAAGCATATCTTCAGTAAGTTGAATTAACTCACTAGCTTCTGAGCTTTCCTTTGGTTCAACGGAGTATTCTTTATTGATTTCAGAAACTAACTTGGTATAAATATCTTCAATACTTGACTGCTTAATGTTGAAATCTATATTAAAATTGGTTTGAGCCATCTTAGATTCGATATCTTGCTCAATAGCTTTAAGAAGATCTTTTTCCTCTTTATTATCTATATCCTTTTTCTTATTGTCTTTATCACTCATCAATAAATTATAACGCTTAATCTGTTGACCTATATCAAAGTGTATTTGAGCCCTTTTGCGCAAGTAGTCTTTTTCTAGTCCCAATAATAAACCAAGATTTTGAATGCGTTCAATTTTTTCAGCTTTAAGTAACTCGTACTTTGAATTTTGCAAGTTCTCAGAGAATACATCCTGCAATTCACTTGAAACAGTTCTACTACGGTTACTAAAACGTACAACATCCAGTTCTGTAGTAAGCCGACGACAGTGGCGACGTATACGTTCAGCTGCTGTATTAACTGCTTGATGAGACTGGCTTACTAGCAAAATGCTCTGAGTATTTTGTTTTTCAAATAAATAATGTACGAATGCTGCTATAAACTCAGTTTTACCCGTCCCAGGAGGTCCCTGTAGGAGAGATACAGGTCCATTTTTTAATAGTTTTTCAAACGCCTCTTTTTGGGGATCATTTAATCTTATCGTCTGCCCATATTCATTAGTGCGATCATATCGTTTGAAGTCATCTTCACCAATAGTAGAGTCGTAATGAGTAGCGGGTAGTTTACAAGTTGCATCAAAATATTCATAAAGGTTATTGATTACGGCCTCGCCATCTAAAATTCTAGATAGCGCATTTTTACGACGGTTAAAAGAAACCTTACTCCGTTTACTTTGTATATAGACTATTGTGTCTTCAACTATAGAGTTATTACGCTTGACACTACCTGGCTTAAAATGAAGCTCGTTTAAAGAGCTCCTTTTAACATCTATATTTCCATATACAAAGGTCTTATCATTAGCAGTATCTTTGCCTAAAGCTTGTACAATATCGTCTTTATTGAATTGGTCTAAAGGGCTTACTTCTCCATTGTAGGGTACATAAACCTTATCCTCATTCTGCCAAATAACTGAGTCAGTGGCGGTAATATATGGAAGCGCCTCGGTTTCGGTGTTTAAAATTGCTTGCCATAACTCTTTAACTGTAAAGAAGTATGAACTTTCCTTCTTTGAAGGCTCTTCAGTAAACTCAATTATTTCAGAAGTAAAATCAAGCTCAGATTCAGGTTCTACATTTTGATTAGTAGTGTCATCCGTTCTTTGTAACTCTTTAATAAAGTCGTCAACTGCATTAGTAAAATGAGCGTCCTTTAATAGTACTTTGTTTAAATCAGCTAAATCATGACGATGCTTGCTAGTTAGCCGAACTCCTACAGAAATAATTGATTGGCTATCTCTTCTGTCTTTAGCTGATATATGGTCTCGGCTAATAGGCGGTAGGACATGCGTAAACTTTTTTTCTGTTATTGAGTAAAAAGCTTTAAACAAACCACCTAAACCTATAAATTTAACTAGTATATCGTTCTTTTCTTTACTTTTACTTTTTTCAAACTGAAAAAATAGCTCATCGTTTTCTGGATATATTTCAAGCGTGTCAAAAGAATCTCTATTGCCAATACCTACCTCAATCATTTGAACTTCAGATTTTGGTTGAAGAGCGTCTTTAAAACGTTCAAGAGAAATAAAACCTGATTTGAGGTCTAACAACTCAGTAGATACCACTTCAGCAATATCAGGAAATTCAGTAGAGTCTTCACCCCAAGCAACTCCTAATAGCTCACAACTCATTTTCATAACTGCAAAAATATCACGCATTTGAGTCGTAGCGTTTTCAGCGTGGCTAGGAGCGTATTCATAATTTAAGTTGCTACTACCATTTGAGTTAAAGTCTAAAGCATCAAATAGATACAACTGATAATCGATATCATCAGAATCAGCAGCAATTGGACTTATTTTTATATTTTCAGGATGCAAATCACCATGCGTAACACCAATTCCATGAAGATGCTCAATAGCATGAATAAGTTGATTAATGACTCCAAGTTTATGCTCAAGAGTTAACTTATCATCTAAGCTTTTTAACTCTGACCACATAAAACCGTCTTCTACGAAGTCACTAACCATATACAAACTACCAGACTTAGTAGCAATTCCAAACTCGTGAATATTAGGTATGTATTTTGGTGAAAGCTGTTTTAAGTTAGAAATTCTCTGTAGCCAATCGAATAAAATACGAGCTTTATAATCTTCATTAACTGGAAAGGTATTCAACCACGCCTTAACTATTCGACCATTAGATAAGTAAACTTCCTTTTCGTTAGTTTCAACGATGAAGTCTTCATCCTCTCTAAACTGACGATAATGACTAATATTATGATAAAAAGGTTCTAGTTGATCCTTATCAAATGAGAAGTCTTTTTTATCTGTGGGCCTAGCTTCATTGAACGCTTCTAGAAAATCCTTTGCATTTTTGTAAGAATCTTCAGATAAAGCTTTTCTAATAATAAGGGAGTACCACTCATTATCAGCTTCTAACTCATGTTTAAATGACCCAATACTATCATTAGATAAGCGCTTCGATTGTAGAATATGCCAGGATAATACAGCTAAAGCTCGTACATCTAATTGGTAAGCAGTGGGTCTATTTATAGGATAGGCATCTTGGACTAAGTCAGTGTCAGTGGATACGGTGAGTATGTCTCTAATATCTCCAACAGTTCCTTTCTTAGGAAAAAAAGCAGTAGCGAAACCAGATAGCGAGACTTTTTTGTCAGCAGATAGCCAGACACTGTGTTTTCCTAAATCCCTATGAGCAATATCAGCATTGTGCAAATCGACAAATTTATGCAAGAGTAATTTGACATAGTCAATGCGGTCTTTAATTAGAATTTGTTTGGCTATTTGACCTATAAATTGATTAAATCTAAGTTGAGAAGGCATCAAATCAAATAAGTCGGTATGATCTACGGTCATCTCTGATTTTTGGGGGACTGTTTTATAATTCAAACAGGCAGAGTAAAGCTCTTCATTAATACCCTTTAAATGTTGTAAAACCTCATACTCTCGACTGACTAACTTAAACCTACCGTCAGGTGTTTGCGCCTCTGGGTTTTGTATCTTTGAAAAATCCCAACGACGTAATAACGCTTTATCATCTTTAGAATGATCTGAATGGGCAAAATACTCACTATATACTTCATTGGGATGTTTGAATACGGCCTCATCTTCTGCAACATAGCCATTTACGCGAATACTCTTAGGTTTTACATTGCTTCCACCAAAAATATCATCAAATACTGCAAAATCTTTATTTAAAACCTTAGCATCTGGGTGCGGTCTAAAACGGTCATTAAATTTTTTCTCATCTTTGAGTTGTAGGAACTCTTTCAGACTTAGAGTGTGTATTTTCTCATTGTCCTCTAATTTACTGTAATCTGCATTGCCTGTCATTACGACCAAAAAATGTATAATTGGGGTGCGGACTTTATTAGTGAATTTGTTTTTGTACCTCTTTAATATACGGTCCATTAAATACTGTTTATCACGTGTAATAGAAACTGGAGATCTGCCCATATCTTTACTGCCGAGATACCAGCGATTATTTTTACTCGTAACTTTATATTTATTCCAGTCTTTTAGCTCTATTATTAGCACATTGCAATGAGTGATGATTACTAAATCAAATTCACCTTCTTTATTGCCTTTAGGATCAGCTAATCTAAATCCGGAATAACCCTTCCATGGAAACATAGGATTGCTAGGTGCGCTTTTTTGAAATTGAGCCCAACTCATATTTCTATTATCAAGCTCAGCTAGTACATCTGATACTTGAAAGCTTGCTTTAATTTTTCCAATAGCTTCAACTTCATGCTGTGTAAGCCCGCCACCCCAATCCTGTACTTCCATTATTTATCCTTAAATTTTTCTTTATATACATTTAATACTTGATAGTTTGTATCTTAGCTAGCCAAATAATAACGCAAGTTAAATAGTAGATTAAGTGAATCGCCATCCTGTAATGCGCCAATACTATCTATGTTTAATTCAGGGTGGTTGCAATCGTACTGACTAATATTTTTTAAATTATTATTAATGAAGTCTAACTGAACTTGGTTCATTGCAGACAAATATTTTGCGATAGGGCTTAATTTGACTAACTCAAGGCTTTGCGCTTTCTTGAGGTAATCATGCGACTCTCTCTTCAAACCTTTAAAATGATAAAATAAACTTAATTCACGACATCTCAACATATCTATATATTGCATGGAGAAGCTATTTACTGAAATACTGTTTACTATATCGTCAACTCTAGTTATCAACTCCTTAATATCCGACTTTTCAGAGATAAGCAATTTTTGATTTAATACAAATAGAGAAAAGAAGTAGTCAAACTCTTGAGCATCCTCATTTTCATTAATATAGTCAATAGCGATATTAACAGCATCATCTAATCGACACTCTTTACTTAGTATTAGTAGTCTCAGGCAGAAAATACGGCTCTTATCAGATTTATGGCTTAGATAGGGTAATATCTCTTCAATATAGCTTTTGATTACTTCTGTTTTATCAGCGCTATAATTTAGTGTCATACAGCGTATCAGGGTGCTTTTAGCACGAATTGCCATACTAGAACGTAAAAAGTCTGACTTCTCCATATCAGGTGAAATTAACTCCCAGATATTGCGATACTCATCTATCATATTCCAATGAGCACGGGCTAACTCTTCAGACTTTTCAAAGTCTAAAGAGTTAACGTATATCTCTACTTCTCTAGAGTGAAAATCTAATATCATTGAAAAATTGCTTGGATCTGATATAAGCTCATTGATTATAGATTTTTGTCTCTGTACCACTTCTTTAGCCTTATCAACGTCACCGATATGGTTCAAGCACAGTAAAGCTAAATTATTCAATTTAAATTTAAAAGAATTAAAGTTGCGAATACCTAATTCTGTATTAGCATCTTCAAGTATATGTAGTAGCTCAATTAAAATATTTAATTTTTGAAAATAACTTTTATAGACTGTCTTGTCACGCCATATTCTCTCTAAAAGTCCTTCAAAGTATATTTTTGCTCCAGAAGAACCTGTCTGTGTGAATACCACTTTGATGAGTCGGTACAAAGCAGATTTATAATCTTTATTTTTAGGATGTTTATCTACTAATTTTAAGCTATCGAATAATGCATTAATATAATTCTGATTACGCTCATGATTCAAGATTCTTCTTAGTTCAGGTGAGGAAAAGGTTTCAAAAGAAAATAATTGCCCATTATCTTTCAAATCGTTCAAAATTTTATAGTTTTCGGAAAACCTTTGGTTATAAGTTATATTACATATAAAGTCCGCACAAATGAGACCCCATTGATATTTAGCATCTCTCATATGCACTTCTATATTGTTCAATAAGGCAATTTGTCCTGAAGCTACTAAGTCTGACTCTACTGCTTTAGGTAATGCCTGCAATATTTCTTGATCAATATTAAATTGAGTGGTTTGGCGGACTGCATTAATCGTTCTTGTCGCTACAACTAAGTCTAAATGAGTTATTTCAGAATTGAAAAATTCGTGGACGGCAGTTTCAGCCTGAATAATCAAATCTAAAAGCATCAAGCGGTAGGTACGCTCAAGGTTATGTGCGCTGACTTTAGCTTTATTAATAGTGGTAACGAAGCAAGACGGCGTATTAGCAGAATTTAAAGTTTTAAATAAATCTGTGGCAATATTTAAAGCTTTATCATTACCTGAGTTTCTACGTATTTCAGTAAGATGAAAGTCATCTTGACCATTCAGCTCATATTTTTTGATAAGAGGGTATATCGCAGTACGTAACTTATCTTCTGAATTCTTAAATGAATCAGCAATAATTAGCCCACCAATCAGCCAAGATTGATTAGGGCTTTCAAAATCACCCGATTCATCGATATAGAGGGTATATTTCATTATCGATCTCTTATACTAGTAAAATAATCACCGCATTCAGGGCATACAATATTATCAATCTTTGTAGGTTCATTAAGACTAAGCATGTGGTAAGTCCAATAAAACCCATTCTTATAGAGAGGTTGGTGACATTTTCTACAGTTATTAACTGTCCATTTGAAGCCACATTCTTTTTTATTATTACAAGTATGTAGCACTCCATTGGTAAATTCGTTTTCTTTGGGATTACCATCATGATCTAACCCGCAAGCAATACAGTAATTATGCCCATGAGTTTGTAAGAACATTCCAAATAGTCTTTGTAAATTATCGAGGTTGAGAGGGTGCTTAATTACATCAGGGTGTAAGAATATACCTCCGTAACGATGATTAGGAAGTTGATCATTAGTGTCGTTTAATAAAAATGCCTCACCATAATATGCTTGTTTAGACCAAATTCTATTTGATAATGGATTTGAAATTAAGTCACTAACGCTAGTAATAATATATACCCAGTTGTCATTGTCACCTTGTTTATAATCCTTGTTATCTTTCAAATCATTGACTGTTTCCAGTACATTAATAGACGCATAAAACTTAGCATCTAAAACTAAAGTATAAGTACAGTAGTTATTATCACCATTTTTTCGGTTAAAGTGTAAAACGTAGTCTGGGCGAACTAGACGCTCTCCACCTTTAACAAGTATTTCTTTTTCATAAAAAAAGTCTATATAAGAACCGTTATTATGCACAAGTGTTATTTTCACGTTTTTAACATCTTTACTATCGTATATTATATCTGCAACTTTATGGCTCCAGTTGTCATCACTAGGCTTGAATTTAAATTTGTGTATTAAGGTTTTTAAGATGATAATCAATACCCATCTTTCATATATCTTAGGTAGTTCTAAAGATAACAGAGGGTTACTAAATAATTTATGATATTTAAGAGAGTCAAGTATTTCTTTATTGAAAATTTTGTAATATAAGGACAGTACCTTGGAGTACTGTTTGTTATTAGAATAAACTAATGACGTTGGCTTGATTGTAGTTGAATTTATTCCATAACTTTTAAGTAAGCTTATAGTGGTATTAAGATCTACAATCAAGCTAGAGTAAGCAAGAGAAACAGATTCTAGATCTTCTAAATTTTTTTCATTTTTTCTATTCAGATCAGAAATAATTTTTTCATTTTCTTTTTTATATTTACTATCAAATTCGAAGTCTGCACTAGAATAGTTTGATATAAGTTGACTAAAATTTGAAACCGTATCTAGTTCAATCTTTTTGATAGAGTTTAGCTTTACAATATCATAATTTGGGAAACGATGAGATTCTATACAATCGCCTATAACTTTGTACTGGCTATATTCTTCTATACTATTATGTATAGATATAGGTAGCCTGTAACTAACAGAATCATTGCCATATATTGCGTAGCTAAAATCTCCCTTCCATTTTTTTCTAAAATGAAGAACTTCATCAAAATTACAATTATTCTCACTTATATGAAAACTATCAACTAATTTGTCTAGATTATCTTGATGTTTTTGCTTATTTAAATTGATAGAATTAATTTGGTTCTGAATGATCTGTCCATAGTCTGATTTATTTTCATCTATATATTTACCAAAATCTATATATAGCTGTGATTCCAAACTTGATAAAGTTGGATCTATAATATTGTTTATCATACTTAATAGTAATAATCTTACTTCGATAGCCATATACAGCAAAAATCCATTCACTGAATTAATCACTGACTCTGAATAATGTGTGCTTTCATAGTATTTTTTATATGGATTTGCGACATACTGCTTCAGAAAATCTACATCTGGCTTGATTCGTTCTGAACTTTCTAACTTTTTGGACTTAACTAATGACTTATGAAGTTTAACTGCTACACTATTCAAAGATTTGATAAACTCTCTGGCTAACTTTAAATCAATAAGTTGCAGATATTCTATATCTGTATCTTCTACACTACCAGTGCTAGTTATTCCTTTTTTATTATAAATTAGCTTATAAAACTCTCCTCTAAATGCATCCATTATTAACTTCATTCCACCTTCATCTAAGACCTTATCATGAATATTAATCAAAATAGTAGTTTGGCCTACTAATGAAGGTATAATTAGATAACTCTTTCCAATATGGTTTCTAAGATTGGATTTCATAAAAGATTTAGATTTCCCTAGAAAACTATTTTTTTCTACCCACCATTCTTTGGAGTTACTATCTTTTATAGCTACTAGCTCAAAAATATCTTTCTTTTCATTCATTAAATAAGGAGGGATATTTAAGTTTGTATCTTCAAAATATATTGCAAATTGACCGCTACTTTTCATGGGATATGTGATTAATTCAATTTCATAGTCGATACTAGAATCACTAAAGTTAGGTTCAATATCAATATTCCATGGTGATTCAATAATACTTTTGACTTCTCCTGTTTCAGGAAAGCGTTTTACGCTAATATATTTTGCTGTCAATCCTCTCATTATAGATTTTAACCCCAATAGCTAATACTATGATTCAAAGCACCATTAAGGTTTGATTGAAGATTTTCAATCTCACTATATGAATTATAATGCTCTAATCCTAGGTCGCTTAAAAGCATAAAAAGGTCAACCAGTTTATCAAGTTGATCTCTTGTTACAGTCATTCTAGGCAGTATTTTATGCAGGATAAAACCATTAGTAGCGATGATTTTAGCTTGGCTATCATTATCTTCTAACACCTTTATTTGATTTAAATAGTTTAAAGCTTGTCTAATAGCTCTCATTCCGATAGCTATATCAAATTCACTATTAAAAAATTTTGCTAGTTCAGTTATTTCTATACAGAAATCATCGTCCAAATCCATCTCAGGATAATTCAGTCGATTTCCTAGTCTATCAAAAGAGATATTAACTACCTTATTTAACCCTTCTGAAAAAGGAAACTCAGTTCTATAATTTTCTATTTGTAGTTTTAAACTTTTAATATCCATATAGAGTGGGTTATCAAATTTCATAACTTGCACTCTATCAAGAACTTTAGATGAAAAATTGTAAGTAGTTTCGTCAATGTTCGCTGTACCAAAGAAATGGACGTTGTCACCTATAGTAATGTTGGGACGTATAGATGGAACCAACTGCTGATAGAGCTTATGATAGTCTTCAGAAGAAGAGCTTTTATAACCATATTCATTATCTATGTATGCAACCAAATTTTTATATTTAGTAATGTTTTTAGGGGTAATAGATTGAGGAGAGATACCATTCAAAATATCTCCCAATTTCCCCAGATCGGGATAGAGACTTTCTGAATATAATTGTATTTCAATCAGATGATCTCTATCTTCAAGTTTTGATAGGAAATCAGCAAAATAATACTCAACTCTAGCAAGGTTCATCTCATCCAAGCATATAAAATAAGACTTTTCAGGGTTGTCTTCAGCTTCAAATAAGGCATCTAGGAACTCTGTTGAAATATACTGCTTTTGAATAGGATTATAGTAGCCTAATAAGTCCTCTTTACTCATCCAATTAGGCTTAACTGGTATAATATAAGCTTGAGCATTAACAGCTCTTGCAAACTCCTTAACTATTTTCGTTTTACCTACTCCTGATTGACCAGCAAGTATAATAAAATCGTGTGTCCTAACTAGTGCAAAGAAATCTAGTATAGTATTTCTTTCATAATACATTCCTCTAGCTAGAATGTACCCATGAATATAATCTATTAACTTACTGTAACTATCAAAGTCGTTAAAGGCTAATAAGCTTCCTTGATGTATGTGATTATCAGTATTATTTGATAAGTCATCTTTTATCAATCTATATTTTTTAAATATTTCTGTATTTTCTTTATGTATTTTTAATTCGTTACTATGTTTCTTTTTCAAATTCTTAAATAAATCCTCAGACTCTCTTAACTCTTTTATTTTATTAGTCAAAGCTTTTTCTAACTTGATATTTTCACTGACTAAATTTTCTTTATTACTTTTTTCTAATAGAATTATCTCATCCAACTCTTTTAATTGCTTGCGTTTCAATTCCTCTTCTTCAATTAGCTCATATAAAAATTCAATTGACTGCGGAATATTATAATCTTTTTTTATTTTATTGGTTATATATAGATATGCGCTTTCGGTAAGGAAGATTTTTTCAGGATCACTTGGATCTTTAATTAAATCATTTTCGGATATTGTTTTTAGATTCTCTTTTGATAAAGGCTCAAATTTTAATAAATCTATAATATTCTTACTTTTGAAACTATTTCTTATTAAGAAACCTCTTATTATTGTCTTATTATCTGAAAGGGTCTGATAGTAATTCAAAATCTCTGGAACTTTTGATTTCGTTATAAATACATTTTCAATGATCTTATTATTTAATTTTAATGGTTCTCCACTACCACAATATTTTATATTTTTAAGCAAAACTTCACCGTTGGTCATTACTCTTAACTGACCAACGACTTCAATAGGTATAGAGTTATTTTCGAAAAAATCTTTAATAAATTCATCCATATTTGAGTTTATCTCTTGTTCTATTACAGTCTGCATAAAAATTAACCTTTAAAACATGAACCATCAAATAATTTTAGGCGAATATATATTTAATAAATTGACTAAAAATTAACCCTCAAGCTCATCCAAAACCGCACGGAAGCTTGCCAGCCCAGCTTCGATATTATCGATAATGTCACTCGCTAAATCTTCAGGGTCTGGCAGATTGTCTAAATCAGTTAGTGAGTCGTCTTTTAACCATGAAATATCTAGGCTGGTTTTATCACGCTTTTTAATGTCCTCGATACTATATTTGCGCCAGCGGCCGGTAGGGTTGGTTTCAGGGTCATAGGTTTCGACACGCTCATGGATATTATCAGCGTTATAACAAGCTATGAAATCTTGCAAATGCTCAAGCGTCATCGGTTTGCGCTTAAGAGTGTGATGGACATTGGTACGGTAATCGTATATCCACACATCTTTGGTAACGGCATCTTCTTGAGCAGAATGATTATCAAAGAATAAGACGTTTGCCTTAACACCATTGGCATAAAAGATACCTGTTGGTAGACGCAAAATCGTATGTAAATTGGTCACCTCGAGTAGTTTTTTACGCACAATCTCGCCAGCGCCACCTTCAAATAGTACGTTGTCTGGCAAAACCACACCTGCTTTGCCATTAATCTTGAGCATGGTGTAAATATGCTGGAGGAAGTTAACCTGTTTATTAGAGGTAGTCGCCCAGAAATCTTGACGGTTATAGACAAAGTCTTCTTTTTCTTGCTCGCCTTCATCATTGGTGACGGTGATGCTGCTTTTTTTACCAAAAGGTGGGTTGGCAAGTACCATATCGACACTTTTACCTGCTGACCCAATCAAGGCATCATCTGAGCTGATAGGGCTATCACCATCAATCTCACCAATGCCATGCAAGAATAAATTCATCAAGCACAGTCTGCGAGTATTGGCGACGATTTCATTACCCGAAAATGTATTGTGCTTTAGGCTTTCCTTTTCTTCTTTATCAAGCTTATGATGCTGTTCTATATAATCATAAGCCGCAAGCAAAAAGCCACCTGTGCCCGCTGCTGGGTCGGCAATAGTAATATCAGGACTAGGTTCCATACAGGCAACGATAGCTTGAATCAGAGGCCTTGGGGTAAAGTATTGACCTGCGCCAGACTTGGTATCCTCAGCATTTTTTTCCAAGATACCTTCGTAGATATCGCCTTTGACATCAGTGCCCAGTCGTACCCATTTGGTGCTGTCTATCATGTCAATGAGGCGACCAAGCTTAGCGGGATCTTGAATCTTATTCAGTGCTTTGGTAAAGATTTGCCCCAGTAAGCCTTTTTGCTTACCAAGCTCTCTTAGTAGCTGGATATAGTGGATTTCGAGTGCTGCGCCTGACTTACTGGTCAAACTGTCCCACTCAAAGCCTTTGGGTACGCCAATATCTCGGTTATAAGGCGGCAAGCTGTATTCGTGTGCCATTTTCAAAAAGATAAGATAAGTAATTTGTTCTAGATAATCGCCATAGCTGACGCCATCATCACGTAGGGTATTACAAAAGCTCCAGACTTTGGAGACTATAGAGCTGGCTTGGTTGCTCTGCTGATTGCTTGATAAAATATTTGGGGTAGCTGTGTCACTCATGCTTTTCTCTCGTATGGATACTATCTGGTACTGATAAATTATAGATAAATGGCTTTTGTATTAGCAATTAAAGCGGTAATGTTATCTGCTCATCTTTTTTAGATTTCTTTGGTGTCTTAGCAGATTTGGTTTTCGCTTTGCTTTTTGAGGCAGCTTTATCTTGTTTCGCCTGTTTTTCAGCAAGTGCTTTGGCTTCGCGCTCGGCTTTGATTTGGGCTAACAACTCGCTGGCTGGCGGATCATTAGGGTCTTGTGGTACAAGCTTACCTTGAAAGGCTTTATGAAGAATTGAAGTTTTTAGTAGATTAGCTTTAAGGATTTTACTTTCTAAAGTAGATATTATTGAATCTGTTTCACTTAGCTTTTCATCCAATGTACTAACAATAATATCCTGTTCTTGTTTTGAACAAAGAACTACAGGCATTTTTTTGATATCACCGCCTGAAATTCCAGATTGACCAGCAGTGGTTCTAATCCTACGTTCAATAAAGCTTCTACTAACCCCAACATTCAAGCCATATGCCAAAAAGCTATTCTCTACCTCATCTAAATCCACTCTAGCTCTAATCAATTTATCTGGATAAACATAATCCTCTGTCGATTTAAAAAGAGCACATACACCTACATAACGTCTAGTGCCGTTGTATCTTGTAAAGAGCAGATCTCCTTGTTGCAATAAAAAGCTTGGAACCTCATGTTCACTTGAAAGGTATCTGTAATCATCAAGATTAAGGCTGAAAGCTCTTACTGCACTAATACGCAATATTTTTGTGCCCTCATGACCTTCTGGCTTCAAAGATAGGCCATTTCTTATGAGCTCACAAATTCCTTCAAATTCAACAACAACCCATTCATGAGGCAAGTCACTACTATCCAAAACCAAAAGCTCTTTAGGTTTAGTAGGCTTTCTAGGTTTTGACCATTCCTTACCTTGTTCTTCCCAATCTTTAACCGCTTGTTCCCAATCCGCGATTTGCTGATCGTAGTAATTTTGACGAGCGGCTTGAATCTGCTTTAGCAACTCATCAGCACTAGGCAAGGGTTTGCCATGCTTCTCAGCATAATCTTCTCGCCATTTAGCCGTCAGCTTTCCTTCAAAAGCATGCTTAAGTAATGACTGACGGTATTGTCCAAGTTGCCGTTTGGCAAGCGTTAGATTCTCAATACCAGCATCGACCTCTGAAAACAGCGTTTCAATTTTATCGACAATTCGGTTTTGTTCGTTTACTGGAGGAATGGGGATATCAATTGCTTTTAATCCCGATTGTGTTATTTGTGGTTGAGCAGAACCAGATATTACGAATGAAAAGTTAAAGTTCTTCAAATAATAAAATAGATATTTAAAGTTCATTAATTTCGGTATGTTATCTAAACACATCGCATTACCATTTATATATGCGTATGGTTCTGAAATATGAATTTCACCGCATGTCGCCCCTCGACAAGTTATCATCAATGCTGGATCTTCATGATTGTATTCATTAAAGAAACCTATTTTCCCATTAGCACCATATACTGGATAGCCAGTTTCTAATAAGTCCTTTGTAGCTATAGTTTTCCATTGTTTAGGCTCTGAAATATCAAAAATATTACATATTTCCCAACTTACTGGTAAATCTACTTCATTTATCATGCAATCAACTCAATATTTATTTCATTTAGTAATTCGTCAAAGTCCAAGCCTTCACTAAGCACCTCATAAGCTTCACCTAGGCCGCCATACTGGTTAAATGGGCTAAGCTCAAAGTCATCAGAAGCTATCGCAAACGAGGTCGTCACATGGTCACGAATCAGTCGTAACCATGCCATCTGGTTCTCTGTAAAGGGCGTTTTACTTCTTGCGTTATGGGCAAACACCCAGTCTTGGAAGTTTTTACGTACCGTACTGTCAAAAGGTGTTAGCTTATCATCGATACCGACCACACGGCGCACCAAACTGACCAGCGCCGTTAATTCGTCTTCCACCTTTTGAGAGGTCACACCATCGATGATGGAGTACGCTTCCCAAACACTGAATATGGCTAAGGGTGGCTTGCTTGCTTTAATCGCTTCATATAGCTCTTTTATCATCGCAAAGCTGAGTGCCTGACGACGATGCGGCTGATTATACAAGATTTGTAGCGCCGTAATATTGTCTTTATTGGCTTCTATATAATCAGTAAATCGGTTGACAAGGCTCTCGGCTTTTTCGACTTGGTCAGTTTCCCAACCTATATTAGTTACTTCATCGATGTTCAGGTGATCAATCTTCTGCTCACTTTCTCGTCTGATTTCTTCAAGCTCTGTGATTAGCTCACCATTGAGCCATCTGCTGGCTTCTTTCACTCGCTTATGCTGCGCTTTCTTCACAGCTTTATCACTAGGCGTCTCGTCAATACTGATGCCTTCAAGCTGGCAAGCGGACTCATGCACGAGATCGACATCGATAGCCGTGAATAAGCGTTTAACCAACTCACTTAACGATACTCCACCAGTGGCTTTTTCTACCGTAGCGTGTTGTTCAGGTTCCAAAGCGATATCGAGACGTTTTAATCGGCTGGCAAATGAGCTTACCGTATCGGTGTCGGATTGACCCATCATGATACCTGTAGCGAGATCACGAAAGCTGACCGATTTCTTGGTATCTAATTGACTACTACTGGTTTTAAGCGATTTAGTGACCCCGATAGCATCGACGATGACGTAATGCGTTTTAGCACTCCTAGCACTAGGGGTGACCTTTTGGAGACCTTCTTTATCGAGGGTACGTGTGCCACGGCCTTTCATTTGCTCAAAGAAATTGCGACTTTTGACATCACGCATAAAGAGCAGACATTCAAGCGGTTTTACATCTGTACCTGTGGCTATCATGGTCACCGTGACTGCAATACGAGGATTATAGCTATTACGGAAGTTAGCCAGTACGGTTTTGGCCGCTTCACCTTCTTCAGTGATTTCACCTTCATCATCGACTCTATCTTGACCTGCTTTATAAGTAATTTTTTTGCAGAAATCGTTGCCTTTACCGAATTCCTCTCGGACAATATTAATGATATCGTCAGCGTGGCTGTCGCTTTTAGCAAATATCAGCGTTTTAGGCACTTCGTTACGTGCAGGAAAAATATTGGGCAAGCTGTCTTTAAAGCTTTTTATAACCGTACGAATTTGGCTGGGATTGACAATGTCTTTATCTAGCTGTTTAGAAGAGTACGCTTCATCGCTGTCTTGTGCCTGCCAGCGTTTTTTACGAGTGACTTTTTCTCTGTGTTCTATCAGCTCTTTAGCCGTTAGTTTTGCGCCTTCTTTAGTGATTTTAGTCTCTATCAAATAGACCTCATTGCCTACATTGACCCCATCAGCGACTGCTTCTTCGTGGGTATATTCACTAACGACGTTTTGGTTAAAAAAGCCAAAGGTGCGGCTATCAGGCGTTGCTGTCAGACCGATTAAAAACGAATCATAGTAATCGAGTACTTGTCGCCACAGGTTATAGATAGAGCGATGACACTCGTCGATAAATATAAAGTCAAAAAACTCAGGAGGAATGGCGCTATTGTAAACCACAGGCAATGGCTCTTTGATATGTTTCTCGTATTCCTCCAGACCTTCTTGTTCCAATGCTTGGTCTAGCGGCTCACCTTTGAGGATAGAGTACATACGCTGAATGGTGCAAATATAAACTTGGACACCTGACGGGACATGCGGCGAGGTAATAATTTGCGCGTTATAAAGTTCTGTAAACTTGCGATTGTCATCATGTGGTGAGAATACAATCATTTCTTGTTCTGCTTGCTCACCTAAGTTGATGGTATCTACTAGAAACAAAATACGGCGCTTACCTGTGTATTTCAGCAATCGGTACATAATACTAATAGCGGTATAAGTTTTACCTGCTCCTGTCGCCATCTGAATCAATGCACGCGGGCGAGCCTCAGCAAATGACTTTTCTATATTGACAATAGCACGCTCTTGACAATCACGTAGGTCAAGCTCTGACGCTGGTAAGTCGTCTGGATTTAACGGAGGAATAGATTTTAGTTTCTTACGTAAGGTATTCTTGCCCTCGGCAAACCATTTTTCTAGCGTCTCTGGGCGATGAAAGTTGAAGACTTCTCGTGAGCGCGGATTGGGATCATTTTGATTGGTAAAGCGAGTAATAACACCAGTAGACTCATACAGAAAAGCAATATCTGCTTCGTCAATATGCTTAAAGTCACTGGTAGCATAACGTGCGCTTTGTTCTTCAACCGTCGTTATCTTCTGCCCATAGTCTTCAGCTTTTGCCTCAATGATACCGACAGCTTCTCTATCTATGAATAGCACATAATCAGCAGGGCCCGTGCTAGTTGGATACTCCCTAACCGCAACCCCTAGACCGGCATTAGGATTATAGTCCTTGAGTTTCTGTACCAACCAACCAGCTTGTTTAAGTTGGCGATCAATATTGTCTCGGGCGATGTCTTCTGGACGCTGATTTGTTGTCATATTCACGTTCAATCTTAATGTTGAATTTAAATAGACTAATATAGCTGAAAATTGTTGATAAAGCTAAGACCAACAAGTGTTGGAATAAATATTATTCCACACTAAGGGTTAGTGGTACTATGCCAAACATTGCTTTGTAAGCAAATATTGTAGCCATTAAACCCGTGAATAGGAAAAAACGTTTAACTATTCGATGAAAATAAGGTAATAGAATGAATTTTTGGCATATGCAATTGCATGAAGATAATATAAATTGGAAACGTGAAAAAGAGGTTCTCGAGCAAGTAGGTTACATTGGTATGGGTGACTGGAAAGAAAAAAGAAAAGCTCAACAACTTAGCTTTCAAAATGATATGGATATTGGAGACATTGTAGCTATTAAAAGAGGGGAAACTTTAATAGCTTTAGTGAAAGTAATAGGAGAGTATGAATACAAGAGTGAAACCAATAGAAATTTCGATTGGTTTGAGCGACGGCGTCAAGTTGAAATATTAGATTGGTATCGTACCGCATATGATCTAAAAATTGTAGGTAGGAAGACCTTAACTAGATGTGACATGACCAATAGCGATGCAGAAACCAACATCAATATTAAAAAATGGTATGAGAAAGTTATGAGTAACACTGAAATTAATGAAGTATCTGCACTCCTAAAATACAAGCATCAAGTAATTTTACAAGGCCCGCCAGGCACAGGTAAAACTCGACTGGCTAAATTGGTTGCTAAGAATTTGACGCAACCTGAACTTAAGGGTACACCTGAATCCATAATTGATGATTTAGTGAAAAACTTCGATACAGAGTCTGATGAAGTAAAATCAGCTAGATCAAAAAACGATAAATTATTATCTAAATTTTATGAATCTTTTCCTAAGGAGTGCTTAAGCGGACTTTCTTTGTCAGAATATGCAATTGGGCATGGGGATAACGACTCGCTCTGCTGGTGGCTAGAGGTAGGGTTAGAAAGATTGGGTACATTCTCACCAGGATTTTCAAACAACTACCCTATATATTGGAGTAAGAAGAACGATAGATACATGCTCAATAAAAAGGTAGCTAATTCAACTGATGATGAGTCTGCAATGAAACAGATTGCTAATGAGCTATCAAAGCTAATTCAAAAAACTGACCTTGATGATTCCATTAAATTTTTTGGTCCATGTTTCACGTTAAAAGTGTTACATAGCTACTATCCAGATGAATATTTTCCTGTAAACAGTGAGAAAATATTGAATAATGCTCTAAAGCTGTTTGGTAGTTACGACAAGAAGCTAGGAGTAATTGCAAAAAACACTAAGCTAAATGATATTTATCTTAGTAAAAAAAATCAATTAGATACTGACCTTACGAATATTGAGTTTATTAGCATTCTTTGGAATAACTTTAATTTAGAGGATGGAGAGGATTTATCTGAGTTTGATGAAGTGATGACTCATGGTGAGTATAAAATAATTCAGTTTCATCCTGCTTATACCTATGAAGACTTTGTAAGGGGTATCGTTGCCAAGACTAATGATGCTGGAAATATCAGCTATGAAGTTGAGAATAAGATTCTCGCTGAATTTGCAAAAAAAGCTATTGATAACCCTAATGGTAATTACGTACTTATAATCGACGAGATTAATCGCGCTAACCTACCATCTGTCCTAGGTGAGCTTATTTATGCGCTTGAATATCGTGGTGAGAGCGTTGAATCTATGTATGAGTATGAAAATATACTAAATATTAAACTCCCTAAAAACCTATATATCATAGGCACAATGAATACGGCTGATCGCTCGGTAGGTCACATTGATTACGCCATTCGTAGACGTTTTGCATTTTATGACGTATTGCCATCAAAAAAAGTAATCACATTTCAAAAAGCTACAAAGCTATTCGAATCTATTGAGAAATTATTCAAAGGTGATAATGCTCAAATTTCTTCTGACTTTGATGCTGATGACGTTCAGTTGGGTCATAGCTACTTCTTACCATCTAAAAAGGATATATCCGAGGAAGATTTCTATAAAGAGCTTTCTATAAAACTGAAATATGAGATTAAACCCATTCTATACGAGTACATAAAGGACGGTGTTTTATTAGATAGCGCTAGAGAGGTAGTAGAAAACCTTCATGTCTAAGCTAATAAGATCAAACCATTTAGGAACTGTAAGCGAACACAAGCAGATAGATTTTGCTTATAAAGAGGTAGAGGTTTCAGATATATTTTTTCAAGACAATGAGAAGAATGAGCGATGCGTTCAAGTTGTTTATGGTAGAGAAAGCCTTTCGCTCAAAATGTCATACTTTATTGGTGCAGACTGGCTTGTAAAGAATCAACAAGCCATCTATGTAGCACCAAAGATTAATAAAGGGCTGCAAGAAATTGACTATCTAGGCATGCTTCAATCATGTCTTACGCATGGTGATATTGCTAAGAATACTAAAGACCTATACCACATTAAGCTAAACGAGCCTTTTATTGAAATAGATCAGCAGATGGATTTATTAACGCCACTATTGATCATGCAGTTTCTTCAAACTCTAAAAATCTTGGTAAAAAAGGGATTGAAACAATCCTATTATAAAGTCGAGCGTAATCTTAATAGCAGAGTTAAAGGTAAAGTATTAATTGCTCAAAATATCAAAAAGAATATAGTTCGAAATAGAGTTACGAATACCTTTTGTAGTTATGAAGAGTTTGGCTTTGATAGCATTGAGAATAGAGTTTTAAAGCATACGCTAAGCTTTGTTAGACGTTATTTATCTCAATACCCAGAGTATCTTGGATCAATGAAGTGTTTAATTGACTATTGCACACCTGCTTTCGAGAGAGTTAGTGATGAAGTTAATTTACATGAGCTTAAAGCAGTCAAGCGTAACTCCTTTTATAAAGAGTATCAGGAAGCCTTAAAACTCTCTAAGATCATTCTTAAGCGCTTTGGCTATCATATCAGTGAGATCGACAATAGTAGCGTTGAACAAATATCAGTACCACCGTTCTGGATTGATATGTCAAAACTTTTCGAACTGTACGTGTTAGGACTTCTTAAAGATAAATATGGAGATAAGATACTTTTTCAAGCGAAAGGTAGCTACGGGAATCCAGACTATTTACTGATAGATGACATGCAACCACTTATCATAGATGCGAAATACAGACCTACTTATCAACAAGACAAGAATTTAAGCTATATCATTGAAGATATTAGACAGATAAGCGGTTATGCAAGAGACGTGGGTATATTAGATAAGCTAGGCTACCATACGGTAGAGGAGCAGTCATCAAGTGTTGTCAGTTGTGTCGTTATCTACACTGATCAAGATGAGGGCGATAAGCTACCAAACAGTTTAACCGCTGGTAAATCGATTGAAGGCTTTACTAAGTTCTATAAGGTGCCAATCTCTGTTCCTGTTCTCAAAAATCAAACAGCTGAATAAACTCTGTCAAACGGGATCGTTTACCACAACCAACTTTTCACAATCTTGGTCACAAAATGGTCACCGTTTGGTCACTGAGCAGTTGGTCACCGATTTTCAAAAGATAGAGCTTATGCGCAAAAACTTATCATTCATGCATTGTTAAAGAGCAGACCATTTGGTAAAGATGAATAGAGAGAAAGTATCCAGCTCTTATAAAGAAAGGGTTTAAGAAGAAAATTAGACACAAAAAAACCTCAAGTAAACGAATACTTGAGGCGAAACTTGCTTAAACTCGAGAGTTTAAATTCGTTTTAAATATGGCGCAGCGGACGGGACTCGAACCCGCGACCCCCGGCGTGACAGGCCGGTATTCTAACCAACTGAACTACCGCTGCTTAGGTCATCTTTAACGTTTTACCTTTATGAAGAGGTCCACTTCGCTAAAATAGTGGTGGGTGATGACGGATTCGAACCGCCGACATTCTGCGTGTAAGGCAGACGCTCTACCAACTGAGCTAATCACCCTTCGAACAATTGCGATGCAATTTATTCAACAGTAACTGAGCCCTTAAGTTTGTCACTAAGCTCCGTTGCTGTGGGTGTGTATTATATAGATTTACACATGGCTGTCAAATGATATTTTGACAATTTTAGCAAATAATCAAAAATAACTTCTTAATCTAATGATTATCACTGATATAAGCCATATATCTAGAGATGTCTCTACGAAGATACTTATTATTGTTACCTATTGTGCGAAGTGTAAAAGCTACTATACTACTGGTTGTTTATTTTATCTTGATTGTTGGAGGCGGGCATAGATACTTTTACTATTGAACAATACTTTACAACCTGGTCTTGGGGAGACTTTGCAGGGGTGGGTTTGGTATTGCATATTGTTCTTATGATAGTAATGACGCTACGCATTGTCTCTGTACAACGTAATATCGGGGTGTCGATTGCTTGGGTCGCTGTGCTTTATACGTTGCCTGTATTCGGTTTTATCGCTTACATTTTGCTGGGTGAGCCGATGATTGGGCGGCGTTATCGCGAGCGTGTCGATCAAGCAAGCTTACTGATGAATGATATGGCGCGGCGTGAGCATTTGGTGTTTGACCAAGGGCAGGATTTGCTACCAGTCAATTATCGAGGTGTTAGCCAAATTGGTACGCGATGGACAGGGTTTGGGGTGTTTCCTGACCATAAGATGCAATTATTGACTGACCCTAATGCTATTTTTCAGGGTTTGATTGATGATATCAAGGGAGCACAGCGCATTATCCTGATGGAGTTTTATATTGTTTATCCTAAGGGGCAGATATTAGAATTGATAGAAGCTTTGGCAGCGGCGGCTCAGCGCGGGGTAGAGTGCCATATATTGGCTGATAGCGTGGGCAGTTTTAGCTTTTTTAATAGTAGCGCGCATCGTACATTGGAGCGAGCGGGTGTGTTTGTGCATCAATCATTGCCCGTAGGTTTGTTTAAGACGCTATTTAAGCGTTCTGATTTGCGCAATCATCGTAAGATTGTGGTTATTGATGAACACATTGGCTATATCGGCAGTTTTAACTTGGTTGATCCAAGGTTTTTTAAACAAAATAAAAACGTCGGGCAGTGGATTGATGTGGCGTTGCGCATGACCAGTCAGCATTCAATCAGTATTACTACTGCGATGGCAAAGGTCGTGGTTACAGATATCGGTGCTGAAAATAACGATAATTTAGATGCGCTTAATCAGCGGGTGAACAATTATACTCGTAAGCTATATGTGATGGATCCGACGATTAACGACCTAAATAGCCGAGTAAAAGTGCTGGGTGATAGCATTGATTATCACGAGCAGCCAGATATTGGTTCTACCTCTATTGTGATACCTAGGATGCCTATCGTTGAAGGCGTACTGGCACAATTGATACCCTCAGCGCCGCAAGTCACCGCCCATGTGATTTACAATACCTTGGTAACGGTGATTCACCGTGCTAATAAGCGTATCCGTATTACGACGCCGTACTTTGTACCTGATGAAGCGCTATCAAGTGCTCTTACGATTGCGGCTAAGCGCGGTGTTGAAGTGACACTAATTGTGCCGGAAAAGGTTGATTCGTTCCTCGTCCAACACGCATCACAAGCCTATTATCAGGAACTGCTTGAGGCAGGTGTGACCATTGCTTTATTCAAAGGCGGACTGCTACATGCCAAAACCGTCGTCATTGATGATGATTATTGTTTATTTGGCACTGTTAATATCGATATGCGTAGCTTTTATCTCAATATGGAAGTCAGCTTAGCGATTTATACCCCAGAGATGGTGGCACAAGTCGCTGATTGCCAAGAGGTCTATTTGCAAAGCTGTCGACTTTTAAGCCCAGAAGAGTGGCAACAACGCCATGGTGCTGAGCGTTTGTTTGACAATGTGGTGCGTTTGTTTAGTCCGTTATTATAGTCTTCTACTATACAGATGGTGTGTACTTGTTTGCTCAGCAGCATACTAAGCATTATAAATGTTTGGCAATGGTATTATATTTTAGAATAAAGTAAGCTAGTTGGTTATGACCATCAGTATCTTAGTAAACCTAAGCCCATGAACTATTCATAAAAAAGGACGCGCTTGTCTATGTCTGCATCGCCCTCAACGTCCATTGATTATATTGCAGCAGGCTATTGGCAAGACTTCTTGGCTGATCGCGCTATCGCAGGTGGTATCGCTTATGAAAGCGAGCTTCGTGATTGTATATTAGATGAGTCGCTGGCAAGTTTGCAGCGAGTTGATACACTGTTATCTCAGATACGCCGTGACCTGATTAAGCGTGGTTACTGGGATGAAGCGGCGCTATTGATTGATGAGCGTTATCGCAACTTGATGGTGTTTTTGGCATTTTATGCAGGGCGAGTACTGGCGCAGCAATGGCAACATACACCGCATTGGTATGGGCAGTTTGAGTTAGGTAAGCGCTATCCCGAATTGGGACTCATCACCGATGATTTCTATCAGCATATGGCTGTCGTTTATAGAGACGATATTCAGGTGACACACGCAGAAGTCGTTTCTGACAATCATGTACTGTTTTTTGCATTAGAGCCCATCGGCTTGCGTCTGTTTGGTCATATTGATCGACATTTTATTGCTGTGCAAGGTGGTGAGGTGGCAAGCGGATTGTATCAGGCAGTTAGCGCTAGGCTTCCTAATGCCAATCATAAGGCAGGTGTTCATGTAGAGACAGCCAATGCTGTAGATACCTCTAAATCTCTAGAAAAAGTATCGTTCAATGAGATGTCAGCGGATAGCTTATCTCAACAACAGCCTCATATTAAGCCTGAGTTAGCTAAAGCAGACAGATTGCCAGCCAACAGTAACTTAAGCACTGCTACAACGTCACAGCCATCAGCACAAGCGTCTCCGCAGTCTCAACCTCAACCACAATCTAAACCATCACCAAAACTATCGTCAGCGTCTAAACCCAAGACATCACCCACACCAGAGATGTTTACACAGCTGCTTACAGAATTAGATGAGATTGAGGTCGTGCAGACGGCTGGTCAAACTGAATATCAGCAAGCTTATATAGTGTTGATGCAGTTTGAGCAGTATATTGCCAAACAGAACAAACCCCGCTCGCAAATTGTCTTTTCAGAGAAGCACGTGGCGGCAAAGAAACAAGCGTTGTTAAAGTTGCAAGCGTCCGCTAACGCTGGCAATACCGCTGCCATGCTACGGTTAGCAATGTATGAGCTACTAGACGAAGGGTTGGACGTTCAGAAAATCGCTAATACAGATTCAACTGATGAGTTAGGAGCCGAGTGGGTCAAAAAAGCCGCTGGCAAAAATGACAGTCGTGCCCAGCGTTTACTGAGTAAAATGTACTACCAAGGCGTAGGGGTGGCACAGGATATAGACAATGGTAAATACTGGCTCGAACAAGCGGCAGAAAATGGTCATGTGGAGGCCGCGAGTGTGGTGAGTCAGTGGCAGCAAGCACAAGCATTGATAACCACGCAAAAGCAAGAACAGCACAGTATCAAGCGCTATCAGATGTTGCTGGGTGCCGTATTGGTCGTTGCGATACTCATATTTATCATTGTCTAAAATATTTGAGGCAGACAGTGATTAAAGGCGTATTGTTCAGTGTTAAATTGAGGTAGAATTGGCGCGTTTTTTATTGTCACCTTGTATTAATTACCACCTTGCAATAGTTGATTCAATCCAAAAAAGTCATAGCAGTCAAGTGCAAACATATACCAGTGTAGAGATATATGTAATACTTCAAGCGCCTTTAATACTGTCATTCTTTTATCGTGGATTGACCATATAATCTGATTCATTACTAATCTGGGCTTTTCTATGCCATCTTCTGAAATACCACCTGAGCATTCAAAAGTGACCGACCCAGCAGCATTGCCTAGCCATGCTGTTTATCAGCCACCATTTTACTATCAATTTGCCATCAACATACTCAAGCCATTATATCGACTGCAAGTGTGGCGCCGTTCTCATAAACGTGACAACTATCAGCAAGAAGTGGCGCAGCGCTTTGGTAAACAGTATCCTCCGCGACCAATGGTTAAAGAAACCAACGCAGATAATGCGACACCAAGCAAAGGGGTCGTTTGGTGTCATGCTGTCTCATTGGGTGAGACCAATACAGTGGCGCCATTGCTTGATGCCCTGTTGGCTGAGGGTTATCAGATATGGTTAACCAATACCACGCAGACCGGCTTTACCCGTGGTGCCAATCGCTTTGCTGATGAGATAGCGCAAGGTCGCATGAGCCACAGTTATGTGCCTGTAGACAGTCCTCGCGTCATTGAAAATTTCTTAGCACATGTGCAGCCTATTGCTGCACTGTTTGTAGAAACCGAGCTGTGGGCAAACATCCTCACCAAATTATCTGAACACCGTATTCCCAGTATCTTGGTCAATGGTCGGTTATCGGCGTCTTCTTTTAAAAGTTATCAAAAAATTGCGGCGGTCAGTGCCAGCATGGTACAAAACCTGACGTTGATTATCGCGCAAGACAATGCGTCTGCTAAACGCTTTCGGCAGCTAGGTGCAAATAGTGCGCAAATACGTGTGGCAGGGTCACTTAAGTGGGTGATTAATACGCCCAAACGAGACGATAAAACAGACAGTACAACACATCATAAAGCAAGTGAAGATAAGGGTATAGAAGCGCTTGAATGGATAAAGCAAATTGAGTCAGCAAACCGTCCTATTTGGGTCGCGGCCAGCACGCATAGTGGCGAAGAAGCTGCAGCACTGTCCTTACATAAACAATTGCTAGCAGACGCCGCATTCTCTGATGTATTGCTTATCATTGTGCCTAGACACCCTGAACGATTTGATGAGGTAGCTGCGTTGATTCAAGAGTCGGAGTTCAGCCTAGCGAGGCGCAGTGCAAACGACGTTATGACTGCCAACACGCAAGTCTATCTGGCTGACAGTATGGGTGAGCTGATGACGTGGTATAAGTTGGCAGATGTGGCACTGGTAGGTGGCTCGTTGGTCGATGTTGGTGGACATAACCCTGTTGAGCCGGCGAGCGTGGCTACGCCTGTGCTTATGGGCCGCTATACTCAATCTTGTCAAACAGTGGTTGATAAGTTGTCCGAGGTTGGTGCTTTATATCAGCCAAATAATACGTTTTATACTCCTATTAATAGCAGTGCTGCAACCGATGTTGCGGCAGATGTTAATGAGCAGTTAAGTATTAAGAAGACACAGCCTGCTTTAGCACTTGATGATAACAGTGGCAATGATAAGAGCCGTGCTAATACCAATGCTAATAACAGTGATAGCGATGACATAGCGTTGATTTATCAGCAGTTAGCGTCTTGGTTACATCATCTTGAATTGGCAAAGATAGCAGGGCAAGCAGGCGAGCAGATGACGGTACAACAACAAGCGGTACTCACGCGTCAACTGACTATGATTGAAGACGTTATTGTCAACTCACTATAAAAGAATGCCAGTGTGAAAAGAGTGACAACAATGATAACAATGACATTTTTATTCCGTGGCCTTGTCACTGTTGAATTGAATCGACTGTACGAACGAATACTCAATTAAGCAACACTCACATCAAGAGCGACTATGAACTGTATATTATTACCCATCGAAAATATCTCATCAGATGTCGCGCGTATTGATTCTTTGGCGCAAATAAATCATGTAAATAAAGTGTTAGGGGCAACGGTTGGAGATACGCTCAAAATTGGTCAAATAGAGGGAAAGTTAGGCACTGCTATTATAGAGAAGGTCAGCTCAGATAATATTCACTTGCGTGATGTGCAGCTCACAATGACACCACCCCCTAAACTCGATTTAACCGTCATATTGGCACTGCCGCGTCCCAAAGTACTTCGCCGCTTGATTATGGATATGGCCGCGCTTGGCGTCCTCGATATTATTCTTATCAATAGTTACCGTACACAAAAAAGCTACTGGCAAAGCCCAATGCTCAATCGCTTAGATGAGTTTGTGTTAGAAGGGCTGCAACAAGGTGTTGACACGATAGCGCCTCGTATTACGTTGCAAAAACGCTTTAAACCCTTCGTTGAAGATGAGCTGGCAGGTTTAATGACCAATCGCGCCATCGTCGCACATCCTTATAGTGAAAAGTCATTTGCACAATATGTACAGCAGCAGCGCTTAGGACTGCCAGGGTTGGTCTGTATTGGTAGCGAAGGTGGTTGGATAGATTATGAGATTGAGCTGCTCGCCGCACAAGGGTGTGAAGCGGTGAATATAGGTCCACGGATTCTACGTACGGAAGCGGCGGTCAATGCCATCTTAGGTCAGTGGCTGTTTTAGAGGTATGTGATTCAAAAGTATTATGTTTCTCAAGCGTAGATAGACTGACCCAATTCAAATAAGCTAATTCAGAAAAATGAAGTTAAACGAGCTGATAAACACGTTAATCAACCGCCAAACACTTTATAGAAATGGTCTGTATTTAGCGAAAAAATCTGTGTTTAGCAAGCATTTACCAAGCCAAGAAATGAGTGTATGGCTGAGTTAAATAAATGTATTGATAATTAATCTCATTTCCATTAGTATGATGTTTTCAGATATTATGGCCTTATCGGCTCTCATTTTATCGACTTTTAGGGCTGTCTTATCACACGCTTATCTTGTTTATTTATCTTATCTTTTTTATAGCACCATTATGGGGAAAACCATGTCATTGACCGCCATTAGCGCTAACTTTACTTCTACCAAGCTTACTTTACCTGTTGTCGTATTTGGCACAATGTTAGGGTTGGCAGGTTGTAGTAATTCATCTACGACAGAAGAAAACGTAGAAGCAGAAACGTCAGCTGCGGCTACAGAGCAACAAGCTGCAAATGATGGTGCTACCAATGCAGATGGTCAGACGATTACTATTTATTCTTCTCGTAATGAGCAGCTGATTAAGCCACTATTGGATCGTTATACCGAAGAGACAGGCGTAAAAATTGAGCTGGTAACAGACAAAACAGGTCCGCTCATGGCGCGTCTGCAAGCTGAAGGTCAAAACACGCCAGCCGATATGCTGTTAACGGTAGATGCTGGTAATTTATGGCAAGCGGCTCAACAAGGTTTGTTGCAGCCAGTGGCGTCAAGTGTATTAGAAGCGAACGTTCCTGCTAAGTATCGTGACCCAAAGGGTCAGTGGACAGGTCTATCACTGCGCGCCCGTACTATCTTTTATGACCCAAGCAAAGTCAGTGCCGATGATCTATCGACCTATGCTGATTTGGCCGATCCAAAGTGGAAAGGCAAGCTATGCTTACGTACTTCTAAAAAGGTATACAACCAATCACTCGTTGCTAGCATGATGGAACACTTGGGCGAAGAAAAAACCGAAGAAGTCATCCGTGGATGGGTAGATAACCTAGCGACTGACGTATTCAGCGACGACACCAGTATGCTAGAGGCTATTGCTGCTGGTCAGTGTGAAGTGGGTATTGCTAATAGTTATTACTATGGTCGTCTGCTTGATGAAAAACCAAACTTCCCTGTGAAGATATTCTGGGCAAACCAAGGCTCAACTGGTACGCATGTAAACATCTCAGGTGCGGGCGTGGTAGCCGGTTCAGACAACCCAGATGGTACATTGAAACTGATGGAATGGTTGTCTTCTGATGAAGCGCAAGGTCTCTATGCCAGCTCAGACAAAGAATTCCCTGTCAAAGAAGGCGTGGATGAGTCAGAAATGCTCAGAGCATGGGGACAGTTTAAGAAAGACGACATCAACGTGCAAAAATTTGGTGAGTTACAAACGCAAGCCATCCAAATGATGGACAAAGCAGGTTACAAGTAGGGTTTTGAATCACGCCAATCTTAAGAATGGTTAAGGTTGGCGCTGTTTTTTTAAGGTTTGTATGACATAAGTCTCTATGCACATAAGCTTCTATGCATATGACACGGTAATGACAATATGATCACAACGCCAGATGCGTCTGTCAGCCAAAGCGATACCGCTGATGATAATATGATTGATGACAATCAAAAGGTCAGTCAAGACCACGCCGTCCGTAAACGTATTCTCTCGAAATCAGTCTTAGGACTGATTTCGTTGTTTATGCTTGTGCCGATTTTAATCGTACTGTTATCGTGGACACAGCCAGTGGCTGATATCTGGACGCACATGACTGATTATGTGCTGCCGCAAGTTCTAAAGAATACCGCTATTTTATTGCTCATGGTGACGGTTATCTCAGGTACTATCGGTACCGCGCTTGCGTGGGTTACCAGCATGTACCGTTTCCCTGGACAGCGCTTTTTTTCGTGGGCGCTGATGTTGCCACTTGCGATACCTGCCTATGTATTGGCGTTTGTCACCATTGGAATCGTTGATTTTAGCGGACCACTCCAAACAGGTCTGCGCGATTTAGGCATTACCACGGCGATTCCATCGGTACGTAATGTCTGGGGTGCAGGTTTGGTGTTATCATTAGCCTTTTATCCCTATGTCTATTTGCTGGCGCGCCAAGCATTCTTATCGCAAGGTAGACGTGCTATTGAAGCGGGGCAGATGCTGGGTTTGAGCCGCAGTCGAGTGTTTTTTCGGTTGGCATTACCGCAAGCGCTGCCATGGGTTATTGGTGGATTGCTACTAGCCAGTATGGAAACCTTAGCAGATTTTGGTGCGGTTTCTGTCTTCAATGTCGATACTTTTACCACCGCCATTTATAAAGCATGGTTTGGCTTTTTTAGTTTGACCACCGCGGCACAATTGGCAGCTTTATTAATTGGTGTGGTCTTTATCGTGGTACTGTTTGAGCAATACTGGCAAGCAAAGCGCGGTAACTCTGTGACACAAGGGAGCAATCAGCGTTTTGACGCCAGCAAGCCTGCTAAATTTGGCATGACCTTATTGTGTACCTTTGTATTTTCGATTGCTTTTTTAATACCGTTTTTGCAGCTTATCTATTGGACTGCGTTGAATTTCCGCCAAGATTTTGATGCCCGTTATATTGATTTTGTCATCAATAGTCTCATGATTGCTAGCATGACCACCATATTTATTGCCTTCTTGGCGATTATCATTACGTGGATTAAGCGCCAGTATCCGGATAAATTGACCAAGCTCATGACCACATTGGCCAACTTGGGCTATGTAGTGCCAGGAACGGTACTGGCAGTTGGGATATTTATCCCAATCGCTTGGCTAGACAATCAGATGATCGCTTTTGGGATTACCTCGCAACAAGTACTATCAGGCAGCGTGATTGTGATGCTCTTGGCTTTATCGACGCGCTTTATGACCGTGAGTTTTCAGCCAATTGATCGCCAGTTGCAGCGGCTAACCGTCAATCAAGAAGCCGCCGCCAAGTTGCTCAGCGACAGTCCATATCAGCGTTGGCGGCATGTGATGTTGCCTATACTTAGCCCTGGTGTGCTAACAGCGTTATTGATGGGTTTCGTTGAAGTGATGAAAGAGATGCCGATTACCTTGATGACGCGGCGACAGGGCTGGGACACATTAGCGGTAAGGGTGTTTGAGATGACCAGCGAAGGCATGTGGGGACGAGCTGCACTGCCAAGTTTATTGATTGTATTAGTCGGTCTATTGCCTGTTTGGATATTATTGCGTCAAAGCGATAAACAAAGTTAGGATATACAAAGTTAAAGATATTCTTACTGAGATATTCTTAGCCTCAACCGATGTGTTTGAATAATTTTATAGCTTGTTTTATTGTTTACTGTTTCATTCTTTGATTTATGAGTTTTATTTATTAATAGCCAACGGGTACCCTCTATGTACACTGACTCCATTAACGACTCATTAGAATCTAAAGCCATTGGTGGTCATTCTATACAGAATAAGTCCATAAGGGCCAAGGCTATAAAGTCTGTGTGTGTAAAGACCAAATCTAGATTTGAGCATAGAAAGAAGCGACCAATAGCACAATCTCAAGCTCAACAACTCCAAATCAGTAACCCTATAGAGCAAGATGCGCTAAAAAAAGATGCTGTAAAACAAAACCCTCTATCAAACCAATATACTGAGACAGATATCGCCACCACTCCTTATTTTAGTGTGCAAGATTTAATCGTAGGCTATGATGATACCATCATCGTAAGCGGGCTATCACTGACGCTACAGCAAGGTGAGGTTGGCTGCTTTTTGGGCTATAGTGGTTGCGGGAAAACCACAGCACTACGAGCAATTGCAGGTTTAGAGGAAAGCCGCGGCGGTACCATTCACCTAAACAATAAGCGTCTCACTGACAAGACAGGTCGCCATTCATTTGCAGTCGTTCCTGCCAAGCGTGGTATGGGTATGGTTTTCCAAGATTATGCATTATTTGGTCATTTAAGCGTCGCAAAAAATATCGCTTTTGGACTGAATAAATGGTCTGCTGCTGATAAAAAAGCCCGTGTTAACGAGATGTTAAGCCTCGTTGAATTAACTGAGCATGCTGATAAACGTCCAAATGAGCTATCGGGTGGACAACAGCAGCGGGTGGCTTTAGCCCGTGCCTTAGCGCCGAAGCCGAAGTTATTACTGCTTGATGAGCCATTTTCTAACCTTGACGTGGTATTGCGTGAATCGCTTGCCATGAGTGTGCGTGATATTCTAAAACGTACCAACACCACGGCGATATTGGTCACTCACGATCAGAACGAAGCCTTTGCCATCGCTGATAAAGTTGGTGTGATGTATAAGGGCGAGTTGGTGCAATGGGCGACACCGAGCGATCTCTATCATGAGCCTGTCAGCCCATTCGTTGCCGAGTTCGTCGGTGAGGGTGCGATGATAGATGGGATTATTCAAGAGGGACATGTCGAAACGGCACTCGGGGACATCTATCGGCGTATGGAGGTTTGTGATGAGTCAGGGCAGCCGCAATACTGTGAGTATGATTATCCAAACGGTACACCGATTAAAGTATTGGTACGCCCAGATGACATCATTCATGACGATGAGAGTACCCAGACAGCATTGGTTGTTGGACGTGTTTTTCGCGGTGCCAATTATTTGTATCGCTTACAGCTTGAGGATGGTCAGACCGTTCTGTCTCTCGTTCCCAGTCATCACAATCATGAAATCGGTACTCGTATTGGTATTTTGCCCATACTTGAGCATGTGGTAGTGTTTGATGAAAAAGACATCAATGCCACCACTTGGTCGGAATACGACAGAGCCTCTATGGTCGATGAGGACGAATAGCGATTCAACACGGCCTCACTACAGCATAATGTTCTGACAGCATGAGATTGTGAGAGTATCAGTATGATGGTTAAAATTAACGAGTTGCCATCACATGCAGATAACGCCCAAGCCATTTATACGGCTCTAGTTGCGAATAGCGTAGCTCCATTCTAATGACCGCCTCTGGGTCATTGTGTCCACCACGTTTTAGCGGTGCATAATCATGAAACACACGTAAACCGCTGGTGCGTACTGTGCGATAGTGATGTGACTCTAACCAAGACTCAAGCTCTTCTTTAGCGACTGGGTGATTTGGTGTGAGGCTTTTTTTGTTATCGGCTTTATATTCGCTGTTATCGAGTAGGTTAAAGTTACCCATAATGAGGTTGCGATAATCAAAGCTTGCTGGGTTATAAAAGCACAGCGACAGCATGCCACTCTCTATTAAATGCTGGTCAAAAAAGTCCATCACCGCTGCAGGCTCTGCCAACCATTCTAGTAGGGCATGACACAGTATCAAATCAAACTTTTGCATATCCTCTTTAGCCAGTTTAGCGTCAAGCTCCTGATAGGGGCAGACATGCCAAGTGATATTAAGAGGCTTATTATTCTGCTCTGCACTTGTTCTCGCTTTCTCCAGCATATTGGCTGAGATATCATTAACGACCAATGTGTGCCCCTGAGCGGCAAGCTCAATCGCAATCTGTGCCAGTCCTGCACCCACATCTAAAATACGTAAAGGTCGTCCAAGACGGTTGCTCATCTGGGCACTATACTCAAAAATATCACGGCGTAGTACAGCCAAGCGGATATCACCTTTTAGACCGCCATAAACCTTTTTTTCAAAATGATCAGCGATGGCATCAAAACTGCGATCAGTCCGCGTGTCTTCGAGCGCTGTTGATAACGGTGTTTGGGTGGTACTATTTTTACTGATGTCTTTGCCGTTATTGATGTCTGTTTGCTTAGAGGGTTGAGTCGTTTGCATAGATAAAGAGCCACACTTTGTATAAGTAAGAGTAATGAACTACCTCCTACCTTAGAGGTAGGGGGTTTCTGCGGGGATTTGTTAAATTGCTGTTTGTAGAAGTAATGCCTAATTGGTATCAGCAATGATTCATCAGTGTTTGCACCAGCGGTTGCATAAATAGTCGATTAAAGACTTTTACCCGAAGAAGTCTGATTGGTAATACTAGCTACCCTAAACCATTACCCCTTTGGTCAGTAGCATGTTTTGTGATAGCTTTTGAGCCATGTTTGCGGTATAAATATAGGGTAGAGAGTACGAGCTGACCAACCGCCTTTTAACAAATATTATTTATCATGATCAACGACTCTCGATAATCTTCTGATTTAACTGCTAAGGATAGCAACGATGGCCACTTCCCAATCTGACCGTAATAGCGCAGTGTCAACTGCCAGTAACCAACACTCAACCATTGCCACTACTCACAAGCCTATGATGTCACGCTGTCTATTATCGGTTGCCATCGCTAGTAGTTTACTATTGGTCGGTTGTGGTGACGACAATGACTTTGATGTGGTTGACACAGTGACTGCCCCAGCGACCTCTGAGTTTGTTGAGACCTTTGACGCCAGCCAAGTCGATACCAGTCTGACTATTAGCAATAGTGCAACGCCCACAGCCAAATGCGGCGTTACCATAGAAAAGGTCAGCTATGATACCAAGGGTGCTGCAGACGAAGATACCAATGCCACGGCTGCATTGATGCTGCCGACGGGTGATGCTGTTGAATGCCAAGGTGATCGTCCGGTGCTATTATATGCTCACGGCACGACGACCGACAAGTCTTATGACTTTGCGCAAGTCGGTAATAACGAAAACCCTGCGGCAGGCGAAGCCAACTTAATCGCCGCCAATTTCGCCGCGCAAGGCTATATCGTTGTCGCGCCCAATTATGCCGGCTATGATAGCTCAGAGCTTGGTTACCATCCTTATCTCGTTGCCCAACAACAATCAACCGATATGGTCGATGCTTTAGAGAGTGCGCGCTCAATCATCGAACGACAAAAACGTGCTAATGATGACAATTATGTCAACATTGATGATTCAGGCCAGCTGTTTATCGCCGGCTACTCACAAGGCGGCTATGTCACGATGGCAACCGCTAGATTGTTAGAATCACAAGACAAAACAGTGACGGCGATAGCACCATCATCAGGTCCTTATGCACTGGCAGCTTTTGGTGATGAGATATTTACAGGGAATGTTAACATTGGTGCGTCTAGATTTGCGCCATTGCTTGGCATTGGTTTACAAGAAAAATATGGCAATATTTATGATAAAAAATCAGACATATTTTTGGATAAATATGCCAATGCGCAACTGCCAAATGAATTACCATTTGGTGAGCTAGTCGATACGGGAAAACTGCCTAATAATGCGTTATTTCAAAAGAACCCAAGCGACCCAGTGCTGGCAGGTTTAAAACAAGGTAAGGTGTTTTCTGTATTGGGCGGCTATGACGAAAATGACTATTTGATTAAGACAGGCTTTCGTGCAGCCTATGTGGCAGATACTATCAAGAATCCTGATGGGTTATGGGCAGAAAATGGCAACGGACTGACAGCAGCGACTCCTGAAAATAATCTTCGTAAGGCGCTAAAAGACAATGACTTACGTGGCTATGTGCCAAGAATGCCAACACTTATCTGCGGTGGCAATCAGGATCCGACCGTTTACTTTGATACCAATACTGGCTCGATGGTAAAACTACTACAGGCCGCCGCAGCTAATAATCCTGCAAAACCGCTCAATATCACAGTATTGGATGTTGATAAAGATAATGAAGCCCAGCGTCCTGGCAAACAGACTTTCACAATGATTGGACAAGCTGCCATGAATAAATGGGATGCAGAATCCGTAAGAGTTAGCGTGCAAACCAACTTTAGTGATAGTGTTACCAAGGTCAAAGCTGACGCTGCACCACAAGGTGCTATCGCAGAATTGCTAGCGTTCTACACCAATTATCATGGAGGCTTAGTGAGTCCAGCTTGTACACAAGCCACGCGAGAGTTTTTCAATCAGGAATTTAAACGTGCTTAAGAGCGCTCAAACTTAATTCTACAATTCATTTTACTATCAAAAAAACTGTGTCCAATATATTGGGCGCAGTTTTTTCGTGAGTGTTATTTAATACTGCGTAATAGGGAAGATATGAAATCGATAATGTTATCACTGATTGCATCTGTCTTTATGATAGCTCCCATCAGTCAAGCACAGGCTAAAAATACCCCATGCTCAGGTAAAATGGGCGGCGTGTCACATTGCTCAAAAGACGGTAAGTTTGTCTGTAAAAATGGCAAAATCAGTCAATCAAAAAAAACCTGCCAGTGATATGTTCTTGGATGGGGTCAATTGGTCAAAAAATTGTGGCTAATCCGCTGTTTTGCTTGATTTTAATGCCACTCAGATGCCCCTAAATCAGCAAATTTGTGCTAAAATAGCTTCTTTAATCGAACATTACTTTTAACAAAAATCGTATCACCATTTTCCTATTGTTTTGCACGCTTAGCAGTGCTTTTTTATGGTCTATATTTTGATGGTAGCTGCACATTTCTGCAGCTGTATTTCTGTATAATTCATGAGTAATTCAAGCAATCGTGTCAGCATTAGAAAAAGAATGTGAGTGAAGGAGTGTATATGAGCGAATCGGTCAGTCCTATTGGCATCGTAGATGAACTAAAGCAGTCGTATTTGGATTATGCGATGAGCGTGATTGTCTCGCGTGCGCTGCCAGATGTGCGTGATGGGTTCAAGCCTGTACACCGCCGTGTGATGTATGCCATGCATGTGCTGTCTAATGATTACAATAAACCGTATAAAAAATCAGCACGTGTGGTTGGTGATGTCATCGGTAAATATCATCCACATGGTGATAGTGCGGTATATGACGCGATTGTGCGGATGGCGCAGGATTTTAGCTTGCGTTATCCAATGGTTGATGGTCAAGGTAACTTTGGCTCGATTGATGATGATCCTCCGGCAGCCATGCGTTATACCGAAGTCCGTATGACCAAACTAACCCATCAGATGCTTGCTGATTTGGACAAAGATACGGTCGATTGGGAAGACAACTACGATGGTTCTGAGCGCATGCCAAGCGTGATGCCAGCACGTATTCCTAACCTACTGGTCAATGGTGCCACTGGTATCGCGGTCGGTATGGCGACCAATATGGCGCCGCATAACCTGACAGAAGTCATCAATGCTTGCTTGGCGTATGCTGCCAACCCGCAAGTCTCCGCTGAAGAATTGATGTCACATATCTCGGGTCCTGACTTCCCAACGGGCGGTATTATCTACGGCCGTGCTGGTATTTTAGATGCCTATCGCACTGGTAAGGGCCGTCTGCATGTACGCGGTCGTTATCATATTGAGGCGATGAGTGATACAGGTGTCAACCGTGATCGTGAGCGTATTGTCTTTACTGAAGTGCCTTATCAGGCTAATAAAGCCAAGCTTATTGAGCGTATCGCAGAACTGGTGCGAGATAAGAAAATCGAAGGCATCAGCGAAATACGAGATGAGTCTGACAAAGACGGTATGCGTATCGCCATTGACTTGCGTCGCGGTGAAACAGCAGAAGTTATCGTTAATAATTTGTTCTTACAAACACCGCTAGAATCGAGCTTCAGTATCAACATGGTGGCGCTTGATAACGGTCAGCCAAAACTACTGACCTTACGTCAGCTGATTGCAGCTTTTATCCGTCACCGTCAAGAGGTGGTGACTCGCCGTACCATTTATGAGCTGAATAAAGCCCGCGTTCGTGGTCATTTGCTAGAAGGCTTAACGGTCGCATTAGCCAATATTGACGAGATTATTGCGACTATTAAAGCCTCTGCTAGTCGTGGTGAGGCGCGTGAAAGCCTATTGAATAACACGTGGGGTTCAGGTAGCGTCGTTGCGATGCTAAAAGCTGCTGGCAGCCAGTCTGTACGTCCTGACTTTATTGAAGGTGAAGACCCAAAAGCACCGTTTGGTTTGATTGACGATACTGTTGAGGGTGAGCAGCGTTATCGCTTATCACTCGATCAGGTCAATGCCATTTTGGAGATGCAGCTGCATCGCTTGACAGGCCTTGAGCAAGACAAATTGACCGAAGAGTATCAGGATTTATTACGTGAGATTGCTCATTTAGAGTCTATTCTTGGCGACTTTGATAAGCTAATGACTATTATCTCTAACGAGATGATTGAGATTCGTGATAACTTTGGTGATGAGCGCCGTACTGATATTATTGATTCGCGTACTGATTTTAACCGTGAAGACCTTATCCCTGAGCAGACAGTCGTCATGACAGTATCGCGTACTGGCTACGCCAAAACTCAGCCGATTGACGACTATGTCGCGCAAAAACGTGGCGGTAAAGGTAAATCTGCAACTGCCATGAAAGAAGATGATGTGATTGATCATCTACTCGTAACATCAACGCATGCGACGGTACTGTGTTTCACTGATAGTGGGCGTGTCTTTAGCTTACGTGGTTTTGAAGTACCGATTGCCAGTCGCGGTGCGCGTGGTCGTCCATTGGTGAATTTAATCGGCTTAAATCCTGATGAAACCGTCACGACCATATTGCCAATTCCTAAGATAGTAGAAGAGTTATCGGGCAAAGGTGAGATGTCATTGACAGATGCCTTAGTAGATGGCGATGACAGCTTATTAGAAGATGATAATTTAGAAGGTAGCACTCAAGCAGAGCCACCTTTTGTATTCTTTGCAACGGCCAATGGTACCGTGAAGCGGGTAGAGCTTAAGCAATTTGCCAACATTCGCTCGAATGGCTTGATTGCCATTGGATTAGAAGAGGGTGATAAGCTGGTCAGCACACGTATCACTAACGGTAGTCAAGAAGTGATGTTGTTTGCGTCAAGTGGTAAGGCCATTCGTTTCGATGAAAATGATGCTCGCGTGATGGGTCGTACTGCCAAAGGTGTTCGTGGTATGCGTCTGGCTACTGAGGAATTCATCAAGTCATTGGTCGTTATCGAAGATGATGTACGCGAAATCCTAATTGCTTGTGAGAATGGCTTTGGTAAACGTACCTTTATCGATGAGTTCAATACCCAAAATCGTGGCGGTGGCGGTGTGATTGCCATTAAGACAAGCGCTCGTAATGGTGCGCTCGTACGAGCGACTAAGGTTGATCCAGAAGATGACATTATCTTAATCTCAGACAAAGGCACGTTAGTTCGTACGCCAGTTGAGCATGTGGCCAGTTCAGGTCGTAATACGCAGGGTGTCACGCTGATTCGTCTATCAAAAGATGAAAAGTTGGTTGCTATGGCGCGTGTTGAGCATGAAGAAAACGACGATGAGCTAGTCGATGCTATGAGAGAAGACGGTACGTTTGATGTAGAGGGTCAAGAGCAGATAGATATTGATGCGGCGACTGGAAACACAGCGACGACTGATGTCAATGACGTTATCGATATTGCCAATGACCATACCTTAGATAATGAAAGTACAGACGACGAATAAATGTCTCAGTAGTTAGCTATTTAGTGTAGTCTTATATGATTGTTCTAAAAAGCCTCTGACGTTATCGTTGGAGGCTTTTTTTCTGAGTGTTGTTTTTTTAAGGCTGTTTTTATGCTCACGACCAACCAAACCTTTCAAGGAACTCTTGCATCAATATCATCGAGCTTTTTATTCTCGATGATGTTTTTGTTTGGTCTTTTTATGCTGCCTTTAACGGGTACGCAAGTAGCGTCATGGCGTGTACTCATGATGCTATTAAGTCTGGTGTTACTGGTCAGCTTTACCAAGCAATGGCAACATGTCTTTGATTATCTAAAAACCTTAAAAACGCCAAAAGAGTGGCTGATATTTATACTACCGACGCCGATATTGGGTGGGCAGATTTGGCTATTTATGTGGGGTCCGGTCAATGGTTTTGGTCTTGATGTCACTTTGGGCTATTTTTTATTGCCACTGGTGATGATAGTGCTCGGTCGCTTTTTTTATCATGAGCATATGAGCGCATTTCAGTGGATGGCAGCGCTACTTGCTGCGCTGGGTATTGGTTATGATATCTTTCAATACGGCTCGATATCTTGGGTGACGTTGTTTGTCTGTTTGGGTTATCCACCGTATTATCTACTGCGACGTACACTCGCTGTGCCACCTATTACGGGGTTGTTGTCTGATTTAACATTGTTGACGCCAGTGGTGCTCATCATGCTGTCTGTCAGTGGCGGCTTTAGCATGGCAGCGCAGGATGTAAAGTTTTGGTATTTATTGCCGTTACTGGGTGCTTTTAGCGCGCTTGCGATGTCATTGACGATGATTGCCAGTAGCAAACTGCCAGTGTCGTTGTTTGGGGCGCTAAGTTATATTGAGCCAATGTTGCTGTTTGTATTATCAATTACTGTCCTCAGTCAAAGCCTGGAGGAAGGCGGTTCTCTGTTCATGTATGGCATGATTACGCTGGCATTATTGGTGATGATTATCGATAGTGCGATGGGCTATCTCAATCGTCGCCGTGACAATCATTTGCATGGTTACCGAGAGCCGCAAGTGGGCGGCTTCCCACCGCGCCATCGTTTGATAAACCGTCGTATTGATGGCGTCTTAACCGCGCATCGGTTCCGCAAGCTTCGTCGTTATCAGCGAAAAGTGGATAAAATCCAGCGTAAAATAGAGCAGCTTGATTCAAAGTAAACAATGATGTGCAAGTCTTTGTAAAAAGTGCTATTGATATCGATTAAATATATTGAATGTGTCAATGAATAAATGACTTAAGTAGATGTATTGATTATCTATTCTGACTTTGACATAATGCAGCCTATTACCTATATCATATAAGATAAGCGCGATATGATGACAGCGTTTATATCAGTATTAGACGATTGAGTGATATACAAAGAACCTCATCGATGATAAGCCTCCGACGTCCGCGTCTGAGGCTTTTGTTTTTTTCTAAAATTGCCAAGGATGTGCGCCAATTTTAAAAGGCTGTTGTTATGCTCACCACCAATCAAACAACGCAGGGTACTGTCTCTGCAGTGGCAGCAAACTTTGCATATTCATTGCTATTCTTATTTGGCTTGCTGATGCAGCCACTATCAGGCACACAAGTCGCTTCTTGGCGAGTGCTGATGATGCTACTCAGTTTGGTGCTGCTGGTTAGCGTACTAAAGCAGTGGCAACATATTTTTGATTATCTAAAAACCCTGAAGACGCCCAAAGAGTGGTTCTTGTTTATTTTACCAACACCGATATTGGGTGCCCAAATTTGGATATTTATGTGGGCACCAGTCAATAACTTGGGTCTAGAGGTGACTTTGGGTTACTTTTTATACCCGATGATTATGATTATGGTTGGTCGGTTTTTTTATAATGAGGATATGACCCTGCTACAGTGGGTTGCGACCATCTGCGCCGCCTTAGGTATTGCGTATGATGTTTGGCAATATGGCACTGTTTCTTGGGCGACTTTGTTTGTGTGTTTGGGTTATCCGCCTTATTATTTGTTGCGTCGCAAGTTGGCAGTGCCGCCCATTACCGGTCTTATCTCAGATTTGGTTTTGTTGACACCTGTGGTATTGATAGTGTTATATATGAGCGGTGGATTTGAGCTGGCAATATCTACTGAGAAGTTTTGGTATCTGCTGCCGCTACTAGGCATTATCAGTACGGCTGCCATGTCACTAACCATGGTCGCCAGTCAAAAGCTGCCTGTCTCATTGTTTGGCACTTTATGCTATCTTGAGCCGATATTCTTATTTATATTCTCTGTCACTATTTTGCATCAAAGTGTCGATGAGGGTGGTTCGGTATTTATGTACGCCATGATTTTTATCGCGCTGCTGATCATGATTGCTGATAGTGCACATGGGTACTATGCACGTAAGCGTGATGACCGTCTGCATGGTTACAACGAGCCACAGGTGGGGAGTTTTCCGCCGCGTCGTCGTCTAAAAAATCGCCGTATCAAAGGTGTATTGGCAGCACATCGCTTTCGTAAAATTAGAAAATATCAGCAAAAAATAGACAAGATGACACGAAAAATTGAAGAGTTGCATTCTAAATAAAACGGGTTAGCAAGTCATTTTTATTAAACTTGATAGCGATTGTTTTATAGACGTTTTTCACCAGTACCCTACACGGTTTCTGTGTCAATGGCAGGTTAATTACGTTATTATCAAACGCAGTACTGCCACGCTTAATTGGGTGCATAGCACGTTATGCAGTGTACACTATATAAATACTATCGCTTATACACATGATAACTAGGACGGTTTATGTTACATCTTCATCATTTAGCAAACTCACGCTCGTTTCGTATTATTTGGCTGTTAGAAGAACTAAACACTGATTATGAATTGACTTGCTACGAGCGTAATAAAGCGTATCGTGCGCCTGATAGCTTAAAAAAAGTGCATCCAATCGGTCATGCACCAATGCTAGAGGTCAACGATCGCGTGCTGATTGAGTCAGGGTTTATCATCGAGTATTTAATCAAGCATTACGATACAGAAAAGCAGCTCAAACCTGCTGATGACAACGAAGCGGCATGGGAAGCTTATACCTTTTGGTTACACTTTGCTGAAGCGTCATTAATGCCGCCGCTAGTGATGCGCTTGGTATTTAGCAAAGTTGTTGACCAATCACCAATGCTGATTAAGCCTGTGAGTAAAAAAATCCAAAGTCAGGTTGAAAAGAGCATGATTAGTAGCAGCTTAGAAAAAATGCTGTGTATGATGGAACAACATCTGCAAGACAATCATTGGTTTGCTGGTAGCGAGTTTAGTGCCGCAGATATTCAGATGCATCTTGCGGTCGTTGGTGCCAATGCGGGTCCAGGTTTAGACAAGACTAAATATGCCAATATTTTAATTTGGCTGAAACGCTGTGAAGAGCGTGATGCCTTTAAGCGGGCAGAAGAGAAAGGCGGTCGTTTAAAATTCTAAACGAGACGAATGTTATCAACGATTAGGATACGCCCTAATCATTGATTTAAAATTAACATAAAAGGTTTTGTTTATTTATAGACAAAACCTTTTTTAGGATAAGAAATGACAGACTTGAATAAACCCAACAGTACACCGATTGACAGTGAGATTGCAGCCAAACAGCATATAGAGGCGGCAGAGGTGAATAGCCAGCAAGTATCTATCAAAGCATGGTCACAAAAATTGCTGGTAGTGATTTTGTGTGTTGCTAGCTTTTATGGCGGCTGGAAATCTTATGAGTCCAATATGGTCAATGAATGTACGGCTAATGGCGGTAAAATGATTGAAGGTCAAAGAACCATGCTATGCCAGTCATTATAGTAGATAAGGATTTAGTTAAAAGAGGGCGTCTATGTTAAAGCTCACCTTTTTGGGTACTTCCGCAGGGGTACCAACCAAGCAGCGTAACGTCACAGCACTAGCGATTGAGTGCCTAAATCCTTATAGCTCGGGGGCAAGTCGACAGCAAAACAAAAAGTCGCGTCCTTGGGTTTTAGTTGATTGCGGTGAGGGCACACAGCAGCAACTGTTACATACCAAGCTATCTCTACATCAGCTGCAAGCCATTTGTATTACTCATGTGCATGGCGACCATTGCTATGGTTTGCCAGGATTGCTGGCGAGTGCGGCCATGTCAGGACGTACTGCAGCGCTGACGCTTATTGCGCCAAAAGCGATAGCGACGCTGCTTGAAGCCATTACGGTAACGACTGAGCTGTACTTTCCGTTTGCCATTAATTTTATGGCGATAGAAGATGTATTGTCTGAGCCAAATGATGAGCACAAAGGTGATGTAACTATCAATTTAGACCACCAACATCAGCTGGTTATAGATATTCACCCTTTATCACATCGTGTCGCCTCTTATGGATTTGCGATGACTGAAACCATCAGCCGTCGCACGCTCAACACAGAAAAATTAACAGCGGCAGGTATTCCCGCAAGCGCGCTGTGGGGCAGACTGCAACAGGGCGAAGATGTTGTGACCGAAGACGGACGCAATCTTTATTCAGCAGATTATGTCGATAATGACAGCCAACGTACTCGGGTAGTGATTGCAGGCGATAATGATACGCCAGAGCGCCTAAGCGCTGCGGTAGTTGATGCAGATTTACTGGTGCATGAAGCCACTTATACCCATGAGGTGTTAAATAAGATTCAGGCAAAAAACCCAGACTTTGATCCCATGCATAGTAGCGCACAGCTGGTAGGTAGGTTCGCTCAAAACAATGAGGTTAAGAATCTAATTTTGACCCATTTTAGCGCTCGCTATCAAAGCTTTGATAACCCACAGAGTAGTACGCCGAACATGGCGCATATTCGCCTGGATGCCCAAAGTGCTTATGCAGGCAGTCTATGGTTGGCAGTAGATTTTGACCAATATATGGTGAATGGCGCAGCGAATTTGGTAGATGAAGAAGGGGGTAGCTGCGTGCAGTACTTAGGTTCTGCACGCGCTCATAAAAAATGACTTGTAGCTGGTGTTTAACAAATCCCCGCAGAAACCCCCTATCTCTAAGGTAGTGGGTAGTTCATGACTGATTGTCCTCAGCTGCCAATTGTGTCTGTCCTATCCAGTAGCGGCTAAACTGATACGCCACTCGTCCTGAACGTCCACCGCGCTCTGATGCCCAGCGTAATGCTGCCGCTCTGATATTATCAGGTAGCGTCTTATTTTCTTCTTCATTATGATTACTTTCTTTAACGTCATTCGCATTATGTAGATTGCGATTTGGCGAAAGCGATAAATAATGGCGCACGATGTGTAAGTAAGTGTTTTGATCCATGGGATGAAAGGACAACCAAAGCCCAAAGCGATCAGACAGCGATACCGTCTCGTCTATGGTTTCATAAGGGTTGACCTCGTCAGTCTGACCGTTATAGATATTGACATTGTCTTTCATCAGCTGTGGCAATAGATGACGGCGGTTACTGGTTGCATAGACCAATAGCTTGTCTTGCTCTGAATCCAGCGAGCCGTCCAACACACTCTTCAATGTCCGATAACTCTCATCTTGACCGTTAAACGCCAAATCATCACAGTACACCACATAGTGGCAGCCACAATCCGCTGGCAGCGCATTAATGGCGGTGCGTATCTTATCAAGCACCCGCAGGTCATCACGGGCAATTTCAATAATACGCAGTCCTTCGCTATGATAAGCTTGTAGCAATGCCCGAATCAGCGATGACTTGCCAGCGCCGCGTGTGCCTGTCATCAAAACGTGATTGGCAGGATAGCCCTTTAGAAACTGCCGTGTGTTCTGTACCAGTTTTGCCTTTTGCGTATCGATACCATGCAAGTCATCTAAACTTAAAAACAAGTTAACAGCCAGCGGCTCTAGATGACCCTGATGACCGCCAACCCACCGATAGGCCAGCTGTTCAGGATCAATCTCGATGGTTGGCGTGACCTGCTCTTGCAGATACTGCCCAAGCAAATCCAGTAAATGGTCGGGTAGGGCATAATTCATATGGGTGTTAGTGGATTGGGGCATAATAATTGGTCGCTTATATAAATTAAAATGTCGTTTGGCATACTAGACGCATAAAGGTTTCACTTTACCATGAAAAATAGTGCCAGTAATCCATCTACAGAAAAAGCGTGTGCAAAGCACGCAAGTATAGAAAGAAGGTCTTCGAAACAAGCACTACAAACGCAAGCACAGAAAATTCTGCCAGTGCTGACCAATTTATTCTCAAGCTTACATTATAGCCAGATAGCGCATCAACGACTCAGCCAGCAAAGTGATAGTGGTGAGGCCAATTACCAAGGGTTAACGCGCAGTCAGCATGCACAATTTGGGCAGGTGATGATTAAATGGCAGTTAAGTGCTGACAGCAATAAAAAATCGGCTGATTTAGCTTATGAGGCTGACGTTTTAAAATCTATAAATATATCAATCAGTGAAAACAGCCTGCCTGCTATCGCTCCACCAATACTAGCCTACGATAACGTCACGATTCAAATACTAAAACCGTCTTCGCAGCTGACTATCCTTGTCACGCCTTATTATCCAAATGGCAGCTTGGCATCTCAGCTTAATTCTCAAAATCACTCGCGATTAACAGACGTACAAAAGCATCATTTTATTGTGCAGTCTGCTCTTCTCGTCGCCAAGCTACATAACATTGGCTGGCTACATAATGATATTAAGCCTAGTAATATTTTGCTAGATGGTTTCATGCCAAATCATGCGGATAATAGCAGTATCGTACCTGATTTATTATTAACTGACTTTGCTTTGGCAGAAGCAATTAATGACGATATTGCTCAAAACAGTGATAAGGATAGTACGGGAGACAGTGCTGGTACGCCAGCCTATCTTGCCCCTGAACGCTGGCAAGGACAGGGCGCAACGCTACAAAGTGATATTTACGCGTTTGGGATAATGATGTATGAAACATTAACGGGCGAGCGGCCTTTTAATATTGATAATCAGAGTGGTGAGCCGTTAAGAGAGTGGGCAATTCAACATTGCCAACAGCCAGTTCCAACATTGCCGTTAGAGTATAGTGGTTATCAAGGTATCATTGATAAAGCGTTGGCGAAGCGGGTAGAGAGAAGGTATCAAAGTATGGAAGATATTGTGGTGGATTTGGAAAGATTATAATCATGAATGCTAAACTCTAGACACAAAAAAACCTGCTAAAAAGCAGGCTTTAATATTTGGTCTAAGATGTACTATCCGAAAATGGTGGGGCTGGAGAGACTCGAACTCTCACACCTTGCGGCGCCAGAACCTAAATCTGGTGCGTCTACCAATTCCGCCACAGCCCCATTTTCGTTACTCTATCATCAAAGGCAGTTAAATTCAAATGCCATCGAGATAGTTAACTGATTCGGTAGTGCGTCTCAGTGGTTGGCTATTATATAGAGTTTGAATCGTTTGGCAACCCCTATTTGCGATTATTTTTAATTATTTAGCAATTATTTTCGATGTATTTCATAAAATACTGATATTTATAGGAATTTTTTATAATAATTTCTGGTTTTAATTTCAATTATTTTGCTCTGATGCGGTAATTTCTAATTGCTGTAATTTGCGCGTCAAAGTATTGCGTCCCCAACCGAGTAAGTTAGCGGCTGCTATCTTTTTACCACCGCTATGGTTGAGAGCAGCCTTTAGCAATACACGTTCAAACTCTGGCGTTGCGGTTTGCAAGATATCAGTTTCGCCAGTTTGCAGAGACTGCTCAGCCCATATGGCAAGTGCCTGCTGCCAACACTGGTTTTCATTAGTTCGGCTGACTTGATTGTTTTGAACGTTTTTATTGTCTTGATGGTTTTGCTTGTTTTGATTGGGACTATACACGCCATCACTGTGCTGCTGATTTTGAGTAGCTTCTTTTACAGACAGGTTTTGTAGTGGATGAGGTTCTTGAAGCGAGGGCATCTTTTCAATCAGCTCTGGTGGTAAATCCTCGACCATGACCGTATCGCCCGTTGCCATCACCGTCAACCATAAGCAGACATTCTCAAGTTGGCGGACATTACCACGCCACTCAAAAGATTGCATCACTTGTAGCGCTGTGGGGTGAAGCTGCTTTTCAGTGCTATTCATCTGTTCAGCGGCGCGCTGCATAAAGTAGGTGGCTAATGCTGGAATGTCTTCAGGTCGCGTCCGTAATGGCGGTAATGGCAGGCGAATCACATTGAGGCGATAAAATAAATCCTCACGGAATTTACCTTGCTTGACGAGCGCTTCTAAGTTTTGATGAGTGGCGGCAATGATACGTACGTCTACTTTGACTGGTTGCTGTCCGCCCACGCGAAAAAACTCACCATTGGCCAGTACGCGTAGTAGGCGCGTCTGGGTGCTATACGGCATGTCACCAATTTCATCTAAGAATAGCGTTCCACCATCAGCTTGCTCAAAACGACCTTGGCGCGTCGTTGTTGCGCCAGTAAACGCGCCTTTTTCGTGACCGAATAATTCAGATTCAATCAAATCATGCGGAATCGCCGCCATATTAAGAGCAATAAAAGGTTGCTGCGCTCGCGGAGAGTGCTCATGTAGAGCGCTAGCGACCAACTCTTTACCCGTACCTGATTCTCCTGTAATCAAAACGGTAATAGGTGAGTGCGCTAAGCGCCCAATAGCGCGAAATACCGTTTGCATCGCTTGTGATTGACCAATAATGCCGCTGGGGTTGTTATTAGTTTGAGGTTTGGGTTTTTCCTGAGCTTTATTTTCAGCAGCTTTAGGGGGTTTTCTAGCTGATTTAACTACATTTGGTTTGCTCGCAGGCTGTTCTTTGGTATCGGTACTTACATTTGTATTAGACTCGATTGAATGATTTAATACGACTAAATTCGGTTGGTAATTAATAGCTTTATAAATCGTGGCGACCGCATCATCTAAATCAAAGGGCTTGGGCAGATATTCAAATGCGCCTGTTTGATAGCTACTGATCGCAGACGTAAGGTCGGAATGCGCTGTCATAATGACAATCGGTAGCTTAGGGAAGTGCTGATGTACCCAGTCACTAAAGGACAGACCATCCATCATAGGCATACGAATATCGGTCAATATCACATCTGGTAGTGGGTCGGCTGCTTCGTGCTGTTGCAAGACATCATTAAGGCGTGTCCATGCAGCTTGCGCTTGGGTAAAGCTGATAACGTTGAGACCGGCATCCTCAAAAGTATCTGCCAATACCAAGCGCAGCGCTGCATCATCATCGATAAGCCATAATGTCGCAGGAGTGGCATCAGGCGCGTTATTGACGGTGACCATTGGAACTTGCTCATTGCTCGTAAGATGTTGAGTGTCATTATACTGAGTCATGTGTTATGCCTAATAAGCAGTGAGAGGATGGGGTGGCAGCATTAACTTTCAGCGATTGGCTGCTGAAAAGGTAGGTAAAGGGTAAAACGGGTTTGGCTGTTATTGTTTTTAAAACCGCCGCTAGGGTTCTGTAATTGGGTAGAGCTGACATCAATCATACCATGATGGCGGCTGATGATATCTTGCACGATGGATAAGCCAAGCCCAGTACCGGCGGCGCGACTGGTCACCATCGGGAAAAATATCTGACCAATCAGTGCATCATCTATCCCTGAGCCATTATCAGTAATGGTGATTTGTAAGACTTGTTTATGCTGCTGGCTACCAATGGTATGTTGAAAGGCAACCCGCGTTTGGATATGAAGTTTTGGCTGATAGCTGCTAGCACCGTCAAGCTGACACTGCGTAATATCTGACACCAAGTTATTGGATGCGGCTGGCACGTTTTTCTGCAGCGTTTGCTTAAACTCAGTCATCGATTCGCAAGCATTATTAATGAGGTTTAAGAACACTTGGATTAATTGATCTTTATCCGCGCATAATTCAGGCAACGACAAATCATAATCACGCTGTAGCGCCACTTCTGGATATTGATTAACTGTTAAAGCCAAAACATGCTCTAGCGGCTCATGAATATTGAGCATTTGCCAGTTTGGTAGCTGACTTGTGCCAAGGAGTTGTCCAATCAACTGGGTCAGACGATCGGTCTCTGAGATAATGATATCGGTATAATTGCGGAGTTTCACCGCATTTTTTTGCTGGGTATTGTCATGATTTAAATCGGTAGTTTTATTTAGGGTAATAGCGGTAGCTTCCCTTTCAAAAGAAGACATCTCGCTAAATTTGATAAATTGCCGCTGCAATAATTGCGCGGCACCGCGAATACCTGCCAATGGATTTTTTATTTCATGGGCGACCGAACGCAGCATATGACGAGCCACACTATATTGTTGCTGCTGGCGCTGTTCTTCTGAAATACGGCTCTGACGATCTTTGCCCCACATCTCAATAATAAAATAAGGCAGCTGCTTGTAGGTGACAGGTGTCACACTATAATCCACAGAGAGTATGAGTCCGCCATTTAATGGGGTGTTTATCAGATGGTCGTGATCAATAAAAGGTTGTTGATAGTGCTTTGCTTGAGAAAATCGCTCAGTCAAAGAAAACGCCCTATCTTCTCGATTTTTATTAATAATAAGAGGGTCTTGTACCATCAACTCATCGGGTGCAAGTAACGTCAGTATTGATTGATTAAGCAGGCGCCCGCTGCTGATAGCCAGTAGTTGCTCAGCTTGGGCATTTAGCCAAGTAATTGATAGATTATCATCAACCCACAATATAGCTGTAAACAAATGCTGTGATATAAATACCAAATCTGGCGTTGGTTTAGCGGTGATTAAATCAGCTGTCATGAGTGCTGCCTAGAGTAAAGAGATGCTCGATATAATATTTAACCATAAATCAACACTATAGAGCGGCAAAACTGGCGATTTTTGCAAAAAAAACGTACAATGCGCACAGCCATTTTTCTCTAGCAAGGTCAGCCATGCCCAAAACTTCTACCGAGTCGGTTAATACGACTGTTACCATTTCACAGCCAGCTTCTATTGCCCCAAAAGACACTGCCACTATTTTTAATCCTGCTAAGCCAAATATAGCGGAAGACAGTCAGGCCGATGTCAGTCAAGCAAACACTAACCAGACTTATCACCATAAAGCCAACCATAATCAAAACCGTAGTATTGAGCAAAGTAGCCATGTGGTGTCAGCCAATGCGCCGGTGAACGCCGCGCCAAAGATTGGCTTTGTGTCATTAGGTTGTCCAAAAGCCTTGGTCGATAGTGAGCGTATTATCACAGAGCTCAGCCGTGATGGTTATCAAGTCGCCAGTGATTATGAAGGTGCAGACTTGGTCGTGGTCAATACTTGCGGCTTTATTGAGTCGGCCGTGCAAGAGTCGCTTGACGCCATTGGTGAAGCGATTAGCAAAAACGGTAAAGTGATTGTCACAGGCTGCTTGGGTAAAGAGGCGGAAAAAATACGTGAAATGCACCCAGCCGTACTCGCAGTGACCGGCGCGCATGCTTATGATGAAGTGATTACTGCCGTATCGCAGCATGTGCCAAAGCCAAATCGCAGTCAGGATGCAAACTATGATCCAAAGATAGATTTGATTAATGAGGCGGGTATCAAATTGACCCCAAGCCATTATGCGTATCTAAAAATATCGGAAGGCTGTAACCATCGTTGTACTTTCTGCATCATTCCAAGCTTACGTGGCGATTTGGTCTCGCGTCCGATTGATAGCGTGATGAATGAAGCCTTGGCGCTAAAAAACGCTGGCGTGAAAGAGTTGCTTATTATCTCGCAAGATACTTCCGCTTATGGACTGGACTTAAAATATAGAACCAGTTTTTGGAATGGTATGCCGCTTAAGTCAAAGTTTTATGACTTATGCCAAGCGTTAAACGATTTGGGTATTTGGGTGCGCCTGCATTATGTTTATCCATATCCGCATGTGGATAAAGTCGTTGAGCTCATGGGTGAGAAAAAACTACTGCCTTATCTTGATATTCCATTCCAGCATGCCAGCCATCGCATCCTAAAAGCGATGAAGCGCCCAGCGCATAGTGAAAACACCTTGGCACGTATCAAAGCGTGGCGTGAGATTTGCCCTGATATCGTTATTCGTTCAACCTTTGTGGTTGGCTTCCCAGGTGAGACGGAAGAAGATTTCCAATGCCTGCTTGATTGGTTGGTCGAGGCGCGCCTCGATCGCGTTGGTGCTTTTACGTATTCAGAAGTCGAAGGTGCGGTTGCCAATGACTTGCCAAATCATGTGCCTGAAGATGTTAAGCAAGAGCGCTATGAGCGTTTGATGACGCTACAACAGGATATCTCAGCACAGAAACTACAAGAGAAAGTTGGTAAAACTCTGATGGTATTGGTCGATGAGATTGATAGTGAAGAGGGCATTGCGATTTGCCGCAGCTACGCTGATGCACCAGAGATTGACGGTCATGTCTACGTTGATGACATCACGGCGCAAGTCAAAGTCGGACAGTTCCTAACTGTCACAATCGATGACGCTAGCGAGTATGATTTGTTTGCCAGTTATAAAGGCTAGAAAACCACACCGATAACCGAGTGAAAATTGCCCAATAGCGGGCAGTTTTTGCTACAATTAGCGCAATTTAGCCTTTTTACACGTTTGTCATCAGTCATCGTGCTTTTTATAGTACGTTACTTTATGGCATCTCGGGTAAAGTCACAGGCAAAGTCTATTTGTGTTTTACCAATCATTTTAATTATAATTTAATGCTAACAAGGTGACCTCATGTCTGACAAAAACCCGCGTTACTCTCGTATCTTGCTAAAGCTTTCTGGTGAAGCCTTAGCCGGTGGCAAAGATATGGGAATCGATACTGAAGTGCTCGATAAGATGAGTCTGTCAATCGCACATTTGCGTGGACTTGGTGTACAGGTCGGTATCGTCGTTGGCGGTGGTAACTTATATCGTGGTGCTCAGCTTCAACAAGAAGGCTTGGTCGGCCGTGTCACAGGTGACCAAATGGGTATGCTTGCTACCGTCATGAATGGTTTGGCAATGCGTGATGCCCTTGAGCGCCGCAATATTAAAACACGTTTAATGTCAGCATTGCCGATTGGTGAAGTGACTGAAAGCTATAGCAGCCGTAACGCCATTCGTTATTTAAAGAATGGTGAAGTATGTATTTTTGTCGCGGGCACGGGTAATCCTTTCTTCACCACCGATACTGCTGCTTGTCTACGTGGTATCGAAATTGAAGCGGGTCTTATCTTGAAAGCGACCAAAGTTGATGGCGTCTATGACAAAGACCCAAGCTTGCATAGCGATGCGGTTAAATACGACGGTTTGACCTTTGATGAAGTATTAGAGCAAAAGCTTGGGGTCATGGATTTAACGGCAATCGCTTTATGCCGTGAGCATAATGTGCCTCTACAAGTCTTTGATATGACCAAGCCTAATGCGTTATTAAATGTGGTGATGGGTGAAAACGAAGGCACTCGTGTTTATCATTAAGCGTAGGCTTTATCATTGATATGAATATGAAGTGACTGATGTATTCAGCATCGGCACTTGAATAAGATTTATACCTAACAGCAATGAATGATTTATCGACAGCGATAAATAAGGATACATGATGATTAATGAGATTAAGAAAGACGGCGAAGCACGCATGGCAAAGACGCTAGAGGCGCTCGAAAGCACTTTTAGTAAAGTACGTACTGGCCGCGCGCATCCAGGTATGCTATCAGGTGTAATGGTTAGCTACTACGGCGCAGATACGCCATTGAATCAAGTGGCAAGCGTCAACGTTGAAGATTCACGCACACTATTGGTTCAGCCATTTGAGCGTACCATGGTGCAAGCGATTGATAAAGCCATTCGCGAAGCAGACTTGGGTTTGAACCCGATGACCGCTGATGTGATTCGTGTACCGATGCCAGCATTGACCGAAGACACACGCCGCGATATGCAAAAGCTTGCTCGTAGCGAAGCGGAAAGTAGCCGCGTCTCTATCCGCAATATTCGCCGTGATATGATGAATGACATCAAAGATTTGGCAAAAGAGAAAGAAATTTCAGAAGATGACGAGCGCCGTGCCAGTGATGATATTCAAAAAATCACCGATAAATATATCGAAACCATTGATAGCCGTTTAAGCAAAAAAGAAAGCGACTTAATGGAAGTATAAACACTGATTTTTGTCATTTGTAGCGAAGTCAGTTCAGCCGTATCTCTATAGTTAAGCAGCCAATGTGCCATTGCTATTGGCTGCTTATTGTTGTGTTGCCCAAAACTATTAGCAGCTGAACTCGCTGCGTTCCATTTCAAAAGCTGTTAAAAGCCTGATTCATGGTATGTTTGTGAATTTTATGTTTTGGGCTGTTTAGCTGCCATATTGCGCGTTACTATTATATTACCTCAACAATAAGCAAGTCAGCCTATGTCTATTTCAGCACTCCTTCCTCGCCATATCGCTATCATTATGGATGGCAATAATCGTTATGGAAAAGCCAATCATTTAGGCAAAGGCCAAGGGCATGTAGCGGGTAAAGATGCATTAGATCCTATTGTCGAATATTGTGTCGATACTGGCATCGAGGTATTAACGGTATTTGCCTTTTCTAGTGAAAACTGGCAACGTCCACCTAGCGAGGTGGCGCTATTGATGCAGCTATTAGCATCCACTATTCACGAGCAGATGCCACGTATGCACGAGTACCGTATACGTTTGCGTTTTATTGGCGATCGTAGTCAGCTTAGTGAAGAGCTGCAAGCATTGATGGCGGATGCTGAGGCAAAAACCGCTGATTTTACCGCCATGACCTTGGTTATTGCCATCAGCTACGGTGGACAATGGGACATTGCTCATGCAGCAAAGCAGTTGGCCCAGCAAGTAGAGTCAGGTAAGTTGCGCGCGGAAGATATCGACAAAGACCTGCTTGGTGAATATGTGCAACTGGCGGATGCACCGGCAGTAGATATGCTGATACGTACAGGCGGTGAGTACCGACTCTCTAACTTTTTATTGTGGCAATCAGCCTATGCTGAGCTGTTCTTTACCCAAACATTATGGCCAAGTTTTGCTGTAGATGAGCTGTCAGCGATGGTAGCAGAGTTTGCCCAGCGCCAACGTCGTTTTGGTAAAACCAGCGAACAGATTGTCACTGAACAGCAAACACCCTAACAAATATTTCTAGGTGTGATGTAAGGTTCTCTTTTTATTAACTGACATTTTTAGTGTTCTGTAAGCTTAGAGTTTTCTAATAAGTGGTTAATCCTACTTGCTTATGAAATAATAAAGCGCTTTAATTGCTATCAAACGCTATTAGTGGGCTATTGTATATTAGCTGCTATAATGCACTTTTTGACCATGCGTTCTTCATTATTATAAGGCTCGATAAATATGTGGCAACGAATTAAGACGGCAATTGTTCTCGTTATTATCGTTGGTATTGCAATGTTTGCGAGCCAAACTCCTGTTTTATTTGCGCCACTTTTGGCGATTGGTGTCATTATTGCAGCGCACGAGTGGACCAAGCTGATGCCTAAATGGCGCCAGCCTGCGCTATTTGTGTTGCTGGTTTTGGTGCTGACATTAGTATCGCTTATGTTCAAAGTGACTTGGCTGTTTTGGTGGGTGGCTTCACTCGCAATCTGGTTCATGGCGGTCTCTTGGGTACGGGTTTTTCCAACTCATACCAATTGGTATGGTAAAAAGCTGGCATTGATGGGCGCAGTGATTTTGACTGCCGCCATTACCGCTATGTTTTATCTATGGCAACTGTCAGCATGGTGGCTGCTCTATGTATTCTTACTGGTATGGTGTGCCGATAGTGGTGCTTACTTTGTTGGGCGTAAGTTCGGTCGCCGCAAGATGGCACCGAATGTCTCACCCAATAAAAGCATGGAAGGATTGGCTGGAGGCTTGGTCACAGGTTTGCTCGTTGTTGTCGTGATTAGTGTCTTTAAATTACAGCTCACTGGTATACCACTAGTCGCTTTTGTGGGCTTGTCAGCGTTGACTATTTTGGCATCAGTACTGGGTGATTTGTTTGAGTCGATGCTTAAACGCCGTGCTGATGTTAAGGACTCTGGAACGATTTTGCCAGGACATGGCGGCGTATTAGATCGTATTGATTCACTATTGTCTGCTACACCAATATTCGCACTTGGGTTTTGGGCAATACAGCAGTTCGGGCTGATGGTAGTGTAGGTCAGAGTGAGGCAAGGCTTAAGTGTCTGAATGTTTCATGGCAGAGAGGCTGGACTAGTAGCTCAGCTTTTGCCGGTTATTCCGTCTCGCTTTTCGCCATGTGTTGATATGTATCACTATAATCTCAAACCACTACGATTAATCACGTCTTATTTATGTCCTAAACTTCTCATTTATTTTCCACCGTATTATTCATAGGTCCCGATGGTTATGACGCAACGCATCGCCGTACTAGGCGCGACTGGCTCGATTGGCGACAGTACACTAGCAATCTTAGCCGCGCAGCCGCAGCACTATCAGGTTTACGCTTTATCAGGGCACCATCGTCTAGATAAGTTATTTGCTCTTTGTCAGCAGTTTTTGCCAAAGCGTGTCAGTGTGCCTATAGCAGCGGTCAGTGACTTTGCTCAGCGACTTAGTAGAGCGGGTCTTGATATCGATGTGGTAGGCGGTGAAGCAGGGCTCGTCGATATCGCCACCGACTCACAAACCGATACAGTTGTTGCTGCTATCGTAGGTGCGGCAGGTCTGCCTTCTACCTTGGCAGCAGCGCGTGCAGGTAAGCGTATCTTACTTGCTAATAAAGAGGCGCTGGTGATGGCAGGGCAGGTCATGATTAATGCGGTAAAAACGCACCATGCTACCTTGTTACCCTTAGATTCAGAGCACAACGCAATTTTTCAGTGTTTACCGTTGGCGATTCAACAAGATAATAGCCAGATTCATCAGCCGAATCATGGGGTACGTAAGCTGTGGTTGACGGCGTCTGGTGGGCCATTTTTACAACAGTCATTTGCCCAAATGCAGCAAGCTAGCATTGCTGAGGCGGTCAAACATCCTAATTGGTCGATGGGGCAAAAAATATCGGTAGACTCGGCTACGATGATGAATAAAGGGCTTGAGCTAATCGAAGCCTGCCATTTATTTGATTTGCCTGAAGATAAGATAAATGTGGTCATTCATCCACAAAGTATTATTCACTCAATGGTAGAATATAGCGACGGCAGCTTCTTAGCGCAGCTGGGCAGTCCCGATATGAAGACCCCTATTGCCCATGCACTCAGTTATCCTGACCGTATCAATAGTGGCTCGCAGCCATTGGATTTATTTGCTCTAAGTGGTCTTGAGTTTATTGAGCCTGATTTACAGAAATTTGCGTGTTTGCGTTTGGCGAGACAGGCGATGCAAGCAGGTACGCAGGCCACAATTGTACTTAATGCTGCCAATGAGATTGCTGTTGACGCCTTTTTAAAGGGGCAAATTCGCCTAACGGACATTGCGGATATTAACGAACAAGCATTGGATGAGATACAGCTGCCACCATTGAACGAAACCGCTGACATAGAAGATATATTGGCAATCGATAAGATTGCACGCCACCTGACTGATAAGTTGGTAGCAAAGCTAACATAATCGTAGCAAGCGTCTCTTAGCTGATCCATGACATTGATAAACGATATTAGCGAAGATGTTAATAAAAATGCTGAGAGACAATACTGAGAAAAAATCATGACGTTTTTACTAACACTTCTTGCCGCCATATTTGTCTTGGGCCCGCTTATTGCATTGCATGAGTGGGGGCATTACATTGTGGCGCGTCTCTGCGGCGTTAAGGTATTGACATATTCTATCGGTTTTGGACCTAAAATCGCAGGCTGGACTAGCAAAAAAAGTGGTATTGATTATCGTATATCTGCCTTACCACTCGGTGGTTATGTCAAAATGCTCGATGAGCGTGAAGGTGAGGTAGCAGTTGATGAGCAGCATTTATCCTTTAATCGCCAGCATCCGCTAAAAAAGATTGCTATTGTAGCGGCTGGTCCTCTCATGAACTTTATTATTGCCATTGTCTTGTTTTGGATATTGTTTATGACCCCATCCGAGCAGTTGGCGACAAAGATTGGACAGGTGTTACCTGATACGCCAGCAGCCATGGCACAATTGCCAGCTGGTGATACTATCGTTGCGATTGATGGTCATGACGTACAGACGTGGGAAGGTATTAACTATCGTTTAGCAGGGCGTATGGGTGAGACGGATAACGTCAGTGTCACCTTACAATCTGATGCATCAGGTAATAATGAGACCAAAACCTATCAAGCACCCGTCAATGAGTTCATGCAAGGCGATGCGCAAGGCAAAGATGCGTTGACGAGCTTTGGCATGCTGCCATGGCAGCCACAGATTGCGCCAGTGGTTGGTGATTTAGCCCCTGATGGTGCGGCTAGTCGTCAAGGTCTAAAGGTAGGTGACCGTATCACGGCGATCAATGACGAAGAGATAAAAGACTGGATCAGTGCCACGCGTATCATTCGTGATAATCCAGAGGTCTTGCTAAATTTCACCGTCATGCGTGATGGCAAGCCGGTACAATTATCTATTATGCCACAAGGCAAAAAAGACAATTTGGGTAACGGTTTTGGGCAAATTGGTGCTATGGTGGCACAGTCTGAAATTGTCATTCCCGATGATTATAAAACCACAGTAGTCTATGGTCCTGGTGAATCACTGGTGAAGTCGTTTGAAAAAACCGAACAGCTAGCAGTAATGACAGTGAGCTCGATGGGCAAGATGCTATCAGGTATGATTGGTCTCGATAATCTGTCAGGGCCAATTACCATTGCTAAGGTTGCCAAACAAAGTTTTGATATCAGTTGGCAGATGGTACTCTCTACCGCTGCACTGATTAGTTTGAGTCTGGCTGTGCTGAACTTATTACCTATTCCTGTATTGGATGGTGGACATATTGTGTATCATCTCATAGAGCTGATTCGCGGCAAGCCACTGTCAGAAGGGGTGCAAATGGTTGGACTTAATATCGGTTTACTCTTGCTGGTAGGTTTCATGGTGTTAGCAATTGGTAATGATATCAGCCGGCTATTTTGACGATTGCTTATCGCCTTTGGATGATAAGGCAAGATGCGCTAATGGTTTTGCGCCTATTATTCTGCGATTATTAACGGGACACATGAGTGGCTTTGTGTCGCTGTCTCTGTACTAATCGTAATTTTTAGTTTATTTTATGATGCATTTTATATAAAGTGTTCTGAGTCTCCCATGCTGAAGCTGACGACTTTGTGCGAAATGGGCTAGACAATACATGCTTTTTACCTTAACTTAAGCAAGTTTTTTATTGACGGATAGTGTTTATGCGTACGCCTTTATTTATGAGCGCGGCAGGGTTGCCGTTAGTTGTAGCGATGATGAGTATGCCTGTACAGGCTGCAGAATTTGTAGTGACTGACATCGGTTTCAATGGTCTGCAACGTCTAACCCCAGATAGCCTCTATCCGGTTCTGCCTATTACGGTAGGGGATACGGTTAATGACAGCAGTTTGGCTGCCAGCATCAAGGCGCTATATGCCACCGAGAATTTCGCTGACATTCAAAGCCGTGTCGAAGGTGGTCAGCTACGATTCGATGTCGTTGAGCGTCCTACCATTGCAGAAGTCAATTTCGAAGGCAATAAGCTCATTCCAAAAGAAGGATTAGAGCAAGGTCTTGGCAATGCCGGTTTGTCTGTCGGTGATGTACTCAAGCAAGCGACCCTCCAAGGCGTCGCCAACGAGCTACAGCAGCAGTACATCAGTCAAGGGTATTACAACAGTAATATCGAAGTCGACCAAACGCTACTCGACGGTAACCGAGTCAAGCTAGATGTGCGCTTTATCGAAGGCAAGCCTGCAAAAGTCGTCGATATCAATATCATTGGTAACAAGCACTTTAGCGATGAAGAAATTAAAGACGTCTTTGCGGTAAAAGAGTCCTCTTGGACACGTCTACTGTCTAAATCTGATCGCTATGCCAAAGAAAAACTGGCAGCCAGCTTAGAGAACCTAAAAGCCTTATATCAAAACGATGGTTATGTGCGTTTTGCTGTCGACAATGCAGTGCTTAATATCAGTGAAGACAAGCGCAGTGTATTTATCGAAGTCAGTTTAAGCGAAGGTGAGCAATATCAGTTTGGCGAGGTTAATTTTTTAGGTAAGCCAACGTTTGAGACAAGCGAGCTAAAAGAGCTGGTCACTTTTGCACCTAACGAAAAATACTCTCAAGCCAAACTCGATGAGACTACCGCTGAGCTCAAACGTCGTTATGGTAACGAAGGCTATTACTTGGCACAAGTTAGACCGGTACCACGTATCAATGACGATACGAAAATGGTAGAAGTTGATTACTTTATTGACCCAGCACGCCCTATCTTTGTGCGTCGTATTAACTTCACGGGTAACATCAAAACCCAAGATGAAGTATTACGTCGCGAGATGCGTCAATTAGAGGGTGCACTTGCCTCTAGCGAAAAAATACAGCTATCACGCACACGTTTGATGCGTACAGGTTTCTTTAAAGCGGTCAACGTCGATGTCAAACCTGTCCCTAACCAGCCAGATCAAGTCGATGTACAATACACCGTAGAAGAGCAGCCTTCTGGTAGTTCAACCATTGCTGCGGGTTATTCGCAAAGTGGTGGTGTTACTTTCCAGTTAGATTTGACGCAAAACAACTTTATGGGTACTGGTAACCGTGTGAAAGCGGCACTATCACGCTCAGAGACACGTGATTCTTATAGCTTGGGCTATACCGATCCATACTTTACTGAAAATGGCGTGTCACAAGGTCTTAGTGCTTACTACCGTGAGACTAAATACGATGATAGAAACGTTAGTAACTATGTCACCGATTCTTATGGTGCGACGCTGAACTACAGTTACCCTGTTGATGAAACCAAACGTGTCAGCGCAGGCTTAAACGTTGATAATACGTCAGTACGTGGTGGCCGTTTCTTAGGGGTTTCAAACGTGCAGCAGCTGATCGATGATGGCGGCACGCTTGAAAATTTTATTAACAATGAAGGCGAAGCGTCTGGTCGTACTGGTTTTAAAAACGACTATCAAACCTATAACTTGCTATTTGGTTGGGACTACAGCACTTTAGATCGTCCAGTGTTCCCAACTAAGGGTATGAGCCACACTGTTGATGCCACTATTGGCCTTGGTGACACCAATTATCAAAAGCTCGTTTACCGAGGTAATGTCTATTATCCTTTCTACAAAGACTGGGTAGCACGTGGTTATACTAAGCTTGGCTATGGTAATGACTTACCATTCTATGAAAACTTCTACGCCGGTGGCTATGGCTCGGTACGTGGTTATGAAGCTTCGACACTTGGACCAAAATCACAGACTTATTATGATGCTATCAACGATGATGTCCGCTACAAGGACGAAGAAATTGGTGGTAACGCACTGGCAAGCTTCGGTGCAGAACTGATTCTGCCAATGCCGTTCAAAGGGGACTGGGCAGATCAAGTACGTCCAGTACTGTTCGCCGAAGGCGGTCAAGTATTTGATACCACGAATAAAGAAGACCGTACTTTCGTAAACCCTGATACTAATGTTGATACTGGTGTGCCATTATTGACGCAGGATAATGATATGCGCTTTAGTGCGGGTGCTGGCATCACCTGGTATACGCCAATTGGTCCTATCTCATTAAGTTATGCTGTGCCTATCGGTGATAAAGAAGGCGATGAGACTGAAAAAGTACAGTTCCAGATAGGTAATACGTTCTAAGTTAACGACACTGCGTAAAAATAGCGTCTTTTATTAATTTATTATCCTAAGTAAATAAAAGACAGCTAGCGATTAACAGGTCATCAAGCTGATATATCGGCTTGATGACCTGCCTTATATTCATAAGAATATTAACCATTATATTAATAACTATATTAACAGCCACTATGATAACGACTGAGCAACTTATCACTCGGATTGAACAACGTCAGCCTATCGCAAATAAAGCGGCTATTAACGCTGAGCAGTTATGTCAAACATTTAACAGTGTTGGTAGTCTCACGACTGCTGATAGCAAGCAGCTCAGTTTTTTGGCTGATCCTCATTATATCTCTAGCCTTGCGAGCAGCCAGGCAGGTGCAGTTTTAGTCACTGCGGAATATCGTGACCAAGTACCGGCAACAGCGATAGCGTTAGTCGTCGCAAGCCCTTACTTAGCTTACGCTAGTGCCAGTCAGTTGTTTGCTCATCATTCATTATCTAGTGGTATACATCCTAGCGCAGTGATCGCTGATAGTGCGGTCATTGGCGAGCAGGCCAATATTGGTCCTTTTTGTGTGATTGGTGACAATGTCCAGATTGGCGCGCGTACCTCGCTTGATGCTCATGTGGTAGTCGAGGCAAATACGACAGTAGGCACAGATGGTGTCATCAAATCGCAAGTGGTCATCGGACACGACTGTATTATTGGTAATCATGTTAGGTTGCATGCAGGCGTGAGTGTGGGTGCAGAAGGCTTTGGCTTTGCACCAACCAGAGACCCTAGCGATACAGGATGGGAGCGTATCGCTCAGCTAGGTCGGGTGATTATTGGTGACCATGTGCGCATTGGCAGTCAGACTTGTATCGACCGCGGCGCTATTGATGATACGGTAATAGGAAATCATGTTATTATTGATAATCTAGTGCAAGTGGCTCATAACGTGCGCATCGGTGATGGTACCGCCATTGCAGCGCAAACCGGTATCGCAGGTAGTACCAGTATAGGTAAGCGTTGTATTATAGGTGGCGCGGTCGGTATTACTGGTCACATTGAGATTACAGATGACGTCACTTTATCTGGTATGACAATGGTGACCAAATCTATCAAAAAGTCTGGGTCATATTCCTCTGGAACTGCTGCAATGCCGACTGCCAATTGGCGCCGTGCTGCAGTACGTTTCCGTCAGTTAGGCCGTGATTAACACTGATATAAGCAAACAATTATAAGTAAGTATTTTTGAAAATGTAAAATACAGCAAATCGCTAAAAAAATAGAGTGCTAAAAAATAGCCAAAGTATTGCAAGGAAGCCCCATTATGAGCAGCAACGATATTGATATCACAACCGCAGAAGACATTAAAAGTTTGGCTGATCAAGGTCTTACGCTGCCCTTAACCTACCAGACGTTAAAACATTATCTACCGCATCGTTATCCTTTTATGTTGGTAGATAAGGTTATCGCCTGTACGCCAGGTGAGTGTATTACTGGGATTAAAAATGTCACCATTAATGAAGAGTTTTTTAATGGACATTTTCCTGATGAGCCAATTATGCCTGGGGTGTTGATGGTAGAGTCAATGGCACAGGTTTCAGGTGTGCTGGGTTTTATCAGCGCTGGACTCACGGCAGAAGATGGTTATCTCTATTTATTTGCAGGGGTAGATAAGGTTCGTTTTAAGCGCCGAGTCATTCCTGGTGATCAGTTGATTATCCGCGCCAAAACAGTGATGCAAAAGCGTGGTATTTATAAATTTGACTGTACCGTACATGTCGAAGATGAGCTGGCTGCTAGTGCTCAGGTAATGATTGCTCGTCAAGAGCAATAAGTTGTTTTTTTAGAGCCATAGTTAGCATCAACGTATAAAGAGCATGCAAATAACATTGCATCAAAGCAATTGAGAAAATAGAATTATTATTAATAGTTGCAGTTAATAGTCATACAGGCGTCACTATTGTTGATTAAGTATGGATTCTATATCCGCTTCAATATTTACACGAAATTTACTCGCATTAGACGATACAAAGGCCCAAAATATGAGTCAGATTCATCCAACAGCACTCATCTCATCATCTGCCCAGATTGATGAGACTGCCATCATTGGTCCTTATTGTATAGTCGGTGATGAGGTAACCATTGGTGCGCACACGGTATTACATCGCCATGTTGTTGTAACAAAGCTGACCCGTATCGGTGAGTACAATGAGTTTTATCAGTTTGCTAGCATTGGGGAAGATCCACAGGATTTGAAATATGCTGGTGAACGCACTTGGCTTGAGATTGGCGATCACAATACCATTCGCGAAGCTTGTAGCTTACATCGTGGCACCGCCCAAGACAGTGAGCTAACCAAAATTGGTAGCCATAACTTGCTGATGGTAAATACACATGTGGCTCACGACTGCGTGATTGGTGATCACAATGTATTGGCCAATAACGTTGGTGTGGCAGGTCATGTGACCATTGGCGATCACACAATTATTGGCGGTAATTCTGGTATCCATCAGTTTTGTACTGTGGATGACTATAGTTTGATTGGTGGGGCAAGTCTGATATTAAAGGACGTGGCAGCTTTTACCATGGTTTCTGGTAATCCTGCAAAAACACATGGTCTAAATGTTGAAGGCATGCGTCGTAAAGATTGGTCAAAAGAGACGATTGATGTGCTGCGTCAAGCGTATCGCACTATTTTTAGGTCAGGTCTGACCACGGTACAGGCGCTACAAATATTACATGATGAGCTTTTACCTAAAGAGCCGAAAATTCAGTTACTTATCGATTCGTTACAAAAAAGTCGCCGCGGTGTCGTTCGATAACGCTTTCTGTATGTCAATCAATCCTAGAAAAATACTGGGCGGCTATTTGCCAAACTCTTGTTAATTATCGATAGAATTATAAGAAAGCCATAACCAATTGTTATGGCTTTTTATGTTTATGAACACTTGACTTTTATGGTCGCTTAGCAGAAACTTAGCGTTTACGGTATTGTAAACAATTTTTTCTTAATGTTACTGGACGCTTCATATTGAGGCGTTTAATAAATGGTTTAAAAATATTCAAAGCTATTTATGATAATCATGGAAGGTTATCAGTAATATTAATTGAAGCATGAGGACGGAAAAAAATGGCTATTAATAAACAAGAACATGCACAGTGGAGCTCAAGTCTTGGCTTTGTGCTAGCAGCGGTAGGATCGGCAGTTGGTTTAGGGAATATATGGAAATTCCCATATATGGTCGGTGAAAGTGGTGGTTCAGCTTTTGTTATCGCTTATTTATTCTGTATCGCGTTAGTAGGTTTTCCGATTCTAGTTGCTGAGTGGTTGATTGGTCGTCGTGGGCAGAAGAACCCAGTCAATACCTTTGCTGATGTAGCAGCAAGTGAGGGTAAATCACGCAGTTGGGGTATCATTGGTGCTTCAGGTATTTTGGGTGGGTTCTTAATTCTATCTTTCTATAGTGTCATCGGTGGTTGGGCACTTAACTATATTACCAAGGTCGCTTCAGGTGGTTTTGTTGGTCAAGATAGCGATGCTATCGGCGCAACGTTTGATGCGATGTTGGCATCAGCAGGCACTTTGACCATTTGGCATACAGTATTCATGATATTGACGGCTGTTATCGTCGGTATTGGTGTGACAAGTGGTATCGAAAAAACAGCTAAGATTTTGATGCCTTTGTTAGGTCTTATCCTATTCGTTATCGTTGGTTATAACGTTATGAATGGTGGCTTTGGTGAGGCAGTTGCATATTTATTTGCGCCAGACCTTAGCAAACTAACGGCTGATGTGATGCTTGCTGCATTGGGTCATGCGTTCTTCACGCTATCTATAGGTATGGGTATTATGGTTGCTTATGGCTCATATTTGGGCCGTGAAGTGAACTTGCTTAAAACAGCACGTACCGTTGTTATCCTAGATACTGTCATTGCCTTGGCGGCTGGTTTGGCAATTTTCCCAATCATCTTTAGCAATGGTCTTGATCCTGCTTCAGGTCCGGGTCTTATCTTTGTCAGCTTACCAATTGCGTTTGGTAGCATGGGCGCAGGTACTATCATTGGTACCTTGTTCTTCTTGCTGATTACGTTTGCGGCTATTACCTCGTCGATTTCATTGCTTGAGCCAACGGTTGAGTTTTTAGAAGAGCGCACGCCTATGAGTCGTACAGTATCGACTATCGCTGCGAGTACTGTGATTTGGTTGCTAGGTATTGCTGCGTTATTGTCGTTCAACTTGTGGTCTGACTTTACGATTATGGGTAATGGTATCTTTGATGCGTTAGATAAGCTAACCAGTAAATTTATCCTACCATTGACCGGTCTTGCAGCGATTATCTTCCTTGCTTGGAGAATGGATCAACGCAGTATCCAGCAAGAGCTTGGTTTGTCAGAAGGTGCTTGGAAGCTTTGGCAGATTATCGCTAAGTTCGTTGCTCCAATCGCAGTTATTGTTGTATTTATTACCACACTAATGGGCTAGGATTTATACTCTTAAAGAGTATTTGATTGGTCAGTTTTTAAAATTGATGGTTGAAAAAAGGGCTTAAGATAATTCTTAAGCCCTTTTTCGTATGCGCAATAATGTCAATTCGCTAATTTTAAATGCATCAACTATAAAAATAAGATTAGCGTAAGTTTAGCTCAGGAACCGTTTGACCACGCTTACTATAAAACTCATTAACAAACTCATCAAAGGTGTCTTGTTCAATAGCGTCTCTGATACCTTGCATCAAACGCTGGTAATAACGCAGGTTATGAATGGTGGCCAGCTGAGCGCCTAGCATCTCTTTGCACTTATTAAGATGATATAAATAGGCACGGCTAAAGTTTTGGCAAGTATAGCAGTCACATTCAGGGTCTAATGGGCCTTCATCATTACGGTACTGGCTATTACGGATACGTACCACGCCAGTATTGTCTGTATCACCTGTGACGAAATAATGACCATTGCGGGCATTACGAGTAGGCATCACGCAGTCAAACATATCTACGCCGCGGCGTACGCCTTCAACTAAATCTTCAGGCTTGCCAACGCCCATAAGATAGCGTGGCTTATCTGCTGGCATATCATCAGGTAGGTAGTCTAGTACATCTATCATCTCTTCTTTAGGTTCGCCAACCGAAAGACCTCCAATAGCATAACCATCAAAGCCAATCTCTAACAGACCTTCAAGTGATTGTTGACGTAAATCAGGATACATACTACCTTGTACGATGCCGAATAAGGCATTGGTGCTGCCCAGTCTGTTGTGCTCGTCAACGCAGCGCTGTCCCCAACGTAGTGATAGCTCTAAAGATTTTTTGGCTTCATCATGAGTCGCTGGATAAGGCGTACATTCATCAAACTGCATGACGATATCTGAATTCAGGCTATACTGAATTTGCATCGATTTTTCTGGTGATAAGAATACTTTAGCGCCATCAATAGGGGATTTGAAGTCGACACCTTCTTCGGTGATTTTACGCATAGCACCCAAACTGAATACTTGGAAGCCACCCGAATCGGTCAAGATAGGCTTATCCCAATGCATAAATTTGTGCAAGCCACCGAATTTATCGATAACGTCAGTACCTGGACGTAGCCATAAGTGGAAGGTATTGCCTAACACGATATCAGCACCAATGGCTTCAATATCACGTGGCAGCATACCTTTGACTGTACCGTAAGTACCAACAGGCATAAAGGCAGGCGTTTGCACGTCGCCATGATTGAGATGAACTGTACCACGGCGTGCGCGCGTCTCGCCGCTGGCCGTTTTGTGTAAGACAAATTGCATATGATAACCGCTATTTAAGCTATGAAAATGGCGCTAATTATAGCATTGTTAGGAGTTTTTTGGACATGGATGTTTAATGGTGATTCATATATCCATTGGAGCGTGTATTACGACGACAACCAAAAGATACAGACAGTGTCGTTCAGTGCTTGCTGTACCTACGCAGAATTTATTTTATAATGGATTGACTATATGATTAGCTGTGTCAAAATCGCTTGTTCTATTATAGGTAGCACTTGCACTCATCTTCCGTGTTACTCACATTTTTGGAAATGATATACCCATAAAAAAAGACAGCAAGTGCTGTCTTTTTTATATTTAACGTTTATACAAATAATCTTAGCTGTTTTGCTCGCGGATGATATTTAGCATACGGCGTAATGGTTCAGCTGCGCCCCATAGTAACTGATCACCAACGGTAAACGCGCCTAGATATTCAGGACCCATATTGAGCTTGCGTAAGCGTCCTAGCGCAACGGTCAAAGTACCGGTCACGGCTACTGGCGTTAGGCGGTTCATCGTGGCTTCTTTATCGTCTTCGACCAAGTCTAACCATTCATTGCCACTGTTTTTCAATGCGGCTTCGATTTCTTCTAACGGAATGTCTTTTTTAAGCTTGATAGTTAAGCCCTGTGCATGACAGCGCATCGCGCCAACGCGTACACACATGCCGTCGATAGGAATGCTACTAGCCTCAGAGTTACCAAGGATTTTATTGGTTTCAACACCACCTTTCCATTCTTCACGCGACTGCTTGTTCTCTAGTTGTGCATCGATATAAGGAATTAAGCTACCCGCTAGTGGCACACCAAAGTACTGCTTTGGAAAGTCATCTGAGCGTTGAGTTTGGGCGATTTTCTTATCAATCTCAAGAATGGCGCTAGCAGGATCAGCCAATTCATCTTGGACGGCGTCACGCAGGACACCCATACCTTCGATTAGCTCGCGCATGTTGTTTGCGCCAGAGCCACTAGCAGCTTGATAGGTCATGGCGCTGACCCATTCTACCCAACCTTTATTGAATAACTCACCGATAGCCATCAGCATGAGTGACACAGTACAGTTACCACCGATGAAGTCTTTTTTACCATTGGCAAGTGCGCTATCAATGACGCTGCGGTTGACCGGATCAAGAATGATGATGCTGTCGTCTTCCATACGTAAAGTACTTGCCGCGTCAATCCAGTAGCCATTCCAGCCATTATCACGTAACGGTTGGTGCACCTTTGAGGTGTAATCGCCACCTTGGCAGGTAATAATCACGTCACAAGCTGCTAGTGCATCAATATCATGAGCGTCTTTTAATTGGCTGGTCTTCACACCATCGAAGCTTGGTGCGTCACCACCAGCGTTACTGGTTGAAAAAAACACGGGCGTAATGCCGTCAAAGTCTTTTTCTTCCTGCATACGCTGTATCAATACTGAGCCAACCATTCCGCGCCAGCCTACCAAGCCTACTGTTAAATTACTCATGAAATCTAATCCTATTTACAATTATTTGTTACACCGCCAACCAATAACAATGCCGTGAATGGCCATAAAAAGCAAGGCGTTTTGGCTATTTTCCGCTGTTTTTCATACACTATTTGCTATGTTCACCATAACGTTAAGTTATTAGCATGGCGAGAATGATGGCTACAACAATTGTTGCTCGTGACTTCTGTGAAATTGCCGCTATAAGCGGCGTACTTATAACTTAATTATAATAGCCAAATGATTGAAATTGTAACGTTTTATGGCAGTTGCTAGCTAATTAAGTCTCATTAGTAGGCGATACTCTTCTGAAATGCTAAAGTAAGCACCTGACGTCAGTTCAGTTAAAAAAGACGGTATCATTGTTGTTTTAATCAAGGCTTTTTGACAAAGATATTTCGTTGTAATAATAATTCCTATAAAAAAAGATATCATTATCAGTTCAATCATCAATTAATAAACGGCTAATACATATTATGGATCTTTCACTCTTATATTACGGCGCACAGTGGCTAGCAGGATTCATCGCATTTGTAACGATTTGGGGTTGGATACCGCTTGATAACTGGTGGGTGCGTGGTGTTGAATTTCCACGTATTCAAATAATGGTACTAGGCGTTATAGCTTGGATTGGTATGTTGGTATTTTGGCCAAACTGGGAGCTAGGGCAGTGGCTACTATTTATCGTACTAAGTATCACCTTAGCATTTCAACTTAGAATGGTACTGCCCTATACCAAACTATGGAAAAAAGAAGTCCAACAAGCAAAAGTTAAGCTGGAAGGTGAAGCTCATCAAATAAAAATCATGGTCTCCAACGTTCTGACCCCTAACGATGAAACCCAAAAATTGGTTGATTTGGTCAAACAAAGGCAGCCTGATATTTTGATCACTCTAGAAAGTGATGAGAAATGGGAAAAGGCGTTGCATCAAGTCGAGCCAGATTATCCATATACGGTAAAAGTGCCGCTGGATAATCTCTATGGTATGCATCTGTATTCTAAGCTTGAGTTGATAGACCCTGAAGTTAAGTACCTAATGATAGATGATATACCGTCTATTCATACGCAGATGCGCCTGCAAAGTGGGCGCGTTATTTGGTTGTATTGCTTGCACCCGATGCCGCCAAGTCCAACGGAAGCAGACAAGTCAACCACGCGTGATGCTGAACTACTGATGGTGGGCAAGCATATCAAAGAGAATGATCAAACCGCCATATTAGCCGGTGATCTCAACGACGTTGCATGGTCAAAGACGACACGCCGCTTTCAACGCATCTCAGGACTATTAGATCCGCGCATCGGTCGCCACTTTATAAATACTTTCCATGTTAAATATCCGTTTTTGCGTTGGGCATTAGATCATATTTTCCATAGTGCTTGCTTTACGGTCGTTGATATTCAACGTATGCCTTCTGTTGGCTCTGATCACTTCCCAGTGATGACGACTTTGCAATACGAGCCTGAGGAAGCAAGCCAGCAAGAGCAAAACGCACCGACCGCAGAAGCAGACGATATTAAAGAGACCGATAACAAAATAGAAGAAGGTAAAAAAGAGGGTGAAAAAGTATCTAAGGAGCACGCTGAGGAGCAGCGCACCGCAGACTGATGCTGCTCATCATGATGCTGTAAATGTGCTATCAAATACCCAGTGCGGACGTAAGCATATGCTTACGTTAAATAAGGTCTTTAGCCTCTAGTCGCATTAAGTTGATTGCCCTACAATACAACCATCAACACAAGGATACGCAAGGATGCAGTGTTGAGACAGTATCAATAAAAGCACAGGTCAGCCCGCTGTCTTATAGATGACTGTTTATGACTTAGGATAAGTCAGCACGGAAGAGATAATAACAACAATATGAAACGCCATAGCCCTGAACCAATCGCCCTAGGTTCGGGGCTTTTCTTTGCTTGTAGGTTTTTAATTTTCAAACTGAACAGCTAAAGATAGAGAAAAGACAATGACTCTGTAGAGTAAATGAAATAATCTATATTCTTTAGCATTAGAAAAAGGGTACACGCATTGGCATGTACCCTTTTCAACAAAAAATATCAGACTTAATGAGCGGACTCACGTCTCAACAAACTATCCAAGTACCTGGATGTAAGCACCAGCACGTAGCTCTTGTAACCAGTCTTCTTTGGCTTGCGGCGCTAGGCGTTGATATAGTGCTTGGCGAGCCATATTGCGGCGATACTGATCACTGACATCCTGTTGACGTTTGCCATCGACCTTAAGAATATGCCAACCAAACTGAGTCTTAAAGGGGGCAGAGTAATCACCAACGGCTGTGTTTTTCATCATGGCCTCAAATGGACCAATCATATCCTCTTCGCTGACCCAATCAAGATCGCCACCGCGCCCAGCAGAGCCTGGATCATCTGAATAGGTTGAGGCTAGAGCGGCGAAGTCAGCACCGCTACGCAACTGCTCATACAAGTCATTAATTTTTTGTTCAGCAAGGGCGTCAGTCTGTAGCTCATCGACTTTGACTAGGATATGACGAGTATGCCACTGCGGTATCAGCATAGTATCGCTGGCTTTTTTATCAGCCAACTTGATGATATCAATGCCTTCTGGTGTGATTAAAGGTGCGCTTACTGCACCGACATCTAGCTTGGTAATTTCAGTCGATAGTTCGGTAGGTAGAGAGGCTGCTTTATGAAAGCCCATATCACCACCTTGTAGCGGGATAGCATAGCTGCCTTGGCTAGCCGCAATTGCTTCATCGACATTTACATTGGGTGTAAGCAGACGAGTACGCAATGCTTGTGCGACCTTTAATGCTTCTTCGCGCTGGTCTTCTGACAGTCGGCTATAATCATCCATGTAGGGCACGCGTACATGAATCGTTTGATACTCGCTTTGGTTTAGACGCTTGGCTTCTGGTGATGCCAAAAATGCATCAATGTCCTGCTCGCTAATGCGCACACGGCTACTGATTTGGCGTTGCTGTAATGCCTGAATAGCAGCGTCTTCAATCAATTGAGCGCGCAGTGTGGCATAGCTGCCAGGTTGTGCAGCATCTAGGCGTTGCTGCAGTGCTGATACACTACTCAGACCTTCCGCTTGTGCGATTTGGTCAAGGCGTTGATTGATAGCGGCTTCATCAGGGTTTAGACCGATACGCTGGACCATGGATAATTGCAACTCACGTAAGATGAGGGCATTTAGTACTTCAGACTGCAGCTGTGCTGAGTTGGCAATAGGCTCGCCTGCCGCTTGTGCGCGTGCTTGGGTTTGCGTGATTGCATCAACCAACTCGCTTTTGAGGATAGCGTTTTCGTTGACCAAAGCAATGATGCCGTCGGTACTATTGGCTGGCGTCAAACGATTGACGTTGCTTTTTTCAGCAGCACTTGCTTGTTCTTGAGACGCTGGTGCTGATGCAGCGTTAACGGTGGCAGCATGGGCGCTCAATGTAAACGCAAGGCTGGCACTCATAGATAGCAGTACCGCGCGGCTGGTCTGACGTAAAGAAAAAAATCTCATGATGCTCCTCATCAATGTCATCGCATCGGATGGTAGTCGGTTAACTCTACCCAATACACTTAATAATCAAATAGTAGACAGGGTTGTCCATAATAGGGTTAGAAATATTGTTCTACAAATACTGGGTTATAAATATCGATGCAATTCGATATCAGTACAGCTCAATATAATTATAAACTTGGCTTTAAATTATTCTTAGCGATTTGCTAGGATATGAAAGCAGTTTAGTCTTTCCACGCAGTTTGTACCGGTTCAAAGCCCAATATTTTATCAGAGAGCAATCGTGTCAAGCGGCTGCTACCACTACCAAGTCCGTTCAGTCTGATTTCTGCCATAATCGCTTGGGTCGGTTTGTCTTTGACGTTTAGGTCATTATAGTAACGACGGCCATAAACTGCAAAACCAAAACAGCAATCTTCGTAATCAACACCAATTAAAGAGTCGAGCATTTTATCACGATTGTAGTCGTATTGACCTTGAGCCAATACTCGCCAGCTATTATTAATAGGGAAGACTGCTGACGCGGTAAATGCAGACAATGGTAACTGATTGGTATTTTCATCACGCTGACGCTTCACAAATCCCACGTTAAACAAGCTGTTGTCTGATGGCTGATAACGCAGCTCAGTCGTCACAAAGTTTAAGTCATAATCATTGGTCAGCGCACCACTGACATCAACCCAAAAGTTATTGTACGGCTGCGTACTGGTATTCCAAACCATCCCCGAAGAAGAAGAAGTAAAGACAGGCTGCTCATCGTCAAGCGTGACACGGCCATTATCGATATAAAACTGCTCTGCAATGCTACCATCAAAACGTGTCACACCCGTTGCGTCGATGTAACGATAGTTGATACCAGGAGTGATAGCATGCAAGTCTTGCAAACGATCATGTCCTAAGAACCAGCTGTCAGAAAACAACTGCTCATAGTTGATAGAAGCAATACGGGTATTAAAGTTAGGAATATCGTTTTGATCTTCAAAAGGCGAATAGGTGTACTTCAAACGCGGGCTCAATAAGCGATAGCCACCTAGGGTATCGTCAAACGCACCAAAAGGTGAGCCTGCTTGATAAAAGTTCAGCCCAGCATCGATACTCGCTTGCGGTACAAATACCGACTGACTGCCATCTTCTTCACTCAGCTGATTGTCTGCTAGGCTGTCTTCATCGTAGGAGGTATAAAGATGCTGCAAGCTAAGTTTAGGCTTAATATAACCCCAAGACTTCTCTATTGGATAGCCAGCACTGAGTTTGTTATAAATACGCGCGCCACTTTTTTCATTTTCAGAGCCATCATCGATGGATTTTTTGAAATACGCTGAGTCATGGACGCCGGTGATATCAAAGCGCTCTGCCCATGGCAAACGATAATCCAGTGTGAGTTGTGGCAATCGTGAATAAGGTTTGTCTTTATCTTCTAATGGTTGCCCGTTGTCGGTAAAGGCATTGAGCGTTTGAAACGTTTCGACCTTTAGCTCGCCATTGACGTAGTCATTATAATAGTTGACGCGCGCACGGCGTGGCAGGTTTATTGTATTGTCCGACAAGCCTAGGGTATCAAAGTCATTCAGGTAATCTGCATCTGATACATAACTGTATTTAGCATCACCGCTTAAGCGCGGAATGCTACTAGATGACCAGTAATGGTCATAGAAAAAACTGCTGCGGTCTTCGTCATCATACTCTCTATCACTAGGTAAGTATGAGCCGTTAAAAATACCTTCACCGTAGTTTTCGGTCAAATAGCGAAACTCACCTGAGAGCATAGGATTACGGTCAGTATAAACGTGAGTGTTGAGCGTCGCATCGTAATTGGGTGCCAAATTAAAATAGTAGGGCACATCAATCTCAAGACCACTCTCACTACTGATACGGGCACTCGGTAATAAAAACCCACTACTGCGGCGATCATCAATCGGGAAGTTAAAATAAGGCAAGTAAAACACCGGTACATCAGCGATTCGGAAGGTGGTATTGTAAGCTTCACCTCGCCCCGTATCGGTATCTAGGTCAATGCTTTTGGCATCAAATTGCCATTTTCGATTGGTTGGTGGACAAGTGCTGAACATGACCTCGTCCAACTCATATTGTGTATCGTTGGGTCTATTCAAGCGTTTTGCATAGCCGTGAGCTTGCAGATCTACACTGGCAAAAGCAACATCACTGGCGGTTGATTGTCCAGTTTCGGTGTTGTAGTTTAGGCTATCCGCGACGCCGATTAGGCCACCTTGTGATGCTTTATCAACAAAGTTGGCTTGGTCATTACTTAACGAGCGATTTGGCGTGTTGCTGTTTTGTCTACGGTTGTTTTGAACGCCGCTACGCGCAAACTGCTCACCTGTCGCTTGATCAGTAAACATGACTTTACCCTGAGCGGCAGCCACACCCGTGCTCAAATCCAACAAAACCTTGTCAGCTTCGATATGCTGCGTGCCCTGATTGATAATGACATTGCCTGACAGCTCAGCATAGTCGACATTGTCATAATAACCATAGTCCGACTCTGAAAACAGCGGCGCTTGATGATTGGGGATGCCATTAAGATTAGGCGCTGCTTGCCCGTTAACACTACCAGCTTCATTGACCGCACGTTGATAATTGGGATTACCTTTGGGGTATACCCATTGACCCTCACAGCGTTGCGCACTATCTACTGCATTAGGCAATAATTTTAAATCTCTACCGACCTTTGGAATGGTTTGTGCGGTAGGCGCGAGCGTGTTTTGAAGGTGGTCTTGGTTAGAGCCTGATTGGTTAGCATTCAATTGTGCAGAACTATTAACATGCTCTTTTGCTTGCACCTCAGTCTCTGGGGTCAGCTCATAAAACTCTGCCAAGCGCATCAAGCTGTCTTGAATACTCTCATCACTCACATCTGTCTTAGTAGTTGCTTGCGTAGATACTGGTGTGATGGTTTCACTGACTCGTGCATCATTGTCGTTCTGATTGTCATTAATGGCAGTAATGTCTAAAGGACGATTATCGAAGACTTCATTGTCAAAAGCAGCACTGTTGTCAAAAGCAGCATCGTTTAACTCAGTATTATCCCTTTCTGTAGCATTGACTAGAGAAGCATTGTTAGACTCAGTGGTGGCTAAGACTTTTTGGTATGGCTTATTATTAGCATGAGTCGTTGGGTAAGTATTGTTTTGATAGCTGATATCATTATTAGTGCGCTCTGGATTGATGTGGCTACTAGCGTTGACATCATTTGCGACATCAGAGACATAGCTGCTCGTAGCATCATTTAGCAATGGCTCAACGGTTTGTGTCTCTGACTCGGTGAGTGCAGCACTGACCGCTAGGCTCGAGAAGCCTAGGGCACCAAATAGTATCAAACGGATGCTTTGGTAAAGCGGAGAATATAACAAGGGCACACCTATGATTGCAGAGCCAATTGGATTGCGATACTGAGTTTAGCAGTCGTATTATTTTACTGTATATAGCAATAGATATACGCCTAAAGACTCACTAATTGATAATATAATCTCAAGAATTCGGCTGTTTTACATATAATGACGACTAATCATAGTCAAAAAAAACCAAATCAGCTACACTATTTACCAAATTTTATAATATGGCCACGCCATTTCTGTATCCATGGCAAGCACTAAGTGCCAAACCTAAATGTCAAAAGACATATCAAAGCATTTATGACAGCAGCTGTGATGGATAGAGATGTCACTATTTTAGCAAGGTTTTGTCAGACTTATCACTACTTTAGTTGTTTAGACTGATATTTAACCTTTTATGACTGACAAAACAATTTTAGAGAATACTATGACCGAATCGCATATAAACAGCCGTCAACAGCAATTAGAGAGCTGGCTGCAGCAAGTATTTGCAGAGCAAGCATTTACCCTTGATAGCTTGCCTGGTGACGCCAGTGCCCGCCAATATCATCGTATTCAATTGTCAGAAGCTGATAACTCGGAGGTTGCGCGCTATATTGTCATGGATTCAGCTGACGAACAAGATGCCATGCGCCAGTTTATCAATGTGGCCAAACTGATGGCACCAGCGATTAACGTGCCGACGCTGGTCGCACAAGATATAGAAAAAGGCTTTTTGGTTTTGCAAGACTTTGGGGCGGTGGAGTTTGCCCATTTGCTTGTCCATGCAACGCCTGCACAGATTGATGAGCACTATCAGCTAGCAATGCAGACATTGACCGCACTACAAACTGTCCCAGTTGAGACGGCACAGTCTCAACACCAGCTGCCAGATTATGATGTCGAGTTATTAAATCGTGAGATGGATTTATTTAGCGATTGGTTTATACCTTATATCGGTGTCGAGCTTGATAACGCGCTATGGAGTGATTTAAAAGCAGCATTAATCAAAGAGATATTGCAGCAGCCGCAGGTCATCGTTCATCGTGATTATCACAGCCGCAATCTGATGCAAGACCAAGCCGACCACTCGCGCTTAGGCGTGATTGATTTTCAAGATGCTGTGATTGGTTCTTATACTTATGACTTGGTGTCGTTAGTGCGTGATGCTTATGTGGAATGGCCAGAGAGCCAAGTGTCGGCATGGGTTAATGCGTTTTGGCAGTTGCAAAAGCAGGCCGGCCTGACCACGGCAGACAGTATAGAGCAGCTCGAAAACGATATGAATGTCATGGGCGTACAGCGACATCTAAAAGTGTTGGGTATTTTTGTGCGCTTATCGCAGCGCGATGGCAAAGACCGCTATCTGGCTGATATCCCTAAGGTCATGCGCGACTTGATGTACGAGCTGGAATGGTTAGAGGTACAGGGTAGTCATGGCATGCAGCAAGTGGTTGCTTCTTTTAATGAGTATTTAAGAGAGACGATATTGCCAGCTTATCAGAGTAAGTTTGTACAGCAATATATTTAGGCTGCGTTACTGGCGAGTGTCGTGCGACGCCAGTGCTTATCTGATATGTTACGTTGAAACATCAATAGATTTGACCCTGGATTTTGAATTCAATAAAAATAAGACAAAGGAGCGCACATGTCTGAGAGTAACCGAGCAATGATTACCCAAGCAATGATTTTGGCTGCTGGCAAGGGTACCCGTTTGCGTCCGTTAACACTTGAGACGCCCAAGCCTTTAGTAGAGGTGGGTGGACAGCCGCTTATCGTTTGGCATATCAAGGCGTTAAAAGCAGCTGGCATTAAAGATATTACCATTAATGCGTCATGGCTGGCTGATAAGCTGATGGACACATTGGGTGATGGTGCGCAATATGGCGTCACCCTTCATTGGTCAGTTGAAGAGGATGAGCCTTTAGAGACCGCTGGTGGTATTTTTCAGGCATTACAATCAGGCAAGCTTCGAGATGAGCCTTTTATCTTAGTCAACTCGGACGTATGGACGACCTATGATTTTACTCAGCTACAAGAGTATGAGCTGGGTGCCGACCAGCGTGCTCATCTATTATTGATAGATAATCCAGATCATAATGATGGTGGTGACTTTGCGATTAATAACGGTTTGGCGAGTGAACAGCCCATTGGTGATGCAGATAAATATACTTTTGCAGGTATCAGTGTAATGTCGCCACAGTTGGTTGAAGGGCTGGCATCAGGTCAGCCAGCAGCGCTTGCACCACTCCTCAAGCAAGCCATGATAAAGTTTCAAATCACCGCTGAAGTGATTAAAGACAACTGGATAGATGTCGGTACGCCTGAGCGCTTGACGCAAGTCAATGAGTTTATTGACAGCAAGGGTGTTGATAACCATAAAGGCGCCTAGATTAAAGTGCTTAAATTAAGATGGTTTGATTTGGTGAGTGTTAGCCCATCTAAATGACTATCCATTGAATCTCTAGTAAGTAGTCGCAAACGAAAAAGCAGCGCCGATCATCGACGCTGCTTTTTTATGTCAGATAGTAATTAATCAGTGGGGTAGGTTTATATTAAACACCCATGGCCAGTTTGATTAACTGGGCAATCGTAAAAATAACCAAAAACCCTGCTATATATAAGCCAATGAACCATGCCCATTGTGATTGTTTCTTGCTGAGCTTTTTCATGCTCGCCTCCTACTTGCGTGTTAGTACGACTTCTATCTTAAGTCAAGCTAGACACCGCTAAACCAAGCATAGCAACTACCACTACTTACAGCAGTCGCTATTAACTTTTATCCATTTTTGATGATTAATACATATGCTCATGATCCGTCTTACCCTTAAAGGTGTAATAGGCAAAGGCGGTATAACTCAGAATAATCGGCAGCATAATAACAGCACCAATCAACATAAAGGACAATGAGGTATCAGCGGCAGCGGCCTCATAAATGGTCATTTGATAAGGTACGATATAAGGGAAGATGGCAAAGCATACACCGATATATCCCATCAAAAACAGCGCCACTGTTAATAAGAATGGGCGATATTCACGCTCAGTTTTCAAGTCTTTACGCATGATAAAGAATAAGATTATTACGATAATTGGCATAGGTGCTAGGTACAGTAAACCTGGGAAACCAAACCAACCCTCGAGCGCATTGATGTCTGAAAAATACATAAAGGCCGTGACCACAACCATCGCGACTACCAATGCTGAGAGCATCCAACCAGATACCTTACGCGCCCAGACTTGCAAGGTGTGTTCGGTCTTGATGATGAGCCACGTAGAGCCAAGTAGGGCATAACCGATAATCATGGCGAAGCCGCAGATGATAGAGAAAGGCGTGAGCCAGTCAAAGGGTCCGCCCGTATATAAGCGGTTGCTTGCTTCAAGTCCTTGCACCAGAGCGCCAAGCATAATTCCTTGCGAGAAGGTCGCAACGACGGAACCAACAAAGAAGAAAGTGTCCCAAACATGGCGACGTGAGGAGGCCTTAAAGCGGAACTCAAAGGCGACACCGCGCATGATAAGACCAAACAACATCGCTGTGACTGGCAAATAAAGACCCGTCATAATAATGCCATAAGCCACTGGAAATGCAGCAAACAAGCCACCGCCACCCAATACCAGCCAAGTCTCATTACCATCCCAAAACGGCGCAATAGAGTTCATCATGCGGCTACGGTTTTTGTCTGAGCCTGCGAACGGAAATAAGATACCGCAGCCCAAATCAAAACCATCAAGCAACACATAGATAAAGACGGATAGGGCAATGAGTCCGCCCCAAATTAAAGGTAAGTCTAATACATCACCGTAGTTAAACATTAGCGTAACCCTCCATCATCAACGTCGTCCGCAGGAGCGTCTAAATCTTCTTCAGTACTCTTAGCAGGATTGTTATCACCGCTCAGCGCACGGCCTTGACTCTCTGTCACTGAATGCTCATAGAAATTATCATCAGCAGGATCCTCATAAGGTTTGGGCCCTTGGGCAATCAAACGTAATATATAGAAGCTCCCTGCACCAAAAACGAACACATACAGCACGATGAAACCAATCAGCGTCGTTGCCACTTGCTGTGCGGCGAGCGGTGACATACTTTCAGCGGTGCGTATCACACCATAGACAGTCCATGGTTGACGCCCCGTTTCGGTGACAAACCAACCTGCCAGCAATGCGATAAAGCCAAGCGGCGTCATCACTATCCAAGCACGGTGGAACCAAACACTGTCAGGACTGAATTGTTGTTTTTTAAAGTATTTGTAAAGACTGAACAAGCCGACCAGTACCATCAACATACCGATACCAACCATGATACGAAATGCCCAAAATACAATTATGACAGGCGGTTGGTCTTCGGGTGCCCAGTTTTTTAGACCCTTAATCTCACCATCAAGTGAATGGGTAAGAATCAGACCTGAGACATAAGGAATGCTGACTTCATATTTATTGGTCTGGTTTTCTTGGTCGGGAATGGCAAATAGGCGTAACGCTGCACCGCGCTCATCTTCCCAAATACCTTCCATCGCCGCGACTTTGGCTGGCTGATGCTCCAAAGTATTTAGACCATGTTCATCACCAATCAATACTTGAGCAGGTGCCACAAATATGGCCATAATCATTGCCATACCTAGCATCACGCGACCATGCTGACGGTGTTCGACATGTTTCTTGGATTGAAGATAATAGGCGCCGATACCACCAACCACAAAAGCTGTGGTCAAGAACGCTGCGGTCATCATATGAGCGTAACGATACGGGAAGGAAGGGTTAAAGATAATCTCAATCCAATTGGTTGGATAAAGTATCCCGTCTGCACCCATCATAAAGCCTTGCGGCGTCTGCATAAAGCTGTTGGCAGCCAAAATCCAGAATCCTGAAATCAGCGTGCCGATGGCGACAATCGCAGTCGAGGCAAAGTGCATGCGTTTGCTGACACGCCCCCAACCAAACAGCATAATCCCTAAGAAGGATGCTTCTAAGAAAAACGCGGTCAATACTTCATAGGCGAGTAGTGGTCCTAAGACGTTACCGGCCTTGTCAGAAAAGACGGCCCAGTTGGTACCGAACTGGTAGGACATCACCACACCCGATACCACACCCATGCCGAATACCACGGCAAAAATCTTTACCCAGTGTTTATAGACTTCGGCATAGATAGGCTCGCCAGTACGCAGCCAACGGAACTCAAGTACCGTCAGCCAGCTGGCAAGTCCAATAGAAAAGGCAGGAAAAACAATATGGAACGAGATGACAAAAGCGAATTGGATACGCGCGAGCATCAGCGCATCGAGCTGGTCAATCATAAACGTAGCGAACATAAACGGTTACCCTTATCTGTTAGCTGAATAGCGCTGGCTTCCATAAAACGCTCAAGTAACTGTCCGTAACTGTCCATCGAACTAAGGGCAATCATTACGGGCAATGGCTCAGTGTTGATTAGCGAGCAACCTTAGGCATAGAGTGCGGCTAAGCTAACGACTGTTTAGCTGAATTAAGTAATTTATATCCTTATAAATTAATACATTACTGTTATGTGCTGTCAACATATTATGCGCCTACCTCGATAGACACGCAAGCTGTGCAATAAGTCACGCGCGCACCTAGCAGTCATTAAAAACCGCTTAAAAAGCCCTCTAAAGTTGTGACTCATCATCTTGAAAAACAATGAGATACTACAGTTTTTCTTAATAACGTGCATATCCAATAGCTAAGCAGAAAAGCCACAAATATCCAACATGCCGTCAACGATAGAGTTTCATTTACCACCCCATTACTATAGGTTCAGTTTATAGCGAGCGATTATAGCGCCTCAAATTTGAATTACTCTTGTAGCTGCTTATGCAAAATTCGTCTGAGTGTCAAAATAGTCTGTGGGTTGGTCTGGATACTGTGACCACCGTTGATGACCGTTTCGGAAGCTGCCCCATCAAGATGTGCGCTGGTATAAGGCACAATCCCATCTGATAGCCGTTCGGTCAACGCTTGGCTGATGTCTTCATTGACAGTGATTGCTGCGACCAAAGGCTGAGCGGGGATTTTTGACTCATCGCCAGCATTGAGTGGACTGTTGGTATCGTCATCATTAATATCAGTGTTTTCTTCTGTGGCTTGTGATAAATCAATTTTTGCACCACCTGGCTGCATTTGCGCCAGCCCTTGGGTGATATCAGAGTCATTATTGGCAATGATTGAGTGATAAGTAATACGGTCACTGATAGTGAGGTCCTTCGTTAGCTGTATAAAGGAAGACTTATCGCTAAGCTGGCTCGCCCCATTTTGCAGATATAAAGCACCTAATGGGTTCTGTGCCAAGTCACCTTGTGTGGCAATGGTTGCAAGGTTATCAGTAACAGTCTTCACTAGACCAACTGGCAGGTAGACAATGCGGCGTAGGGCACGGGTGAACCAGCGGTCTGCATAGTCAGTACCACGAAACGGCGCGGATAAAAACACAGCCGTATCTACTTGTGGTAACGCTTGTAGCTCGAATCGCTCTTTGAGTTGTTGCTCGCCAAATGACTCTCTAAGTGCATCACGAATTTGACGTTTTTCATTAGTAGACAAGACGTTTTGGTCATCAAGTCTGTCTAAGTCATCGACCAAATTATCGTTGGACAGCATCATGCGAGCGATGAGTGCACCCATACTGTGGCTGACGATGACGCTATTTTTACTGGCGCGATTTTGTCCTTTAGGGTCAGTCTGCTCGTAAGTGCTATTGATGAGGCGCTGGATTTGATAACGGTTTTCTAAAATAGGCAGATTGGTGGGATAAAATATTTGCCAGACCTGATAGTTAGCACGCAACTTATCATCATTGAGAATATCGTTGGTTAAATTTACCCAAGTCGCTGGGCTAGAAGCCAAACCATGCAGCATGATGATCACGCGTTTGTTTGGATCATAAGGCTCAAGCATAAACAACTTGGGCAATCTCGCCTCAGGTTGGCGGGTAATTAAGTTTAGGTAGCCGACACCATCTAGCTGATTCTCTGACAACCATAAGCCGTAACCGGCGGAGAAGTTGGCAGCCAAGGGATACTTTTCATTCAGAATATTGACGTTTTCTGTTTGGTAAGGATTATAAAGGTGAATATCTAGCTGACGGCTGCTCAACACATCGAGCACGCTCTCGCCACTTGGTATGATTAGCCCAGTCAGCAGTAAATGACCGGTAGGATAAACACGAGAGCTTGGTTTGTTTTCCTCTGTATTGCTATCGTTTTGGTCATTGGTCAGTCGACCTGATAGTGACGATACCAATAGCTGACGAATCGTCGTCGTATAACGATCATCCAGTGATGCCACCAAACTAATACCCAATCCTGGACGCTTGCTGATTGAGTTAAGACCAGATAATCGTAGCTCATAGGTGGAGACCAAGTCTGCCAGTGCAGAGGTCTGTTTATGAGCGTTTTGCAGGTAGCTATTTTCATTTGGTAGGTAGACACCAAGGTCATAGTTTTCGACTGCTATCTTCATGACCTTGATTTGGTCGGTCGGTTTACTCTTTAATGGCGACAAGTTAGCGATGGAAGCTTGGTCACTACTGTCACGCTTGTTAGAGGCGATGGGTAGGTATTCTATTTCTGTTTCACCCATTAGCCTGTCTGAGCCATCAGATGACTTATAGAGTTGCGTAATAACGTCATTGCTGGCCGAGTTGTAGATATCTTGAGTTTGGATGTCGGTATCGTTTGGGATGCGACTCTGAGCACGAGACCTATTGCTTTCTTTATCTGCACCCTCAAAATCGTGTTCTAAGCTGTCATAGAATAAATAAGTATAACTAGACTTTACAGCGTCAAATAGACGCTCTTGATAATTGGTCAGGCATTGACTGGTGTTCTCTTGCTGAGCTTTGGCGTCTTTGTCACTCAGAGGTGCATTGGCATAATAAGGGTCAAGTGGCGGGCGAGCAAGGGCATCACGGCAGGATTGAGAGTCAGCAAGCTGGCGTGCCTTTGCATAATGTAGCTCAGCGAAAGTCGCTAATGCAGGGCGATAATGCTCATTGAGCATGCTGTCTGTCAGCTGAGTGAGGCACAAATCAAAGTGTTGCATACAAGCTTGCTCATTGAGCCCTGCTGATAACAACGCTGATGCGGTGTCGCTACTCAGGTTTTTGTCAGTGACAATATTGCCGCGCTGTGCAGTGATAGTTTTTGCGGATGCTTGCTTATTCACAGATACCGTACTACAAGCAGGAAGTAAGGTGACTGCTGCTAGTAGCGCCACTGAACCAATCGATAAGGATTTTTTATTAGCGTGCATTACTATGTGTTTAATAGGGCTAGCGAGAGTCATAGAGCAGTCCAGTAAGTGATAGTAATAAGAACAAATAGGTGGGTATGCGTGATAGTAGCTAAATTATAATAGCCAAACCATCGTAGCCATAAGTGTAGCGTAACTTTAGGCGTTAGACTATTTTATTATAATTACACTAGGACATGCCTAAGGTAGATACGGTGTTAGCGGATACAAAAAAGCGTCTTCACTTTATGTGAGTATAAAGTGAAGACGCCAAGTGATTTATGTTAGGACGGTTTGTGTGTTACTGCATAAAGCCGTAAATAATAGCTGGTCACGCCGTCTTAAACGCAGTCAATGGTGATGACTGTATATGACTGATTTTATACCCCTGGTTTTTGATTGATATCAGGAGCAGGGATATCCCAAATATAGAATTGACCATCTTCGACAAGCTTGATTTGCTGACGAATGATAGCATCGTTTGGATTCTGGGTTGCTAGACGACGCAGACGCTCTAAAGCGCTATCACGGCGATCGCTCAGTAAGTCTGATTGTGCCAAGCTTTGTTCAGCTTCGGTATAACCCAATGAAACGGCACGGTCTAGATATTTTTGACCTTCTTTAAAACCGCCACCTTCTGACAACATCATGCCATATAAAAAGTTGGCTTCACCGCTATCAGGACGAATTTTGATGGCACGGTCAACGTACTGACCACCGCGGATAGTGTAGTCTGATCCCAAGTCTAGGTTACGTCCCATACCATTAAGCTTGGCAGCACGAAGCAATACCTCAAAGGAGGCCTCTGGTGACTTAGCATAAGGCTCAATCCAGTCAGCCAACACTTTTATTTTTTCGCGGGTGTAATGACGCTGTGAGCGGTTAGGGAAGTTCGGTGGATAATGACGGGCATTTGGTGAAACGTCTTCAATGAAATCATCAAGTAGGCTGACGTCTAACTGATCGATATTGCCGCCTCTTTGCTGCGGAATCAACACGGTCGTGACAAAGCTCACATCAGACAACTGTACTTTCGGTGTTGGGATGTTGGCCAATTGACCACTGCGTAGGTCGATACCAGTCGCTGTCATTGGACCAGGCTCATAGACACGAGTAGTACCAGTAAATTCAGGGGTTGCTGACTGCGGTCTAACGTCTTGTGGTTGCAACGTACTCATGGGTGCGCGCATCGGTGCACGATTTTGCGGGGTTGCGTTTTGCTGGGCAGTATTTGACTGAGCAGCGTTTGTTTGAGCGGTACTAGCAGCACTAGGGTTTGCAAGACGAATCACACGTTTGCTCGAATCCATCGCACTAGGTACCGATGTGGCGGCGTCAGCTTCTGCTGCATGGACAGGTGCAGATAGCATCATGGCACAGGCTGCAGCTAGTGCGGTCAACGTTGCAAATTTAGGCGACTTAGTAGACGCGCTAGTAGAGAGAGTAGTGGCTTTCATAAAAATCGTTACCTTATTTATTTAGTCATTATTTAACAGTTAATGGTTTTACGTCCTGTCTATCGTGCAAATATTCTGCACAAAATCGTACAAATTTTTAATACACTAGCAAATTGAACTGAGCGCTATCAGTAGTAGGATTGTTAATAGTCACTGCACCTACGCTTACTATACCTGCAATTCTAAAACCTACAACTAGAAATACCAGGTATTACTTTTATAGGTGATAAGCAGTGGCTTTCATGCGATTGGCCATCCAGCGCATTGTTTGACGGACTGGTGGAGATAATGCTGCGCCGCCACTGGCTAACGCCAGCTCACGATGATGCAATTCTTCAATATCCATTTGCGCCAGTATCTCTTTTGAGCGCTTATCATGTTCGGGCAGCTGTTTGATATGGTCTTGCAAATGCTCGCTGACCTGAGCTTCGGTCTCTGCCACGAACCCCAAGCTAAACTCGTTAGAGATGGCACCAGCAACCGCACCAAGACCGAAAGACATGCCATACCATAATGGTGTAAAGACACTGGCATGACTGCCAAGCTCATCTAGTCGAGTCTCACACCAAACCAGATGGTCGACCTCTTCTTCAGCGGATTGTTGCATGGCTTGTTTGACGCCATCATCTTTTGCGGCAAATGCTTGCCCATGATATAGACCTTGCGCGCATACTTCGCCGGTATGGTTTATACGCATCAATCCTGCGACATGCCGCGCTTCGGTGATGGTCAGCTCAGGAATCTCATCACTACTGACAGGCAGAGGACGGGTACTGGGGTTTGAGTGTGGTACGACAGCTCGTAATGCCTTATCGACCCCAAGTAATAATTGGTCGATTTTGGATAAGGGACGCGGGGCCATAATTCACTCCTGATGGCTTTGGATACAGTCAAATAAAGGGGGTGTTTTTAAATTATCGATTGTTAAGGTGTCAGTTTTCAAGGTTGTTTTTAAGTGTTTAAATTGCTGTTTACACCATTATAGTCATGACTTGATAAACCTTACTATAGCAAACAATCCAAATTTTCCGCATCAATATTATGGGTTTGATGAGTCAATGTTTGCTATGGTGACAAGACGCTCAGTATTGGCATACGGATAATCAGTTGTGTCGTCATTATAAGACGACGTCATCATGCGTTTGGATGACTGCATTTTTAATGTGTTTATTAAGTTTAATATATAAAAAAGTACCAAATACAATATTAAGCAAACCTGTCACTAAAAAGAGCTGTGGTAGGGTCAAGCCCAATGTATTTAGGATAACAATCGCAAAAATCGCAGAGGTGACCATAAATATTGCATTGAAGATATTGTTGGCACCCACGATGCGCGCGCGATGGCTCTTGGGCGCATATGCCTGCATAGAGGCATATAAAGGCACAATATATAGACCACCACTAAAGCCTAAAAAGAATAAATCTGCAAAGACGCGCCAGCTACCACTCATACCAAACAAATCGCCAATGCCAAGCAGAGTATCATTATTCACCGCCATATTAAGACCTGATAATGAAAAATATAAGTCGATAGCAAAGATGCTTAAACCTGCAATACCGAATGGCAACAGGCGCAAGCTAACTTGGTTTTTGGTCAGTGATTTACATAATAGTGAGCCAATCGACACACCAACAGAAAATAGCGTCAATAGGAAAATAACCACTGACTCATCACCTTGTAAGATGACTTTGCTAAATTCAGGTGTTTGAGTGAGAAACGTCGCGCCATAAAACCAAAACCAGCTGTTGCCCAGAATGACAAAGAACAAAAACGGCAATGAATATAAATAGCGTACCGTGGCTAAGCTTGTGGTAAAAATGTTCCAGTTGATTTTCAGGTTCGGCTGCATCGCTGGCATGGTTGGAATATAACGTGAAGCCAAATAACCCAAAACCGCGACCACCAATACGCTGGCGCTAATCCAATATAAAGACTGCGATAATTGGGTTAACACTCCTGCGATAATCATACCAAGCAGAATGGCGAGCGATGTGCCCATTTGAAACAAACCATTGGCGCCAACAAGCTCATCTTCTTTCATGGCTTGTGGTAAGTAAGCGTATTTAATCGGTCCAAAAAAGGTCGAGTGCGTGCCCATCAAAAACAACGCCACAAACAGCAGGGCATACCATTCAAAGACAAAACCAATAGCAGCGACCGTCATTATCACCAGTTCAAGCAGCTTAATAAAGCGCGTGAGCTTAGATTTTTCGAACTTATCTGCAATCTGACCTGCCAATGCTGAAAACAAAAAATAGGGCAGAATAAACAACATCGCGGCCAAGTTATTTAGAATACTGACTTCCATGCCTAACTGACTAGCAGCGGTGTAAGTCAGTACCAGTATCAAGGCTTGCTTAAAGATGTTGTCATTGAAGGCGCCCAAAAACTGGGTAAAAAACATGGCGCTAAAACGGCGGCGCTTGAATAACTGAAACTGGTTGGCCATGAAAATTCCTACAGATGGGTCGCGGCTGGTGGATTAAAGGAAGATTGTTAAAGTAAGACACTATATGCCAATTTTGCTATCAAAGGTAATTATCAACAGTATCAAAAACTTATCGAAATATAGCATAGGTTTTATTAATATTAAGCCGTATAATAGCAAGGCTTGCTCAAAAATACATGCCGCCCACGCTATGATTTCATCATTATCTAAGTTATGATTTGTAAATTTTACAAGGTTGCACCGTAATTCGTTAGTAACGATGAAGCCTTGCTATGGTTAGCTTCTAGGTGGTTTTTTAAGCCTAAAGGCTCTTGCGAATTAGGCAGGTATGTCTCAAGAAGCAGATATAAAAAGTAGCTTTAACGAAAGATTGTAAAAAGCATCTTTAAATAGGTGGTTGAAACTATAAACTGTCGTAAAGATTGGCTGATAACTTTATTATTAGCCTGATGAAAAGCAAACCAGTAAACCACTAATTCAAAACAACTGCTATAAGTTTATTCACCGGTAAGACCTAGCGACTGTTATCGCTCATCATATAGTGCCGCGTGAGGTGATAGGAAATACACATGAAACATCAGCCTTCAACTCTAGCGCGCAACATATCGCCTCTGCAGCGTGATATGCCGAATATTGACGATAGCACCAGCATGCTAGCCCCTCGTATTAATGCCTCGCGCACTCGTTTTGCCCGTTCCGCACTTTTCACTGCCTTGACAACGAGCTTCGTTGGCTTTGGTGTGGCACCAGCGGCGTTTGCTGAAACGCTCAGCAATACAAACAATACTAACCCCTCTATCAGTAAGTCAGTTGCGACCAACCCGTCAACCACAACGACAGATGTTGGGCTTGTCGATGCTGAATCTATCAATAATAAAGTGGCAAATAATGACACGCAGTTGGATATTGCTTTAGATGCTTTGCGCCTAAAAAAAGCGGTAGAACAAGGTGTCATTGATCAATCGGTATTGGATGATTATCGCGAGCAAAGCTTAGGCCTCAAAAAGCCAGATTCAAAACAGTCACCTAACCAGTCACCGAGCGCATCAACCTTCCAAACAGATGCTAATGAAGGTTTCGATGATAGGGATGAGTTAAACGGTACTCAGGCCGATGTGTCTGACGACTACAATGCTAATAATGACGACTTATTACAGCAAGCAACCGCGATACAGCAGCAGGGTTATCAGATGATGACACCTGAGCAAATAGATCGTGAGCTGGCTGCGATGGATATGGAAAACGCCCAAGATATCGATAATATCAATGGCATTGGGAATAGTACCAATAATAGCTTTAATGATAATAGTGGCGCTAATAATACCAATTATCCAAGTAATGGCGACTTTGATGCGCCAATCGCGACATTAAATGATACCACCCCGCCCATCGGGCTAGACGTGGATTTAGATGCGACCAATCTGCCAGCACCAAGCAACCTAGAGACCTTAGGTAAAAATCAAACAGCGGCGGAACAGGCAGAGACCGCTGAGGTTATGTCGCGTCCGATTACTGTCAGTGATTCGGTCAGTAGTGGGCGTGTAGATGAGTCAGGTGATATTAGCGATGAGATTTCAGCAAGTGCTGATGGTATTCTGAATGGAGGTGAGACACCATCAGCTGCTATCAATCCTGATGATTATTTACCAGACTATCAGACCGAGACTCAGGCAGTCAGTCAAAGCATCGAACAAGCCGATAAACCCAAGCCATTGGCTCGTAATAATGGCAATATTGTGAAGCGACTTTATAATCGCTTGTTTAATGCGGGCGCGATGTCTTTGCCGCATGTTGAAACCACGGTTTATTTGCAGCAAGCGGCAGGTGATGCGACTGCTGATGGCAAACCAAAACTCACCAAGGCGGACGATGACGTCCAACCAGTGAAAAACATCAAAGCCGCCCTTGACGACACCACGGTGCAGTCTGTCGTTGACTTTACCGCGGCCTTGCCACGTTTGCGTCAAACCGCATTAGATGCTGCAAAAGCAGTTGGCTATTACGATATAACGTTGCGTCTGCGTCAACCTAACCGTGACACGCTCGATGTCGTCATAGAAAAGCTAGGCGAGCCGGTACGTGTGGATAGTCGTATTGTCGAGATTCGCGGTGAAGGCCGTGAGCAAACAGAGTTCGCAACCTTAGAAAAAGAATTACCGCCACAAGAGGGTGATATTTTCAATCACCGTGTTTATAAAAATAGCAAGGCAGCGCTTGAGTCTTTGAGTAACACCTACGGTTACTTCGATGAGTATTGGCTAAATAAATCTGTCGATATCATCTTGCCAGATAATACGGCAGACGTATCTTTGGTGTATAACACCGGTGATCGTTATGAGTTTGATGACGTCGTGTTTTTTACTTATGATGAGGCGACCAATACACTGACTCAAGACCCTGATAAGCTCCCTGTTGAGCTGTCTTTATTGCAGCAACTGCTTGATTTTAAGCCGGGTGATAAGTTCTATCGTCCAGCGGTCACTAAGTTTAGTAATGATTTATCAGCGACTCGTTATTTCAATACCGTCAACGTCGAATCCATATTGCCGCCAGATGATAGTAGTGAAGCGAGTACCTTAGCTTTTGACAATGCACCAACTGATAGTAACAATAGCGATGAGCGCTTAGATGGCGATGTCACTAATGGTATCCCTGCTACTACGAACAGTAATGAAAGTCCATCTGCCACTAATAATGGCCGTGTCAGCACCGCAAACAGCAGTAATGACAATGGGGATGGTGTAGACAGTGAAGGTGGCGCGACCACTAGCAGTAGCGGAGAGACAGTTAATGCCGCTGATATTGCTGCTATCGAGTTTGAAGCGGATGAAGAGACGCTCGATAAACTGCAAGCCATCAAACAAAAAGCTGAACGCTTAAGTCGTTTGCCAAATGACCGTGTATTGGATGAAAAAGACCAAGAAGCAGACAGTATTTTGGGTAAAATCAGCGACTCAATCAGTAATGTCGCTCAAAAAATATTCCCTGACGAAAAAAGCCTACTGGCTGATGAAAACTTTGTACCACCAACCTTAGCAGGGCGTAAAACACCACAAGAAGTGGCTGAAAGCAAAAAAGTGCCACTCTACGTGTTCGTGTCTTCTAGCAAGCCACGTGATGCCCAAGTCGGTCTAGGTTATGGGACAGATACGGGGGTACGGGCAACCGCAAAAATTGATTATAACTTGCTCAATCGTCAAGGCTATCAAGCGGGTGTAGAAACTGAGGTGTCGAGAATTACCAAAAATGTCGCCGTTTATGGCAGCAGACCTTGGAAGCATCCGCTCAATGATAAGTTAGATGGGCGTTTAACTTACGAAGAGGAAGTCATCGATCAAGGCGAAGGTAACTTTGACTTGTCTACCAGAACGCTAAAAGCGGCAGTGGCACGCAATATCCGCCGTGAAAGTGGTTGGAATCGCAGCTACTCTTTGCGCTATCGATTGGACGAACTAGAGACTGGGGTTGATGAGGCAGAGTTGGACGACCTTCCTATACGTTTTACCTCTTCTAAGCCTAAACAGCAAGCCTTGCTGCTCGGTTATGGTATGAACAAAACTGATGTAGACAGTGCGACCAACCCGACCCGTGGTATTCGTCAGTATTATTCGCTTGAGGCGGGGACAGACAGTGCCCTTAGCGATACAGATTTGGCCATCGTTCGTGCAGGGGTTAGTGGTATCTATAGTTTTGGTGATGACAATAAGCATCAGGTACTAGGCAGTCTCAATACAGGCTATATTTGGGCAGATGACTTTTATGAAGTGCCTTATAAGCTGCGTTTCTTTGCTGGCGGTGACCAAAGTATTCGCGGCTATGACTATGAGAGCTTGTCACCATTAGATAAAGGTTATTTGACAGGCGGCCAAGTGCTCGCAGTCGGTAGTGCCGAGTATAATTATGAGTTTAGACCAGGGTTCCGCGGTGCTTTCTTTACTGATGTGGGCAATGCTTATGACAAAGACTTTGATACGGACACAAAAGTGGGTGTCGGCGTTGGTATTCGCTGGGCATCCCCTGTCGGCGTCGTACGAGTGGATGTCGCCGCTGGTGTGACAGAAGAGAGTATTCCCGTTAGACTGCATTTCTTTATTGGATCGCCTTTATAGTCTCTACCTTGTTCTATGTACTATCTATCGTGCCGATTGCTGGTAATCATTCTTTAACGTAGTTGAGTGTCATGCTGACAAAAAACACCCCACCAAATAGCTCACCAGATGAAGATCCAGCACAGCGCGATGCTCGCGCCGTCAGGCGTTGGTATCCGCTGTCTTTTTTGCTCAAACTGTTGGTGCTGATTTTAATTGTATTGGCAGTTATGTTTGCGGTGTTTTTTTATGCAGCAGGCACAGAGTCTGGTACCAAATTCATATTAGAAAAAGTCGGTGCCGAGACGGGTATCAAGTTTAAATATGGTCGCGGTAATTTGCGTGATGGCATTTGGGTGAGCGATATCGATATCGAGGCGACCGAAGACCTTGAGGTATTGGTGGATAAAGCCTACGTCAAGATAGGCTGGCGCGCTGTGTTTGCTAAAGAAGTGCATCTGCGCGATGCAGACATTCACAATATCGAGATTATCAATAACAAGCCACCAACAGGTGAACCGTTCGATTATAAAACCCTGCAACTGCCAGTTAATTTGCGTTTTGACCAAGCAAAAATAAAAAACATCATCTATAAGCAAGTGACCAAAGAGCCTATCGTTGTCCATGATATCGCCGCGCGAGATTTGACGTGGGTTGGGAGTTTGGTAACAGTGGGTCGCGGTGACTTGCAGTATGCCGATATTGTCAAGGTCAGTGCTTTGCAAGGTGAGGTTGATTTACAAGGTGACTATCCACTAGATTTGAGCGCCATCGCTGAAGTCAGTGCCTTAGAAAAAGCCTACATAGATCCGCTTAATATCACCGCCACAGGGACACTCAAACGTACCGTTGGTAAAGTGCGCAGTCGCTATAATGACAGTGATGTCAGCGGTGATTTTGTGGCGCAAGGCCTGGATGAAGGTTCGCCGTTTCAGGCAAAGTTGCAATGGGATGATATTCTCATTCCTTATGCCGAGAGCCAAAACATTCGTCTCAAAAGCGGTACGGCGACGGCCACAGGGGTCATCTCTGAGATACGTCTGCGTATCAACACCGAGTTGACCGCTAAAGACATCCCTTCAGGTCATTATCAGGGTCGCGGTATTATTGCGAATAGCCAATTGCGCGTTGATCGTTTAGATGCGCAGGTACCAGCTGGCAATTTGGTGTTGCAAGGTATCTTAGATTGGCAAGACAGCTTCGATGCAAAAGTACGCGCAACTGGCAGTAACTTTGACATTCGCCGTGCTATTCCGGACGACTATGCTGATTTCAAAGTGTATGCACCGCAGAAGCTAAATGGTCGGTTATCCGTGCATTACCAGCACCGAAACAGCACTGGAAATCTAGAGATGGACGCAGACCTGCGTCAGCGTGATGGTGAGCATGTCAATGCAAATATCGTCCGTGGCAAGGTCTCAGCCAAATCAAAACAAGCAGCGCCACTATATATCGATGCGCGCTGGCAAAACCTCGTTCGTAAAGACATCCCTAATATTGGTAACATTGACAGTCCACGTGGTCAGGCAGACGTCATCGTCCGCGGCTCACAACTCTCAGTCGATGCCAATGCGGTCATCAATGAGCTCAATGCCGCTCCTAAAGGTAACTATGATGTGCGTGTCCGTAAAGCGGGAGATGTCATTGATATTAATCGCCTCAATTATAATGGCATCGTGGGTGACTTGTCTGGTACGGGACAAATCCAATTGGCGAGCAAAAACCGTCCGCTGACCTGGCAGATTGACGCGCGCACCAAGGGTTTGCTACCCAAAGAGTATCGTAGCGATTTGCCACTGGAGCGACTAACCGGTAGTGTCAATGCCCGTGGTCGCTTACTAAATATTAAAAAAGGTGGTGTGAGTGGTCAGCGTCATATCATCACGTTGAACAATACCGACTTACAAGCACGGCTTGATGCCACCCAAGACGGGCGTACCATCGGTGTCACCGGCGCTGGTGATGCTAGCGTTGATATCGTGGGCGGTGAGCTGTCTGTGTTTGATGCACGCTTTGATGGTCAAGTCGATACTGCCGATGTACCTAAAGGTCGCCTATCGATTGATGCGGCTGGCACGCCCAAATTAATCAGCATTCGTAAATTGAATTACAACGGTGAGGCTGGTGCGGTGAACGCCAAGGGTGTCATTGACTTACGTAAAAATATTGGTTGGACGGTAGAGGGTCGTTTTGACAAGTTTAATGTGGGTTATTTCTTACCCAATAATCCAGCGATTGTTACCGGTGATTTAACGACCAGCGGTGAGTGGCAAACGCCACCTAAGAACAGTGCAAATACGCCAGGTAGGCTGCAACGTTTTGCCGTGAATTTTGATGGAGTGTTAGATGCTGAACAACTACCCGCCGGCAAGCTAACGATTGACGCTAGCGGTGATGCCCAACAGATTCTTATCAAGCGTTTCCGTCATGTAGGGGCAGCAGGTAGTATTGATGCGAAAGGTACTGTTGATGTGCGTCAAGGTATCGCTTGGGATATCAATGCAGTAATGGATCGATTTAATGTCGGTTATTTTCTAAAGGATACGCCAAGTCTTATCACTGGCACCATCGATACGGATGGGCGCTGGAGTGACAACCAACAAATTATTAATGTCAAACAAGTCAACTTAAGCGGCATGCTAAAAGGCCAACCGCTCAGTGCCAAAGGCAGCTTGGCGGCAAAAATGCGTTTGCCTAAAGATTTGGCAAGCTACTTTAAGCGTCTACAAACACAAGATGCACAGGCCCAATATAAGCAAGTGAATGCGTTAATTGATAGCTTAAATGCAGACAACTTAGTGCTGCGTTGGGGCGACAATTACGTTACCGCCAATGGTAATGCCAAGCAGCTACAGGCCAAGGTTAATATCACCAGTTTAGACCAGCTGTCAGATAAATTGGCGGGCAAGGTCACAGGCGGTGCCACCTTATCACAGCCAGCAAGGCAAGCCTTACCAACCCTCTATATTGACTTGGTGGGTGAACGTATTACCTTGCCAGGCTTTATTCTGCGCCAAGGCCGCGTGCGTGGCAAGCTGGTCAATCTAGCAAACAGCCCTAGTCAGCTGATTGTGACTGCTGAAGGTTTGGATGCTGCTGGACAGAGTTTTAAAAGTGTTAAAGCCACCTTCAATGGCACTGAGCAGGCACATGTGGTTGACCTTAATGTTGCTAACGAGCAGCTTGATATTGGCGCCAGACTCAAAGGTGGTTTTAATCGTGACAACCTAATCTGGTCAGGGGTAATTGGTAAAGGCCGTGTGAAATCTAAATATGCCACCTTAAACCAGTTACAGCCAGCGCAATTAATTGTCAATCTGCCCAATGATCAACGTGGCAATAGCAGTGATTTAAAGGTGCAGATGGCAGCACATTGTTGGCAGGCAACTGACCAAACTGGCAAACTTTGCTTACGTGAAAACTTGGTCGCATCACCAGATAAAGGTGAGGTCAATGTGGCATTGCAGAATCTAGACACCTCGTTGTTCTCAGTGTTTTTGCCCAAAGACATCGAGTGGCATGGCAAAATTAATGGTAAGGCCATCGTTGGCTGGCAAAAAGGTCGTGCACCGACTATCAATACCACACTGTACTCAGACAATGGCAAAATCGGTTTGATTCAAGATGGCGATAGTGAGCCGGTTACCTTGCCGTACAAGCGTGTTTCCCTCATTGCTTTGTCAGTCCCTGAAGGCATCAAACTGCGTACGGATATCAATACGGGTCGCGGTGCGCGTGGCTACGCTGAAGTTGTCGTTGATCCGTATAAAACGCCGAAGCCAATCTCTGGCGCACTGGTACTTAATGAGTTGAACTTGGCAGTGTTTAAGCCATTCTTCCCAGGTATGCGAGTATTAGAAGGTGACGTCACCATGGCAGGCGGGCTTGGCGGTACTTTAGATAAGCCACAGTTCTATGGTGATGTAAAATTGGCCAATGGCCGCATTGCCATGCTTGATTTGCCTGTGAATTTGCGGAAGGTCAACGTCGAGGCCAAAATTCGAGGTACACAAGCGACCATTGATGGTACGTTTAATAGTGGTTCAGGTGCAGGTAACTTGACTGGTACAGTCAATTGGCAACAAAAACTGCAAGCGAAGCTCAGCATCATCGGCGAACGCTTGGTGATTACGCAGCCACCATTGCTAGTCGCTGAGATTAACCCTGATATCGATATCATCGTGCGCCCAGGCGATCGTTATGTCGATATTAAGGGGGCAGTGAGTGTGCCATCGGCGACCATTCGTCCACCAGAGGCCAGTGAAGATATCATTACTCAAACAGAAGACGCCGTCGTCCTTGATCGCCGCTTGATTGGTAATATCGATGAAGTCTTGGCTATCTCAAAACCTTGGTCGATTAATGCCGATATCGGTGTTGACTTGGGTGAGGATATTAACTTCCGTGGTTTTGGTGCGGTCATTCCTTTGGCTGGTGCCATTAACATCAATCAAAATGGCACTGGGGTCATGCGTGCCAAAGGGGTGGTGCAGGTATCACGTCGTACCAATATCAATGCTTTTGGGCAGAGTTTAGAGTTGAACTATGGTCAGGTACGATTCAATGGTGATGTGATGAAGCCTAGCCTCAGTATCGAAGCGGTCAAAACCATCAGTGGTAAAACAGTGGGGCTACGGGTTAAAGGCAATGTCGAAAACCCAAATATCATCGTCTTTAATAATGCAGGCTTGACCCAGCAGCAAGCGATGAATGCCTTGGTCACCGGCCGTATCAATAACAAGAGCGCCACCCAAATCAGTGAGCAAGGATTTAAGTCGCAAGTCACTAATAACTTAGCAGCAGCAGGACTGAGCTTTGGACTGAGTGGGACACGCAGCTTAACCAATCAGATAGGTCAGGTTTTTGGTCTGCAAAGTCTGACCGTGGACGCCTCAGGCAGCAGTGAGGATACCAATGTCAATGTCACAGGCTACGTGACCCCTGACTTATATATCCGCTATGGTGTGGGTGTCTTTAATGCCCAAAACAGTCTGTCGATTCGTTATCAGCTGACACGACGTATCTACGTTGAAGCCACATCAGCCGCAGAGAACGCCGTGGATGTGGTCTATAGTTGGCAGTTCTAAACGTCAGCGCTCATATGCTAAGTATCATCTGCTGCATATTGAGTGTGTATCGCCAGCATATCAATGCATTAGGTGAGTGAAGGTATTTAATAACCATACTTTATAATTGTCAGCCAAAAAAACGCCTTTTGATAAGGCGTTTTTTTATAATAGTCAGTCGTTAAATCAACCATTCAATACTGAGTGCTTGTCACTCTATTTCGTTAGAATTAAGCGATTATTACGGGTCAAGCGTAGTCGATACTCTTCACCTTCATGCTCGATACGCACCTCTTTGGTCAAAGCAAAAAGATGCTGGGATTGTAAGGTAGGCAGACGATTTTCGCGGCAGTTTAAATAACGAGAGATGACCATGCTCATAGTAAATTCCTTTTGATAAAACAATAAGTAGTAATAGAAAAACACCTTTAACGATAATAATTATCATTTAGATTTGGTGATTTTGCAAGCCAATTGATAAAATAAAATGCAGACTTTATGTAAACTTATCTAAATCTACTGTGCTGCCTGATTTGTCAGCACTGCTCTTGCAGTGGGGTATTATAAAAATACTATTATTAATCAGCTATTTACTCTGATTTTAAATATTTTTTGCTTATAGCACTGTTAATGAGCATGATGATGAAACTAGCAATAGTGACAGCGACAGCAGTAATAAAATCTGTAAAAAACAGCCATGAAAAATAGTGATAAAGGACATCTATGCCAAGTTCAGTAAACACTCAGTCAGCAACTAACAGGGTCAACACAGTAACGGGTACAGCAATGACGGTAAACGTTGCCGTTGCGGTTATCCATTATCAGGATTGGTATTTACTTGGATTTCGCAGTGCCGCCCAACATCAAGGCAATCGCTACGAATTTGTAGGTGGCAAGATAGAAGCTAGCGAGACCGCAAAGCAGGCGTTAATTAGAGAGGTCGCTGAAGAGACTGGTATCGATATTCAAGACAATATCATTGTTAAGCTTGGGCGTTTGCATCATAACTACGGGGATAAGCAGGTCAGCTTGCAGGTTTATAAAAGCGAATTGACTGACGAGCAGTTTACACAATACAAGGACTGCCAGTACGGATTAGAAGGACAGGTGCTAACATGGGTGCCACTGTCTGAGCTATTGGCAGAGAGATATCCTCTACCGGCTGCCAATAAGACGATTTTAGAATGGCTTAGAGTACCCGCTAAGATAACGATTACTTATCCCTTAGCGTATTTTAATGATTGTTCTGAGTCAGCCGTAGCATGGCTTGAATTTCATCAAGAAAAGCTAACCACTGCCGCTTGGGTATATATTCGAGTAAAAGATGTCACCTTAAGGGACTCGCAGAGTCTAGCAGCCAAGTTACTCGCTGCGCGACCAGACATTCGGGCGATATTGCCATATGATGATAGGGGTGCTATGAGCAAATCTCTTGTAGATGAAGAGCCGATGGCAGCTCAAGACAGCATTACTAATGACCACGTGGTGGCTCATCATTTAACACAAAGCGATTTGATGCAATGGACTAAGAGTATCAAAGCAAACCTAAGCGTAAGCGTTGCCCATACGTCACAGAGTGATATCTTATTAAACGGTATTCTATCAAGCAATCAACCACTCATCATCAGTTGCCATGACACTGCGAGTATTCAAGCTGCCAATCAGCTGGCCAGTGCGCGCTTACAGCAAAATTTGCCACCAGTTATTGGTGTTTTTATCTCGCCAGTACTCACCACTCAAACTCATCCTGACACTGTGCCACTTGGTTGGAAAAACTGGTCTGCACTAGCACAATTGGCAGACATGCCTGTCATCGGTTTGGGCGGCTTATCACCTAATATGATTGACCACGCCTTACAGTATGGTGGTATCAGCGTTGCTGGTATTCGTCAGTTCTTGTAACCAATGAAATCATAACGATCATATCCTTAAACGGGTGCTAGCTCACGTTATGTCAGCGTTGTCAGCAGTTAATCAACGTCGATACAAATGCCTGATTTTGAAGATATTTAGCCAGTGAGTAACTATGTGTTTATTCTATAATATAAACACAGAATTACTTACAAACCGTTGCGTTTCCCTACATTGCGACACTGTTTTAATAGCGCCGCTGCCATTAGTATAGACTACCTGATTACAGAGTGCTTATTCTAGATTACGCAGGCGTATTGCTTGTCAAAGCACTTCTGAGCATTTCCCATAAGATTTAATTTTGACGCTTAGTTATTATCCTTAATATTACTTATAATGAGTTTTAATTAAGTGTTATTTTCAAGAAATTAGAGTCAAATGAAGATGTGTACAAAGACCTTTAACGGTCAAAATTAATGAACAGATTTATTAATTAAAACCACTATTACTAATATGGTATACCTATGAAAACCAACAAGTTACCTCAATCAGAATGGTCTGATTTACAGGAATCTGGTTCTCAATCTCAGCAGACTAACCAGTCGAGCAGCCATTATCTGAATAATGATAATGTTGGGCAGGCAGGTTATGCTAGTAACGATGACAGTTACTGTTACGATATCTTGAACGACGATTACTCGAACCATTTGGCAAAGGATACGTCTTCGCAAGACAGCTATTTTGGATATAAAAGCGCCGACAAGAGCCTGATAAAGGCATATGAGTCTGCTATGATTGACAGCTATGATGTAGAAAATGATGAGCCAAAGCACAGCGACACTGAAGACTTCAATATCGTTAATGGCTATCATCCACAACACTCAGAAAATCTGAGTGTTGAACAGCCTACAGCGACGAGCTCATCAGAGAGTGAGGTTGATACTTTAATAGATACTAAAAGTAGAAACCTCAGCTTGGATTCAACGACGTCAGCACCTATGACTACTGATACCTACAACGAGATACCGGAGCGCATATTTATGAATGGACTGATTAAGCACACAGGTATCGCTTTAGCAATCATCATACCCTTAGCAGCGTTTTCAGCTTATGCAGCCACGCCGCCGGTGAATACTGCGGCTAATGCCACAACGGACAAAACCACGACAGAGACATTGTCCGTTAAACCAAGTGCTATTATTCATAATAAGTCGGCAAATACGCCAACGACAGTCGATAGTGTGGATCTCAAAAAGTATGCAGGTACTTGGTATGAGATAGGGCGCTTGCCGATGTATTTTCAGCGTAATTGTGCCAGTGATGTCACTGCTACTTATACTGAAAAGACTGACGGCTCAGGTATCATCGTTACCAATAAATGTGCAGATAAGGATGGTGCTGATATTGTCGCTGATGGCTTGGCCAAGCCTGTGGATGATACAGGTAGCAAGTTAAAAGTGACATTTTTACCGTCTTGGATTCGTTGGTTACCTGTTGGTCGTGCAGATTACTGGGTATTGGCGCGCGATGCTGATTATAAGACAGCATTGGTCGGCACCCCTGACAAAGATTATCTATGGCTGTTGGCTCGTTCACCCAACGTCAGTCAAGAAACGTATGCAAAGTATCGTCAGATTGCTCAGCAACAAGGCTATGATTTAAAAGAGTTTAAGCTGACGCCGCAAACCAATCAAACCGTTAGCTTGGTTCCGTAAGCTTAATGCCATACGCTTGATTTCTAAATATTTGGTCTCATAACAGTGATAGTCATGGCTTTATTTTGTTCAATGACTTAGCTGACTTTATAGGCAAATAGCAACATAATCATGTATAGGTTTTTTGAGACAAAAAATGAAGGTGGCTTATTGTGCTGCCTTTATTTTTATAAAGACGGCTATAGCTGAATAAAATACCATATAACGCATAGCATATCGGTTATCACTGGCAAAATAAGGCGTTTTAGTCTAAAATCTACCCCATCTAAATACGCTACTGCGAATAATCGAAATAGAAAGATTTCGGTTATCCTGTAAACGTCGATATTTAGAGAACATATTCCTCTCTATCTGTATTTCTTTACCTTCTACTGATCATACATTACTGACCATAAGGATGTTTCTCGTGAGCAACGCTGATACCTTACGCCAATTACATCAAGACCATTTGAGCAACTATAATAACCAAGAGCAACAAGCTATTGAGCTGATGGGGTTATTAAACAAGCTCTACAATGAGCAAGACGTGCAAGTTACCTTGTTCGGTGAAACCCTAGACACTACCTCCGTTGGTCAAATACTAGCATTGCATCAAAAAGTTGCATTGCGTGACCAAGGTGCTAAGTCTATCGATATCGCTGATACTTTGGCTATGGTCAAAGCACTTGCAGATAGCAAAGACATTCAAACGGCCCGTATTGATGTGGGTCAATTGATTGCCAATGACAGCGACATACAAGCTTCTTTGCAATCTATTAATAATGACAAAAATGCGATGAATGGCGCAACAGATGTTGTGCTATATGGTTTTGGTCGTATCGGTCGTATTTTAACGCGTCTGTTGTTATCGCAAGCGTCAAGCGTAAAGGGTCTACAGTTAAAAGCCATCGTAGTACGTCCTGCAGCAGCTGGTGACTTAGCCAAGCGTGCCTCATTGTTAGAGCGTGACTCTATTCATGGTAGTTTTGCTGGCGGTGTGATTGTTGACGATGAAAACAACGGTTTGATTATTAATGGCCGCTTTGTACAAGTGATTTACGCCAATGACCCAAGCGATATCGACTATACCGCTTATGGTATCAATGATGCTCTAGTGGTTGATAACACAGGTATTTGGAAAGACGAAGCGGGTCTTGGTAAGCACTTACAATCTACTGGCGTGAAAAAAGTATTGTTAACAGCACCAGCTGGCGGTGATATCAAAAACGTCGTCTATGGTGTGAATAACGACACAGTTGGTGAAGATACTATCGTTAGTGCCGCTAGCTGTACTACCAATGCTATTACGCCAACGTTAAAAGTATTGAATGATGAATATGGCATCGAAAACGGTCACGTTGAGACGATTCACTCATTCACCAATGACCAGAACTTAATTGATAACTATCATAAAGCTGATCGCCGTGGACGTAGTGCCGTACTTAACATGGTTATCACTAGTACTGGTGCAGCAAAGGCAGTTGGTAAAGCGCTACCAGAATTGAGTGGTAAGCTGACGGGTAATGCTATCCGTGTGCCAACGCCAAACGTCAGCCTAGCAATCTTGAACTTGAACCTTAAAACAGCGCCAGCCAGTGCTGATGCGTTAAATGAGTTTATGCGCAAGGTTTCTAATAGTAGCACTTGGCAGTCACAAATCGCTTATACAGACTCTACCGAAGCGGTTTCAACTGACTTTGTTGGTACAACTCACGTTGGTATCGTTGATGCACAAGCAACTATTCTAACGGATAATCATGCCATCGTTTATATCTGGTATGACAACGAAGTGGGCTACAGCACGCAAGTATTACGCTTAGCAACGCAAATGGCCGGTATTAGCTATACGCAAATTCCAGCATAAAACCTAAGCTATACTTAGAGCCATATACTGAAATATAATACTTCAACACCCGATAGTCCGATTGGTTATCGGGTGTTATTGTCATAATGAATGCTAAGCGCAAACATAAGGCTTGATGTATTTATTGTGTCAGAACAACATAGCAAAAACCTATAATACGGCCGTGGGCTGTAGCCAGTTTATAAACTGGATTGTAAATTAAGGAATGTAAAATGCGATTTATTGATGAAGCCGTCGTAACGGTAAAAGCAGGTGACGGTGGTAACGGAATCGCCAGTTTTCGCCGAGAGAAATATGTCCCACGTGGTGGTCCTGATGGTGGTGATGGTGGTAAAGGTGGTGACGTCTATGTCATTGCAGAGGACAACACCAACACCCTAGTTGACTATCGCTATACGCGCCGCTATGACGCCATGCGAGCGGAGAATGGTCATAGTAGAAACTGTTCAGGTAAGGGCTCTGATGATCTGTTTTTGCCAGTGCCTATTGGTACTACGATAGTTGATACCGAAACAGATGAAGTGTTGGGTGACTTGATTGAGATTGGTCAGACTTTGCTGATTGCCAAAGGCGGTGATGGTGGTTTGGGTAATACTCACTTTAAAAGCTCGACCAACCAAGCACCGCGTAAAGCGACGTCTGGTTTTGAAGGTGAGCTAAAAGTTCTTAAGTTTGAGCTAAAAGTAGTGGCTGATGTTGGTTTGGTTGGTTTGCCTAACGCCGGTAAATCTACTTTTATCCGCCAAGTTTCTGCTGCTAGACCAAAAGTTGCTGACTATCCGTTTACCACATTAGTACCGAACTTAGGCGTGGTTGATATCGGCCGTCACCGCTCGTTTGTCATGGCAGATATCCCTGGTTTGATTGAAGGCGCATCAGAAGGTGCAGGTCTTGGTATTCGCTTTTTAAAACATGTTGCTCGGACTCGTCGTCTGCTACACTTGGTCGATGTTAAGCCGATCGACGGTAGTGACCCAGTCGAAAACGCCCGCGTCATTTTAAATGAGCTTGAGCGTTTTTCTCCTGAATTGGCTAATTTGCCACAGATTTTGGTATTAAACAAAATCGATCAGGTCGCTGATGAAGACCTAAACGAGCTATGCACCCATATTGTCGCAGAACTCGGCTGGACAGGTATTGTCTTTCGTACCGCCACCCTCACAGGCGAAGGCGTCGATGCCATCAAATATCATTTAATGAATGAGATTGAGCGTGAGCGTGAGCGTGAGCTTGAAGATCCTATCTTCGCAGAAGCTCAAAAAGAGCGTTTTGAGCGCTTAGAAGCAGAAGTACGCCTTAACACTGAAGCTCAACGTGAAGCCTATCGCGCAGCTCGCAAAGCCGCACGCGAAGGGATAGACTTAAATGACGATACTGATTTAGATGATGACGACGAAGATGGCGTTGAAGTCGTTTATGTGCCTTAAGCTATGAGGTTTAAACTGATATACTTGAATTTCTTAGAGCAATCCCCGTAATTAATCTATACAAGACACAGGAGTTTATATGGCAGGTGACATAGAAAACACGACCGAAGAAGCAAGGTTTGTTAAGCAAACTCGCAACTTTGATATTCAGCGCGTTATTGTCAAGATTGGCTCATCGTTATTAACCAATAACGGTCGAGGGCTAGATCGAACTGCCATTTACGAATGGGCCAAGCAGATTGCCAAGTTGCATAAGCAAGGCGTTGAGGTGCTGCTAGTATCATCAGGCGCAGTCGCTGAAGGCGTCGTGCGCATGAACTTAGAAGAGCGTCCCAAAAAGCTAGCAGCGCTGCAAGCTTGTGCTTCTATCGGCCAGATGGGTTTGATTGAAACCTGGTGGTCAGCATTGATTCAACATGGTATTCAAAGCTCTCAGCTACTACTTACTCATGATGATTTGTCTAACCGTAGCCGTTACCTCAATACCACGGGTGCATTGACACAATTACTAGAGTGGAATGTGTTACCTGTCATCAATGAGAATGACACGATTACCATTGATGAGATTAAATTCGGTGATAATGACACGCTAGGTGCCATGGCAGCAGCGATGGTCAATGCAGATCTATACATTATCTTAACGGATCAAGATGGCGTATTCACGGACAATCCGCGTGATAATCCCGATGCTAAAATGATTCGTCAAGAGCGTGCTATGGCTGATTATTTGTTCGATATCGCAGGCGATGGTGGTAAGCTTGGACGTGGTGGTATGCTAACCAAGATTCGAGCCGGTCGCCTAGCTGCCATGGGGGGTTGCCCGACAGTAATCGTCAGTGGTGCTATCGATGACGTTATTACTCGCGTGGTATCTGGTGAAGCTGTTGGTACGTTATTGACGACCAATGATCAAGATAAAATCATTGCTCGCAAACAGTGGCTCGCTGCGCATTTACGTATGTCAGGCACGTTGATTGTGGATGCGGGTGCTGCAAAAGCTGTCGTTGAACATCATAAGAGCTTGTTACCAGTTGGCGTAGCAGAGGTACGTGGGGACTTTGATGAAGGCGATGTCGTTGAGATTGTCCATCAAGATACAGGCGAGCGTATTGCGGTTGGTCAGGTCAACTTCTCATCTCGTGACGCCTGCCGTGTGGCTCGTGAACGTACTGAGCAATTTGATAGAATCCTTGGTAGTAATGAAGAGCGCGTAGTCATGGTACACCGTGATAATCTGGCATTAACGGTATAGCGTATTCATTTTCATTTAATAGTTTTTTCAAAGCTTAATAGTAAATGGCATTCAACATTGAAAGTCGATATCGATTTTTGATGTCGTGAGTTTTAGCGTTGAATGTCGCTATCTATGCGTTATAAGCGTTTATTATTCTTTTATTCAACTTATTTTATCCAGCACAGTATTCATTGATAAATATGAATGCTGTGTTGTTTTGGAGATTTGTACATGAGTGCTTCAGACAATAGTAACTCGATTCAGCAAGAATTTGCGCCTTTAAAAAACGATAGATTACTACGTGCATTACGCTTTGAGCCAATTGATACCACGCCAGTTTGGATGATGCGTCAAGCAGGCCGTTATTTACCAGAATATAAAGCCACTCGTGCGGAAGCGGGCGACTTTATGAGCCTATGTAGAGATACTGACCGCGCAACTGAGGTGACATTGCAGCCACTGCGTCGTTATGACCTAGATGCGGCTATTTTATTCAGTGATATCTTGACCATTCCTGACGCTATGGGCTTGGGTTTATACTTTGAAACTGGTGAAGGTCCTAAATTTAAACATCCTATTCGTGAGCAGGCAGACTTAGATAGATTGCCAGTACTCGATGTGAATGATTCTCTTGATTATGTGATGCGTGCAGTCACTAGCATTCGTAAAGCGTTAAATGGTCAGGTGCCATTATTTGGTTTTTCTGGTAGTCCATGGACGCTAGCGACTTATATGATTGAAGGCGGTGGCTCAAAAGATTACCGCTATACCAAGGGTTTCTTATATAGCAATCCTGCATTTTTACATGAGTTGTTAGACAAGCTAGCAACCTCTGTCATTGATTATTTAGATGCGCAAGTTGTCGCTGGCGCGCAAATCCTACAGATATTTGATAGTTGGGGTGGGGCGCTTGGCCATCGTCAGTTTATTGATTTCTCACATACTTATAATAAGCGTATTGTCGCTGAGCTAAAAGTACGCCATCCACACATACCAGTGGTGCTATTTACCAAAGGCGGTGGTTTGTGGCTGGATATCCAGGCAGATAGCGAAGCGGATGCCTTAGGTTTAGATTGGACGATGCCATTGGATCGTGCGCGTCAGGTATTGAGTGAAAGCCAGCGCCAGTTGACCAAACACCATAAAAAACTACAAAGTAGCAAAGCCATTCAAGGTAACTTGGATCCAGCAACTTTATACGGTTCACCTGAAACAATTCGCGCTGAAGTCAATTTCATGCTTGATAGTGCTTATGCTGGTGGTGAAAAGACAGGATACGTGGCAAACTTAGGCCATGGCATCACACAATGGGTGAATCCTGACAATGCCAAAGTGTTTATTGATGCTGTGCATGATTACAAGATTTAAAATATCTTAAATTTAAAAAATTTTAAGATGTAACAATGCTAACGTTTTAAATCGCTAAGTTTTTAACATGACCAAAATTAGACGTTGTAGCACTTATCCATAAAGCTAAATGCCTAAAGATAAAGGTTACGACGGTCTAATATTTATTAAGTATAAGCAAGAAAAGGATATCTTATGATTTCAGCAGCTATTGTCGGCGGTACAGGTTATACGGGTGTCGAGCTAATCCGCTTATTATCCGCACATCCTGAAGTATCTATCGATTTGCTTACATCGCGTAGCGAGGCTGGTACGCGAGCTGATGAGATATTCCCAAGCTTACGTGGTATTTCGGACATCGTCTTTAGTGACTTAGGTGACGATACGCTTGCAACCTTACAAAAATGTGATGTGGTGTTTTTTGCCACACCACATGGTGTTGCGATGAAGCAAACCGAAGCGCTTACTCAAGCAGGTGTCAAGGTCATTGACTTGGCTGCTGATTTTCGTTTGCAGTCATTGACGGACTTTGAGCATTGGTACCAACAGCCGCATGCGTGCCCTGAGCTGCTAAAGACAGCCGTATATGGATTGCCTGAAGTTAATCGTGAGAAGCTCGCCCAAGCATCGGTCGTGGGCAACCCTGGTTGTTATCCGACCACGGCGATTTTAGGTCTGAAACCGATTATTGAGACGCAAAATAAACAAGACGAAAGACTGATTGAATCTCGTATTGTCATTGATGCCAAATCTGGCGTTTCTGGCGCTGGGCGTCAAGCTAAGCTTGCACTGAACTATGCAGAAACGACAGACAACTTTAAAGCCTATAGCGTTGAAGGTCATCGTCATCTGCCAGAAATCGAACAGGGCGTTGCCCAATTATTGGACAGCCAGTTCACGCACCGTATTCGTTTTTTACCGCATTTAGTGCCGATGATACGTGGCATGTTGAGCTCGATTCATATGGAGCTGACTGATGCGGGTGCCGCTATCGATTGGCAGAAAGCCTTTGAAAATGCATATGCATCAGAGCTGTTTATTGATGTGATGCCAAAAGGTATTTACCCAGATACGCGCAGTGTTCGTGCCAGCAATCGTTTACGTATTGCGGTACATCAGGACAATGAACGAGCCGAGTTGACGGTTATTGTGGTACAAGATAACTTGGTGAAAGGGGCCGCAGGACAAGCGGTACAGAATATGAATGTTATGTTTGGGTTTGATGAATCGATGGGATTGAATTTTGCGCCCATTGTTCCCTAACAGAAGTTTATTAATTATCAATTCATTCATATTTATGGTGCTAGGTATTGATTATAAATTCCGCTATAATAACCTGCCCTTACTGTTAAGAGATACTGTCTAAATGCGTGTTAAGATCGTACTACGCCTTTGCTCACAGCCAGCACGTCTATCGTGCCAAGCCTCTGTTCCATATCATATGGAGCGTAGAACGCATTCTCCTAAAAGTAGTGTGGGTCTTTCAAATAACATTGCCAGCCATCAGCAAGGCGCTTCCACACTCGTATTGGCACTGTTTGTGATGGCGATATTAGTGACTGCTATCGTTGGATTGGTGTTTGGTCATAAGCTTGGGTATCAGCGTGGATTTCATTCCATGCAAAATGAAGCTAAGCAGGCCATTATCAATAGTAGTGAAGCAAGTAAAGAGCTTGAGGACTTGCGCCTTAGCAATAAAATAGCGACCAACCAAGCGGCGACTGCGAAGCAGGAGCTTGCGATTAGCTTGGCTAATTTGACTGAATTACGTGATAACCAACAAGAATTGACGGTCGAAAACAGACAGGTCTCACAGCTTAACGAATTATATGCCGATGTCATTACTGACAAAGGTGGTATGCCATTACAGATATTGGGTGCGAAAATCGAACCACTGCCTGAGAATGCTTTTGAGTATGGTTTTGATATTGGCATGCTGAGCGCTGACGGCAAAGCAAAACGATTAAGACCGACTCTGACATTGCTGAATGATGATGACTTTGTAGAAGTACCGTTAGACCCTGCGAGCTATACTATCGAAGGCATCGTTCGTATCCGTGGTCGCTTTATGATGCCGTCAGGCTTTAAACCGCTACAAGCCAAGTTGAGCTTACAAGCGGGTGGTCAGGAAATAGAGCAGCTGTACGATTGGAAACTCGGTGATAGAGTGGATAATATGCCATTATCACTTTTGGACTTACCAGACGTTGATGAAAGCCCAATCGAACCCTAATATACCATTAGTTGTTAAGCTGTTGATGAATAACCATATATCGTAAAGCATAATGATGGTTTTATAAGGTGTGCTTTTTAATAGTATTCTTTGTAATGTGCCTAATTAACTGCCTTTTTCTTATAGTGCTTAAAATATAGGCTCTAAGAATATAGAGCTTAGGAACATATATTCCACGTATTCTATCGCCTCCGTTAATCCGAACTTACCTTATAATTATATTTTGATTATTATGAAACAAATGATATTACAAGCTATGCCAAGCGTTTCTGATTGGCACTTTCCAAACATGCCTGCTCACCGTGCACAAGATGGTGACACGGATGGAGAAACTACACCAGAAGCAGACGTGCTGGTGGCTGAGCCCGAAGTGGCGAAACCGCCTATGTATGCGGTGGTGATGTACAACGACAACTATACTCCAATGGAATTCGTTGTTTATGTTTTACAGTCAGAATTCCGTCACAGTATGGATTCCGCAGTTGAAATTATGTTGACGATTCATAATAGCAGCAAAGGCATTGCTGGCATTTATCCCAAAGATATTGCTGAAACCAAAGCCAAAAAGGTAAACAGCTTAGCACATCGTGAAGGCTATCCATTATTGACCCAAATCGAGCCACATCAAGGTGAGTAGGAGTATTGTCCTTTCTTAATCCTGCTTTTACTTTACCTCTTTATTAGCTCTTATTAAGTTCACTATCATAGTGAGATTAGTAAGAGCTTTTTGTTTTGCATGTCTCTATCAGTCACTTCCTGTGTTCATTTTACCTCGTATCGACCATAGCCTTGATTTCTCTCTAAGATAACCCTATATATTAATTCACACCATTAAATAATACCCTTTAAATAACCACTGGTACTTTCTCTTCATTTATTACATTGACTAAGTTTGCAAATAGAATAGTTCACTAACTATTTTTGGTTATTGAGGCATATTGTATTCGTTGAACGTTACTTGTTGGGTATTGTTAACTCAGCACTCAAAAACCTTTATCAAACTCTTGTTTATACCCTCATTTTTTATTACTCAATTTTTTATCTACTGATATTTTCAAATTACATAGCTCATATTATGTCTATGGATCTCATTGCATAATATGCTTCGATACATTTTAGTCTGTGTTAATAGATTGACTATGCTTAAGTATCGTGTTGAGATAAAGAAAAGCGAATATGAATTATAAAATCACTTACTCGATGATAGATAGGTTATGCAGTCCTTAGATTAAAGGATGGTTAATGTCATTTATTTACGCTCATTAATAATACGATTATTGCCCTTGAACAATCCATCTGTCGCCCTGATTTACTTACTAACTCATTCATAAAGCTATCAATTATAAAGATAGGTATAACCGTAGGAAGCTGTTATGTTAAGTCGTCATCTTGAAGTTTCTTTGCGTTTAGCAATGACACTCGCGCGTCAAAAATCGCATGAGTATCTCACTGTTGAACACTTGTTATTGGCATTATTAGAAAACACTCACGCTGCCAATACCCTGACTGCCTGTAATGCCAATGTCTCAACGCTGCGTACCGAGCTAGAAGCTTATATCAATAAGCACACGCCAACGGTAGATGCAGATACAGAGCAATCGCCGCAGCCAACCCAAAGCTTTGACCGTATTTTGCAACGTGCTATTTTTCATGTGCAGTCTATCGGTGGTGGTCGCCTTGTAGAAGGCTCCGATATTTTAGTATCTATGTTTTCAGAGCATGATACTTATGCGGTATATTTGCTCAAGAAACAAGGTATCAGCCGTCTTGAGCTGACTCAGTATTTGTCACATGGTCAAGATAAGGACGAGCCATCTGAACCACGTGCTTCAATGACTGGTGAGCGCCGTAGTGCCTCAGAAAAGACAAGTAAAGATCCATTGGTTGAATTTGCAACTAACCTAAACCAGCGTGCTGCTGAAGGTAAAACGGATCCATTAATCGGGCGTGCCTCTGAGATTGAGCGTGCGGCGCAAGTATTGTGTCGTCGCCGCAAAAACAATCCATTATTGGTTGGTGAGCCAGGCGTTGGTAAAACCTCTATTGCTGAAGGTTTGGCATGGTTAATTATCAATGATAAAGCACCGAAGCCACTTAATGGCTGTGTGATTTATAGCCTTGATATTGGTGCATTAATCGCGGGTACAAAGTATCGTGGCGATTTCGAAAAACGCATGAAGTCGCTACTTGATGCATTGAAGAAAAAGCCCAATGCTATTTTATTCATTGATGAGATTCATATGATTATTGGCGCAGGGTCGTCAATGAGTAGCAATATGGATGTCTCAAACTTAATTAAGCCAGCACTTGCCAACGGTGAGCTACGTTGTATAGGCTCTACCACCTTTACCGAGTACCGTCAGGTATTTGAGAAGGACCATGCCTTGTCACGTCGTTTCCAAAAGATCGATGTAAAAGAACCAAGTGTTGATGATACGATTGATATTCTACGTGGTCTTAAACCACGCTATGAAGAGTTTCATAATGTTGAGTACACTGATGAGGCATTGGTCACGGCTGTACAGTTATCAGCCAAACATATTCATGAGCGTTTCTTGCCAGACAAAGCGATAGACGTAATCGATGAAGCAGGTGCTTATAAGCGTCTGGGCGTTATTCCTGATGCGGATGACATCGATGCAGAAGAAAGCTTTATTGCTGATTTAGAGCAAGACTTTGATGCTCAGATTGATGCGGATGTCGAAGGTCTAGAAAGTGATATCAATGGCGATAGCGCTGCTCATGGTCAAGATAATGAGATGAAAGATGAAGCGGATACGGCTAAAGCCAATGATCGCGCTAAAGCGTCTGATAAAAAGGCTGCTAAGGTGAAAAAAGCACCGATGAAAATTGATGTGGCAGATATTGAAGCCATCATCGCTAAGCTAGCGCGCATTCCGCCCAAATCCGTATCCAGTGATGATAAGAGTATTCTTGAGCATCTAGATCGCGACCTTAAACATTTGGTCTTTGGTCAGGACGAAGCTATTGCGACCCTAGCCGATGCGATTAAATTGTCTCGTGCCGGTTTAAAAGCACCAGACAAGCCAATTGGTTCATTTATGTTTGCAGGCCCAACGGGTGTCGGTAAAACAGAAGTATCACGTCAATTGGCCAACTTGTTAGGCGTTGAGTTGGTACGCTTTGACATGTCAGAGTATATGGAAGCGCATACAGCCTCACGTCTAATAGGTGCGCCTCCAGGCTATGTCGGTTACGATCAAGGTGGTTTGCTTACAGAGAAAATTAATCAGCATCCCCACTGTGTATTGTTGCTAGATGAAATAGAAAAAGCGCACCCTGATGTATTCAACTTGCTGCTGCAAGTCATGGATCATGGTACTTTGACAGATAATAATGGCCGTGTCGCTATCTTTAAGCAAGTCATTGTCATTATGACTACTAACGTCGGTGCTGATAGTATCAGTCGCTCATCCATGGGCTTTACGCAGCAAGACCATAGCCGTGATAACACTGAATCGCTCAAACGCGTCTTTACACCAGAATTCCGCAACCGTTTGGATGCGATTATTCAGTTCAATCCATTGGATACTTCTGTGGTGGTGTCGGTAGTCGATAAGTTCTTGGTTGAGCTACAAGTGCAACTTGATGACAAGCAAGTGACACTTGAGATTGATGATGAAGTACGCGACTATCTGGCTGATAAGGGCTATGACCGCTTAATGGGTGCGCGTCCTATGCAGCGTCTGATTCAAGACGAGATTAAAAAGCCACTCGCAAGTATGATTTTGTTCGGTGACTTGGTCAATGGTGGGGTAGTACACCTGACATTGGAGCCTGAAGATACCAATAATGAAGAAGGTGACTCTGTTAAGCTCGATAAATACAATGATAAAGCCTCTGATAAAGGCTCATCAGACAGTCGTATTGTTTTGACAGTTGTCGAAACTCATGCGCCGCATCCAGACTCTGAGTCATTAGCAAGCTAAGTTTATATTGCTAATATAATAAAAACGGTTACTGCGGTAGCCGTTTTTTTGTTGCTATAATTCATCATAAGGTCACTTTAACGCTTCACTGCCCTATAATAAATAAAAAAGGACATATTATGGAACTGTTCGATGAGCAAGCGCCAAAAACAGCAGCGCAAAAACAAGCAATCTTAGACAAGGTTCGCTTACCAGAAGATTGGAAAATGGCACTATCAGAAGAATTAACCTCTGATAATATGGATAGTCTACGAGCTTTTTTGAAGGAAGCTTATCAATCAGACGATAGTATCTATCCACCAGCCCCTTTGATATTTAATGCGTTGAACTTGACGCCTTTATCACAAGTTAAAGTCGTAATACTAGGTCAAGACCCTTATCATGGACCGGGGCAAGCGATGGGCTTATCATTTTCAGTGCCCAAAGCCATTCCAAAGCCGCCATCACTCAACAACTTATTGAAAGAGATGGCAAGTGACATAGGTATCGCGCCGTCAAAACATGGCGACCTGACTTATTGGGCGCAGCAAGGGGTGTTACTCTTAAATAGTTCATTAACGGTGAGAGAGGGCGAGCCAAACAGCCATCAAAATAAAGGCTGGGAGCAGTTTACCGATGCGGTCATTGATGTGGTCAATGAACAAACAGAGCGTACGGTATTTATATTGTGGGGTAGTAAAGCACAGAAAAAGGGCAAATATATTAATACTGATAAGCATTTGATTTTGACAGCGGTTCATCCGTCACCACTGGCTGCCAATCGTGGTGGGTTTTTTGGTTCAAAACCGTTCTCTAAGACCAATGACTATCTGGCACAGTATGGTCAAACGCCAATTGACTGGCAACTGCCACAGTAGATGTCAATAATGATAAGCCGACCTCTACAACCATACTATTTTGGTGCTTATACTTTAAGTGCTCATGACTTTTGGACCCTTGAAGATGTCAGCTGGATGAACCAAGCACTTAGACTTGCTAAACAAGGTGCTGAGCGTGGAGAAGTGCCTGTAGGCGCTATATTGGTACATAATCAGCAGATTGTCGGGCAGGGGTTTAATGAGCCAATAGGTCGTCATGATGCGACAGCGCATGCTGAGATAGTCGCGTTAAGAGATGCCTGCTCGCGTTTAAACAACTATCGCCTGCCATTACAGACCACTTTATACGTAACTCTAGAGCCATGTACGATGTGTATTGGTGCGTTGATTCATGCACGGGTTGATAGGCTGGTCTATGCAGCAAGCGAACCGCGGGCTGGTATGGTTGGTAGTCAAATGAATTTGCCGATGCAGCCTTTTTATAATCATACTATTGAAGTACATAAGGGCTTGTGTAGCGAGCATAGTGGTCAAATGCTCAAGTTGTTTTTCCGTGAGCGTCGAAAAGCTGCGAAGAAGAACAAGCTCAGCGACTACATCATCAGTAACAAATAAAATAGACATTCGACAAGTTATCGGTCTTGGTGCTAGTGATAGTGCTCTTTTCTTGCTATAATATCGCCCTATTTGATGCCGAAATGCGTAAGTAGCTGCCAAGCATTTGATTAATAAGTAAATATCGTTCTGTTACTGGTCTACAAGTAGCGTCTACTATTGAGTGAGTATTATGACTGTTTCTACACCTGATAACGCGTCACTTGCTAGTGAAGGTAATGGTCAAGCTCAGAATCAAGTGAAGCGCTATCCTGTCATTTGTATCGATGGACCAAGTGGCGCAGGTAAAGGGACGGTTACATGGCGTTTAGCACAAGCATTGGATTATCAACTGCTTGATTCAGGGGCTTTATATCGTATCGTAGGGCTTAAAGCATTTGAAGCTGGATTGATTGCTGCAGATGGCAGTCAAGATATTGACGAAATGGCTGTGTTGGAACTAACCCAACGCTTAAATATCGAATTTGTACCAAACAATGAATCTGGTCGAGTCGATATTATCGTCAATGGTGATGCAGTCGGTGAGCAAGTGCGAAACGAAACCGTTGGTGGTTATGCCTCGCAGATAGCGGTATTTCCAAAAGTTCGCCAAGCATTACTCAAATTGCAACAAGATATGGCAACTCGCTCAGGACTGGTCGCTGATGGACGTGATATGGGCACGGTAGTTTTCCCAGATGCCGATGTTAAGGTCTATCTGACAGCAAGTGCTGAAGCACGTGCAGAGCGACGTGTGGCACAGTTATTAAATGCAGGGCAAACGGCAGATTTCGATGCTATTTTAGCAACGATTAAAGCTCGTGACGATCGTGATGAGAATCGTACGACTGCGCCATCGAAACCTGCAGAAGATGCACTGTTGCTCGATAGCTCATCTTTAGACGCTAATACGGTCTATGAGCAAGTTAAGAGATATTGCCAAGATAAAGGTATCTTCTTTAATAGTTAATAAAAACAACATATTAAGAACCAAAAACTTCACTACAATGATTGAATATAGTATAAAATTATAGTAATCAAAGTAAGCGGTAGTTAAAAAGATATCATTTTTTTATGTAAGACAGTTGTTGCTAATAAGTTTTATTAATAATGAGTTTGATTAATAGCGAGCTTATTACCAACAAACGTTTTTTTATATGATTGTATAAGATATAAAACCAGTATTCTCGTTTTATGTAATCATAAATTTGATCCGTACTGTGCTGGACAGGATACGGCTATACAAAGGTAGACATAATGGAATCATTTGCTGAACTATTTGAAGCGAGCATCGAAGAAACAGGCCTAGATATCGAGCGTGGCTCGGTTATTAACGGTACTGTTGTTGCCATTGATAACGACTGGATTACAGTAGATACTGGTCTGAAATCTGAAGGTATCGTCGCTCGTGAAGAGTTTTTAAGCGAAGAAGGCGAACTTGAAGTTGAAGTTGGCGATAGCGTTGATGTCGTGGTTGAAGCGGTTGATAACGGTATGGGTCAAACCTTACTGTCACGTGAAAAAGCCAAACGTGTTGAAACTTGGAACTTCCTTGAAAAAATCGCTGATAATGATGAAATCGTAAAAGGTATTATCTCAAGCAAAGTTAAAGGTGGCTTTACCGTTGATATCGGTTCAGTACGCGCGTTCCTACCAGGTTCATTGGTAGACGTACGTCCTATCCGTGATACTACGCATCTTGAAGGCAAAGAGCTAGAATTCAAAGTTATCAAACTTGACCAAAAACGTAACAACGTTGTGGTTAGCCGTCGTGCAGTTATGGAAGCTGAAAACTCAGCTGAGCGCGAAGAGCTATTGAACAAGCTTGAAGAAGGTATCGAAATCGAAGGTATCGTTAAGAACCTAACTGATTATGGTGCATTCGTTGACCTTGGTGGTATTGATGGTCTATTGCACATCACTGACATGGCATGGCGTCGTATCAAGCACCCATCAGAAGTTGTTGAAGTGGGTCAAGACCTAAAAGTTAAAGTATTGAAGTTTGACCGTGAGCGCAATCGCGTAAGCCTAGGTCTAAAACAACTTGGTACTGATCCTTGGGATAACGTTGGCGGCACTTACCCAGTAGGTAGTGTGGTTAAAGCACGCGTGACTAACCTAACTGATTATGGTTGTTTTGCTGAGATTTCTGAAGGTATTGAAGGTCTAGTACACGTATCAGAAATGGATCATACCAACAAAAACATCCACCCATCTAAAGTTGTTCAAGTGGGTGATGAAGTTGAAGTAATGATTCTTGATATCGATGAAGAACGTCGTCGTATCAGCCTAGGTATCAAACAAACTCTAGCCAATCCATGGGATGAGTTTGATAAGAAACACGAGCGCGGTGATAAAATCACTGGTACTATCAAATCAATCACTGACTTCGGTATCTTTATCGGTTTAGACGGTGGTATTGATGGTCTGGTTCACTTATCAGATATCTCTTGGAACGAAACTGGCGAAGATGCTATCCGTAACTACAACAAAGGTGACACCGTTGAAGCAATGGTATTGTCAGTAGATGCAGAAGCTAACCGTATCAGTCTAGGCGTTAAGCAGTTAAGTTCTGATCCATTCAACGAATACCTAGTCAATAATGACCGTGGTGCTATCGTTAATGGTAAAGTAAAAGAAGTAGACGCTAAAGGTGCTACTATCGAACTTGCTGACGAAGTTGAAGCATACTTACGTGCCTCTGAAATCCAACGTGACCGCGTTGAAGATGCAACTAAGCATCTAACTGTTGGTGATGACGTTGAAGCGAAAATCATCAGTGTTGATCGTAAGACTCGCAACATCAACTTGTCTATCAAAGCGAAAGACGAAGCTGAAGAGCGTCAAGCGATTAAAGATCTTGGTAGCACTAGCACGACTGCTGCTCCAGGTTCTGATGCACAGCCAAAAACAATTGGTGATTTGATCAAAGAACAAATGCAGTAAGCTGCTAAGTTATTGATATAAAAGTAATGTAAAAAAAGCGACTCCGGTCGCTTTTTTTTATGATTAAATTTTGGATTTGCTATTAATAAGCATGGTTTTTGCTGAAACTGGCAAACTCTTATTTCCATTTACGGTAATATCCGCTATCATTTGCAACATTGAGTAACGAGATGTGAATCAACGCTTAACTTAATCAAGGTGGTGATATGATCTTAGTGAAAAACTCTAATCAGTATCTTCTGCCATCAATATGCTTAATTAGCGATTCGACTCATTGTCATCTTATCCATCAATCAACAAGGCAAGCGTAATAATGCAGCAAGCGATTAACAAATCTGAATTTATTAGTAATTTGAGTGCGAACTGTGACAATATGACTGATACAGTGGTCGATGATGCAGTACGTGAAATATTGAATTTAATGACCAATACACTCGCCAATGACGGGCGAGTAGAAGTACGAGGGTTTGGCAGCTTTTGTCTACATCATCGCCGGGCTCGTATGGGTCGAAACCCTAAAACGGGCGAAAGCGTACCGGTACCTGCCAAGGCCATTCCACATTTCAAGCCTGGCAAAGCTCTGCGTGAAGCGGTTAATGATAAGGTAGCCCATGGTTAATCGCTGCCTCATCGCCACTTTTGATTCATAAGATTGAAAAAGTGTGAATGAGGACAGACTCTAAAACACGGTTCTTAAAATGTTAGTGACATTCTAAACTGAGGTATACGTCCCATGCGCTTTGTATTGTTTGTTTTGCTATTCTTAAGCTTTGCTTATTCACTTGGGTTAGTATTGGCCAATAACACCGAAGTCGGCGTAAACCTATTATTTTCCCAAGCACCGACGATGAACTTAGGGTTGTTACTGATACTTTGTCTCATACTGGGTATCGTTATTGGTATCTTATTGGCTTTACTTATCTTTCGTGTACTGCAAAATAAGTGGGAAATATCACGTTTGCAAAAGGTAAATGCCAACCTCCAAGAGCAACTAACACAGGCTAATGTGGTCATTGATCGTCAGGCAAATGCACCAACAGTAGAAGAAGCAGTCTATGGCTCAACAGCAACCAATGTGCATGATACTGCAGCGGTTGATGTTAATGAGAGCGCTACGCTTACTAAGCACAAACGAGATTAGGTGTTGCGAGTAGGCTAAGCTTTATCTATAAAAGACTGGGTAATGCTCAGTCTATCCGCGTCATGCTTTAATAATTCTGATATAAATATGGCAAAACCATGAATAATATAATCAAATCGCCAGTTGTTGTCGCTTTGGACAATATGACCATGCAAGCATCATTAGCATTGGCTGACCAGTTAAATCCAGCGTCATGTCGATTGAAGGTCGGCAAGGAGCTATTCACTCGCTGCGGGCCTGATATTATAAAGGCGTTACATCAGCGTCAATTTGAAATTTTTCTAGACCTAAAATTTCATGATATTCCTAATACCACTGCACAGGCGGTACTTGCAGCTGCTGAGCTTGGGGTATGGATGGTCAATGTACATGCAAGCGCGGGCTTAGAAGCAATGTCATTGGCCAAACAGCGTCTGTTGGATAACGGCTTTGATACCTTGCTGATCGCTGTCACTGTATTGACCTCTATGGACAATCAGGCACTGACGCAAACGGGCATCATCGACGGGTTGGATGCACAAGTCAGCCGCTTAGCGCAGTTAACCAAGCAAGCTGGTCTTGATGGTGTGGTTTGTTCAGCGCAAGAAGCTAAGACACTCAAAGCATTGTGTGGTCAAGACTTCAAGCTAGTGACCCCTGGCATTCGTTTAGCAGAAGACAATGCGGATGATCAAAAGCGCATCTGCACGCCGAAACAAGCGCTAAGTGATGGTTCTGATTACTTGGTAATTGGCCGTTCTATCACACAGGCAAAAGATCCTGCTGCTAAATTACAGTTGATACTTGATGGTATCTAATTATTCAAGTATTTAGTGATTGAGAAGCATAGAATAATAAGAAAGACAGCCTAAACCGCTGTCTTTTTACTTTTTGCGGGTCAATAAAAAGGTGCTACACTACTTGGGTTTATACTTATGTCAGTCGCAAAGGTGGGGGCTGGCAATGCCTAACTTGTTTGGAGTTCGAAGCATACATGCTACCTGTATGACTGCTGTTCCTAATCATTTCTCATTAATTTTTTCAGATGGTGTCATTAGACAATATTGGATAATATGAAATTACAGATTTTAAGTGACTTACATATTGACAGTTATGCACGTCAATCACATCCTATGGGTCATATCCCCAAAACAGACGCTGACTTGGTGCTGGTGGCGGGAGACACTGCCAATAGTGATAGTGGTATGCCGTGGCTACAAGAGCAAGCTGTGCGCTTACAAGTGCCTTTGCTTACTGTTGCAGGCAATCATGAGTACTTCAATGAGGATGTGCTGCACTTTGATAAAAAGCTAGCCACTTGGGATAACTATGATGCCCAATCGAAGCAAGGGCTTCGAGTGCTACAGTGCCAACATTTTGATATCGGAGACGTGCGCATATTAGGCTGTACCTTATGGACAGACTATCAGTATGAGGCAAATGAAGATACGATGGCTGCTGCCAGACGTTTTATGCGTGACTATAAACAAATCTATGCAGGTAACGAGTTGTTTTCACCTGAAGTATCGATGCAAATCCATGCTGAACAGCGCCAATGGTTACAGCAAGCATTGATGACTGCCAAAGAGCTTGGTAAAAAAACCATCGTAATGAGTCATCACAGTATCAGTCCGCTATCGGTATCTGAGAAGTATGCCAATCTGCCAAGTAATGCGGCTTTTGTTAGTGATTTATCAGGATGGATGCATGAGGAGTGGGCACCAATACTATGGGTGCATGGGCATACGCATGAAGCCTTTGATTACCGCATTGGTCATACCCGCGTAATTGTCAATCCACGTGCTTATCCAAATGAAGTGAGCAGCACTGAGATAGCGTTTGCTTGGGATAGAGTTATCGATATCGATTTGGGTTAAAAGATATAACACTTTATACGATTTTACATTAGCGTATATCAGCTCTAACGCTAACCGTCTCTTTCTGAATAGCGCTATTTATAATAGCCACTTATATTGCAACTGAATTTATATTTTGTTCATTCCTACTAAGAAATCTGCTAGGCTTGTTACCATGAGCAAATACTCCAATAACAGCCTATCGCCGCTATCCGCTGAAAAACTTGCCAGCCACACACCAAGTGCGCCAGCGCCGTCACACTTGCCTGATAGTATGATTCCCTCCGTTAGCTTGTTGCCTGAAGATAAGCGACTGATTTTATTTACCAGACACTCTTTACGTGAACGCTCTGACGGTAACGGTTTTGCCAGCTATCAGTTACCACTGACACCAAAGGGGCGCGTACTGGCGAAATCATGGGGACGCTGGCTAGCAGGTCATCTACCGTATTCTCTCGATGTAGACAGCATCTCAAGTCCAATTGGTCGCTGTATTGATACCGCGCAGCTGATGCAAGCAGGCGCAGGGCTACAACGTGATATCTCGCATCAATCATTATTGGTTGAGCCCGGTAGCCTAGTCACTGAACCTGAAATTGCCAATCCCGTGTTTAAAGAAATTGGTGTTCTGAATTTTATCAATCGGTTTTTACAAGGCAATCTTGAAGGAACCAAAAATGCCTATCAAGGTGGTCTGGATATTTTATCGCTGTTTTATCAGAATCAGCCACAGCAGGGTCATTTAATGCTCGCCGTTAGCCATGATACGTTGCTATCAGCGTTTTTGGCAGTGATGTTTGATATGACTGAAATTGATTGGAATGATTGGCCAAAAATGATGGAAGGCGTGTTTTTGTGGTTTGATGACAAGCCATTTCAACAAGCCAGTGCACACTTTGTATGGCGCGGTGAGATCTATATCCGTCCAATTGCTACTTTACTAGAGGGCTACCGTGCGGCAGGCTTTCATCCTAATAAATTGCTATTGCCACCAGAAATAAAATGGACGTAAGCCCCATTTTTCATAAGCATTAGCCATTATAAGAGCTGTCCGTCATAGATTCTATTCAATATGTTTCTAAAAATATATGAGCAGACATAAAAAAACCTTGCCCCAGTATTAGAACTGGTAACAAGGTCTCAGTCATCACGCTATAAAAGCGAGATGCGGTCTAAACGTTTGCAATCTTAAGCTTGTAGGCCTTTGATTGTTTTGTTTAGGCGGCTCTTACGACGAGCAGCTTTATTCTTATGAATAATACCTTTGTCAGCCATACGATCAAGAACCGGTACCGCTTTTTTGTAAGCTTCGGTAGCCGCGTCATAATCTTTAGCTGCGATAGCCGCATCAACACGTTTTAAGTAAGTACGAACCATAGAGCGTTGTGACGCAGAGTTCTGACGACGTTTGGTGTTTTGACGGGCGCGTTTACGAGCTTGTGCAGTATTAGCCACGCGTATCTCCTTGATAAAGACAGATAAAAATATGAATGTTGATTGCAATAATAATGGGTTTAACAATCATCGGTGACGAGCAGCCGTCTCGTCAAACATGATGTCGATGTCTGATATTAGAGTACCCATCTGTTATTAAAGGCACCTAAATTAGTAATAGATCATCGCAAGCGTCAGAACTGTTTGGAATAATTAAACAGCGTTGACGTGTAAAGCCGGTTATCTTAGCAAATTATTGCGCTTAGGACAATATATTTGATGATTAATGCTCAAAGAAGTTATGATATTTCATCAATTTCTGGTGTATTAATGTATTTTATCCAAAGTTGGTCCCTAATTTAAGAATGACTGATAAAATCTCTTACAATAAATTAGGTATAATCACCTCAGTGATTCGCTGTTTTAGGTATGATACACAAGTGATTGCCTTTAAATCAAGAATCTAGCTTCATTGAGATAGCAGAAGAAAGACAGGTTTGATAAGAACAGTTTTAGCAGAGTGGCTAAAGGTCGGCAAAAAATTCGGTAGAGACAGAGAGGATACTCTCTTAATATAAATTTCTAACATTATATAAATGGGTAGGATATGCAGCGAAAAGCAATTGTGATTGGCGCGACAGGACTGGTCGGGCAACATCTTGTAAAGCAGCTTAGTGAGCTTTATGACACGTTGATTGTGGTTGCAAGGCGTCCACCACGTTATATCAATGCCAGCATGCGTTTTTATCAGATCAATGATTTTGATAATCTGACGGAGGTTTTTGCCAGCGTCGGTGCTGACAGTAAGACAGATGCTTTTAGCTGTCTTGGTACGACTAAGAAACAAGCGGGTAGTGATGAAGCATTTCACAAGGTTGATCATGACTACAATGTCAATTTTGCCACCTTATGCCGTGACAAAGGCGTTGAAAACTTCTTTTTGCTGTCATCGATGAATGCAGATATTGACAGCCGGTTTTTATACAATCGCGTAAAAGCTGAAACTGAGCAGTCTATTATGGCGCTAGATTTTCCACAGTTGGTTATTTTCCGGCCCTCATTGTTACTTGGTAAGCATAAGGGCCGTCCGCTTGAAAGCTTTGGCCAAAAGGCCTTTAAACTTATCTCGCCTTTAGTCTCGGAGTCATTATCGCTACACCCCATATCTGCCAAGCGTGTTGCCAGTGCAATGGCCATGAGCGCACATGATATCTATGAGCGCAGTAAATACCGCAATGAGCCTGCAATTAAAACCACTGATATTATCGAAAACAAACAGATGCTAGCGATGACCAAAGTTAAGAAATAGCCTAGGTGTAAAGTTGTAGCTCGCCCACTATAAACAAATTAAACCATATCGAAACATAAATAATCCAACCATACTTAACAAGGAGCGTAATCATGTCAGAGATACCAAACACAATGAATAAAGAAAACTTTGTGACTTGCGATTTATTGGATGCCAACCCAGAGTCACAGGTGTGCTTGCCTAATATCGAAGGTAAGTCCTTTTATAGCTTTGGTGGTAAAGACAGGTTTTGCGGTGAAATCGTAACGGTCAAATGTTTTGAGGATAATAGCCGCGTAAAATCGTTATTAAATAGTGATGGCAAAGATAAAGACGGTAATGGCAAGGTATTAGTCGTCGATGGTGGTGGTTCTATGCGTTGCGCGCTGCTAGGCGATATGATTGCGCAGTCGGCGATTGATAATGGCTGGGCAGGGGTTGTGGTGTACGGCTGTGTGCGCGATGTTGATGATATGGCAGCAATGGATATCGGGGTCATGGCGCTCGGTTGTATCCCGCGTAAATCAACCCGCCGTGATGAAGGCCAAACTGACATCGAGATTAGCTTTGGCGATTTAACGCTAAATTCTGGTATGTTTGTCTACGCAGACAATAACGGCATTATCGCTAGCGACAAGTCATTAATCTAAAAACCGTTGAATACTTAAACATGTCTTAATGAATACAACTCGAAAACCTCAGCTTAACCGTTGAGGTTTTTGTGTTTGATAGTGCTGTCTTTATATTTGACACTTGATTCTCTCGAGTATTTTGACTTTTAGTTTTTATAACATAAATGCTAAGTGACAAACCGTTACGGCATAAATTTTGGTAATTGCTGAAATATTCGTATAATAGCCTTCTGACTCTTAACGTTGACCCTATCCTTTATGCCTATCACTGCTTTGACTGACGCCTTTGACCCGATTAATGAACGCTTGTTTCCTATAAAGGCAACTGAACGTCGCTGGTTAGCGCCAGTTCATGGCGCTGTCAGTAGTTTGTGGCTGGCCAGCCTGGTGCAAACATCGCTATGGAATGTTGCCGACCGTCTAAAGGTTGTGGTAACACGTGACCAAAATCAGCTCAATCAGATAGAGACAGAGTTGGCATTTTGCGGCGTCGATGCTTATGTATTCCCCGATTGGGAGACTTTGACCTATGATGAGCTGTCACCGCATCAAGATATCGTCAGCGAGCGTATCAATCTATTAACCGATATGCCAACGTCAGGTATATTGCTGATTTCGGTACAGGCACTCATGCACCGAGTCGCACCGCCAAGCTGGTTGATAGGTCAGCATTTTGATTTGAGTGTCGGTGATAGATTCGACATCAACACCCAACGTGGCTTATTGGCCAAGGCCGGTTATCGTGCGGTTGAGAACGTCTTTGAGCCGGGCGAATTTGCCGTACGCGGTAGTATTATTGATATCTTTGCCATGGGTCAGCCGTTTCCGCTACGTCTAGATTTATTCGACGATGAAATTGAAACCATTCGCTTCTTTAATCCGCAGACCCAGCGCACATTGACCGTTAATGACCTAAAAACCATGATGAGCGGCAACGATAGCAGCATGGGCAAAGAGTCGCTGTCGCTACTGCATAAACTGCCAGATATCTCAAAGCCTATTGAGCAATTTCAAATCTTACCCGCCAAAGAGTTTCCGCTTGATGAGGGGCGCGAGACCTTTCGCACTAACTTTGCTGCGATGTTTCCTAATACCAGTAGCCGTAAGTTTGAGTTGCATAAAGACGTCATGGCGGGTATCGCCAGTAGCGGACTTGAATACTATCAGCCACTATTTTTTGACTTAAAGGATTGGGAGGCTGAGAGTAGTTTATTTGCTTACCTACCAAGTGATGCACTGTTTATCACAGATGAGCTGATTAACGAAAAACAAGCAGATTATTGGTCACAAATTCAGCGCCGATATGAAGAGCGCCGTCATGATATCGATAAACCTATCGTCGCGCCTGAGTTGTTGTATTTATTATCAAATACTTTAAACGAGCACCTCAATCATTATCCACGCGTGATTCTCAGTGCCCGTAATGAACTGGCTACTATGACCGATGTCGCCGCGATTGATAGCAGTGATTCATTATTAAAAGATGCGTCATTGTTAGCAGACAAATCATTGCTGCAAGTTGAAGGGCAGTCAGATTCACAGTCACAACTGTCGCTTGTTCCGAGTAAGCAACAAGGTTTGGTGACGTTAAGCGCACAAGAGCCACCTCAATTGGCCGTGAACCATCAAAAAGCTGAGCCTCTTACCGAGCTGTTAGAGTTTTTAGCGCTGCAAGAACAAACGGCAACCCCAGTATTAGTAGTAGCAGAAACGGCTGGTCGTCGTGAGATTCTCATTGAGCTATTTAAAGGTAAAATTGATATCAAAGCTTATGATAGCTTTGAAGCATTTTTAGCAGCAGACAAATCAAAGAGCAATGGTAATAAGCTGCCGCAGGTTGGACTCACGGTTGCACCCATTGAGCGCGGGGTTTATGTTCCTGAACGTTTAGTGCTGATTAGTGAGACACAGTTATTTGGTCGGCAAGTACTACAAACGCGCCGTCGTCGTCAAAGCGGTGTGTCAGAAGAGTTTTTGGTTAAAAGTGTTACCGAGATAACCGAAGGTAGCCCAGTGGTGCATATCGAGCATGGTATCGGGCGTTACAATGGACTGATTACGCTAGATGTCGGCGATGGCGAACAAGAGTTTATTCATTTGAAATATGCCGATGATGCCAGTATCTATGTACCGGTTGCCAATTTACAAATGATTAACCGTTATAGTGGCGGTGATCCTGCACTTGCGCCATTGCATAAAATTGGCAGCGGCAAATGGGATAAAGCCAAGCAAAAAGCGCTCGAGCAAATCCATGACGTGGCGGCTGAACTGCTTAATATGCAAGCACGGCGCGAAGCCAAAGTCGGTATTCATTTTAAAATAGATCCATCACAGTACGAGCTGTTTGCCAGTCAATTTGCTTTTGAAGAAACGCCCGATCAAGCCAATGCTATCCATGCGGTGATGGAAGACATGAGGCAAAACCAACCAATGGATCGCCTTATCTGCGGTGACGTAGGTTTTGGTAAGACTGAGGTGGCCATGCGCGCGGCGTTTATCGCGGTCAGCGCCGGTTATCAAGTGGCAGTATTGGTGCCGACAACCTTGCTAGCCGGCCAGCATGAAGACAATTTCCGCGACCGTTTTGCTGATTGGCCAGTGCGTATCGAAACACTATCGCGCTTCGGTGGCAAAAAACATCAAGAGACGGTATTGGCTGATTTAGCAGCTGGCAAGGTTGATATCGTTATCGGTACACATAAGCTATTACAGCCTGATGTGAGATTTTCTAATTTAGGTTTGATGATTGTCGATGAAGAGCATCGCTTTGGCGTGCGTCATAAAGAGCGTATCAAGGCGATTCAGACCGATGTGGATAGTATGTCAATGACTGCGACACCCATCCCTAGAACGCTCAATATGGCGCTCTCAGGTATGCGTGATATGTCTATTATTGCGACGCCACCTGCGCGCCGTTTGGCGATTAAGACCTTTGTCATGCAAAAAACTGATGCCTTAATGAAAGAGGCCATCTTGCGTGAGCTACTGCGCGGCGGACAAGTTTATCTATTGCATAATGATGTGGCGAGCATTGAACGCATGGCAGAAACCGTCCGTGAACTGGTGCCTGAAGCACGAGTAGGGGTCGCTCATGGACAAATGCAAGAGCGCCAACTTGAACAAGTGATGCAGCAGTTTTATCATAAAAAGTTCAACGTGCTAGTCTGTTCGACCATTATCGAAACCGGTATCGATGTACCCAATGCCAATACCATTATCATTGAGCGCGCCGATAAGTTTGGCTTGGCGCAATTGCATCAGCTGCGCGGTCGTGTTGGCCGTAGTCATCACCAGGCTTATTGTTATCTGCTAGTGCCTTCTATCAAAGGGCTTAAAGGCGATGCTAAGCGCCGATTACATGCGATTGAACGCGCTAACACACTGGGCGCAGGCTTTATGCTGGCAAGTGAGGATTTAGAGATTCGTGGTGCCGGTGAGATACTTGGTAAGCAGCAAAGTGGTAATATGCAGGCGATTGGCTTTAGCCTATATATGGATATGCTGGAGAGAGCAACTAAGGCGATTAAAGCAGGTAAAGAGCCTGATTTAAGCACACCATTGTCGCTGACCAGCGAGATTAATCTGCATAGCTCGGCGTTGATACCAGAAGAGTATCTACACGATGTACATCAGCGTTTGTTATTTTATAAGCGCATCAGTAATGCTGATGACAAAGAAGCTCTGACCGATATTCGTACCGAAATGATTGACCGTTTTGGCATATTACCTGAGCAAACCAAGCAGTTATTTGCCATCCACGGACTGCGTATACAAGCTGAGCCGCTAAAGATTAATAAGATTGATGCCAACAGCAATAGCATGACGTTAGAATTTGCACCTGATACGCCAGTCGACGCCTTAGCAATTATTAAGTTGATTCAGAGCAATGGGCAGCGCTATCGTATGAATGGTGCCTCTGGCATTCGTTATCAGGATGCCGATAAACTGGCAACACCGCAGCAGCGCGTCAGCGCAATTCAAGAGCTATTACGCTATTTTAGTGAGCATATGGTGGCAGAGTCAGCTTAGCTTCATTGATTTATATTTTTAAACTAATCACATTTGCTAAATGGTTTAAGTAAGGTGGAAGTTGCATCCTAAGACAATCAGTGATGGCGCTATTTTATCGGTTAGATAACTGATAAAATAGCGACACCCTATATTTAGCCTACTATTTTTTATAGCACAATGTTTTTCAAGCGTATTGTTTTTTAGTTAATTAAATTCTACTTTTTTACATTCCTTTTCCTTTTATTTAAGCGTCATAACAAGAGAACCGTCATTATGTTCCAACTTCATCATAAACTTGCTGCTGATAGTTTTTTAGTGGGTGATTTCCCATTATCGACCTGTCGTTTAATCAATGATTGTCAGTTTCCTTGGTTGATATTGGTGCCGCGTGTATCAGGTATCAAAGAGTTGTATGAGCTATCTGAGGCAGACCAAGCGCAGTTTTTGCGTGAGTCGAGCTGGTTATCAAGCCAACTGGCCAAGACCTTCCAAGCCGATAAAATGAATGTGGCAGCACTCGGCAATCAAGTACCGCAGTTACATTTTCATCATATCGTCCGTTATCAAAACGACATGCAGTGGCCAAATCCAGTATGGGGCGTGCCAGCTGTGCCTTATACCAAAGAAGTATTAGCACAGATGCAGCAGACATTAATGATGGCACTACGTGGTCATCATCAAATGCCATTCGATTGGCAAATGCAGTAAAACCTAAGTTAGCCATTTTTAGACATACCGCGATTGAATTGAGGACATGTCATAAATACCTTTATTTAAACAAAGTGTAAAGCCAGATTAATGATGGTTTAAGTGGTTTTAACATTTTCAGCGCAGAAATCCCCTACTTCTACAGTAGTGGGATGAATGCGTTATTGATAACTACCCTTACTCCCTATGGTGTTATAATTAATAATTATAACGCCAATTAACAACAAGCTCCTTATGACCAAGCAAATCCTAAAAGCCCATAAAGTCAGGCTGTACCCCAATGAAGAACAGCAAGTATTCTTTGCCAAATCATTCGGCTGCACACGCTTTATCTGGAATAGGATGCTTAGTGACAAGATTGAGCATTACAACGAGCATAAGACCGAGCTTAAAAACACTCCTGCTCACTATAAAAAAGAATTTGAATGGCTTAAAGAAGTCGATAGTCTGGCACTGGCTAACGTACAGCAAAACCTAAGAGCCGCTTATAGTAAATTCTTCAAAGGTTTAGGCTTCCCTAAGTTCAAAAAAAAGGTCAGCGTGACAGCTACACTACCAATAATCAAAAGGGCACAGTAGCGATAACAGCTAACAGCGTTAAACTGCCTAAGATTGGTCATATCAAAGCCAAGTTTCCAGCCAAGATAAATGGTTTGATTAAGAGCGCCACGGTCAGTAAAGAGCCTACAGGTAAGTATTTTGTCAGTTTACTGGTTGAGACTATTGTAGAGCCATTACCAAAAACCTACTCAAACATCGGCATTGATTTAGGATTGACAGACTTTATCGCCCTATCGGACGGTACAAAAGTTGCCAATCCTACCTTTTTATCGCAGCTGCAAGACAAGCTTGCGCGAGAACAGAAAATACTGGCCAAGCGTAGAGCCGTTGCTAAAGCGGATCAGCGCAAATTGTCAGAGAGCCGCAACTACCAAAAGCAAAAACTCAAAGTCGCCAAAGTCTACGAGCGTATCACGAATTGCCGAAAAGACTTTCTACACAAACTCTCATTCACTCTCATCAAAAACCACGATGTGATTGCGATTGAGGACTTAAACGTCAAAGGCATGGTTAAGAATAGGAAGTTATCTAAAGCCATATCAGACAGCTCATGGTCAACCTTCACCACCATGCTGAACTACAAGGCTGAATGGTACGGCAAAACGCTTGTCAAAGTAGACCGATGGTATCCATCTTCTAAGACTTGCTCAGGCTGTGGTCACTTACTGACTAAGGCTGAGCTACCATTACAGGTGAGATCATGGAATTGTCCCAGTTGCTTGCAGTCCAACGATAGAGACATCAACGCCAGTATCAACATCCTAAACGAAGGATTGAAGTTGGCAACACTCAAAACCGTCGGTGCGACGGGGTTAGCTTAGTCCATTTGCCTAACCGCTGATACAAAACATCGTATCAAGTATGGGTATTACCTAAGAAACCCCTACCTCTATAGGTGGTGGGTAGTTCATAGGGCTATCAAGTAGATGGTAAATTTACTAATGGCGCAGGTAATAAGGTCTTATGTATGCCAGCTCGTGGTTACTCGTTTGCTGCTGGCGGCGAGAATGGTCCATCGGACATACCAGGTATGTATGAGGGCATGACACGTGAAAACTTCCGTATTAATGATGATATTAATAAAGTAGACCAATCCTTTTTAGGCAGCTTGACGCGTGGGGCTTTTGGTATTGTCTCTACCGTCAGTCAAGATGACTGTCAGGATGAAAAACAGGTGTTATTACCGACTGGCAGTTGGGGCTGGATTAACACTGAGCAACCTGTTCAGCTGATGCGTATCGGTAATATCGCCATCGTTGCTATTCCTGGTGAGCCAACGACTATGGTTGGACGACGGATGCGCGCTGTCGTGCTGGCGCAGCTAAAAGATTCAGGCGTAGATACCGTTATTATTAATGGTTTGGCGAATAACTATAGCGGCTATCTAAGCACGCGTGAAGAGTTCGCCACCCAGCATTATGAAGGAGCGTCTACTGAATACGGTCCTTATCAAACGGCTGCTTATATACAGGAGTATACGCAATTGGCTGAGGCGCTACGGGATGGCACACCGCCTGATCGCTCAGCTAAGTCGTTTAATGAGCGTCCAGGAGTCATATTCGATGACAAGCCTATCAGGCAGCAATGGGGGCAAACGCTTACTCAACTAAAATCAAACTACCAAAAAGGTGACGTCGCAACAGCTATATTCCGCAGTGCTCATCCTAAAAACAATCTACGCACCGAAGACAGTTTTTTAAAGGTGCAGCGTTTTGAGAATGGCCAGTGGGTGGATTATCTGAGTGATAGTGACTTTGATACCACCTATACTTGGCAGCGTGAAGGGGCAGCTTATAGTAAAGCTATTATCGAGTGGCGAATCAGCAACGACACGCCAGCGGGTACGTATCGATTGACTCATCAAGGCGATTGGAAAAGTGGCTGGACACGTAAAATAAAGCCGTATTCGGGCGCTTCTAATAGCTTTACGGTCCAGTAGCGGTATATACTCTAAAAAAGTCTACATTTAACGAAATTCATAAATGAGCCAGATATCTAAATATCTGGTTTTTTACATTTTATGCTTTCAACTTGATAAGGCGCTTACCTAAGCAAGCAATTACATGACGAATGGTAGCGTTTTAGTTACCGGCGACCTAGGTTTTAGGTTGATTAAAAAGTATAATATATTGTTACATACTTTAATACTAAACTCATAATAACGATGAGTGGTGTATTTGTGCTCTTTGATTTTTGATAGTTTGTTTTATTTAAGCGACCGCCTCCTATGCCACTTCTAGATACGCTGAGACCGAAGAGTCCATTAAAGTATGATGGTGTCTATCGATTTGACTATCCAGAAGTTTTTGTCTTAATATTTACGGTCGTATTGCTTGTTTTACATTATGACTTTAGCCCAACCTCGATGGCGCTTCTTGTCATTGTTTGCTTACCCAGTTTAATGATTCTGATTTATAACTATCGACGTCAAACCAGTTTTTGGACGTCTAATATTGTTATCATTTTACTATCAGCAGTAATTGGGTCGATACAATTCTGTGCGGTCATCTCTATCAGCCTAGCATCGTTAATAGGTCTGCGTATTATTATCAGTAGCACCGAAAACCAGCTCAGACTGACAGTGGTATCGATGGTGAGTGTTGTCATTTTCTATTATGTCAGTGTGACGTTGAATGGCGCTGATATGGACTGCCATGAAGGCTGGCTACCAACGTTGGTACTATTAGCCAGTATGGCAGTGATCTTATGCCAGTTTCGCTATGTATACCAAAGATATATCGGTCATGAAGAACGCTCTCATCAAGCAGTCAGTCGATTGAGTACCATGGTATCGGTCATTAATAAACTGACGCGCTTTGTACCGCCACAAGTTTGGGAGCCAATCGTTAAAACTGATGGCCCAGTGAGTGTTTCTAACAAACGTGCCAAGCTTACGATTATGTTTTCAGATATCGTTGGTTTTACTGAGTTGTCTGACAGCCTGAGCGCCGATAACCTAGCAGATATCTTGAATACCTATATGCACTGTATGACTTTAATTGCTAATAAACATGGAGCAGTGCTCGATAAGTTCGTCGGCGATGGGATGGTATGCTTTTTTGGGGAGCCAACCAGTCGCGGCGCTCGTCAGGATGCATTAGATTGTGTGGCCATGGCAATAGATATGCGACGTGAGATGCGTACCCTAAGGCATAAATGGCGGCTAATGGGCTTTGAAGGGCTTTATATACGTGTTGGTATTACCACAGGCTACTGCCATGTTGGTAATTTTGGCAGTAATAATCGTCTTAGCTATACACTAATTGGCAAAGAGGCAAATCTGGCAGCCAGATTAGAGTGTCAAGCTGGCAAGGATGAGATACTGGTTAGCGAAAGCACTTATGATTATGTGTGTCATAATTACGATTGTCAGCATGTAGGCGCATTTCAATTAAAAGGCTTTGATGCTAAGGTCAATGCTTGGCAGGTGTTCGATCCGGACGCCAATAAAGGTCATTTATCAAAGTGGGTGGATCACACACTGCCAGGTTTTAATCTGCACTTAAACTTTAAAGACATGAACGACAATGATTATCAAGATATCAGAGAGCGCTTAAATTTTGCGCTTGAGCGTATTGAGCAGGAACAAGAAAAAGTTATCACTGATATCAAAGCAGAAAGCGAGCGTGATGATCGTTAAGGCTGGTTAAGAAAAGTATTGAATAGACCCGACTGTAAAATTAACACCTATAAAGTTGAGAGAAAAAAGCCAGCTATCATAATGATAGCTGGCTTTTTAATATAACAAGGTAGAATTGCTACTAGCGTTTAGTGATTTTCTTTTGCATGGTTGAGCGTATATTTAGGAATTTCGATGGTCAAGTCTTCATCTTCAAGCATGACCTGACAAGACAAACGTGAATCAGGCTCTAATCCCCAAGCACGATCTAATAAGTCAGCTTCGATATCATCCATCTCATCTAGACTATCAAAGCCTCTACGGACAACTACATGGCAAGTCGTACATGCTTTTGACATCTCACAAGCATGTTCAATCTTAATGCCTTTTTCTAATAATGCTTTACATAAATTTTTACCAGCTTCTAGCTCGACTTCAGTGCCTTCAGGGCAAATTTCATGATGGGGTAATACGGTAATTTTTGGCATAAATTGTCTGTCCGATGCTAATCAATTAAAAAAAATAAAAACTGAGAAATATAAAGGTCATTTTAGTAAAGTCGCTAAGCTTTATTCTCAAATATAAATATTCCTAAATGTATCTGCTACCAATCTTGGGCACTGGTACCTGCCATGCTGGTTTTCACGCTTTGATTCATAATACGGGCAGCAAAGGCATCACTATGAGGTTTAAGCTTTGCTTGCTCTGCTTCGATAACGGATAAATCATCAGTGCTAAGCGCTGTTTGTAGTGCGTCTATCTGTTCAGCTAATGATTGTTGCTCATCAGAAGATAGTAGAGCTGCAAATTCTTTCAGTGCAGATTGTAACGCAAGTACTTCACGCTCTGCTTCTACTTTGGTCTCGATTAAAGAGCGTGCATTTTTATCTTCTTCAGCGTGTTGGAACCCCGCCATAAGCAATTGCTCTTTTTGCTCATCTGACAATCCATAAGAAGGCACAATCTCAATTTTGCTTTCTGTCTTGGTGGTGGTTTCTTGTGCACTAACGGTCAATTGACCATTGGCATCAATGCTAAAGGTCACTTCAATACGGGCAAACCCAGCTTTCATTGGTGGAATGCCGTATAGCTCAAAGCGCCCAAGCGAGCGGTTGTTTTCGACTGTTTCGCGCTCACCCTGTACCACGTGAATCACCATACCAGTCTGACCATCTTGATACGTGGTAAATACTTGGCGCTTTTTGACAGGGATAGGGGTATTACGTGGGATAAGTACTTCAACTAGGCCGCCCATGGTCTCAAGACCGAGTGATAGCGGCGTTACGTCAAGCAATAATAAGTTATTGTCACTATCACCATTGACCAATTGATGCGCCGTTTGTGCAGCACCTAAGGCGACCACTTCATCTGGATTCAGACGGCAAAGCGGCTGCTTGGCAAAAAAATCAGTCACGACTTGTTGTACAGCAGGCATACGGGTAGAGCCGCCGACCAAGATGACTTCATCCAAATCTTTAATCTCAAGCTTGGCATCACGCAGTACTTGTTCGCATACGCTGAGCGTGCGGCGGTTAACTGGTTCTGCAATAGCGAGTAAATCTTCACGACGTAGTACACCTTGATAAGACTGCTCATTGACAGTAATATCGATGTCAACTTGTTCGGCGTCGGTCAATGCTTGCTTATAGGCTTTGGCTTGTTGTGCGAGTATCGATTTGTCATGACGACTCACATCTTTTGGATCGATGTTTAATTGCTTGATAAGCCAGTTAGTCATCAGGCGGTCAATATCGTCACCACCTAAGGCACTATTTCCACCAGTTGCCAATACTTCAAAGACGCCATCAGTCAATTTTAAAATAGACACATCAAAGGTGCCGCCACCCAGATCATAAATCAAGTAATAGCTTTCTTTATCGTCACCTTGTGTAGGCTGGTCGAGACCATAGGCAACGGCTGCCGCGGTAGGCTCATTTAATAGACGTAGGACATTAATGCCTGCCGCTTGTGCCGCGTCTTTAGTCGCTTGACGCTGTGCTTCATCAAAGTAAGCAGGTACGGTAATGACAGCCCCTTCGATGCTGTCTGCAGGCAATGCGCTCGCTGCTCGTTGCTCTAGCGCTGCTAATATACGTGCGGATACTTCGACAGGAGAGACTTCGCCCTGAGCCGTCACGAATGCTGGCATAGCGTCTTTGCTGCCACTTAGCTCATAGGGGTGAGAGAATTTGATATCAGCTTGGCTACGACCCATAAAACGTTTAGCCGAGACAATCGTATTTTTTGGATCATCCGCTAAATGGGCTAGGGCATCATAGCCGACTAATGGATTACCTGTACTTGGATAATAGACGACAGAAGGTAATAAAGTGTCATTGTCCGCACCTGCTTCTAAGACTTGCGCCTTGCCTGAACGTACCACTGCAACCAATGAACGTGTAGTACCAAGATCGATTCCCAAACCAAAACGATGTTGGTGAGGTTGAGCGCTTTGATTGGGTTCGGCAATTTGCAATAAAGACATAAGATAACTCAAAGATAAAATGAAATGAAAGAGATAAAATTAATAAGTGAAATGGAACAAATACGATAAGCACACTTTTATAGTTTGACTACTTTTTTGCACTTACGTAAAAGCTGTAATCACGTAAAATGCAGAGACTTAACGATTAAAAGTGCTTAAAATAAGAGATTATACGGTATCGCTGCTATTAATTTAACCTTAACCTGTGAATAGCAATTAAATTGCTAGGCGTATAGCTGAAATAAGCCATACGAATTTAAACGTACAGATCGTCATCATCCGAATGTTCAGCAGTCGCTAGATTATCAAGACCAATAGTAACGTCAGCATTTAATTTTACTAAGAATTTCAACTTTTGGGTCGCATCAATCGCTGTTTGCCAGTCTTGGCTTTGGTAAGCATTGCTAAAACGCTCAGACTGTTTGGCTAGGCGTTCTGTAATCTGAGGATGTAGCTGTTGTAATGTCGCACGGTCTTTGTCTTCAATCGCTTCATCTAAATCAATACGCATCTGCATGGCATCTTCTAAGAAGTCTAGGTCTGCAATTGAGTGCTCTAGGTTTTGTGCTTGATTTGCCATATCTAACAGATAGCTAGCACGACTGTCAGGCGTACTTAACGTTTGATACGCTTGGTTAATGAGTGCTGAAGCTTGCTCAGATTGTTTTTGCGCTTGTGCCGTATCTGATACGTTTTTGACGACATTATCAGGGTGATAACGCTTTTGTAGCAGACGTAGATGCTGATCGAGACTGTCTTGATTGACTTCAAACTGTACAGGTTGCTCAAATAGGGCAAAGAAGTTATCAAATTGTGCTTCTGCTGTAATGTCTGTCATATCATACGCCTTACTTTTTTATTTGTTATCTCAAAACTTTGTCTGGCTGAGGACTTGTTTACGAATTGATAGCTATTCTAAATTAACGACAGCATTATTATTCGTTACTGTCTGCTATTAAAATCATAAATGCTAAACCATTAAACCGTAAAAGATTCGCCACAACCACATTCACCTTTCTTATTCGGATTGGTAAACTTAAAGCCTTCGTTCAAACCTTCTTTTTCATAATCCATTAACAAGCCATCTAAATACACTAAGCTTTTGGGGTCAATAAATATACTGACGTCACGGCTTTCATATCGCGTGTCATTTTCATCAGGTGTATCTACAAACTCTAAAACGTAAGCCAAGCCTGAGCAACCCGCTGTACGGATACCAACTCGAATACCTTCGCCTTTACCGCGATTGTCCAAAAAATCTCGAACATGCTGAGCGGCGCGTTCTGTCATTTCAATCATGCCAACTCCCATTGACTATCAATAGTTAAAAATATTAATTTAATAAGAAGTTACTAATAATAAATATAAATAAGATTCTGTGTAAACTGGCAATCAAAATAACAATCTTGCCAAAATAGAATGCTAAGAACGATTAGAAAATAAAAGGTGACAATTACATAAGCGTTATTGTCACCTCTTTAGCGTTAGCAGCTGTGCAATACACTGCTACTAAAGTATTACTATTAAGATAGTGTACTTAAAAGTACAACACCTACGCTAACAGGTTTAGTTAGTCGCTTCTTCTGATACTTCAGCAGCGCCATGCTTACCTTTATAGTCGCTAATAGCAGCTTTAATAGCATCTTCTGCAAGTACAGAGCAATGCACTTTTACTGGTGGTAATGCAAGCTCTTCAGCGATATCGTTGTTTTTGATTTCGCCAGCTTGATCCAAGCTTTTGCCTTTTAGCCACTCAGTCACAAGCGAGCTTGAAGCAATTGCTGAACCACAGCCATAAGTTTTAAAGCGTGCATCTTCGATGATACCGTTATCATCGACTTGGATTTGTAGACGCATCACATCGCCACAAGCTGGGGCACCAACCATACCGGTTCCAACGTTTTTGGCATTTTTATCAAGATTGCCAACGTTGCGTGGATTTTCGTAATGATCAATAACTTGGTCACTATAGGCCATGGGGTTTTCTCCTAGTTAGATGATGAGTAGTCAATTACTGACTTCAAATGTCTCACTACTCATCGATAATTGGGGTCAAACATATAGTTAATAAAGACTGTACTTATACAAGCTGTATTTATAATTGTCTGATCAATCGTTTAATGGCTATATTCTATAACCATGTCGTTAGTCGTTTTACTAAATTTTAGTGCTCAGCCCATTCGACTGAATCTAAATCTACGCCGTCTTGATACATATCCCAAAGTGGTGATAGGGCACGTAGTTTATCAACTGCTTCATGCATTTGCTTAATCACTCTGTCGATGTCTTCTTCAGTCGTATAACGGCCAAAGCTGAAACGAATAGAGCTGTGTGCTAACTCGTCTGGACGACCAATAGCGCGTAATACATATGATGGCTCAAGCGTCGCTGACGTACAGGCTGAACCTGATGATACTGCTAAGTCTTTTAGTGACATCATCAGTGATTCACCTTCAACGAAGTTAAAGCTGATGTTCACAATATTAGGTACACTGTTCTCAAGATCACCGTTTAGATAAGTCTCTTCGATATCTTGTAGACCATCCCAAAGCTTTTGGCGTAGTTTGGCTGCATGTGCATGGTCTTCTTCGTAACGCTCATTGGCTAGGGCAAATGCTGCACCAATACCAACGATTTGATGTGTCGGTAATGTACCTGAACGCATACCGCGCTCATGTCCACCACCATGCTGTTCTGCTTTTAGGCGCACACGCGGCTTACGACTGACGAATAGGGCACCGATACCTTTAGGGCCGTACGCTTTGTGACCTGAGAAACTCATCAAGTCGATTTTCATCTCTTGCAGGTCTACACGTACTTTACCAATAGTCTGTGCACCATCGACATGAAAGATAACACGTGCTTCGCGAGTGATTTCGCCAATAGCGGCAACATCAGTAATGGTACCAAGCTCGTTGTTCACCATCATGAGTGATACTAAAATCGTATCATCACGTAAAGCTTCTTTGACTTGCTCTGGCAAAATAATACCAGTGCTAGCCTGTGGCTCAAGATAGGTAATCTCAAAACCTTCTTGCTCAAGCTCACGGCACGTATCTAGTACCGCTTTGTGTTCAATTTTACTGGTAATGATATGTTTACCACGAGACTGATAAAAATGTGCAGCACCTTTAATCGCTAAGTTGTCAGACTCTGTTGCACCAGAGGTAAAGACAATCTCGCGTGGATCAGCATTAATTGCTTCAGCAACTTGCTGACGCGCTGTTTCTACCGCTTCTTCTGCTTGCCAGCCATAGCCGTGCGAGCGCGAGGCCGGGTTACCAAAGATGCCATCTACAGTCAGATACTCGCTCATCTTAGCTGCAACTGATTTAGCAACTGGCGTAGTGGCGGCATAATCTAAGTATATAAGGTTGTTATGTTGGCTCATGCTGGGTTTGCCTCGCTGTTCGATAGGGTAATAGTATTGATGTCTTTTATGGAGATCTCTTTAGTAGAGGTGTGCTGACGTTCTGATACTGACTGCACGTTTTCCATGTCTAATAATTGCGCTAATGTTATGTTTTTCAAGTACTGTTCGATATGATTTGACAATGCACACCATAAATCGTGGGTTAGACACATTGTACCACCTTGGCAGTCACCGCGTCCTTCACACTGCATCGCGTTAACCGATTCATCGACGGCTGAAATAATGCTCATAACGTCGATTTCGTGTAAAGGTTTGGCTAAATGATAGCCGCCCGCTGCACCGCGAATACTAGTGACCAGACCACGCTTGCGCAGTTTGGAAAATAACTGTTCAAGGTAAGAGATAGAAATTGATTGCCGTTTGGCTATATCAGACAAGGATACCGCACTGTCTTGTTGGCTGGTTTGTAGCGCCAAATCTAATAACGCGGTAACGGCGTATCTGCCTCGAGTAGTCAAACGCATATGTCATCTCCAAACTTAAATATCATTTTATTTAACAACGATCTTAACGAGAGCGTATCTCTAGGAGCGAGTAGATTCATTGTCAATAATTGACGAAGTCTATAAGCAAGCTATTGAGACAGTGAGCTGTTAAGTTGTGTCTTATCGTTATTAAACAGCAGATAGTTAACCCGATGTGTGCAACGATTGAGTCAATTATACTTAATCCCGAGTAATTTAGTCAAGATTAAAGTGTGGTTGAATGGTTAATCAAGCTTAATACAATGATTGATAAAAACAATGGTATTAAAAGAGAGGGTTTCCTTGAGTGAAATCTCCATCTGACCTAGCTTGTATTCCCCATCTCTCACTGTCTACAAAGCATGTCGGAAAAATAAAAGAGATAAAAAAGCGCTTAATACCTTCGCGAAGGTGTTAAGCGCTTTTTTGTACAGTAATGCATCAGCATGCTGTTATAAATCATATAACTGAAGTAAATATGACCACAATGAACTAACCAGTACATTAGAAGTAATAGAGTTCTGCATAGAGTGGTTAAAAACTAGTTCATCAATAACGCTATGAGTGAGGCAACCATAATCACAAGCGCAGCAATCGTTACAATCACCAACAGTTTCTGCTTACTTTCTAATTCTTTTACGGTGGTTTCAAGTTCACGGTTTTTAATAGTCAATGTAGTAATTTGCGTTTGTTGTTCCTTGATACGCAGTTTATAACTGTTCTTTTTGTCTGCCATTTCTTCTTCGGTCGGCTTAGACTTACCTTTGCCGCCTTTGAATTTTTTGATTAACCCTTGAATCAAGCTACCCAGACCGAGCTGCATGATGAACTGTTTGACCAATTGTACTTGTACAGATTCGCCACGCATTTGCAGCTTTTCAGTGGTCTCACTATCATGAGTGGTAATGGCATTGATGACTTGAATGCTGTAGGCGTTGATAACGACATCAGGCTCACTACGTCCTATGGGCAGCTGCGCATCTAATAAAACGCCCTTGGTGCTAAAAGTAGCAAAAACTTCTACATGAGGCAAATACAAACGCAACGCCACAACAGTGCCTTGCTTGGCTAGCGGATAAGCGGCTTTACGCAGTTCGGGGTCTAAGCGTAACAATAGGGTCAGCGCCGACTCGATGAACACCAGAATGATATTAAGCAGAGAGTTAGACAACGTAGAACGCTTCATGTAGATAATCCGTTTTTTATTTGGCAAATTAGAGGCAAAAGACAAACAAGAGTCAAGTTTGACCCAAAATGTGCAGTCATATTTCGCTTATAGTAACGCCTTTATAATAAAAAGTAACGCTAGTTTCTATTAATTGGCTATCAGTTGGCAAGGTATTACCTTACAATTTGCCAGTCAATAAAGACACTGGTATTTATGACTGACAATGTATTAGTATGGCTAGGCAGCGGTTTTTATGGACGAAATTATATGCTATAAAAGCACTTAAGCTAAAATAGCGATTTAGTAGGAAAATTGCAGAGGTTTTGCGTAACATTGAGTGTCAAATACGTAGTAAGGCAGACAAAAATATGTAAAATCGCTTGCGCTCCTTATGCTGCCTTGATATAAAGACGATAACAAAGCGAAACCTGTTGATACGTGAGTCAGGTACTTCTTATTGCTTAAGTGCTATGAGAGCGTTACAATACCTGGCGTGAGCGTGTATTATCCCCCTTAAACTTGAAGGAAATTTTATGAATAAGTCAGAATTGATTGATAGCATCGCCGACAAAAGTGGTCTAAATAAGACTCAAGCTGGTGATGCTCTAAATGCTGTTATGGAAAGTGTTGGCGAAGCGTTAGAAGCTGGCGACAGCATCTCATTGGTTGGCTTTGGTACTTTTAGCGTAAAAGACCGTAAAGCACGTACTGGTCGTAACCCTAAGACTGGCGAAGAGCTTAGCATTCCAGCAAGTAAAGTACCAAGCTTCAAAGCTGGTAAAAACTTGAAAGAGCGCTTAAACTAAGCCGCTATAACGCTAAAAAAGGCCACTATTACTCACGACTATATTATAGAGACAAGTGCTGCATAATAACGTGATACACGAATAAATCAGCGCTTGTTGAAATTGTAATAGGCAATTGAATCATAGATGGTCGCTCATGAATTAAGACATACATTAATCCATGAGCCAGGCACAAGAAAAGCACCTAATATTTAGGTGCTTTTTTTATTGCTATAGTTTGTATCGTACCACATGAATATTTTGAGTCTGCACCAAAAATCACGTATCATAGGGCGCGCGATAGATGCGTTGTTTGAACAAGGCTGCTCCAACAAGTCTTATTTTTTATATTAAATGTATACGTTCTTACTCTTACCATTGCCGGCTTAGATAGCATTGATATTAATAGTAATATTACAATGGTTTTTCATCAATATAGGTTAATAAAGCAGAGATAACTATGGATAAATTGCGCGATTTCTTAAAAAGCTGGCCAGGTCGCATTTTATTGATTTTATGCCTATCGCCGCTCGCTCTATTGGGTGTCGAAAGCTATTTTGGAGGCGGGGTAGATCCCAACCAAGTCGCTCAGGTGGGTGAGGCAAGCGTAGGGCTGTCCGAGTATCAGACTGCCGTTAATAACCGTCGTACCGAATTGCTAGAGCAAGTTGACGACGCCAGCCTATTGAATGAAGATGTGCTACACGAGCAAGTCCTAAAAGGTCTTATTGACCGTACGTTGCTAGAGCAGCAAGCAGGCAAGCTTGGCATGACAGTCTCCGATGACACGATTAATCGTTTGTTGCGTCAAGAAGAGATATTTAAAGATGCAGAGGGTAACTTTTCTAATGATCAGTTTTCAAACTTTTTGCGTCAGCGCGGTATGACCAAAAACCAGTTGTTCGCAGAATTTCGTAATCAGTTGAGTCTCGATCAGCTTAACGCCAGTATTGTTGGTACTGCTGTATATCCAATGCAAGCGGTCAGTCAATTGATTGACCTACAGCTTGAATCACGCAATATTTGGCTGCATCGTTTTAATTGGCAAGATTACCAAGACCAAGTAAAAATCAGCAAAAGTGATGTTCAATCTTATTATGATGCCAATAAAGACAAGCTAAAAAGCGCGGCAATGGTGGACTTGGCTTATATTCAATTAAGCCCGCAAACCATTCAAGTCGATGATGTCACTAAAGAAGATTTGCAGCAGCAGTACGAAGCCTATAAGCAAGGCCTGGCTATAGTAGACGAGCGTAAAGTCAGCCAGATTCTGCTAACAGGCGATGGTGCCAAAGCTCGTGCAGACAAACTTAAAGCCCGCTTAGATAAAGGCGATTCATTTGCAGCGCTTGCTAAAGCTGAATCAGATGATCCATCAGGAGAGACAGGCGGCGATATTGGTCGTTTTAATGCTTCTGTATTTGGTAATGATGCTGCTGCCGTAGAAAAAGCTTTAGAAGGTCTCAGTGTGGGTGATGTCACAGCACCAATTAAGACCAGTTTTGGCTACCAGATATTTACGGTGACCGAAGACAATGGTAGCAAAATCCCAAGTCTAGAAAGCATGCGTGATGAGCTGACTGCTAAAGCCAAAGAGTATAAACGTCAGGAAATCTATGCTGACAAAGTAACATCGATTAATGATTTAGCAGCAGATGGCTTTAGTATCGAAGATATTGCTCAACAAGAAAACGTGACGCTAAAACGTCTGAAAGACTACAGTAAAGAAAATAACAAATCGGTATTGTCGCAACCAGCAGTAATCAAGCAAGCTTTCGATGAATTTACCATTCAAGATCAAGCAGTGACGGCAGGTATCGAGGTTGGCAGTGGTACGGTATGGGTACAGCCAAGCAACTATCGTCCTACTAAAACGTTGGCTTTATCTGCAGCTACCCCAAGAATTACTCAAACATTACGTCAGCAAAAAGCCACTGCACTGGCATTAAAAGATGCGAAAGCGTTGGCTGCTAAAATTAAAACCCCAGCTGATATCAGTAAGCAGCCCGTTAAATTCCAAGTATTGGGCGAGGTAAATCGTCAAACCACGTTATTGACAGAAAAAGAGCGTGGCTTGGCATTTAGTCAGCAAGCAGCTGATAATGGTGTGGTTGCTATTACCAGTGAGTCTGAGATGGGTGCAAGCTTATTGGTCGGTGATCGCATCAAAACTGAGCAGCAGTCACCGCTTTCTGATATGCAACGAGCACAAACAGCGGCCATTATTCGTGATAACTTAGGTCAAGATCAGCTCCAAGATTACTTGGATTATCTACGCATGGTTTATAAAGTTGAGATTAACGAAGCTAATATGGCAAACGCGCAAGGTCGCTAACGCTTATTTGCTAAGTTTAACTCATTATATGACAACGCATAAAAAAGCCACTGTTCGTGATGAACAGTGGCTTTTTCTTGGATGATCGATAGACACGTTAGAAACCGAGCCAACACGCTCAGTAGTAGCGAGTTGGCTCGGTTTCTAGAAGTGATTAGTGACGGAAGTGACGCATACCAGTGAAGACCATGGCGATACCATGTTCATTGGCTGCCGCGATAGTCTCGTCATCACGCATAGAGCCACCTGGTTGAATAATGGCAGAGATGCCCACTTCAGCAGCGTTATCTATGCCGTCACGGAATGGGAAGAAAGCATCTGATGCCATGACAGCACCTTCAGTCGCTAATCCTGCGTGTTCAGCTTTGATAGCTGCGATACGAGCTGAGTTGACACGGCTCATTTGACCTGCACCAACACCAATCGTGCGCTGACCTTTGGCATAAACAATGGCATTGGATTTGACGTATTTTGCGACGTTCCAGCTAAATAATAAATCCGCAATCTGCGCTTCGGTTGGCTGTACGTCAGTGACGATTTTTAGGTCATTGGCAGTGATTAAGCCAAGGTCTTGTTCCTGAACAAGTAGACCACCGTTTACACGCTTATAATCAAGCTGCGTATCACGCTGATCTAGTGTTGGTAATTCACCGCATACCAATACACGTACGTTTTTCTTGGTAGCAGTCGCCTCGAGCACACCATCTTCAATACTTGGGGCAATAATGACTTCAACAAACTGATTGTCAATAATCGCTTTAGCAGCAGCGAGGGTTAGTGGACGGTTAAAGGCAATGATACCACCAAATGAAGATTCAGGATCCGTGCTAAATGCAGTGTTATAAGCCACGACTTGATCGCTATTAACTGCGACACCGCAAGGGTTAGCGTGTTTGACAATAACGCAAGCAGGTGCACTAAAGGCTTTAACACATTCGAGAGCCGCATCAGTATCGGCGATATTGTTATAAGAAAGCGCTTTACCTTGTAACTGCTTAGCAGTAGCGATAGAGGCTTGCTGGCTCTTGAGTGGCTGATTTTCAGTATAGAATGCCGCATTTTGATGTGGGTTTTCGCCATAACGTAGGTCTTGTGCTTTTTCGAGTTGCACATTAAAGGTACGCGAAAAGTTCTCTGGCTCTTGTGTGTCGTTCACACGGCTGCCTAAGAAGTTGGCAATCATACCGTCATACTGTGCTGTATGCTCGAATGCTTTGACCGCTAGGTCATAGCGTAAAGCAGTCGTTAGTTCAGTGCCATTACCTAAGGCAGTAAGTACACGGTCATAATCAGATGGATCGGTCACGATACCCACATGAGCGTGGTTTTTAGCAGCTGAACGTACCATCGTAGGACCACCGATATCGATATTTTCGATAGCATCATGCATGGTCACATCAGAACGAGCGATGGTTTCTGCAAAAGGGTAAAGGTTCACCACGACCAAGTCAATACGCTCAATTTGATGATCACTCATTACCGCATCATCAGTACCACGGCGACCCAATATACCACCATGAATTTTAGGATGTAGCGTTTTAACACGGCCATCCATCATTTCAGGGAAACCGGTATAGTCTGATACTTCAGTCACAGCGACATTGTTTTCTGTCAGTAGGCGATAAGTGCCGCCAGTAGATAATAAGCCGAAACCTGCTTTGATGAGTCCTTGAGCGAATTCAACGATATTGGATTTATCAGAGACGGATAATAGAGCGAGTGGGGTTGTACTCATAAAAAAATTTCCATAAAAAAAGCCTGACGTAAACGTCTGGCAAGGTGATAACGACAATGATTGCAGACAATATCACGATGGATAAGGTCATGAAGGTTACATTGCCATGCATAATGATTGTCAGTGAAGGTAGGAAAGCTCATGCTCATATAGCCAGTGCTACATTAGGTCATACGTTTTGAGTTTTTTGCGTAACGTACCGCGATTGAGCCCTAGGATTTGCGCGCACTTGGTTTGATTGCCACGGGTTTGTTCAAGAACAACAGACAAGAGCGGCTCTTCGACTTGTTTTAAAATAAGCTCATATAGGTCAGTTGGCGTCTCATCACCCAGCATCGCAAAATACTGTCGTACCACACGCTCGACATGCACACGTAGTGGCTCATGCGCCGCCCTCGTATAGCTGTTTAAAGACAACTCAAAATCGTGAGTTGGGCCATAGTTGTCTTTATTATAGTCGGCAGGATGCTCAGAGCTTTTAGCAAAATGATTGGCATTATGCTGTGCGTGAGGTGCCATAAGATAATGTCCTTGGGATTAGAGGGAATCAAACCATAAGATATCAGAGTATTATATCAAATTAATATCGTCTCGCGCTGACAGATTAATCGTTATCTGGCAGCACGCTACTTATTTTGGTTCAATACAGCGGGTTTATAGTCACTTCACGAATTTGAGCGTTGCCCACTGGTATGGTAAATAGCAATTGTTGACGGCTATTAGCGGTCAATTGGCTTTGTTTACTGAGTAGATAATCAGCGGGTGTGGCAATAAATTCTCCAATCAAATCATTCTTACCATACACGCTGACTTTTACGTTAGGGTAGAGTTGTGCTTTCTCGCTTTGATTGTTAAGAGTAGCGCTCACATCGCTATGTGTGCCTGTGGTTTTGATTTGGCTAGACTTATTATTGATATTAGTAATGGTCAGTGCCGTCAAATCGGCACTGGGTAAACTACAAGCAGCGACTGAACAGATTGCTTGTAAACGCTCAGCATGAGCAGGATTTTTGACCAAGGTTTCTAGGTTAAAAATGACATACTGAGCAAGTAATAACAGCGCTAATACCGCACACCCTAATGTCCAAAGTAACGAAGCGACTGAATGTCTTGCCGGCGATGGTGCAAATTTCGCTTGCGCTTGAACTTTTTTTACGCGCTCTTCATGGGTCTTATCTTCGTCTTTGAAGGGCACACCCATATTCGCTAATATTTGCGATAAGTCTGTATCATCTCTTTGGGTGTTTTCCTGCCAGCTGTCGTCATCCTTGTTTTCTTCTTTAAGAAGTGCCTCTAACCATGCGTTGTCCGCAGTAGTATCAACATTGGCATGGATGTCATTGGTCGCTGCGGAACTGATAGCAACCTGTGCCGGTGAAGCATGCATCGAGGTTGTCGTAGAAGAGGGTTTGGCTAAAGAAGGATGAGTCGGCGTTTTGGCTTGATTTAATGATGCATTAGATGAGTGGTTCGTTGCTGTCGGGACTGCAGTATCATGAGTGCTGTCACCTGCTTGGGTCAGCCAAGCATCCATACTATCTAGCGAGTCGTATTCGGCATGATCTTCTTCTGGCTCATCGATATCCATATCGTCATGAATCAACGTATCAGATGACAGCTCTGTTACATGTTGCTTATGAGGCGATGGTTTTGTAGATAGATTACCATGAGACGTTGCATCTGTTTGGGAAATAGGGGCCTTAGTTGCCTTCAGTGCGTCGGAGTTACTGTTATCAGAAGTGGCTATACTATCAGAGCTGTCAGGCGTGACGATAAGATGCTTATTGACCAAAAAGCTCTTTTGACATTGATCACAGCTAACGGTTGCATTCACTTTATTTAACTGAGTTTGTTGTACTTTGAAGCAAGCTTGGCAATGGGGGCACTGAGTTTTTATCGGCGTGGTCATAGGGTCGAATCCAAAAGATTATGGTTATCAATACCGCTTATCCACTCACCAATAGCTGCCCATAATACGAACAATACCTCCTGCTAGATATCTAACAAAACGATAGACCATGGGCAAAGACAGAGTGGCGCCAAATACATAACATTTGACTGCCCTCTATCGTAACAGATGTAATTTAATGTTGCTAGCCTGTAAATGTACCTGACAATCGCTGCCAATGCTGATCCTCTTGAGCCGTGAATGCGTGCTTTGGATCAAGGGCAAAATACGGCTGATACGCATCTGTCACTTGCTGGGTTTGAGACTCAATGAGACCTGCTAAGACGATACGACCATTAGGAGCGATTAAGGTCGCAAAGTAAGGCGCTAAGCCAATCAGTGGCTTGGCTAAGATGTTTGCCACAATGACTTCTACTGGAATAATGTCATTTTTCGAGCAATAATCGGTGAATTCTTCTGGTAAAAATGCTAGCAGTTGATCATTGACGCCATTACGTTCAGCATTTTGATTGGTCGCCAAGACAGCTTGTGGGTCAATGTCAACGGCATATACTTGGCGTGCACCTAATAACAAAGCAGCGATGCCTAGGATACCTGAACCACAGCCATAATCGATGACAACCTTGTCTGTTAAATCTTGCTCTGTGAGCCAATCAAGGCATAAGCGAGTAGTCGCATGATAGCCAGTACCAAATGCTAGGCCAGGATCCATGATGATATTGGTCGCTTCAGGGTTAGGCGGTGTTATCCAGTTAGGCACAATCCATAAATTGTTGGCACATTCTATCGGATGATAGTTGCTCATCCATTCACGCTCCCAGTCTTTATCATCCACAGCAGTCAGCCAAATACGGCTGGCGTGAACTTGTGCCGCGATTTCATGACTCAACTGCTCAACGGCCTGACGACTACCAGCATCAGTGGTTGCATCAAACAATCCTGTTAAGATGACTTCGTCCCACAACGGCGACTCACCAGGTAGTGGCTCAAATAACGGCTGATCACCTGCGTCATCTAGTGCAATTGATAATGCACCTGCTTCTAGTAGCAGCGCTTCTGCCAAATCGACGTTTGCTTTTTCACATTGTAAATGCAGTTGTTGCCATGCCATAACGATAACCTCGAGTTTAAGTGTCGTAAAAATGAAATGTTATATTGATTGAATGAGTCAACCATAAGAAGTGGCTAAAAAGTAGCCATGTATTTCTACAATGGCTACTTGAGTGATAAATAATTCAGTTGGTTAATAATGTACTAGCGCAAGGCTTGCTTTGCCTCACTGACCACGCGTGCGTTACCTTGGGCTTGCCCTGACTGCAGAATAACTTGCCAGAGCGCACGTCTACGATTGGCGTCTTGAGAGACGCTAAGACCACGGCGAGCCATCGCTTCTGCTTTGCGTGGCTGATTTTTTTTCAACGCTACTTGTGCCAAATAAAAATACACTGCAGAGGATTTAGGCGCTAAGCGCTGTGCACGGGTAAAGCTGTTTTCAGCATTGGTCAGTTTGCCAGCTTTGAGTTGGCTGATACCTGTTTGCATCAAATTACGAAATGCCGGCAAGTCACTATTGTTAGTCGCTGTTTGCTGAGTACGTTGCTGTGAGTTTTTTCTTGCACGCTCTAACAGCTCATTGTGTGATGGCACTGAGGGTTCATTTATCATGTAATCGTTACGAGAAGGTGTAACGATGACCGTATCATGCTGGGTCGGTAATGAGCTTGGCGCTTTCAATACAGGGGTATCTTGTGTCAGCGGGTTTGACGAATCGGATGTTGCAGGTGGAACGTATGGCTCGATTGGGTAATCGTTTTCTGCCTCTTCTGTTACCTCATACTCTCTAATGATAGGTGCTTGAGTCACAGTTGTCACGGTAGTGTCTGAGGGCTGCCTGGACATCGTTTGGGTTTGCGACGTTGGTATGCCTTGATTGGACGATGTTGGCATGCCAGCGGGTGTGCTCGGCACAGTTTGACAAGCGCTTAAGCCTAGCATGCCAACAAGTGCACCGATAGCCAATAAGGGGTTGGTCGGCTTGGTTGTTTGAAATACTGTTGTGATGTTCTGCTGAGTAGATGACACCATACTGAGACCCTTTTTAGCTATCAATGTTAACGATTAAAATAATTTTAGAACCACTCAACGGCGCGGTCGTACCAAGTATCAGCCCGACTTTCTGCATCATTATTGTCTTGTCCATTACTATCATCTGCATTGTCAGTGTCGACCGCCTGACCATTTGGAATATCTAGACCTTCGCGGCGGCGCTGTTGGTTGAGCGCTCCTTGCTGATTCTGCCATTGTGTCTGTTCGCGAGCACGATCTTGCTGATATAGGCCAATGGCGCAACTGCTGGCTTCTTCTGGTAGATGAGCCGACAGCACAGGCAGATAGCGCGCATCTGCACAGCGCTCATTAGATAGTTTACCTGAATTGTTCTCTAACCATAGCCATTCTATACCTTCAGGTTCAGGTAATGCCACAGGGGTTAGTTTTAAACGGCTCATGTAATCAATCCAAACAGGCAAAGCGCCACTACCACCACTCAATCCAATGGGTTTGTTGTCATCACGTCCAACCCAAACCACGCTGACATAGTTGCCACTATAACCTGCAAACCAGGCATCGCGGTAATCATTGGTCGTGCCGGTCTTGCCAGCAAGGTTTAAATTGCTACCCAGTGATAGGGCACGTTTTGCCGTACCGTTTGATACCACTTGTTGCAACGCATAGTTGGTCAAAAAGTTGGTCTCAGGTGGAATACTGCGCTGAGTGTTCAGCCCCGTACGTTGCAGAATACGACCACGATCATCTATGACGGTGCGAATACTATGAATAGGCGTACGAAAGCCACCAGTGGCAAAGACTTGATAGACGCCAAGCATATCCATGGGGCTAAGATTAATAGAGCCTAATAGAGCTGAAGGATAAGGGTCTATTTTTTCTTTGATACCCATACGCTGTAACTGCTTGGCAAAAGTATTGACGCCAAACTCCATACCCAAACGTACGGCACTATGGTTATAAGACTGTGATAAAGCCGTGGTAAATGGTACATAACCATGATCACGGTTGTCGTAGTTTCTAGGGTTCCATTTGGTACCGTCGCTTAGATTGACTGTAATCGGTGAATCATCTACCGAGCTTGCCAAGTTATAGCGACCACTTTCAAGTGCTGTCATATAAATGATGGGTTTTAACAAGGAGCCGACTTGACGCTTGGCATCGACCGCACGGTTAAAACCTGTAAATTCACTGCCGCTACCTACCACGGACACCAGTTCACCCGTTTCAGGATTGGCACTGACCAAGGCACCTTGTAGATCTTTGGTTTTGCTACCTCGGCGGCGCAGCTCACCAAGTTTTCTCTCGACCGCTTTATCAGCAGCCAATTGCGCGATAGGGTCTAAGGTACTGATAATAATTAGACCTTCATTTTTCAGGTCGTCAGAGTAGTAAACAGTATTCAGCTCACGCTTAACGATATCTAAAAAGTCAGGAAACTGGCTTTTGCCTTCCACAGGTTTATCAACGATACCCAGGGGTTTTTCTAACGCTTTATCGTAGTCTTCTTGGCTAAGTGTGCCCATCGTTAGCATATTGTTTAGCACCACATCACGGCGGGCTTTTGAGTCGTTTGGATGGCGACGAGGGTTATAGATGCTTGGACCTTTTGCCATACCGACCAGCATCGCTTGCTGATCCAAGCGCAGCTCTTTTAGTGGTTTGTTAAAATAAAACTGTGACGCCAAACCAAAACCATTGATAGAGCGGTTGCCATTTTGACCCAGATATATCTCGTTTAGATAAGTCTGTAAAATCTCATCTTTGCTATAATGTAGCTCCAGCAGTACCGCCATTAACGCCTCATTAGCTTTACGTTTCATGGTACGGTCTGAATTGAGATAGAAGTTTTTTATCAACTGCTGGGTGATGGTCGAGCCGCCTTGCATGGAGCCGCCAGAGAAGTTGTTGAGCACGGCGCGCGCGATACCGCGTATCGATACCCCTTTATGCTCATAAAAGGCACGATCTTCTGTGGCGATTAGGGCATCGATTAATGGCTGCGGCACCTCATCTAGAGAGACAACCAAACGGTCTTCATTACTGTCTGGATAAATACCACCAATGTTGACAGGCTCTAAGCGAATGATACCGCTTTTGGCAGGCAAGGTGCTTTGAATCGACTCAATCTTATTACCAGCGATGGTCATTTTGATGACTTGCTCAGCGTCTTTATCATTCGCACTATAGGTAAAACCGCGGGTATGGATAAAGTAAGTATTACCTGAGCGATGGTAAGTACCGGTGCGGTCATAAGCCTTATTGCTTTGATAATTGAGCAACTCTAGCCAAGTTTTCATCGTGTCTCTATCGACATTAGCGCCTTGATAGAGCTCAAGTGGCTGCGAATACACCTTGGCTGGAATGTCCCAGCGCTTACCCTCAAACTTGTGGGTAATGGTGCGATCAAGTTTGATCAAGTATAGCGCCAATAGCACCATACCAGCGATGATGGTAATCAATAGTAGGCTGCTAAATACCAAACCGCGCTGCTGAGAGGGTAGTGTGCTGACAGCAGATGTATTTGACTGTAGCAGTTTGGGATTTGGTCGCTTGAAATTGGATTTTTGCACGGATGTCGCACCATTTAGGGATAAAAAACTGCCTCATAATGACGCAAATTGACAAATTTTTCAATCTATCATCATCAATGCAGGCATTCATTGGCTTTGAGTTATGAGTGGTTATACTGCTCATAACCTTGGTGTATAGTATAATCTGTCTTGAAACACGCCCATTTATACTAAAGCATCGAAATGAGAAGCAAAGCATCAAAGGCTTTTAATTGTCTTTTTGACAGCCATATAAGATAGTGGCTCACGATAACAGTGTACCGCTGCCGTCATGATGTAATTTGTATGAATTGGCAGTGGTTTTTCTATTCATGCTAGCGATACCAATGCTATTTAGAACAGCTATTTTAAATAGCATTGATATGGTTAATGATAGCAAGTTTACTCAAAGCGAATAAGGTTCGAGCAAACCTGTCTAAAGGAAGTAAGCGCGATTATGTCTAGTGTCACTCCACCAATGGCATCTACCAGCAGCCATCACTATGAAGACAATTCAATCATCGACGGTTTAGTGCTGCCACTTGCGGGTCACTGCTTTCATTGCGGCGATCCTGTGCCGCAGCCACCGTTTCATGCCGAGATATTAGGCCAGTCACGTGAGATGTGCTGTATGGGTTGCAAACTGGCCTCTGAAAGCATCGTCGAGGCAGGACTCGAGCAGTATTATCTCGACCGCTCTGAGATTAACCGTACCGCCAGCTTGCCGACTCAGCTGACACGCCTCGAAGCCTATGACCATGATGAGGTAAAATCACAGTTTGTCTATGCGCAAGACGGACTGTCGGTGGCAGAGCTGTCTGTCAATAATTTACGCTGCGCTGCTTGTACGTGGTTGATTGAATCGCGTCTCGATGAGTTAGATGGTATCAGTAAGTGTCAGGTGAACTTGACCAATCAGCGTATGCGGGTAATTTGGAACGAAGACAAGCTGCCGATTAGTCGTATTTTAGCGGTCATTAATGAGATTGGTTATGAAGCCAAGCCATATCGCCAAGATACTCATGAAGCCATGTTGGCGCGTCATAACAGTCAGATGCTATTGCGTCTGGGTATCGCAGCGTTAGGTTCGATGCAAGCGATGATGTATGCCGTCGCGATTTATTTTGGTGAGTATAGTGATATGTTGATATTCCAGCGTGATTTTTTACGCTGGGTTTCACTCTTCGTGAGCACACCTGTGTTCTTTTATGCGGGCATTCCTTTCTTTACTTCAGCGTGGTCAGCGATTCGCGCGCGCCAAGTCAACATGGATGTGCCTGTTAGTATTGCCTTAATTGTCACTTTCTTTGCCAGTATGTATGCCACCGTTACTGGGCAAGGCGAGACGTACTACGACTCGGTCAGTATGTTTATTTTCTTCTTGCTGGCAGGGCGTTATATTGAGCACAATGCGCGTCTGAAAGCGGCTACCATGGCCAATGACTTGGTTGTGATTGAGCCGGTATTGGTACAGAAGGTTGCAGAAGATAAAGAGGCTGCTGAGCGCATTTTAAAACAATTGGCCGAAAACGAGCTTGCACAAAACAGGCTTGATGATGAAAGACAAGACGCTGATAACCAAAAGAGTGATACTCCCAGTCAAGCCAATGTACTGGCAACCAATGAGACAAGCCTGACTTCACAATCCCTGCTCCAGCCTAGGCCCAAATCTGTACCCAACTTTATAAGAGGTATAGAGGCGAACGTCCATCAGCTGACATCACAAATTGCGCACGACTGGCAACAAGTGCGTCATGACAGAATGGCCCTGTCAAAAACAGAGGACGTGACAAAAGACAAGAAAATGGTCACCGCGCACAGTTTGCAAGTGGGTGACATTATTTTGGTTGAGGCTGGCTCTGAGATTATCAGTGATGGGATTTTGCTCAGCTCAACGGCGACTGTCTCGCAAAGCTTACTGACGGGTGAGGGTGATTTAATCATCAAGTCCCAAGGTGACTATATCGTTGGTGGCGCCCAGAACGACAGCCAGCCATTTGAGATGCTGGTCACGGCATTGCCAAAAGACAGTCAAATAGGGCTAATTGATAGACTGATGAACCGTGCCATGAGCGAAAAGCCCAAGCTTGCTCAGCAGGCAGATAAGCTGGCGCGTTGGTTTGTGGCTCGTATTCTTGTGCTATCGGCGTTGGTGTTTATCGGCTGGTATATCGTTGATCCTAGTCAAGCGATTTGGGCAACGGTTGCGGTGTTAGTGGCGACTTGTCCTTGCGCGCTATCTTTGGCGACGCCTATTGCCTTGACGGTTTCGACCAACCGCTTGGCGAGTTATGGATTTTTGACCACTCGTGGGCATACGCTGCAGACGTTGGCTGAGATTACTCATGTGGCATTTGATAAAACGGGTACGCTGACTTATGGTAAGCCCAATTTACTAAATATTGAGCGGTTGGATGCTAACAATCAGGATAAGGGTGACGACTCTGAGCTAGCGGCGCAAAAAGACGAGGTATTGGCCATTGCTGCTGCTTTAGAAGTGGGTAGTCGCCATCCGATTGCTCATGCGCTGCTAACCGCTGCCCATCAACTGCATTTGCCAGCCACACAATCATTGCAGTACTACCCAGCGGGCGGAGTAGAAGCCATCATTGAGGGTGGGCTATACCGAATCGGTCATGTGGATTTTGCCTTAGACGATACGCATCATGATCTAACCATTGATTTGATGGCTGAGCGTGCGAGCTCGGCCGTGGTATTGTCTTGTAAGCAAGGTATATCAGAATCGTGGCAAGCGCTGGCCTGCTTTTATTTCAATGATAAAGTGCGTGATAGTGCCAAGCCGATGCTGGATACACTCAAAGAGTTGGGTATCGAATCTGTCATGCTAACGGGTGACCCAAGCCCGCAAGCGCTGATTATGGCTAAGAGTCTGGGTATGCACTCCGCTTACAATGGCTTGTCACCAACAGATAAAGTCAATCATATTCAACAGCTACAGGCGCAAGGTGCGGTAGTATTGATGGTTGGCGACGGTATCAATGATGCACCGGTATTGGCGGCGGCGGATGTCTCGACCTCTATTGCTGGCGCGGCAGATCTGGCGCAAGTATCGAGTGACAGCATTATATTAAATGGTCAGATTGAAGCGATTACTGCTGCCAAGCGTATCGCTAATAAAACAAAGCGTATTATTAAACAAAACTTGCGTTGGGCGCTTATTTATAACAGTAGTGTCTTGATTCCGGCAGCACTAGGTTATGTACCACCTTGGCTCGCTGCCATCGGCATGTCGTTGAGCTCATTGTTTGTGGTATTAAATGCGCTGCGTCTAAAACGGGCTTAATGTAAATAGCTTTTTAAAAGTTACCCATAAAAATACCCCCATAAGTTGTGTCCAACTTATGGGGGTCAGTTCAATAAAGACGGTTTTTTTATTTGAATGACGGTTAAACAACTTTTAGGTTAGTCTTGTAAGTAGCTAAGCAGACGCATAAATTCAATGTACATCCACACAAGCGTTGCAAGGATACCAATACTAAATAACCATTCGTAGTCCTCTGATACGCCCATTGCCACACCGCGATCGATATTATCGAAATCTAATAATAGCGTGAAAGACGCGATAACGATGACAAATAAGCTAAAGCCGATAGCGATAGCGCCACCTTCAAACAAGAACGGTAAGGTTGAACCAAACGCTAAAGACAGCACCCACTGTGCCACATAAACCAACATAATAGCGATAACGGCTGAGGTCACGATTGAGCGGAACTTTTCGGTGACTTTTACCAAGCCTGAGCGATATAGCCCTAGCATGACGGCTGCCGTTACAAAGGTTGCGCACATAGCAGTAACCGGCACGCTTGGATACATGCGCATGAAGAACAGCGAGATACCGCCTAAGAATATACCTTCTAATAAAGCATAAGGAACGGCGAACGTCTTGGCTTTTTGTGGTTTAAAGGTGATGAAAATGGCGAGACCAAAAGCGGCAAACATACTACCAAAGGCCGCCATCGTAATAAAACCTTGTGACAAACCTGTCATAAGCGCATAAAAGAAAAAACCCACACCAGTGATGGCTGACAATCCAAGTAGTAGACTGGTCTTTTGAATCACGCCCTTGACCGTCATTGGATTACCGCCGATCGCAAGCTCTGCGCGACTGACAATAGGATTGGCCATAAATATGTCCTCAATAAAATATAAATGATTTAGATGTCAGCTACTTTAGCAAAACCGCCATTATTGTCAACTGTGTTTGCGTGACAGCCATCAAGGCTTCACGACATTATCATGCGATTATTCGTTGATGTTTTTTGGCGTATTACCTAGCTAAACAAACACGTATATAGATAGCGTGCGATGGTTTGTATATGGGGTTGATTACGACAGTTAACAACGATAATGCATAAACATGCTAGTCTAAGCGCTCATTTATCGCTATCATTAGCTGGTAATTTACCGTTATACCGAGTCGTTTTATGGAAAACTCAGCGCAGTCAGCAAGATTGCCACACTTACATGAATCAGAGCTGTTCCACGCTATCAAAAACCCTGCTTTTAGGCGTATTGGTCTAATGGGGCGCGCAGGCAAGCGCAGTGTCACACAGAGTCTTGTGCAGATTGCCCAAACCATCAATGATATGAACCTGACGTTGATTATGGATGTGCAAACGGCCAACCTACCGACGTTAGATCTCACTGAGATTGAAAAAGTTAAAATCGTCAAACGCAGCCTGATTGGCGAGATTTGCGATTTGGTCATCGTCGTGGGTGGTGATGGCTCTATATTGCATGCTGCTGAGGCGCTGGCACGCTATCGTGTACCAGTCCTTGGTGTTAACCGTGGTCGACTGGGGTTCTTAGCAGATGTAAAACCTGATGAAGCTGCCTTTAAGCTACGCCAAGTGCTGATGGGCGATTATCAGTTGGACCATCGTTTTCTACTAACAATGGAGATACGAGAAGGGCGCAATATTCTGCATGAAGACATGGCTCTCAACGATGTGGTACTGCATGCTGGTAAATCGGTACATATGATTGATTTTCAGATGAAAATTGATGGCCAAGATGTTTACCGTCAGCATAGTGATGGTTTGATTGCAGCAACGCCTACTGGTTCAACGGCCTATGCGCTGTCAGGCGGTGGTCCTATTATTCATCCAAGTATGGATGCCATTTGTTTGGTGCCGATGCATCCCCATACATTATCAAGTAGACCGATTGTGGTGAGTGGCAATAGCGAAGTCTGTATTCGCATTCATGAAGACAATCGCACTCAACCCATGGTCAGCGCAGATGGTAAGCCCAGTGTGCCACTTGAACAAAATCAGCGGCTATACATCCGTAAGCACCCAGACAAGCTGACACTATTACATCCCCCGGGATTTGATTTTTATGAAGCGTGTCGTACGAAGTTGCACTGGAACGTCCATGCCGAAGAATTCAGTCTCGATGTGGATGATGATATTATGGACGATGAATAAGCGTCTCTGTGATAAAAACGTTATATGCTATAAAAAAATAGTGGTGGAGAGTAGGTAAGATGGATAAAGATACGATATTAGCAAGTTTAACACCAGAAGTAGTCGATAAGTTTCGCATGGCGATTGAGCTTGGTAAATGGCCTGATGGTCGCAAACTAACGGCTGAGCAGCGTGAAACTTGCATGCAAGCAGTGATGGTGTGGGAGCATGAGCATCTACCGCCTGCTGAGCGTACAGGTTATATTCATAAGCCAGTAAAAGATGATGGCTCTATCGTTGGGGCAGAATGTGATGTGGAGCATGAGCATCATTACCCAAACATGCCAAATCCTAAGGGCGCGGTGCAGCCCGTTAAATTTCGTGATAAATAGACGATAACAGATAAATGCTGACAGCCAGATTGGGTTGCCGCATAAAAAAGCCACGCTAATGAGCGTGGCTTTTTATTTGTTATTTTATGACCTTTAAAGCGCAGTGGTATCAACACTAGGACGAACCGTTAATGGATTTTTTTCCATCAAAAATCCTTGCCAGCCCCAATGTAAGAAGTTACGAATATTGGCATGATCAACCCCTTTAGGCGTTGCCTGTACTTTGGCATAATGCTCGCCAAATAGTTTTAGCGTGTCTAATTGATTCAGACCATGGTGCTTTGCAAATCCAAAAATCTTGGCACTACCTTCGTTTTCACCAGCGGCATTATGTACCATGCCATTGACGAAAGGCGCAGGTGCGTAGCGATAAAAATCATCAATAAAGCTGATGACATCATTGAATCCAATGGCTTTTTTATTTAAACCATTAAGTAGGGCCGATACATCTGATTGGCGGATACTCATAAATAAATGACCTCAGAGCAGATTAAAAAAAGCAGATTTATATAGAATGACTATTTAGCATTAATTGACATGCTATTTATAGTACAGTATTCATAAAAAAACAATGCTTCTAGGTGCTCAATGATTATTAAAAATTAAGCGTTAAGTATTACAGCTTAGCGATTAAAATAGTCTTCGTCATCAAATGAAGGCGCAAAATTGCCTTGCTCAAGATGTTGCATTTGCGACTGTACAGAACGCTCATGCTGAATACGTTGGTAAATTTCTTCGCGGTGTACGGCAATATCTTTAGGTGCATTCACACCGATACGTACTTGATTGCCTTTGACACCTAGAACAGTCACACTGACTTCATCGCCAATCATTAGCGTTTCGCCCACACGGCGTGTCAAAATTAACATGCGTCACACTCCTTATGTCGCATCAACAGATTATTACTCATCAGATTACTTCTCAATTACAGGACATCACCGCAGCGTTAGACATGCAATGTATTAATAAAAGACAATGCCGAATATGGTGCTAATAGCGGTAACGATAGGTAGATTCATTTAGCCCAAATGAAAGCCCCATTATAGGGGGCATAACAGATACTGTCACGGGTTTTCACAAAACTATTAGGTAAATACTCACCCTAGCAATAATAAAAAATAAAAATAGGATCTAAAAAGACCCTATTTAATTTGATACATTATTGAAAGTAATTGATACTGAATTAATTGATAACTGTTGATGCTAAATCTATCATTTTAATCGTTTTCAAATAAACGATGATTGAATCAGTTGTTTAGTCAATTTGCCAATCTATTACAATCCAGCGATTTTGCTATCGCCGTCTTCACGGTCGAGACCAAATGCGGTGTGCAATGATTTAACGGCTTTTTCTAAATGCTGATCTTGAATCAATACAGACACTTTGATTTCACTGGTCGATATCATTTGGATGTTGATATTGTTTTCGGCAAGGGTTTGGAACATAAGGCTAGCGACACCGGCGTGAGAGCGCATGCCCACACCCACCAATGACACTTTAACCACTTCGCTGTTACCCAAAATTTCTTTGGCGCCAATCTCATCTTTCACTTCGTCGTTAAGCACTTTCATGGCTTTGTCTAAATCAGTGCGATTGACAGTAAAGGTGAAATCTGTGGTACCTTGATCCGAAAGATTTTGCACAATCATATCAATTTCGATATTGGCGCGTCCAATCGGGCTTAGAATAGCAGAGGCAATACCAGGGTGATCAGGTACACCGCGCACTACAATTTTTGCTTCGTCTCGGTTAAAGGCGATACCTGAGATGATTGCCTGTTCCATATTGTCTCCTTCGTCTATCGTAATTAGGGTGCCGACAGTGTCTTGAAACTCTTGGTCAAAACTACCGTCGTTGTTTTCATCAAAGCTAGATAGTACACGCAAAGGTACACCATATTTACCAGCGAACTCTACCGAACGAATCTGTAAGATTTTAGAGCCAAGGCTTGCCATCTCCAGCATTTCTTCAAAGGTGATTTTTTCAAGCTTTTTGGCTTTTGAGGTCACACGAGGATCAGTGGTATAGACGCCATCAACATCCGTATAAATTTGACACTCATCAGCGCCCAACGCTGCTGCAATTGCAACACCTGTGGTATCAGAACCGCCGCGACCTAAGGTGGTGGCATTGCCTTCTTCATCGATACCTTGGAAGCCTGCCACGATGACAACATTGCCTGCATCTAGCTGCGCGCGTATGTTTTTGTCATCGATGCTTTCGATACGTGCCTTATTGTGCGCATTATCGGTCTTAATCGCAACTTGACGACCGGTCATCGAAAGGGCACCAACGCCAAGCTCTTGAATTGCCATAGCAAGCAGTGAGATAGAAACTTGCTCACCGGTTGACACCATTTGGTCATATTCACGTGGATCAGGCTGACTGCTAATTTGGCGTGCCAGATCAATCAAACGGTTGGTCTCACCGCTCATGGCAGAGACCACGACGACCACTTGATGGCCGTTGTCATGCCAGCGTTTGACTCGTTTGGCGACGTTTTTGATGCGGTCGATACTGCCCATCGAGGTGCCGCCGTATTTCTGTACTATTAACGCCATAAAAATCTACCTATTATTCATTAATGGCCTTTTGTTATCATCAAAGAGTGTCAATGTAGCAATCTGACGCTCACTCAATGCTTGCATAGCTAAAGCCGTATGATAAGAATTGCGCCCTATGCTTTTTATTTATGTACTACTTTATATATTCAGTGTTGCTTGGCAAGTCATGGATGAACGATGTGTTCAAACGTTGACCTTTATATCATATCTGTGTCACCGCGTTAAGTGCCAACAGTGCCTAGATGTATGGCGATTGGTTATAACCGTTATAACCAATCGCCTGTTGCACTTGCGACAGCGGCACAACTTCCTCAGTTGGCTGTTTAGCCAAGCTGCTGGGCAATCCAAGCGGGTAGCGCATCAATGACCGCTTTAGTGTTACCAGATTTTGGTGCGCCGCCCTGAGCATAGTCAGGTTTACCGCCGCCTTTACCGCCTAATTCACCTGCTAAGTGACGAATGATATCACCAGCTTTTACTTTGGCTGTCAGAGATTTTGCCACGCTTGCTGCTAGTGCCAGTTGGTCATCTTTATCACCCACCAATACAATCACGCTATCAGGTAGCTTAGATTTGATGTCGTCCATCAGCGTACGAATGGATTTACCATCGATACCGCTTAAGGTGCTTATCAGTACTGGCGTCTCTGCAATGGTCTGCACATCATCAAGTAAGTTGGCCGCTTGAGCACTGGCCATTTTTTGCTGTAAACGTTCGAGTTGTTTTTCTAAGTCGCGCTGCTTATCGGCCATGGTGCGGACGCGCTGTGCAACTTCAGGACGTTTTACTTTAAGCTGGCTTGCTAATTCGCTCAATTGCTGTTCGCTTTGCTGAATGTTTTTAACCGCATTCATGCCAGTGACCGCTTCGATACGGCGAATGCCAGCAGCGATGCCAGATTCGCTGGTAATTTTCAGCAGTCCAATGTCACCAGTGCGCTCAACATGCAGACCGCCACAAAGCTCGATAGAGAAGGGCTTACGCTGACCGTCGACGATATTATCGGTACCCATGGTTAGTACACGAACGTCGCTACCGTACTTTTCACCAAACAGTGCCATTGCGCCTTGACTCATTGCTTCATCAATAGACATGTGCTCGATACGAGTAGGGGTGTTGGCTTGGATTTGCTCATTAACCAAACGCTCAACACGACTGATTTGAGCCGCGCTAACAGGCTGGTCATAAGCAAAGTCAAAACGAAGTACTTCACTTGAGACCAAAGAGCCTTTTTGAGTGACTTCCTCGCCCAATACTTCTCTTAGTGCCGCATGCAATAGATGAGTGGCCGAGTGATTTTTGGCACTGGCGGCACGGATGCTAGACAAGACTTGTGCATCGGCCGTTTGCTTAGTGCTGATTTCACCCATGGTGACAACGCCATGATGGATAATGGCTTGCCCAGATTTTTTGGTGTCTTGTACTTCAAAAACGCCAGACGCGGTACGAATTTCACCCAGCTCACCAACCTGACCACCACCTTCAGCATAAAAAGGTGTACGGTCAAGCACAACAACGCCTTCCATACCCTCAGCCAAGCTATCTGCAGGATTGCCGTCTTGATAAAGCGCGTCTATCGTCACGCCGTCTTCTTCAAGCTGCTCGTAACCGATAAAGGTCGTTGGGTTCTCAACTTGAATGACACTGCTGTAGTCGACATCGAATTTACCAGCATCACGCGCGCGGTCACGTTGCGCTTGCATATGCTCATCGAACTCAGCTTCGTTAATCGCAATACCGCGCTCACGAGTGATATCAGCAGTCAAATCAAGCGGGAAGCCATAAGTATCATACAACTTGAATGCTGCCGCCCCAGAGAGCACATCACCATCTTGTAAGTCTTCAAGCTCACTGGCAAGCAGACGTAAACCTTGCGCCAGTGTCTTAGCAAACTGTGCTTCTTCTTTTTGAATGGCGTTTTCGATGACGCTTTGCTTATCTTTTAGCTCAGGATAAGCCTCTCCCATTTCAGCGACGAGTGGCGCGACCATTTTATAGAAAAAGTCACTGTCCGCACCCAATTTGTTGCCATGGCGCACGGCTCGGCGAATGACACGGCGTAGCACATAACCACGGCCTTCATTACTTGGTGTGACACCATCAGCAATCAAAAAGGCGACGGCACGAATGTGATCGGCAATGACTTTTAATGAAGACTGTTGCTCATTATTGATCTCTAAAATCTCAGCCGCTGCATCCATTAGATGTACAAATAAATCTATCTCATAGTTGCCATGGACGCCTTGCATGATGGCACTGATACGCTCAAGCCCCATACCCGTGTCAACACTAGGGGCTGGTAGTGGCAGCATGGTACCGTCTTTTTGGCGATTAAACTGCATAAAGACGCAGTTCCAAATCTCGATATAGCGGTCGCCATCTTCTTCAGGCGTACCCGGCAGGCCACCTTCGATATCGGCACCATGGTCATAGAAGACTTCAGTACAAGGACCACAAGGACCAGTGTCACCCATCGTCCAAAAGTTATCTGACGCGTAAGGCGCGCCTTTATTGTCACCAATGCGAATGATGCGCTCACTTGGAATGCCGATGTTTTTATTCCAGATGTCAAAAGCTTCGTCATCGGTTTCGTAAATGGTCACATATAGACGGTCTTTATCAATCGCTAACCATTCATCTGATGTCAAAAACTCCCAGATATACTTAATACCTGCTTGCTTGAAATAATCACCAAAAGAGAAGTTGCCGAGCATCTCAAAAAACGTATGATGACGCGCGGTGTAGCCGACATTATCCAAATCGTTGTGTTTGCCGCCAGCACGCACGCATTTTTGTGAGGTCACCGCACGAGTATAATCGCGTGGCTCCATGCCTAAAAAAGTTTCTTTAAATTGATTCATACCGGCATTGGTAAATAGCAAAGTCGGGTCATTGTGCGGAATCAAACTGGACGATGAAACTTCGGTGTGCTGCTTGCTTATAAAAAAATCGATAAAGGCTTGGCGAATATCGGCTGAGCGAAATGGCTGGCTCACAGCGGCTCCTTACTGACGGATAGAATTGAGTAGAATAAGTAAAATAATTTTGCAAGCGATTTTAGCACAAACGCCCAAGCTCTTGGTACAAGAGTTACAACTGCTGGGTTATTCTGCGAAGGTGAAAGGTGCTTTGATATTGCAAATAATCAGCGTTAATGGGTTTCACCGTGAATGAAGGCATAAATCGCCAAAAAGTCACTGGTGTTGTCAATTTCAGCATGTTCAATGTTAACTTTGTGTTTGTGTTTGTGTTTGTGCTGGCTGCTTACGGTTGCGAACCCACGCCAAAATAATAGCCACGATCATTATTAGACCAATCATGCCCAGCATTGGATACACAGTGCCAATGAGTTTACTGAAACCGAGCTGACTTAAGCCAAGACCAACGATAGCGAAAAATGCGCTAAGCGATTTGAAGCGATTTGTTCCGGGCGTCGCAAAGCGGGTACTAAAGGCAAAAAACATACCCACAGCTGTGCTGTATATCATACAAATGAGCGTCACTGACATAATTATCGCTAACACTGGTGAAATATTTGAGGCCAAACCTAAAGTAGGCATTTCAACGCCTATGAGTTTATCGATGTTAGCAAAAAGGCCAATATTGAGTAAAAATACTAATAAGCCCAAGCCGAGCCCGCCCATCGCACCACCACTTGCTGCTGTTTTTTCTGAGCGAGTCATACCCCCAATAACTGCCAGCATAGGAAAGCCAACCGCAATGTTAAATGAGGCATAGAGCACCGCACCAAAAAACCAATTTGAGACCGGCCAGTTTGAGCTGATAGTGGGTATCTCTTGCGCTACCTTATTTAGCGTGTCACTTGAGGCGGTACTGTTAAAAAACGAGTACGTGGTAATCGCCAATATCAATAGCAGCAGTACAGGCATAATGATACTGATTAGCCTTATAATGCCTTTTACTTTTAAGCAGAGCGTGGCGATTACCAGTACCGTCATGAAAATACTGCCCACCAGCGGTGGCCAACCGTATTGCTGAGTAAAAATGGAACCACTACCAGCCAGCATGACCACGCCAACACCAAATAAAAAGAACGATAACACCACATCCATAACCAATCCAGCACGTGTACCAAATAAGGTATACAGTACTGTTTTATGTGAGTTGGCCTGCATATTCGAACTCATGCGCGCAATTTGCATGCCCAAAAAAGCAAACAGCGCGGCACTAACCAGCGTGCCAATAACACTTGTCATCCCGTAGCCGGTAAAAAACTGAAGGACTTCCTGACCAGAGGCAAAACCGCCGCCAACGACTACTGACATATAGGCTGCGGCTATTTGCCAAGATTGTTTGTTCACTATGATGTACTCCTATCCCTGAAGTCTAGGTTTGTTAGGCTAAGATGTTTGTTAGGCTAAGGTGCCTGAGTTTTTGCTGTAGCGCGAAATATAGTATCCAATGTTTTATTGACAGACGACTGAGCGTCAGATAACAAAATCATGGCAGTAAGGCTTTAAAAAAAGCCTAGATACTAACACGGCATTCAGAAGTCAGCAATCGAGTACAGCCGATACAGGTAGTTAAAAAGCTTGCTGTTTTTGTCTGTTTAATTTGTAAGGGGCAATTAATCATATGGATAATAAGATTTCCTTGATGATATGGCTTTTTAATGAGAGCACCAATGATCTTATGAGCATATTTGAGGACAGCGACTTTAGATACGTCTTTGAGGGTTAGGGGTAGGCTATTGAGGATCAACCAGGCCGTGTCATCATTTAGATTGTGCGGCTTAAAATGAGAAAATTACAGCCACACAAGGAAGGAATCGCCGTAAATTTGAACATATTGACAAGATTTCTGACGATGTTTGGCAAAAGTTAGCCACTTTAAGGCCACTATAGTCAGTGAAAAGTAATATCGATACATCACGCGCTGCTGATATCAATTTTTCTTGCTTGCTGTGCCTGCACAGACAGAGGCTACAAAAAATTTATATCAGCAATACCGTAGCGCTTTTAGAATACTTTGACTATAAATGTATCAATGTGCTCATTGATGACAGGCCGTAGGACACGCCCTACGCATTAATTGGTCAAAATCGCTGCATCCGTCTTGTCGAGCTTGTCTTGTATTAATGGGTCGGACTCAATCACTTGGACTGGCAAGTAACGCAGCTGTAGTTTAATTGGCAAGTAATCGGGAAAGTTTTCCGCCATATCTTTGGTGATAATCGATTCGATTTGACGAACATCGTATGAGCTAGGTGTCGTCTCACCGCGGATGACAGCGCGCACCACTTGGTTTTCAGTGGCAGTGTCAAACTGAGTGTTGGTCAGTACGTTACCTTTATCAATAAAGTAGCTATTAATGGCTTCTTTAACGCTACTTTCAAACACTTGTTGCTTGGCATTGGTTTGTAAATTGATGGTCAAATACGTACCTAAGCCGCCCAGTAGTAATAACGTAATGGCATTGCGCTGCAAAAAAGTCAGATAGGTGTTGGATTTATAATCGTCCTTGACCAAGCGACGAAAACCTAAAACCCACAGTACAAGTGCGTTGGTAAATTGAATCGCAATGATGTTAGTGATGGCAAGTAACAGCGCACCAAACCCAAGCTGAAGCTCGCCATTAGCAAATAAAATACCACTAGCGGCAAGGGGCGGCACCAATGCGGTGGCCACTGCGACGCCGACGACTGCGACTGATAGATGCGGCGAGACCATCGCATAAGCACCAGCCGTACCACCCGCTAGGGCAATCATCAAATCCATAGAAGTCGGCTGCGTACGTGATAAAATCTCTGCCGTTAGTGGTTGGTCTTTATGCAACCAACCAACGATGAAGCCAACCACCAATACCAAAGAGATACCAAGTAGCACGGTAACCAGTGACTTGCGCAGTAGTGGCATACGATGGTCAATAATTGCCAGTGCCACCCCAGTAATAGGGCCTAGCATCATGGCAACCAACATCGCGCCAATAACCACTGCTGCTGAGTTGGTCACCAGTCCATAACTGGCAATGATGGCTGACAGTACATTCATGATGAAATACATTTTACTGGGCAGCGCATTGGCTTCAATTCTTACGCGTACTTCTGGATAATCTACCTTTTGATTACTGAACTGCTCGGCAGCAAATTGCTTATAAGACTCTAGTTTGGCTTCTTTTTCTTTTTTAACCTCATCTTCCTGATTTTCGCTGTTCTCTTTTGAAGGCTTGTCGCTATCTTTATTAGTGTCTGTAATCTCATCGGTTGGCTGCTCGTCTTCGCTAGACGTGTTTGATTCATTTGCTACTTTGTTTGGTTTAGCAGCAGGTATTGTTTCTCTGTTTTCATCTTTATCATTAGAGGTTGCGTGCTCTTTATCTGTTGCTGTTTCTTTTTCGCCAGCTATATTTTGTTGAATTATGCTACTTTTGACGCCACTTTCGTCATTGCTGTCCTCTGCAAGGCTAGTAGGTGCGACGCTAGCAAAAGCCTCTTTAGGCTTCATATCATTATTAGTTGAATCAATCTTATCTGCTTCCACAGTGACTTCAGCATCGGCTTCTTGTTGCGTGGTTTGCTGGATGTTCTTAGTGTCACTGGCTTTTTCAGAGACATCATTCCTTTCAGAGCTTTCAGAGCTTTCAGACATCTCCGAGCTGTCAGAAGTGTCGTTATTGCTAGATGGCTCCTCTTGTATCTTAGCGTCTTTTGTCTCAGCCTCCCTAGGTATTTCCGATTTTAAATCTGTGCTTGCTGCTGATTCAGAATCTGACGTCAAATCTCCATCTTCTGATGGTGCGTCAGGGTCGATAGTCTCGAGCGTCGCAACGACGTCAGGCGCGACTGATTCCATTGTTATTTTACATTCAGGGTGCTGCGCACCTGCTGTCTCTTCATCAAGCAAGCTTTCATCAGATTCCTCAGAAGATTCATTACCCTTAACAGACATATCGTCTGCTATAGATGTCTCAGTTACCGTCTCATTGGATGAGCTGTTCTCCAAAGAATCAGAGTTTTCACTTAAAGCATCACTAGGTGTTTTTTGGTCAGATGAAGTCATAGCAGATAATGTTCTATAGAGGTAAAAGAAAGCCATTATTGTAATGACAAATACAGGGGGGCGTGTGAGTTTTTTGCGACTAAGTAGATGAGTGAACAAGCACGAAGGAGTAGCATGTAAATATATGGCTTTATGAAAACGTAAGCATATATTTTAAAGTTTTCAAACCTAAATCAGTAAAACCTTATATTCAATAAGGTTTTGCCTTCAATAACTTATTATAAAAGGGCTAAAGGTTTATTATAAAGGCTTACTTTTTATGTGGATTTAGTGTATAAAGGAGTTATATCCACAACAAAAATAAGGAGTAATTTATGAACTGGCCATTATTCTCTGTTATATACTCAATTGCCGCCACGGTTACTATTGGCGTTTTTATGATTGGCGCTTTGGTAACGGGCTTTAATGAGATACCTCATATTCAAATAGCAGTTGCTGCAGGCTTTGTGCTTTCTATTCCTGCCGCGCTATTTTTTACCAAAAAAGTTGGCAGCATCACGGGTAATGAAGAAGGTTATAACGCCTAAAAATATGATTTATAGTCTTAGACGAAGGTTTTTTCTGATGCGCGTTGATACTAACAGTAAGAGATATTATCGATAGACAGTGATTGCCCAAGTAAATCATAACGACTATCAGTCCAAAAAAAAGCACCTGTAAAAGTTAAGCAAAAAAAAGACCTTGATTATCAAGGTCTTTTTTTTATCATAAAAAATGGGTGGTGTGTCAAAAAGTATGCTGATTAAAATTTGAACAATTCTTGAAGCTTTGAAAGCCATATAGAATCAGAGAACTTAGCATAGACTTCCTATTGACTTTTAGCGCCAGCATACTTTTTAGAACACCACCAAAAAATGAATTACTTTAGTTCGACGGTTGCGCCATTTTCGATATTGGCATAAACCTCTAACACATCCCAGTTGGTTAAACGTACACAACCCGCTGATGCTTGGCGACTGATGCCTTCAGGCTTCGGTGAACCATGAATACCATATGATGGTTTAGATAAACCCATCCATACCACGCCGACAGGGTTATTCGGACCTGGTGGTAACATGTGCACTTTTTTCTGAGCGCCATCACCGACAGTGGCTTTATACCAAGGCATTTTTACTTTATTAATAATCTTAAAGCTGCCTTGTGGCGATGGTGTAGCATCACTACCAATCGTAGTTGGATAAGTGGCAACCAGTTTATCACCATTATAGGCATATAGCGTTTTGCTTGCTTTATCAGCAACAACACGGTTGATACGCTGGTTAAGCGGACCACGAGTGTTCAATACGGTGATAGTTTCGCCAGCTTTGTACTCTTTGTTTTTATTTAATTTGTCTAAGTAGCGCACGTCCATGTGGAAGCGTTCGCCCAGCATCTCTTTAATATCTTGATAATATAACCCTTTCATTTTTGACTTGGCTTCTGAGCCAGAAGGGGTAGTCGCAAAGTTGGTATTGATATCATCTTCAGTCAGCGTGTAAGTCACCAATACTGGCTTATTAGCTGGAATGTTTTTAATCAAAGCGTTCCAGGTTTTCTGATCCATCTTACCGGTTGCCGGCAAGCCTTTCATGTTCTGAAAGTTGATAAGGGCTTTTTTACTATTCATACCCCAACCGCCATCGATAGGACCAGGAGACGCATGGTTCCAGTCGAGCAATGCTTGCATCTTGATCGTCATTGCTGAGTTGACTTTCATGTTAGGAGACCAGACAGCATCGTTTACTTGTTTGGCATAGTTGGACAAGTTCAGTGTGGTATATCTCTTACCATCTTTGTCTTCGATGTTTTTGATGGTAGGGTCATCACTGAAGTCTTGACGTTTTTCATGATCAGGCAATTCAAAAGAGAGTGGGTCAGAGGAGTCCACAGAGGATACATCGCTAGGAGAGGCAAATGCTTGACCTTCACTGATATCATCAGTGCTGTCAGACTGCTCGTCTTTTAGTGTTAGCTCAGCGGCACTCATATTGTCTGCAGCAGGTGCTTTAGGTTGTGCAGTTGCTGTTTTTTTCTTTGAATCAATCAGCTGAGTCATGCTGTCAGCTGGTTTTTCTTTAGTGACGTTTGACTTGGTAGCACGAGCATCAGTAGCGCTGCTACGATTCTCTTGGACATCGAGGCTTACTTTTTTGGCGATATTAGGCAGTGCGTCAGCGGTGCGTACTGGCAATGTGCGAGTCGTATCAGCTGGCGCGGCAAGCGCACTTACACTAGCGCTAACGACAGCGATAGATATAGCGGTAATAAGAGGTTTTATTGTCATCATATTGAATTACTTGTGGTTGCTACTAATGGGGCTATTATGCGCATAATTTCGATGCTTCGCAAACTTTTGATACATGTTTTTTTATCTTATACTTGCTAAACGTCAACTGCTGACGTATTCACTACAGTTGGGCAATAATTTAGCGAAAATGTGTATAGGGTAATGCTAGATACTTACTGTTTTACTGCTTTTGAAAATGAATCACATCACTTGGTAAGTGTCGGCATATGATTAGTCATGCAAATATTGGCGCTATTTAATGTTTACGTCTATAATAGTGAACGAATTTTTTATTTAATAGATCGGCTTTTATCAGAGGGCGATTTAACCCACCCGCATGTAGTCAGTGAGCATGTAATCAGCAAGGTGCGATATGTCAGAAGATCAAACAATGAGCGCAGAAGAGTTTCAAAATCAATACTTCAATGAAGATGGGTCACAGATCCTAGAGGGCGATATGGAGTATGATTTAGAGGCTGGGCTGCTCGGTGAGCACGATCAGTTTGCCAATTTGCATGCAGAGCTAGAAGAAGCGCGTGAACAGCTAGTCAGTATCCGTGATTTCATTCGTTTTTCAGTCACGCAGCTACGCAACTATGATGTGGTCGTCGCGCAAGGTACTACTGATGAATTTGCAGAAGCGTCTGCTATTGTTTTGCATTCTTTATCTTTGGACTGGTCAGCCAATGAGCAAATCCTCGATTGCCGCCTGACCTCTTCAGAAAAGCAGTTGGTTCTCAGTCTGCTAGAAGAGCGTATCGCTGAGCGTAAACCACTAAGCTATTTGATTAATTTATCCTACTTCTGTGACTTGCCTTTTTATGTCGATGAACGCGTGCTCATCCCACGCTCACCGATAGCGGAATTGATTCGCCAGCAGTTTCATCCGTACTTCGATGTCAATGAGCTTGCCAAGCCACTCGGAATGAATGTCAACGAGCAAACCTCAGTGTTTTATGATCATGGCTTGGATGTCAAACAGTTATCGCAGCCTGAGCGTATTCTAGACTTATGTACAGGTTCTGGTTGTATTGCTATCGCACTGGCGACACGTTTTGTTGATGCGTTGGTTGATGCGGTCGATATTGATAAAGGCGCGCTTGAAGTGGCGATGGTCAACGTTGATCACCATGATCTTGGTCATCAAGTGAATGTGATTGAGTCGGATTTATTTGCGAAGATTCCAAGCGAGCATCAGTATGAGCTCATCGTGACCAATCCGCCATATGTCGATGCTGCTATCATGGCAGACTTGCCACCTGAATTCCTATATGAGCCTGAGCATGCACTGGCTGCAGGTCAAGATGGACTGGACTTAGTACACCGTATTTTATTTGAATCGTCGGACTATTTAAGTCCTGAAGGGTTGCTGATCTGTGAAGTAGGTGATAGCGAATGGGCACTTAAACAAGCTTATCCTGAAATCCAGTTTGATTGGCTGAAATTTGCCCACGGTGGTCATGGTGTCTTTGCGATTACCTATGATGAGCTTGTTGCAAATCGTCAGCTGTTTGCTGCTTATGTACAGTTATTAGATGGTATGCAATAAAACCATCAAGACTGGCACTGAAATTAAAAAATCGACTTCATTTATTTAAGGATAAATATGGCAGGCAATAGTATTGGGCAGGTTTTTACGGTGACAACTTGCGGTGAGTCGCATGGTGCTGGCCTGTTGGCAATCGTCGATGGCGTGCCACCAGGTTTGGCGTTAGCCGCAGACGATTTGCAGGTAGATTTGGACCGCCGCAAACCGGGTACGTCTAAGTACTCAACCCAGCGCCGCGAGTCTGACGAAGTCGAGATTATCTCTGGCGTGTTCGAAGGTAAAACCACTGGTACGTCTATTGGTCTGCTGATTCGTAACACCAACCAAAAATCAAAAGACTATAGCGAGATTAAAGACACTTTTCGCCCAGGTCATGCTGACTATACTTATAGTATGAAGTATGGTTTTCGTGACTATCGCGGTGGCGGGCGCTCATCTGCACGTGAGACGGCGATGCGAGTCGCAGCGGGTGCTATCGCTAAGAAATATCTGCAAGATCGCTTGGGCGTGCAAATCCGTGGTCATGTCACCCAAATTGGCAATGAATATAGTAACGTCACAGACCCCAGCCAAATTGACTGGGATTTTGTGAATAGTAATCCGTTCTTCACTGCTGATAAAGAGGCGGTCGGTCGCTTTGAGACGTTGATAGATAATCTACGCCGAGAAGGGACTAGCTGCGGGGCGAAGCTAGAAGTTATCGCCAGTGGTGTACCGGTCGGACTTGGTGAGCCAGTATTCGATCGCTTAGACGCTGATATTGCCCATGCGATGATGAGTATCAATGCGGTCAAAGGCGTAGAAATTGGTGACGGTATGGCGGTGGCTGGGCAGTTTGGGCATACTTCTCGTGATGAGCTGACCCCAGATGGTTTCACTGCCAATCATGCTGGCGGTATCTTGGGCGGTATCTCGTCAGGACAAGATATCAGTGTCAGTATCGCGCTTAAGCCAACCTCTAGTATTACTACCCCTGGTAAGAGCATAAATACAGATGGTGAAGCAATTGATATGCTAACCAAAGGTCGTCATGATCCTTGCGTTGGTGTACGTGCAACGCCCATTGCAGAAGCCATGCTAGCGATTGTATTGCTCGATCATTATCTGCGTCATCGTGGTCAAAACGGGGATGTTAAGCAACCGGTAGAATCGATTACTTAGAGTCGCCTCAAAGTATATTATAAAGCGATTAGCCCTATATCGTTTCTAATGAAATATTATTAGAAACGATATAGGGCTTTTTTGTGGATGTTTAAGAGGGTAATTATCCAGTCGATGGTTGAGTTCTAGTTGGCAAATTAATAGCAGTCTTAAGCTGCCAATTGATAATCATCAATAGCCACACACTGCTGATGACGAAAAACCAATAATAATTGCTGACTGGGAATGGCCAACCAATGGCCAAATTCAATACTGTCGATGCCTTGATTTAACAAAGTCTGTGCGCAATGCTGGCGGTTCTGACCTAACAAGCTTTTAATAACAATATGTTGCATAGAATTTCTCTCTTAAGTTTTATTTACGAATTTGAATAACGCTATCGTAAAACAAAGAGATAGAAAATATATGTAGGAATGATGGAAAGTTAATGAACTGTAATAAATACTCGTCCTTTTTAATCTTTAGCCAAGGGTAGGGTAATGCTTACCATCACGCCAGAACGTTTAGTGATAGCAGCCTTTCTATCATCGTTAGCATTAACATTACGAATAGCCACATGGCCTCCGTGATGTTCAATCACTTGTTTGACCAAGGTTAAACCAAGACCAGTGCTTTTCTTGAGGGTGCTACTAGACATACTAGGCTGTTCTTGTTCAATGCTTAGTGTTGGGCTCTTATCTGATGAATATTCTGATGACAATTCTGGTAAATGTTCTGCTGAACTGTTAAAAGACTGGCTTTGATGAGATAGGCTGAAATAACGGTCAAAAGCTTTATCAACCGCATAATCAGGCAACAGTTTACCGTCATTAAAGATATCAATGATTACAGTTTGCGCTGTGTTGTGAGTATGGATACTGACAATGCTCTCAGCAAAATGAATGGCATTATCTAACACGTTTTGTAGCACTTGTACCAACCAGAACTGATCGGCGAAAACACTGGTATTTGCCAACACATCTGGCTGTAAATTTGTTGTTTCTGTAAAGTGTTTATTATCAAGATAGATGTCAATAGGTGTTAGATGTTGCTGTTGCAACTTAGCGGCATTGTCTTTTGTTAAGCTTTGAAGTAACGGTAGTAAAGGTGTTAGCTGTCGATTCAGCTTAAAGCTTGGTTGCTCAACCTTGGCAAGTAACAGCAGTCGATCAATCAGCTGCTGCATTTTGATGCTTTGCTCACCAACGGTTCGGATGAGCATCTGCCGATCTTCTTTATCAAGTAAAGTGCCATCAAGTCCATCATCCTCTAGTAGCTCGCTGCTGGCACGAATTGCCGTTAAAGGGCTTTTTAGCTCATGAGTGAGAGTATGGACATAGTCAGTGACATAGGCTCTGTTTTCTAAGCGATATTTCATCGACTCAATAGTATCTGTTAGGCTATTAAGCTCATGACCTAAGTAAAAGTAAGGTTTTTTGGTGTCCTCAGCCAGCGCACTTGTATATTGGGTAACTAGGGTTATGCTTTGCTTAAGCCACCATGCGACCAGCCCTGCTAAGATAAGGGCAACGATACTAATGAGCAAGGCAGTGAAAAGCATGCGATTGCGTGTATTGTCCAGATAAGGCAACACGCTATCGACAGGCTTACCAACACTCACCACCCCGATAAGATTGCCTATCTCATCTTTGATAGGCTGTGCCACATACATGATTGAGCTACCATGTGTGCTATTAATATCTGGAGTACTTCTAACCCCGTATAGTCCTTTTAAAGTGAGATAGACATCATTCCAGCGGCTATAATCTTCACCTTCAGCATTTTTAGACGTTGGCAGTGAGTCATAAATAACCTTACCATCACTATCTGTCACATAGATGCGAAAGCTGCTGCGAGTTTTTTTCTGATGAAGGGGCGCTTTAATGCTATCAAGCGATCTTGAACTAGAGATGTTATTGGCTGGCTTAGTTAAGGTAGGCGTACCGATAAAGGCGCTGTCAAGCTGCTGTTGAAAGCCATCCTCAAACAGCTCGCCTGACTGTAAGGGCAACTGTAGACTTGTAGCGAGCAATCTACTGGTATCTAACAAGGTATCTTCGATGACTTGCTGCGCTGTCGGTTTGACATAACCAAACAGCTGAGTAAACACTACCACACCGCAAAAGATAAGTACTAAAGCGACCGCCAGCCAAATCCTGAAAAAAATACTCAAATTCAGTAATCGTTTAGGCTCAGTCGTTTGTTGAGCAACGCCAATAGGATGCAGTTTTGCATACCAATTGCTTTGATCAGTATGGACGCTTTCATTGGCATGGCTACTAACGTTTTCTTTAGCTTTAGAATTCATATATTTGGAGGTGCTATTTAAAGTTGTAAAATGCCAGTACTAAGTAAGATATAGCTAAGCAGGGCATAATGCATAACCCAATCCGCGATGCGTATGGATGACATCAATGCTTGGGTCAATGGTTGCCAGCTGCTTGCGAATTGACTTGATATGGCTATCTATCGTTCGCGCTAGACGATGATCTGGATAATCGCTCACCGCATTTAACAGCTGTTCACGGCTAAAGACTTGATTGGGTGCTTGTAATAAGGTCAATAAGATTTTGCGTTCTGTATTGCTCAGCTCAAGTTTTTGCTCTTGCCACTTTAAAGAATAATTGAGCGGTTGGTAATGCCAGACACCAGACTGGCACTCAAACGTTAATGCTTGCCCTGACATATTATGAGAAGAGACTGTATTAGATGAGGTGCTAGATGAGAGGCTAGGTGAAGTGTCATCAGTCGCATTATCTGTTGCTGTTGTATGAGCAGCAGTTTGCTCGTACAGTAACTGTTCACGTCGCCAAATGGCTTTTAGGCGGGCGACCAATTCTCTCGGACTAAAAGGCTTGGCGCAATAATCATCACCGCCCATCTCTAAACCTAAAATACGATCGACCTCATCACTACGCGCGGTCAAAAACACTACAGGCACATCTTTTAACGTGCCAATATCAGGCGTATGGCGTATTTGTTGACATAAGCTCAAACCATCACCGTCTGGTAGTCCTACATCCAAAATAATAGCCGATAAATCTTGCGCCTCATTACTATGCAGCATCGGCAGCACGCTACTAGCATTATCTAGCCAAGTGATTTTCCAACCTTCACGCTTGCAAGTAACTTTAAGAGACATGGCAATAGCAGGGTCATCTTCTACCAATAAAATATGGTTCATAAGCTTTATATCGTTATATGGGAAAAGTAATTTGTAGTGAATTGGCGTAAATAATGCTCGTCTATATACGAACATTGAAAAATAATAATAGGGCGTCATAAAGTAGCTAGAGCGCTACATCAAAATTATTAAATTATCGTAGCATAAAAGCATGGTTATATTCTGCCATCTCCTATCAAACGATGTGAAAAATTGATGGAAACTCGATTGGTTAATCCGTGAGTTTTTGATTAGCAGTTTTGCCTAAAGGCTGTAAAATAACGGGCATTATGATAATAAAGAAGAAACTAGAGAGATGGCAAATGTCTCTACTATTGGAAGTATGAGTTTTTTAAATATGTGATTTTCTATAAAAGGAATACAGGAAATATGAATAACTATTTAGATGCAGTCGTTGTTGAACATAATCCATCACAAAAGAAGATAGACAGAGCCGTGATTTGGCTGCATGGCTTGGGTGCTAGCGGTAATGACTTCGAGCCAGTTGTGCCACAGCTAGGTTTAGCGAATGACATGGCAGTACGTTTTATTTTTCCGCATGCGCCGCAGATTCCAGTGACAGTAAATGGTGGTATGGTGATGCCGGCATGGTATGATATTTTGGAGATGAGCCTTGAACGCAAAGTCGATACCGCTCAAATTGAAACATCTTCTCAGCGCATACAGGACTTGATTGAGCGTGAGATTGAGCGTGGCGTGTTGCCTGAGCATATTGTTATTGCTGGGTTCTCACAGGGCGGGGCAGTGGCTTATCATGTGGCGCTCGGCTATCCTAAGCGTTTGGCGGGTTTGATGACATTGTCTACTTATCTCGCGACCAATGATAATATCAATTATAGTGCAGCCAATAAAGACATGCCGATTTTGATTGAACACGGTACTCACGATCCCGTCGTTCCTGTTATATTGGGCGAGCAAGCACAGCAGTTTTTGTCGAATAAAGGGTATAATGTTGACTATAATACTTATCCGATGGCGCATCAGGTGTGTATGCCACAGATTCAAAATATCGGTAAGTGGATGAACAAGGTTTTAGCTTAGCTGATTGAGCTGTAACGTAATGTAATAAGGGCTGTCTATAGGTTGAAAAGCTATCGATAAATCCTATATAATAGTCAGTCTTATTGGGGATGTTCTGGCTTCGACGCTGGTGATGAAACTCAATGATGCATGTCGAGAGTGTATGTCCTCTCGTTAATCAAACATATATTGTTATAGTCGCAAACGACGAAACTTACGCTCTAGCAGCTTAAACCCTGCTTACTTGGTTGCTGATCACCTACAGTTGGTTAACTAAGTTGAAGCGTCCGCATGTAGGCTCGCCACAAGGGATTGTCTCAATCGCTTGGGTTCAAAAGTAGAGAATCGTCCAATCCATCCTGACTGTCGGATCGGTGCGGACTAAAACTAAAGACAGAAACTAAACATGTAGATTCATGAGCGTAATGCTGGCGGACGCGGGTTCAACTCCCGCCATCTCCACCAAACAACGATAAAGGGTAGACCGTCATAGACTGTCTGCCCTTTATTTTGGGCGTTTTTCAGGTTTTAAGTTCTATCTCGTCCTATGGCGTTCCGTATAGAATGTTGGTATTATTGTTGGTATTGAGCAGTACCAACATGGACAATACCAACAAAGGATAGGACCATGCCTTTAACCCATACAGTTATCAATAAGCTACAGCCCAGTAGCACCTCTATTGATACAAAGCGACCAGACAAGCACAGTGATGGTAACGGACTGCAGTTATGGGTTCGTTACACGGGCGTTAAATCATGGATCAGTGCCTACCGTTGGCAAGGTAAACAGCAAACCCTCACTATTGGTACCTATCCAGTAATGAGCCTTCAAAATGCACGCCAGCGTAATATTGAGATTAAACGCTTAATAGCGGATGGTGTGAACCCTAAAGACCATAAGAAAGAGCAGCAAGCCAACCAAGACGGCAAGAAGATATTTGATACAGTCGCCCAAGACTGGTATGCCGAACGTAAGACCTACCTAGCAGAAAGCACCTTCTCTCGTAATTACTCTGCATACATGCGTGATGTTAAGCCTTCTATTGGCCATAAAAATATAGATGATATAACTGCGCCTGATGTCTTAGCTATTGGTAAGGCAGTAGAAGCACGCGGCGCTGGTGAAATGGCGAAGCGTACCATTAGAGAAGTTGGCCAAATATTCAAACACGCCATACGTAATGGACTTGCAATTCATAATCCTGCTACCGACCTAGCAGAGGCTATCAAACCGCGTAAAACCGTGCACCACAGCCGTGTAACCTCTCAACAGCTACCTAAACTACTTCAAGATATTAACGCCTATGACGGTGATTTACTGGTCAAGTTAGGCTTATGGTTTATGTGCTATACCTTTGTTCGTACCAGTGAGCTACGATTCATGGAATGGTCTGAGATTGACTACAAACACGGTCTATGGCGAATACCTGCTGAGAAGATGAAAGCCAGACGTTTACACATTGTGCCATTAGCACCGCAAGCAATGGCGATATTAGAACAGATTAGGGAACTAGGTTTCTCGAATCAATATGTTTTCTTTAATACCTCAACACGTAAGCCATACAGTCAAAATGCTTTCATTACTGCCCTATGGCGAATGGGATATAAAGGGCGTATGACAGGTCACGGCTTCCGCGGTCTTGCCAGCACGACCTTACATGAAAAAGAATTTATGCACGAAGCGATAGAACTACAGTTGGCACACGATAGAGAGAACAAAATCAGCGCAGCTTACAACGGTGCTCAGCACCTACCATACAGAATTGACATGATGCACCAATGGGCAGACTTCATTGATGATGCTTATGCTGGCAAGTTAGATAACGTTATTCATGCCAGTTTCAAACAACAGACACAAAAGCATGGCTAACACCATGTTTTAACCACTTTGCAAGGCTAGGGGTTGCTCCCGAACGACAGGTATTCACACCCTTGAGCTGTCACCGCCTTGCTCCTATTTCAAGCTAAGGGTGTAGGGGTGTGGACCATGGGACTATTGGCTAAAACTATACAGCAAAATAAGAAAAATTTTATAAAGCTATCTGAAGCTATAACCATTGTTGCTAATATTACTAATGATAGTGAAGAAGATGTGGTGCGGTTTTTTCATTGTACTTCCACGCCAATTTATGCGGAATGGCTTGAAGGAATAGAGTTGTTCCGTGACAACGGTTATGGCGGATATTACCCGGGTGGTGAATTTTTAGTAGCAATAGATTATTATTGTGGTGATATTAAGAATTACCATAACTTGCGCGAAGATGAGTTTTTCCGCAGCGCTTATTTGGAAAAAGACAAGTTCTTCAGTAAGGATTTAATTGACATTTTAGGGGTGAGCTTTGAGATAGAAAACTTTGACTTATCAGAAGCAATGCCCAGTTTTGAAAATAAAGAAATAGAAGATATTACTAATAGAAAGATGGAAGATAGGCGCAGAAAATATATTGCTGTAAATGATTTTGTAAACAGTTTGAGCAAAGGTAGTGACTTTAAACAAGGTGGAAGCTTTGGAGCAGGAAATCCATTAAGGGTTGCCATTGAGGGGATACTTGAGAGTATCCCGCTAAATGATATTGGTTTATATAAACTAGAAGGGACAGTGTATTCGTTAGTTTCTCAAGCAGATAAATACAAAAATTCTACCGAGGTATTACGGACTTTTTACGGTGTCCTCGATGATGATCAAACGGGTACAGTGACATCAGATAGGGAGCCATTCAAAGGCTTTTACTTTAAGTATTCAGATGTGGGCTATCTGATTGGTTCGGATTCTAAAGCTATTGAAATAGAAGATACCGAGACACGTACTAATGAAGAGGTGGGTACTAACCAGCTAAAGTATGACGATGAAGTTAGTGATCAAACCGTTGAAAAACTTAAAAAGATGACGGCAGACTATGAAGATCTTAAGTTGAAGTATGAAGAGCTTGAAAGGCAGAACAAAGGTCCTTTTGATAAGATTGAGCAGCACAAACAAGATAATAGTGAGGAGTTAAGACAACATTGGGAATCTGAAAGCATAAAACATAAATCTAAAATAGAAGAGCTTGAGACTGTAATAAAAGGATTTAGTGATATCGAAACATTAAGTCAGGATGGCGATTGGCAACTATACAATTGGAAGTCCATGGATGAAAATCAATATCCGCCTGAGTTACATTTAGTGATCGAAATTTGGAAAAGGTATTACAAAGCTAGTGATACAGAAGATATTACACGATTTAATACTCATAAGTTTAATCGAATAACTAAAGAGTTAAATTTAAAGGATGGCAAGTTAAAAAGTAGAATTAGATCAGTATTAACTCCTTTAAAGAGTAAAAAGACCTCGACCCCCCTTCTTGTTACTTTAAGAGATGTTGACATCCTTTATAACGATAAAATGATTGATTAAACAAGGTGGCACCTTAAGCGGCCACCCTAAAGTATGCTATAGGATTTAGATGCACTCAAGTTTGAGCACAACTATTTAATTGTCCTCAGGGTTGAGGGTGTCTATTTAGGTGTCCCCAAATTTGGGGACACCTATTCCTTATCATAATACTTGTCGTTACAAACCCAAAAGAAAGGTGAGCTTAAATGCTCGCCTTTTTTATTGTCAAAAATTCAACTCATACAAAAATAGCATTCTATCTATTTGGGATGAATTGGCATGCTAATTAGGGTGCTATTTGAGCAGGGTGCCACCCTACGCCAACGGTATTACTTTAAGCCGCCACTATTGCCTACCACCATACCTCTAGTACTAGCATAACCATGTAAGTCGCCACATCACGTTGCGACACGTAACCCACCGATACGGAGTTATAAACATGACTATCACAGACACGCCAGTTATCCCTTTCACTTCTAATAACGTAGGTAGTGCTGAACAAGAGGCAGGAAACAGCCCTCTTAAACACTTACCTCCTCAGGGAATGAGCCGAGCCAGCCAGCTCTTGCCCTTTGTACCTTTTAGCAAAACCACACTTTTCGAGTGGTCGAAAGACGGACGTTTTCCAGCACCTGTTAAATTATCTTCAACTATGACCGCATGGCGTAATAGTGAGGTCATCGCATGGCTTGAAGGCCAATCGGCAGACGCAGAAGGGGTGTAACAATGATTGCTCCACGGCAGACAGTAACAACAACACAAACAGACACTATCAAAGCGCACCTTATGACTGGTGCAAGCATATCGACATGGCAGGCTTACGAGAGCTACCAAACTACATGCCTTGCCCAACGCGTCCATGATCTGCGAAAAATCGGTATGGAAATACAGAGTAAGTCCACTGTCAAAAATGGTAAACGATTTAACCTCTACTGGTTAGAGGAAAAAGAGCGTGCCCGGTACGTGAGCGGTAAGGTTATTACGCCTACCGATGTTCGCGGAACGGGCGACGGCGTTGATGCCAGAACACTTGCTAACAACGGAGTATGGGTGTCGAATGACTATATCGATAACCTATTAAGCACCTTAACCACGTGCGCCAAGAATATCAACCTAATGGCAAAATTTGCCGACGTAGAGGATGCCGAAGAAGGCAATAAGATTAATAACTACTCGATGGAAGTGTCGGATATCGCCATGAGCGTCTCGCAGGCATCCTCGAGTGTTGGACCGCACCCTACCAGCGCCGATATTATTGGCATATGGCTTACGCATGAATTCCTTAAGCAGGTAAAGCTATCTATTGATGGTAGCGCGCGCAGCTTGGGTGCAATGGTCATAAAGTCTCGGCTTACCGATGCTGGCATGAATGATGGTGCCAGTGAGTCGTCAATGCGATTGGCTGAAATAAGCGCAAGCATAGAGGAGTTGATCACCAATGAGTAATTGCATCAAAATTGATATAAAACCTAACCACGGCTCAAATTATAGCTATAAACACTCAAATTTGAGTATTAATGATATGAATTTGATACTTGTTGATAGTATTTCGAGTGCAATTGATAAGATGAAAGACACTACAGCAAGCATAACTTTAGGGCTGCTATTTTCTGATGTAACACCGGTTATTACCCACTTATTTGATTTTAGCGATTGTAGAAAACAATGCTTTACAAGTCATGACAACAAGCGTTATTATAGACCTACTACTAAACTAATAGCGGTTAAGCCAAGCCGTCATACATTGGCTATTTTTGTGCCTATAATTTGCCTGACCACTAATCAGCAAATGAATAAGGGCATAAATAAAAATAAGTCTGCATTGCAGGCACGTCATAAATATAGCACTGTCGAAAGTGCGAACATCTATGACGGGTTGATAGAGCCTAATACAATAGCCTTCGTGGTGAATAAGCTCAACCGTCTATTAGCGGTAGTTAAGACCCGTCGCCCTTTTTTTATGGGTGACCACAAACTAACTAATCTAATAGGAGCTATCCATAATGGGTAATTCGAACACTACTGCATCAAACAAAACCTCTAAAATTACCACTACTCCAAAAATTGCCCCAACTGCCAATCAAATAACCTTTGATATTGGTGATGCTGTGCTGTGTCCGTCTGTTGGCGATGGTCTTTACACACTATTCAACGACAAAGAGAATGGTTGCTTGTGCTTTACCACTAATAGCAAAACATACCACTATAGGTCTGATGGCAAGGTCAGCCGTGATGACAACACTCCTTCTTTATTTCATAACACCCCAGCGAACCGCCAAGCGATAGCTACGCTATATAACGACGATCCACTACCAAAAAAAACCACCGAAACCAATGATATTACTCTGCCAGTTGAAACGCTAAAAAGCATTGCTAGTGAAATGGATGGCGCGAGCCAAGCCTTGCATGATGTGGGTCTACTGTTAAATATGATTTATCGAGAAAAGATAAATCCTCGTCAAGCCATCGCGCTGGCACGCTTATCACACGACTCCACCAACGTATGGTCCGAGATTTTATATGACACCTTGGAGTCGGTTAATAACACCATATCGTCTGTCAGCACTGCTAGTGTAGGGGTGTAACCATGAAAAACAGTTACCCACCACCGAAGCAGAGCCGTCGGCGCGCTAAGCGTAAAAATCACTATACGAAGTACCAATCTTCGCGTAAGCCTTCCAAAAAAAGCCGCAAGCATGGAGGGAGTGATGACTACCGCACCGCGTAAAACTAACAGCCACAAAAAAGCCCAAGCGATTCGCTCAGGCTTCTTGGAACTGATAAATACTTTTTTGCTAACTCCACAGCAAGGATTAGCGACATCATTCATGTCAGTGGTTAATAACCACACCGAAGATAATAGCATAACTGTCTGCGATACAACATCCGTTCAAGCAACTAAATGCGATAAATCAAAAAGCTTACGGCCCGCTAATCGATGGAGGGCTGAGTAATGAGCGACGACAAACAGAAAAACGAAGGTGAGGGCTTATACCAGTCGAAGCGGCATAAATGCCCTAACGGTATGATTGATGACGAAAGACAAGAGCTACTAAACAATGATTTCACAAGAGTGCCAAATATAATTTTTCAGATGCAGAAGGTTCTGAAAAATGGAAGTGTCTACGCCTGTCTTCAATTTATTTGGTGTAAAACTGGTGGTTGGGGTCGCAATAAGGACACGATTTCCTACTCACAATTTGTTAACGATAAGCGATACGGTACTGGGTTAAGTCTAAAAACAATACGCAGATCAGTAGAAAAACTAGCTGATTTAGGCGTGGTAACTATGTCACCAAGTTTTAATAATATGCATGAATTCTCACTAAATATTTCTAGAATCAGAGATTTAGTAGGCGAACAAGAGTGGTCAAATAGACCACCCTTAGAGAATGAAAGCATGGTCAATTTGTCCCAAAGCATGGTCAGTTTGTCCGAAGGTGTGGTCAATTTGTCTGACAAGCATGGACAATCTGACCACCACATAAGAACTACTACACAAGAACTATTACATAAGAATACTAGTGATAGTGATGAGGTTGAAAAAGATGAGCCTAAAAAGATTGATATATTAACCGAACAAGCAAGATCCCTAGTTGACTATTGGAATAATAATCACGGTAAAAATAAATCAGCAGACGTGAAACCTAGTGTTTGGTTAGACAAGGTAAAAGCGAGACTTAAAAAGTTTTCTTCAGATGAAGTTAAGTTAGCAATGCTTAGTGTGATTCAAAGTTCATGGCATCAGCAAAATGGTCAAGTATTGATTAAGAACGCAATCAGCAGTGACCAACGATGTGATGAAGCAATATCTCGCTACCACCAGTCACGTCCAATAAGTTATCAGGGGAATAATCATGCGAACAATCAATCAGCTAACAGCCAGCATCAGCAATTCGACACTAGCACCACAGCAGGCTATGCAGCCAAGCTCGATGCAGATGCAGAACGATACTATGCAGAGCAAGCAAGAGCCCAGCAATCAATTAACGGAAGCATTGAGAACGCTTTTTAAACAATGGAAAGCGTGGTTTAAAAACAAGATGAAAACCCGTGAAGATGATTTTGACTGGTCCTTCGATATGGTTTTAGTTTGGGCTCGTTACTTAACCATGAAAGCCATTACCCAAACTGAATTTAATAAAGCTAGTGAATTATCGTTTGATGAAGATTGGGTACCAAGTAATGCTAAAGAATTTTTGGCACTAGCACGAGTACAGAAAGCCAGTGAATATCCATCAGCACATGCAGCCTTTGACAATGCATGCAACCAATGTGGATTGATTGAGGATAAATATGTTAAGCGCCAGTGGCTGCATGCAGTGGTCCTAGAGACAGCAAACCGTATTGGCTGGGGAAAGCTTAAAAACGCTAATGAGTATTTTCTAAAGACATTCACATGTGTGTATGAGCAAGTGATTAGTGAGCATCAGAATGGGTCCACGTTCGTTATCCCTAAGTCACATCAAGTTAAGTATGAGCGCACCGTGGTTAAGCCTGGTAGTGAGGCAGATAGGAATATTAGTGAGAAGTTGGCGAAGTTACGGAGGGTTGTATGAAACATCTGGCATGGCCAACTACTTTGAACGTACCGATACATAAATGATTAAGGGCTCCTCATGAAGATTATAAAATTCAATAAAAGAGAATACGAAGTTGTCAGTTCATGTGAACACGCCCGCATAAATATCGACAGGGCTACTAGAACGATAAGGTGTATGGTTTGCTTTGAACTATTAGACCCTTTCACTACAGCGATTGAGTATGTGGATGGGCTTGATGAGTACAAGGAAAGGCTAGATGCGTATCGAGAAGACTTGATTCGAGAGAAGGCCTGCAATAAGTTACTTGCTCGCAAGCTTAAGAATCGCAAAAGAACCAAGTGTGATCATTGCGACAAGATGACAAGCATCAAGGTAAAAGAACCAACGCTTTTGGAAGTTCGTGCAGAAGTAGAAGGGGATGAAAAGTGATTAGTGTAATAAAGACAAGGTTTGGCGAAAGTCCGTCCTTAGAACTAACCAATGGGGAGTGGCTGAAAAATGGTATGGGCGCTAAAACTGCCAACCTTAATGGCGGTCATGGCGGATTGTCTGCTGAAGTAAGTTGGGAGGACAAAGAGGCATCTGTTGCTATGATCGACGACAAGCCAGCTAAATCGCTGACAAGTATATTGGTATGGGGTGAGGACCCTAATTGGGATTGGTCACGCCATTTTCATGAGGTGGTCTATTATTTAGCGGCTAACATGATGAGGCGTTGCAAGGAAGACGGTCGCAAAGCACCGCAGGCATGTACCCATAGCCTGACGGAGCTGGCATGGCTGATGGCGCGTATGGTATTACATTTTGAATTGTACGATTTGTGGGATACCTATACGGTTAAAGGTCGCTTGCGGTTCTCAGGCATTGCAGTCAATTCAAACACGTACACTAATGTATGGCTGACCTATCAAAAGCAGATGACCCACGATTTATTTAGTATGGTTAGCAAGGCTGATTATTGTGTCAGTTCGTACCGAAGACAGTTAGATGATATGCAATAGTTGATACTGCTTGACCCATGCGCCCCGAATGGGGTAGTATTTGTCATACTGGCTTCAGTTGTAAGTAGAGCCGAAGAAATACAAGGCGATAGCTTAATGCTCTCGTCTTTTTTTGTGCCTACGTTTTGCCCGTTATGTGATTATCCATAACGGGCTTTTTTACATCTGCAATTTGACGAGCGCTGCTATGTGCGAGCTGACCAACCAACAGGCCTATGATTACTATAAAGAGTTGAAGGAGCCCAGCGCTAAAGACTATTGGCTTAACTTCTTGCAAGACAGAGTGAATAGAGGTGGTAAAGACGCCAAGGGTGCACAAAAACAGATTGATAAGATTGAGTCTTATAAGTAATTATGGGCCCATAGCTTAAAGGTAAAGCAACCGACTCATAATCGGCAGATTGAAGGTTCGAAACCGTCTGGGCCCACCATATTGAATAACCAGTTTACTCTCCTTGATTGGTCAGGGCATTTTTTCATATGAGGTAATAAGCGATGGCACTTAAAGCACTAAAGCCAAGGCTTGGCGAGCTAGGCGCAAAAGCTTTAATTGATAATCACCAGCCAAAATCAAGATGGGGTGAGAGCCGAGGGCACTCGTGGACCAAGCTCAGACGAGTAGTATTAGAGCGCGATAGGTTTACGTGCCAGCATTGCCATAGAGTGGGCGGCAACTTAGAGTGTGACCATATTGTCAATGAAGCGAAAGGCGGCACTAACGAGCTAAGAAACTTGCAGACATTGTGCAGAGAGTGTCATAAGGTCAAAACACAGCAAGAAAGCATCGATGGAATGTATGGCGTGGTTAAAGATTGAGTTATTTAGGTTAAATTATCGATGATGGTTGTTAAAAGAGGTGGGGGGAGGGTTAATTGTTTTCGGCGGGAAGCCCCAAAAGAGCTCCCTCCATCACACGCTTAAAAAAAATCTCAGTTTGCGGGATATGTTAAAGCTTGCCGAGAAAAGTTAAAGGAGGTCCTGATGGCGCTCACGCTAAAAAAAAGATTATATGCTGACGCTATCATGGACGGCGAAACTAAAGCCGCCGCTGCTGAAATTGCAGGGTACTCAAAGGCTACAGCCTCGCAAGCGGGTTCAAGATTATTCAAAGATGAAGATATAATTCAGTATATCGAAACTAAGACTTCGGAGAAAAAGCAGGTCGAAGTTGGCGCGGTACATGTTAAAGGAAATGTGGTTGATCCTAGAGAGGCGCTGCTGCAATTACTAAACGACCCAGACCCAAAAATTGTACTAAGTGCAGCCAGCACACTGATGCCATATATGTACGCAAGAATTGCGCCGGCTGGTAAAAAAGTAGTCGAGAAAGAACAGGCCATCGAAGCAACCAAGAGTGGCAGGTTTGCAACACTCGGTCAGCAGTCGGACAAAATACAATAAGGATTGACTATGGTTGATGTAGGTAGCTTCTGGTTTAACAGTCTACTTAATACTGAGGTTGTTGATTGCAACGAGCTTACTGTGACAGCTGTGCTGTGCAATGGAGATACGCCAACCCCTTATAATATATCTATAGGTGAGTTTTTAAATAGCCATATACCGATACAATCTAATTAAAATAATAATTAAAACCACTTTCACGAGTGGTTTTTTATGGGCGAAGATAAATGATTACTGAATGGACAACAGCGCTGCCTGATTGGGAGAAGCGCATAGTCCAGAAAGAATCGCTACTACCTTGCGCTCCACTTAATCAAGAAGTTGCAGACATTGCATTACGGGTTTTTAACAGTCTTATATTGGTCGATGTTATTGGTAAGCCCACATTGGGTGAAGCGTCACTCAAGTGGTCATCAGATTTTGTAGCATCCATTTTCGGTGCGTACGACCCTGAAACTGGCATTCGCATGATTACCGAGTTCATGCTACTTATTGCGAAGAAGAACGCTAAGTCTACGTTGGCCGCTGGAATTATGATGACCGCGCTTATCTTAAATGAAAGACACAGTGCTGATTTAGTGATTATTGCACCAACCAAAGAAGTTGCCAGCAACTCATTCAATCCAGCTCGAGATATGATAGCCGCCGACCTTGAATTGTCAGCCATGTTTAACGTGTCAGAGCACACTCGCACCATTACTCATTTAGGCACAAACGCAAAACTAAAAGTTATTGCTGCTGAATCAGAGGCGCTGGCAGGTATTAAGGCGTCTTATATATTAGTCGATGAGTTATGGCTGTTTGGCAAACGAGCTAATGCCGGCTCAATGCTACGTGAGGCAACCGGTGGTCTTGCATCTAGACCGGAAGGCTTTGTTATCTACCTAACAACTATGCCTGATGAACCACCAACAGGCGCGATGAAACAGAAATTGGATTATGCCAGGGGCGTTCGAGACGGAAAGATTGATGATCCTCAGTTTCTAGGTTTGCTTTACGAGTTCCCACAGAAGTATTTAGATGATGAGCTTTATCTCAAGCAAACGAATTGGTATATCACCAATCCTAATATGGATGCTTCGGTTAACGAGAAATATATTGAGCGTGAGTTTAAGAAAGCATCTGACGAAGGCAAAGAGGAATTGCAGGATTTTACTGCGAAACATTTAAACGTTCAAATCGGTGTGTCAATGAGAGCTAATAGATGGGCTGCCAGTGAGTTTTGGGAAAAAGCAGCAGCACCAACCCCATTTACTTTGGAGCAGCTTATAGAGGCATCAGAAATCATCACCATGGGCATCGATGGCGGCGGGCTTGACGATTTATTAGGAATGGCGGTTGTTGGCCGTCTGCCAACCGTTATCCGTGAGTATGAAGATAAGGTTAGCAAGCAAAAGATACAGGTTAAACCGTGGTGGGTATGGACACGTGCATGGTGCCATGAGATAGCATTGGAGCGGCGTAAATCTATCTCTGATACGCTGCGTGATTTTGAGAAGCAAGGCGACTTGTCTATTGTCAAAAACATAGGCGATGAAACAGATGAGCTCGCCAAGATTGCCAAGCAAGTCTTTGACAGTGGCAAACTTAATAAGATCGGACTTGACCCATTGGGCATTGGCGCGCTGATTGATGAGCTCGTTATGATTGGCATACCAAGTGAGATGCTGATAGGTGTGACGCAGGGTTTTAAGATGTCAGGCTACATTAAGACCGCCGAGAATAAGATTGCGCGTAAAGATATGCTACACGCCAGCCAAAACATTATGGCGTGGGCGGTCGGTAATTGCCGCACAGTCGTCAGGGGTAGCGGGACGATGCTATCAAAAGCTGAGAGTGGTACCGCAAAGATTGATCCAGTTATTGGGATGCTAAATGCCGTCGCACTAATGAGCGAAAACCCTGATGTTCCTAAGTCAGACATTCCCACAATGTTTTTTGTTTAAGGATTCAACAATGTGCATCTATCTAAGTGACAACGCTATCTTTGTGCTTATTTTTATCACAGGTTTATTTTTAGGTGCGATTGTTCATCGAATCATTACAGCACCTAGAAAAACTACCAAACCTATTGATTATTATGACGGTACACACGGCATGGGTTATCAGCCGTTGCCAGAATCAAATAAGGCACCACCACAACCGCTACATAGTCCAAATCTGTGAGCAGATACCATGACCAAAAAATCACGTTTGCTTAGAGCCGTTTTGATAGTAATTGATATTGCACTGGTCGCTTATACCAAGCGCAAAAAAGATAAACCATAGCCGCCAATTAGGGCTGCTTTTTAATGGGTGATGATATGAGTAGTGATATAGATTTTGACAACGACAAATGCCGCACTGATATTTTTGAGATTGGTGAATTTGTGGTTGCTTTGGATATTCCGAAAATACAAGCAAATGCGCTATGTGTCGCACTAACAGCAAAAAGCGATTCCTATGATTTTGATTGGCAATATACAGGTGGTCGGGTTTGCGTTCGGCAGTTAAAGCGTAAAACGACATAAAAAGAAAGATGATAAGCCGCTTTAATGAGTGGCTTTTATTTTGCCCAAATTTTTATAACGAGAAACCTTATGACAAAAGCTTATAGCGTACTAAAGGTTAAGGCGATAACCGAAGACGAAGAGACGCGCACTATTACCGGCATCGCATCGACGCCAAAGCAGGACCGTGATAATGACATTTTAGATATGGTCGGCGCTAAATTTGCTTTACCCATCCCCTTGCTTTGGCAGCACAACTGCAATCAGCCTATTGGTGAAGTTACTGATGCGACAGTCACCGAAGAAGGCATTGAGATTACCGCTACTATTGTCAAAATCCTAGAAGAAGGCACTCTTAAGAGCCGCACTGACGAAGCATGGCAGTCCATTAAGTCCGGATTGGTTAAATGTTTATCCATTGGTTTTCGACCGCTTGAATATAGCTACCTAGAGGATAGTTGGGGTATGCATATTCAAGAGTGGGAATGGTACGAGCTGTCAGCTGTGACCGTTCCTGCTAACCCAGACGCAGTAATTACCAGTGTTAAGAAAATTAAACAAGCATTTTCGGATGCTCAAAATCATACAGCCCCACCTTCAACAGCGAAGGCTAAGCCATTGGCAACTGAGCTGCAAACAAAAGCACCAAGAAGCACCAGTGTTCCAAATCCACCCCGAAATATCACCTTAGTTGACCCTAGTCAGGGCAGCATACATTTACTATCTGGAGAATGACCTATGTGGGAAAAACAACGCGCGCAACTCCTTGCGACCATCAAGTCTAAGAAAGGCAAAGTCGAAGGCATCATGAAAAAAGCCGCTGACGATGGCCGTACCGCTGACGACGGCGAAGAAGATGAAATCGCTGTGTTGGAGGCAGAAATCGAGCGCCTGAACACCAATTTGGAACGAGTTGAGGGTTTTATTGATGATGCGAAAAACGCACTCGCTGACGCAACGCCAGTTGCTGGTGAAAACGAAGACGAAGCTGCCGCAAGCGCAGAAGGCGAAGCAGACCCAGCAGCAAAAGCTGCCAATCGTTTGAGCGTTAAGCCTAACAACGCCAAAAAAGGTATTGGTTTTGCTCAGCTTGCAAAAGCGAAGGCCCTTGCTGTACTGCAGCAAAAGAAAGGCAACTATATCACTCCTCTTGATATTGCCAAGTCGCAAGGTATGGATCGCCGTGTTATTCAGGCGCTTGAAAAAGCAGTAGTGCTCGACACCAGTAACTCAAATCCATTGGTCGTTGAAAACCAATTGGCCAATGAATTCGTTGAGTTGTTACGTGCTGAAACCATCGTTGATAAGCTTGCTGAATTTATGCGTGCTGCACCATTTAACGCGACTATTCCAGGTATGGCGACTGGAGCTATCGCGGCGTGGGTTGGCGAAGGTGCCACTAAGCCTGCAACCAATCCAACGTTTAACACCGTTGAGATTAAGCATCATAAATTAGCTGGTATTGTTGTACGTACTGATGACTTGCTTAAACTATCATCACCTAGTACTGATCAGATGCTACTTGATGACTTGGTTGAAGCTTCTGCAACACTTATTGATACAACGTTTATGGATGATGCCGCTCAAACAGCCGTGCGTCCTGCTGGCGTGTTGAATGGCGCGACCAAGATTGTTGCTACTGGTGTCACCTCTGCAGAATACGATGCCGACCTTGCAGCGCTATCTGATAGCTTTATCTCCAAAAATCTATCTTTAACCGGTGCTCATTATGTAATGAGTGCAACCCGCGCTAGCGCAATAGGTCGCTTACGTGATGCTTTGGGTAATCGCTTTTATCCTGATATGGCCAATGGTCCCGGCGCAAAAAGCTTAGATGGTATTCCAGTCATTGAATCTGAAAATGCAGGCTCAGTCATTGCCTTGGTGAAACCGTCAGAGCTTTTCTTGGCTGATGAAGGTGAAGTTGAAGTCGCATTCAGTGATCAGGCTACCATTGATATGGGCGCGACCACCTTGGTTAATTTATGGCAGCAAAATATGACTGCTATCCGAGCCGAGCGTCATATCACTTGGGCGAAACGCCGCACCACAGCCGCGGCTTATATCGACTACGCAGCAATCCCTTAAGCACAAACGCACTATCTAATTTGATATCGATTAAACCCTGACCATGTGTTGGGGTTTTTTATGAGTAGGTATTGGTAATTCCGTTGTATCAGTATCTATCCATAAAAAATAACGTAATCAACGAGATGACTATGAAAATAAAATACATCAAAGACGCGCCTAATGGTCCTGCTGGCATGACCGATGATGTCAGCGACTTCCATGGCAATATTTTGGTATTAACAGGCTTGGCTGAGCCGGTACCAGATAAAAATAAAACTAGTTCAAAGCAAAAAAATAAAACCAACACCAAAGACGAGTAATTATTATGGGCATGTTTGACTGGATTACCGGCAAAAAATCTGCAAGCACCGCCCAACCAGTTAATGGCGGCGATACTTGGCATACCATACATGATCCGTTCACCGGCGCATGGCAACGCAACGAAGAGATTGAAGTCAGCAAGAACGACCAGATGCGCCATCATGCTGTGTTTGCTTGTGTGTCATTGATTACTCGTGACATTGGTAAACTCAAAATCAAGACTAAAAGAAAGGTTGATGGCGTCAGTCAGGTCTGTACCAGCTGCATCAACCCTTTACTCGCGAAGCCAAACGACTTTCAAAACTGGCAACAATTTGCCGAAGCGTGGGCAACTAGCAAAGCCACATCAGGCAACACGTATGTGTGGAAGGCCCGCAACATCTATGGCGAAGTTTGGAAGTTACAGATACTTAATCCTGAACGCACCAAGCCATTAGTCGACCCAAACGGCAATGTGTTTTATCAAGTCCGCAAAGATCGTTTGTTTGATTTGGATGAGGATGTTGTATTCCCTGCGTCTGAGATTATTCATGACCGCTTTAACTGCTTCTATCATCCGTTGGTTGGTCTATCACCTATCGTTGCTTGTGCGTTGTCTGCCAGTCAAGGCATCAGCATTCAACGCAATGCCCAAGCATTTTTTGCGAACGCCTCACGACCATCTGGAATATTGGTTGCGCCGGGGGCGATTACTGAACAGACCAGCAAAGAGTTAAAAGAAAACTGGCAAAAAAACTATTCAGGAAAAGGTAACGGTGGCACAGCGGTAATGGGTGATGGCATGAATTACGTGCCAATATCAGTCGCCGCCAATGACGCGCAATTGGTTGAGCAGCTGAAGATGTCAGGCGAAATCGTCTGTACAGCGTTTAGCGTTCCCGCTTTCAAGGTTGGGCTTGCACCATTGCCCAGTGGAAAAGTCAGCGACCATAACGACATCTACTATAGCGACTGCCTACAGCACTACATAGAATCCATTGAGACATTACTTAATCAGCACTTGGACTTAGAAGGCGGTGTTGAAGTTGAGTTTGATTTAAAAGCCCTACTGCGTATGGATTCAAACAGTCAGATGTCGTTCCTTAAAGAAGGTATTGGTGCCGCCATACTATCGCCCAATGAAGCGCGCGCTGAGCTTGGCTACGCAGCGGTATCAGGCGGTGAAAGTCCAATGATTCAGCAGCAGAACTTTAGCCTTTCTGCTATCGCCAAGCGCGATAGTGGCGATGACCCGTTTGCCAAAACACCTGCTCCAACAAATGAAAAACCAAAACAAGGAGAAGATGATGGTTTGGGTAACGCTTGAAGACGCAAAGCATCACCTTCGTTATGACGATGATAGTAATGACCCAATGCTATTAGCTTACATTGCTGCTGCTGAGGCTGCTATCAATCGATACATAACAGATAAGGTCACGCCAGATACAACCCCTGATATTAAGGTTGCAACCCTGCTGCTAGTCGGTTATTACGACTATAACCGCAACATGGATAAAGACATGCCTAGTGACGGTAATTATTTGCCACCGCCAGTACGGGCTTTGCTGTGGCCGTATCGTAAACCAACAGCGATATGAGTCGTGGAAAGGTTGTGAATAAATAGGGAAGTAAAAAGATGACACAAAAAGGCGTGCAAGGCTGTTGCTGTAAAGACTTAATACTCCTGATGACAAAGATAGTTGAACAAAATAACGTCTTAATCGAGCAGTCAGCCACCAAAGAGCAGATTATCTTGCAATTAGCCGAACAAATAGACGGCTCATTATCTGAGTTATCCGAGCAGATGCAGGGTTATGACGAGCCAGCCGGTTCAACATTTCTAGATAGTTAAAACCAGAACGCAGCTCGCCTTGTGATGAGCTTTTTAATACTTAAATTGTAGCGAGCAATCACCATGCCAGTACGAGCCGGGCAACTAAGACACCGTGTCACTATTGAGGAATACGTGAAGGGCGGGCGAGATGAAGATGGTCATAGTTTGCCATCGCAATGGATTGAGTTTGCCACGTTGTGGGCAAGGATCACACCTTTGTCATCTAAGGACCTAATGAGGGCGCAATCAGAACAGTCTGAGGTTACAGCACGCATGATGGTGCGATATAACACAGATATTGATACTACGATGCGTGTGATATGGAAAGGCCGAGTTTATGCCATTGATAGTGATGGCTTGGATGATAACGAGGATGGTATGACTTATACCACGTTCAACCTTAGCTCTGGCATAGAAAACCATAGGGGTTAGCCGTGACAAATGAGATCGAAGGGCTTGATGAGGTTATTGCAAAACTGCGCGCGCTTGGCAAGCCGCGCAAGGTTAAAAATGCCGCAACCCGTTCATCACGCAAGGCTATGAATATCGTTAAAAAAGCAGCCATACAAAATGCTAAGGCGCTAGACGATAAAGATAGCCCAAGAAGGATATGGAAAAACATTGTCACCCAAGCTGGCAAGACCAAAGGCAGTGACAAGGTGATGATGAAGGTGGGAGTTAAAGGTGGTGCTAAAAAATACGCAGCCACACGCGTAAATAGGCGCGCTAATAGAGCTGGACGAACCTATGCGACGCAAGGTGATAAAAAGAACCCTGGCGGTGATACTTGGTACTGGCGTCTTTTAGAGTTCGGTAGCGCTGCAAATTCTGCAACGCCTTTTTTACGTCCCGCCATAAGTAATAACAAAGATGCAGTAGAGGCTGAGTTCAAGCGATCGTTCTCAGAAGAGCTAGATAAGGAGATTGCCAAGTTATGAGTGTTTTACCGATATTTCGCACACTAAAAGCAGATGCAAACATTGCTACGCTCATTGATGTCGAAATACAAGTTTATGAAGATATTGCCCCTCAAGGCACAAAACCACCATATATCGTATGGCAGACCATTAGTGGTCAAGCACTTAACCATTTAGACGAAGCTGCTGTCTTTGACAACACGCAGTATCAATTAATGGTGTATGACGCCAGTACGCGAAAAGCGGATGAAGTCCGCGATGCGGTGCGAGTGGCACTTGAAAAACACTCTTGGGTATTAAACCCATCTATCAATCTGCGTGATAACAAAGCCAAGCTATACGGTCGCGGCTTCGATGCAAATTGGATTGCTGAGCGTTAAGAAACCCCAAAACAAAGATCATAGAGGATTAGCATCATGGCTAAAGTTAAAAAAGGCGTATTGACGCAAGGTACGCAAGTTTGGATTAAGCATGGCGATACGCCTGAGCTTACCAAGATGGTATGTATTACTGGCATTCAGCTTGGTGACGATAGTCCAACTGACATCCCAGATACTTGCTTGGAAGAGACGGACAGTGCCACATCTGTTTATGGCCTTAATCAACCAGGTGAAGGTTCTATCACGATTAATACAGACCCTGAAAATGCTAGTCATTTGGTGTTGCTACAGCTTGCCGCTGATAATGCAGGCGTGGAAGTGTTTGTCGGTTGGTCAGATGGTACCACTGAGCCGACATTGGTAACTGACGCTGTAACACTAGGCGAAAACCGCACTTGGACATCATTCACTGCATTACTAAAAGACAGCTCGCCTACGTTTGAGCCTGATTCATTGGTGCAGCACACTATCTCTATGAAGCGCCAGTCGAAGGCAATCACTGCGTATAAAACCTCGGCATAGACTAAGAATATAAAGCGAGATAAACCAAGTAAACACTAAACCCCTTAATTGGGGTTTAATTATTTTTAAGGGTTGGAAATGGCAAAGTTAAGTTTAGCAGACATTAAGAGCGGCAGCCTTGTCTCACAAGTGCGCGAAGAAAGCGTTACCTTTTTTCATAATGGCGAAGAATGTAGCGTTGATATTCGTATCAAGCAATTACCATTTGTTGAAACTGAGTCGTTATTCTTACGGTGGGGCAATAAAGAAAATGTAGCATCTGAATGGATTAGTAAAGCTCTAGTCGATGACAAGGGAAAGGCTATGTTTACGCAAGCACAGGTTGAAAATAATACCAAACCCAAAATATATAGTATAATCTACTGATGACTATACCAATACATAACCTAGAAGACCATGACTTTGGCAAACACTCAAAGACTGAGCGCAATCCCAGAGCCCGACTACGCCTGCTCATCTTATACCAATATAGTATAGGCAAAGCCACTAACGATATTGCCAAAGACCTGTGCATACATCCTGAAACTGCCAGACGGACATTGAAGCGATATTATGAACGAGGACTTGAGAGTCTCTACGATCGTCATCGTCGAGGTCGTCACAGCAAATTGGCAGAAGCAGACACAGCCGCTTTTAAAGCCATGATAGTCTCTGAACAAGAAAAGCGCGCTGGCGGTCGTCTAACCGGCAAAGACATTCAGCAATTGGCTAAAGAACACTACAACGCTCACTACACCGTTAACGGTATCTACGAGCTACTCAAGCGTATTGATATGAGTTGGATAAGTGCTCGTAGTCAGCATCCAAAAGCCGACATACAAGCTCAAGACGCTTTTAAAAAAACTTTATAGCACAGGTTAAGGCGTCACTGCCTACTGATGTGAGCTTAGATCAAGTGGACATCTGGTTTCAAGATGAAACTCGAATAGGACAACAAGGCTCATTGACCAGAGTTTGGCATTACCGCGGTGGGCGACCTCGACTGATCAAGCAGCAACAGTTTCATTCCGCTTATCTGTTTGGTGCCTTTTGTCCAGCGACAAAGAAGGCTGTCGGCTTAGTACTGCCTTTCGTTAATAAACACACCATGTTATTGCATATGCAAGAGATTAGTAAAGCCGTACCAAAAGGACGTCATGCGGTGGTGGTGATGGATGGCGCATTATGGCATCAACCAAGCTTGAATCAGTGTAATGTCACTATGCTTAAACTACCGCCTTATTCACCTGAGCTGAATCCCTCTGAGAGAGTATGGCAGTACCTTAAGCAAAATGAGTTATCTAATCGTTGTTATGACAGTTATGAGGCTATTGTCGATGCCGCTTGCTTGGCTTGGAATAATTTGCTTAAACAGCCACAAAGAATTCGGTCGTTAACTGCTCGTGCTTGGGCGCAACTTTAATTGTTGGGTTTGGTATAACTTTGTGCAGGCATTGGCAAGCGCAGTGTTCGAAGTCGTATGGAGTGCTGATAATGCAAAAAAGCCGATGGCGAAAGCCAAGAAAAAAGCGGATTAATAGCAGGTGAAAACGAGCTTCTTTATGAGCTTGCACTAAACGGCATTGGCGGCAACACCTTACACCAGGTCAAAAGCAACTTAACCATGCTTGAAGTTAGGCAGTGGGCAGAGTACCGCTATATACGTGGTAGTTTAAATGTGGGAAGGCGTGTTGAGCAATCAGTGGCCAACATGATGGCTATACATATCAATATGGATCGCGAATTTGCTAATCACATCGAGCCGCTTGAGTTAATGCCTCACGAAGATGATGTTGAAATTGGGTTTGAAGCGCAAATTGATGACTAAGGGTATGCCTTGCCGCACTCTGAGCATTCCCAACCGTCATGATTTACGAATAGGTTGGCGACTAGCAAGAATATCACCACAAGCAACCACAGACCAAACGTTATGATGGACAAAACGATATGCAATATCCAGTTAAACCGTTCGGCATTACGATGGTGAACGGTTTTCTTGCCTTGTTCTGAACAGCGAAGCAGTCTTTGCTCTACTACAGTAGCCATAACTCAATCCTTTTCTATTAATAACCCATTATAAGCAATTAAATGACTTATACCTGCTAAAAAGCAGGATTTTTTGCCTAAAATAAGGAAAACTCTCATGGCATCAAGCTCGCTTGGCACACTAACACTAGATTTAGCGATAAAGCTAAGCGAGTTTAGCGACGGTCTCACACGCGCAGAACGAGAAGCAAGAGACAGCACAAGTAATATAAGCGATTCAGTGCGCGGCATGCGGGATAGCATTGCAGATGATATGAGTAAGATATCAGGCTCAATGGCAGGTATGGCTATCGGCGCAGTGGCGGTGGCAGGTGCTGCAATGGCGGCATTTGCGATTGAAACCGCTAAAGCTGATGTGCAGCTTGGGATTATGGCTGGTACGGCAAACAGTAGCTTAAAATCATTTCAAGTCTTAACGCACGCAGCAGCAGGGTTTGGCGTTGAGCAGGAAGCATTAGCAGCAATCCTAGCTGACACGCAAGAGAAGTTAGGCGAGTTTAGTGCGACAGGCGGCGGCGGTGCGGCTGACTTTTTTGAAGCGCTACAAAATAACACCAAGATGACCGATGAGGAAATCCGAAATCTTGGCAAGACGCTACAAGGTAAAGACGGCGTTGGCGCTATCCAGTATCTAAAAGATGAAATGGATGCGTTAGGTGCTACGTCACAAGAGCAACGCTTTATCATGGAGAGCTTGGCCGGTGATTTGGGCAACTTGATGCCATTGTTTGCTAACGGCGGTTTGATACTCAAAGAATACGGTACACAGCTCGAAGATGCAGGTGTTATCAAATCACAAGCTGCTATTGACCAATCTAGGATATTAGCCGCTGAAACACAAGCTATTCAGACTAAATTCGAGGGATTAAAGACGCAGTTAGTGGCCGACATGATTCCCGCCCTAGGTACGCTTGCGACACATTTTTCACACAGCACGGATAAGGGTTCTGATTTCAGAGAAGAAGTCACAGATATTGGTAAAGCCGTTAATGTTACTGCTGCAATGATTGTTGGATTGGCGGCGGGTGTTGGTATATTTAGTTCGGTTCTGCAGCAATTCAGCATCCAAGCAGGGAGTTTGGGTCAGACTGTAGAAGATTTTTACAATGCTGACGGCTTTAAGGCAAAAGGCGCGGCATTAGCAGCGGGTGCAACCAGACAGGCGGCGGCAGGCTTAGCAGGTTACATGACTGTAACCAATCAATATAGAGAAGCTGTAAATACGATCAACACACTGATGGACGGTCAGAAACTTAGATTGAGTGACTTAGGTCAAACTTATTATGACTCAAATACTTTTCTTCAAAGCTACAATGAGGGTTTAGAGGTTAGCACTCAGCAAGCAGACGAAAACGCCAAAGCGGAAGATAAGCGAGCCAAAGCGCTCGATAAAACAGCCAAAGCTCAGGAAAGACTTGTCGGTATTAGTGGTGACACTGGCATTGGCAAGGCTCACTTGCACGTACAGTATCGTGATAAGAGCCGACCAGTTAGCGCAGCCGACTTGGGTAGATTTCAAGCAGGTGGTAAAAAGATAGCCGACTACCCCATGACATCGGGATTTGGTAAGCGCAATACTGGCATTAAAGGCGCGTCAAAATACCATCGCGGTACTGATTATGACATACCTAAAAATACAGCAATCACTACTACGGTGCCGGTCGCTGGCGTGAAAACTTGGCATGATGCAAAGGGCGGTGGTTATGTATCGACCATTACTTTTGAAGATGGTGTTGTTATTGATTTATTGCATCAGATGCCAGGTGTCATGGGTATCGATAAGGGTGCCAGTTCGGGCAATAAGTCTATGGACACAGCATTGGCAAAAGCTGACGCTATGGCGCAGAAAGCCGCAACCGATGCACTAAGAGCTGAGCAGGAATTGCAGCGCAAGCGAATGTCTATTGTGAGCCAATACGCGACCAATAAGGAGAGGGTTGAGCTTGATCATAAAGATAGAGTTCTTAGTATTAAGAGTGCCCATGCGGAAGGTTCAGCCGACTACGTAAAGTACATTGCGCGTGAAGAAGAACGCTACACAAAAGAAAAGAACGCCACATTGCTATCTATCACTGAAAAGTATTTTAGTGAAGAACAGAAAATCCATGATGACCATAAAAAAGCAATAGCGGTCATTGAGAAAGAGTTTGTTGAGGGTGACCCGAACAGAGTCTTATTTGTTGACCTTCAAAACGCCGCTTACGAAGAGGACTTGGCGAACTTTAAGTTTGCATCTGAGGCCAAGCTACGCCAGCAGAACAAGATGTATCAGTCAATCGCTGACAGCGCCCGAGCAAATAGCAGAATGTCGGATAGTACGGGCTTGGATAGCGTCATGAAGCGTACAATGGACGATGATCAATACGCAAGCTGGCGGTTATCGCAAGATTATGTGGAAGATTTCGACTCTGTTAACAATCAATACTCTAATCGTAAAGACGAAATTAACGCTAAAGATGAGAGAGACGAAGACTATTTACTGCCAGAGCTTGAGCGTAGCGAGTTGCTATTGTTAGCGCGCCAAGAGCATTTAGACGGCATGTGGGCGCTCGAACAAGACTATACGCTCAAACAACAGTCACTTGATGAGCAGTTGAAAGATAAGCGAATCCTAATGCAAGAGACCGCATTTGGTAGTATGACAACTGCAGCAGCGATGTTCTTTGGTGAAAACTCAAAGATGCACCGCGCCGCCTTTGCATTAGAAAAAGCTTATGCTGTGCAAAAAGCACTAATGACAGTAAAGACTACTTACTCAAATACTTTTGATGCAATATCTGCTATCCCAGTGGTTGGTCCTTACCTAGCAGTGCCAGCCGCGATTGCAGCATCCGCTATGCAGGTAGCTCAAGCTGCCGGCATCAGCAGTATGTCAGCTCCATCAGTATCGGGAATCGCCCACGGTGGTCTTGATTATGTGCCTAAAGAGTCAACGTACTTACTCGATAAGGGTGAGCGCGTATTATCACCCAATCAAAACTCAGACTTAACCAAGTTCATGAACGGTGGTGGTAATAACAATAGCAATGTACAGGTTAATATTATCAACAACTCAAGCGCGCGCGTTCAGTCTAGCGCCGACGGAAGAACTGTAACAATCACAGACGTCCGCAACGAAGTTAAGCGCGGATTCGATGAGCTGAACAATCCTAATAGCCATCCTTCTAAGATGGTTAATCGTAACGTACGAGGTGGCCGCCGAAGACAGGTATGACATCACTAAACCGAAAGCATAATTATAAAACAGACCTGAAAACCACATCGAAAATCGCGAATGTAGCGACCGACCATACTAATAGAGGTATTTATGAACGCCAACGAAGAAGTTGTGAAAAACATAGTAGAACCAATAAGCTTCAATGTAGTCAGCCGTAGTATAGCTAGCTGCCACTTAGCATTTGCGCTTGCCAAGCACTTGATTGAAAAAGATGTTATCGACCTAGATGACTATATGGAAAGTCATAAGGCTACAGAGGATTCCCTTAAGGCTGAAGCTTTGAAAATTAAATCTGATGGTGACGAGGCAGAGGCAAGAATCCATACAGGTCATATAGAAGCCACGTTTGAATTGCACAGAACCGAACTTGCAAAACTTTATTAATCAAAAGCCCAAACGACAAACGAACCTAAACCCGCGCATTTAACTTTAATCGGAGGCGTTAACTTCTCATGAATAACTTTGCGCTACGGCCACTGCAAAGAGGTTACACACCCGAGGTTGCAAACAACGTACTAGAGCAACAACTAATGGGTGGTTTTGCTCGTCAGCGCGTGCAGTTTGTCAATAACACGCACACTGTTACAGCATCAGTCATGCTTGATGATGCTGGCAAGCAGCAGTATTTTTGGGCATTTTGGAACAGCCATCAAGATAACCCACGTCTTTTTTTATGGCGTTTGATTGTTAATGAAACTGAGCTTACCACTTGTGTCTGTCAGTTTATCGCCGGGTCGCTACAGGTTAGTGAGCGCGACGGCAAAGTCTATAGCGTGTCGTTTGGCATCCGTATTAAGCCAAACAATACTGGCAAAGAGTTTGATCAAGCCATTATCGATGCTTGGAATGATGGCGACCCACGCAGAATGCTGGACCTACTTTCAAGGTTGGTCAATGAGGATTTACCAGATGCATTAGGATCACTACAACTCTAAAAATAACAGGTATTGTCGATAGTTGTCTTCAAAGAAGTACAGCCCTTAATAGGCTAGCGGGGTTCGCCTTTGCCAGTACCTACTCTGTTTCAAGCCCACCTAAACAGGTGGGCGTTTTTTTGTGCCTACGATTTGACGAAGAAGGCAGGTTATTATCTAAAACTATGCTTTTACGAAAGACTGATATCCCAACATCAAATTGAGGATGGGATGTCAGCGTTGTTGAGTGCAGTAGGGCGTCAATAAGCTCACACCCTTTCTCATAATACAGGCTTGATGCCTGCGAGGAGGAAGTCTCCACACAGCTATGTTAATACCTATATCACTGAAATCGTGATAAAGATGACGTTTAGGGGGGGCTGCTAAAAAATAGCACACCCCTAGGGCGTACCAGCTGGCACACCCAAACCTATAGCACTAAAAACCCCTATTGGGGGACGTACAAAAGGCGCTGACGAGATACATCCAAATTTGGATGCATCTATTTAAATCCCCCCAAACTTGGGGGTATCTTTATATAGATATTCAACCAATAGGGGTAGGTTATTCGACTTCCGCCAATGACGGAAGTTAAAGGGGGTGCTAAAAAATAGCATACCCTTGCGGGCATGAATATCTATCCTCAACTTGAGGTTGGACAATCTAAGAGTGTTATAATTATAACGATACGCTATACATGTGTTTTTCACACCCCCCCCCATTGGGGGATTTTGCTAATAGACAAGGGTCTCCTAAAAAATAAGGGGAGTTTTTGCTGGCAAGATTATCCAGTCACCACTGGTGAATGAATAATCTAGGGGGTTCGTCATGATGACGAGCGGTACATGAACCTCCTCAATTTGAGGAAGTCAGAAATTACTGCGGTGGAAGAATGCATTGCTCAAAACTGAGCAGTGGTGGCAAGTTGACAGCACTGTCCAGTTTTGGATAATAGGGTTCGACATGATGTCGAGCCCTATTCAAGATTATAAATATTAATTGGCCAATAAAAAACCCGCTCAATGGCGGGTTGGGTGAAAGTATAGGAATAAAACGCTATAATATGAAACCCTTTAAAAATACAGGGTTGACACATACAAAAATAAGTGCTTTATGAATTGAACAAGTAATTCTAGAATGGTATTATCTATTTGTGATAGCTTGTGATAGCTTGTGATAGCTTGTGATAGCTTGTGATAGCTTGTGATAGCTTGTGATAGCTTGTGATAGCTTGTGATAGCTTGTGATAGCTTGTGATGCACCCTTACAATGTGCTTCTATATATATGTCCTTTGGGACGTTTTTTTGTATCTCGAATATCAACAGAGAAACATAGATAGTAAAGGTGAATTATGACACTACGTCCAAAAAAATCTAAGCAAGATGTTTTAAGGGATATTCTTGACGATATCATAAGTGAGTATTTCTCTAATCAGAAAGGAATAGTATTACCTGCTACTAATGCAAGTTTAAAAGCTTATTTAGATAAAGCAGAAAAGAATATGCAAGGTGCGCCAGCTATATACTATCTTATTAAAGGGTTAGCTGAGATGGCTAAAGGCAATATCAAAGCTACAGAGAAGCATTTTGTTAATGCACTTAGACTTGATCCTAGCCATCCTACAATCATGGCAAATTATGCTACGATTCTCTACCTTTTAAAGCGTTATACGAAAGTACAAGAGATAGTTAGACAGCTATTTGAGGAAAAAAATGTTTCTCCAAAGGGAGATAGTGCAGTGAATACCAATCTAATGCATAGCTCACTTGTTACTCTAGACACCAGTTACTGTGAATCATCGAAAGTGATCGATAGCATTGATGGTTGGAGGGAGATTGTGACTTCTATTAAGAAAATAAAAGCAGACATAAATGAAGTTGACATTTCTTCTGCTGAATATACTGAGTTCTTGGGTGAATTAGAGTCTTTTATATTTTTAAAAACCCGTCAAATGGCAACATATAGATTAAGTATTGAAAATGGTTTAGATAGGTATTTGAAAATTGAAGCATTTTTAGACGTTAATGCAGATGAAGCTTCCTATTTAAATTCAGAGTTTACTACTTGTTTTGTAGATTATGTTTTTGATAACGAACGTCATGATCTGCTAGGTAAGTTTATAGTTTTTTTCAAACAAGAAAAGAGTCGCTATGACGGCACCAAAAAGCCTGATTCTTTATATCTCGGCATGAGTGAGGAATTGGTGGCTTAAATGGCTGTAACAATTAAAGACTTATACAAGCAGAAAGCGGAAGTTGATGATATGAGTTTTGGGTGTGCAGAAGCTCATAAGCGCCTAAGGATTATTCGCGGTTACTATGCTACTTTTTTGTATGCTAGTTCTTTATTTGATGCAGCCCATTTAAATGGACATGTTTTGATTAAATATGATTGCCCTCCTAATCCAACTGCAAAAACTCGTAATTATGGCTCTCATCAAAAAATAGCTATGAGTCTACAACGTTCTAAAATTAAGATTTTGGTTAACCTAGGCATAGATTTATTAAACTATCATGATCTCAGAAAAAAAGCAGAATACCATATAGGTCTTGATATTACAGAAGATGATGCAAACGCTGCCGAAGCTTACTTCAAGAATTTCAAAGAGCATATTGATTTTTATCTTGAGCATGGAGATCAACACATCACCAAGGCAAAGAAAGTAATTGATGTCACAAAAACTAGTGATGGTATTAAATTTAATAGTCGTAGAGGTCTTAAGATTTTAAAATAATAAGTAGCTTGTTAGACGTATTATTAGGCATTCGTAATCCATTCACGTAATGCCTTTTTTATTGCTATCAGTTCTTCTTCACAACCAAACCTATCCCATCTACTCACCACACGCCTTCAACCCAACCTTCACAGCATCACTCAAGTCGGCACCTTCCTTAATGCTATAAGGCACATTCGACTCCATACCGTTATGCTTCAGCGCTTTAGTAGCAGCCTGATTCAGTGGTGTACCGATGGATGAGTCTTCAATATAGCCAGCAGGCTGAAAATATACCTCAATACCAAAGGTAGGATAATAAACACATGATATATCGCCTGACGTGGTGAATGGGTAGGGCGTATCATGGTGAGCAGGCCAGAAAATCTCATGGACCTCAACATAACCAGAGACGAACTTATCTCTTTCGTCTTGGACAGGAGTACATGCAGATATTGATAGGACAGTAATACTAATCAACCACCTGGACATATCGATTCGCATGGCACACCGTCCTTGTCTCGGTCTAATCGAGTGTTACCACACTTAAGCGCTTGTTTGGCTTGCTCACAGTTAGCCATCTGACCACAAGTGCTTGGTAGGCCTTTGCACTGCGAACCACCGGCACCTTTGGCGAATAGTGGGTGGTCCACTTCTACAGGCTCTTTCAGAATAGCACTGCTATTAAACGGATTGTCTATTGTGCTGACAGCGCCATTGGATGAAAGAGCGAAAATGGATAGCGCTGCAGTTAGTAATAGTTTTTTCATGATTATTTCCTTTATCAATCCCAATTGAATATTATCAGAACACTATTGCTTGCCAGCAAAACACTTGGCTAATAACTATATAAAATAGATTTGGTATTCTGAAAAACGATGCAGCACGCGCGCGTCTTAAGTGAATATTCTTACAGCTATTAATCGGTACATCTCTTGATGATTAAGTAATATTGCTCTTGTGCTCTATACACTTCCAGCATATCGCCTGAAATATCCGCTTTAGAGTCAGACATAAATCTTAAGTACATTGTTATCTCTGACTCCATGGCGGCCATAAGGTTGGCTTGTGCCTTTGTAAGGCATGGCGTAACGCTGAGCTTATCCAACTCACGTTTGATGGACTGCATATCTTTGACAACAGCATGTAGCGCAATTCTAGACGTTCTACTCGCAATGGCGCTCGCATCAGTCCAGCGGCCCATTATTTCATCAAGCTTGGCTCTATCTTCTTTCTCAAAGTTAATGCTCTGATACTCTATATCAGGCTGTGGCTCAGACGCCTTGGCGGTGATTATCTGCTGTGCCTTCTCAGGCATTGCCTCGAACTCCATCCACTGCTGTTCAGCTTCCGCTTGCGTTGCCTTGTCGCTCTCAACCTTAGCGAGCTGACCACGTAACGCCTCAGTCTCAGCAATACGAGCAATTCTATTTTTCTCAGACTGAGCACTACTGTAATAATTAAAGCTAATAATAACCAATAGTGCCAGTGCCGCTATTGCGACTATCTTTTTAATATCCATTATTTTTTCTACTAAGATAGGTTTTAGGAATTTAACTTAAGTCTTCAATACTCAGCTTCATTTGTAGAGCATCATAACCTCTTAAATTAAACTCAACTTCGACACTTCTATTGAGACCAATAATAGGCAGTGTAACTACGGCTGAGTTGGAGCGAGTGAACTTGTCAAATAAGTCCTTACCAACTTGCGCATTAACTGGCACTAAAACCTCATTACTTGCACTGTATCGCATAAGATAATTTTGTCTTCCACTATTAAACTTTATAGGGATTTGACATGTAGGAGTACAAGATACTTCCGATCCAGCAAATATTTTTACTGACTCTGATATACCGCTCGGTCTTATACGTTCGCGTTCAACGTAAAAAAAAGACCTTGCTTCCAATCCCTGAAAATCAGGGTTTGGATAAGTATTCAGCGAGCTATTCTCAGCTTTTGTATAGAATACCTCTCCATCGCTATTTTTTACTGAAGAATAACGCCAGTTGCTTTTGTCATCAGGGGTACTAGGCACAGTCGGCTTTGTAACAGTATTACCAATGCCACCGCCAGGTCTAGCGTAATCCATAGTGTCATACCCACCACCACATCCACTCAGCGCCAATACTAATCCCACAGTCAATAGCTTTTTCATAGCCAATACTCAACAAAATTATATTTACCTAACTTTAACCGATTAGTGAGATTTGAGCAATGTAGATAAGCACCTATAAGCACCTATAAGCTATTAAATATAGTTTTATATTCTGAATCTACAATAATAGGCTCTCGGCCTTGCTCTGACTTTAAATTTAATCAGTCATTAGTATTTCGGTGTAATGAAAATTGGTGCTTGCCGGCAGGCGTAAATGAATGAGCGTTTAAAAGCGTACCCAACGAGCTTAAATACAAGTTGGTAGGGTAGGGATATCACAATCAATTACAAAATATTATTGAGCTGATGCGATAGATTTAGAGGCGTTTTTTAACGAAAATCGATTGTTGGTATTATGGTTGGTATTGTCTATTTTGTAATTTAAAATAACTTTATTTATCAATAGTTTGAATTAATAGTTTAGTTTCCGCCATCTCCACCAAATATTAAAAATCCGATCACTTAATGTGGTCGGATTTTTTTTTGCTTTTTCAAAAGTTTTAGTAAGTGTCTAGGATATCCATCTGTCTATAATGTGGATGCTATAGTTGGTATTCATCGATGATAAGAGGTAATCTATAAAAAAAGGACTTAATTATTTTTTGTATTTTATTATCAATACCAAAATGACAGATAATTATTCGGTGGTGTATCAAAAAGTATGCTGGAGTAATAAAGGAAGGGTAACAGCCGAAGCAAGATGATATATTTGAGGTTATGAAGACACAAATACAGATCAATTGCCCCGACTGTCACAGTCTTAGTCTAAAGAAAAATGGTATAAAAAGCTATGGCAAGCAGAACTACCAATGTAAGGACTGCAAACGCCAATTTATTGGCGATCATGCGGTAACCTATAACGGCTGTCACTCTAGAATAGAAGATCTCATACGACTGATGACTGTCCGAGGTTGCGGCGTTAGAGACATAGCCGTTATAGCCAAGGTTAGCATTGGTAAAGTGCTTAGCACCATAGGCTCATCCATTTACAAGATTGTACCTAAGAAGCGCTACTATGAACGCTTAGAGGTTGATGAGTTCTGGACTTACGTATATCGCAAGAAACGTAAAGTGTGGCTCATCTACGCTTATGACCGTGCTACTAATGAGATTGTCGCTTATGTCTGGGGCAAACGTGACCTAAAAACGGCTAAGAAGTTAAGAGCACGTTTAAAGCAGCTTACAGTCAGCTATGGCTCTATCAGTATGGACAACTGGGACAGTTTTATAACCGCCTTTAGAAGTGATAACAAACGAATTGGCAAACAGCATACGGTAGGTATAGAAGGTAATAACTGCCGTCTTAGACACCGATTGCGTCGGGCGGTTAGAAAGACTTGTTGCTTCTCAAAAAAGCTTGATAATCACTTTAAAGTATTCGATCTGGTGTTCTTTTATGTCAATTATGGTTACGTCTGATGCCAGCATACTTTTTAGAACACCACCAATTATTCTAATGCAGGAATATTAATCTTGTAGTTCCCTGCTTCAAGGAAAGTATGTAATGGATATAGATACCTATAAAACGACATCATACAGGTATGATATACAAGGAGTACGCGCAATCGGTGCGATTCTCATTATGGTTTATCATATTTGGTTTAGTAAGGTATCGGGCGGGGTGGATGTATTCTTCGTTGTTTCTGGGTACTTTATGGCAGGGATGCTGGCACGGTCATACTTAAAAGATGGACAGGTGAATCCTTGGGGGTTTTGGGGAAAAATAATCATCAGGATAGCTCCCTTGTGTTATACGGTGATTGCAGCGACCCTTGTATTAGGCTTCTTCTTTATGCCTGCACACCTTTGGCGAGGTGGCATAAATGAGGTTTTTACTAGCGCATTACAGATTGAAAACTGGCAATTGATTAGAGTAGGCACTGATTATCTTACTAGTAGCGATCCGCGAAGTCCATTTCAGCAGTTCTGGGCATTATCATTACAAGTCCAGTTTTATGTCATACTACCTTTTGCTCTATATTTAAGTATTTTTTTATCGAAATTTTTTGGTATATCTAAATTCAACATCTTAAAGTCAGCCTCATTTACTGTAGTTTTAATCATCGCTTTATCTTTTGGTTTCTCTGTATATTATACGGCTATCAATCCGTCAGCAGCGTATTTCCATACGGCGTCTAGAGCGTGGGAGTTTTTTGTAGGCGTTGGCATCTTTATTGGCTCACCTTTTATTGCACTGCCCCTAAGAAATTCCCGAATTTTAATATGGTTAGGTTTTTTATTACTTTTAGCTGTCGGCTTGTTTGTGCCCGAGAGTGCAACCTATCCAGGTTATATAGCTATTCTTCCAGTAGCTGCCGCTGGAATGATGATTGTAGGTGGAATAGCAGAAAAGAATGGGTATATATATAGGTTGCTATCATCTAAGATCCTTGTATATATAGGCGGAATATCATTTTCATTATATCTTTGGCACTGGCCTATTCTTATATACTTTCAGCACTACTCGGGCACTACGCCAGGCGATATGAGTATGATAGAAGGGTTTACTGTAATTAGTTTAGCATTTGCATTATCAGCTTTATCAAAAAAATGGATAGAAAATTCTTTTTTAACTATCAGATCAAAAAATAAGTTCATTCCTTATTTTACTGGGCTATTATTTTTAATTCCAGTTTTACTCTCTAGCTATTATGTTCGTTCAGAAGTCGTTAAAGAGTTTGATAAAGTTAAGAAAATGGATTATGTGGCTGATAATTACTATCATGGTGAGAGCGCATATGTACAAGAAGGGCCATCACATATCGGATTAGGAAGATTTATTGGCATCTATAATGATTTAACCAAAAGTTATCTTGATGAATGTGGTTCAGGCATGAAAGATGGAAAAATTGTTTCTTGTAGCTTTGGAGATAAAAGTAGTGACCGTACTGTTCTCTTAGTAGGAGGTAGTCGACTTGGACATTGGGAGCCAATGTTTTCTCATTTGGGTAAAAAAAATGATTTCAAAGTGATTACGGCTATTTTGGGAGATTGCTCATTTGGATATCATCCGAAAAACATGATAGACAATCATATTTGTAATGATTGGAATAAAGAGATTGTTGGGTATATATCGAGAATGAATCCGCAGCCAAGGGTGGTGGTGGTTAATAGCTCGAGATCAGATGGCGACGGGGAGTTTATGCCTCACGGATATCTTAAGAATATTAAAGAAATATTATCACTAGATATTCCTGTTATTGGAATACGTATTAATCCAACTTTCAATACTCCTAACTCATGCTTATGGAGAAATAGTAAGAATGCCTATAAGTGTGCAACTAGCTACTCATCATCGCTTAAGCCAATAAATCCCGCTATGATAGTGAAAGACAAGGAAAAACTGAAGGCATTCTATCCTGTTGATTTTACGAACATACTTTGCCGCGATGGTATGTGCCCAGCTGTTTTTGATGGATACCCAACAATGAGAGACAAGAGCCACTTTACTGAAAGCTATATTTTATATCTTTCAGAAGCGCTAGAAGAGTCCTTAGACAGTCAAGTTGGTGGATTTTTAAGACTGTTGGAGTAATATCTTTATTACTGCTAGATAGAAATAAAATAGCGAGTATTATAATACGAAGATGCTATTAAGGAAATTATTGACTTGCTACTAACTATAAGCCAAATAGAGTTTGAATACAAAAGTGATAAACAAGAAAAAGGCTTCCAATTGCTTGGAAGCCTTTTAATGTAATGGTACCCGGAGCCGGACTTGAACCGGCACGCTATTACTAGCGAGGGATTTTAAATCCCTTGTGTCTACCAATTTCACCACCCGGGCAAAACTTGTTTTATCTTTAACGTAAGCTAGCTGATAGACCATCTAGTTACTAGATAAGTGGTCGCTATTATAAGCGGTTATGCTAATAATGCAAGCCCAAATTAACGTAAAGTTAATAAATAATTGGAGGCTGGAGTCGGAATCGAACCGGCGTTAACGGAGTTGCAGTCCGCTGCATGACCACTCTGCCATCCAGCCAATCAAGGTCGCCTATATTAGCAAAAATATACTAAATTACAAGCCCTTTTTTGGTTAAATGCAGTTTATTTGCTATGTAAGCTGTATTTAACACTTTTTCAGCACTGATTTGGGAGTATTCATGCTGTTATAGGTCTTATGAAATCATCACCGAGCCACTGCTTAGTGATGAATAGAAAGTAAATAATAGCAATGAATTGCTAAACAATGTGCTTATTATTGCGGCGTGCTTTTTTTAAATCGCGATAAGTCGCGGTACAAATTAATATTAGCACGCCAAGGGTTATGGCAGGCCAGATCAAAATATATAAGCCATAGATAAAGACGTTGTCCATAATATCTCCTTATAGTATTTATGAGTAGTAGTTACTACATGCAATGTGCGGTTGGCTAATGTTGAGTGGCTAACCAACGATGATCAACCGCTCATAAATTTAGAGCACTCTCATTTAGGCTTTGGGTGTTTGTGACACTTTGGCCTTTTTATCGTAGTTACCAACACGTTCATTAATTAAGTCAAAATCGAAATGCTCATCACCCATTAGACTGACAATGACACAGACGATGGTACTGGCGCCATAGGCGGTCAATGAGGCCAGCAAGACCATATATTGACGCAGGAAGCCAGTGGCAAAGATTAGCATCAGCACGAGCGTAATAGCTGCTGCTGCCATACCAATTTTACGGCCTAAAAAGCCGAAGACCATAAGGCCAATCACGACTGCTGCACCAACACTGGCCAATATTTCAAAGAATAAAGCAGTGAAGCCAGTAATCGGTATCAGTTCAAAGCGAGCCACGCAGAATAATAGCAGTCCGACAATCACCGCAGAGGTGAAAGCGACATTGGTCACGCGATTCCAGAAGACACTGGCAATCACAGGGAATACAATCGCACCCCATAACGCACCAACGAAGACTAACATCACTAAAATATCTAGCTTAAAGCTGGCAAATATTAGACCAGCTGCAGTAGCAATAATCATGGTACCGCGACCGACGAGCATCATGGTTTTTGGTTTGACACGACCTCTAGCAATGTTTTTGCCATAAACGTCTGCCATCATAATCGTCGACAGCGCTGATAAATCAGAGTCAGCTGTCGAAGATAGGGAGCCAATCACTAAGATAAAGAAAAGTCCAATAAACACTGGATGCAAATAAGTACTAACCATTTGTGGAATCAGATTATTCATATTGCCATCAAGTGGTTCAATACCGATGGTCAAAGCCATCAAGCCAATCATACCAAGACCAATAACGATACCAGCATAACCGACAGTAGCCGTAATAAAGGTCGCTTTGATTTTAGTCTTATCAATCGCAAACAAGCGCTGAGTAATTGTTTGGTTACCGATAGCATAGGCTAGTACAGCCACAAAATAGGGCGCACCTTGCTGAAAGAAAGCTTCTGATGAAAAGAAGTCCTGCTGCTCTAAGGTTAGATTGGATAGTCCATCGACCATGACTTGAGGACCGCCCATTGCAAACAGGACCGCAGGGATAATGACAATACCAATCGCCATTAAGGCAACCAGTTGGGCAAAGTCGGTGAAGACCGACGCTCTAAACCCTGAGGTTAGGGTATAGCTTAGCACCCCGATACCCGCAATCATCACACCTGTCTGAAAAGATAATGGCGATAACACTGACACCAACGCCCCAGCCGCAGTGAAATTGACCATCAAGCTAATTAAGCTGCCCATAAGGTTAGATATGGCTAAAATTAATTGGCTTGATGAGCCATGGCGGGCGTGGATGAGTTCGCCTAACGTATGTCCATCAGGGGCAAGCTCACGAAAGCGCATGCCAAAAGGATAGATGAATAAAATCATCAGTGCGCCCCAAAAGCCATAATGTATCGGCCCTGATACGCCGTATTTATAACCCGATGTGGCAGCGGCATAAAATGATGCGGCCCAAATCCAAGTGGCGGTCATACTGGCTGCACCCATGCCAAAGCCAACGCCATGACCTGCAACCATAAAACCTGACGTGGTCTCTTTGTCTTTTTTGATTAATAAAGATAAGAGATAGGTACCGCCGTAAAACGCTAACAATAATAAAATAATGGTTAACGATGAAAATTGGAACAATGACTCAGTTTTCAAATTCATACCTCGCAATTGTTTTAATGAATAAAATTTAATGGAGTTGATCTAAAACCAAACTGTTAGGAATATGATATAACCTACAAAACCCTTATGTTGAGCAAATACATATCGCTGTATGGAGGGCAAGGATACAAACTGTAGGGACAGCAAAACACTAGCTTGCATTGTTTTATCAATGATTTTATTTATCATGTCATATCTAAAACATGTGTAATGAAACACAGGGGCAGCTATCAACAGGCGTCTGTTAATGGGTTAACCATTACGCTGTCAAATATGCATACTCGGTAGTAGCTGAATATTATAAGTATTTGATAACTCAAGTGTTTATAATATTATTACGGATAAGCCCGAAGCCATAAAATCGTGGCTTGAGCTAGGTGTAGACAGCTGTATAAGCTGTAAAAAGCAACAGTTTGAGCGTGCGACTTAAGTTGTTATTTAAATCGTCTCCACCTAACTATCGCATTTGATGCATCTTCCGTAGTCATAATGATAAGCGCAGCGTAGTGCCAATAACTGGCTTAATCTACTTATCATTGATAAACAAAACTACAGCCATGTTAAATTTATGTAACATGTTCGTGCACTAAGGGTAACCTATTATTTAAATAACCTCAAATCTGTCCATGAACTTATTGGCTATGAATACTTGGGAACATTTAACAGTAGGCGATATTTTTAATAAGAAAGAAGTTATAAAATGATACTTTGAGGAAGAGTTGTTATTAGAAAAAAGGAGGTGGGAAAAAAATTCCAGAAGGTACAGAGATTAAGATGTTAATTACAGATAGAAAAATATTGGCTGAATGACATTGATAGATACAGTTGCCTCAAGTACGTTACAAATAAATCATGAAAGGCGTCATGCTTGTTAAATGCCGGAATAATAAGTCACTCTGTTATCACGTAAGAATCCAGCTAAGCCCAAGCCATAGCGCTCGGCGACACGAACGGCGGTACTGGTAGGGGCAGACATACCAACCAACCACGGTACGCGACCACGAATGGATTTTTGTACCAGCTCAATCGATAGGCGTGAAGTCATAAGGACGCATTCAACCTCCATCTTGTTCCGCAGTTGCCAGCCGATAAGTTTGTCTAGCGCGTTGTGACGTCCTACATCTTCAAACAAATATAATTGCTGGTTATGCATCGTGGCGGCAGCGTGCACTGCACCTGTCAACTGATGTGTATGTTGCATGGTATCGACTTGTCGCCGTATTTCTAATAGGTAACCAAGGCTTGGAATGTTTGCTTTGACCTGCTGTATATCTTGACGATAAGAACTCAAGTCGGGCAATGCCTGCGTCAGTCCAGTGATACCACACATACCACAACCTGTACGTCCTGCGAGCTGACGCTTTTGTGCTTGGATACGCTGATGACAGCGTTGGTTTAGCACTAGCTCTACCACATAAATATCGTAATCTTGCAGTGATATTAAGCTTTGCTCAAATGCTTCAGATTCAACACTCTCATTCGTCGGGTTTTTTACATGCGAATCTTGCCTAGATGAATCCTGTCTAAATGAATATTGCGTAAACTTTTGATAACTTGCGATATCTTTAAGCTGGGTAACTTCCCAATCAATCAGCTCATGACTGTGCTGAATTAAGCCTTCACTAAATAAGAATCCAACAGCTAAATATTCTAGCTGATGAGGACTTGCCATTAATACCGCATAGTGAATACCGTTAATAACGATAGCAACTGCAGCTTCAACGGCTAAGCTAGCAGGCTGGTTTTCGATCTCAGGCTGATTAACATAATTGTCATTACACTTAGCTGATAAGTAATAATGTTTTTGCGTTAGATGGGTACGCGCAAGCGGTGTTAATGAGGAAAGTGATAAAGATTCCATTATATTAGATGATAACTGAGTTTTTTTGGACAAATCAGACATGGTAAGACAAGACACTGTATTGGACGATTCTACCGTTGCAGGTATGTCATCCGGTGACGTTTGGGCATCATTATTTTTAGTCATCATTGCAGTGGTCATAAAGCTTTGTTTTTACCATAAATTATTGTCATTGATTTGATTGATAAATAAGATAGAAACAGCGTAGTTGGTAAAATTCCTTCAACTACGCTATATTTTTTAGGTTGATTAGACCTTGTTACTTTCTTTCATCATTACATTACTATCTCTTATCATGACTCTCTTTTATCAAGCAAAAGCAGGAAGGGCATCCACGTTATTTTTTGCTTTATTACTAGCTTTATCACTTGCTTTGCTGCTTGCGTGAACTCGTTGTAAGACGACAGTCGTCGATTTATAAGCTGGTATATGGGAGTCTGGCGCATGAGTATCTAAATCAAATAAATCATTACACTCAGGGTAGTAAGTTGCGACGGCGTTGGATGCGATATCCATCTTAGTCAATACTAACGGTCCTAAGGTACGTGGTTTATCTTTGCTGTCTGTATTATTTGAGCTATTTGGGCTGGCTTGACGCGATACCACAACATGGTCACCTGCTTGCCAACCTAAACGGCTCATCTCATCTGGATGCATAAATAGCACATCACGGCGATTGGTTTGGCGATAGCGATCTTCAAACCCAAAAATCATAGTATTGAATTGGTCATGGCTACGGACACTGGTCAATTGCCAAACTTTCTGATCGTCCTTTTGAGCATTGCCCTGATCATCGTCCTGATCATCATCAATACTGTTGGTTGCTCTCGCATCGTCTGTAAAGGTTGAGCTTGTCTCTGCCATTTGTGCTGCGACATAAGTAATTGGATATTGTGGTACTTCAAATTGTGCCTTGCCACTGTCTGTATTCCATATGCGATGGCGCGCTGGATGATATAAATGAAAGCCACGCTCAGCCGCGCGAATACGCTCGTTAAAGTTCTCAAATCCATCAATCGCTTGGGCGACATAATCACGAATGATATCAAAGTCTTCACTCATTGCTTGCCAAGGAATGAGTGAGTCAGCTCCAAGCACGTGAGTAGCGATATCTGCCACAATCTGCGCTTCCGACTTTAACGTATCGCTAACAGGCTTAAGGTTGCCCTGAGTAGGGACAATCTGACACATAGAGTCTTCGATAGTGGCAAACTGCTCACCTTTAGCAGTAATTATACGTTCAGTACGACCTAAGCAAGGTAAGATGAGGTTGTTTGCGCCCGGATACAGCATGGTCTCATTCAGCTTAGTTCCTACAAAAATATTGAGCTGAGTCGTGGTCAAGGCTTGTTGAATGGCACTGCTATCAGGCGCGGCAACAGCATAATTACCGCCCATACTCATAAAGACTTTGAGTTTGCCGGCGATTAATGCTTTGGCGCCCGCCACCACATCCAAACCGTCTTCTTGCGGCATTGGACGCTCAAAAACGCGCTCCAGGCTATCAAGCAAAGCCTGTCCGGGACGTTCATGAATGCCCATGGTGCGATCGCCCTGCACGTTAGAATGTCCACGCACTGGGGAGGCGCCTGCACCATCGATACCAATCATACCCATGAGTAGTAGCAAGTTGGTAATCATTGCCACATTGTCATCACCTTGCACATGCTGGGTGATGCCCATACCCCACGTGCAAATCGTCGCAGGACTATTAGCAACCAGCTTTGCGATATTGATAATCTCTGTTTGAGCGATACCGCAACCAAGCTCAATATCTGCCCATGACTGCTCTGTCAGCCACTGTTTTAATGGCTCAAAACCTGACGTATGCGTCGCAATAAAGTCGTTATTAATTTTATCGTTCTCAATCAGCCATTTTGCAATACCAGTCAACAGCGCAGTATCACCACCGATTTGAATTTGAATGACATCGTCGACCATATCATCACTTTGACCTGCCGCCATATGCGTGGGCTTTTGCGGATTTCTAAATTTACTCAAGCCTTGTTCACGCATGGGATTTATTGAGATGATTCGACAGCCTTGCTCATGAGCATGAGCGAGCATTTCAAGCATGCGTGGGTGGTTAGTCGCAGGATTTTGCCCAAACATTAATATGAGTTTGGCTTGCTCAAAATCTTCTAACATCACCGTCGCTTTGCCAACGCCCAGCTGTTTGCCGAGCATCACTGAGGTTGGCTCGTGACACATGTTTGAGCAATCTGGTAAATTATTGGTACCAAAACAGCGCACAAACAGTTGATACATAAAGGCTGGCTCGTTGGTCACACGGCCTGAAGTATAAAATAGCGCCTCGTCTGGCGAATCAAGCTGTGCTAACTGCTCAGCGATACGCTTGTAAGCAGCTTCCCAAGAAATCGGTACATAGCGGTCTTGGGTGGCATCATAATATACGGGCTCTGATAAGCGCCCACTATGTTCAAGCTCGTAGCCAGACCATCCTTGTAGCTCTGTTACCGTATACCGTGCAAAGAATTGTGCATCTGCCTTTTTTGACATGGTCTCACTAGCGATGACTTTAATGCCGTTTTCGCAGACATCAATCATCTTATGTGATTTATGATCTGGCCAAGCGCAGCCTGGACAATCGAATCCGCCTTTAGGCTGGTTGCTTTTTAGCACACTTAAACTACCACGCAAAAAGGTCTGATAATCCATCAGTTTACGAGTAGAGGATATCAGCGCAGGCCAACCGGCAGCAGGGTGAGAATAAACAGGAATTTTGCGCATAACAGACCTCATTGGTAAATGGCAGCAAATAAGCTTTATATAACAACTATATAATGACTAGCAAAAAGTTTGTAGGAGCATTAACTATAGATAACAAAAAACCTTCAAGAAAAAAGTGTTTTCTTGAAGGTTGCTCATGTGCTTATTCATTACTAAAAACTAATGAAAAAGTGATATCTACTTTCTTAATAAAAATCAGTAGCGCGCATCTTTGGGTTTTTTACCACTTGGCCAATCATTCACTTTTCCAGCGAAGTCAGGACGCGGTTGATGAGTAAAGAAATGTGCTACATCGACCGCATCTTGATCACTTAACACGTTTCCGTGACCCCACAGCCCTTTGGTTTGAATTCCCATCGGCATGTTATATTTTACAAAAGCTGCCGCCTTGTAAGTACGTGCCATACCAGCGCCAATGTTGAAGGACTCATCACCCCATAGTGGCGGGGAGACAATATCGCCGCGACTGTCTTTGATACCTTCGCCATTATCACCATGACAAGTCGCGCATTGAACTTTATAAATTTGTTCGCCGCGTACAGGATCTGGTATCAATGATTCATCCACTTTACCAGCGTTATGAATATCGACTTTTTGCTCTTTAGGCGTGTTTTGTGACAGCCATTTCATGTAGGCCACCATTGCAAGCATCTCAGGTGATTCGCGATCCAACGGTTTGCCATTCATTGAGCGCTGGAAACAACCATTGATACGTGCCTCCAAATCGACTTCTTTTCCAGAACGGGGCATGACACGAGGATAGGTGTTGTAGCTGTTGATGTATGGATCGCCGAGCGGCACTTTACCTTGCGAGATGTGGCAACTATTGCAATTCATTTGCGCGCCCACGTGCTCTGGTAGTAAGCGCTTGGTTTCATTCAATAAGCGTTTACCATAAAAAATCTCATCAGCGTTTGGTTCATCTAAGATAGAGGTATCTTGCGGCAGTATATAAGTGCCAATGTCTTCGTTGGCATCATCCGCTGTGACCATGTTAAATTCAGGCGCGTTGCGTGCGGCAGGTTCAGGGCTTGAACAACCGCTGATAGCTCCTATACTAATGACAGCTATGCTAATGGCATAAAAAGCAACAGTCGGCAATTTTAATAGTGAGTGGTTCATTAGTTTGCTCCTTTAGCTGTCGCATCAACGGTTAGGTCTGGGGCGATGTCGGTACTGGTTTTTGGCTTTTTGGCAAGGAAAGCGCGCATTTTTACCACATCATCGACGTCGATTTCAGGCGCTTGATTGGTCCAGCTATTACGGACATAGTTGACCACTTCAGCCACATCCGCATCACTTAAGTTGGTGAATTCAGGCATGGTAAAGGCCATACGGTCATGAGGGGTCTCAGGCATCCGGCCACCGCTTAGCGTAATCTGCAATACTGAGTCTGCATTTTTAGAATACACCGCGCTATTACCATCAAGTGCTGGGAAGATACGCGCGATACCTTTACCATCAGCACGGTGACAAACTTGGCAATACTCTGCGTACAATATCGCGCCGCGTGAGTCATAGTCGCCATCTAGCAGTTTTTGCGTGGTGATGTCTTGTTTCTCTGGGAGTATCTCTTCTTTATTTGGAGCAGGGCTCAAGGTTTTTAGATACGATGACATGGCATTGATATCGTAGTCAGTCATGTATTGGGTGCTGTGCTCGACCACTTCGGCCATGGCACCAAAGGCAGCGGTGGTATCGGTACGACCTGTTTTGAAGAAGTCGTTTAATTCTGCCACTGTCCAGGTGCCAAGTCCGCGATGCTCGCCGCGTATGCTTTTAGCACGCCAGCCATCGATGACTGCGCCGCTTAAATATTCAGCAGAATCTGCATTGCTTAAAGCGACTTCTTGAAAGCCAATACCGCGTCCAGTATGACAAGAGCCGCAATGACCAGGGCCTTCGATTAAGTACTGACCACGCGTTAAGAGGGCATCGTCAGTCTCAGGGACAAAATCGCGCTTGCGATCGAATAAAACTTGCCAGTATGCCAATGGCCAACGCCAGTTAGCCACGGGAGGTAGCTCGCTTTTTAAGTTGGCTTGTTTGACTGCTTTGACGTCTGACATAAAGAAGGCGTACATAGCAGCCAAATCTTCATCTGGCATCAGCTGGTAAGATGGGTAGGGCATAGCAGGGTATAAGGCTTTGTTGTCACTGCGTACCCCATGTTTGACCGCATTTTTGAAATCATCAAAGCTATAATTGCCGATACCAGTTTCTTTGTCAGGGGTAATGTTGGTGGAGTAAATAGCGCCAAGTGGCGTCAGCATAGGCAAGCCGCCAGCATAAGTTTCACCGTCTAAAGTAGTATGGCAAGCGACACAGTCTGCGGTACGTGCGACGTATTTGCCTTGCTTGATTAGGGCAGGGTCAGTGATATCCACATTAATATCACTGGTACTGGTGCGCATGTTTGGCAGTATTTGCCCAATGATAAAGGAGATTACCAACCCAATGATGGCTGCTATTATTATAATCAGTGGCCACTTTTTCATAAGCCCATTTTTCACAAGCATACCCTCCATAAGATACCTGTGCCAAGCTTACGAATTATCATCAATACGCTGTCGATTATCCGAATCATCGGTGTTTGACAGCGTGACCGTAAGCTTAACGAATTAAAAGTTACACTACTACTATCTAGTATAGAGCAGGGCGTTACCTTGCGATATTGTGGAAAACCACATTAAAAATAAGGTTTTCGTTTATAATGCCTATTTACAAAGTTAAATGGAACGCTAGGTTTATGCATAGCAGGTCTAAAAGCTGGGCAGCCCTTCATGTTTTTCTATTTATCGTTGCGGCATTATTTAGTTGGGGAGCGTTGTCTAAGGCAAATGCAGAAACCTACTACTTGGGTGTATTGGCACCGCAAGGTGAGATGGCCGCGCAAAATCGGTGGCAGCCGTGGCTCGATGAAATCAATCACCAGCTGTCAGATGACACAGTGATATTGGTACCATTGGTACTGGAAAATTGGCAACAACAAATACAAGCAAAGCAATTTGCACTGGTACTTGGCCCACAAGTTCAGTTTATAAAAATGAATACCACAAAGTGGCGCTGGCTGGCCACCTTGCAAGCAGGTACGACACAGTCTGAATTAAGCGCTTCTGTGACAGATAATACTCAAGGGCTTGGTTATAAGAATCTAAGTACTCAACCCTTTGATGGGCAAAAACATGAAAATCAGCCTTCTGCAACGGTTGTTTTAGCCAAAGAATTTAATAGATTATATGAGAGCGATTCACTAAGTGAACCGAGCGCGATGGAAGAGGTCGCTAGTGCGTTATGGGTCGCTGCTGACAGTGACATTCATCGTTTGCCAGACTTACAGCAACGTCGCATTGCTGCAGTTGATAGTGATGCCTTTGGTGGCTATCTACTAGGCGCGCATTTATTACAGCAGAATGGTCTAATGTCCAATCACTATCAAATGCAGTTTGTCGGTTATCCGATTGAGCAGACGTTGCATGCTCTATCTAAAGGGCAGGTAGATGCTGCAATAGCACCACTTTGTCTAATGGAAGAAATGGCACGGCAAGGCAAAATAAATGCCAAACAGTATCGCCTGATTCATCCAGTCGCGATAGCGTCGAACTGTCAGTCTTCAACCGTTATCTATCCAAATTGGACGTTAGCAGCGACAGAACAAGCACCTGCGACATTAATACGTCAAATCAATCAAACTCTATTTAGCGTAAAAGAGGAGACAAGCAATCCAAAGCCACGTTGGTTGCCACCAGAGTCTAGTATGGACGCTGAGCGTATCTTATATGACATGAATCAGCATCCCGCGCAAAAGCAATTGGGCGCGCATTTAGTAGACTGGATAAAGTCTCACCGATTGTGGGTGGGCATGCTGGTGTTTGTTATCATAATATCGACCATTAACTATGGGTGGATGAGTTGGCTGGCATGGCATCGACAGCAAAAGATAGTGAAACAAAACAGTCTTATACGAAACTACGACCAGCAACTGCGTCAATCAGAGCGGTTTGCTGTCATTGGCGAAATGAGTGGCTCAATCGCTCATGAAATCAATCAGCCTTTGGCAACCATTCAGAATTATGCGCAAGGACTATTGATACGTAGCCAACAAGAAAATTTGTCTAAAAAGGCTGTCGATATCGCCCCAAACGCTCCAAGCGAAAAGAGTGCCACGGATAATGCAGCCACAGAAAATGCCTTGCAGCAAATCGTTAATGAGACAGAGCGAGTCGCCGCTGTAGTGACAAACATACGAAGTTGGGCAGGAAAGTCGCAAGCCGATGAAGTCAAAGTCGATATCGCAGTCACCTATAAGCAATGTATTTTACTATTGGGTGAAAAGGCGACAGGCATTCATTTTTGGCTAGCAAGTGACTATCAATACTTAACCTTACCGAACTTGCTCCTCGACCAGTTAATGATGAACGGTTTGCTCAATGCCACACAGCAAGGTGCGACCAATATCATGCTACGCTGTCAGGCAGTGGAGGAAAATGGTCAGCAGTACTTAGCATTACATGTGAGCGATGATGCAGGCGGCTTTGACCAAGCACAGTTGATGGAGCGCAAGTCACAGACAAAGGCATCCCATCAACAGGGGACTCAATCTACCAAAGTAAATGGCTTAGGGTTAGGGCTGATGATATGTCAGCGTTTATGTCAATCAGTTGGCGGTATGATGCAGCTACATAACATCGATGCGCAGCGTGAAATTGACGACATATGTGACATGCAGAAAAGTCCTCAGCGGCGTTTTAAGGGTAGCTTGAGTGGTAAAATTCAAAACAGCAAAAGTCCATTGATGCAGATTCATGCTAACTATCAGTTATTAAATATAGTGGGAGCGCAAGTATCGTTTTATTTGCCATTACACGTAACAAATACGGATGAATAATCCCAATAAATATTAAAAATGAGTGTAGCCATAAGGTCGTATATGATTCCTAATCGAATACCAAACGAGCATGCTAAGCGCTGTAACCATTTGGCGGACAGTCGCGTTAAGCAATTAATTATTCATATTATTGACGATGAAGAAAGCGTGCGTACTTCATGTGATTTTTTGATTAGCAGCTTAGGATTAGCTACCCAAGTATGGTCAAGTGCTATGGTGTTTTTGCAGCAGGTAAATATTTATAAGCCAGCAGTGATTATTAGCGATTTGATGATGCCTGAAATGAGCGGTCAGGCGCTACAAGCACATCTTAATAAATATGATAGTCCTATTGCTCTTATTGCGTTGACTGGTAATGGCGAGATCGCTGATGCCGTGAACATGCTCAAACAAGGCGCTGCTGACTATCTAGAAAAACCTATCAACAGCCACCGCTTACAAGAAGCAATAGCACAGGCTCAAGCATTAACGATTAAGCGTGCTAAGCTCTATGACATCCGTCATTTATATATGCAGCTGACTGATAAAGAAAAGCTGGTAGCCAATGAGCTCTTGCAAGGCAATATCAATAAAGTTATCGCCGATCATCTGGATATATCAGTCCGAACGGTAGAAGTACATCGCTCACAAGTCATGAAAAAAATGCAATCACAGCATGTTAGTGAATTGATTCAAAAGCTGGTTATGCTGGAGTCTTAACTGTTTAACCTTAATGCTTAAGTATGATAAAAGCGAATAGTTACTTGTGTTAACTGATAAAAAAAAACGCCTGTTATTAAACAGGCGTTTTTATTTCGTAGACCAAAACTACTTGGTTAAATGACTCAGCTTAAAATTAAGCTATCATCTTCAACCTTTTCACCGCGTGTTTGCTCAAACATATCGAGCAAGTCGTGTACGGTCATCCCTTTACGGATATCACCAGCGACATCTAGTACGACTTGACCTTGATGTAGCATCACGGTGCGAGTGCCATGCGCCAATGCTTGTTGCATGGAGTGGGTGACCATCATGGTGGTGAGTTTGTTTTCAGTGACGATTTTATCTGTCAGCTCTAAAACAAAAGCCGCAGTCTTAGGGTCAAGGGCAGCAGTATGCTCATCAAGCAATAAGATTTTAGACGGCTGTAATGATGCCATTAGCAGGCTGACGGCTTGACGTTGACCACCAGAGAGCAGGCCCATACGGTCAGTTAGGCGATTTTCTAAGCCCAATTTCAATACGGATAGCTTTTCGCGAAACAATTCACGGTTGTTTGCATTGAGGGCCATCTTTAAACTGCGCTTGCCGCCACGTTTATAGGCGAGCGCCATGTTCTCTTCGATAGTCAAGGCTTCACAAGTACCTGCCATTGGGTCTTGGAATACCCGAGCAACCCAGTGTGCACGCTGATGTGCAGACTTTTTGGTGACGTCGATACCGTTCAATAGGATTGAGCCACTATCGACACGAGTCGTACCGCTGACCGCGTTCAAAAACGTTGATTTACCTGCGCCGTTGGTACCAATTACAGTGACAAACTCACCGTCAGCGATATTTAAGTCAATACCACGTAAGGCAGGGTTTTCGATAGGGGTGCCTGGATTAAAGGTCAACCGTAAATCTTTGGCTTGCATCATAATCGTTGTTCCTTATCATCTCTTCAAGCTAAGCGCTTCTTCAAGTTTGTATCGCTATTCTTAGCATCATTAAGCACGAACTCTACGAGATAAAAACTTTGTTTTCGCCTTTGGTAATACCAGAGCGATGACCACAAGTAGGGCAGTAATCAAGTTTAAGTCCTGTGGACCAAAGCCAATACTGCGCAGCGTATCACTTGATAGCGCAACCTGAATAAACAGCTTGTAAAGCACTGCACCTAGGATAACGGCAAAAGTAATCAGCCAAATACGCTTGGCAGGAATAATGGTCTCACCGATGATGACCGCTGCTAAACCAATGACAATGGTACCGATACCGATAGAGATGTCTGCGCCACCTTGGGTCTGTACAAACAATGCGCCTGCTAACGCAATAAGACCGTTAGAGATAGCCATGCCAATGACGGTCATCCATGAGGTATTGATACCTTGAGCCTGTGCCATACGTAGGTTAGAGCCTGTCGCCCGCATAGAGAGACCAGACTCTGTACTATAAAACCAATCTAAAAATAGCTTGGCAAGCAGCACGACCACACCAATGATAAGGCAGCGCATCCAATAACCGTTTTCATCATTGACCAAGGTACTAAATACCGTGGTTTCACCCAATAATGGTAGGTTTGGCGCGCCCATAATCCGTAGGTTGACAGAATATAGCGCGACCATCACTAAGATACTGGCGAGCAGCTGCAGGATGCCAAGTTTGACGTGCAGCCATGCAGTGACAATACCAGCGACTGAGCCTGCTAGCATACCAAAAGCACAGGCCAACCACGGGTTGACTCCAGCGACGATAGAGATGCCAGCGACGGCGCCACCTAATGGAAAACTACCATCAGCGGTCAAGTCAGGAAAATCGAGCGTACGAAAAGAAATCAGTACACCAAGTGCTACTAGGCCATAAATCAGACCACTTTCAAGCGCACCAAAAAAAGCAATTAAAGACATAAGGGATCAGTAAGTCATAACCAAGCGTTTAGCAAATAACAATACAGTTATCAGATTATAAAATAAGTGGTCTATATCAGCGCTCTCTTATTTATAAGTCTATTGCAGCTAAACGGCTAAGCGGTGAATTTAACAGATTAAGCAATCTGCGGTTAGGGTAAACCAAAACATGTCACGATGAACAACTATCATAAGCTACCTTGGTTCAAAGGTTTTCTGCAAAACATTATAGATTTATAAGCCATAAGAATACGAAGGTATTCAACTGACAATCATTGAGTAATAGCAGCTAAACGGCTGTCTCTGAAATGAGAAGCCCAGCCTACTGACTCATAGCTGGGTTTCTTATGTTGCGATACCTGATACCTGAACTAAGTAACGTGGCTGATAGATAACATTATCGAAATAAACGACGAATGATAGCGCAAGTATCGAGCGTGTTTTTCAGCTGCTACTACAAGCAAGTGTAAAGGTGGCTTATTCTACCACTTCTTTTGCTTTATCAATAACTGCTTGTGGCAAAGTAATGCCTTCTTCTTTGGCATGGTTTGGGCTGACGTACAAATCAAGCTTTTGCGGCGTATAGACAGGAATAGCACCGGCTTTTTCACCATTTAAGATACGTACGACGATTTTACCAGTTTCGCGGCCAAGCTCGTAGTAGTTAACACCCAAGGCTGCAACTGCACCGCGCTCAACTGAGCTGGTATCTGAGGCGATTAATGGAATCTTACTTTCTTTGGCGATTTGATATAGTGACTCATAAGCGGATACCACATTGTTATCCGTTGACGTGTAAATCATATCGACTTTGCCTTCGAGACTGCGTGCAGCCATGGCAATATCATTACTACGCTGCGCAGGGGCTTCGTGCACATTAATACCTAGCGGCGTAAGCTTTTCTTTTAGGTTTTTTAAGATGATGGTCGAGTTGACTTCACCTGGGCTATAAACGTAACCGACGTTTTTCAAATCAGGAATGATTTGACGCATCAATTCGATTTGTGGCTCATACGGTAGGGCATCTGATGCGCCCGTCACGTTAGTGCCAGAGCCGTCAAGCTTAGAGACCAATTTAGCTGTTACTGGGTCAGTCACTGCAGAGAATACCATTGGAATACTGCTGGTAGAGGCGGCAACAGACTGTGCAGATGGGGTAGCGATAGCGACGATGACGTCTGGCGCATCGGCGACGAATTGCTTAGCAATCTGTCCAGCGGTAGCAGTATTACCCTGTGCACTTTGGAAGTTAACCGTTAAGTTCTCACCGTCTTTAAAGCCCGCTTCATTAAGCTCGTCAATGACACCTTTACGGACATCATCAAGCGCTGGATGCTCTACGATAGCGGTGATAGCGACAGTCTTCATCGCTGTGGCAGCATCGGTAGTAGCCGCGTCAGTAGTGCTAGTATCTTGTGCCGACTGATTACAACCCGTCAAGATAGCGGTACAAACACCGCCTAATAATAAAGCCTTACTAAAATTGAAATGACCAAAACGGTTTTGATACAACATGGGTCTCACTCCTGAAAATAATAATGTATCCGTACATTATTTAATAGATAAAAGTTAATAGCAGCTATCTAGGCAGATGGCTAAATATTATTTATTGGCATTCTGTGCTTTTTCGTCGATATTGATGGCATTCTTCAACAAATCTGCTGACAAGCTAACCCCTTGCTCTGCTGCGTGTTTCGGGCTTGCGTATAGAGTTAAGGTATTCATCACTTCAGGCTTAATGGTATTGACCGCTTCGCCATTTAATACGCGATAAACCATTTTTCCAGTCGTACGACCAAAATCATAATCGTTGACACCTAGTGCAGCAGTGGCGCCGCGTCTTACACTAAACTCGTCTGAGGCAATCACGGGAATATCAAGCTCATTGGCAGCACCTGCCATCGCTTCAAATGCTGATACCACATTGTTGTCTAATGAGGTATAAATAACATCAGCGCGACCAGAGAGACTGCGAGTTGCCATCGCAACGTCCGTTGGACGATTGGCCGTGACATCTAATATTTTGAGTCCACGTGCTGGCGCTGCTTGTTTAAGTTGATTGAGCACGACGACAGAGTTGACCTCACCTGGACTATAAACGTAACCAATGGTTTTTGCATTTGGCACAATTTTTTGAATATTGTCTAATTGCGGCTCGATGGGCAGCTCACTAGATAGCCCTGTCACATTGGACTGAATAGGGACGTCGTTTTCATTAATGAGTTTGGCTGCGACAGGATCGGAGATAGCCGTATAGATAACCGGAACCGTTTTGGTTGACGCCACAATTGACTGAGCAGATGGCGTAGAGATTGCTACGATGGCATCTGGGTTGTCGCCTGCAAACTGCTTGGCAATCTGTCCTGCTGTTGCTGTATTACCTTGCGCACTTTGAAAGTTGACGGTTAGATTTTGCCCTTCGACATAACCATTATCAGCCAGCTCATCGATGATACCGCGGCGCATCTCATCTAACGATGGATGTTCAACGATTTGTGTGATGGCTAATGTTTTGGCGGGCTTATCGGTATCAGCCGCTGCATTCTCATTAGTTGTTGCAGTGTCAGTAGAGTTTGAACAGCCAATTAATCCAAGTGAGGCGCTAATGGCAGCACCGAATAAACTTAAGCGAAAAGTAGAAGCAATAGTCATTATTAGGGTAACTCATCAGTTATATCAATTATAAAAACCAAGCCAGCATTGTCAGAATCGCTAAGTTTACTAGAGTAGTACTTGCATTCTTTTTTGTTGTGTTTGATTCTTAAAGATAGTATTGGAAAGTGCAGGTTAGCCGAGTCAATGCTATGTTGATGCCAAGATAGCAGGCTAACAATAAAGTAAAAGTAATCGTTCCGTCGATCATTATGTTCATATTATGACAGTAATGTAAGTTATCGCAATAAAAAATTAAAACGTATTCGTCATAGATAGTAGAGAGCGACGTATTGATGGTCTTATTCGATAGAGTGGAAAACACTAAGCCATATAAAATGACATAAAAAGTCACATAAAAAAAGACGCCACTCAGGACGTCTTCTTTCATATTTCATGTGCCAAATGTCTGCTAATCGAATACCCGCCATAAACTGCGCAATAACCAGCCAAGCAAATAAAAAGGAATCTCTAGTATGTCGATAAAATACAGCCAGTCCCATATGCTCGAAGGCTCTGAGTGGCGGTGACGCCGTGACTGTTTAATATCTGTGGTAATGATAAATAACAAAGCACTGATGACACCACTAGCAATGGTTATAAGTAGGGCGGTTGTGTCTTGGGTAAAATACCAATAAACCAACAACCCTAATGTTAAATAAAGGAGAATGTCTGCTAATAGTCTAAGCAATACCAATATCATTCTCCAATATTTACGCTTTTAGCCATGCTATTTGAGTCGGCTTACTTTAAGCAACGTTTCTTAGGCAAGCACATCACCAACGACGCAATCATCAGGCAAGGTCACGACTGTTAGCCCTGTCTTTGGATCGCCAGTCGATAACACCATGCCTTCTGAGACACCGAACTTCATCTTACGCGGGGCAAGATTGGTCACGCAAATCACTTTTTTATCAACCAATTGCTCAGGCTCATAAAATTTACGGATACCGCTAAATACATTACGCGGCTGGTCTTCGCCAACGTTCAATGTAAATTGCAGTAGCTTGTCCGCGCCTTCAACATGATTGCATTCTAAGACGTGGGCGACTTTCATCTCAACTTTGGCAAAGTCTTCGATACCGATATAGTCAGCTTGCTCAGCATTTGTATCAGTATCAGCCTCTTTTGCTGATGGCGTATTTTTCTTTGCTGAGATGTTGTCGGCATTAGCAACTGGCGTCGCATTTTGAGCCAAAGATTCTTTTGACGCCTCAACCATCGCTGCGACATCTTTTTCTTCGATACGCTGCATTAAAGGTTTGAATTTATTGATTTTATGACCAAGCAACCATTGGTTACGGCTAGCAAAGCTCAAGTCATCAATGTTTAAAAACTCTTTGGCATTGGCAGTCAGCTCAGGTAACACTGGCGCTAAATATACCATCAATTGACGGAAGATATTAATCGCAACCGAGCAGACATCTTGAACTTCTTGCTCAGTGCCTTCTTGCTTGGCAAGCGACCAGGGTTTTTTCTCATCAATGTACTCGTTGGCCTTATCTGCACATTGCATGATTAAGCGCATGGCACGTGAGAACTCGCGATTTTCGTAAGCGGCAGCAATTGCATCGCCGGTTTTGGTGATATCTTCCAATAATTCAGATTCTACGCAAACGTCCGACAGCATGCCGTCATACTTTTTAACGATAAAGCCGGCACTACGACTGGCGATATTAACCACTTTGCCCACCAAGTCAGAGTTGACCTTTTGCATAAAGTCTTCTAAATCAAGGTTGATGTCCTCGACTTTATCAGACAGTTTGCTAGCAAAATAATAACGCAAGTATTCAGGGTGTAAATGCTCCGCGTAAGTTTCGGCCTTGATAAAGGTGCCGCGTGACTTACTCATTTTTTCGCCATTGACCATTAAGAAACCATGGGCAAAGACACCTGTCGGCGTACGGAATTCACTACCGGCTAGCATGGCTGGCCAAAACAACGCATGAAAGTAAACGATGTCTTTACCGATGAAGTGATACACCTCGGTTTTATGCTCGTTTTCTTGCATCCAATAACGGTCAAAGTCCAATTCGTTTTCAGTTCCCGCTCGCTTATCACAAAGGTTTTTAAAGCTCGCCATATAACCGACTGGTGCATCTAGCCAGACATAAAAGTACTTGTCTGGCTCATCGCTTGGGGTATCTGGAATTTGGAAACCAAAATAAGGCGCATCGCGTGAGATATCCCAGCTGGTTAGGCCAGCATCAAACCATTCTTGTAGCTTATTGGCGACCGATGTTTGCAAACGATTGTCACTGCGCGTCCAATCCTTTAGGAATTGCTCAAACTCAGGTAGGTCAAAGAAGTAATGCTTAGAGGTTTTCAGGACAGGCGTGGCATCAGATAAGGTTGAGTACGGGTCTTTAAGATCTGTCGCATCATAGGTCGTGCCGCACACTTCACAGTTATCGCCATATTGATCAAGCGCACCGCATTCAGGGCAAGTGCCTTTGACAAAACGATCCGCTAAAAACAATTGCTTTTCAGGGTCGAATAATTGCTCAACATCTTTGGTGCTGATATGTCCAGCGCCATTAAGACGACGATAAATCAGCTCAGAGAAATGCTTATTTTCTTCTGAATGGGTGCTGTGATAGTTATCAAAGTTAATCAAAAATTTGGCAAAATCGGCTTCATGCGAGGCTTTAACTGAGGCAATTTGCTCTTCTGGCGTGATGCCATTGGCTTCTGCTTTGAGCATGATTGCCGTACCGTGTGCATCATCCGCGCAGACATAAGTGACCTGATGGCCTTGCGCTTTCATCGCACGTGCCCAAATGTCGGTCTGAATATATTCTACAAGATGCCCCAAATGGATATAGCCATTGGCGTAGGGCAGCGCACTGGTTACTAGAATCTCACGCACTATCATCACCTATATTTTTATATAAACGGGTTGGTTATCAAACGTCGCAAGCGATTTATGGCGAGCAGACGCGATACTATTAATGTCAAACTATCAATGTTAAAACTTTGAAAAAATTATTAAGCAAATAAAAATTCAAAAAGTGTGCCTATGATACCGTAAATCAGTCAAATTTGTGTCATTACCTGAGTAATTAATACACTAACTAACACAGCAGTTGTCATGGCAGTGAACAGAATCGCTTAGCTATATAGCTGTCATTAAAAAACCCACCAAGCAGTTCGCCAAGTGGGTTTTATAAAAGTAAATGACGATGGTATTTGAGCAGTTTCTTTAAAGCCAATATTTAAGATCTGCTTTTAGTGTCTTAATCTCTCTAAAACGAGCCAAACATCGTACCTAGGATAATCACTGCAACCACCGCAATTAACGGGATAATCATGGTCACCATAGCGACGTTTAGATAAGACTGCTTATGGGTCAAACCACAAATCGCCAGTAAGGTAATGACCGCACCACTATGCGGTAGCGTATCCAAACCACCTGCTGCCATGACAGCAACACGGTGCATGAGTTCTGGATCAATACCTGCGGCAACTGCCATTCTTAAATAATCTTCACCCAACGTCGATAGAGCGATACTCAAGCCACCAGATGATGAACCTGTGATACCAGCCAACGTGGTCATTGCCACCGCTTCTGATATCAAAGGATTGTCAGGGTTTAGGTTTAAGATGCTATCACGAATGATAAGAAAGCCTGCCAATGAGGCAATCACTGCACCGTAACCCACTTCCGACGCCGTGTTAAAAATCGGCAACATCGAGTCATAAGTACCGCGGTTGATGGTTTTTTGTAGGTTGTTCCAATGACCAATACGTAACAGAATCAAAACCGTACAAGCAACGACCAATGAGATGATAATTGACCATAGTCCAAGCGAGCCTGCGATATTTAAATCAGGGAACTGCGCTTGTAAGGCGCTAAAGTCCATTGACGGAAAAATGTAATAGGTCAGAACGGCGTTTAGAGCAATAACCAATACCAATGGAATCATAGCGACGGTAAATGAGGTGTGGTGCGTACTGAGGGTTTCGGTTTCTTTTTTAACCGCACCAACACCGCCCACATCTTCTTCGTCATGCTGACCATAGCCTTCACCTGCAGCATTGGCCTTTCTGGCCCGTGACTGCAGCCATAACCAACCACAGATGAACATGATGGTACCACCGATGATACCTAAGATAGGCGCGGCAAAGACGTTGGTATTATAGTAAGGGATTGGAATGGCATTCTGAATGGCTGGCGTGCCCGGCAATCGCTGCCGGAATCAAACGCTTAGGAATGTCTGCAGCTTTGAATAGGTCTTTGGCGATTGGATAGATAGCAAACGCCACGACAAATAACGACACGCCACCATATGTCAAAATGGCACAAACCAAGATAACCGCTAGAATGGCTTTGCTGGCACCGAGTTTTTCGACCACGGTATTGGCAATCGCTGTCGCCGCGCCAGAGTCAGCCATTAAACGACCGAACAATGCGCCCAATAAGAAGATAGGGAAGAACTTAAGTAAAAACCCACTTAACGCGCCCATGAAAACATCGGTGTATGCTGGGATACTGCTTAAAAAATCTCCTGATAAGAATACTGCTAAAGTCGCCATAATCGGTGCTAATATCAGCACTGAGTAACCGCGATAAGCAAAGAACATCAATAAAATTAATCAAAATATGTGATTTTTGATTTTTTATCAAACATTAATCTAGAAAAATATGATATTGACTTGCCTCATACCCCGCTACTGTGCTGTCTCGTTCGTTCTTACGGTTATTCTCTTCTCGCTATGAGAATTATATGTTAAGTTAGCACAAGTGTTTTAATGATGATATATCGATATAAAGTGTATTAATATAAATTTAAAACAGCCAATACTCTATTGATTGGCACAGTAAATAAATCATGATAGATAATGGACGTTAATAACAAAAAACAGACTTGCAAGGAGATAAGCATGAGTCGCTCAAAAGTATACAGTAGTGCCGAAGAGGCGCTAAAAGGTGTGGTAAGTGATGGACAAACACTTGCTATCGGCGGTTTTGGTCTGTGCGGTATTCCTGAAGCGTTAATCGAAGCATTGCGTGATAGCGGAGTTAAGGATTTGACCTGTATCAGTAACAACGCAGGTGTCGATGATTTTGGCTTAGGATTACTATTACAAACCCGTCAAATTAAGAAAATGATTTCATCTTATGTGGGTGAAAATAAGGAGTTTGAGCGTCAATACTTAGCCGGCGAGTTAGAGGTTGAGCTGACCCCGCAAGGGACGTTGGCAGAAAAATTGCGTTCGGGCGGCGCAGGTATTCCCGCGTTTTATACGGCGACTGGCGTTGGCACTATGGTCGCTGAAGGCAAAGAAATCCGTGATTTTGATGGTCGCACTTATGTGCTTGAGCATTCATTGCGTGCAGATGTGTCCTTGATTAAAGCGCAAAAAGCAGATAAAGCGGGGAACTTAATGTTCAATAAGACGGCCCGTAACTTCAATCCAGATTGCGCGATGGCAGGCAAAATCACCATCGTCGAAGTTGAAGAAATCGTAGAGACGGGTACCTTTGACCCTGATGAAGTACACCTGCCTGGTATTTTTGTGCAGCGTATTGTCTTAAATAGTAACCCTGAAAAACGTATCGAAAAAACCACCACTAAAGCCGTTGAGAGTGCTTAGTGAGTGTTTTTATCCAAACCTTTCAAAAATGACGTTAATAATAGAATATTGTAATACCACTTCTAAAAATTGAGCAGCAAGTAAGATAACCCTAAGTGCTACATTTTGTAGACTAAGCGAGTTTGATGCCGCTAATCATATTTCTTGGAGTGGTTATAAAAATAAGGAAATCACCATGGCATGGACAAGAGAGCAGATGGCACAGCGTGCCGCAAAAGAGCTAGAAGACGGCTATTATGTAAACTTGGGCATTGGACTACCGACGCTAGTGGCTAACTATATTCCTGATGATGTGGATGTTTGGCTACAGTCTGAAAACGGACTATTAGGTATTGGCGAGTTTCCAACGGCGGAGAATGTCGATGCAGATTTGATTAACGCGGGCAAGCAAACGGTGACCGCAGAACCGGGTGCCAGTTACTTTGGCAGCTCAGAGTCGTTTGCAATGATTCGTGGCGGTCATGTAAATCTGGCAATATTAGGCGCGATGGAAGTGTCAGAAAAAGGGGATTTGGCCAACTGGATGATTCCCAAAAAAATGGTCAAAGGCATGGGCGGTGCGATGGATTTGGTGGCCGGTGTGCAGCGGGTGATTGTGCTGATGGAGCAAGTCAATAAGCATGGCGAGCCAAAAATACTTGCCAATTGTGAGCTGCCACTGACAGGTAAAGGCGTGGTCGACCGTATTATCACCGAGCTTGCCGTATTAGACGTGACTGAAAATGGTTTGAAGTTGGTTGAGCTGGCAGAAGGTGTCAGCTTTGATGAGCTACAAGAGAAAACGCCAGTGCGTATTGCTCAATAAGCTTGTTGTATTAATATGTCTAGCACAGACATCCAAACAACCTGTTTATTAATGGACTATAAAATATGGCGACCCAATTACAACAAGATTTGACCGGTAAAGTGGCCTTAGTCACAGGCGCTGCAAGTGGTATCGGACGTGACATCGCTGAAACCTACGCGAAGGCTGGCGCTGCAGTTGGTATTGCTGATATCAATCTTGAACCAGCACAACACACAGTCGATGCTATCGAAGCAGCTGGCGGTCGGGCACTTGCTATTGAAATGGATGTCACATCAGAAGCTGCAGTAAATGATGGTGTACAGCGATTGGTCGAGCGCTTCGGTGGTATTGATATTCTTGTCTCCAACGCCGGCATTCAGATTATTGACCCGATTAATAAGATGGCATTTGATGATTGGAAAAAAATGCTCGCTATCCATTTAGATGGGGCGTTTTTAACCACCAAAGCGGCCATACAGCACATGTATAAAGACGACAAAGGTGGCACAGTCATTTATATGGGTTCAGTGCACTCGCACGATGCGTCACTTTATAAAGCGCCTTATGTGACGGCTAAACACGGATTGCTTGGACTATGCCGCGTGTTGGCGAAAGAAGGCGCTGCACACAATGTACGCTCTCATATAATTTGTCCAGGGTTTGTGAAAACGCCGTTGGTCGAAAACAAATCCCGCAACAAGCCGAAGAAAAAGGTATCAGTGAAGAGTCAGTGGTGAATGACATTATGTTGGTCAATACCGTTGATAAAGAGTTCACCACCGTTGATGACATTGCTCAATTGGCATTGTTTTTAGCAGCGTTCCCAAGTAATGTGTTTACGGGGCAGTCGATCGTTGCCAGTCACGGTTGGTTTATGAACTAGCTGTTTCGTTGGTTGAGTACGCATTGGCTTGCTAATAAAAGCCCATTGCATTAGCATCTTGTTTATATTAATTGGAGCCAATTATATTGGCTCTTTTTTATGAGCGATTGCTGACCATTTTGGGTGGCACGGAGTAAAAATAATGAATGATAAAGATTTTGCAGAGAGCTTTGCCGCGAAACTGAGCCGTGCTATCGAACAGCAGGAGTTTGAGCAATCCGTCAATCAATTACAGGACCTGCGACCTATTGATACTGCTGATGTGCTGGCTTTGATTGAGCCAAAACTCGCCTGGCAGCTACTCGAGCATCTGCCCAATCGCTCAACGATATTTGCTTATTTGGACGCTGATATTCAGGTCGCCATGGCACATGAGTTTCCGCGCGCCAGCCTAGCAAAAATAGTCGGCGAAATGCCATCTGATGAGCGTACTGACTTATATAAGCACTTAAATCAAGCACAGCGTGATGCTTTACTGCCAGCGCTAGCACAGGCAAAACGTGAAGATATTCGCAGGTTGTCTGCCTATGAGGAGCGCACTGCTGGCGCATTGATGACGTCAGACTATGCCACGTTGGCTGCCGACATGACAGTGGCTGAGGCCTTGGCAGCCCTTAGATTAGAAGCACCGGATGCTGAGACCATTTATCATGCTTATGTCATTGATGATGCGCGTAAGCTGCTAGGTGTGGTGTCTTTAAGGGTGCTTATTTTAGCAGCGCCAGAGCAGATGATAGATGACATCATGGTCAACTCAGTCATCTCTTGTGATGTCAATGATGATCAAGAGGACGTGGCCAAGACCGTCGCGCGCTATGACTTAATTGCGTTGCCAATCACTGATGCCAGTGGCGCTTTGGTAGGTATTGTCACTCACGATGATGCCATGGATGTTGCCAGTGATGAGGCCACCGATGACTTCCATAAGTCCGGTGGTGTCTCGACCATGGTGGGTAAGTTAAAAGACGTCAGTATACGAGTGCTATACCGTAAGCGGGTATTTTGGTTGGTATTTTTAGTCTTTGGTAATCTGCTTTCAGGATTGAGTATTTCCAATTTTGAAGATGTGATTGCCGCCAATTTAGTGCTGGTGTTTTTCTTACCGCTATTGGTTGATAGTGGTGGTAACGCCGGCTCTCAGTCAGCGACTTTGATGGTACGGGCGCTAGCCACTGGTGATGTGGTGATGCGTGACTGGTTTTCATTGCTTGGTCGTGAGGCTTTGGTAGCGCTCATGCTAGGTGCGACGATGGCAGTAGCTATCTCAATTATCGGTTATGTGCGCGGTGATGCGGTTGTATCGCTAGTGCTGGCGCTGAGTATGATGTCGGTGGTCATGATTGGTTGTGTGATTGGCATGAGTTTGCCTTTTGTCCTTAACAAACTAGGCTTTGACCCTGCCACTGCCAGTGCACCATTGATTACCTCAGTATGTGATGCGTCAGGAGTGCTGATTTATCTGTTTATTGCCTCACGATTCTTAGCCATTTGATTGCTTGTTTATCTAAGGCTTGTCCAAAATTCAATATAATAGCGATACAGAGATAGTTATTGTTGATAGCCCTTAACACCAGCAGTTAATAGCATCGCTCACTAGCATGAACTGTTAATAACAATCATTAGGATAAGCAGTAGAGTAGACGAGTTTTACAACACCTTATCCTATTGGCATTGTGGTTTTTTTATCCTTGCAATTGAGCTACACTGTCACGATAAAAGGTTTGGCTAGAAAGCTCGCAGGCTTATGGTTTACGCTATTGCGACAGTATTAACTGAGTTTTTAGCATGCCCACCCACTTGTATAGGCAGTAACGGTAGCTATGTTTAACTTTATGAAGAAAAATAAATCGACACCCAAAACGGAAACCCCGCAGCAGCAGGCAGAACGTGATAGTGCCGTGGATAAGGTGCTACTCGGCTATGAAGTAGGTACGATTAGCATAGCCACCATGGTGTTAGGACTGGAACGGAGCGGTGAAGAGCTCACCTTAGACTTACGTCTGCCAGAAGATAGTAACCCTGAAACCATTCAACAAGAACTGGGACAGTTGCTGCAGCCGCACGGTATCAAAACCATTCACATGAATGTCCGTTTAGCCGCTGCTACTAAGGGTGCGAGCAGTAGTTTACCTAAGCAAATGCCAAAGACGATAGATGCCATGGCAAACCAAGCTAAGCCTAGCGCAGCACAGTCCAATACCGATGGCGAACCACCGATTACCAAAGCGGCACCAACGCAAGCATCACTGGCAGCACATCCGCGTATTCGTCATATTATTGTGGTGGCATCAGGTAAGGGTGGTGTGGGGAAATCAACCACCACGGTTAATATTGCCTTGGCATTACAAAAACTGGGCAACCGCGTTGGTGTCCTCGATGCCGATATCTATGGTCCTAGTATGCCAACGATGCTGGGCGTCGCCGATGTAAAACCGCAACTCGAAAACGAGCAGTTCGTGCCGGTTGATGCGCATGGCATGGCGATGCTATCGATTGGTAGCTTGCTCGATGGTGATAATACCCCTGTCGCATGGCGTGGACCAAAAGCCACTGGTGCGCTGATGCAGCTCTATAACCAAACGAACTGGCCACAGCTAGATTATTTAGTGATTGATATGCCACCAGGTACAGGCGATATTCAACTCACGCTCGCACAGCGTATTCCTGTCACAGGAGCCGTGATTGTCACGACGCCGCAGCACATTGCATTACTCGATGCGCAAAAGGGTGTCGAGATGTTTAACAAAACCAATATTCCAGTACTTGGGGTGGTTGAAAACATGGCGCTGCATACCTGTAGCAACTGTAATCATACCGAAGCTATCTTTGGTACGGGTGGTGGCGAGTTTATCGCTGAGCAATATCAAGTGCCACTATTGGGTCAGTTGCCACTTGCCAGTGGTATCCGTGCACAAGTGGATAAAGGCGTACCAAGTGTACTCGCTGATGATGAGTTTGCGCCGTATTATCTGAGTATTGCTAAGAATATCGAAGCCAATATTAATAAATTTGCCAAACCTGTCGATGATAAGCGGATTTTTTAAAAAGGGAATATTGTGAGATTATCGATTTATCAACGTCATTTAGATAATATTCCCAAGCAGTATAAGTTCCCAATACTATTCCGCCCGCCGATATATGTGATTGAGCTCTCCAACAATCAAATGCTTGCTGTTTGTTACTATAAGGATGGCAGTAGCAAACGTCAGCAGATTAATGCGGATTTTAGCAATCGCCGAATGGTGATTGCTGATTTTTTGCCAGCAGTACATGCCATGACTGATTTATTGCGTAAGTTTCCCAAGCACTCATTTGGTGTGAGTGGTTTTGTAGTAGCGAATGTAACCGAAACGCTAGCAGATGGGTTGACCACGATAGAGATTAAAGCTATTAGAGAGGCAGTTTGGGCAGCATCAGGACAGGCAAAAAGAAGAATCATAAATACCGCAGTCAGCTACCAAGGACAGGTAGTCTCGCAATGAATTTTGGTTAGGATGCCGTAAAAATGAAGCAAAATGATAATAACCAACCTATCGCTAATCACTTTAGACCAGTTGAACTTGACCAGCTTATTCAAAACGGTCAACCTACCTTTGGCGTTTTTGCGCAAGTAAAAAACATCAACTATTTGGACTACCACAGTCATCTTATCTCGCAAAAAGCGCTACCAAATTGGCGTAAAGCTTTAAAAGCCAATCAATTCTGCTTTATTCAAATTATTCAGCCACCGTATCGAGTCTGTTTAGCAGTAGCGACGATTAAGCTGGCGACCAGTGCCTTTGTCTACCTTTATAACGATGAAACGGGTGAGCTGGAGGTATGTGAAGCCTTGCAGCCTTTGACTCGGCAGACGCAACTACAAGGTGATTGCTATCAAGGGCAAATGGTATTTACCCATGCCAAACTGAGCGTCAATTTAGATTTTACGCCCGCGCAAGTTAAAGTGGCGCTAGACAGTCAAAACCTTGCACTCCATGCAACCTTAGCAAGGCAGTCGCAGCCGCTCGCTATCTGTACACCAACGGGCAGACGAGGTTGGACGTACACACAAAAAGAGCCATTAACCGCTGTATCTGGACATATAGTCATTAAGGGTAATTCAAAACTTAACGTTGATACTACTTCCGATACCCAAGCTCAGCAGATAGACTTTACTGACACTACTATTGCCAATCTAGATTGGACGCTTGGCTATATGCGCCACGAGACCAACTGGTTTTGGACGTGTATCAATAGCTATTTGCCAGATGGTCGACATTTTACTTTGAACTTATCAATGGGCGTCAATGAAACGGGCGCCAGTGAAAATGCCTGTTGGCTTGGTGAACAGATAGTTTATCTACCGCCTGTGATGTTTGTACGTCAAGATTTGGACGCAGCAGCACAGAATACTTGGCATATCTATCATGAAAACCTCGGCTGGAGCAATGTCGACATTGATTTAACCTTTACGCCTATTACTGTCTATAAAAAGACCGATAATTTTGGTGTGCTTGCCAGTATCTTTGAGCAATGGCTTGGATGGTATAGTGGTGAGATACGTGTGGGCGGTGAAGTGATTAAAATTGATAAGGTAATGGGGCTAGCAGAAGATCATTTTGCCAAATGGTAGTTGGACAGGGCACGTGTTAATCATCGTATTTTTAAAAGTAGTAGATAGTTGATACTGGCTTAATTTTAAAGTCATTGTGGCTCTATAAATTCAGCCGCCAATTCCGTATAATCGTCGCTATCAAAATACTGTACCATAACCGCTATTAAATATTTGTAAGGAAGAAAAATGTCTATCAAATCTGACCGCTGGATTCGTAAAATGGCTGAAGAGCATGGCATGATTGAGCCGTATGAGGCAGGTCAAGTGCGCTTTAATGATGCAGGCGAGCGTTTGGTCAGTTATGGCACCTCAAGCTATGGTTATGATGTACGCTGCGCCCCTGAGTTCAAAGTCTTTACCAACGTGCATTCAGTGGTGGTTGACCCTAAAAACTTCGATGAAAAAAGCTTTATTGATATCGTCGGTGACGAGTGCATTATTCCACCGAACTCATTTGCATTAGCGCGTACCATGGAGTACTTCCGTATTCCACGTGATGTATTGACCATCTGCCTTGGTAAATCAACCTATGCGCGCTGCGGCATCATCGTCAACGTGACGCCGCTTGAGCCTGAGTGGGAAGGGCATGTCACTCTAGAGTTTAGTAACACCACCAACTTGCCTGCGCGTATTTATGCCGGCGAAGGCGTGGCGCAAATGCTATTTTTCCAAAGTGATGCTGATGACGTCTGCGAGACCAGCTATAAAGACCGTGGCGGTAAATACCAAGGCCAGCGCGGCGTCACACTACCAAGAACTTAATGACATAAGATTGTAAGCGTCTAGGATTTAAGCTTCAATAGATTAAGTGTTTTTAAAGTTGCCACCCTTTTAGACAATCGTCCCGTGCTAAAATAAGAAAAGCCAGCATATTTAATATGACTGGCTTTTTTATGGTTCTGTCTCTCGGCTATTTCAAAGTCAATTACTTTAAAACTTTTAAGCCGGCTTTATTATCACGTTTCGGCTTAGGCGTAGCGCTAGAGCTTTTCTTAGCAGTAGTAGTCTCTTCTTCTGGCTCATAGTTGTCATATTCTTTTGGATCAAAGAACATGCCTTGAGAGTTTTCTTTGGCATAAATGCCCATCACTGCCGTCAGTGGTACCCAAATCTCTTGTGATACCCCGCCAAAGCGCGCGCTAAAGTTAATATAGTCATTTTCCATGCTCATATTACCCGTTGCACGACTAGCGATATTCAATACAATACGACCATCTTGCACATGTTCGGTCGGGACTTGCACGTTTTCAGCGGTCGCATCAACCATGAGATAGGGCGTGAACTCATTGTCTTCTATCCATTGATATAGAGCGCGTACCATATAAGGGCGAGTTGGGGTGATAGATGTGGTTTCGCTCATCTGATGATTTCCTATGCTGAACATTTTTGGTGATGGTTAATGACAGAGTTGTTATTGGTTTTAAGGTGATGAGCTAATATCAATGAAGTTGGCTCAATTGCGGCTTATTAACTTTTATTCTGTTAGGGTTCATTTTAAGCCAGTTGCTTACTCTTGTCTAATTAGCGAACGCTTTTTTTGAAACTCTCACGCTCAAAGACACGCTTTTGATAGTCGAATAGTGGGCGACTGATGGCGCGTGGTAGCTCAATGCCCATCTCTTCCAATCGCCATAGTAGGGGCGCTAAGAGCACATCACACCAGCCAAACTCATCTGCCATAAAATAAGGTTTATGCGCAAACAGCGGCGATAGAGTAATCAATGAATCGCTTAACTGCTTTTTAGCCATAGCAGCTTGGGCTTTATTGAAGCTATCTGGATGCATAAGCAGCCGCTTACCGAGTACCAGCCAATCACGCTGAATACGCCATGCTAGCTGTCGAAACTGCGCACGCTCTTGCGGCGTCTCAGGCAGTAGCTTATTGGTATGATAACGCTCTTCTAAATACTCAAAGATAACGTTAATCTCGTATAGCGCAATCTCACGCTGCTGTAAAACAGGTAGCGTGTGGTACGGGTTTAGCTCAGTCAAATCTTCAGGACGCTCAGAATGCAGACGTGATAAATAATAGGCAAGCTTTTTTTCTTCAAGTAATAGACGCACCACATGACTATCGTAGCTGTCATCAGCGTATAAGATTAGCTGACTACTTGGAATGTCATTTGCATCAATCATGAAAGCCTAATGTTAATAATGAAGGTTGTCATCGTAAACAAAGTCAACCCGATTATCAAGACGACATACGTAAACATTATCGTGGAGAGCTTTATTTATCTACTTTCTCGATGTGGAGTGGATGAGTAAGTATTGAATATTAAAAAGCAAATATGAAAAAAGCACTACCGAAGTAATGCCTTTTTATGATGAAATCTTAGTGCTTAAGACTTAAATTATTTTACATCTTTCCAGAATTCTTTGTTCAACAAGTAAACTGGAATCAGTAATACTAATAAGAATAAAATCACAAAGAAACCAATGACTTGACGGTCATGACGAACAGGTTCAGCCATCCACGCCATAAAGTTAACCAAGTCACCAACCTCAGATTCAAACTCTTCAGCACTTAGCTCTTCTTGCATGTTATGCAATACATGAGGCATCGCAGCGTTTGCAAGTACTAAGTTGTTGGCACCCCAAGGGCGGCTTGGGTCTTCATAGAATGACAGTAGGTACGTATAAACCCAGTCATCACCACGCAGACGTGTTTCAAGCGATAAATCTGGCGGTGGCGCACCGAACCATGATGCTTGCACATCAAGGTCAATCTCAGCGTTGATATGATCACCGATTTGATCAGTGGTCACCATCAAATACTTTTCAACCAATTCAGGTGGTATCTCTAAGTCTTTAGCGATGCGCGAGTGACGAACGTACTGTGCGGAGTGACACCCAGCACAGTAGTTCATAAAGATTTTCGCACCATTTTGTAGCGAGCCTTTATTGGTAAAATCAATAGGGGCTGTGCTACAAGCTAAGTGTTCTTCTACGCCATCAGCATTGGTGAAAGTACCGCATCCACCGCCGCCTGCTGCCAGTGCAGTACCAGCAGTCAAGGTTAATGCCGCGCCTAAGCCTAGACCAGCTAGGGATTTAATTAGCGTGCTCATCAGTGACCTCCGGTAACGCGTTCTGGTGGCTGTTTACACTTCTCAATAGAAGTATAAAACGGCATCAATAGGAAGAACAAGAAATATAGAATGGTAAATATACGTGACATGATAGTCGCTGTAGGCGTCGCAGGTGTCGCACCCAAGTAGCCTAGTACCACAAAGCTTATCGCAAAGATGGTCAGTGCAATCTTAGACAAGATGCCTTTATAACGTATCGAGCGTACTGGAGATCTATCAAGCCATGGGATTAAGAACAGCGCAGCAATCGCACCACCCATCGCAATCACGCCACCGAGCTTATCAGGAACAGCACGTAAGATGGCATAGAAAGGTGTGTAATACCATACAGGTGCAATATGCTCAGGTGTCTTCAGTGAGTTCGCTGTCTCAAAGTTTGGTGGCTCAAGGAAGAAACCGCCGCCTTCTGGGAAGAAGAACACCACTGCAAAGAAGCAGATAAAGAATACTACGATACCAACCATGTCATGCACAGTGTAGTACGGATGGAATTCGATACCGTCTAATGGCACACCATTCTTATCTTTTAGTTTTTTGATGTCGATACCATCAGGGTTGTTTGAACCCACATGATGCAGCGCAACAATATGCATAAAGACCAAGCCCACAAGGACCAATGGAATAGCGACAACGTGTAGCGCAAAGAAACGGTTTAACGTGATACCAGAGATAATATAGTCACCACGTACCCATTCAGCAAGACCATCACCAATCACAGGCAGAGCAGCAGGAAGGTTCAAAATAACCTGTGCACCCCAGAATGACATGTTACCCCAAGGAAGGAGGTAACCGAAGAAACCTTCTGCCATCAATGCTAGGTAAATACCCATACCGATGAGCCAGATAAGCTCACGAGGTTTTTGATATGAACCATAAAGTAGTGCTCTGAACATATGCAGATAGACAACGACGAAGAACGCTGAGGCGCCAGTCGAGTGCATATAACGAATGAGCCAACCGCCTTTTACATCACGCATGATGTATTCAACAGACGCAAATGCCCCTTCGGCACTTGGGTTGTACATCATCGTTAGCCAAATACCGGTCACCAATTGGTTGACCAATACAATCATCGACAATACGCCAAAGAAGTACCAAAAGTTAAAGTTCTTTGGTGCATAGTACTTTGACATATGGTATTCATAGGTTTCGGTCGCTGGAAAACGCGCGTCCACCCAATGCATTAACTTTTTACCCATACTCATATTAAGCCTCCCCAACCGTCAGGATGGTACCATCCACACTATATTCTGGAACGGGTAAGTTAGTTGGTGCAGGAACGCCACTGTAAACGCGACCCGCTAAATCATACTTAGACCCGTGACATGGACAGAAAAATCCACCATACCAGTCGTTACCACCTAAGTCAGCTGCGCCAACATCAGGGCGGTAGTTTGGTGCACAGCCTAAATGCGTACACACGCCTTCGACGACCAACACTTCTGGTGTAATAGAGCGTTCTGGGTTTTTGCAATATTCTGGTTGTAGCGATGCATCTGAGTTAGGGTCAGACAGCAGTGACTCAACTGATTTAAGCGTACCCAACATGTCTTCGGTACGTCTTACCACAAAGATAGGTTTACCACGGTATTTGACGACAATCATTTGTCCATTTTCGATAGAACCAATATCTTGGGTCACTGCAGCCCCTGCAGCCTCAGCTTTAGCGCTTGGGTACCAAGAACGGACAAAAGGTGTTGCCACAGCAGCTACCCCAGCTGCACCAATCGCGGCAGTTGAGGCAATAAGAACTCTACGGCGTTGTACGTTAACGCCTTCGGCTTGGCTCATTAAAACTTCCTCCAGGTGAATGAAATGGGATTATCCCACACTGGGTTTGTGGCTTAGAAAATATACAATATCAAGCCACTTTAGCTGTGCCTAATTTTGCTAATTGTTGCTATTCTAAGCTATTTCGGTGATAAAATAAATTATTGCGTTAAAAATAAAGCAACCTTGAGAGAACATACTCTAAGGTTGAACATCGTAACTCAGACAAAAAAGCTGAATTATCAATGTCTAACATCGTTTTTGTTTTCGCAAGCATTGTAAACTTGATGACCTTATAATTAATAAGGATATTCAGCAATAGCGAATGATACTTGAAATTCAGGTAATGTTCACTAACTTTCAGTATCTAACCGCTGTGTAAGTACTCGTAAACCAATAATCACCACTTTATCGCATAAAGTAGTGATTAATTTGGTCACGGATAGCACATCAACTAGCTCTCAAGCGTGCTCCAACGTTCAAGCTTGCTCATCATCTCATCTTCGATGGTCAACAAGCGCTCACTAGCGGCAGTCGCTGCATCAATATCAGTGTTAAACCAGGAGCCATCAGCCAGCTTCTCTTGTAACTCATTTTGCTCAGCTTCTAGTGCCGCAATCTCTTTTGGCAAGTTATCTAGCTCACGCTGTTCATTAAAGTTAAGTTTTTTAGTGGCTTTAGTCGGTTTTGCTGAGTCTGCTTTATTCGCTGACTTGGCACTTTTTGTATTGTTAGCGGGTGCTTTTGCAGCCTGGGCAGCTTCTTCACGATTCTTCTGTATCAAATACTCTTGATAACCACCGACATATTCTTTGACGATACCGTTGCCATCTGCATCTTGGTCAAACACCCAAGTAGAGGTGACGACGTTGTCCATAAATGAGCGGTCATGGCTGATAAGTAGTATCGTACCGTTAAAGCTACTGACAGATTCTTCTAATAGCTCAAGGGTGGCCATATCCAGATCGTTGGTTGGCTCATCGAGTACCAGAATGTTGGCAGGCTTTAATAGCTGTTTGGCAAGTAAAACACGGTTACGTTCACCGCCTGATAGTGCTTTTACTGGTGTACGTGCGCGCTCCGGTGCAAATAAGAAGTCTTGTAGATAGCTCATGATATGCGTCTTGCGACCGCCCACTTCGACGAAGTCTGAGCCTTCTGAGACGTTTTGTGCCACGCTGGCTTCTAGATCTAGCTGATCACGCAGCTGATCAAAAAAGGCAATTTTCAGATTGGTACCTAGCTCTACGCTACCTGATTTGGTGACTTCATCATCAGACATATCGAGTAGGGCTTTAATTAAGGTGGTTTTGCCTGCACCGTTTGGACCAACGATACCAATCTTGTCACCACGCATAATCATGGTGCTAAAATCATTGACCAATACGTTGCCGTCATATTCGAGATGCAAGTTTTTAACCTTGCAGACCAACTTGCCACTTTTTTCGCCTTCACCCATGGTGATGTTGACGTTACCGACTTGCTCACGGCGAGCGCTACGCTCTTCGCGCAAGGCTTTTAGCTCACGAACGCGCCCTTCGTTACGGGTACGGCGCGCTTTGATGCCTTGACGAATCCACACTTCTTCTTGTGCCAGTTTTTTATCAAAGTTAGCATTGTTCTTTTCTTCAGCCAATAATTGCTGCTCTTTTAACTCTTGATAACGCGCGTAGCCTTTGGCACCTTGGGTAACGTCATAGCTGGTCAGGTGACCACGGTCAAGCTCGACGATACGTGTGGCAAGCTTATTGACAAATGCTCTATCGTGAGTAACGAATAGCAAAGTCAGACCCTGCCAATCTAATAAGAAGCGCTCTAACCACTCGATGCTTTCCACATCCAAATGGTTGGTCGGTTCATCAAGTAGTAGTACATCAGGTTTGGTAACGAGCGCACGAGCAAGAAGAACACGGCGCTTACGACCACCAGATAATGAAGATAAATCATCTTCTGGATCGAGTCCCATGGTGGTAATCAGACGGGTAGCGTCACGCTCTAAATCCCAGCCATGTACCGCATCGATATCATGCTGTAGTGTTGCCATATGCTCGCAAGCATCCATGTCGCCATTGGCACATAGGTCGACTTGCTTATTATAATTGATGAGCAAGTCTGCGGTACGGCGGCTACCACCCATGACGATGTCTAAGATACGTCCGCTGGTTTCAGGGACGTCCTGCTCTAGCATCGCAACACGCATACTGCTGTTGGTGATGATCTCGCCACTGTCAGGCTGTAATGAGCCGTTAATCAGTTTAAACAGTGTGGATTTTCCTTCGCCATTGCGGCCAATTAAGCACACGCGCTCGCCAGCATTGATAGCAAAATCAATGCCATCTAGAACGGGAGCGACGCCAAAGGCTAGGTGAATGTCTTTTAAATGTATCAGTGCCATAGAATATCTTAAGCTTATATAATAGTGAGGTAGGGGTTGTTGCAAAATTGCCTGCAGTATAACATGCCACCACCAGACTGTAGTGTGCGTAAATGCTTTTATAAACACTATTTATTGCTTTTCTTATCAGCCGCTATTTTTTAATCGTCTCTATTGATTGTTACCTTTATATATCAATGACTGGCTAATAACGCCTTTTATCCCTATCGCCCAATATTTATGATAATTCCGAGAAAAATATGAACCAATCTAATGATAAAAATGATGACACAGCCACAAAGGATGAGTTGCAAACACAAGTCATCGATTTGCAAATGAACATGGCGCATTTAGAAATGACTGTTGAGCGACTTGACACGGTTATTGCCCGGCAAGACAAAGATATTCAAACATTACAGCGTCAGCTGCAGCTTATCTATAAGCAAATGGAGAGCCAAGATACAGAAGGCGGTATAGCACCATTCGACGTCATGGCAGACAGACCACCACATTATTGATTTCTAAACCAATATCTAATAAAGGACTCGATATTTTGCGTTTGGTCTTTTATATGCATATTATTAGATAAAGATACTGTTTAGTCATAAACAAGAAATAATGTGTTTTTGCAGTTGTTTTCGTGTGCCAAAATCTTTACTATCTTGCACCTCGGATACTGCTTACCTATGAATAATAGGCAAAGCGGTGAAACAATGCGGATGTTTGGAGATATACAATGCGCGCAACTTTTCATTTAAAAACTCTCACAGTAGCTGTTGCTGCTCTATCTGTCGCTAGCGTTGCTAGTGCTGCTGGTCTTGATCGTTCAGGTCAAGATATCACCGCATTCTTACAAGATGGCACCTATGCCGAAACCGTTTATACTTATATCGATGCCGATGTGAGTGGTAAAGATTCGTCAGGCAACAAAATTGACGACATAGCAGAAGACTATGACTTTTTCCGTTATGGTGTAAAAGCAGATATCAATGACACCTTTAGTATCGGTATCTTATATGACGAGCCATTTGGTGCTGCCGCTGATTACACTGGTAAAAACGACTTCATTACCAATACTGATGCTGATGCTATCATCCAAGACTTTACAAACATTCCTAATGTTACCGAAGCTTATGTAGATAACGTATTAATACCGCAATTGCAAGGAGCGCTGGCGCCAGGTAATCCAGGTGGTTTGACAGCTGAACAACTACAAGAAGCGCAGGGTAAGCTAATTGGCTTAGAAGCTGCCAAGGGTCTTGCAGCAGTTGCAGGCGAAGCAACACAAGTTGAAGTACGTACAGAAAGCATTACTGGCATTCTTGGTGCTAAGTTTGGTGTAAACAAAGAATTTCAAGCGTATGGTGGTCCAGTTGCCCAACGTGTGAGAGCAGACGTGAAGTTGCGTGGCGATGCATACAGTTCAGCCAAAGGCTACACCACCCATATTAGCAACGACCAAGACTATGGTTGGATTGCTGGTATGGCATATAGCAAACCTGAAATTGCCCTAAAAGCAGCGTTGACATATCGTTCTGAAATCAAACACAACGCAAAAGCTTTTGAAAGCTTCCCACTAGCGACTGCTGCTGGTGCCTCTGTCGGTATACCGTTATCAACGACTAGGCATACCGATATCGAGATCAATACGCCAGAGTCAGTCAACTTTGATTTTCAGACGGGTATCAATCCAACGACACTAGCTACGGCAAAAGTACGCTGGGTACCTTGGAGTGACTTTGCTATCGTACCGTCGTTATACAACGATGTGAGTAAGGTTGCTACAAAAGATGATAAAGGCTTGGCATTAGTAAGTTATGATGAAGACCAATGGCAGGTTGAGTTAGGTCTTGCTAAGCGTCTAGCGCCACAGTTTGCGGTTAGCGGTACCGTTGGTTGGGATAGTGGTGCTGGCAACCCTGTCACTTCACTGGGCCCAATCGAAGGCTACTACAGTGTCGGTCTAGGTGGTAAATATGACATCACTGAGAATTGGGCAGTATCTGCTGGTGGTAAATATTTATGGTTCGGTGATGCTGATGGTCAAATTCCAACCAAGCAAGTCGTCAGCAAGTTTGAAGACAATGACGGTTTTGCACTTGGTATGAAACTGTCTTATCAAGCAAAATAAGCAATAAATCAGTTCAGTTTTAAACTGAGATAAATGCTAAAAAAGCGATCCATAATGGGTCGCTTTTTTTTGCCTAATTTTTTGATTGAAAGAAATCTAGTGAAATGGAATGGTCGAAAAGCAATCAAGTATATCCCCATTAATTTATTTTAAACAAACTTTAGTTTATTAAAGTAATAATAATGATAAGTACAAATATTCATAAGTAAAACAATTGTTTATATAAGTATAGGGAAATTAAGTCTATCAATAACCGCACGTAAAATTAAATTTATTAAATATTGTTTTACTATAAAAAAGTAACTATTATCGAAAGTAGGACACTGTTTGATTAATCTAAAACCGCAAGAATTACTGTTGCTTTTATTTTAAAAAAACAGCTAAACAACCAGGACGTTTGGAGAGATAATATGCGCGCTACCTTTCACTTAAAAACCCTCGCGGTAGCTGTGGCTACCATTTCTGTGGCCACCATGAGTCATGCTGCAGGTCTCGATCGTTCAGGTCAGGACGTAACAGCTTTCTTTCAGGATGGTACCTATGCAGAAGCCGTTTATACTTACATCGATGCCGATGTCAGTGGCTATGATAGTGCCAATGGCAATCCACTGAATAATGACTATATACGCGGTGACAAAACAGGGGATATCGCTGAATCTTATGACTTTTTTCGCTACGGCGTAAAAGCTGATATTAATGACACTTTTAGTATTGGTGTGTTATACGATGAGCCTTTTGGCGCCTCTGCTGAATACATAGAAAGTAACTTCGTAGCGCAAAATGATATAAATGCGAGCGTTGAGTCAATTACCGCTGGTCAGTTCACGGATTTTAATACAGCAAAAGCCACCTTAGATAATTTGGTCGCTGCTGGTGACGCATTGCCCCCCGAGCTCGCAGCCGATAGAGATCGCTTAGCATTGGGGCTGGGAATTGTCGCTGCTGAAGCCGCCACCGCTGGCGATACTACTAAAGTAGAAGTCAGAAGTAACAATTTAACCGCCATACTTGGCATGAAACTCGGTGAGAATAAAAACTTCCAGATTTATGGTGGTCCAGTTGCTCAACGTATTGAAGCGGAAACCAGATTGCGCGGTACGGCCTATGGCCCAGCTAGCGGCTATACCTCTCGTACCAGCCCTGATACAGACTATGGGTATTTGGCCGGTATTGCTTATAGTAAGCCCGAAATTGCTCTGAAAGCAGCATTGACTTACCGCTCTGAGATTGAGCACAGCTCACAAACGTTTGAGCAATATCCATTAGCGCCAGCATTAAGTGCGGGAGCTCTGCCGAGCAGTCGCAACAGTACTATTGAGACTACCACTCCTAAATCAGTCAATTTCGATTTTCAGACAGGGATTAATCCAACGACTTTGGCCACTGCCAAGGTACGTTGGGTGCCATGGAGTGACTTTTCCATTGTCCCATCATTGTATACAGATGCCACGAAGAGTAGATTTCCTGGTGGTTTAGCCTTGGTAGATTATGATGATGACCAGTGGCAAGTAGAGGTTGGTATGGCGAAACGTGTCGCACCAGCTCTAGCTGTGAGTGGTACGGTGGGATGGGACAGTGGCGCTGGTAATCCTACGACATCATTAGGGCCAATTGAGGGCTACTACAGTGTCGGTTTAGGGGCCAAGTACAATGTGACCCCTGAATGGGCGGTATCAGCTGGTGGCAAATATTTATGGTTCGGTGATGCTAAAGGTCGATTGCCAACGGGAAAAATTGTTGGGGATTTCGATGATAATAATGGCTATATCGTGGGCGTGAAGCTTTCTTACCAAAATACCAAATAACAAGAGAGTACTCGCTAGTCAGTGAACAGTTGTTTTAACTATTAGTGTTTTATTTTTAATAACAAAAAGCAGCCCATTGTGGCTGCTTTTTTTGGGGGGATTAGTAAAATAGAAAATAGTGTTAATAATCAATGCTATATATGCAATTTTTTGGACGAATACTTAAAGTGATTGCTGTTTTCGCTGAAGAGTATGTACAGCCACATACTAGATGATTGTAATCATTATTATAATTTGATTGACATAAATCTATCTTTATAAAAAGCTTAAAAGGGTGTTGCTATAGTGCTGAACTTTAATTATGATACTGAAATCAGTTACGTTGTCTTACATAGTGGTAATGTCTGATAACAATGAAAGTAAGGTCGTGTAAGCGATGATTACCTTCGATAGTAAATAATTAAGTCGTTTGGCAAAGGATTGCACAGCATCAGCTGAAGTTACTGATATGACTCATATCATAACAAAGCTATTTGCCAGTTATTTTATTCATGGAGGATATCCAGTGTCTCAAAAGTTCCCTATCTCTAAGCTCACCCTCGCTCTTATCACCTTATCAGCTGCATCATTGACGCAGGCTGCTGGTCTTGATCGTTCAGGTCAAGAAATCAAAGGCTTCTTTAACCCTGGTACTTATGCAGAAGTTGATTTTGCTTATATCGATACCAAAGTATCTGCCCATGATAATGCCGGTGCTATTCGCACATCTCCAACGACAGAAATTCGTAATGGTATTACTTCTGACGAAGCTTCATACGAAAAAGGCGTGTCAACTGGCAACGCTACGCCAGACTCATATACCTTTATGCGTTATGGTGTAAAAACGGATGTCAATGAAAATATCAGTATTGGTGTTTTCTATGATGAGCCTTTCGGTGCAGAAGTTGAATACTCTGGTGATAACACTTTTGTCTCCAAAGCAGGTAAAGATACGATAGCTGATTCATCGACTGGAACGTCTGTACCTAATGAGACCATTAACTCTTCAGTATTAGATCCAAACTACGATAAAAACACCAATGTCAGTGTGCATACTGAGACATGGACAGGTTTGGTTGGCTTTAAGTCTAATGGCTTCCAAGTCTATGGCGGTCCAGTCATGCAAAAAGTGAAAGCCGACGTACATCTACGAGGTCAAGCATATGGTCCATTAACTGGCTATGATGCCAATGTCAACAGTGACACTGATTATGGTTGGGTAGCAGGTCTTGCCTACAGTAAGCCTGAAATTGCCTTGAATGCTGCGCTAACCTATCGCTCTGAGATTGATCACAAAACTCCAGTTGGTGAAAGAGTACCACTATTAGGGTCACCTCTAAGAGATACAGCATTAGGCAAGCTTGGAATTGATCCAAACTCTGCGCTTGGTCAATCAATCGGTGAATATGCCACCACTGATGCGACGGTAACCACCCCTGAATCTGTTAACCTAAATATTCAAACAGGTTTAAGTGAAAAGTATCAGCTACTAGGTACAGTAGATGTGCGTTGGGTACCATGGAGCGATTTTACCATCGTACCACCTTTATATAATGCTTACTCTAAGGCTGCTGTTCCAGAAGGCCTTCCATTACTTTCTTATGAAAAAGACCAGTGGAAAGTTGATGTTGGCTTAGCGAAGCGTTTTAATGAAAAGCTGGCCGGTTCAGTGGTTGTCGGCTATGACTCTGGCGCAGGTGATCCTGTGAGTTCATTGGGTACTATCGAAGGTTACTATAGTTTAGGTGGTGGTGTGAAATATAACGTTACTCCTGAATGGGCAGTATCAGTCGGTGGCAAATACCTTAAGTTCGGTGATGCCACTGGACAATTACCTAATGGCAGTATCGTTAGTAAAGCCGAAGACAACGATGGCTATATCGCTGGTGTGAAGCTGTCTTACCAAAGCCAGTAATCTATTGATTTAACAGTCTATGTTCAAATGATTTTTTAAAGGACTTATCTGACTAGAGGGTTAGATAAGTCACATAAACTAATATCACCCTATTGGGTGCTACGTTAATATTTACATAAATATGTAACAACGCTCAGATGAACGTTTGCGTCATATTTAATAAACAGCTGTTAGCTGTTATAAATTGACTTTGTAAACTAAATTTGATTATCTATATAGCTTGCCTAAATACTAATTTTATTATTAGTAGATAAAGGAATATCTATCAATCATCCATGGAGGAAGACGAATGTCACCTAACCGTCATTCAATCTCAGCTGTATCGACAGCTAAAAAACTAAAAACCCCACTTAAAGCCAGTGCTGTTCTTTTGACATCAATGATTCTGGCCGCCTGTAATACAACTGATGAGCCTTCTTATAATCTTGATGATATCTTTAGTCCAATACCTGGTGCTACCGATAAGCAGCTAGAAGAAGCGAAAGCTGAAGCCGAAAAAGCGAAACAGGAAGCTCAAAAGGCGAAAGAAGAAGCTGAAAAAGCAAAAAAAGAGGCTGCTGAGCAAATAGCTGCTGCTGAAAAAGCAGCTGAAGAGAAGGCTGCATCAGCCATTAAGGCAAAAGAAGAAGCTGAAGCTGCTGCTGCCGCTGCTGAAAAAGCAAAGGCAGATGCCATAAAAGCAAAAGAAGAGGCTGAACAAGCATTAGAGGATGCATTAGCAGCTGGTGGTGGTTCAGAAGCACTTCAAAAAGAGGCGGACCGCAAGGCAAAATTAGCAGAAGAAGCTGAAGCTGCTGCCGACGCAGCTGAAGCTGCCGCTAATACTGCCCAGCAAGAAGCAGAGGCAGAAGCGACTGCAGCTGCAGCAGCACAACAAGCTGCGCAAGATGCAGCATCAGCCGCTGAAATTAAAAACGCGCCTCAAACTACTAAGTCAGGCGTCCAGCACATCAGCATTAATGCCACTGGAATAGGTCAAGGTATGCTGACCACCACCACACGTGACTTCAACATCACCGATGAGACTGAGGTTGACGCTCGTGCAGACACAGCTTCAGGTGGCTTGGTTTCTGATCCTGTAACGTTAAAAATAAGCGGTGATAGCGATGCAGAAGTAGCAGGCTCTAACGGCTTCAAATCGTTTGAAAATACCACCAAAGTTGTCACAGAAACATTGGGTGAGCAAGACTTAGTCTATACCTCAACCTACAAAGATTTTAACGATGATTTAAGAGTTGCTCATATTGATGGTGCAGCTGCTGGTCTGCTGCCAGTCAATGGTGTCGCCGTAGTAGGTAATGCGACTGAAGCTGCTAATGTGCCAACAGAAGGTAAAGTGGGCTACACAGGTGAAGCAACTTATCGTGCATTGGGCACAGACAGCAAGGTTGAGTTTGGGTCTTCAGTATTCACGGCTGACTTTGTGGCCAAAAATGTAAAAGGCGACTTAACCTTTAGTGATAAAAAAATTGGTCTAGAAGGAGCTATAGACGGTAATAAGTTCTCAGGAACTAAAGATGGCTATAACGCTGATGGTGGTTTCTACGGTGGTGATGCTCAATACTTAGGTGGTGTTTACGAAGGTAAAGGCGCTCAAGGTACTTATGGCGCCAAGAGTGACAATCAAACCGCAGCAGAAAAAGCTGCTAAAGATACAAAAGCGCAAGCAGAAGCTGCTGAAAAAACGCTAGCCGCTGCCCAAGCAGAAGCGGCGGAAGCTCAAGCTGTTGCAGAACAAGCTCAAGCTGATGCAGCTAAAGCGAAAGAAGCTGCCGAAAAAGCACAAGAAGCGGCTGATAACGCTGGCAGTGGCGGCGATGATCAAGCACTGCAAGATGCTCTAGACAGAGCAGAAGCAGCAGAAGCAGCGGCGAAGAAAGCTAAAGAAGACGCAGATGCAGCTATCCAAGCAGCAGCAGATAAAGCGCAAGAAGAAGTTAAAGCGGCACAAGATAAAGTAACAGCGGCTCAATCAGAAGCGACTGCAGCTAAAGCGAGCGCAGCAGCAGCTGTAGCCGCAGCAGAAGCAGCTGAAAAAGATGCCGCTGCTAAAATCGCCGCAGCAGAGTCAGCCGCAGCAGAAGATGTAGCAGAAGCTGAAAAATTGGCAGAAGAAGCCAAAGTAGAAGCTGAAGAAGCCAGAGCTGCTCAGGCTCAAGCTGAAAAAGAAGCACAAAATGCAGAAGACAGAGCAACTGCAGCAGCTGAAGCACAAACAGCAGCTGAAAAGAAAGCTCAAGAGCTGCAAGAGCAGTTAGATGCGTTAACGCCAAAATTTGAGTCTGCAGCTGAAGCTGAGCAATCAGGTGTACAGCATTTATCTGTCGATGCAAGTGCATTGCAGGTAGGCGTCAAAACAACCACAACCCGTGACTTTGAAATCCGTAGTACCTCAGATGTCGATGCTCGTGCTGATTTGGCGCTTACAGGTGTTCTTCCAGGGCCTATAACCATTCAGGTGTCAGGTGACAATGATGCTGAAACGGAAAATGGCTTCAAAGCTTATGAAGGCACTGGAAACGTAACTGGTGAAGGTGATTTGGCTTACATTGCAACCTATAAAGACTTTGGTGCTAACGGTGAGATGCGTATTGCCCATATAGATGGCACAGCAGCCAATGGCGCTGTACCTGTAGATGGTGTGGCTGTAGTGGGTAATAAGACAGCAACGCTACCATCCGAAGGTACGTTTGACTATGCTGGTGATGCCACCAATCGTAAAGTTGGTGTAGACAATGCGATTGAATACGGTAGCTCTGAGTTCACGGCTGACTTTGTTGCTAGTAAAGTTGATGGCACACTAAAATTCGCTCAAGCTGGTGAAATTGGGCTATCAGCAGATATCACTGGTAATGAGTTCTCTGGTGCTGCAGCTGATGATACTGGCTATAACACAGAAGGTGCTTTCTACGGTAAAGATGCTAACTTCATCGGTGGTATCTACGAAGGTAACGGTTCACAAGGTACCTTTGGTGCGGAGAAAGATGGTACAGCCGCTAATCCAGTTGAGCCAGCACCAGTTGAGCCAACTGATCCTGCTGACACAAACATAACCGGCTTTCAATCGACGGCATTAAGTAGTAAAGAGCGTGAACTACCATTTGGTCAAGGTCAATTAGATTCAGCAATTGGTTATTCAGCAATTCGAGGTGATAAAGACACTTGGTCTGGTGACCAATCTGATGTTGCTGCCGATGGAACGCTTCCTGCCGATAAAGTATTAGATACTGGTGATAACTTCACTGCATTTGATACATTGTCGTTGCGTGCTGACATGGTTAAGCCGCAGTCTGTACAACAAGCGCTTACGGTAAATCCAAAACAGGAAGGGGTAGGTACCGTAGGTGTTGAAGCAGGTAAGGGTACTTTCAACCCAGACTTTAAGTACAATGCTGTTTATGAAAGCTTCGGCACACAAATGCAGACAGGTCATGTTTATGGTTTTATAAACTCAGGTGTTGCCGGTGATGTATCTAGAGTAGCTAACGTTTATGTTCAAGGGAACCTAACCAGTCAAGCTTATATGGACTATCTCTCTGAGGTGAATGACGGTAAAGCTCAATATAGTGGCATTGGTACGGCCACCTATATCGAAAACATTCATTTAGACGATTTTGGAACCACTGTTTCAGGAGCTAACTGGGCTGCTACTCCTACAGAAGGCGCGATCACAGCACCGGTCAAAGGTGATGCCGCCTTTAATGTTGACTTTGTTAATAGTAAGTTAGAAGGTACGTTATCATTTGATGCTGGTGATTATAAATATATGCCAGCTAACAATGAAATCAAAATCGAAGCCGATATTACAGGTAACACCTTTGCAGGTAACAACGGCATCGACACTGCTGGTGGGTTCTATGGTGATAAGGCAGAGTTCTTGGGTGGTATTTACCAAGATGCAGGTGATGTAGCTGGTGGTAAAGGTGCAGGCGCTGGAACAGGAACTAAGTTTCAAGGTACCTTTGGAGCTGAAAAGCAATAATTTAGTCTGATAGTTTATAAGATAAAAAAGGCACCTTAGGGTGCCTTTTTTTTATGCTTTAAAATGAGTGTCAGACACTTAGCCAAGGCGCTAAGTGAGTTATTAGAATAAAAAGATTACAGTCAATATAATTGAGAACTATTGTTTGTCTGGTTGGTCAGGTTTATTTGCGTAAAGTATGAATATTTTGCCAAATTTGAATCTTGAGCAATATAATTTTGTTAAATATGAGAATTGATGGCAATTTTTAAGGAGTTATAAATCGAATTAATAAAATAGAAATGTAAATTATAAATCCTTATAATTTTTTATAGTAAAATTTTTAATTACAAATTATAGGTTAATAATCATAATAGGCAATAAGCTATTTCTCTTGGAAGAGTTTTTAACAATATATTATATTAGAAATGTTTAATACACTAGTTAAATTGCTGATATAAATACTGTTATTGATAAGGATGTTGCAAGATTAAGTAGTATACATGAGGATTCTACATTGAGATGTTAAGGATTGTTTGTTACGTAATTTTTTAATTACAAAAGGTTGGGTTTTTATATATGAGTAATTTTTAGAATGAAAATAGTAATAGGTAGTATTGAATAGATTTATATGTAGAAAGTATTTAGTAACCAAAAGTTACGAATGATGATATCAAATTTATAATCATTGACTTTTTGTTGCGAATTTGTTTATCTATGCAAGGCACTGGATAAATGTTGTGCTTAAAGGAATAAGTACCGGAATATTATCAATTCTTCATGGAGGAAGACCGAATGTCACCTAACCGTCATTCAATCTCAGCTGTATCGACAGCAGAAAAGCTAAAAACCCCGCTTAAAGCAAGTGTGGTTCTATTGACAACTGTAATTTTAGCATCATGCGCTACTGGTGGTGGAGACAACACCACACCTAAGTCATCTCCTACGATACCTGGGGGTGATGATAGTGCAATTGGAGGAGGTTCTGACGGTGAGGGTAGCGGTGTTGGTACTGGCAGTAATGCGCAAGCAGAAGCTGCAATAAAAGCGGCCGAAGCCAAAACGAAAGCTGCTGAGGAAGCGTTGAAGCAGGCAGAAGCTAAAACGAAAGCTGCAGAAGATGCGCTTAAAGCGGCACAAGAGAAGTATGGAGAGGAATCGAAAAAAGCAGCTGCAGCATCGCAAAAAGCGATTGATGCGGCAAAAGCCGAGGCAGTCAAAGCAAAAACTGCAGCAGAAGCAGCCAGAGTAGAGGCGGGAGCAAAAATTGAAGCAGCCGCAAAAGAAGCTGAAGGCAAAATTAAAGCGGCGAAAGAAGCAGCGGCTAAGGATGCCGTAGCAAAGGTGAAAGCCGCTGAAGAAAAGGTAAAGGCTGCTGAAGCTCGCGCCAATGCAGCAGAAGCTCGCGCCAATGAAATAGCGGAGTCACTGAAAGCTGAAGTAGCAGCAAAAGAAGCAGCCGAAGCCAAAGCTGCAAAAGCTGAGTCAGAAAAGAAAGCAGCCGAAGCTAAAACCAAAGCAGCTGAAGCTGAGACTAAGAAAGCTCAGGACAAAGTTAAAACAGCAGAAGAAAAGGCCGCCGCCGCCATAAAAGCCGTTGCAGCTGCAAAAGCTGAGGCAGATAAAAAGATTGCAGCTCTAAAAGAAGCAACAGCCAGTCAAGTTGCTGTCGCTGAAAAAGAAGCGACAGCGGCAAAAGAAGCGCTTAAAACTGCAGAGGCACAAGCAATTGTAGCGGCAAAAGCAGCAGCGAAAGCGGCAGCTGATGCAGCAGCAGCAGCAGCTAAAGAAGCCGCAGCTAAACTCGAAGCGGTCAAAAATGCCTCAGAAAAAGAAATTACTGCTGCAAAAAAAGCAGCCGCAGACGCTAAGGCGCGCGCTGATAAAGCTGTCGAAGATGCCGCTACTGCTCAAAAACGTGTAGAAGAAGCGGAGGCGATTGCTAAATCAGAGGCTGATAGAGCAGACTTAGAGGCTTCGCAAAAGGAACAGGCGATAAAGCAAGCTGAAGAAGCAAAAGCAGAGGCATTAAAGGCTAAGGATGAAGCAGTAAAAGCAAACAAAGAAGCAGCAGATTCTAAACAGTTAGCTGAAAAAGCTAAAGCGGACTTAGTAGCTGCCGAAGCAGCACTTGCTAAAGCTGAGAAAGACCTAGAAGAAGCGTTGGCAAGTGGAGGTAATCCAGACGCCCTACAAGCAGAAGTAGATCGCCGCCAAGCGGCACTTGATGCAGCAAATGCGGAAGCGGCCGCCGCTCAGCAGGCACAAGCCGATGCTCAAGCCGCAGCAGAAGCGCAAATCGCAGCCGCTCAGCAAGCCGCTCAGGATGCCAAAGATGCCTTAGCTGCCTCTCAAATCAAGAACGCACCTGAAGCCGCTAAGTCTGGGGTTCAGTCATTGAATATCAATGTAACCCCACTAAGTAAAGTTTATAACACCACCACCCGTGACTTTGAAGCAACGGATAATAGTATCGTAGCCCGCGCAGACATCGCTTCAGAATCAGAACCAGGCAAAGGTGATGGACTATTAGGTAAAGTTGGCGTCACAACATCAAGCAATGCTGACACAGCGCTTGCGAATGGCTTTATGAGTCATGCTGACAGTGCAGAAGTTTCTGTTCCAGCCTTGGGTCAGACATTGCCTCTAACGTACACCTCAACGTATAAAGACTTTGGCGATGACATGCGCATCGGTCACATTGATGGCAAAGCGGTCTTTAGTGGTGCAGAGTTACCAGTCAATGGCGTAGCCGTAATCGGTAATGCCACGCAAGAAGCGAACATGCCGACTGAAGGCAAAGTTGGTTATACAGGGGATGCCACCTATCGTACCCTAGGTTTCGATAATGCCATCGAATTTGGCACCTCAGTCTTTACTGCTGACTTTGTTGCTAAAAACGTGAAAGGTGATCTTAGCTTTGCTAACGCCGGTAAGATTGGTCTAACGGCTGATATCAATGGTAACCAATTCTCAGGCAGTGCAGATGCTAACAGCGGCTATCTCACTGAAGGTGGATTCTTCGGTGGTGATGCTCAGTATCTGGGCGGTGTTTACGAAGGCAATGGTGCTCAAGGTACCTATGGTGCCAAGAGTGACAAGCAGACCGCAGCAGAAAAAGCGGCTGTGAAAGCACAAGCAGATGCGGATGCAGCCAATGCAGCCATCGCAGGCGTTCAAGCACAAGCTGCTGTTGCCAAAGCTGCAGCTGACAAAGCGCAAGCTGACGCTGCTAAAGCGCAAGAAGCCCTAGCAAAAGCAGAAGAAAACTTAGCAAACGCCGGTAATGGTGAAGACCTGCTTGCTGCTGCCCTAGAGCGCGCGGCCGCAGCAGAAGCGGCCGAAGCTGCAGCATTAGATGCGGCAACCAAAGCGACAGCTGCTAAAGATGCGGCCTTAGCCGCGCAAGCTGCAGCAGAAGATGCAGCTATAAAAGCGCAACAAGCAGCCGACAAAGCCATTGGTGATGCCAAAGCAGAGGCTAATCAGAAAGTAGCAGAAGCCAATCAGCAAGCAGCTGATGCAAAAGCACAAGCGGCGGATGCTCAAACACGAGCTGATGCAGCAGAAGCCGCCGAAGCTAAAGCCAAAGCTGAAGCTATCACCGCCAAAGAACAAGCGGAAACAGCGATTGCTGCTGCTAACGCCAAAGCCGATCAAGCCAACCAACAAGCAAGTGCAGCACAAGCATTAGCGCAAGCTGAGAAACAAAAGGCTGAAACAGCTCAAGCGGAAGCAGATCAAGCCAAGAGTGAGCTGGTAACTGCACAACAAAAACTGGCTGAAGCAGAACAAGCACTAGCGGATGCTCTAGCTTCAGGTGGCGGCAATACCGAAGCCCTACAAGCAGAAGTAGATCGCCGCCAAGCGGCACTTGATGCAGCAAATGCGGAAGCGGCCGCCGCTCAGCAGGCACAAGCCGATGCTCAAGCCGTAGCAGAAGCGCAAATCGCAGCCGCTCAGCAAGCCGCTCAGGATGCCAAAGATGCCTTAGCTGCCTCTCAAATCAAGAACGCACCTGAAGCCGCTAAGTCTGGGGTTCAGTCATTGAATATCAATGTAACCCCACTAAGTAAAGTTTATAACACCACCACCCGTGACTTTGAAGCAACGGATAATAGTATCGTAGCCCGCGCAGACATCGCTTCAGAATCAGAACCAGGCAAAGGTGATGGACTATTAGGTAAAGTTGGCGTCACAACATCAAGCAATGCTGACACAGCGCTTGCGAATGGCTTTATGAGTCATGCTGACAGTGCAGAAGTTTCTGTTCCAGCCTTGGGTCAGACATTGCCTCTAACGTACACCTCAACGTATAAAGACTTTGGCGATGACATGCGCATCGGTCACATTGATGGCAAAGCGGTCTTTAGTGGTGCAGAGTTACCAGTCAATGGCGTAGCCGTAATCGGTAATGCCACGCAAGAAGCGAACATGCCGACTGAAGGCAAAGTTGGTTATACAGGGGATGCCACCTATCGTACCCTAGGTTTCGATAATGCCATCGAATTTGGCACCTCAGTCTTTACTGCTGACTTTGTTGCTAAAAACGTGAAAGGTGATCTTAGCTTTGCTAACGCCGGTAAGATTGGTCTAACGGCTGATATCAATGGTAACCAATTCTCAGGCAGTGCAGATGCTAACAGCGGCTATCTCACTGAAGGTGGATTCTTCGGTGGTGATGCTCAGTATCTGGGCGGTGTTTACGAAGGCAATGGTGCTCAAGGTACCTATGGTGCCAAGAGTGACAAGCAGACCGCAGCAGAAAAAGCGGCTGTGAAAGCACAAGCAGATGCGGATGCAGCCAATGCAGCCATCGCAGGCGTTCAAGCACAAGCTGCTGTTGCCAAAGCTGCAGCTGACAAAGCGCAAGCTGACGCTGCTAAAGCGCAAGAAGCCCTAGCAAAAGCAGAAGAAAACTTAGCAAACGCCGGTAATGGTGAAGACCTGCTTGCTGCTGCCCTAGAGCGCGCGGCCGCAGCAGAAGCGGCCGAAGCTGCAGCATTAGATGCGGCAACCAAAGCGACAGCTGCTAAAGATGCGGCCTTAGCCGCGCAAGCTGCAGCAGAAGATGCAGCTATAAAAGCGCAACAAGCAGCCGACAAAGCCATTGGTGATGCCAAAGCAGAGGCTAATCAGAAAGTAGCAGAAGCCAATCAGCAAGCAGCTGATGCAAAAGCACAAGCGGCGGATGCTCAAACACGAGCTGATGCGGCTGAAACGGCAAGATTAGAGGCTGAGGCTAGAGCAAAAGCAGCAGAAGATGCTCTTGAAGCCGCGCAGCAGCTACCACCAGCGCCTACTAATCCAAAGGCTCCCGTCAATGTAACAATAACTGGTTTCCAAAACAGTATTGCAGATCATGATAATAGTGGTATAAGTGCAAATACTTCTGCTAGCTATGATACGTACACTGCGCTTTTGAATGAGACAGGTTCAGGAGACTTTAAAAACTCTATAAATGTAGAATTGAGAAACGCATCTGACGAAGATTATGAAGGTAGTTTCAAAAAGAGCGAACTTAAGCAGATTGGCGGTATATTTAATAATAAATTAAATTATACGTCAACTTATAAGAACTTTGATGAGCAGATGCAGATTGGTCATGTATATGGAGACCTTAAAGGCCTAGCCAATGTAATCCGACTATCTAAGTTATCGAACGTATATGTACAGGGTAATAGTACAAATATCGACGATATGCAGTATATGAAAGAGCTATCACAGTACAATATCGATAACGGCATTAATGATGGTAAAGTTGACTATAACGGTGTAGCCAGCTATATCGGCAATAGTAAAAGTGAGATCATTGGAAAAGATCCAATCATTGGTACTTCAGAATTCAAAGTTGATTTTGTTGATAGTCAAGTGGATGGTACGTTATCATTCGATGGCTCTAGCGTTAGTCAGAAGAAGATTAAGGCTGAAATCACTGGTAACACCTTTGCAGGTAACTGGAATGGTGTTGATACGAAAGGGGGCTTCTTTGGTGAAGATGCCAATCTCCTAGGCGGTATCTATCAAGTCTCTGGTGGTAAAGGAACGTATGGTGCTACTAAGGTAGATCCAAGCGCAGAGCCGGTACCAGAACCTAAAGCTGTGACAGGCGTTATGAGTAATACCATTAGTAGCGTAGCGGGTACAGGTACTGACAATGCTATTGGTTATCGTCAGTTTGTGACAGATAACCAAACCTTCACTAGTACAAGTGGTGATGGTGAAGGTATGACACCGACCATAGTTGAAGATAGTGCTATAGATAATCTACCAAGCTATGATAAGTTTGAAGCCCGTCTTGATATCGTTAAACCTAACAAGTTCAAGCAAACAGCTACGATTACAACTGTTAGAAATAGTGACATCGCCTTTGACGCGGATAGCGGTTTCATGAAGTCTAAGGACAAGAATGCTGCTACCTTCAAAAACGTCGGGTCGGTCATTGGTGATATAGAGCTAATATACGACTATGACTCTGTGTATAAGAGCTTTGGCACACAGATGCAGATAGGCCATGTTTACGGTGATCTTCGTAAAGAAGGTTTTGCAGGTGGTGTGAAATCACGCTATGCCAATGTCTATGCCATAGGTCATGCCACCGAAAATATGCCAACTGATGGTAATGTTCAGTATGCTGGCGTTGCCACCTATATGGATAATCTACATTTAGGCTCGGGCGCTATCAAAAACCCAGTAGTCAACGGTACATCCACATTCAATGTAGATTTCGTTAATGACTCTTTGACAGGTGAGCTGACTTTTGCTGGTATCAATAAAAATATTGGCATAAACGCTACTATCGATGGCAATACCTTCGCTGGTAGAGAGAATAATATCGCGACATCAGGTGGTTTCTATGGTGATGATGCTAAATTCTTAGGAGGCATCTATCAAGAAGCCAGACTGGATGGTGATAGCGCTGTGCCAGGAACTGGTACTACTCCAGGTACAGGAACGACCTTCCAAGGTACCTTTGGCGCCGAAAAGCAATAAGGTAATATGACTGTATAACACAAACGAAAAAGCGTCCTAGGGCGCTTTTTTTCTCGCTTAAATTATCAAAATCCCTTAGGATGATTAAGTTTGGAAAATTAATGATCGTACTTAGGTAAGGATACCCATGAATAATCAATATATGTGCAAACATCTCACGGCTTCTATTTTACTATCAATGATGGCTTTTTCTTTACCAGCCATAGCAGCAGAGCCTGAGTTTGAAGATATAGAGCCAGAGCTTAACCAAGCAGATGAACTGCTTAAGCGCGAAAACCAAACAGCTGTATCAAATCCTACAGCTCCTTCTACAGCTGTCTCTGATACAGAGGCACAGCGTGCTATCAGAAGCCGCCAACAACTTGCCGCTGCAACTGCCTATAATCTAGAGGCGCTAAAAGCCAATCCAGCAGCGTTCAGCAAGTATCTCAATGATGCATTAGCTGCGCAGGATATGTTCACTGTTAAAGAATTACTGCCACACTACAAAGCACTTGAAACCAATGATCCAATGCTGATTCAATTCGCTGATGCATTGATATATCGCAGTGAAGCCAAAAACAAACAAGCGATTGAAATCTATCGTGACATGCTAGCGGCAGACCCTGACTTCCATCCAGTACGTCTAAACATGGCCATCGCCATGCAAGCAGATAAGCAGTATGCTGCCGCAAAAGAGCAGTTTTTAAAGCTGCAATCGGTTGAGCTACCAGCACCTGTCATGGCCAGAGTTCAAAATTCTTTATCTCAAATAAATAGGTCAGAAAAATGGCAGTTTAATGCCTCTGCCAGCTATGTCAGAGATAGTAATATCAATGATGCACCCTCGAAATCCATTCAATCAGACTTGGGGCGCTCGATTGAGCAAAAATCAGCCAATGGTATTCAGGTGTCTGGTAGTGCCAATAAGCGCTTTAATTTACCAGAGAACTTTTATGCAACCGTAGGTGGTAATGCCTCATTAAAAGGCTACTGGGATGAGACGGATTATAACGATTATCTATTAACGGCTTCTGCTGGCGTTGGTTATGATGATGCCAAAAATGATGTCTCACTTACGCCGTTTGTGACGAAACGATATTACGATGAAGAAGATTATAGTTTACGTAAAGGCATCACCGTCAGTGGCTCTCGCTGGGTAAAGCCAAAATTAAAATTGACGGCCACAGGTATTTTGTCCAACGAAACATTTGAAGATGATGACAATCAGAACCGTGAGACAGATGGTCAGTTTCTCGGGTTAAATGCGTTTTATATCAAAGATGCCAAAGAGTACTTCTACGGTGGTCTTGGTAATTATCAAAATGATGTGCCCAAATCTAGCATTATTAGCTATGATCGTAACTCAGTCAATGCGGGTTGGGGCCGTGAATGGAAGCAAGGCATCTCAACACTAGCGACAGTCGGATATGGGATAAAAGAGTATGAAGACCCTGCAGATGCCTATCCAGCTGGCAGTGGCGCATGGAAAGGTTACTATAACGCTGTAGGCGGGGAGCTTGGCTCAAAAAGAAAGGATAAAACCACCTCATTAGGATTGCAGGTATGGAAGCGTGACTTTACCGTGCTTGGACTGACCCCAAGATTGGTGTTTGATTACGATACCACTTCTAGTAACTTTGCCTATTATGATGATCGTGATGAAAAATCTGCGACCGTGTTATTAACCAAAAGCTTTTAATATCATAAGTTGCAGTATCAGGCAGCTAAATTAGCACAACTCTCTAACTATCATAACAAGCCAAACGCAAAATACATGTAATAAAAAACCTCGCCAACTACCAATAGATAGTGGGCGAGGTTTCTTTGTAGCTATAAATTGTAAGCTTATTTATTTAAGTTAAGCTCCATTTCTTTGTATTTAGCAGATACTGAAGGTCTTGGACCACCAGTCATGATACTAACCGCAAAGATTGCAATGGTACTTAAGATAAAGCCTGGAACGATAGCATATAACCAGCTGTTTAATGGTACGCCATTCATCTGGAATGGACCATAAACCCATAGGATAACAGTCAATGCACCGACAACCATACCAGCAACAGCACCGTTGCGGTTCATACGGGGCCATGTGAGACTAAAGATAACCAAGGGTCCAAATGCTGCACCAAATCCTGCCCAAGCGTTAGATACTAGGTTAAGCACCGAGCTCTCAGGGTTAGACGCCAACAAGATAGCAACGACAGCAACCACGATAACTGAGATTCGACCGACCAATACTTGACGAGCTTCGGGTGCGTCTCTATCAAAGAACAGCTTATAGACATCTTTCGTCAATGAGCTTGATACCACTAGCAACTGAGATGAGATGGTACTCATAATCGCGGCTAAAATAGCGGCCAATAAGAAACCTGACACCAGTGGATGGAACAAGAACTGGGTGAATACCAAAAAGATGGTCTCTGGGTCATCTAGAGTCATGGCAGTTTTTTGTACATAAGCACGACCAGCAAAACCTGTCATCAAGGCGCCGATAAGACTGATGATCATCCAGCTCATACCAATGTTACGTGCAGCAGGCACATCTTTGACTGAACGAATCGCCATAAAGCGCACGATAATGTGAGGCTGACCGAAGTAACCTAAACCCCACGCCAATAATGATACGATGCCGAGGAAACTCATGCCACTTGTCACATTAAGCAAGCTTGGGTCGATGTTTCTGACCGCTTCAGTTGTGGCTGAGATGCCACCAAGATCGGTGAAGGCAACGATAGGAACGATGACCATCGCAAATAACATGATGACGCCCTGTACAAAGTCAGTCATCGATACCGCTAGGAAACCACCAAATAATGTGTAAGCAACAACGACGCCAGCGGTTACCCATAGGCCTGTGCTATATGATAGATTCAGTGAGCTTTCGAACAGTTTACCACCACCGACTAAACTTGCCGCGGTATAAACCGTAAAGAATAAAATGATAACCACAGCAGAGATAACACGCAGCATGTGCGATTTATCTTCAAAGCGGTTGGCAAAATAATCGGGTAAAGTGATGGCGTTGTCAGCAACTTCGGTATAGACACGAAGACGCGGTGCCACAATGAGATAGTTCAAAAACGCACCCAATGTCAAACCAAGGGCAATCCATATACTAACCACACCATCAGCAAACATATAGCCAGGTAGACCAAGTAATAACCAACCTGACATGTCTGATGCACCTGCCGATAGGGCAGTTACTGCTGGACCTAAGTTACGTCCTCCTAACATATAGCCTTCAGTGTCATTGGCTTGCTTAAAGTAAGCGTAAATGCCAATCCCAATCATCACTAAGAAATAGGCGCCGAGCGATATCAGCACGCCACTAGAAACTCCGTTCATATAAATTGTCCTTAACCAACTTTGTTGGCAATAATTATTTTCACTATAGAGATTAAGTCTTACAAGACGCTGTCAAAACAATATCTAAAGACGAAAAAAGCCATTAAGTAGGACATAATGGCTTTTATTCGAAATCTGCTGTTAGTTTTATATGATTGATGCTGTTCTAGGGCTGATACTATAATCGATAATAATAAACCGATATTCATAAATAGTGATGAAAGCCATTATGGCTTAAGTGCGCCACCTGTTGATTCTGCACGCTCGCATCTACCAGTTACATACAATATTAGCCGCCTATATAACCAATCATTTAAAACCATTAAACCTACTGCTACCCATCATATCTTACTCGAAGTGTTCAATATATGACTATCAGTGTGGTTATGGTAAATTTTTGTTATAAAAAACAACGTCAACGGTATTATAACGTATGAGTCTCTCAAATGCGAATAGCGTTATTTAATAAGCTAGTAACGTGCTGCAAGCAGAAGTCGTCTACAGTTTCAATGTGGCAATGAGCCTCACTCGATAGGCGCAAGCAAATCTAATAATGCCGTCACGCTGCTAGATTGTGTGAGTTTCGGATTAATCACCACACCCAAATAACGTTGCAACTCAATATTATCTGCCATGTCGATACGTTCTAAGTCTTGGCTGACCATGGTTTGCGGCAATACTGACCAACCCAGTCCGACAGACACCAACATACGGATAGATTCAAGTGGGTTGGTACTCATTGTCGCGTAGGGCTTAAGGTTGTGCTTCGCAAATTCCGCTAAGGTAATCTGACTGGTGAAGGTATTGGCAGAAGGCAAAATGGCAGGGTAGCGTGCCAGCTGCTCTAGCGTCACATTAGATTTGGTTGCCAATGGCGATAGGGTGCCTGTCATAAAGTAAAGCGGGTCTGACCATAGCGTGTGGTAAGTTAGACGTTTATCATAGACTGGCGGTAAAGTAACGAAGGCTAACGACAGATCACCATCTAGCACAGCCTTGTGGGCTTTCTCTGAATCAACGAAATGTACTTCTAGCTGTACAGCAGGGTAGGCTTGAATAAAGTGCTTAAGTACGGGCGCTAAGTGATGCAAGCCAATATGATGGCTAGTACCGATTACCAATTTGCCAGAGACGATATGCTGAGAGTGTTGCAAATTGATTTTAAAGTTCTCATAATCTTCGAGCCAGCGTTTAGCGTGTGGCAGCATCTCGCTTGCCGCTTGCGTTGGTACGATACCGCGCCCTACAGTATCGAACAAAGTAATGTTAAACTCATCTTCCAAATTTTTGATGCGTTTACTGACGGCAGGCTGCGTGATAAACAGCTTTTCAGCTGCCCCTGAGATACTACCAGTGTGCATAACGGTGACGAATGTCGTCAAATTTGTGGTATTCAAACGGATGTCCTTAGCTACTTTGCGAGCTATAAATAAAAGTTGGCTGATCCAATCACAATGTATTAGAAATAAAAGTTTGCGTCTACGTAAAAATCATCAATTATTATTATAGGATTAGCCTGCTATAATCACAAGACATCGAGACGTATTGTCACATATTTATTTTATTAATTTGGTAATCGATGCTCTAACGCTTGTTTTATAAGCCTCTGATAACCATAAATATTAGATGGCAACGATAGAGTCTCAGTACACCGATATAGAGCTATATAAATACATAGACATAACAAATAAACAAAATTCTGCCTTATCGGTAGGTAAGCCAGTGCAATATCTAGTGAAAACTAAGCAACATCACAATTAATCTTAGTGTTTAAATCGTTTTTTAGAAAAGTAACTTGCAACCGTAATTAGCAATTAATAAAGGATAGCAACATGGCCGGTCAAACGTTATATGACAAACTTTGGAACGCTCACGAAGTCACCAAGCGTGATGATGGTTCGAGCCTGATTTATATCGATCGTCATTTGCTGCATGAGGTGACCAGTCCGCAAGCATTTGAAGGATTGGAGCTTGCCAATAGAGCGCCATGGCGTTTGTCTGCCAACATCGCAAGCCCTGACCATAACGTGCCAACGGTGACCAAAGAGCGCTCAGAAGGCGTGTCTGGTATCAAAGATAAGGTATCACGCTTGCAAGTACTGACCTTGGATGAGAACTGTGCCAAGTTTGATATTGCTGAATTTACCATCAACGATGCCCGTCAAGGCATCTTGCACGTCGTCGGCCCTGAGCAAGGCTTGGTCTTACCCGGTATGACGGTGGTTTGCGGTGACTCACATACCGCCACCCATGGCGCGCTTGGCTGTTTGGCACACGGTATCGGTACGTCTGAGGTTGAGCACGTATTGGCAACGCAGTGCTTGATTCAAAAGAAATCTAAAAATATGCAAATCCGAGTCACTGGTAAGCTTGGTGCTGGTGTGACGTCAAAAGATGTGGTGCTCGCTATCATTGCTAAAATTGGCACTGCAGGCGGTACAGGCCATGCGATTGAGTTTGCAGGGCAGGTATTTGAAGACATGAGCATGGAAGGTCGTATGACCGTCTGTAATATGGCAATCGAAGCAGGTGCTCGTGTGGGTATGGTCGCTGTTGACGATACCACAATCGAGTATGTAAAAGGCCGCCCTTATGCGCCATCTGAGGAGCAGTGGGAGCAAGCAGAAGCTTACTGGCGCACCTTGTATTCAGATGATGATGCGGTATTTGATACCGTGGTTGAGATTGATGGTAGCGAAATCGCACCACAGGTTTCTTGGGGCACCTCTCCTGAAATGGTCGTTGATATCACTCAATCGGTACCAACGCCTGATCAAGCCGTCGATGAAGCACAAGAAGAGGGCTGGTTGCGCGCTTATACCTATATGGGTTTAGAAGCTGGGCAAAAAATTACCGATATTCAACTGGATCGTATATTTATTGGTTCCTGTACCAACTCACGTATCGAAGATTTGCGTGATGCAGCAGCAGTGATTAAAGGGCGCAAAGTTGCGGATAATATTAAAGAAGCCATTGTCGTGGCCGGCTCTGGGCAAGTGAAGCTGCAGGCGGAAGCGGAAGGCTTAGATGCTTTGTTTACGGAGGCGGGTTTTGAGTGGCGCGAGCCTGGCTGCTCGATGTGCCTTGCGATGAATGCCGATAAGCTTGAGCCACAAGAGCACTGTGCCTCGACGTCTAATCGTAACTTTGAAGGTCGTCAGGGTAATGGTGGTCGTACGCATCTAGTCAGTCCAGCAATGGCAGCAGCGGCAGCATTAGCGGGTCACTTTGTGGATGTACGCACTTACTAAAGTACTCTAAAGAAATGGCTAATTTTGAAGTAACTAGAGATTCTGTTTGTATGGGTGATGATGCCGATGCACCTCATCATGCGGAATTCAGTTTAGAAACAACACTACCTTTGAAAGAGTTAATAATTACAATTTTAGATAATTATCGATTGGCTAGTGTTGCAAGCCCCACTGTTTATTGGATATGCAAAATTAACAATGTTCATGTGGCTACTATTATAGTTACTGATAGCTCATATAGACAGATTGATTTTGAAGAGAATTTCATCATTGAGTTATCTTCAATGAATCAAGTACATTTTAAGTATACTTTTTAAGTTTAAAGTGGAATTGGTGATAATTAATTTAATAATGCTGATAACTTTACACTTTGAAAATACAGGCTAATAGAAAAGGAAAAACCATGCAAGCTTATAACACCCAAACTGGTATCGTTTGTCCACTCGATCGCGCAAACGTTGATACCGATCAAATTATTGCAAAGCAGTTTTTAAAGTCTATTAAACGCACCGGCTTTGGCGTCAATTTGTTTGACGACTGGCGTTACCTTGACGAAGGTTATCCAGGTCAAGACAATAGCACCCGCGTGATTAACCCAGACTTTGTTTTAAATCAGCCACGTTATCAAGGTGCCACTATATTGCTGGCACGCAGAAACTTTGGCTGTGGCTCGAGCCGTGAGCATGCACCTTGGGCATTGTCAGAATATGGGTTTCGGACGATTATTGCGCCAAGTTTTGCCGATATTTTTTATAATAACTGCTTTAAAAACGGTATGTTACCCATTGTCTTGGACGAAGAAATCGTTGACACCTTGATGAAGGCCACAATGGCAAATGAAGGTTACGAGTTGACCGCCGATCTTGAGCGCCAAGTGGTTATTACCCCAACGGGTGAAGAATATGCCTTTGAGGTCGATGAATTCCGTAAGCATTGTTTGCTAAATGGTTTAGATGATATCGGGCTGACATTGCAGCAAAGCGATGTTATCAAAGACTATGAGCATAAAATGATGAATAAGACGCCTTGGATATTTAACGACGTTAGAGCGTAAACCCCTCATAGATAGGATATTACTCATAAAACTGCTGAACAATAGTAATGCAGCGTTGAGTTATGGCGGTGAACTGGCTAAAATGAAGGGTAGTTTTTCACAGTATTTTTATTATTTCACTTATGTATAGTAGCCGCCATTATGAATAAAATACGTTATGCTTTATGGACCAGTACAATTCTTGCTGCCAGTTTGTTGATGTCAGGCTGCCAGCTTTTTACCGGCTATCAAAAAATTGATGAGGCAGAGAATGCCGAGGCGTGGGCAGGTAATATTCAGCCCGTGGCAGGCGAAGTCAATATTGCCTGTGTGGGCACTTATCATTGCGAAATAGTACAAATAGATAAAACGCTCATCATCGCCCCTGATAGCCATGAACCGGTCAATCCTGCCATGCTGTCTACGCTAGCAAATAATACAGAGATGACACCGCTCACCAGTAAAAAGTCTATCAAGATAGTACCGCTATCTGACTCGGCTATGCCAGGGCTCACCAATTATTATGCGCGAGTACTGCCTGCAAAGCGTGAGGTTCATGTTAATTTTTACCCAGAAAACAACGTAGGCTATGTTGAGCGTTTTGCCATGATACATGACTTTGCTGATTCGGGTACTTATCAGCTACGCGCCTATCAAGAAAAAGCCAGTGGCAATACAGGCAGCTTGTTAGAAAATGCATCGCCTGAGCCTTTGTGCATTGAACTGTATCAGGGCAGTGTCGTACAGCGTCAATTCTGCAAGCAGTTGGATAGTGAACATCAAGGCGAGTTTGTAGAAACCAGTATGGCCAAAAATACAACAAAAGAAAATGCAGACGCTACTACTAAAAAAGCCAAAGTATAATCAAGACATAAAAGTGATTTGATATTAAAAGTTAAATCAGTATTTGGATCTGTATTAGTTGTTAACTACAGGTAGTAATCTACTGTTAATAACGGCCTAATATCAGTGAGTATTTAACATTTTCAGCGCAGAAATCCCCTACTTCTAAAGTAGTGGGATGAATGCGTTATTGATAACTACCCTTACTCCCTATGGTATTATAATTAATAATTACAACGCCAATTAACAACAAGCTCCTTATGACCAA
>NZ_JASDCF010000020.1 GCF_030408035.1 Psychrobacter sp. APC 3426
TAATCAAGTTGTTTAAAATCGTGGCTCATAAATATCGCAACCGTCGTCAGCGCTATGATCTTAGAATGAAGCTGTTTGCTGGTATCATTAATTCCGAGCTTAAACTATGACTTTTGCAAGAGGTCTATTATGAATTCTTAGGTGGCGTTCTCATTCTGAGAATATTTAGAGCACCACCTAATTATATGCTGTACAAATAATACCAAACCCAAAAAGTGCAATTAACGTTGTCAAATTTGCTAAGCCTACTAGGTGTAGTACTTGCGCAATTTTTCCGCGTTACTCTAATTTTTGGGAATGGTATAATTATCTGACTGGCAATTTATATGTTGCAAAATTTTATTTCAGACAACAAAAAGCGCCTCTTATCACTGGGAGGCGCTTTTTACTTGCTAAGTATTTATATGCTTAACAATCCAAACTATGACATAAATAGTGGCTCAAATTATATTATAACTTAGGCTTATGGCTTAGGAATACGCAATACTTGACCTGGATAGATTTTGTCTGGCTCAGAAAGCATTGGTTTATTGGCTTCAAAGATTTTCATATAATCATTGGCTGAACCATAAACATCTTGAGCAATCTTAGACAAGCTATCACCAGATTTTACCGTATACATAGTAGATTCAGGCGCATCTTCTTCGATGTCAATGTTATCAATCACTTTAGCAACGTTCTGTACATTACCAATAGCAATAATTGCTTTTTCACGATCCGCTTGGGTCTTTGCATTACCACTGATTTCTGCGGTATCAGTAGAACCATTGTATTTGATTTTTAGATTGCTGATGTTGAGATTCTGCTGTTGGATGCGACGTAATAAAATATTAGCAACTGACTGCGCAGAAGGCTCACCGCTGTCAACTGGTGTGTTGGCATCTGCTTTGGTCTCTGACTTAGCATCATGCTTGGCATCATCGCGATTGAAAATTTTGTCACCGATGTCTTTTGCAAAACTGAACATACCCATATAATTGCTCCTTGAAATATTGTTATTCATTATTCATCATTATTGTTTTAATGCTGATACTTTAAATGAACAGCACTGAATTGCTATCGCTAGCGTTATGAGTATAGCAAAGCTGTTCCGTTTGAATAGTAAGAGTATGTTGAGTAATGTTAAATTAACACAGCTTATGTTAATGCAGTAAATCCTTTGTATAACGCTAAATAACTTTTATTTAAATGGCTTTACATATTCAATGACGTCAGAAAGCAATAAGGATAAAAAAGACATAAAAAAACCGCCTATCCATAAGATAAGCGGCGTCATAAAACTGGCTAAGCCAATAGCGAATTATAGCTGGGCTTGTACATAATCGATTGCTTTTTGAACCGTTGTTAATTCCGCAGAATCTTCGTCAGGAATAGTGATACCAAAATCACTCTCAAATGACATAACCAATTCAACTAGGTCTAAAGAATCAGCACCTAGATCTTCCATAAATGAAGCGTCGTTATTGATATCTTCAACGTTCATGCCTAACTGCTCAGCTACTGCCGCTTTTACTCTTAGCTCGGTATCATTGCTCATGTAGATTGCTCCTTTATCATCTATTATTTTTAATAAACTGCGATAATGCACGGTTTACGCTTTATCACATGGTATATAAAATGGGATTTGCCAGATCAGCATTGCCGTCTGAGTACTCTTTGACACGTTATAAAGCCTGTCTAATGTCTAGTAAAGCTCTGCCATAATACAGGGCTTTGACATAAAAGTATGCGTCATTATAACACCCTTTATTATAGTTTACACTCGTTCACACAGTTTTTTATTATAACTGTGTAACGCTTGTCGCTAAACTACATATACATGCCACCATTGACAGGAATAACAGCGCCAGTAATGTAACTGGCTTCATCACTTGCCAAGAAATGCACGGCAGCAGCGATGTCTTCTGGTTGACCTAATCGACTAATAGGTACCGCATCTAACATAGAGTTTAGTAGACGCTCATCAAGCTCATCCGTCATATCAGTCTCAATCAGACCTGGCGCGACACAGTTAATAGTCACATGCCTTGAGCCAATCTCACGCGCCAGTGTGCGGCTGAAGCCTTCTACACCTGCTTTGGTAGCAGCATAGTTAGATTGCCCTGCATTGCCCATCTGTGCGACCACAGAGGTGATATTAATAATGCGTCCACGGCGCGCTTTCATCATACCGCGTACAGCACGTTTACTCATACGGTAGACTGAGGTTAAGTTAGTATCTACCACGTTTTCCCAGTCTTCATCTTTCATACGCATCAGCAAGCCATCTTGCGTAATACCAGCGTTATTGACCAATACTTGTACAGCACCGTAAACGCTTTCTATCTCTTCGAACAGTTTGTCAATTTGCGCCGTATCACGTACATCTAGTACACGTCCAATACCGCCTGTATCATGCAGATAATCATCAATAAGCTCAGCACCTTTTTCAGTGGTCGCTGTTCCAATGACAAAATGCCCTTCTTTAGCAAAACGTTTGGCAACCGCTTTACCAATACCACGACTTGCGCCAGTCACTAATGTAATCGTACGGCTCATGATAACACCTCCATTAACTTATCTAGGCGGGCAGGTTTGTCAGTAGGATAGCTGGTAATTGGCTGTGCTTGCCGCTTGGCCAAGTTGCTCAATACGTTACCGCTGCCACACTCGATTAAAATGTTGATTTGTTTGTCAGCCAGTTCTTGCATCGTCTTTGACCAAAGCACCGGTTGGCTTAACTGCTCAGTTAATGCCTCTTTAATTCCTGCTGCGCTGGTCTCAACACGCGCATGGCGGTTTTGAATCACAGGGATTGTGGCCTGATCGAATTTTATTTCTGCCAATATCTCAGCCAATGCACTGCTTGCTGGCTCCATTAATGCACAATGCGACGGTACACTCACTTTTAGCGGGATGGATTTTTTGCCGGTATTTTGTACTTTATCAATGACTGCATTTACTCCAGCAGCATTACCAGATATCACTACCTGTCCTGGGCTGTTAAAGTTAGCAGCGCCAACGATAGCATCGTCTACGTGTTCAGTGGCTTGTTCACATAAGTTTTCAACACGTTGGTCTTCAAGCCCTAACACTGCCGCCATAGCAGTATCAACACCTACCACCGCCTCTTGCATTAACTGACCGCGCTTATGCACCAAGGTTACCGCATCAGCAAGCGATATCACTTCAGCAGCACACAGAGCACTGTACTCACCCAAAGAGTGACCTGCTAAATAACAAGGTGCTGTGGCTATCTTTTGTTTTAAAAGGCGCCAAATAGCGATACTTGCAGTCAGCAATGCTGGCTGAGTATATTGAGTTTGGTTGAGTTTTTCTTCGTCCTGACAGATTGCCCATAAATCTTCACCAAGCGCTTCACTGGCTTCGGTGAAGGTATCACGAATCTCTGGATAGATTTCAGCAAGTTCACTAGTCATCCCGACTACTTGTGATCCTTGTCCAGGAAAAATTACCGCAATACGTGTCGGCTGCTTTTTTACCATATCGGGTACAGAGGCCATAACCAATATTCCTTATTTAATTGGAAATATCCCTAAAAACAATGGGGTTTATTATATTATTAGATTCGATATAAGGCCGTTCATTTGAGTATTATCTAAAAACGGACCATTAGTAAACTATACACTGACCCACACTATTATCATAGCAAATGACAATCTAATCAGTGTTGGCCCAAGGTTATTCGCATAGGAGTTCTTCATGTAGGCGTTATTCACGTGACCATTAATTACACGATAATAAAAGAGACAAGCAAAATACGTATTCACTGTCAGAAAAACATCCGCGAGCAAATTATCTTAACGTTGAACCTAAGCATTATTGAAATATTGAGCAAAAAATTAATAGCAAAAAGCCAAGTTATCCAGCAACATAATATATGTTAGCGAAATAACTTGGCTTTTTTTAGCTTAAAGCGGATTATCCAACGATAACCAGACAAAAATAGTGACAGTCACTCGTACCACCACTATTTTTTAGTCAGCATCGTAGAGCAAACGTCTTAAGCTTCTTGACTGACCTTGAACAACTGACGGCCACGGTAGAAACCATCTTTAGTCATGTGATGACGACGATGTTTTTCACCAGTGGTAGCATCTACGCTTAGCTCAGCCACTTCCATACGATGGTGTGAACGGCGCATGTCACGACGAGAACGACTTTTACGACTTTTTTGAACAGCCATGATATAGCTCCTATACTTAAAAGGGATAAGCTTGAAATTCAGCTTTTATCGATACTGACAGAGGCTATATAATCACAACAACCTAAGTCTTACGCATCATTAGTTAAATAGATTGCCACACGTATTAAGGTGCTGACTACGTCTAAAATCTATAGTTCGTTTGCAAGTCTAGCGACTCTCTGCCAGTAGCAGGTTGCTAGAGTGCAATAAACGGGACATTATACGCATGTTTAACGAATTAATAAAGCCCTGCATCCCACTCTTCGGCAGAAAGCTGATAAAAGGTATTATAAATCTATAAAGCCTGACGTTTATATATGATATATCTACAACTTGCCTTTTAATGAGGCCAATGCAGCGAAGGGATTCTCACCTTCCTCTTCTTCTGGAATCTCACCAAACTGCTCAACACTCATTTCACAATCATCATGTTTTGGTGCCATTGGCGTTTTGAGTAATATCTCATCTTCAAGCAATTTTTTAAACGGTAATAAACGCTCTGGTGAAGAGTCAGTAATAATTTCATCCAGTAACAAATAGTCTTGCTCTTCATTGATCAAACGCACTTGGCTCTCGTCTTCTAGCAACGCGATATTATAATCATCAGACAAATCTATCGCAATCGGTTGCAAGCAGCGCTGACAAGTAAGCCAGACATCACCCGTCAAGGTAAAAGCCAAATGCAATACATTATTGCGGCGATACAGACTAGCATCGAGTTGCGTTTTTTCCTGTGTATGCTCAGGGCTTAAGGCAGGTACAAGGCGTTTAAAAGAGGTCAGATCTACCTGACCTACCCACTCAAAGCCAGTATCAGCCCATTTATCTAAAGATATATTCTCAGGCATGCTGGTCGACACAGGCGCTTTTTTGTTATCAGCAAGAATTGCTGATGGTTTACTTTCTGGAGTGTTTGACATGCACGGCCTCATTCATCAAAACGGTGTATAATATTGCCTGCCATACTAACGGAAAGCGCAATACTGTGCTAGCGCTAGTATGTTAATATTTTTTGATAGCAATTTTGATAAAAATTTCAATCATAATGTGATTGAGGATATAACTAAAAAAATCCTACTCACTTACCCATTCTTCATATTTATATCAATAGATACATGAAGGATAGGCTATTTTAGCTATATCATAAAACCTCTGATTTGGTCACTACTTTATCTATGAATGCGCTTAATAATAAAACTGATTTTTCCACTCTACTTACCCCAGCTGATTCAAAGTTACTATTGCAACGTTTGACTATGCTTACAGACAGTAGAGAGAAAAAAACAAATGGCTTATCCGCGCTTGATACTGAGCAACTTGAGATATTTAAAAACGAATGGCAGATGCTTTCTGTTTTTAAAACAGACGATAATGCTCAAGAGTTAACTGACAATCAAGAACGAGCAGCGACTGACTGGCTCATCAAGCTGTTCAATAACCTCTTTGCCTATCAACAAGTTATTTTAGAGCGTGGCGCTGGAGAACCTGAATACTTCCCTGCCCAAAACAATAAGCCCGCAAGGATCGAATTCGCTCACGGATTTTTTGCCAGTGCATTACATGAAATGAGTCACTGGTGCGTTGCAGGTAAGGCGCGTAGAGGCTTGTCCGACTTTGGATACTGGTATGCACCAGATGGACGGACAGCAGCGCAGCAGCAAGCATTTGAGCGTGTAGAGATTAAGCCTCAAGCATTGGAATGTTTATTCACTTTGGCTTGTGGGCGTCAATTTCAAGTGTCACAGGATAATTTGTTTGCTGATTTTGATACTAGCAACAGTACCTTTGAAGATGACGTTTATCACCAAGTAGTGAAATATATTGCTGCACCCAGTACCCTACCACGTGATGCTAAGACTCTGTTACATGCCTTTCTTAGCATCTGTATAGACGCTCCCGAGTAGCAGCGCTATATCATATTTAGCACATGGTTTTTTGTGGTAACGATTTTCTACGCACCGATATGATGAATAGTAACGTCTTACCACTAAACTTATATTTGCTTTGCGCTATACTAACTAAATATAACAACCTTTTTAGCAAGGTTAATCAGAGAAGTAGTAGCACTATATATTGTAGAATAAATAGAGATTGGTAAAGCCTATAATTATAAAATAAGGAACCGTTATGCAAGTATTCTATATTCATCCGGACAATCCACAGCCACGTCTCATTGAGCAAGCTGCTGAATTGCTACGCAAAGACCAATTAATTATCTACCCTACCGATACCAGCTATGCGTTTGGTTGTCGTTTAGGAGCAAAAGACGCGCTAGAGAAACTCAAACAAATACGTGCGCTTGATGACAAACACCAATTTACGTTACTCTGCCGTGATTTGAGTGAGATCGCTAACTATGCCACGGTAGACAATGTTCAATTTAAACAATTAAAAGCGCACACACCAGCACCCATTACTTTTATTCTAAACGCCACAAAAGACGTGCCTAAGAAGTTGGCACACGCTAAGAAAAAAACCATTGGTATTCGAGTGCCTAGCAACCCTATTGCTCAAGCGCTTTTAGAAATCATGGACGAACCTATACTCACCAGCTCATTAATATTGCCTAATCGCGATGACATACTTGATGACCCTTTTGAGATCGAAGAGTTATTGGGTAATCAAATCGACGGTCTGATTAATGCTGGTATCAAGACGACTAAGCTGACGACCATTGTAGATATGACTAGCGGTCAGCCTGAAATCATCAGACAAGGTGCAGCCGATGTTGATTCATTATTATTGTAATTAGCGGCAAATTCGACACGTAAAAAAAAGCTCCAATTGAATTGGAGCCTTTTTTATAAATTATATCGTCAATGTAAAATTAGTCACGATCAACTAGTTCTACATAAGCCATTGGCGCATTGTCACCATCACGGTAACCGCATTTTACGATACGCAAATAACCACCTGGACGTGTCTGGTAACGAGGACCTAACGTGCCAAATAATTTGCCTACCATAGCTTTGCTACGCATACGGCTGAATGCTAAACGACGGTTAGCAACGCTGTCTTCTTTAGCCATAGTGATCAATGGCTCAGCAACGCGACGTAACTCTTTTGCTTTTGGTAAAGTTGTTTTGATCAGTTCATGCTCAAATAATGAGTTGGTCATGTTCTGAAACATTGCCTTACGATGACTGCCGGTACGACCCAGCTTGACTCCACTCTTACGATGGCGCATAGTCAAAAATCCTTAAAGTTTAACGGCTACGATAAGAAAAGCGATCATCAACACGTAAATCAGCTGGTGGCCAGTTATCTAGGCGCATACCGAGCTCTAAATCTTTAGACGCTAATACGTCTTTGATTTCCGTTAATGATTTCTTACCAAGATTTGGGGTTTTAAGTAGTTCAGTCTCTGAACGCTGTACCAAATCACCGATATAGTAAATGTTTTCAGCTTTCAAGCAGTTGGCTGAGCGAACCGTTAGTTCAAGATCGTCCACAGGGCGTAATAGCACCGGATCAACCTCTTCTTTTTCTTTCACAGGCTCAGGCGCTTCTTCAGCTTCTAGGTCAACAAAGATAGAAATCTGTTGTTGTAAAATAGTGGCTGCTTTACGAATTGCTTCTTCTGGATCTATAGTGCCATTAGTTTCAAGCTCAACGATAAGACGATCAAGATCAGTACGCTGCTCTACGCGAGCGTTCTCAACCTGATAAGCAACACGAAGCACAGGACTAAAACTTGCATCAAGCTTTAAACGTCCAATTGCTTTAGTATCACCATCTTCACGGCGCTGGTTTGCTGGCTCATATCCACGACCCATTACTACACGCAAACGCATCTTAAGATGACCACGATCACTCAATGTACCCAATACCAATTCTGGATTGATAATATCTACATTGTGCGGTAACGCGATGTCTGCAGCAGTAATAGTGCCTGGACCTTGTTTATCCAAGGTCAAAAATACTTCATTTTGGTCATGAAGCGTAATTGCCAAGCCTTTTAGATTCAAAAGCAAGTCAAGTACGTCTTCCTGTAGTCCTTCAAGCGTTGAGTATTCATGGTCAACACCATCAATCTCAGCTTCAATAACTGCAGCACCAGGTAATGAAGATAACAAGATGCGACGTAAGGCATTACCTAGGGTATGCCCAAAGCCGCGTTCTAACGGTTCGAGCGTGACTTTCGCAATCGTTTCGTTAACCGTATCCACATTAATGGCGTTCGGCGTTAGAAACTCAGTTGCATTTAGCATCATGATGTCACCTCGATTTATTAAACTGGTTTAATTAACGTTGATTGCTCAATGTCATTTCCATAACATTGAGCATCACGTTACTTACTTAGAGTATAGCTCAACGATCAAGCTTTCGTTGATTTCAGCAGGTAGATCAATACGATCAGGTGCTTGTTTAAAAGTACCTTGTAGTTTGCTGTGATCAACATCTAGCCATTCTGGAATACCACGTTGTGTCGCTAGTTCAATAGCGTTTTTAATACGTAGCTGTTCGCGAGACTTCTCTTGGATAGCGATGACATCACCATCTTGAAGCTGAATTGATGGAATGTTCACACGAACAAACTCATCACGGCCAGCTTTTTTAAGCATAATAGTACGATGGCTAACCAACTGACGTGCTTCAGCACGAGTTGAGCCAAAGCCCATGCGATATACTACGTTATCTAAACGGCTTTCTAGCATAGCTAGTAGGTTTTCACCAGTAGCACCACGCTTACGAGCAGCTTCTTTATAGTAGTTAGCAAACTGACGCTCTAGTACACCATAGATACGCTTAACTTTCTGCTTTTCACGCAGCTGTAGAGCATATTCTGAGGTCTTATTACGGCTAACGCCATGTTGACCTGGCGGACGACCAGCTTTCTTTGTTTTTACATCGTATGGTTTTACGCCAGACTTCAGACCTAAGTCCGTGCCTTCACGACGTGATAATTTAAGTTTTGGTCCAATATAGCGGGCCATTGTTATGTCTCCTATAAGCTTTTGGGATAAAAAGCTTCGTCTTTAATATTAGACGCGGCGCTTTTTAGGCGGGCGGCAACCATTGTGTGGAATTGGGGTTACATCAGAGATGCTGTTAACTTTATAACCCAATGCACCTAGTGCTCTTACCGCAGACTCACGACCCGGTCCTGGTCCTTTGACCAAAACGTCGATATTCTTAACACCATATTCTTGAGCCGCTTTACCAGCGACTTCAGCTGCAACCTGAGCTGCAAATGGTGTAGATTTACGTGAACCACGGAAGCCTTGTCCACCTGAAGTGGCCCAAGCCAGTGCATTACCTTGACGATCGGTAATCGTTACAATGGTGTTATTAAAAGACGCATGGATATGGGCAACGCCCTCCGATACTGAACGACGAGTCACTTTCTTGCGACTACGAGTGTCTTTAGCCATCTTTTAGCTTCCTAAGTTAATTATCTTTTGAGAGGGCGTGTCGGACCCTTACGAGTACGAGCGTTGTTCTTAGTGTTCTGACCTCTAACTGGTAAGTTACGACGATGGCGGATGCCACGGTAACAACCAAGGTCAACTAAACGCTTAATATTCATTGACACTTCACGACGAAGATCACCTTCAGTCATGTAATTTGCAACTTGTGCACGGATAGCATCTAACTGTGTATCATCTAACTGACTAACTTTAGTAGTAGGGGCAATGCCAACTGCTTCTAAGATTTTCTGAGCAGTGGTACGACCTACACCAAAGATGTAAGTTAGTGAAATAACAGCATGCTTATTATCCGGAATGTTTACGCCGGCAATACGAGCCATTGATTTCTCTCCATTAAAGAAAAATAAGCGTTATTTATCAATAAGGCTGTATTTTTCAGATTTGTTGCTGTGAATACTAAAGCTTTTATAATTATTATCGCAGCTTTGACTTGGTTACAAGCCTATTCGTTGACGGTATTATAAAAGATTTTGCATAAACTACGGCAAGTGGCGGATGATATCCCATCCGCCGTTATTTTTCAAGTATTAATTTAATTAGTAACTAAAGCTTAACACTTTAGAATGCTAAATATTAACCTTGACGTTGCTTGTGGCGAGGTTCTGCAGTACAAATAACATGTACACGGCCTTTACGGCGTACGATTTTGCAGCTACCACAAATCTTTTTAACTGATGCTTGAACTTTCATAGCATGCTCCTTGAGATATCACACCGCTCATTTAAGGTTGAGTGGGCGATTGAATTAACGTCTGATCATGATATTGATGGGTCATCAAATGCGCTTGAATCTGCGAGATGAAATCCATTACCACAACCACCATAATCAGTAAAGACGTACCACCAAGTTGAAACGGTACACCAAACGATGACTGCACGACCATTGGCATTAAACAAATAACCGTCATATACATCGCGCCAATAAAGGTCAGTCGGTTTAATACATGATCGAGGTAACGCTGAGTTTGTTGTCCTGGGCGAATACCTGGAATATAAGCGCCACTGCGTTTAAGGTTCTCTGCCACTTCACGCGGACTAAATACCAATGCCGTGTAAAAATAACAAAAGAAAATAATCATCGCACCAAACAGAACCAAATATAGCGGCTGCCCTGGAGACAACACCAATGCCATATTCTGTAATATCTTTTGGGTAAAGGTAGGATCAGTTGACTGACCTACCCACTGCCCTAAACTGGCTGGAAACAATAACAAAGAGCTGGCAAAAATGGCGGGAATAACCCCTGCCATGTTCAGCTTCAACGGCAAATGTGATTGCTGTTGAGCATATATCTTGCGACCTTGTTGCTGTTTCTGCGCATAGTTTACTGGTACACGGCGCTGAGCACGTTCAATATAAACAATACCAGCAGTAACCGCGATACCGAGCAATATAAAGATAAATAGTACAATCAAGTTCATCTGACCCTGATTGACTTGTTCAATAGACTGCGAAATCATACCTGGCGTACCAGCCACAATACTCGCAAAGATGAGCATTGAGATACCATTACCAACACCACGTTCTGTAATCTGCTCACCGAGCCACATTAAGAACATAGCGCCAGCTACCAATGAGGTAACCGCTGGAATATAAAAGGTCAGACCAGTAGATAAAGTAAGATTTTGACTGATTAAGCCAGCACACATCCCTAATGACTGTACTAGGGCTAAAGCAAGTGTCCCTTGACGGGTATACTTATTTAGCTTACGTCGTCCCGCTTCACCTTCTTTCTTGAGGGCCTCAAGCGATGGCAGTACCGCAGACATCATTTGAACAATAATCGATGCTGAGATATATGGCATGATACCAAGTGCCATGATGGACATACGTTCTAGTGCACCACCTGAAAACATGTTGAACATGCTCAGAATGGTATTTTCGTTGCGCGAAAACAGATCAGCCAAGTTAACTGGATTAATACCAGGTACTGGAATATGTGACCCTAAACGATAAACAATCAATGCGCCGATTAAGAATAATAAACGCTTCCATAACTCATCATACTTACGTATGAAGACGAATGGATTAAGCGGTATACCAGCCGATGACATTGATTGTTTTGACACGTTACTACTCCTCGATGCTACCACCAGCAGCTTCGATTGCTTGCTTAGCGCCTTTAGTTACTTTGATACCTTTGAAGGTAAATGCTTTAGTAACTTCGCCTGATAACATAACACGGGCACGCTTCATATCATGACGGATAAGGTTAGCAGCTTTAAGTGTTTCAATGCTAACCACATCGCCTTCAATTTGATTCAGTTCAGACAGACGAACTTCAGCAGTTGTCATTGCCATTTTACTGGTAAAACCAAATTTAGGTAGACGACGATATAAAGGCATTTGACCACCTTCAAATCCTGAGCGTACGCTAGAACCTGAACGAGATTTCTGACCTTTTACACCACGACCACCAGTCTTACCAAGACCTGAACCGATACCACGACCACGACGTTGGGCAGTTTTCTTTGCGCCAACACCTGGTGATAATTCATTTAATCTAAGACCCATTACGCTTCCTCCACTTTTACCATGTAGTTAACGCGATTGACCATACCACGGTTTGAAGGAGTATCCTCTACAACAACAGTATGATTAATACGGCGTAAACCCAATCCTTTCAAGCTCGCTTTGTGGCTCTTTAGGCGATGGGCACCCGATTTAAATTGAGTGACTTTCATTTTTTTCATCGTAACTCACCTAGTCTAAGTTAACCCAAGATTTCGTCTACAGATTTACCACGTTTTGCTGCCATCTTTTCTGGAGTTGACATATCACGTAAACCGTTAAACGTTGCGCGAACAACGTTAGCAGTATTGGTAGAACCATAACATTTAGTCAAAACATCTTTGACACCAGCAACTTCTAATACAGCACGCATTGCGCCACCAGCGATTACGCCAGTACCTTCAGATGCAGGCTGCATATAGACCTTACTAGCACCATGACGTGCTTTGATCGGATGATACAAAGTTGCATCATTTAGCTCAACAGTAATCATATTACGTTTAGCAGCTTCAAGTGCTTTTTGAATAGCAGCTGGTACTTCACGTGCTTTACCGCGACCAAAACCAACACGACCATTACCATCACCAACTACAGTTAACGCAGTGAATGAGAAAATGCGACCACCTTTAACTACTTTTGCAACACGATCAACGGTAACTAAGCGTTCTACTAGACCGTCAGTCTGTTCATTTTTATCATTTTTATCATTTCTAGCCATGATTAAAACTCCAATCCGTTTTCGCGAGCAGCTTCAGCTAAAGCTTTTACTCGACCATGATATTTAAAACCACTACGGTCAAAGGCAACTTTAGTAATGCCAGCTGCTTTTGCGCGTTCTGCGATCATTTGACCCACAGACGTTGCTGCATCAACATTACCAGTCGCGCCAGAGCGCAAGCTGCCGTCTAAGGTAGATGCCTGAGCAATCACTTCACCACCGTTAGGAGAGATAATCTGGGCATAAATATGTTTTGGCGTACGATTAACCGTTAAGCGATGGACGCCTAAGAAACGGATATGCGCACGTGTTTTCTTTGCTCGACGTAGACGAGCTGCTTTTTTATCAAACATTTCAACTCACCTTATTTTTTCTTAGCTTCTTTGCGAATCACATGTTCGTCACTATAACGAATACCTTTACCTTTATAAGGCTCAGGTGGGCGGAAACCACGGATATTAGCCGCTGCTTGACCAAGCTGCTGCTTATCGTTTGACTTCAAAACGATTTCAGTTTGCGTTGGGGTTTCAGCTGACACACCTTCAGGTAACGTATATTCTACTGGATGTGAGTAACCAACGTTTAAGGTTACTTTGTTTCCAGTAGCTTGTGCACGATAACCAACACCAATTAACTGAAGACGTCTTTCAAAGCCTTCGTTTACGCCTGTAACATAGTTGTTAAGCAGAGCGCGCATGGTGCCTGTGTGCATCATAGCTTCTTTTGAATCGACTGTAGGTGAGAAAATGATAGCATCATCTTCCTGTTTCAGCTCGACCAATTCATGCAGGCGTAAAGACATAGTGCCGTTCTTGCCTTTAACTTCGACCTGCCGATCGTTCAGAGTAACACTTACGCCGCTAGGCAGTGCTACTGGGGCTTTAGCCACACGAGACATAGGAATATTCCTTAAAAAATTAACTTCTTTATATTGGCGAAAAAACTAACAGGCTAAAAAGCCTGCTAGTTTAGCATAATTGTTCCCGTTAAACACCACTCAATTTTATTGATATCAAATGTTTAGCTTAATTTAAGTCCGTTATCAGTTAATACAGATAGCAGACTTAAAAAGGTTCAAGTAGACTTTATCGTCTCATTACCTAAGCAGTAAATACTAATTAGGCAACGAATGCGACGACTTCACCACCGATACCAGCAGCGCGTGCAGCACGATCGCTCATGATGCCTTGACTGGTAGATACGATAGCAACACCCATACCTTGCTTAACAGTAGGGATAGCGTCTTTACCGCGATGCTGGCGTAAACCAGGACGGCTAAAACGTTGGATAGTTTCGATGACAGCTTTGCCTTCGAAGTATTTCAATTCAATAGTAAGTGTCGCTTTGTTGTTGTCTTCTTCAGTAACAACAGCGCTAGCCACATAACCTTCGCTAACTAGCAAATCAGCAATTGATTTGCGTAATTTAGAGCTCGGCATTGCTACCGATACTTTGTTAGCCATTTGTGCGTTACGAATACGGGTTAGCATATCCCCAACGGTATCTTGCATACTCATATAGTTACTCCTTACCAGCTTGCTTTACGAACACCAGGCACATCGCCTTGCATGACACGCTCACGCAGCATATTGCGTGATAAGCCAAACTTGCGGAAGTAACCGTGAGGACGACCGGTGATAGCACAACGATTGCGCAGACGTACTGGTGATGCATTGCGTGGTAAAGCTTGTAGCTCTAACATCGCTTCCATACGAGTTTCGTCAGTTGCATTCATATCACTGATAGTTTCTTTTAGCTTGATACGCTTTTCAGCATACTTAGCAACCATTTTTTCGCGCTTTAATTCGCGGTTAATCATGCTCTTCTTTGCCATAACGTCTTTACCTTATTTAAATGGGAAGCCGAATGCTTTAAGCAACGCACGACCTTCTTCATCATTACCAGCTGACGTGGTGATTGTCACATCCATACCACGGATACGATCAATCTTATCAAAATCTACTTCTGGGAATACGATTTGTTCTTTGATACCCAATGAGTAGTTACCACGTCCGTCAAAGGCTTTAGGTGAAAAACCGCGGAAATCACGAATACGAGGAATTGCAATGGCAATGAGACGATCTAAAAATTCGTACATTTGCTCACCGCGTAGCGTTACTTTACAGCCAATTGGCCATTCTTCACGAATCTTAAAGCCAGCAACTGATTTACGCGCTTTGGTGACAACAGGTTTTTGACCCGCAATAGCGGTCATATCAGCCACAGCACCTTCAAGGATTTTCTTGTCTTGAGACGCGCCGCCTACACCCATGTTTAGTGTGATTTTAGTGATTTTAGGCACCTGCATCACATTCGCCAAACCAAGTTCTTCTTTGATTTGCTGCTTTAGTTCATCGTTATATAAAGATTTTAATCTTGCCATTACCATTACACCCTTAGTGTCTTACGCAGTCGCCACTACTTCACCGTTCGAACGATAGACGCGTTGTTTTTTGCCGTCTTCGCCGAACTGATAAGTAATACGATCAGCTTTTTGGGTTTGCGCATTTAAAATTGCGACATTTGAGATATGCAGAAAAGCTTCTTGCTTAACAATACCACCTTCAACGCCAGTCGCCTGATTTGGCTTCTGATGTTTAGTGACAATATTAATGCCTTCTACTTTAATACGATCATTTTTTACAGCTTGTACAGTACCTTGCTTGCCTTTATCTTTACCAGCAATCACGATAACTGTATCGCCTTTACGTAATTTTGACATGGATTACCTCACAATACTTCTGGTGCTAGTGATACAATTTTCATAAACTGATCACCACGTAGTTCACGAGTTACCGGTCCAAAAATACGAGTTGCAATCGGTGCTTTGTTTTGGTTCAACAATACCGCAGCATTGTCATCAAAACGCAGAACAGAACCATCTGGACGACGAACGCCTTTTTTGGTACGTACAACTACAGCATTCATCACGTCGCCTTTCTTTACACGACCACGCGGAATGGCTTCTTTAACCGTTACTTTAATAATGTCGCCAACTGATGCATAACGACGATGAGAACCACCCAGTACTTTAATGCACTGAACTCGCCTTGCACCGCTATTGTCTGCAACTTCCAGCATTGACTCAACCTGAATCATAGCGTTACTCCACACGTATGAGCAATAAAAACCAGTTGCTGCCGCTAGCACAGTATGAGTAGACGGCATTTTTTAATATAAATAACCGCGACTTACTCTTAATGTGAGTGATATACGCTCGGCGCAATCAGCATCCTTAAAAAGGCGGCTATTTTAACAGCTTCTGGCTTTTAATGCAATTTACTTAGATTTTTTCTACTTTTTCAACCACATCAACCAAAGTCCATGACTTAGTTTTTGAGATTGGACGCGTTTCTTTGATGCGGACAAGGTCGCCTTGTTGGCAAACGTTATTCTCATCATGGGCTTTGATTTTTGTAGAACGACGAAGCTGCTTGCCATATAAAGGATGACGAACCAGGCGCTCAATCAAAACTGTGATGGACTTGTCCATCTTGTCGCTGACAACTCGTCCTGTCAATACGCTAGCATTGGTAGCTGTTTGATTGTTATCGCTCATGAGTCGCCTCGTTGTTTCTCGTTAATCAAAGTCTGAAGCTGGGCAATCGTACGACGATTGGCTCTAACTTCATGGGTATTACCCAACTGACCAGTTGCTTTAGCCATACGAATACGGAAAGCATCAAGTTGCTTTTCATCAAGTAACTGGGTCAGTTCTTCTAATGATTTATCACGTAATTCACTGATCTTCATTACATTATCGTCCGCTTAACAATGGTAGTTTTAAAGGGCAGTTTTGCTGCAGCAAGCGTGAAAGCTTCACGTGCAAGCTCTTCTGGTACCCCTTCAATTTCATATAGCACTTTACCAGGTTTGATTTCGCATACCCAATACTCGACTGGACCTTTACCTTTACCCATACGTACTTCTAATGGCTTATTGGTGATTGGTTTGTCAGGGAATACACGAATCCAAATCTTACCGCCACGCTTAATTTTACGAGTGATGGTACGACGTGCTGCTTCAATTTGACGTGCTGTCATACGACCGCGAGTCAATGATTTTAGACCAATTTGTCCGAATGCAACGGTGCTTCCACGATGAGCTAGCCCAGTGTTACGACCTTTGTGCATTTTACGAAACTTGGTACGTTTTGGCTGTAACATAGTTTAACCTCTGTCTGAGTTTCGACGGTTTCCACGACCACGGCGTTTTGGCGCACGCGTCTGCTCTTCTTTGACGGGATTATAAACGCTATTCATACCGTCAAGGATTTCGCCACGGAAAATCCAAACTTTAACACCGATGGTGCCGTAAGTTGTCTCTGCACGAATTGACGCATAGTCAATATCAGCACGGAGTGTATGCAGTGGCACACGACCTTCACGGTACCATTCAGTACGAGCAATCTCAGCACCGCCAAGACGGCCAGACAGCTCAACTTTGATACCTTTAGCACCTGAACGCATGCTGTTCTGTACGGCGCGTTTCATCGCACGACGGAACATAACACGACGCTCAAGCTGGCTAGCGATACCCTCTGCTACTAAACGAGCATCAAGATCAGGTGATGTGATTTCTTCAATGTTGACCTGAGCAGGTACGCCCATAATTTTGGTCAATTCTTTTTGAAGTCTTTCGATATCTTCGCCTTTTTTACCGATAACAATACCAGGACGCGCAGTGGCGATGGTAATCTTAGCAGCGCCAGTAGGACGCTCGATCATGATGTTACTGATCATAGCGTTGTCTAGCTTTTTGCGTAGATACTCACGAACTTGAATGTCGTTGATGAGGTATTCTGAGTATTGTTTAGGGTTAGCATACCAGTTTGCGTTATGCTTTTTTACAACACCAAGACGAATTCCGATTGGATGTACTTTTTGACCCATAACTTATTCTCCTACCTTTATAGTGATGTGACAAGTACGCTTACTGATACGATCAGCGCGACCTTTGGCACGTGGTAGGATACGTTTTAGCGTAATGCCTTCATCAACGTAGATAGTTGATACTTTAAGCGTATCGATATCTAAACCGTTGTTGTGTTCGGCATTGGCGATGGCTGAGTTAAGACATTTCTTAACATAGACAGCGCCTTTTTTATTGCTATACGTTAGGATATCCAAAGCACGCTCAATAGATTTGCCACGAACTTCATCAGCAACGAGTCTAACTTTTTGTGCCGATATGGCGGCACCGCGTAATTTTGCAGTTACTTCCATGGTAAGCACCTTATTTCTTAGCTTTTCTGTCAATGCCATGACCACGATACGTACGAGTCGGGGCAAATTCACCTAGTTTATGACCAACCATCTGCTCGCTCACGATAACCGGTACATGAGTACGGCCGTTGTGAACAGATAAAGTTAGGCCAACCATTTGTGGCAGAATCATCGAGCGGCGCGACCAAGTCTTAATTGGCTTGCGTGAGTTGGTGTCTAATGCATTCTCAACTTTGGCAAACAAGTGCGCGTCTATGAATGGACCTTTTTTCAATGAACGAGGCATGAAGTTCTTCCTTTATTTCTTCTTGGCGCGACGGCGGATGATCATGTTGTCAGTACGCTTATTATGACGCGTTTTAAGTCCTTTAGACTTCTGACCCCAAGGGCTAGTAGGATGGCGACCTTTGTTACGACCTTCACCACCACCATGTGGGTGATCAACCGGGTTCATAGCGACACCACGAACAGAAGGACGAACACCGCGCCAACGTGAAGCACCGGCTTTACCAAGTGATTTCAAGTTGTTTTCAGTGTTAGATACTTCACCAATAACAGCACGGCAATTTACGTGTACACGGCGAGTTTCGCCTGAACGCATACGTAGGATTGCGTAGATACCGTCACGACCTAGTAGCTGAACGCTGGCACCCGCAGAACGAGCCATCTGTGCACCTTTACCGATTTTTAATTCGATATTGTGAATCACAGTACCCAATGGGATGTTTTTCAGCGGTAAACAGTTACCTGGACGAATTGGAGAGTTTTCACCTGACATTACTGTATCACCAACTGCTTGTTTTTTAGCAGCAATGATGTAACGACGTTCGCCATCAGCGTACTTAAGTAATGCAATATGTGCAGTACGGTTAGGATCGTATTCGATACGCTCTACCGTTGCTGGAATATTATCTTTAGTACGTTTGAAATCGATAATACGATAATGTTGCTTATGACCACCACCAATATGGCGAGTAGTTATACGGCCATTATTGTTACGACCACCTGACTTACTTTTTGATTCGAGAAGCGCTGCATAAGGACGACCTTTGTAAAGGTGTGGATGCACCACTTTTTCAACAAAACGACGGCCTGGTGATGTTGGCTTTGCTTTTACGATAGGCATGAGTGTAATCCTTATTCGTTGTTCGCTGTTTCACTAGTAGAATCAGTAGTATTCGCTACTTCTTCACCAGCATCAGCCATTTGTACATCTTGACCAGCTTTTAAGGTAACATAGGCTTTTTTATAATCATTACGACGGCCGATGCTCTTACCAAAACGCTTTGTCTTACCTTTAACATTCAAAGTGTTTACTTTTAAAACTTCAACGCCTTCAAACATCATCTCAACTGCTTTTTTGACTTCTAGCTTAGTAGCATTAGAATCAATTTTAAATACCTGTACACCAAGTGAGTCGCCAAGCATTTGAGATTTTTCTGAGAATACAGGTCCTCTTAAGACCTGATAAAGTCTTGCGTTATTCATGCTAGTGCTTCCTCAAATTGTTTCGCAGCTTCAACTGACATGATTACTTTGTCAAAAGCAATCAAGCTCACTGGATCCACTTCGTTTGTACCAAGTACATTGACGTGTGGGATGTTGCGAGCAGCTAAGTATAAGTTTTCGTCAACTTCTTTGGTGACGATTAGTGCACGAGGTGCGCCTAAATCATTCAACTTTGCGATCAGCTCTTTGGTCTTAGGTGCAGAAATACTTAGCTCTTCAACCAAGATCAAACGATCTTGACGAATCAATTCGGCTAGGATGCACTGCATAGCACCGCGATACATTTTACGGTTTACTTTTTGTGACCAATCTTGTGGTTTTGCAGCGAATGCACGACCACCAGAACGCCAGATTGGGCTACGAATAGAGCCTGCACGAGCGCGACCAGTACCTTTTTGGCGCCATGGCTTAATGCCACCGCCAGAAACTTCGGCACGGGTTTTTTGCGCACGTGTACCTTGGCGAGCACCAGCAAGATATGCGGTGACGACTTGATGCACTAATGCTTCGTTGAATTCACGACCAAAAGCCGTATCAGAAAGCTCAACCGCCGCACCTGTAACTGTTTTTAAATCCACGTTAATCCCCTTGCTTAGGCTTTGACTGACGGACGTACGATGACATCGCCACCGGTGGCACCTGGGATAGCACCCTTGATGACAATTAACCCTTTCTCGGCATCTACTGATATCACTTCTAGGCCCTGAACAGTAACGCGTTTGTTACCCATCTGACCTGGCATTTTTTTGCCTTTGAAGACTTTACCTGGTGACTGGTTCTGACCAGTTGAACCAAGCGCACGGTGAGATACTGAGTTACCATGGGTGGCATCTTGCATGCTGAAGTTATGACGCTTCACGCCGCCTTGAAAGCCTTTACCTTTACTTTGTCCTGTGACATCAACCATCTGACCTTGTTCGAACAAGTCAGCTAGGATCTCACCGCCAATCTCACGACCTTCAAGATCGCTATCATTGACACGAAATTCCCAAACACCACGACCAGCTGCAACGCCAGCTTTCGCGAAGTGACCTTTTTGTGCGGCTGTTACGCGGCTGTCACGACGGGTACCTGTGGTGATTTGGATGGCTTGATAACCATCTACATCAGTATTTTTTACTTGAGTAATGCGGTTTGCATCGACCTCAACCACTGTTACAGGGATAGATGCGCCTGTTTCAGTGAAGACACGGGTCATGCCGCATTTTTTACCGACTAAACCGATCGCCATTTTAGACCTCTTTATATCTTATATTAATGGGTTGGGTGTGTAATGTGCATTAACCCAAAGCAATTTGAACGTCAACACCCGCCGCTAAATCTAATTTCATTAGCGCGTCCACAGTTTTGTCAGTAGGTTGAACGATATCAACCATACGCTTGTGGGTACGGATTTCGTACTGGTCACGAGCGTCTTTGTTAACGTGTGGTGAGGTTAGAACGTTGAAACGCTCAATGCGAGTCGGCAACGGTACAGGACCACAAACTTGCGCACCGGTGCGCTTTGCAGTATCGACAATCTCTTGGGCCGACTGATCAATCAGACGATGATCAAATGACTTGAGACGGATACGGATTCTCTGGTTAGCCATGCCAGCAAGCTCCTAATATGGGCCTTTGTCATTCTTGCGCTGCAAGATTATGATCAAAAGCCGTTTGGTTAAAGATTTACTTCAAGCGGCTTCCCATTCTTTACAGAATCTGTTCTTCGAGAGAACCAGCAGCGTGCTAAAAGCAAAATAGTTTAAAGCCCCGCCAACCCTCCTATTTATTGGAAAGCAGCAAAGGCATAATGAAATAGTGCTAGAAACGATGCTCTAGCTGTCATAGCGCCAGCTGTTTTATTGGCTGCGCATATATAATTCAGTGGTGTATATTATACATAGTATTTTGTTCATTGCAAGAGCAATATCTATGGTGATTCAAGATATTACGCTTTATAAACAACTCATTTTACTAATTATAAGTTATCAACTATTCGGTAAGATTTCAGTCTAAAACAATATCATATTGCTCTTGGGTATAAAGATTTTCAACGTCAAAGGTAATGACCCTACCCAGTAAATACTCCAAATCTGCCACAGTATCCGACTCTGACGTCAGCAGCAAGTCAATGACCGCTGCGTGAGCCACGACAGTAAACTTTTTAGGCGAGTTGTAGGTACGAGCGCAGCGCATAATTTCGCGAAATATCTCGAAGCAAACTGTCTCGGCTGTTTTGACAAAGCCGCGTCCTTGACAGGTCGAACACGGTTCACACAGCTGCTGACCGAGCGATTCACGGGTACGTTTACGGGTCATCTCTACCAAGCCAAGCTCACTGACTTGGGTGATTTTGGTCTTGGCATAATCTTGCGTCAGTTGCGACTGTAAGCTTTCAAGCACATCGTCTTTGTGTTGCTGCTCAAGCATATCGATAAAGTCTAGGATAATAATGCCGCCTAGGTTGCGCAGGCGTAATTGACGAGCAATGGCATGAGTGGCTTCGAGGTTGGTCTTATAAACCGTATCTTCTAGTGAGCGACCACCGACAAACGAGCCTGTATTGACATCTATCGTCGTCATCGCTTCGGTTTGATCGATAATGAGATAACCGCCCGACTTTAGGTCGACGCGGCGCTTCAAGGCATCGCGTAAGTCATCTTCAACACGGTGTACATCAAAGAGTGATTGCTCTGCCGTGTAGTGAACGATGCGATCATAAACAAATGGCACAAACTCTTTGGCAAAATATCTTACTTGCTCATATATCTGGGTGTTATCAATAATAACCTTTTCAGTACCAGCATGTACTAGGTCTCGAATAGAGCGCAGTGGCAGTGAGAGCTCCTGATAAATCAACTCTGAGCTTTGATGATGATTAATCTCTTGACGACGTGCACAAATAGTTCGCCACAGCTGCAGCAGATAATAAATATCCTCTTCAAGCTTATCAACCGGCACACGTTCAGCAGCGGTACGCGCAATGAGACCACCCTTTAGATTGACGGTCTGCATCAAACTCGTAAGCTCTGTCTTTAAACGCGTACGCTCTTCTTCACCATCGATACGCTGCGATATACCGATGTGGTCACTCGATGGCAGATAAACCAAGTAACGTGACGGTAGTGAGATATTGGTGGTTAAGCGAGCGCCCTTGCTGCCCAGCTGATCTTTGGTAACTTGCACAAGAATACGTTGGCTTTCATGCAAACGATGTTGGATAAGTGTCTTAGAGACCGGAACAACCTCAGTGCTTTGCGCACTGACCACAGGCGGTGTGACTGCCAAGCTATCCGCAGTATCCAATATATCAGCGTTGCCTGTATTGACACTTTCCTCTTTAGTGCTAACGTCAACTATTTTGTTTTTGTTATCTGCTGCGGCACGCGGCTCACGCTGCATATCATTGACATGTAAAAACGCTGTCCGTGACTGACCGATATCAACGAAAGCCGCTTGCATGCCCGGTAATACACGTACGACTGTGCCTAGATAGATATTACCAACCAAACCCAGTTTATGATGACGTTCAATATAAATCTCGCCCAAAATCCCGTTGTCTAGCACAGCAACGCGGGACTCCATTGGACTAATATTAATCAGCAGCTCTTCGGACATAATGTTTTCTCTTATCTCTCAGCTTTCTTGTTAGACGTTCATCGTCTATTAGGCTTACAGTGTAACAAATGCACCTTGCTCTTGCCCATTACCCTACCGTGTCATTATGTGCATAAGGGCTAGCCACTCATTTCTAGTGAATTGACAACCTCGGCTCCACCCTATTGGCTATCTTTATCTTGCATCTCTCTAATAAGCGCCAATGTTTGTGAAAGCGGTAAGCCAACGACATTGGTATAGCTGCCATTAATGCGGCTTACCCAGGCAGCACCTAAGCCCTGAATGCCATAACCACCCGCTTTATCCGCAGGTTCGCCAGTTTCCCAATACTCACTCATCATCTCTCTAGTTAGGGGAATAAACCTGACGTCTGTACGCTCAGTAATTTGTTTCTGATTTACTTTTTGAAGCGTTGCTTCAAGGTTTGGCTGACTCGTTTGCTGATTGACAAGCTTAGCCTCGTTAGGCATTAACTGTACTTGGGTAGCTTGAACTGCTGTCCATACTTCGTGAACGTTATCAGACATTTGCTGCCACATCTCATAAGCGTGCTCACGGTCAATGGGTTTGACTAACACGGTCTGCCCATCTGGCAATACCCCAATGGTATCGGATGTCAAAATAATAAGCGACTCAGAATCTTTACTTGAATCGATAACAGTCGTGTCATTCAGCTTTTGTATCGCCGCCTCGGCTTTGGTCGCGACCATACGCTCGATATAATCTTTGGGTGTTTCATTGTCATACGGTGTTTCATCGATATCGACGCTTAAAGTCGTAAAATCCAATTGCGCTCTTTTTAATAGCTCACGGCGACGCGGCGAGCCAGATGCTAAAATGAGTTCCATCGCTATTCTCTTATTTTATATATTTATATTTGCACGCTGTTAATCACGGGAGGGTTAGGCTTATGATCAGCAAAAGCAGCTATCTGTAGAATCAGTTGTTTGGAGTAGCAATTATCATGACAAAAAAGTGGCCATGACTAAGCAAGCATCAACGAGCAAACTTGCGCAACACTAAAAGCACCAGAGGCCAGCTGATGATGCTCATCAATAGCGACAAGGCAGATTGGGCGATAAAGGTGTTTTGAATAAACATCTGTAGTACCCATAAGGTCAGCTGAAATATCAGCAAACTTAGACTGGCTATCACCCATGCACTAATGGTATTTAATTGCCTAATATAAATACTGGTAATCTTGATAAAAAAGGCGCTGACGACAGCGGCAAAGGCTTGCTGTCCTAAATGTGTATCCATTAATAGATCAGCAATCAAGCCAATGGTAAATGCGGTAAAGATACCAACATAGCGCGGCTGAAAGAGTAGCCAAAATACCAACACCATCATCATTACCATGGGCCGCAGGGTCGCCATGCTAGGACTTAAGGGGTAGACGCTGAGTGAGGAGGCAAGGACAAAGCTTACAATAATGACCGCAATCAATAGTACCGTTGCATTCTCAGAATCAGGATACGACATGGGTACTTACCTTAGCGAGTAGTAGCGGCTGCTATTATATGGTTTGTTGGTTGATATAAGAATGAACAGATTAGCGTCTGTAGAACAGCAAAGTTATAGCCAGTGACAACACAGTCTAGCGAGTAGGTGCCTAGGATTACTCTATCATTTTTTTATAATTGCTAATTGATGACGGTGTTATTTTTATTTATCAGTTTGTCCTGTAGTACCAACACATAAGCATTATCGATAAAGTTGGCAGCGGGCGTCACCTCTATACTTCTAAAGTTGTCCGCTTGCGTGTCTGCAACATGAGCGATACGACCGACGCGGTAGCCTGCAGGAATACGGCCGCCCAACCCTGATGAGACCAGCTCATCACCAACGCGCACGTCTGAGGTTTTGAAGACATAATTTAGACTTAAAGAGCTTGGTATGCCTTGGCCAGTGACAATAGCACGTTGACCAGTACGCTTGACCGTCACAGCTACTGACTGCTGCTCATCGGTAATCAATAACAAGCGACTGGTATTGGGATAAACGTTGATAATCTGCCCTAAAATACCGTCTTCGTCGATGACCGTTTGCCCGACTTGCACGCCGTCTTGTGCACCTTTATTGAGTACCACAATTTGTCTGAGTAAATTGGTATCGGTACCGATGACTTGTGCCAAATTGAGATCGAACTGCTCAGGTTTTGTGGTCGACAAGATACCTTGGAGGCGAGCATTTTGTGCCAAGATATAATCTTGCTGCTGGAGTTTGGCTTGCGCGTGAATAAGCTGCGACTTTAATTGCATGTTTTCGCGGCGCAATGCTTCTTTTGACTGTAAGCTACCACTTGCCCAGTGCTTGGCGTAACTTGGTAATAAAGACAGCTCGTAAATCGGCTGCATCGCTGCATGGCTGGTATTGCGTACTGGGTTAAACCATCCGGCATTTTTGCTATCAAACCACATCAATATCGAAGCCACTATCAATACAATAGCAGTCTTGCGAAGTGATAACGGCCGGCGCGCAAAAATACTTGGAATCATAAATTGTCTAATATAGAGGGTATAAAGAGGATCTAAAATAAGCAGTAGCCACTACTGGATAGTCGCATGAATGAATATAATTAAAGGCAGCGCAACTGGCTACCTTTAATTTCATATCTTTATAACCCGATGTTTCATCTTAGTCGTAGCTAAGCATCGTGGACTCTCAAAAACGATACAACTTCGCTCAAAGCCGCTTAAACAAAAATCATGTTCAAGCTTTTGTTATTGATAAAATCAAGCGCAATACCACCACCACGACTAACGCAGGTTAATGGATCTTCTGCGACAGTCACAGGTAGGCCTGTCTCTTTTGAGATGAGCTTATCTAAGTCACGTAGTAGCGCACCGCCACCCGTTAAGACAATTCCGCGCTCTGCGATATCTGATGATAGCTCAGGCGGCGTCTGCTCCAGTGCCGCTTTTACCGCACTGACGATACCGCTTAATGGATCACTTAGCGCTTTTTGCACTTCTTCTGAATTAACCGTAAAGGTTTTTGGCACGCCTTCTGCCATGCTACGACCGCGAACCTCCACTTCTAACTGGCTGTCTTCGTTTAATGCAGAGCCTACTTCTTGCTTGATACGTTCAGCAGTCGTCTCACCAATCACGCAACCATGGGTACGGCGTACGTGAGTAATGATGGCTTCGTCAAACATATCGCCACCGATACGAATCGACTCCGCGTAGACGCAACCTGACAAGGCGATAACGGCAATCTCAGTGGTGCCACCACCGATATCGACCACCATTGAACCACTGGCTTCATGTACTGGCATGCCAGCACCGATAGCCGCTGCCATTGGCTCTTCTAGCAACAATACTTTATTAGCGCCTGCTGATGATACCGCTTCACGAATGGCCTTTCGTTCAACCAGAGTAGACTTACAAGGAACACAAACCACGACATTAGGCTCTGCCATAAAACGCTTGGCTTTTACCTTAGTGATAAAATGCTTCAGCATCTTTTGTGTCACTTCAAAATCCGCAATCACGCCGTCTTTTAATGGACGAATCGCTGTGATATTGGCTGGCGTACGACCAAGCATCTGCTTAGCATCGATACCAACAGCTGCGACGGTAGGGTTTTGAGTACGATTACTTCGTAACGCGACCACCGTAGGCTCGTCAAGTACGACGCCTTTATTAGGAATAAAGATTAGGGTGTTCGCAGTACCGAGGTCGATAGCGATATTATTTGATAAAAATCCAAACAGGTTCATGACTAATATATCCAGCGTCTTACGAATGAGGCGAATGAGATTGACTGAGGTGTTACTCGTCAGTGTTGAGCAGGTCGTCGATAGACATTATTTGTGGCGAAAATGGCAGCTCGCAACAAGTCAAACCTAAGCAATAATGATGAAATGAAAAAACTGAGCTAAATTATACCGATTTGGCTCAAAAAAAACACAGATATTTGCATCAGTACGTCAGGATTTTGGTCTAAGACGCTAAAAGTTGTTACAAAATTTGAAATAGCAGTCAATGCCATTCGACTTAATGAAACATCATTTAATTCAATAACTAACAAGGCTCTAGCGGCAGCAGAGAATTTTGCTTAGCAGCAGGTGCATACTGTAACGTATTTCAGCAGGTAATGGGTAAGCAATTAGAAATGAAACATTAACTATACGGTCAGTTTTGCAAATCATTCTATCTTGGTTGATATTCTGCATCAATCATGCGGCCTGCTCTGTAAACTTGGGTCAGATGCTTTATAATAAGCCAACTCTATAAACAATCTTATTTTTATTAGTCATCTATTATCGGTAGTCATTTATTAATAACCACCTATTATAATAGTTACCAATCTACTCTAACAAAAACTGTCCTTTATTGGAGAAACTATGTCACAGCAACCAGCATCGTCTGACAACACCGTCAGCCGTGAAGAAATATTAGAAGTTGCCAACCTTGCCCGTTTAGGTGTTGATGAGAATACCGCCAGCAGTTACGCCGACGATATCAGCAAGGTATTAAAACTCATGCAAACCTTGGGTAATGTTGATACAACTGATATCAAACCATTATCAAACATCCATGAGGTTTGCCAAGAGTTGCGTGCTGACGTTGCCAAACACGACATCAACCGCGAACGCAACCAATCAGTCGCGCCTGCTGTTGAAGGCGGCTTGTATCTGGTACCACAAGTGATTGAATAATTTGTTCTCTTTATTTGTGCCTTTATTTTATCCTATTTTATGCTATTAACATTTTGACGGACGACACCCTATGTCTGAACTTCATCTATTAAGTACCGAGCAGCTTATTACTGGCTTGCAAGACAAACAATTTAGCAGCCTTGAGCTGACCGAACATTACATCAAGCGCATAGACGCACTAGATAGCAAGATTAATAGCTTTATCACTCATACCTCTGAAACTGCTCGTGCACAGGCACAGGCAGCTGACGAGATGCGCGCACAAGGTGATAAAAGACGCTTATTGGGCGTTCCAATGGCGCATAAAGACATATTTTGTACTCAAGGTGTGCTGACGACTTGTGGCTCAAAGATGCTACATAACTTCGTCTCACCTTATAACGCTACTATTGTTTCTAACATTGATAAAGCGGGCATGATTAGCCTTGGTAAGCTCAATATGGATGAGTTTGCAATGGGCTCAGATAACAGCAGCTCATACTACGGAACCGTACAAAACCCTTGGGATTTAGAACGTGTTCCGGGTGGCTCATCTGGTGGTAGTGCCGCTGCTGTTGCCGCAGGTTTTGTGCCAGTGGCAACCGGTAGTGATACCGGTGGCTCTATTCGTCAACCTGCTTCATTTTGCGGCTTAACAGGCATCAAACCGACTTATGGCCGTGTGTCACGTTTTGGTATGATTGCCTACGCCTCAAGTCTTGACCAAGCTGGCAGCATGGGTCGTAGCGCCAAAGATTGTGCCTACCTATTACAACCAATGATTGGTCACGATCCACGCGATGCAACTTCTATCAAGCATGATATGCCTGACTACGTGCAAGATCTCAATGACGCAGAAGCCGCTGCTGGTGATAAGCCATTTGCTGGTCTACGCATTGGTGTCGCTAAAGAATACTTTAGCAAAGGGCTTGACGCTGAAGTAGAAACCACCGTACGTGCTGCGCTAAAGAAATATGAAGAGTTGGGCGCGACGATTGTGGAAGTGAATATCACTGACCCTGATATCACGCTGGCGACTTATTATATGCTCGCCCCTGCTGAAGCCTCTTCGAACCTATCGCGCTTCGATGGTGTACGCTTTGGTTATCGCTGTGAAAACCCAACCGACCTTATCGATCTATATACGCGCTCACGCTCTGAAGGCTTTGGCCCTGAAGTACAGCGCCGTATCTTGACCGGTACTTACGCGCTATCTGCTGGTTATTTTGATGCTTATTATACTAAAGCACAAAAAATACGTCGCTTAATCGTCAAAGACTTCGAAGACGCCTTTGCCAACTGTGATGTCATCGCCAGCCCAACGGCACCAACCGCTGCTTATAAGCTCGCTGAAGATCTTGACCCTGCAACGATGTATTTGGGCGATGTCTATACCATCGGTGTTAACTTAGCCGGTCTACCAGCGCTCAGTCAGCCTGTTGGTCTGACGTCTGAAGGCTTGCCTGTTGGCTTACAATTGATCGGTCAGTATTGGCAAGAAAGCAAGCTGTTGGCCACTGCGCATCTATTCCAGCAGCACACCGACCATCATTTGCAACACTCTACCATCGCGAAGGAGACGGTATAATGAACACAGCAACTACTACTGATAATAATGCCGCCCGCGAACATGAGGTTCGTAAAGAGCTGTTCGTCGATGGTTATGAAGTGGTCATCGGTATTGAAATTCACTGCCAGTTGAATACGGAAAGTAAAATATTTTCCAGTGCACCGACTGACTTTGGTCATGAGCCAAACAGCCAAGCCAGTATCGTAGATTTAGGCTTGCCTGGTGTCCTTCCAGTTCTAAATGCTGGCGTGGTCGATCGTGCGCTGAAATTCGGTATCGGCGTCAATGCTGAGCTGGGTCTATTTAATACCTTTGACCGTAAAAACTACTTTTATCCTGACTTGCCTAAAGGCTATCAAATCACCCAAATGGCCAACCCTATCGTTGGCGAAGGTTATATCGATGTCATCGTCAATGAAGGCGAGAAAAACGAATACCCTAAACGTATGGGCATCACTCGCGCGCATTTAGAAGAAGACGCTGGTAAGTCAGTACACGATGCTGTCGATGGTATGACAGGTGTGGATTTGAACCGTGCTGGTACGCCATTAATCGAAATCGTCTCTGAGCCTGATATGCGCTCAGCTCATGAAGCACTGGCCTATATCAAAGCCATTCATCAGCTGGTCACGTGGCTAGGTATCTCAGATGCGGTCATGGCAGAAGGATCATTCCGCTGTGACTGTAACGTCTCTGTGCGCGAGCCTGGTGCAGAATTGGGCACACGTACTGAACTCAAAAATCTAAACTCGTTCCGCTTTATCGAACGTGCCATCAATCGTGAAATCGAACGTCAAATAGACATCATTGAAGACGGCGGTAAAGTCGTGCAGGCAACGATGCTTTATGATCCAGAGCGCGATGAAACTCGCACCATGCGTACCAAAGAAGATGCCAACGATTATCGCTATTTCCCTGATCCTGATTTGCTGCCTGTACGTATCGAGCAACATACTGTCGATGCGATTAAAGCTGCCATGCCTGAGCTACCTGTTGTACGTCGCGCACGTTTTGAAGAAGCGCTTGGGCTGTCAGAGTACGACGCACGTATCTTGACTGGTAGCCGTCAGCTTGCCGATTACTTTGAAGATGTCGTCGCTGAAGTGGGTCAGCAAGATGCGAAGATGGCGGCTAACTGGGTCATGGGCGACTTACTCGGTGCACTGAATAAAGATGATAAAGACATCATCGACTCCCCTATCAGCGCCAAGCAATTGGCTGGCATGCTAGCGCGTATCAAAGACGATACGCTGTCTGGTAAATTGGCTAAGAAAGTCTTTAGCGCTCTGTATGAGCGCGAAGGCGGCAACGATGATGATGCAGCAGATAAAATCATTGAAGAAAAAGGTCTTAAGCAAGAAACGGATACTGGCGCTATCAAAGCCATGGTAGAAGAAGTCATTGCTAAGAATCAAGCCATGGTGGAAGAATATCGCGGCGGTAAAGAAAAAGCCTTTAATGGTCTCGTCGGACAAGTGATGAAAGCCAGCCGCGGTAGTGCTAACCCTCAGCAAGTAAACCAAATCCTAAAAGAACTATTGGGTTAAAGTGAACGGCGAAGTAGTTATGCTGACTATGATACGTAGAATGGTGTTGTAAAAATCGAGCAAAATAAATAGCTCTTGCAATACGTACGATTTTGCGTAAAATAGTCAGTCATTCGGGGCGTAGCGCAGTCTGGTAGCGCACTACACTGGGGGTGTAGTGGTCGCAGGTTCAAATCCTGCCGTTCCGACCAAACATAATAATACAATAAAAAAGCCAATCATTGCTTTCAATGGTTGGCTTTTTTTTCATGACTTTTCATCAATTATCATACAGACGCTTTAGTAATCGCACTCAGCGCTTCGTTAATTTCAAAAGTTTTAGACTTAATATCTGTAAAGCCAAAAGACTCTAAACGCTCGGTATGTTTGGCAAGGTATCTGTTGGCATCATCTAAGTTGTCAAACACGTAGATGCCGCCCGCTTCTTGCGTTTCTTCATTTTCTGTCCATAGCTTATAGACTAGACCATTCTCGTTTGCGATGTCTTCAGCGAGCTCTTTCATCGATTCAAAGAACGCATTGCCAAAAGGGCCACTATATGGAAAATCGATTTGCAAAAGGTATTTCATAGTTCAATCCTCATTATTATTTGATTTATGTTTCATAGTCGACAGAGCATGTGCTGCCAGATGGTCTCAATCTTAACATAGTACGATTGACTATAGACTTTTAGCAAGTGAGCAGCTAGGGTAAATACTTTACGTTTACACTGGTTTAATCTATGTTTGAGCTTAGCACGCTACGCCCCGCCACTCTCGCAACTCATACCAACTATGCACCTTGGGAAGCTTATCAGCGGCCTTATGTACGCGATTTGGCTTATGTGCTGGCGTGCCCTAATGTCTTAACAGAGTGGTTGGACTTTGCACAGCATCAGAATACGCATATCGTATCGGTACATAGTGCAAGCTTTTGGCAGCAGCAGTTTGAGGCGTATGAGCAGCGTTTAGAAGAGCTAGATACTACCAATGCTTATCAGGATCTGACCCGCTATTTACTGACGCGTCCGAGTCCTAACCGCTTGGGTTTTCATTTCGAGGGGTTATTGTCATTTTGGTTAGAGGATGGGTTTGCGCGCAAGTTGCATCCATACGAAACGCTCGCTAATAACGTACAGTTGTACAACGGCAAGCAGACGACTGGCGAACTAGATTTGATTTTGCATAATCACGATGAAGGTCTCATCGAGCATTGGGAATTAGCGATTAAGTTTTTTATGGGATCAGCCCCTTTTGCGCCTGTAAATTGGGTAGGGATAAATTCTAATGACAATCTACAGCGTAAAATGACGCATATGCAAACCAAGCAGTTTCGCACGGTGTGGGTCGATACCGAAAATCATGGACAAGTAAAAATTGATAAGCGTTATGGCATCATAAAAGGACGATTCTTTTTGCCAATGAACATAGCCAACTCTAGCCATTCTGACTGGCCTACTTGGCTAGCACCCAGCTTTCCGATGCATGAATGGTGCGATAAAAGTGACAAAGCATGTCTCGCAACCATTAACATGGTGAAACTCAGACGCGCACATTATATCGAATGGTTTACCAAACGCAGCTTTTATGACAGTTACGATAAATGTCAGCCACAGTTGGTTTGGGAAGACGATACGCCACCTGCAACAGGGCTGTATTTTGAAAATGGCAGACCAATTGTCATTTACCCAAGGCAGCCTGATGAAACAAATGATAGCCCTTAAAGAGCTCGGGTAAATTTTTAATAAGTCTCAATCACTTGCATCAGCTCATATCTGAGCATATCCGCACTTGGCATACGCTCAGCATGAAAGCGCACAATCGGAATGCCTGCGCTGGCAAGGGCTTTGTCCTTTTTATCATCGGCCTTTTGTCGTGACTTACTGCTGTGTGTCCAATCATCAAGTTCAATAGCCACTAAGGTTGTTTGAGCATCAATATCAACAATCACGTAATCAACGCTTTGACGACAGATGCGATTAAACCAAAAACTGCGCTCGGAGGTCTCGCTACTATTGGCTTCGATGATTCTTGACAGCTGCACTTGAACAAAAATATGATATTCTGGTAAGGCATTTTTTAATTTATTAAAAAACAGCACTTCAGTATCCGTCATAATAGGCATGGGTGCAAATGGCCATATAGCCAAATCATCACCACGCACAGGCTTAGGATCAGGCTCTGTGCTTTGACGTTTTGATAACAGCTTTGGTAATGTAATGAGACCTAAAAACCCAACGGCCAATACTAAAAAAATAACGCCAAATGACATGGTTTTACCTTATACAATTTAAGAGTGATTGACCAAACTCACGACTTCGCTATTTATAAAAAACTGAATGCAAGCCGTCGTTTTTAACAATCACAGCAGGTCAACCTTTCTAGGCTGACAGGTTATACAGAAGGAAGTAATAAATGGTAGGCATAGTATCTAAGCCTATCCTTATCGGCAATCTATAACGCAAAAAACACGACATCTAATGTCGTGTTTTTATAATAAGAGAGAAAAAATCAAAAAACTGAAATTATACGGCCAAATTATTAGGTAATCATTAGTTTCTAAGGGCTAACTACTACCCAAATTTAAAGACGCTTTTAACGCCAGTATAAGACCCAGGCACTGGTGGTATTTACTTTAGGGTCGCTATTGATTTTATCTTTAAGCGCCAATGCCGCCACTTTACCACGCTCAGGACCGACGATGACACGTACGCCTCGACTGGTGGTACTGGTCTTGACTTGATAGCCTGCTGACTGGAATTTTTTCGCCAACTCATCTGCTTTGGCTTGATCGTTTGCTAATGCGACCTGTACACCAAAGCTACCTTTGGCATCGGTCTCTTTGACTTCTTGACGTGCTTCGCTAAGTTTCTGCTGCGCCTCACGCTTGGCATCTGCTGACTTCTTGGCTAATGCTTCTTCCTTTTGACGCTTCTCTTCCCGTGCTTTTTCAGCGGCGGCGGCTTCACGCTCTAGACGCTGCACTTGCTTACGCGATGGAATCGTTAAGGTTTGACCCAATTGTAGTGCTGTCGATGGTGACATGTCGTTGGCTTGAGCCAACACTTCTACTGGCACATTATATTGTCTGGCCAGCTTAATCAACCCATCACCCCTTTTCACTTCGTAATCAGTTGGCGATTTTGGTGGTTCTTTTTTAGCAGCCTCTGCTGCTTGCTCAGCGGCGGCTTTCTTTTTTTCAGCCATGGTCTGAGCATCCGCTTGTTTTTTGGCATCCGCTTGACGCTTAGCTTCAGCTTGACGTTTCGCCTCCGCCTCTTTTTTACTATCCGCTAATTTTTTGGCAGCCTCTTGTTGTTTAATGGCAGCTTGTCTTTTGGCTTCTTGTTGCTGAGCGGTGGCTTTTTGATTAGCAGCCTCGTTAGTACTGGCTGATGACTCACTATCAGTGCGTGGCTGGGCTGTTGGCGTTTCAATGACGTTTTCAGCAGCTGCTGTACTGTCACTATCATCACCAGTGGCTGCGGTATTTGACATATATTGCTGACTTTCAGCACGTGCTTTAGCTAATGCTTCTGCTTCAGCGGCCTCTTGCTCAGTCAAGAACTGCTGCGCACGCTTTTCTTGTTCAGCGACCCGCGCAGCACGCTCTTTTTGTTTCTGTGCCAAGATACGTTTTTCCGTCTCAATGTCAGTCGTCAATGGCTGTTGTGACGCTTGCTCAGTGGTTGGCTTGTCTATCATCGCTGACGTTGGCTGTTGGTTATTACTTTCGCCAATTTGTTGCACCATGGCGTATAGCATCACGCTACCGCCAATAATCATCCCAATGCCCAATAAGGCTTGTCTCGAAAAGTTCATCCGTTTACGTCTCTTAGTTGGTAATAAGGTTGATTGAGCGGCCAAGCTCTCACTCAAAAACTATCGTCTCAAGACTATATTGAAACAGCTTAAATGAATAGCCTTAATAGTTGCCATTGCCGCCAGTTACGTCCATCAGTTTTCAAATGTTATGCCGGGCTTCTTTCTAATAGCCTTGTACAGGGACACGCTAAATCATTTTGATTATAAAGCATATTTTTCATACTGTCTGCCATCATATTACTGCTAGAACCAACGATGGACAGCCAGATATTTAAAGTAAACCATCAACTGCAAGTGCCGCCAGTGCCTCACCGATAGTATGAAATGAGCCACATACTAGGATTAAGTCTTGTGGCTCGCTCGCATGTATCACAGCCTGCGTCGCCTCTCTCAATCTATCAAAACGGTGTATCTGAGCACGGTTAACGTGGTTCGATAAGATATCTTGTAGATGCTCAGCACTCGCTGCTCTCGGGTAGTCAATCTCAGCGATAAACCAATCACTAATAGGTAAGCCTGATTCAGTCAAACGCTGCACGACGTGATCTATATCCTTATCAACCAACATTGAAAACAGCATTTTAATGGTAGCAGGCTTACTATTCAATTGCTCAGAACCAGCTTTCTCTGCCAGATGTTGCTGCCAAAGCGGTAACAGTTGCGCCAATAAAAACTCAACGCCTTGCTCGTTATGCGCCACATCAAACAGCCAATGGCGATTATGTGTCTCACGATAGTCAAAACGACCGGCGAGCTTAACCGTTCGCAGCGCCTGCTCAATAGCATTGATATCGACATTTAATGGACTTGCTAGCACTGCTGATAGGGCATTAGTAGTATTGGTCAATGACAGCGCTGGACGTGGTAACTGCATGGTAACGGCGGCATTGCTATATTGCCAAGTGCCTGAGCCTATCTCACGGCTGATAAAGTCTTGCCCAGCTTGGTAACAAGTTGCCTGATGCGTATCAATTGCTTGCTGCACACTAGCAGGCATCGCAGTAGCACCATAAATTAAGGGAATACCATCACGTAAGATACCTGCTTTCTCACGACCGATATCTTCGACATTATCTCCTAGCCAGTCGACATGATCGATGGCAATGTTGGTAATCACTGCTATATCAGGATCAATGATATTGACCACATCTAAGCGACCGCCCAGCCCTACTTCTAACACCCAGACATCGCAATCTGCTTCGGCAAATATTAATAATGCGGCAAGTGTCGTCATCTCAAAAAATGACAAGGTCAGATTACACGCCAACCGTGCTGCCTCTACTTTACTAAACGCATTGATTAATGTCTCATCACTGACCATCTTACCATTGATACGCACGCGCTCGTTAAACACACTCAAATGCGGTGATTGATATAAGGCCGTTTTATATCCTGCCGCTTGACACATCTGCGCGATGACAGCGGTCGTTGAGCCTTTACCGTTTGTGCCTGCCACGGTAAACACATAAGCATCATCTTTGGCTGACTGTACCACACCTAATGCCTCAGCCACCGGTAACACTCGCGACAATCCCATATCTATCGCCGACACATGAATCTGCTGCATATAGTCAAGCCATTCAGTCAAACTAGAATGCTCATTAGGAATGATGGGGTTAGAAACTAAAGCGTCAGACATGGACAGAACCTATATAGAATTTTTTGGGAAAATAAAGAATTAGAAAATAGAGACAGTATATAACTACCTGACCAAAAAGCAAAAATAGCATTTACCGTGATGACGATAAATGCTATTCGTTAAGTGTTGACTATTTTTCAGAGTCTAGCACGCTAATAAAAGCTTATAAACTCAGTTTACCTATTTACTCGCTGATTAAGAATATGTAGCGACTAGGCATCAACATTAGGCACGCGACATAACTTAGCCAGCAAGCGATAGATAGTGTCGATTAATTGATGACGGTGAACCACTTCATCGACCACGCCATGCTCTAACAAAAACTCAGCACGCTGGAACGGCTCTTCTAGAGTTTCACGCACGGTCTGCTCAATCACACGCTTGCCTGCAAAGCCAATCATGGCTTTTGGTTCTGCCAAATGAATATCACCAAGCATAGCAAGTGATGCAGTCACCCCGCCATAAACAGGATTGGTCAGTACTACGATATAAGGCACGCCAGCAATTCTTAAGCGTTCAATCGCCGCCGCAGTACGAGCCATTTGCATCAATGATAGCAGCCCTTCTTGCATGCGCGCACCGCCAGAAGCAGCAAAGCAGACCAAAGGAGATTTATCGTTGAGGGCTTTTTCAGCAGCTTCTACAAAACGGTCACCGACCACCGAGCCCATAGAGCCGCCCATAAAGCGGAAGTCAAAGGCACAAGTGACCACATCAAGATTGCGCAATTTACCGTACATCACAATTAGTGCTTCAGACTCGCCGGTTTTGTCTTGTGCTTCGATCATGCGCTGCGGATACGGCTTACTATCCACAAAGCTCAATGGATCTTTGGCAGTGAACTGTTGTCCCAGCTCACCCTCTACTTGATCGAGCAGCCAGTTTAAGCGCTCACGAGCACTCATTGGTAAATGATGGTCACAATGCGGACAGACATAGCAATTAAAGATCAGCGCCGTATTGGTAATCATGGAGTGACAATTACTACATTTGGTTGACGGTTCGGTCTCTACCGCTGTCAGTGGTGCAGTCAGTTGCTGCTTAATGCCTGGTATTGGGCGATTGAACCACGATTGTCCTGCGGTATTCGCATTTGGTGCAGCAGCATTATTTATATTATCTGGTGTTATGGTATCAGTCATATTATTTGCCATTATCAAAGGCTTATCGACAAGTTGGCTTAGTTACTTGTCCCTAAGAAGTCCGTTTATAAGAATCAATTTAAAAGTCACATAGCCTTATAACATCAGCAGTTATAAAGCACGCTTATGCGCAACTGTAACAATTTATATGTGATGTTAGTTTACACACGTAAACTAACTTTAGCAAAGTCATTTCACCGTGTCTTTATAAACATTGTTATAAAAGTTACGATAATCCTTGATATAAAAACAGCTATCGCCCCTCTTATAAATAATAAGACGATGACGTTGCTGAGCCATACACACGTTGATGCTCATACATTCGATATAACATTAGACTGTTAAACTATCGAGTGCACTGCGTAGCTCGTCCATCTTAGCCATGATTTTTTGCTGAGCATTAGCAACGGCAGATACATCTTTAGCATCTATGTCAGCAAAGTTCTGCACCAGCGCACTACCCACAATGATACCGTCCGCATGAGCACCAATCGCTTTGGCTGACGCTGCATCACGAATACCAAAGCCCACGCATACTGGCAAATCGGTCTCCGCTTTAATCGCTTGCACTTGGGTCGCGACATCATCAGTATCTAGCGTTGCCGAGCCCGTCACGCCTTTAAGCGACACATAATAAATATACCCACCGCAATGTGTTAGTACTTGCTCACGGCGTTCAGGCAAGGTCGTTGGCGATAACAAGAAAATCTCATTCATCGAATGTTCAGTTAAATGCTGAGTAAAGCTACCCGCTTCTGCTGGCGGTAAATCAACCATCAAGATACCATCAACACCTGACTGCTCGCATAAAGCGACAAAGTTATCGTAACCGATGATTTCAACGGGATTGAGGTAACCCATTAGGATAATTGGCGTCTGCGTGTCTTGTTTGCGGAACTCTGCGACCATGTTTAATGCATCACGAGTACTGGTACCTGCTGCTAAAGCACGCTCTCCAGCTAGCGCAACCGTTGGGCCATCTGCCATTGGGTCAGAAAACGGTAAGCCCACTTCAATCATATCCGCGCCATGCTTGACTAAGTCATGGAGCATGCCAACGAAGTTGCTAGGATTAGGATCACCTGCCATCACGTATGGAATTAGGGCTTTTTTATTTTGCGATTTTAAGGTTGCAAAGGTGCTTTCAATTCGGGTCATAGTGGTCTCTAAAATTAATTTAAACTGGCTATATTGGCTCTCTATTATTTAATAAGAGAGCCCATCAATTTATTGTATAAAAGTGAATTTATAGTTCGCAATAAAATACGTGACTACAACTCAATCCCTTCTGCCTTCATTACCGAATGCAAATCCTTATCGCCGCGACCTGACATATTGACGATAATGGTTTGATCAGGGGTCATGGTTTTAGCCAGCTTAAGCGCATAGGCAACCGCATGGGCAGATTCGAGCGCAGGGATAATACCTTCTTTACGCGTGACTTCATGGAAGCCTTCTAAGGACTCTTTGTCCGTACAGCCGACATACTCAACACGCTTCATGTCTTTTAAGAAGCTGTGCTCAGGACCGACACCAGGATAATCAAGGCCCGCCGAGATAGAGTGCGTCTCTTGAATTTGGCCTTCATCGTCTGCCATCAAGTAGGTACGGTTGCCATGTAGCACTCCGATACGACCAGCAGCCAATGGCGCTGAATGACGACCTGACTCAATGCCATCACCTGTCGCTTCGACACCATACATTTTGACTTCAGTATCGTTTAGGAAATCAAAGAATAAACCAATAGCATTCGAGCCACCGCCAACACAAGCAACCAAGGCATCTGGTAATTTACCTGTTTTTTCTAAATGTTGGATACGCGCTTCTTTGCCGATAATCGCTTGAAAGTCACGCACGAGTAGCGGATAAGGATGCGGACCTGCAACCGTACCGATGATGTAATAAGTGGTATCTACATTAGTGACCCAGTCACGCATGGCTTCATTCATCGCGTCTTTAAGCGTGCGTGAACCAGAAGTCACTGGCACAACCGTTGCACCCAGCAAACGCATACGATAGACGTTCATCTTTTGGCGCTCGACATCATCTGCACCCATATAGACGATACATTCTAGACCTAGGCGCGCGGCAATCGTTGCCGTCGCGACACCATGTTGACCTGCGCCCGTTTCAGCGATAATACGCTTCTTACCACACATTTTGGCAAGTAGTGCCTGCCCGATGGTGTTATTCACTTTGTGCGCACCAGTGTGGTTTAAGTCTTCACGTTTAAAGTAAATCTGCGCGCCACCAATCTCATCACTGAGACGCTTGGCATGATAAAGCGGGGTTGGACGACCGACATAATTGACCAAGTCATTATGATATTCTTCCCAAAATGCAGGGTCAGCTTTTACTTTGGTATATAAGGTTTCAAGCTCTTCCAATGCGGCCATCAGCGTTTCAGAGACAAAGCGACCGCCATGCACACCAAAATGTCCGCGTGCGTCAGGGTATTGGTTAAAGTCTTGAACGTCTGTTGGATTAGTAAAAGTATTGATAGATTGTGCAGTAGCAGATGGTGCTTTGTTCGTGGCATGACTCATGATAATTCCTACTATAGGTGGTATCTTTTGATATAAGGAGTAATGGTATAAAAATTGGGATAACTATTGAGACGGGGGAAACATAAGCCTCAATCAGGAAGTCGGAATAACGCTTAAATAAGAATAAATAGCATAAATATAGCAATTATCTTAAATGACGTCAGTGACCGTCTCGTTTTGCCATCGGTCACGCTTTACTGCTTTCATAAAGGCACGCATCTTATCAGCGTCTTTTTTGCCTTTATCAATCTCAATTCCACCGCTAACATCGACGCCATAAATAGGCAAATCACGAGTTGCAGCGACATTGTCGGCATCCAATCCACCCGCTAAGATAATCGGTAGTGAGCTATTATGCGGAATAAGGCTCCAGTCAAAGCGCGCGCCCGTACCGCCATATTTATGCTGATGATAAGCATCGAACAAAATACTACTCGCGCCTGCTGCGGCAAAACTGTCAATCCGTGCGCTTACGCTATCTAGCGTGTCTTGCTCAGCATTGATACGTAACGCTTTCATCCAGCGTTTATTGACAGCACTTGCCAGCTGCTGACACTGCTCAGGCGTTTCATCACCGTGGAACTGAATGATATCAAAAGAGACGTTATTTGCCAGCTCAATCAGCTCATCTTCAGGCATATTGACGACTAACGCCACGACACTGACAAAAGCAGGTAAAGCGGCGCTTAATATTTGCGCCTGTTCTAAGGTCACAGCACGCGGACTTGGCGGATAAAATACTAAGCCGACCGCATCAACACCCAACTGCACAGCGGTATTGATATCACTAAGCTGGGTAAAGCCGCAAAACTTAACGTGCATTATATGACCTTAAAACGTTAAATGTGATATTGAGTATGACGTCATTTGACAAGTTCGCGTTAAACTCTAATCCCTAAATATGATGCTGATTTGTTAATCAATTGGCAAATCAATTGCATCCAAAAACTTATCCTAGCATACTTTTATTCATAGTTTTGTTTATGATTGCGATTGATTAAAATAGGGATAATTGAATGTCTAAAACAGCGTCAACCAATGACGGAAATCATGATAATAAGAATGTCAGTATGCCGCATTACTTGATGTGGTTTCGTCGTGATTTGCGGCTGCATGACAATACGGCACTGGCTGCGCTTTGTGAACAAGCTAAAGAAGACAATGCATCAGTCAGTGCTCTATTCTTCCTGACGCCTGAACAGTGGCAAGCGCATGATACCTCCCTAGCACAAGTCGATCATATCGCACGCACTTTACCGATACTCGGCCAAGATTTGCAAACGCAATTGAATATCACCTTAAAAGTGCAAGTCTGTCCTAGTTTTGCTGATTGCGTGAATGCGTTAAGCACATTATGCGAAGAAAATAATATCAGCCTTGTCATGGCCAATCATGAGTACGAAGGCAATGAGATTGAACGCGATGAACAATTAACCAAGCAACTGGCAAAAAACGATATCGAGTTTATCCGCTGGCATGACCAATGTATTTTACCACCACAAAGCATCACCACCAACGATGGCGATAGCATGTATAAAGTATTTACCCCATTTTATAAAAAATGGCGACATACCTTGGATGTCAGCACCATGCAAATGCATGAAGCACCAGCCGTAAATAGCAATAATAAGACCAAGCTGAAAACCTCGAAATCTAGCGCTACTACTATTAAAGATATCGAAAAGTTAAGTAAAGAAACTGTCGATGGCTATCAAAAGACATTACAAGACGGCAGTTCACAAGGTATTGATTCATTACAGCATATAGATATGGACGCACAGCTTGACCACGCTCGAACAGCTTACCCTGCTGGCGAAAATGCAGCTTGCCAGCGTTTAGAGGCATTCATCGCTGATGACATTGATAATTATGATGTAAGCCGCGATGTGCCTAGCCTACAGGCAACCAGTCAGCTCTCAGCCTACCTTACCATTGGATCAATTAGTCCCAGACTTTGCTACCTACAAGCAGCGAAAGCGCAAGAAAAACTTCATGGTAATGATGGCGATACCTTTAATGACTCTGATAACTCTGATAACTCTGATAACTCTGATAACTCTGATAACTCTGATAACTCTGATAACTCTGATAACTCTGACATTAATCGCTGGATAAGCGAGTTGGCGTGGCGAGATTTTTATCGTCATGTCTTAGTAGCTAAGCCAGCACTTATTCGCCACAAGGCTTATAAGGAAGAAACAGACACCAAGATTAATTGGTCCTATGACAAGGATGATTTTGAGAAATGGTGTACTGGCATGACGGGCGTGCCGTTAGTCGATGCCGCAATGAGATGTCTGAATGCGACAGGCTCTATGCACAATCGCCTACGCATGGTTACGGCGATGTTTTTGACCAAAGATTTACTGATTGATTGGCGCTTAGGCGAGCGTTACTTTATGCAGCAGCTGATAGACGGTGATTTTGCGTCTAACAACGGTGGCTGGCAATGGAGCGCATCCACAGGCACGGACGCTGCTCCTTACTTCCGTATTATGAACCCCTTTAGCCAAGGCAAAACTCATGATACTAATGGCGAGTTCATCAAGACGTGGCTACCTGAGCTAAAAGACGTTCCTAGTAACATCTTGCACAGCGAGGAAAAAATGCGTAAAGAGCTGGCAAAGGGTGGTAAGTTTGCTGAAATTGACTACCCTGTACCGATGATCGAACATAAAGCGGCTCGCCAATTAGCCATTAATGAATTTAAAAAAGACTAGCGCCTAAATCTTAAAGAGTGTCAACTGTCTATTTGCACCAAACTACTTTGTGGCGCACTCGCTCTACCAGTATCTGACTCTAATATCCGCGTCTTGATAGTATAGACAGCGTAGATTAATAAGGTGAAGCTTATTATTAATAGAACCCAAGTGGCAAACGACAGCGACTCTTTCGCCTTGGGTTGTTTGGTTAGTTTACGTTGCTTCTCGTTAGCAGACGGCTGATTATTAGGAGTTTTCATATAGGCCACCTCTTATATTATATAAGCTTATCTATCGACAATATTTATAAGGATATCGATAATGATAAATAAGTATTGCTATATAATATAGTAAGCTTATTACTCATAACTTCAAGCAACATTTGTTAACTAGGGAACATCTTCAATTAAACCAGTAAAGTTCTAAATGAGAACATACTCTAAATTAACTTTCATTTAGAACATTTCAATAAAATGCCTTAACCTTACTTTTGATATCAAGTTTATGCATTGGCTGTTGGCAATTGACACGCGCCTGCGCCTTGTGTGGTAACCGTCACTACAGCACCCGTCATTGCAAACAGCTGCTGCAATTGAGTTTGTGCATTTTGTAGTGCCATATTCATCACATCACCTCGGCAAGCACGTTCAAGGACTTCTTTCTTTGCCATCGTTTGCGCTTGCTGTAGTATTTTTGGATCAACCTGCATCAAACCAAAAGCACCTGTCTGCCAATCATAAATCTCAATATCATCTAAATACACCGAAAATATCTCTGAAGGTGGCAGGGTGATATTAATCTGCGGCATGATAGAGACTGGCGTATTCGTACCCTCTGCTTGTATTTCTTCTACACCCATCTCAGGCTGTATGACTTGTACCATCTCAGGTGTCAACGCACTCAAATCTATACCGGCATCTACCCGACCACGAGCGATAAACAACCCTTTTTGTTCATCTTGCCACAGCTTCATCCAGCTTCCCTGACGTTGACTGGTAATCACCGTATCCACGCTAAAAGCCACCGTTTGTAGTCGATTTAACTGCTGAATCTGCGTCACTACCCCTTCACGAGTGATGGTTTCAATCGGCTCTTCTTCCGTGATATTTTGCACACTATAAATAGCGAAAACCAATGCCGCTAAACCAATAAGTAATATTACCCATGACAGCATTGCGATGGTTTTTTTGGGTGGCTGATTGGGGGGATTATTATTGCTGGTAGAAACATTACTAGGACTGGTCATCTAAACACCCTCAGAGTTTTATTATTTATTTTTATGAGATTCAAAAAAGCCAAATATTTTGTATTCAAACCTAAGACATAAATGCTATTTACAGGCGTTAACTTCAAGTAATAGCTACCAATACTCTACATAATTATCGATAAGGCAATTGCGACGAAATTTACTCGCTACTGGCTATAAAAACACTTGAAATAGCCAACTAATCGAATTAAAACGAGTATATTTTGCTCTTTAGGTAATGTTCGGTCTGAAAAAACAAAAAGTCATTGCGTCTTAGGCGAACTTTACCTAACATAGTCAGATTGTATTGATAAAATGTCGGCATAGATTTATTTTGCAGACTTTTTACGCTAAATACATTCATTTAGCGGCATTACATATCGATACGTCAATCAAAACCTAGCTCTTTGTTATCTGAACGGTTTTATCAATATGCTGTTGTATGCATATTACGTGCCAGATATCAGTTGCTAGACATTATTTACTAGGAAATACCCTAGTTCATTGCTAAGTGATAAAGGTAAGCTTACGGCGTCAATGAACCGATTAGCCCTACGCTCAACACCCCACTATTTCTTATTTTTTTATCGTTGATAAGGTTACGCTTTATTTATGAAAGCCAGTCAATTTTTATTTGCCACTCTAAAAGAAACCCCAAGTGATGCCGATATCGCCTCAAGCCAGTTGATGGTACGTGCCGGTCTTATTCGCAAAATCGCTTCTGGGTTATATATTTGGTTGCCCATGGGGCTACGCGTCTTACAAAAGGTCGAGCGTATTGTTCGCGAAGAGATGCAAAACGTTGGTGCCCAAGAAGTGCTTATGCCGATGACTCAGCCAGCTGAGCTGTGGCAGACTACGGGTCGCTTCGATGACTATGGTCCTGAGCTATTGCGCTTCAAAGATCGCCACGATCGTGATTTCGTGCTTGGTCCAACGCACGAAGAGGTCATTACTACTTTGGCTCAGAGCGAATTGCGTAGCTATAAACAGCTGCCGATTACCTTCTTCCAAATCCAAGGTAAGTTCCGTGATGAGATTCGTCCTCGTTTCGGCGTGATGCGTGCGCGCGAATTTACTATGAAAGATGCTTACTCGTTCCATGTCGATCAAGTTTCGCTCGCAAAGACTTATCATGATATGTATGAGGCTTATACGCGTATTTTTACCCGCTTAGGCTTAGACTTCCGTGCGGTACAAGCAGATACAGGCTCTATCGGTGGCTTTGCCTCGCATGAGTTCCATGTGCTAGCCGATAGTGGCGAAGATGATATCGCTTTTTCTGATTCCTCAGACTATGCTGCCAACGTTGAGCTTGCCGAATCTATATCATTCAATATGGCTGAACGCCAACCGCCAAAGCAAGAGCGCGAAGACGTGCTCACCGAAGGCATGACCACTTGTAAGATGGTCGCTGAACACTTAGATATCCCGCTTTCCAATACGGTCAAAACCTTGATCGTCCATGGTCATAAAGAAGATGACACACCGCAGCTCATCGCTGTCGTACTACGTGGTGATCATCAGTTGAACACCATCAAAGCTGAGAAAGTCGAAGAAGCCAACGTGCCACTAACTTTGGCCTCTGATGAAGAGCTCAAGGCAGCGGGTCTACACAAAGGCTTTATCGGTGTTGATTTGGATATGCCAGTCTTTGTCGATCGCTCGGCGGCGACCTTGTCAGACTTTGTGACAGGTGCTAATAAAGTCGACAAACATACTGTCGGCATGAACTGGGCACGTGATGCGAGCATTACTCGTATCGTTGATGTGCGTAATGTGCAAGAAGGCGACCCCTCTCCTGATGGCAAAGGCACGCTAAAAATCAAACGTGGTATCGAAGTCGGTCACATCTTCCAGTTGGGTGATAAGTATTCGCAAGCGATGAATGCTACTGTCTCTGGTGAAGATGGCAAACCAGTAACCATGATGATGGGCTGCTATGGCATTGGCGTTAGTCGTATCATCGCGGCTGCCATCGAGCAGAATAACGACGAAAACGGTATCATGTGGCCTCAAACACCAACCGTTGATGATTCGATTGCGCCTTTTGAAGTGGCTATCATTCCGATGAAATCAAAAGAAGATACCGTCATGGAGACAGCTACCGCTCTGTATGAAGAGCTTAAGTCTCAAGGCATCAATGTGCTACTAGATGACCGTAACGAACGTCCAGGTGTCAAGTTCGCTGATCTTGAACTGATTGGTATTCCACATCGTATCGTGGTTTCAGATCGCAACTTGGCTGAAGGTAAGTACGAATACGTCAATCGCCGTGAAGCAGAAAAGCAAATGCTAAGCCGTGAAGAAGTGATTTCAAAAGTAAGTAGCAAATAGTTTTATTGGTAAAACTTATGCGATAAAAAGCGCCTGTCTTATTAAATAAGATAGGCGCTTTTTTGTATCAGCCAAACTATTTTAAACTATGGCTCTCTCTATTGACGAATCAAACGGCTTGGCTTTGGCAATAATCTCATATCACTGACACGGCATGGATTGATATCGATACCACCACGGCGCGTATACCAAGCACGAACCATGAGTTCACTTGGCTGATAATATTGACTCAAATCAGCAAATATCTGCTCAACACATTGCTCATGAAAACCGTTGTGCTGACGAAAGCTTAATATGTAGCGTAGCATATTGGCTTCATTAATTGCCTTATTAGTATTAATTGATACCGCTAACGTACCCCAGTCGGGCTGATTGGTCACCGGACAATTACTGCGCAGTAAGTTAGAATAAAAGCTGAAACTTTTGCCAACTTGTTTTTCAGAAACCACTGAATCACTTACTAACAATGAGGCATCAGGATGTTCTGTCAGCGCCACTTTCTCGCTACTATTTGCAAGCGCCTTATCGATGCAAACACCTTCAGGTTGTGCAATCAATAAGCCTGTTGCTTTATCGTTCAGGTCATCATTTAAATCAAATAGCTCAACGGTTACTTCTGCTTGTACACATGCTGATAAATCTTTGGCTATCAGTGCTTGCACCTCGTCCCAGCTGGAAAATTCAGTAAAGTTAATACTGTTTAAATATAACTTAAGCGACTTTGATTCGATAATGAATGGCGAGCTTGCCGGAATACCAAAGCGAGCAATGGCAATTTGTGAAATGCCTTGATGATTGAGCCAAGACATCTCAAACGCCTGCCACCAGTCTATACCTACTGCCAGCTTATCATCATGCCAGCCAATCGCATCACGTCCCATACTACGAGCAATAGGATATAACGTCTCTGGACTATACTCAGTCGGATAGTCGGTGGTTTGCTCACCCAAGATGCCGTGAATACTCATTTACTTTCCTAATATCAAACCATTAAAATCTTATAAAAGCTTATAAAAATAGTGACTTAGCAATTAGCTCAAAAGGCAGTAAAAGCACAGCCTTTTAAACGTTGTATGCTACAAACGTACGCGTGAGCCATTACTCAGTAATCGATAAGCGATGGTATAAAATATCGCACAGAATACAAAAATCGCTGCCATGGAATACCAAACATTGACATCAGAATATCCTAAGATGCCATAACGGAACGAATTCACCATATAGACAATCGGGTTCAGTAACGAAACATTTTGCCAAAATGGTGACAGATTTTCCATCGAATAAAACACCCCACCAAGATACGTCAATGGCGTCAGCACAAAGCTTGGAATGATAGAGATGTCATCAAATGAGCGGGCAAATACTGCGTTAATAAAGCCGCCCAATGAAAACAAGATAGAGGTGCCTAGTACCGTAAATACCGTCACAAATAAATGTTCGATACCAAGGTCAGTAAAAAATAACGCCACTATCGAGACGATAATACCGATCGCCAGTCCGCGAAAGATACCACCACTAATATAGCCCATCAAAATCGCATGCTTGGACACCGGTGAGACCAAAAGCTCTTCGATACTGGACGTAAATTTGGCGCTAAAGAAGCTCGATACCACATTAGAGTAACTGTTGGTGATAATCGACATCATGATGAGACCAGGCACGATAAACTGCATGTATGGCACGCCGCCCATTTCACCAACACGTGAGCCAATCATCTTACCAAAGATGACAAAGTATAAGCTCATGGTAATGACTGGAGGCAGCAACGTTTGTGGCCAAATACGTAAAATCCGGCGCACTTCTTTGATTAAAATAGTACGAAATGCAATCCACTTTTGGGCAATGGTTAAGCCATCATGAGGACGAGACGCCTGTGAAGCTTTATTCATTTCACTCATGTCCTGACTCATAGTCCTGCCTCCTTCATACTGTCTGCATTCTCGATGTTTTTATCCACCAGGCGCATGAATAACTCTTCTAAGCGGTTGGCCTTGTTGCGCATACTCGCTACGGTAATGCCTTGCTCTGACAATTGGTTAAACACACCATTTAATGACTCGCCTTCTGTTAACGTCACTTCCAGTGTCTGCTCATCAGGCTGCGACAATCCCGTTATCCCAGTCAAATCTAATTGACGAGTAAGCGGTGTCTCTAAATCCAAAACAAAAGTCTCAACTGACAATTGAGCAAGCAAATCCTTCATCTCAGTATTAATACGAATTTCGCCATGATCCAAAATCGCAATGCGTTTACAAAGTTGCTCAGCTTCTTCTAGATAATGCGTAGTGAGGATAATGGTAGTGTTCTCTTCAATATTAATCTGCTGCATAAACTCCCACATAGAGCGGCGCAGCTCGATATCAACACCAGCGGTTGGCTCATCAAGAATCAATAACTTTGGCTTATGAATCAAGGCGCGAGCAATCATCAAACGGCGTTTCATACCACCTGATAATTCACGTGATTTACTATCACGCTTGTCCCATAACCCAAGCGCCGTCAGCAAGCGCTTGGCCCGTGGACGTGCTTCTTTGGCAGAAATACCAAAGTAACCCGCCTGAGTAATCAAGATATCTTCAACTTTTTCGAACTGGTTAAAGTTAAACTCTTGCGGTACGACCCCGAGATACTGCTTGGCAGTCGAAGGGTTTTCTAACAAATCTGTGCCAAAAATCTTGATGCTACCAGTGGTAGGCTTAAAGAGTGAGCTAATGATGCCAATCATCGTTGACTTACCAGCACCATTTGGTCCAAGCAGCGCAAAAAAACCACCCTGCGGGACAGTTAAACTGACATCTTTGAGTGCCGAAAACCCATTGCCATAGGTTTTGGATAAATTCTGGATAGCAAGTGCTGGTACCTCAGACATGAAAACCTCTTTATTTGTTATGCATTTATATGAACAGCGATTTTTAGAGCACGGTTATTGCTTACAATTGCGTTGTCTAGAACAGACGTTGTCATGTCATAAAGTGAGGCTGCCGACGATAGATTTCAACTGCACCTGATTAGAAGCATCATATTAAAAATACTCATCAATGAACCACCCCCTACCTTAGAGATAAGAGTTTCTTAGGTAACGCCCTTACTTGATACGATACTCTGTATCAGCGGTTAAGCGAATTGACTAAGCTAACCCTGTCGCACCGACAGTTTTTGACTGTTTAGCCAGTATCAATCCTTGATGTAAGATATTGATACTGGCATTGATATCGCGATCATTTTGCTGCAAGCAACTTGGACAATCCCACATTCTAACCGAAAGCGGTAATTCAGCTTTAGTCAGTAGATGGTTGCAGTGTGAGCAAGTCTTAGACGAGGGATACCATCGGTCTATTTTGACAAGCGTTTTGCCGTACCAGTCTGCTTTATAAGCAAGCATGATGGTAAACGTTGACCATGAGCTGTCTGAGTTAGCTAATTTTCTGTTCTTAACCATACCTTTGACGTTTAAGTCCTCAATCGCAATCACATCGTGGTTTTTGATGAGATTGAATGAGAGTTTATGCAAGAAGTCTTTACGGGCATTGGTTATTTTTTCATAAACCTTGGCAACTTTGGTTTTTTGCTTTTGATAGTTTTTACTGTCACGTAGATTACGGTTGTCTTTTTTGGCGATCAATGCCCGTTTAGACATAATTTTTTGAGCTTTGGATAATTTATCTTGCAACTTTGCTAGAAACTTAGGATTGGCAACTTTCGTGCTGTCCGATAAGACGATAAAGTCTGTCAATCCTAAGTCAATGCCGATGTTTGATTGGGTTTTTGGTAATTCATTAACGATGGTTTCAACCAATAGGCTGACGTAGTATTTGCCTGATGGGGTACGGCTGATGGTGGCGCTCTTTATTAGGCCGTTTATTTTATCGGGGAACTTGGCGTTGATGTGGCCTATTTTTGGCAGTTTAACGGTGCTATCTGTGATCGCCACTGTGCCCTTTTGGTTGTTGGTGGTATAGCTGTCTTTAATGCCTTTTTTCTTAAACTTAGGAAGCCGGGCGCCTTGTTTGAAAAATTTACTATAAGCACTGCGTAGGTTTTGCTGCACATTCGCCAATGCTAAGCTATCGACTTCTTTTAGCCATTCAAATTCTTTTTTATACTGAGCAGGGGTGTTGTTGAGAGACATTTTAGTCTCACGGTAATACTCGATCTTGTCAGCCAGCATTTTATTCCAAATAAAGCGTGAGCAGCCAAACGACTTAGCAAAGAATATTTGCTGATCCTCGTTTGGATATAGTCTGACTTTATAGGCTTTTAGGATTTGCTTGGTCATTATTTACCTTGGCCAATGATATATTGCTTAATAACCTCAAGAGGTGCGCCGCCTGTTGTGATCAAGCAGAATGATTGCGACCAAAACTTATCTTCCCAAAGCTTGGCTTTAATCCTAGGAAATTCTTTTTTTAACAAGCGACTGCTTGCTGATTTGTAGGTATTAATAAACTTACTAATTTCGGTCTTGGGGTGTGCTTTGAATAAAACATGAACATGATCTTTGTCGTGATTCCATTCAATAATCTCAATTTTATAGTCAGGTGCAATACGCTCAAAAATAGCTTTTGCTCTGTCTGATATTTCGTTATCAAAAACCTGCCTACGGTATTTAGTCACTAAAATTAGATGGTAGTTTAGCGAAAAGACTGAATGAGAATTAGTATCTAAAAGCATCTGAATGCAAGACCTTTATATGATTAGACTGAATTTAATATTCATATTATAAGAACACTCGCATAAGGTCAACCGCATCCATCCCACTACCTTAGAGGTAGGAAATTTCTGCGGAACTTTGTTAAAAAAGCGCCTATCTCATTAAATGAAATAGGCGCTTTAATATATGCGTCTGGCAAGTTAGCAAACAGGTTGCGATATCATAAACAGCTGTGAATCGCGCATACTGCTAACACAATCCATCTTTATGCTGCTAAGTGCATCAGTTACTTAATTTAGCTCGCTTCATCAATCATATAATCGACAGCGTTTTGCACTTCTTCGTCAGCAATGTCAGCACCGCCTTTGGCAGGCATAGCACCAAAGCCATTGATAGCATGCGTATACAAGGTATCTGTACCTTTAGCGATACGTGCACCCCATGCACCTGCATCACCTAAGATTGGTGAGCCAAGTAGACCTGCACCGTGACAAGTCTGACAGACAGCATTGTATACGGCTTTGCCGTCACGAGGGCCGTCACCAGCTGCTGGACCAGCAGCACGTGCCGTCACGTCACAGACTTCATCGTTTTCAAAACAGACCTTGGCAACCGGCTGAATACGGGCAATCAGGTTAGGATACAAAGCAATCAGCTTTTGTACTTGCGGCGTATCTTGTGGAATTGGCTCTTCTTCAACAGCAGGTGCTGCAGCAGCTGTTTCTTCCGCGTCTGCTTCGCTATCTACTACAGCGGCTTCATCAGCAGGAGCCTCGCCGTCTGTCGTATCTGCAGCCGCTTTAGGCTCATCCCCTAATTGCTCAGGTGCATTTTCAACGACTTCCTGACCTTCTGCTACATCAGAAACAGTTACAGGCGTTTCTACAACACTTTCAGCTTGGCTCACCGCGATACTAGCGATTCCTAGAATGGCAGCTGCCGATAACATAACTACTTTTCTCATTCGTCACGTTCTCTTATTACGTATACAAAGGCTTACACGGCTTGGACATTCTGCCTGTCCTCCTTTGATGACCTCTCGTCATCAATAGCAAACAGCCATCCCGCGTGCAGCACAGTTGCAATCGGTGATTATAAATATGAATTCTCCCTGACATTATAAGGGAAAAGGCAGGTAGATTGCCATGCCTGTTTAATGACTATTCTGTTTTTTCTTAAAAAACATCAATCGCAGCCTTCATTCATTGGCTTTATGGCTTTTATTTGTTAGACTAAGCGGTCTTTATTTTTCGGCATTTAATAGTATTTGCTATTACCACTCTGATTGATTTGTATGCTGCTTTTATTTGCAGATTCTTAATCGATAAAATGCCAATCAATAAAGGCTGAACCAATCAAGTGATTCATCTTGTTATGCGCTCGTAGCTCAGTTGGATAGAGTATCGGTCTCCGAAGCCGAGGGTCGTGGGTTCGATTCCCGCCGAGCGCACCAATTATTAATCATGAATGGTATTACCCCTTTCTCTGTATTACCCCCTTCTCTGTATTACCCAATACTTCTAGAACCCTTTATCAGCGACGATCTACGTCCTTAGCTGCCCTCTATTATTATGTGTTAACATCTATAAAATGTTGTACATTTTGTTGATGAACTACCCACCACCTAAAGAGGTGGCGGTTTCTTAGGTAATACCCATACTTGATACGATATTTTGTATCAGCGGTTAGGCAAATTGACTAAGCTAACCCCGTCACACCGACGGTTTTGAGTGTTACCAGCCTTAGTCCTTCGTTGAGGATGTTAATACTGGCGTTGATGTCTCTATCGTTGGACTGCAAGCAACTGGGACAATTCCATGATCTCACCTGTAGCGGTAACTCAGCTTTAGTTAGCAAGTGACCACAGCCTGAGCAGGTCTTAGAAGATGGATACCATCGGTCTACTTTGACTACCTCTTTACCGTACCAATCGGCTTTATAAGCCAGCATGATGGTAAAGGCTGACCATGATCTATCGCTAATCGCTTTAGATAACTTCCTATTCTTAACCATGCCTTTGACGTTTAAGTCCTCAATCGCAATCACATCGTGGTTTTTGATGAGAGTGAATGATAGCTTATGCAGAAAGTCTTTTCGGATATTGGTTATTTTTTCATAGACCTTAGCGACTTTAACTTTTTGTTTTTGATAGTTGCGGCTGTCAGACAGCTTGCGCTGATTCGCTTTGGCAACGGCTCTGCGTTTGGCCAGTATTTTCTGTTCTCGCGCAAGCTTATGTTGCAGCTTAGATAAAAAGGTAGGATTGGCAACTTTGCTGCCATCTGATAGGACGATAAAGTCAGTCAGTCCTAAATCAATGCCTATTCTTGAGTGAGTTTTTAGCAACGGCTCTACGATAGTTTCAACCAATAGGCTGACATAGTACTTGCCTGATGGGGTGCGGCTGATGGTCGCTGACTTGATTAAGCCATTTACCTTGCTTGGAAATTTAGCGTTGATGTGACCTATTTTAGGCAGTTTGACAGTGCTATCTGTGATCGCCACTGTGCCCTTTTGGTTGTTGGTGGTATAACTATCCTTAATTCCTTTTTTCTTGAATTTTGGGAAGCCTAAACCTTTGAAGAATTTACTATAAGCGGCTCTTAGGTTTTGCTGTACGTTAGCCAGTGCCAGACTATCGACTTCTTTAAGCCATTCAAATTCTTTTTTATAGTGAGCAGGAGTATTTTTTAATTCGGTCTTATGCTCGTTGTAATGGTCTATTTTGTCACTAAGCATCCTATTCCAAATAAAGCGTGTGCAGCCGAATGATTTGGCAAAGAATATTTGCTGTTCTTCATTGGGGTACAGCCTGACTTTATGGGCTTTTAGGATTTGCTTGGTCATAAGGAGCTTGTTGTTAATTGGCGTTATAATTATTAATCATAATACCATAGGGAGTAAGGGTAGTTATCAATAACGCATTCATCCCACTACTTTAGAAGTAGGGGAATTCTGCGCTGAAAATGTTAAATTTACTTGAACCTATTCTGCATCTTGCAAATTAGCAGAGAGCTGCGCACGGCTAGGTACACGGTGGTAATTAATTACAGGGACATTGCCCAAACGACGCTGACCGATGGCAAGCTTTTTATCAATGGTAATCATCGCAATTTTTTTATCTTGTTTACTGACCAGCAGATGATTTGCCTTACGCGTGACTCGATAATCAGGAAAATGCTGTTTTAATAATGACGCCGCTTTTTGCAGCCCATCGTTAGCAGGTATTTTTTCTTTTTTTGACTGCTTATAGCCAGATTTTTGACTCCCTGTTTCACCTGGTTTTGCGCCACGTGATTTTGCCAATAGCCATAAGGCCGCAACAACAGCGAAGAGTATGACAAGCCACCAAATTCCGTCTATCATAAGAAGGGATATCCATTATTAGCAAGGGTTGGCTCATGTTAGCAGAATTATTACCAGCGTTAATAGCAGAAGTAGAACTGGCGACCAAACTATTGGCGTCAGCACCACGTGTTTGTATCTTGACCGGTGCAGGAATTTCCGCAGAAAGCGGCATCCCAACGTTTCGAGACAATCAAACTGGATTGTGGGAAAATTATCGTGCTGAAGACTTGGCGACACCAGAGGCTTTTGCTCGTGATCCAGAACTGGTATGGTCATGGTATCAATGGCGCCGGCAATTGGTCGCTGATAAGAAACCAAATCCAGCCCATGATGCTTTAGCGCAGTGGCAATACCATGCTCAATCATCACATCAGCAAGTGACGCTCATTACCCAAAATGTCGATGACCTACACGAGCAAGCTGGTAGTGACGTGATACATTTACATGGCAATCTATGGGGCAATCGCTGCAGTCAATGCGACACCTCTTATCAAAACCAATCTAGACGTACATTTGATAGTGCGAGTACCCTTAGTTTCGATGAGGAATTAATCAATTGCTCGCGTTGCGATGGCTATATCAGACCAGATATCGTTTGGTTCGGAGAAGCCCTACCTGTACAAGCATGGCAGACGGCAGAGGAGGCAGCGGCCAATTGTGATGTCTTTATCAGTATTGGTACCTCAAGTCTTGTCTACCCTGCTGCTGAACTGTCACAGTTAGCCAAACAAAATGGTGCCAAAATCATCGAAATAAACCCAAGTCCAACACCCAATACCATCGTTGATATCACGTTAGCAGAAAAAGCTGGCGTCATCATGCCGCTATTGGTAGAGCAAATTACTAAGCTTTAGGCACTAAACGTTAGGTACTAAACTGTAATCAATTAACGGCAGTCAGTTAATCTTGAAAAACATGCAGAAAAACGGCTTAACGATTTAATAAATCATTGGTGGTGTTCTAAAAAGTATGCTGGCATCAGACGTAACCATAATTGACATAAAAGAACACCAGATCGAATACTTTAAAGTGATTATCAAGCTTTTTTGAGAAGCAACAAGTCTTTCTAATCGCCCGACGCAATCGGTGTCTAAGACGGCAGTTATTGCCTTCAATGCCTACCGTATGCTGTTTGCCAATTCGTTTGTTATCACTTTTAAAGGCGGTTATAAAACTGTCCCAGTTGTCCATGCTAATCGAGCCATAGCTGACTGTAAGCTGCTTTAAACGTGCTCTTAACTTCTTAGCCGTTTTTAGGTCACGTTTGCCCCAGACATAAGCGACAATCTCATTAGTAGCACGGTCATAAGCGTAGATGAGCCAGACTTTACGCTTCTTGCGATACACGTAAGTCCAGAACTCATCAACCTCTAAGCGTTCATAATATCGCTTCTTAGGCGCGATCTTATAAACAGATGAGCCTATGGTGCCAAGTACTTTACCAATGCTAACCTTGGCTATAACGGCTATGTCTCTAACACCACAACCTCGGACAGTCATCAGTCGTATGAGATCTTCTATTCTAGAGTGACAGCCGTTATAGGTTACCGCATGATCGCCAATAAATTGACGTTTGCAGTCCTTACATTGGTAGTTCTGCTTGCCATAGCTTTTTATGCCATTTTTCTTTAGACTAAGACTGTGACAGTCGGGGCAATTGATCTGTATTTGTGTCTTCATAACCTCAAATATATCATCTTGCTTCGGCTGTCACCCTCCTTTATTCCCTCAGCATACTTTTTAGAACACCACCAAATCATTAAGCCGTTTCTCTGCAGATATTCAACCAATGTTATTGCACGACAAGATCAACCTTGGCTAAGTACGCTTCTTTTAACTCATCCTCTATAAAAGAAGATTTAAAAGAATTCTTTACCAAAGTAATGATATCGTCTTCTGTTAGCGGAAGGTTTTCTATCAGATTGATAAAGTTTTGATTGATATAACCTTTAAAATACGCGGGATCATCAGAGTTTACGCTGACGTTTAGACCATAATCTAACAGCTCTTTAATATTATGCTCTTTATAGTCTGCAAAGACTTTGAGCTCGATGTTTGAGTTGGGGCAAACTGTCAGCGGTATTTTCTCATCTTTTAACCGCTGCATAAGCGCCGCACTTTTTATAGATTGCACCCCATGGTCGATTCGATTGATATCTAATAAGTCCAATGCTTCATAAATATACGAAAAATCAGCCTCTTCTCCAGCATGGGCTACCAATTTGAAGCCTGCTTCTTTTGCCTTTTTAAAGACGTCTTTAAACTTAGAAGGCGGATTGCCGAGCTCCGAAGAATCAAGACCAACGCCGACGATATCCTCTTTAAATGCCATCGCTTCTTCTAAAGTCGCAAAAGCTTCTTGTTGAGATAAGTGACGTAAAAAACACATAATGATACAAGAGGTGATGCCGTACTTTTCTTTAGCATCAGCGAGGGCCTCTTTAATGCCAGTAATCACTGTTTCAAAAGCAACCCCTCTCGCTGTATGCGTTTGCGGATCAAAAAATATCTCCGTATGAATAACATTATCTTCAACACACTTAAGAATGTATTCCCACGTTAAGTCGTAAAAATCATCTTTAGTAATCAGAACATTGGCGCCTGCATAGTAGATATCCAAAAAGGTTTGCAAATTGGTAAAGTTATAGGCACGGCGTACGTCTTCGACGTCTTTATAAGGTATCTCTATATTATTCTTTTTTGCCAATCTAAACATCAGCTCAGGCTCTAAAGAGCCTTCGATATGCAAATGCAGCTCTGCTTTTGGCAATTTCTTTATTAACTCGATCATAGTGTTCCAGCCTTGGCATTTATAAGGGTTTGCGGCAGACAAACCCCATTTTGGAGGTATTAGTATTGTCTATGCTCAAAGATATATTATATTAGAACGAAAGCTAAGACCCTACAACTTAAAATGACAGTGATTGAGAGTGGCAAAAGACTATTTTAGAAACACCACCGTATCAGAAAGTTCATTACCTGCTGGGTCATGTTCAAGATGGTAATATTGACGCAACACTTGTCCTACCTCATCCAACAACTCAGCGAGACTGTCTTCTGTTTTTTTATTGGCAATGCCTGAAAGGGCTTTTTCGCACATCGCATGCCAAACGGTGGGGCTGACATGAGCACTAATACCACGGTCGGCAACTATCTCTAGCTTATGCTCACAAACATTGACATAAACCAAGACACCGGTATTTTCTTCAGTGTCCCAGACTCGATACTGACTAAATAAATCAATCGCCCGCTCGCGGCAGTCAACATAATAGGCCTGCTGAATGGGCAGATGGTTTTCGACAATTAAGAACACCTCACCACGATGCCCGCGTTCAGCACTTGTCACTTTATCGGTCAGGCGCGCCCTAGCTTCGGCAGTCAGCCATTTACTATGTAATAAAGGAACGAACAAAACTTGACGCCACCAGCGGGCAAAGCTGGGATTTGAAGTGTTGTTTTCTGCCATTATATTATTTCCTCAAGTACGTCATTATTGACAGTCATTTAGTGTTCGCAGTCATGCAAGGTTAGTATGGTTGCTTAATTTAGCAAGCATCAGTTTATTCATATGAAGTTACTGATAGCGAACAACCATCTAATCAGTGTTT
>NZ_JASDCF010000021.1 GCF_030408035.1 Psychrobacter sp. APC 3426
TTTAATGGGGGTTGCAGTTTGCTGAGTATGGCTTGTTTACGATCGTCACTATATCTTGGCATGATTGGTCCTTGTGCCCCCCATTTGGATTAATATTTAGGGGTGACAACTATCCTGCCATAGGGGGGATCGGTCTATTATCTTTTAATAGGCCGATTTTTTATCATCTTCTTATGGTGTTGATACTGCGCTAGGATTTTTTCTCTCAGACAGGTACAATATCAGTCTTAATCATACATTGACCAAGCATAAGACAGGCATGCAAGTAGTTGCGGGCGCTGTCTTTACTTTTTTTATCGTACCCTTTATTGGAGTTCCTATGTCTATTGCGTCTACTGCCCAAGCGTCTGCCACCGTTTTGGACGGCAAAGCCCTTGCCAAACAAATAGAACAGCAACTGCGCACACGCGTGGAAGCTATCAAGGATAAAACTGGACGTACACCAAGCTTAGCGACGATATTGGTCGGTGACGATCCTGCTTCTGCAACTTATGTACGCATGAAAGGCAATGCTTGTAAGCGTGTCGGTATGGACTCTATACGGGTTGAGATGCCAAGTGCGACCACCACTGCAGAGCTAATGGCAAAGATAGACGAGCTTAATAGCAACCCTGATGTACACGGTATCTTGCTGCAGCATCCAGTACCGTCTCATATCGACGAGCGAGCTTGCTTTGAGCAGATTGACCTAGCAAAAGACGTCGATGGTGTGACTTGTCTTGGTTTTGGCCGCATGGCAATGCAGCAGTCCGCTTACGGCTCATGTACTCCTCAAGGTATCATGCACTTGCTAGAGCATCATAATATCGAGCTATCAGGTAAAGAGGCAGTGGTGGTCGGTCGCAGTGCTATTTTGGGTAAACCAATGGCGATGATGCTATTAAATGCCAATTGTACAGTAACGATTTGCCATTCAAGAACGCAAGATTTAGAGTCTCATATTAAGCGTGCTGATATCGTGGTTGGCGCAGTAGGTGTACCTGAGCTGATTAAAGCCGATTGGATTAAAGCTGGCGCGGTAGTCGTCGATGCAGGGTTCCATCCAACGGATAATGGCGGCGTCGGTGATATCGAATTGCAAGGCATTGAGAGTATTGCTAGTGCTTATACACCTGTCCCAGGTGGCGTAGGCCCTATGACCATTAATACGCTTATTCGTCAGACAGTCGATGCAGCTGAAAAGTCAGCGGGTATCAGTGGTGCGACTAGCGCATGAAGCCGCTAACAGAGCAAAAATCAGAACCCCAAGCAAAAAGTAAAACTGATATAGAGTCCACCAGTGCAGGCGCTGATATCCATGAGCGCTTGCAGCATATCGGTCGTGAGTTCGTCGATATTTGCCATTACATTATTTTGTTTCTAATTAGTGTGGTGGTGGTTTGGACTGCTGGTAAAGAGTTCTTTATTATTTTTCAAAAAGGCTCAGCAGATTTAAAAGATATATTATTACTCTTTATTTATCTTGAGCTGCTGGCGATGATTGGAATTTATTTCAAAACCCATCGTCTGCCAGTACAGTTTTTGATATTTATCGCTATTACGGCATTATCACGACATTTGGTGGTCGATGTACAGGCGGTATCGGACAACTTTCATCTTTGGCTATTGGCAACGATTTCGTTTGCAATCATGGTGCTCAGTGCGTCTATTGTGATACTGACTTGGACTGCCAAAATGTTTGGTCGTCCAGAGGACTATCTTGATGATCATCACAGCACCAGTACCGAGCATCATTTGCCGAGCTATAGTATTAAACGTCGCGACGATTGATGCTTCTAGTATTGATTAGCATGGCTGGCTTATATGGAATTCGTTAGATATCCATGATTGAAACATGGTTGAAACGTGATTAAAAAATGAAAAAGGGCTAACAGTGTTGGCCCTTTTTTACGCATGAAATTTGATATTACAGCCATTTTAATCGCTTAAAGTTGTAGTACAGATAACTACACAAGGCGATTATAAGTCCCATTATCACAAGATAGGAGTACTTCCAATGCAGCTCAGGCATAAAATCAAAGTTCATGCCATAGATACCGGCAATAGCGGTCGGTACAGCTAAAATACCAGCCCAGGCGGCAAGCTTGCGTACCACCTCGTTCTGTCCCATGTTGACCATGGCCATATAGGTATTCATTACCACACTGAGCATTTCATTGAGCCCGTTGATAGCGTCTAGAGAGTGCAGCAGATGGTCATTGACGTCACGAAAATACGGCTTGGCTGCCTGAGAAAACCCAGAAACCAGCTCGCTTTTTTTATGATTGATAAAGAAGCTACAGATATCTTGCACGGGTAAGATAATCGCGCGCATATGTACCAGTTGTGATTTAAGCTCGTAGAGATTCTTCAATGTGCCTTTATCAAACTCATAGGTAAATACGTAGCGCTCTTGCTCACGTAGATAGCGCCCTAAGCGATCGGTAATCGGCATATAGTTATCCACGATAAAATCGAGAATAGCATGCAGCACAAATATCGGTCCCATACGAAGTTTTTCGGGGCGACGATGACAGTGTTCACGCACAGGTGCATAAGAGTTGGAAGGACCATTGCGGATAGTGATTAAGTAGTTTTTACCCATAAATATCGCGGTGGTGCCATAGCGAATAACATTGTCTTCAAGTTTCGCAGTACGCAAGACCACAAACACCATGTCGTTGTCATAGTTTTCAACCTTGGCACGTTGATGGTCAGCAAAAGCATCCTCAATGGCCAGTTCATGCAGACCAAACGCTTCTTTGACCTTTACCATGGTTTTTAAACTAGGGTCATACAAACCGAGCCAGATAAACTGACCATTGTTGCTGAGTGCGCGACTGACATCGTTTAGCGCTACTTTATCCAGGTTTTCACCCGTTTTACGTGAGTAGGCGTAGCAATTGACAACTTCGTCCTCACTTGATAAGTCAATATCTTCATAGCGCTCAGAGTCCGGATCGTAGACCGTCATGGTCTCGATAGTGTCCTCAGTGGTGGCATCAGCATCGCCATAAATGTAGCTGTCTTCATTGTCTAGATACAGATGTTCATCATCCATATCGGCATAAATGCGATTGAAATTAGAGTTAGGTGCAATCCGTGCTGTTTTTTTGATTAACTGATCGTTATCATTTTCCATACACCCTCCCTTTCTAAAGTAAAAATCTTGTTAGATAGTCAGCCCATTATATATAGTGAAAACGTATAGTGGTTACTAAAGCATTGGTCACTAAAGTCGTAGCCGTTAAAGCGCATAGCGTTTTAAGGTATCAATATCAACCAAGCTTAATAAGCTTTCATGGCAAGCTTCTAATTTGATTTGTGGCGCAATATCGAAGTCTAAAGCTTCAACCCAGCGTAGTGCACATATACACCAATAGTCACCTGGTTTTAATCCAGAAAATCCATACTCAGGCAGCGGCGTTATAAGGTCATTGCCACGACTGGCTGAAAAGTTTAAAAACTCACTGGTCATCTTGGCACAGACGGTATGCTGACCGACGTCATGATTGCCAGTATGACAAAAGCCATTGCGATAGTAGCCAGTAATAGGATCAAAGCAGCAGCTGGCAAGGGCAGTGCCTAAGACGTTGGCTTGGTTGATGGCTGGGTTTGGGTGGTAATCAGATGACATAAGGCTTCCGAGATAAAAATATATGTTAGTGTACCATGAGTCGGTATCGAAGACGTTGGTCTCAGTGTGCTCATAGTGTTATTCAGCGTGTGTTAGACAGTGTTTATTACTCATCGTGTCGTGTGTTTATGGTGACGAGTTGATGGCTTTAATTAACCGTATAACCTTTATCTAATAGGTTGATAATATAGGGTGATTGAGCTCATCGTAGTACTGATATCACGCTAACATTAATGTATGGTAATTAGATAACGATTGTGGTCAATTGTCACTAGGCGAACCTTGGCTGCTATGCTAAACTAAAGCATAAAGTGCCTTGATTATTTATTGCCGTTTATTCGCTCATAAAGATACTCGTCTTATCATCCTAAATTATACTTATTACTCACCCTTTTGCGGTTACCTAGTTTGTTTATAAATAATTGGGTCAATGATGTTGCGCGTTAAAAATAAAAAATGCATGGCGTCAATGCAATTGTAAATATAACCTTTAAGTACCGCATCAATACCGCGTTTTTGGTAAGCGATACGCCAAACAAGGATTTATTGTGTCTGTCAGTTCTGATTCTGCAAAACCTGCCCAGCTAAATACCACCAATCAAGCAGCGGCCCAAGCCGCTGAGAACACTGCTACCTCCAATAGTATGCCATATTTGAACAACTTCGCCAGCGACGTTGCCAATAGCTGGCTGTTACCTGATGGGGTGGTGGACGTGCTGTTTGAAGATGCATGCAAGCAAGAAGTGCTTAGATATCAGTTGACTCAGCAGCTCATCACTCATGGCTATCAGTTGGTCAATCCACCGATGATTGAATTTACTGAGTCATTGCTAAGTGATGCATCAGAAGATTTAAAACGCCAGACGTTTAAGATTATCGATCAGCTAACCGGTCGCTTGATGGGTCTGCGTGCTGATATCACGCCGCAGATTTTGCGTATTGATGCGCATCATGGCGGCACAGGGATTGCGCGTTATTGCTATGCAGGCGATGTAATTCATACCCTACCATCAGGGTTGTTTGGCTCACGTACGCCATTGCAATTAGGCGCTGAGATATTTGGCTGCGCAGACTTGGCTGCAGACATTGAGCTGATAGATGTATTGTTTGGCATGATTAATAAGTTGAACATGAGTGCGGCACTGCATATCGATTTGGGTCATGTGGCGATATTTAAGCGTTTGGCTGAATTGGCCGAATTGCCAGATAGTGATACTGAGCAATTGATGCATTTATATGCCAATAAAAACTTGCCAGAGCTGAAGCGCGTTTGCCAAGCATTGCCAATGGGCGATGACTTTTATGCCTTGGCACGCTTCGGTCACGATATTGCCAACCTGTTGGTTAAGCTTTCTGCGACCGCACAGCAAGATACGCAAATATCTACCGCTGTCGATGAGCTACAATGTCTCAAAACACATCTACAAGAGCAGTGGCAATGCCCTGTGAGTATCGATGTCACCGAGCTATCAGGCTATCATTATCATACGGGCATTGTATTCAACGGTTATATCAATAGCGAGACTCAGCCGTTGGTACGTGGTGGTCGTTTTGATGGTATGCAAAGCGGTGGTCATTTATCCGCCAGCCAGCCGCGTGAAGCCACTGGTTTTAGTATGGATGTCAGTCGTTTGCTTGCTCATACGCAACTGGATGCACCAACCGTGGTGCTGGTCGATTATCAAGCAGCAAATAGTGCCAATCAAGAACAAAGACAGATACTGTTGCAGCAAGTTGAGAGTCTGCGCGAGCAAGGCTATCGTGTCACCATGCCATTGAATGCAGATGACCGTCCTCATGATGTGACGCATCGTTTAGGTTTTGCAGACAATGAGTGGCAGCTACAGACTATTTAGCTGAAACCTAGCTTACATGGATACATCAGATTTTAAGATAAAAAATCTCATTATGCTAAATGCTGACAAATAATATGTCAGTGTTTAGCAACGCTTAGCAAAACAGATAGCAAACATATCAAAACAGCTTTAGATTATTAGCAGTTTTAACATCATTTAGTTTTTCAACCGTTATTGCACACACCTCAATACATAAAGGTAAGGATTGATCATGGGTAAGAATGTCGTAGTTTTGGGTAGCCAATGGGGCGATGAAGGTAAGGGTAAAATCGTCGATTTATTGACGGAAAAAGCCTCAGCAGTCGCTCGCTTTCAGGGCGGTCATAACGCTGGTCACACGTTAGTTGTCGATGGCAAAACCACCATCTTACATTTAATCCCATCAGGTATCCTACGTGAAGGCGTCACCTGCTTCATCGGTAATGGTGTGGTGTTAGCACCTGACGCATTGTTAAAAGAGATGAAAGAGCTAGAAGACAACAACGTACCAGTACGTGAGCGTCTGCGCATTTCACCGAACTGCCCACTTATCATGCCATACCATGTGGCACTTGACCAAGCACGCGAAGCCAAACGCGGCACTGGCAAAATCGGTACGACAGGTCGTGGTATTGGTCCTGCCTACGAAGACAAAGTGGCGCGCCGTGCTATTAAGCTTGCCGACTTATTCCGTGATGATTTAGAAGAGAAATTACGTAACTTAATCGAATATCATAACTTCCAACTAACTCAGTATTATAAAGTTGACGCGATTGATTTTGATGAGACGTTCAAGCTGTGCCAAGAATGGAAAGAAGAGATTAAAGGCATGGTTACCGATGTGACTGAAGACCTGAATCAGTTGCGTTTGGCTGGTAAGAACCTGATGTTTGAAGGTGCACAAGGCACTTTACTAGATATCGACCACGGTACTTATCCGTTTGTGACCAGCTCAAGCGTGACAGCTGGTGGCGTATCTACTGGTACCGGTATTGGTCCATTGTACTTGGACTATGTCCTTGGTATTACTAAAGCCTATACCACGCGTGTGGGTAGTGGTCCATTCCCAACAGAACTGTTCGATGATGTTGGTGCTCACTTAGCCAGAGTTGGTCATGAGTTTGGCGCAACCACTGGTCGTGCGCGTCGCTGTGGTTGGTTCGATGCTGAAGCGCTACGCCGTGCAGTGGTACTAAACTCTATGTCAGGTATCTGCTTGACTAAGCTTGACGTATTAGATGGTCTTGAAGAGTTGTTAATCGGTGTGGGTTACAACCTACCTGAGACTGAGTGTGCAGGCGCACATGATGCTGAGTTCTATGAGTCAGTAACGCCTAAGTACGAGACGATGCAAGGTTGGAGCGAGTCTACTGTTGGTATTACTAACTACGATGACTTGCCAGAAAACGCTAAAAAATACATCAAACGTATCGAAGCGTTGATTGGTTGCCCAGTTGATATTATCTCAACGGGTCCTGACCGCGAAGAAACGATTGTATTGCGTGACCCGTATGATGCTTAGTGCTTACGATAAGTCTTGGTGTTATAAGCACTAACTGGCTTTTAGTATTAATCAAAAGAACCCCAGTGCTCAGCATTGGGGTTCTTTTTTGGTCAATATGATGATCGTATTAACAATTAGCGGGTCATAAATTAACTTTTATGCAAGGTACGGTCATAAATTAACCCTATCATTTATAGCCTTATTCATTATAATAGGCAGCAATCCAGTGTTGGCACTCATGTTTTCGTATTGATAAACAATGAATCATCTAAATTGGCTGAAGCCAACATTGTGGCCAGAGACAACACAATCCCTTTATTATTTCAGTTTTATTGAACTCATCACTTATTAGGAGCTTTTCATGGCTAACGAACGTACTTTATCTATCATCAAACCTGACGCAGTTGCTGGCAACCACATTGGTGCTATCTATGATCGTTTTGAGCAAGCTGGTCTAAAAATTGTTGCCGCTAAAATGCTACAACTTGATGACGAAAAAGCAGGCGGTTTCTACGCTGAGCACGCTGAGCGTCCATTTTATAAAGACCTAGTATCATTCATGACTTCAGGTCCAGTATTGGTATCAGTACTAGAAGGCGAAAATGCTATCGCTAAGCACCGTGAAATCATGGGCGCAACCAATCCTAAAGAAGCTGCTGAAGGCACTATCCGTGCTGACTTCGCTAGCAGCATCGATGAAAACGCGGTTCATGGTTCAGATTCAGCTGAATCAGCGGCACGTGAAATCAGCTACTTCTTCAATGATGATGAAGTTTGTGCACGTACGCGTTAATAGCAGCTATTATTTGCAATATTGATTGTTAATAAATAGTATCGCGAGACGGCTTATATCTTATGGGTATAAGCCGTTTTAGCTGTTATATGTAATAACAGTGTCGTTACTTATTGAAATTCATAGGCGCTTGCCTCATTATTAGGTTTACTAGCGTTATCAATCCTTTATCAGCACATTGTCAATATAGATAATTATTTGCATTCTATATAGGACAAATTTTGCGCTCATAACGGATTGCTCAATGCATTATTTAATTGTATAACGACGTTCATGGCTTATGCCAAAAGGTTACCTATTATGTCCACTGTTCAATCACCGACCCAACACACACCCACTAAGAAGACGGCTAGTATCAAGATAGTAGATGAGGCGCAGGCCAAGACCAATCTATTAGGGATGACGCAGTCGCAACTCGCCGATTACTTTAAAAGTATCGGCGAAAAGCCATTTCGCTCGACGCAAGTGATTAAATGGATATATCAGCACGGTGTCACTGATTTTGAGCAGATGACCAATCTGAGCAAATCATTGCGGGATAAGTTATCAGCCAATGCCTGCGTTACGCCACCAAAAGTGATTCATCGTCAATATAGTGATGATGGTACGCGTAAATGGGTGTTTGAAGTGACGGGCGGCTCATTGGTTGAGACGGTATTGATTCCAGCGGATGACAGTAAATTAAATGGTCGTAAGACTTTGTGTGTGTCTTCACAAGTGGGCTGTGCGCTAGATTGTAGTTTTTGCAGTACTGGTAAGCAGGGCTTTGAGCGTGATTTAAGCGCTGCTGAGATTATCGGTCAGCTGTGGGTGGCCAATGCCTCTTATATGACTGATGACAATGATAGTCTAGAACACGTTGATCATAGCCTGTGGGAAAACAATGTCACCAACGTGGTCATGATGGGCATGGGTGAACCATTATTAAACTATAAACCAGTGGTTGGCTCAATGGAGTTGATGCTAAGCGATCACGCTTATGGACTATCAAAACGTCGAGTGACCTTGTCAACCTCGGGCGTGGTACCTAAAATGTACCAACTAGCACAAGATATCGATGTAGCACTGGCTATCTCACTGCATGCGCCCAATGATGAACTGCGTAATGAGCTGGTGCCAATTAATAAAAAGTACCCGCTAGAAGAGCTGATTGCCGCAGCAAAAAACTACGTCTATGATGTCAATCCACGTCATAAGAAGCATGTCACGATTGAGTATGTGATGCTTGATGGCGTTAATGATAGCAATGAACACGCTCATCAATTGGTCACGTTATTGGAAGGCTTACCAAGTAAGATTAACCTGATTCCGTTCAATCCGTTCCCGCATGCACCATATGACAAATCAAGCAATAATCGCATTCATGCGTTTAGTGATATTTTAAGTCAGGCAGGTTTCGTTTGTACCATTCGTCAGACACGCGGTGACGATATCGATGCCGCTTGTGGTCAATTGGTTGGACAAGTGGCTGACCGTACCAGACGCTCAGCGGCTTGGCAGCAAAGCATTAAGGACCGTGAAAACGTATAGTTGGTTTAGAGCATAACATGGCCTAGATATAGGGTGGAAGTAGGCAGAATTTATCCATAGTGCAATTAATAACAACTAAATTGTACTTATGGGGGCTAAATCTATTAAACTGATGCCTCGAGGATCGAACGCATTGAATCACAGTTTTATGATGGCGGCTATGATGACTTCTAAAAATTCTTGTCAGTTGAAATATCAACAATCACTTTCTCAGCGACATCAGCGATTGGCTACAGTCACTGATCGATTGGCTGATGATAAATTAACGATTGCACAAGTGGCTGTTAATAGCACAATAACGTCAAAGCGAATGATGCTAGCAACGGCACTGGCAGGGCTATTGTTGACTGGCTGCCAAAGTACGCCGACCAATGATTTACTGGGCAGTACGCCTTATCCAACGTCGTCGCGTCCTAATGACAATCGCAACCTAGATCAGCAAGAAATTGCTCGCGTGCGCACCTCACTTGCCGCGCAATATATTCGCAAAAACGAGCTTGATACTGCCAAGCGCCAACTCGAAAAAGCCTTCGCTGCTGATAGCCGTTACGCGCCAGCCTATGATATGATGGGCGTTTTGTTGCAGCAAGAAGGCAGTCGTATTAATCTGCAAAAAGCCGATCAATATTTTAAAAAGGCGATTGCGCTTGATAAAGATTTTGAGCAAGCACACAATAACTATGGTGTTTATTTATCACAGATGAAACGCTATCGTGAGGCGGCAGAGCAGTTTGAGATTGCAGGGGCAGCATTAGGCTATGAAGGCCGTATCGGTGCGCTAGAAAATTTGGGTCGTACCTACCTGCAGCTAAATGACCATCCAGCCGCTGCTAAAGCATTTCTGCGGGCGCTCGATGGCAATCGCAACAGTATTATTGCTCATATTGAATTGGTAGATTTATTGCTTGAACAGCAGCGTGTCCCGCAAGCTCAGCGATTATATGATGAAACATTGATACTGGTGCAAGGGCAGGGTATTAGTCCGCGCTTGCTATTACAGGGTATCAAACTTGCCGCTGCACAAAACAATGTCACGACGCGCCAACAATTGGCACAGCAGCTTTTATCCGCTTATCCATTAAGTGATGAAGCAAAACAACTTAAGACTTGGCTTAACAATCCAGAGGCACCATGGAAATGACCACCCCATCATCTAACACTCAATCTAACGCTCAGGGATCATTTGGTGCCATGTTGCAGCAAGCCCGTAAAACTAAGCAAGTCAGTTTAGAAGAAGCGGCTGCCGAGTTATTCATTTTAAAACGTCATCTGCAAGCGCTCGAAAACGAGAATTTTGCTGATTTGCCACAAGCAGCGTTTGCCCGTGGTTTTGCGATTAACTACGCAAAATTCTTGGGAATAGACCCAGTAAAGATAGCCAGTAGCTTCGATGCCGCTTATCCTGACGAGCTAAAACCACATTCAGTCAATAATATCGATACACCACTGCGCCCAATGGGCACCCTGCAGCGCGATACACACAATCGCATTCGCTTTAATCCCTTGCTGATTATTGCGGTTGTTGGCGTCATTATCTTAGCGATATTCTTATTCCGAATGGTCAGTAATGCCAGTAAGGAAAATACCCAAGAGCCAACTAGCGTTGAAGATATATCGGCGATAGAACAAGCACAGGGCGCCGCCATCGATAGTGATACTGGCGTTGGTGCATCGGGTTCGGCATTAAACTTAGGTGGTGCTAGCACTGCGACATTAGATGTCACACTCACTGACGATGCCGTCGTGGTTATTACTGATGCGTCAGGTAGCAACTTGATGAATGGTGCTCAAAATGCAGGTGATTATAAATTGTCAGGTATGCCACCATTTAATGTGCAAATTGACAACGTCGACAACGTCAGCTTAATGCTAAATCAAGAAGCAGTGGCTTTGGGTGCTTATGCAACGGATAAGCAAGCCAGCTTTGAGCTCGCACCTTAGGGTGTAGCTCGTTAGCCTTCAGGCTTTACGTTTTAGCGTATGGTTTTTATTTTTATAATCGATTACACAGTAAGTGGTTAAAAGACTCACTATCAAATAGACAGTCAGTTTTTAGCAATACTATTAATTAACACTATTATCAGCACATTTATTTTTAGTTTTCTCGCTCCAATTGAAGGGTTCATCTATGTCAACGTCAGCGCCTATTAACCGTCGTCTTACTAAGAAAATATATGTCGGTGATGTCGCGATTGGTGGTGATGCACCGATTAGTGTGCAGAGCATGACCAACACCGACACCTGTGATGTGGCGGCGACCGTCGCGCAGATCGAGCGCTGCGTAGAGGCAGGTGCCGATATGATGCGCGTCTCGACACCAACGATGGATACCGTGAAAGCCTTTGCTGAAATTCGCAAACGCGTGAGCGTACCACTGATAGCTGATGTGCATTTTGATCATAAGATTGCTCTAGCGGTCGCAGAAGCAGGTGCAGACTGTCTGCGTATCAACCCTGGTAATATCGGTAATGACGCTAAAGTACGTGAAGTCGTTGCTTGTGCCAAACACTACAATATCCCTATTCGTATTGGCGTTAATGCCGGCTCTTTAGAAAAAGACATTCAGCGTAAATATACTGAGCCAACCGGCGAGGCGATGCTTGAATCAGCCATGCGCCATATCGATATATTAGAACGTTTGAACTTTGATCAATATAAAGTGTCGGTCAAAGCCAGTAATGTATTTTTGACACTGGATGCGTATCGCCTGATATCAGCACAAATTGATAATCCACTGCATTTGGGCGTTACCGAAGCGGGCGTCTATCGAACGGGTGCAGTGAAATCAGCCATTGCTTTGGGTGGTCTGTTGTTAGACGGCATCGGCGATACCATTCGTATTTCCTTAGCAGCAGAGCCTGAAGAAGAGATTAAGATTGGTTTTGATATTCTAAAGTCGCTGAATATTCGCTCTAATGGCGTTAACTTTATTGCTTGTCCAAGCTGCTCGCGTCAAGAGTTTGATGTGATTAAAGTGATGACGGCTTTAGAGTCGCGCTTAGAAGATATCCGTGAGCCAATGAACCTGTCAGTGATTGGCTGCAAGGTGAATGGTCCGGGTGAAGCGAAAGAAGCCGATATTGGTATCGTTGGCGCTGCACCAAAATCATTGGTGTATCGCATGGGCGAAAAGAGCCATTTAATCGATACTGAAAATCTGGTCGATGAGATAGAAGGTATGGTACGTGCTCATGCAGAGGATTTGGCAAAAAAACGTGAAAATGAAATCATTCGAGTAAGATAAACTGCAGCTTGTAGCATGGCACTGTATTCAAAAACAGTAAGCAATAAACGATAAGCAGTAAAAACCAAGCATATAGAACAGAGACTTCGTTAAAATTTTAAGGATACGACCGTACCATGATCAAAGCTATCAAAGGGTTCAATGATATTTTGCCTAATCAATCAGCCAAGTGGCTGCATTTAGAAGCGATATTGGCTAAGGTATTGGCTAGGTACGGTTATGAGCATATTCGTCTACCCATCGTTGAGCAGACCGATTTGTTTGCTCGTGCCATTGGCGGCGCCACTGATATCGTCGAAAAAGAGATGTATAGCTTTGCTGATAAATCCGAGCCACCAACGCCATTGACATTACGTCCTGAAGGAACAGCAGGGGCGGTACGCGCCGTGATTGAGCATAATTTGCTGCGCGGTGATACGCCAAAACTTTGGTATATTGGTCCGATGTTCCGCTACGAGCGTCCCCAAAAAGGTCGTTATCGCCAGTTTCATCAAGTGGGTGTCGAAAGCTTCGGTAGTGCGCTACCAGATGCCGATGCTGAGCTGATTGCGATGACGCACCTGATGTGGCAAGAGCTGGGTCTCAAAGACGAGATGCGTTTGCAATTAAACAGCTTAGGCGAGCTTGATGAGCGTTATGCGTATCGTGAAGCACTGGTTGCTTATTTAAACGATAAAAAAGAGCAGCTAGACGAAGACAGTAAACGCCGCTTGACCACCAACCCGCTACGTATTTTAGACAGTAAAGAGGCGAGTACCCAAGCGCTATTGGCAGATGCACCAAAGTTGGCTGAGTTTTTGGGTGAAGAGAGCATGGCACATTTTGAACAAGTGCAAGCGTATCTGACCGAGATTGGTATCGACTTTGAGATTAATCCGCATCTTGTGCGCGGACTGGATTATTACAATAAAACAGTCTTTGAATGGGTCACTGACAAGCTGGGTAGTCAAGCCACCGTTTGTGCTGGAGGTCGTTATGATGGTCTAATAGGACAGCTCAAATCTGTCGGTAATGATACGAGAAAGCCAGTAAAATCTGAGCCTGCTGTTGGATTTGCCATGGGGCTTGAGCGCTTATTGCTATTAATGGAAGCGGTCGCGCCAATTGCTGATGTTTCTGCTTGTGATGTATTTGTGGTCGCTCATCCAGACGTTTATAGTGCTGGTATTAAATACGCACAAAACTTGCGTTATAGCCGTCCAGATGTACGAGTCAAAATGGCAAGTGCAACCAGTCTAAAAGCGCAAATGAAAAAAGCCGATAAGTCAGGTGCTGCATTGACGGTCATTATTGCTCAGCAAGAGTTGGACGATAACACCATCAGCATCAAAGATATGCAGACAGGTGAGCAACAGACTGCCTCGCAGGATTGGCTATCGAGTGAAGCAAACTTTGCGCGCAGATAGTTAGTTTTGGCTTTTACGGCTTTCGCATCAGCAACTTAATAACAATTCTATCAGGTAAATACATATGGCTCTGACACCCAATTCGCCGAATGCAGACAACTCAATGCAAGCGTTAAAGCAATATGGCAGCTATATTGTCACTGCGATTTTGTTGGCGCTGGCCGCTTATTTCGGTTGGACCTATTGGCAGAATAACCACGCACGAGTCGATACCGTCGCAGCCGACCATTATGCAGATATCCAGCGCTTAAACGAAGAGGTCAGCTTGGCTTCGCAAAACCCTGATTTGGAAAGCGAAGCACAAGAAGCGTTGGCTCAGAGCCGTTCACAACTGGATAAAGACATTGATGCCTTAGTCGCCACTCATGGTGAGTCAGTCTATGCTTGGCAGGCGTTGATGATGAAGGCCCGTCAACAAGTTGATAGTGACGACTTTGCTGCAGCGGCAAAAACGCTTGAGCAAGCATTGGCCATTGATTTAGGTGATGCAGGTTTGGATGCCATTACTCGTCTGCGTTATGCTAAGACATTACTGGCTACTGGGGATACCGATGCCGCTTTAGCAGAAGCTAAGAAAGATTTACCGATTTCTTTTGAAGGCAGTCAGCAAGAATTGCTAGGGGATATTTATTTGGCAAAAAATGATAAAGACTCAGCGATTAAATCTTACAATAATGCTTGGGAGCTGTTACGTGACCGTCAGGAAACACGTGCAGTATTGGCGTTAAAGATGGAAAGTTTGGGCATTGTGCCTGAGCCTATTGCTGAGCAAGCAAGTCTGATTCAAGAGCCTACTGCCCCTGAGCAAGCATTGGTAGTAGAAAGCTCAGTTGATAACGCAGCGATAGAAGTTGCTCAGTAGCTTTTATCACAGTCGTCTTATATGGGTGACGTTGTGACTTCAATAAGCCTTATGATATCCATAGATATTAATGGCTAATCATCAGCTTTATGTTACATCGTATGCCCGATAGCCAGTATGTAAAGATTCCTATATGCTAGATAGCGCAGTAAGTCAGCAGGATAATGTCGAGAGCGAGTATTTTTTAAAGGCTGTATATTAGTACTGTTTTCATAGTATCTGTTGTTCATTTATTTATCGCTAGCCAGTTTACTAATTCATAATAATTTTTTGTAGTGAGAACCTATGATGACTCAATCTATTCGCTCTAGCAAAATGTTAAAAGCCGGAACCATTAAAAAGACGGTCATGCATGTGGCAGTACTAGCAGTGATGAGCACTGCAGTGATTGGGTGTAATCGCGGTATCAAACCAGTCGTTAACGACCCAGTCAAACTGGTACAGATTGCTGAGCCGATTAGTGTATTACAACCAGTATTCAGCACCGATGTTGGCAATAAAAAAGCCAGTAAAAAGGATCCGCTAGATTTGCAGGTCGGTTATGCCAATGGTCAGATTGTGACGGCATCACGCGGTGGGGATTTGACAGGATTTAACAACACTGGCGAGCGTTTATGGTCAGTGAGTGTTGGCGATCAAATAACAGGCGGTGTGACACTAGATGCGTTGAGCCAAACGGCGATTGTTAGCACACGTGGCGGTCAAGTGATGGCCTTTGATAGTACTACTGGTGCCAAGCGTTGGCAGCAACAGCTATCAGGTTCGGTATTAACACCTGCTTTGATTAGCAATAATCGCGTGATTCTATCAGCGAATGATGGCTTTTTACATGGCTTATCACTACAGACAGGACAGTCGATTTGGCAGTTTGCCACACAGGTACCGGCCATCAGTGTGCGTGGTAGCGCAGCGCCAGCGCTATTAGATGACAAGACTGCATTATTAGCCACTGCAGATGGTCGCTTGCATGCGGTGACGATCGATAGTGGTTTGCCGCAGTGGTCAAGACGCGTGGGCGTTGGTACTGGTAGCAGCGAAGTTGAGCGTATGAGCGATGTCGATGGCACGCCTATCGTGGATAAAAACCAGTTGTTTGCTATTAGTTATAGTGGCCAGCTATTGGGCATCGACTTGGCGTCTCGTCAAGTGATGTTCGTTAATGAACTTGCTAGCCTAAAGTCACTTGCGGTGAACAACCAACAAGTCATCGCCACCAGTTTGGATGGTAAGGTGGTTGCATATGACCGTACCAGTGGTGAGAAATTATGGGAGAGTGAAGAGTTGGCTTATCGCCACTTGACCAACCCTGTGATGATTGGCAATTATATTGCTGTCGGTGATTTTGATGGGGTCGTGCATTTGTTTAACCCAGCCACTGGCAAAATCGTTAGTCGCGTACAGACCAAAGGGGCATTGACCAATTTGCAAGTACAAGGCAGCCGTTTGATGACCCAAAGCACCTCAGGTCAAGTTGCTATTTGGCAGGTGGCACGCTAGGCGTTGATTGGTCAGCACTTTATTACATACTTTTTTATATCGTATAATAAGGCTGACTGATTGATAGCTGTTTCTTGACACACAAAACGCTGCTACGTCAGCGTTTCGTGCCTTGTGTAAATTGCTTGTTTAAACGCAAGCTTTCGCGTACTCTATGCGACCGATACGCTGTAGGTGTTATCCAGATATACTATGCATACTAAGCAATTATTTAATATTGTCACCCTTTATACCATATAATATTATTAGAAATAACAGTCCAACATTGCTGCGTGTTGTTCCTACTATCGTTTTATCATTCATTTTAATTTGCGGTTAAGTACAGCTATTTATTCTTATGATAAGAGTAATCTTACTGTCCGTCATTGTGCCCTTCACTGAGAGTAACCCATGAGTATCAAGCCTGTGGTCGCCTTAATTGGTCGTCCAAACGTCGGTAAATCCACCTTATTTAATCAGTTCACAAAAAGTCGTCAAGCACTGGTTGCTGACTTGTCAGGACTGACTCGTGACCGTCAATACGGGGATGCTACCTATGAAGACAAATCCTTTATCGTAGTCGATACAGGTGGTATTGGTGAAGCGGATGATGGTAGTGGTAACATCGATGACTATATGTCAGAGCAGTCACACACCGCCATTCATGAAGCCGATATTATCGTATTCGTGGTGGATGCTCGTGCTGGTATGATTGGCGCTGATGCTGAAATTGGGAAGTTCCTACACACTTTGGGCAAGCCAGTATATGTGGTTGCCAACAAGGTTGACGGTGTCCATGATGCCGCGCCTGCTGAATTTTATGCGCTAGGCTTGGGCGAGCCGTATCCAATGGCTGCCAGTCATGGCCGCGGTGTTGGTAACTTGCTAGAAGTATTGACCGCTGATATGCCAACGCAAGAAAACATCGTAGAGCCAAGAGGTCTAAAACTTGCCATTATTGGTCGTCCAAACGTTGGTAAATCGACATTGGTTAACCGCTTGTTGGGTGAAGACCGAGTAGTGGTGTTTGACATGCCTGGTACCACGCGTGACAGTATCTATATTCCTTATACGCGCGAAGGCAAAGATTACGTACTTATTGATACAGCAGGTGTTCGTCGCCGCGGTAGAATCGATGAAAAAGTAGAAAAATTCTCGGTCATCAAAACTCTGCAGGCAATTGAAGACTCTAACGTGACTGTCATTGTTATTGATGCGCACGAAGGGATCGTTGATCAAGATTTGCATATGATTGGTTATGCGCTTGATGCGGGTCGTGCCTTGGTGGTTGCGATTAACAAGTGGGATGGTCTGACCCAAGACCAAAGAGATTATATTAAAATTGAGATGGATCGCCGCTTTAACTTTATCCCGTATGTTAAGGTGCATCTAATATCCGCCTTACATGGTACTGGTGTGGGTAATTTGTACCCGTCTATCCTACGCGCCTATAAATCTTCTATGTTTGAGGTGTCGACCAACCGTCTGACTCAGATATTACAAGACGCGGTAACGGCCAATCCACCACCGACGGTAGCGGGTCGCCGTATCAAGTTACGCTATGCACATATCGGTGGTCACAACCCACCAGTGATTGTGATTCATGGTAACCAAACCAGCGCACTACCTAAGAGCTATCAGCGTTATCTTGAAAACCAATTCCGTCAGGTGTTTAAGCTTGAAGGGACACCGCTTAATGTTATCTTTAAGCAAAATGATAACCCTTATGCCAATAAGAGCGACACACCGACAAAGGCAAAAGCGCAGCAGTTACGTCAGCGCGAGCGTAATCGTGCTCAGAAATTTACCACGAAAGACAAAAAGCCTCGTTAAGTGTTAATTTCTCTTGATTCGATAAGATTGATTTATTTCATCAAAGTGCGTTAATCACCAGCTCGGTTTATCACTAAAGACTTGCTTTATCATGCCACCCTTATAGTAGAGGATACTATAGGGGTGGTGTTGTAAGGTAAGCCCTAATTGCAATGCTGCAATGTCGCATTGCTATAGTAGTTGTTTCGGTATCTTCTCCATAATCATATTCCTTACTGTATTTCTTACTACCTTCCTTAACAGATTATGGCTCTCCTTAATTAACATCATGACCTTTTTTCATAGAAGAACCAGAGTATCAATGAATAAAACCTCTCAGCAACCGCAAAATATCTGCATGTTTCACTTATCACACCTCTAAAATACCTGTAGTATAAGTACACTTTGTCTTAACTCATTTAGGTGATATGAACATCCGTTCGTCTCAGACCATTCCTACGCTCATTTGGCGCTCTGTCGTACAAGCCATACTTCTGGCTGTATTGGTAGGCCTATTATTGTCTTTTGTTTATGGCTTGGTATATTACTACAAAGAAAAGCACCGTCATGTTCAGCAGCTTGCTGCGCTGTTAACGACCAGCGCATCAACAGCAGATGGCGCAGATGTCGTCGCTGAGCAAGTAAAGATTTTGTTAGAGGATGAGCCAAGCATTCAGAGCATTTTATTTTACTCAACACCCCAGCCCATTGGTGATGTAAATCAGTCAAGAGACGATTGGAAAAATGCTCTATTTGCCGATACTGTCAGTTTCAATTATCCAGTTATCAGTCATTATATGGATGTCGACGGTATAGGCAGCAGTGCTATAGATGCCGTAGTGTCAGCAAGGTCGTCAAGCAGTCCATTAACCGCCATTAATAAAGTAACTGGTGAAGGCAGTAAAAGTAGCACACTGGTCGGTTATATCAATATTACCTTAGATGTCAGTAAGCTGCGCTCTGATTGGTTTTTCAAGAATGTTTTACTGTGGCTTATTACGATATTACTAGCGGTTGTCTGGGTCTTATATATTTTACGCAAGCTCAACTGGCCTATTAAAGACATAGAAGCGCTGACCGAAATGTGTGATATCGTCATCAAAAACCCCGAGCTTGAGCAGTTGCCAGTTATCCCTCAGCGTTATAATTTTCAGGAACTAGCCCAGATTAAACAGGGGTTAATTGTTTCGTTTAATCGCTTACAAGTTGTTAAAAAAGACTACGAGTCACTGGCGCTCTTTGAGCAGCAACTGCATAATAAAGATGTCTCTCTTGATGTACAGCTACATAATTTCCAAAGCATGATCACCCATGAGCTAAAAACGTCACTGAATGCCATTGTAGGCGGCTTGCAGCTTTTAGATTATGAGGCGCTAACTGGAGAGCAAAAAGATGCGGTCGATATTATCAGCAATGGTAGTGATAAGCTGGTGTCATCGCTTGACCATATTATCCAATTGAATCAAATTCAAAAGGGTCAAATAGGGGTGTATACCAGTGAGTTTAACCCGCTACAATTGATATCCAAGCTGTTGTCAGAGTTTGAGCCTATTGCCAAACAAAAAGGACTGGAGCTAATCAGTCAAATTCATCACATAGACTACAGTCTGAGCAGTGATGTAGAAAAGATACAACAGATACTATCGATATTGCTAAGCAACGCGATTAAGTTTACCCCAGTTGGACAAGTAACACTGACGTCGCAATTGACGCACTTTGATAAAAGCAATCGCTGGCAAATCATTGTCAAAGATACGGGTATCGGTATCGATAGCAATCATATAGATGATATCTTCAATCCGTTTTTTCAGGTAGATTCATCACAAACTCGTCAGTACGAAGGGTCGGGCGTTGGCTTGCCCGTCGTCAAACAAATGGCGCAATTGATAGGGGCGACTATTGAGGTCGATAGCGTACTAGGAGTGGGTACACAATTCACGCTCACCATACCTATGCCTAATCAGCAGAAGGCGCCACAGCAACATCTATTGGCTGGCTTGACCGTTATTTATTATTACTATCATGAAGCTGGGTTCTTGGTAGATGAGCTTGAGCGTTTAGGGGCTACTGTTATTTGTCATCAGCATGAACAACTGGTGATAGAAGAGATGAGCAAAGACAACATCGATATCGTGATGTTTGCAGAGGATCTCTATCCAAGTAAGGCTGAGTCATTGGCCAAGCGTATTCGTCATCTTGAAAGCACTGACGTTAAACACCGTGCTTTATTGGTCTATTGGTACCCACAACACCGAGCAGCATATGTCGACAGTTTTGAGCATGGTCTAAAAGCGGCGGGTATTGATTATTGCCATAGTGCTACCTATGACGACAAAGCACTGAGTAATTTGATAAGGCGATGGCTAGTATGGACATGATGTTTCTCTTGTTCTTACAGTGTTTGATGGACAGCATTAAATGTAAGTAACTTTCTTTTAAATATAGTCAGTGAAAAATAATATCGATACATCACGCGCTGCTGATATCAGTTTTTCTTACTTGCTGTGCCTGCGCAGACAGAGGCTACAAAAAACTGATATCAGCAATACCGTTGCGCTTTTAGGATATTTTGACTATAACTTTATACAACCATTTAATACAGCCACAAAAAAAGACGCCCAATAATGAGGCGTCTTTTTTTTGCTTGCCAGCTTTCATGTCAAATAAAATTGCTATCAAGTAGCACATAGCACTCTTAAAAGTATGCATGCTAATGGGCTTTTATCTTGACGGCTAGTTTTTATCAAACAAACCGCTGACTGCTATTTTTAAAACAGGTTTTGGGCCCAACGTACCACGCGTTGCCAAGTGCGGCTCATAAAGCCAGACTGTTCGATGTCGCTTGTGGCGATAATAGGCACTGATGCAACCGCTTTACCGTCAATAACGGCCATCATTTTGCCAATCTCTTGACCTTTTTTGATAGGTGCTTCTAGGCTGTCAGGGATATCGACGACAGTGGTAATTTTATTCTTTTGCGTTTTAGTGGTTAAGATTTGCAAACTATCGCCTGTCGCCAGCTCAATCTCATCTGCTTCACCGAACCATACTGGTAATTTGCTGACGAACTGTCCAGCAGGTGCTTTAGTGACGGTGGTAAAGTGACCAAAGCCCCAGTTAAGCAGCTCACGTGACTGGTCAGCGCGGGCTTGTTGACTATCCGTTCCCATGATGACAGAGATGAGGCGCATACCGTCACGGTTGCTTGAGGCAGCCAAACAGTAGCCTGCTGCATCGGTATGACCCGTTTTTAGACCGTCAACAGTAGGATCGGTTGCCAGTAGAGCGTTACGGTTACCTTGCGTAATACCGTTATAAGTGAACTCTTTTTCGGCATACAAGCCATAGTAGTCGCCGCTATTTTTGATAATAGCGCGTGACAGCTTGGCTAAGTCTAACGCTGACGCTTCATGTCCTTCGTCAGGCATACCTGTCGAGTTAACGAAATTAGTGTTCTCCATGCCCAGCTTTTCAGCTTGCTCATTCATCAAGATAGCAAATGACGCCTCGCTACCAGCGATATGCTCAGCCATGGCTTTTGAGGCATCATTACCAGATTGAATAATAATACCGCGCAGCATGTCGATGACGCTAGCGGTTTTGTTTACTGGAACATACATACAAGACTGACTGCTACTACCGCGGCACCAAGCGTTTGGACTCATCAATACTTGGTCATCTTCTTTGAGGTCGCCCGATGCTAAACGCTGCTCGATGATGTAACTGGTCATCATTTTTGTCAAGGACGCTGGCGGTAGCGATTCATTGGCGTTTTTCTGTGCCAAGATTTCACCCGTGTTGTAATCCATCAATACATAGGCGGTATTGTCCATCTCAGGTGGCTGTATGGCTGCGCTCGCCATCATTGCACTCATAGAGATACTTACACCAACTACCAGCTGTACCAGCTGGTTTTTTACACGTTTTACTGTCATATATCGTTACACCGCATCATAAAACCAAATGTATCCATCGCTGGTATCTCGTACGAAACCTCTTCTATGTGTTTGAGCACGACACGTAAATATCATGATTAAAAACAAGGTATTAAAGAGGGGAGTGATGACTGGGCGATGGACATAAAATTAACGCCTTATCTTAGCAAAATGACAACCGATGGGGAATCGATAAATGCAAAAAATAGGCTATGAAGATAAAGAAAAACCATTACCAATAGAATGTCTCATTCTACCAAGGCGAAAGCGCCCTAAATGATTAAGAGTATGCCCTGATAAGTTCAATATAGTAATCACAATGCTATAAAAAAATATCATAAACGAAATGTAATAAATTAGATGCCATAAAAAAGCCTGCTGTACCGCTTGTCAATTACAAACGGAAGTACAGCAAGCTTTGGCATCTGATAAATTTACTCAGTAAGTCAATCTATCTGTTTATTGATTTATATAATCATAGCTTTTTTAGTCTATTAACATCGCTAACACCATTTTTATTATTGTGGTTAATGATCAATAGTTATTACCGATACTGCTAATTGCTAAATCATAATCACTTAACATACTGCTATTTCTCATGGTTAGACATTCTACTGTACCGCTATGAGCGTATTAAACTTATGAGCGTATGACACTACGAATACTCAGCATTTGCTAAGTCTTCGCATAGGGCTTTATTGTCTTGTTTAGAGAACCCCATGGTCCAGCTACGAATACCCTGTAAGATTTGACGATAATCTTGCTGAGTAGATAAGTATTGAATCGCAGCTTTTGGATCTTCTAAAGACGGCATCAACTCGTGAAGCTGTACGGTATAAGACTTATAAAAGCGCTGCTTTTGTTTACCATTAAGCATCGGTGGGCATATCTCTGATAATACTTGCATAACTGCAATTTCGTGCTTGGTGATATTGATGCCAGACATATCTAGTGGTATGGTTGTCGCGGGATTATTCGCAGCATAGGACGCTTGAGACAGCATGGCAACAGACGTTATCAGTCCTGCAAGGCCGATCTTTGATGCGGTCTTTGCTATCACAGAAGCTATAGATAATATCGATTGATTTTTCATTCTGTATTACACTCGCTTATCTTTATTTAATGGTCATATGTTAATGGGTAAAAAAACAAAAGTCACATAAAATATTGATTTATGTGTAGATATATTGTGAGCCAAGGCCATTCTTTAGCAACATATCAGCAGTAACGGCTCATAAGTTACGTCAGCATGAAAATATAAGTTTATATTGTAGTGCGTTGTTGCCTATTGTAACTTAGTGACAGGTTGCGACTGTTGCTGATAATATGACAATAACCCTAAAATTGCTAGTAAAACAAAACGTTAAAAAAATTCTAGATGAAGACTGGGTTAGTGACAGCCTATAATTAGGGTATAATCAGCCGCATTATTTTTTGCGCTTGTGACTCATTGTCTCGCTATGGTGCTCTTGTATTGTGGTTATAAGAACAGATTTGAATGAAAGGTTAAGCTTAGAGCTGGTCATATAACCATGTCATGTAGGTTCAAGTATAGCGATTTAATGATGACGTAGCGCAGAAGCAGACAGACGGTCAAACCTTATTATAATGGGTGCAAATGAAATTTTTAATTAGCAACGATGATGGTGTGCATGCGCCAGGATTATTGGCATTGTTTCAAGCGCTATCGACTATTGGAGAGGTAGTGGTGGTCGCACCAAGTGATGAGCAAAGCGGTTGCTCTAGTGCGTTGAGTGTTACTAAGCCATTGCATACGCATCAGCTCGACTCTGGGTTTATCGCGGTGAATGGTTCACCTGCTGATTGTATCTATTTAGCATTGCACGAGCTTTATCAGGATACGCGCTTTGATTGCATCATAACTGGCATTAATTCAGGTGCGAATTTGGGACAGGATGTACTGTTCTCTGGTACCTTTGGTGCGGCATTGACGGCTCAGCTTTGCGGGTTGCCAGCCATCGCGACCTCTTTGGTGGGTGGCGGCGTTAAAGGAAGGAGTGAAGGGCAGGAAAGAGGACAAGAGGATGCCAGTCATTATCAGATGGCGGCAAATGAGATTGTTAAGCTTTTGACTGAAACAAGCCTCTTGGACGTTTGTAAAAGTTTGCCCTATCATGTATTAAACGTTAATATTCCTGATGTGGACAATAGCGCGGATATCAAAGGTCGAAAAGTCACCTCGTTGGGACACAGTCCAATCGCTCGTCCTGTCTATCATATGGTTGACCCGCGCGGGCGAGATGCCTACTGGCTATCTCTACGTAAACGTAAAAATGCGCTGTCAGACAGCGGACTAGGCAAGGATTCTTCAGAGGCCAGTCAGCTGCAAAACAAACCACCACTAGAAAATATTGATGAAGATGTAAATAATGTGGCAGTAGTGATGACTGATGATCAAGCGGTCGCAGCGGGCTATATCAGTTTATCACCAGTGCGCCTACATCACACACCGAAGCGTGCTCTAGATAAGCTGTCGGCTTTAGTGTTATAGCGCTCTGCTTATTAATGATCGCGATATCAATGCTAGTATCAATATCTTACATCAAGGATTGATACTGGCTAAACAATCAAAAACTGTCGGTGCGACAGGGTTAGCTTAGTCAATTCGCTTAACCGCTGATACAGAATATCGTATCAAGTAAGAGCGTTACCTAAGAAACCCCTACCTCTAAGGTAGCGGGTAGTTCATCAAACGGTAAGCGGCACAAAAATGTAAGATGCTTGTGAGTGGCGCAAAGAGCTTCTGAGTAATATAAAAACTTATGAGTAACGTAAAAAATAGGAATCTTGTATGAAAAAGCTTAAGACTGGATCGCACCTCGCAAAAGCGGCGTTGATTGGTACTATGACAGTAGCGACGTTGACTATGGTGGGCTGTGCAACCAAGCCCACTTATCAATCGTCCAATCAAGCTGGTCCAAAAATTATCACCAATGCCCAAGGTGTTCCTAACTACCACCTCGTACAGCGAGGCGATACCGTTAGCCAAATTGCGTCGCGTTATCGTCTTAATTACCGCCAAATCGGTGCGATCAATGGTTTGGACAGTAAGTATACAATCTATAGTGGTCAATGGCTAAAACTATGGCAGGGCCAGCCAGCAGCCACTAATAACAATCGCTATAATGGCGCTACACCTACCCGTCCACAGACAACCTATACACCGCCTGTCACAAGTACGCCCAATAACAGCACGACAAGTCCAGTATATGAAGTAACGGCCAATGCCACTTCAGGTTATGAGTATCCAAGTCGCAATCAAGTGACTCGCAACTTTGATGCTGCTGCTGGCACGATGGGCATGTGGTTCGCTGGTAATATGGGTGACCCGGTGCTTGCCAGTCAATCGGGAACTGTGCTTTACTCAGGTAATGGCTTGCCAGAATATGGCAACCTAATCATGATTCGCCATAGCGATAACTATATCACGGCTTATGCGCACAATAGCCAGCTACTGGTTAAAGAAGGCGATACCGTACAGCGTGGTCAACGCATTGCCAATATGGGTAGCAGTGGTCAGACCAATCAAGTTGGTTTGGAATTCCAAGTTCGCTTAAATGGTAATCCTATTGACCCACGTGCAGTGTTGGGACGTTGATTTTGATTTGCTGCTTCTATTTGCTACGTTAATTATTCATACCTGAGATTTATTATGATTCTAAAAAAACACTATATTGCTCTTTTTCCTGCGTTAATCATAGTGGGCTGTACCAGCCAACAAGCGATTAAAAAGCCTAGTAAGCCTGTGCGTCAAGGTAATGTTCAGATTACTCAGACCCAAACGATTCAGGTAAAACCAACACCGAAGCCAGTAGTGACGCAGCCAGTTGCCAAACCAAGCTACAGTAGCTTCTCCGATTGGAAATCTGACTTCTCTATGCGTGCAATGTCGTCAGGCCATGACGCGTCCACCGTTCGTCGCCTGCTGGATTCAGCTTACTTAAATCAACAGGTCATCTCGCTAGATTCAGGGCAGCCTGAGTTTTCTAAAATGCCGTGGGAATATGTAGACTCGGCGGTATCCGATGGTAGAGTCAGTACTGGCAAGCGCAAATTTGCAGAGCAGCGTGCATTTCTATCACAGCTAGAATCTCAATATGGTGTCAAGGCAGAGATTATCGCTGCCATTTGGGGCATGGAATCATCGTACGGTGTGGTGACAGGGAATAGCAGTATCCCAAGCTCGCTCGCCAGCCTCGCTTATGATGGTCGTCGTCAAGAGTTTGCCGAAACTCAGTTATTATCGCTTGCAACGCTATTGCAGCGCGGTGATGTGTCATGGTCGCAGCTTGACGGATCTTGGGCAGGCGGCATGGGTCAAACGCAGTTCATTCCTGATACTTGGCTCAAGCATGGCGTAGATGGGGACGGTAATGGTCATCGTAACCCATGGGCAACGGGCGATGCTTTGGCCTCTACTGCCAACTATCTAAGCAACTCAGGCTGGGTTCGTGGACTAGCACCTTTTTATGAAGTGACCATTCCAGCGTCTTTTGATTACTCAGTTGTTGGCTCTAAGCAGCCGGCTGCTAGATGGGCGGCGCTTGGTATTGATACCATTGATGATGTTTATCTAGATGCCAACACTCAAATGGAGCTATGGCTTCCTGCTGGTAAAGACGGTCCAGCATTATTACTGAGCCCAAATTTTGATGTTATTAAGGTTTATAACAATTCATCAAGCTATGCACTAGGGGTTAGTTTGCTGGGCAAGGCAATTGCAGGGCAAGGTGGTTTACAGAAATCATGGCCACGTTATGAGCGTCCATTATCGACCGCTCAGGTACGTAATTTACAACAGCGTTTGACCAACTCAGGCTATGATACTAAAGGTGCTGATGGTATCGTCGGTACCAATACACGCATGGCATTCCAACGCTGGCAAGCAGATAATGGTCAGACCCCAGATGGTTTCATCACTCAGCGTAGTGCATCTTCACTGGCATCATGGTGAGATAGGTTGGTAGCGTTATTGTTTGATAGCCACTGTTAATAATATAAGTAACCACAACAAAAAAGCACCTTATGAGGTGCTTTTTTTGCGTTAAGCTTTGGCTGTTTCTCTTAGAAAATTAATAAGCTCTAAAATTACAGTACTAAGATAGGTTATCAAAATAAGGTATCGGAACGAGCGCAAACTGTTTATAGTTAAGACGAATGTAGTTGATCCAATTTGAAAGAGTAACCCTTTATGATTACCATGGAAGAATTGCAGTCAGCGATAAAGCTGCGCGTAGAAAAATATAACAATAAAGACTTTCCTCTAGATAAAAGAGCCATCAATACTTGTGAGCTATTGGACAGTCAAAACCAAATACTGGCGCAAGATATCAAATCATTTTTTGATGTGCCAAGACAAAATCTCTCTGCGATGGATGGCTATGCCATAGCGCAAGGTAGTGTGATATCGACAGACAGCACGATTGAAATCATTGGTGAGTCACAAGCAGGCAGTGCTTTTACTGGCGAGTTAGCAGCAGGACAAGGCGTACGAATTTTCACAGGCGCGGTCGTGCCAGATAGCTGTGATACCGTCATCATGCAAGAGAATACGAACTTTGCGGAAATAAAAGACACGCTGGATAAATCTCAGCCTTATGCCATCACGCTATCACAAACCGCTCAGATCGATAGTAACATTCGCAAACAAGGTGAAGAGATTGAATCAGGTGAAGCGGTCTTAAACGTAGGCAAACGCATTAATCCTGCGGATATTAGCTTACTTGCCAATTTGGGCATCAGCCAAGTGAAGGTGTTTGAACCACTTATCGTAGGGGTGCTCGCGACCGGTGATGAGCTCGTTGCTGTTGGCGATGAGCTGACAAGCTTAGCACAGATATATAACTCCAATACCCCAACTCTTAAAACCTTGCTGACAGATTTGCCCATTACCATTCGCGATTATGGCATCATTCCTGATGATTTGGATAAGACGACTTCTGCTGTCAATCAAGCCATGCAAGACTGTGACGTACTGATTTCTACTGCTGGCGTATCGGTGGGTGATTATGATTTTTTGACCACAGTGATTGAGCAGCTTGGGCAGATTAACCATTATAAAGTAGCGATGAAGCCCGGCAAACCTTTCGTGTTTGGCGAACTAACAAAAAACGTTGATAAGCCAGTATTGTACTTTGGCTTACCCGGTAATCCGTTATCCACGGTCGTTGGTACGCTACAGTTTGTGATTCCAGCATTATGGCAGATGTCAGGCGCTAGCTTGTCAGAGCAACCCATGCAACTCAACGTCAAAGCCACGCTCACCAATGACATTAGAAAATCAGTCGGTCGCAAAGACTTCCAACGCGGGGTATTAACGCAAGGTGAAGCAGGCAGGTATCAAGTTGAGTGTTTCTCAAGTCAGCAGTCGCATAGAATCAAGCAGCTTAGCCGTGCCAATTGCTTTATCGTATTAGATAAAGACAGTGGTAATGTAGCAGCGGGTAATACTGTGACGGTGCAACCTTTCCCTTGGCTGCATAGCTAATTATTGATTGAACAATTAATTTCACGTTTGCCAATTCACTATAAGATGACTACAAGAAAAGTTGAAAATAAACGCTACAATAGAGTGATAGACGATAAGCACAGGTAGTAAAGCAGCGCTTATGATTAGCAATACTGATGGCAGTAACATATGAATAATGACAACGTTAAAATAGGCAGTGCTCAAATATATTCGCCTAACTCAGAGCCCTCTATATTCGATAGCTATAGGCCGTTGTTTGTTGCTGCGCCTATTGTTTACGATGTTATTAAAAACGATCAGCCCCTAACCGACGGCTTCTCTCGTCGACTGACCTACTTGCGTTTATCCATCACCGACTTCTGCAACTTTCGTTGTGAATACTGTCTGCCGAATGGCTACCAAGGCAAACGCCCTGATGACGAGCTTAGTATCCCAGAGATTGCTACTCTTATTCGCGGTTTTGCCCAAGTCGGCACCAAAAAGGTTAGGATCACAGGCGGTGAACCCTCCATTCGCCGTGACGTCGTTGAGATTATCCAAACCATCAAACAAACCGAAGGCATCGAAACCGTTGCCATGACCAGTAACGGTTATAAACTTGGTAAACACCTAGCGAGTTGGCAAGCCGCTGGACTCAATCAGCTCAACATCAGCATGGACAGCTTTGATGCCGCTACCTTTCATAAAATGACCGGCTTTAATACCTTGCCGCAGCTATTAACTGATATGGATACCTTATTAGAAACCACGGATATCAAACTTAAGATAAATAGTGTTTTAATGGCAGAGACCGCTTTTGAGAATCTAGTCACCGCCATCGACTATGTCAAAGACAGACCCGTCACTTATCGCTTTATTGAATTTATGCAGACCAGTGATAACAGTGATTTGTTTTTTGCCCAGCATGCCCAATCTGACATTATTATTGATTACCTAATAGAGCATGGCTGGCAACCTCACGAGCGTGGTAGTAGCGATGGCCCAGCGGTAGAATACAGTCATCCAGATTATCTCGGCCGTATTGGCATGATTGCCCCTTACGCTGAACATTTCTGTGATACCTGTAACCGTCTACGGGTCAGTAGCCAAGGTAAAGTACATCTGTGTTTATTTGACCAAGGCAACTACAATATCCGTCAGCATTTGCAAACAAATGATGTGCAAGGCTTAGTTGATACCTTACATCGCTTTATGCCGATCAAACCTGAGCATCATCATTTGCATGAGTCCAATAGCGGTATCATGCATAATCTATCGATTATCGGTGGTTAGGTCAGTCATCCACTTTCATTTTAATAATTAAAAATATATTTCCTGAGGAAACCTTTATGAGCAAGCCCGCTGCCGAGTTTATCCCCCTTAACATTGCTATTTTAACCGTCTCTGACAGTCGCACCCTTGCAGAAGATACCTCGGGGCAGTATCTAGCAGATAGCTTAACCGAAGCAGGTCACACTCTGGCTGATCGCAAGCTCATTACCGACGATATCTATCAGATAAGAGCGGTTATTAGTCACTGGATAGCCGATCCAAAAGTCCATGCCGTGATTACCACAGGCGGTACCGGTTTTTATATCAGAGACAGCATGCCAGAAGCAGTGAGTGTCTTGTTTGACAAATCGATTGATGGCTTTGGGGAGATGTTCCGCTTAATCTCAAAAGATGAGATTGGCATGTCAACAGTACAGTCGCGCGCGATTGCGGGGATGGCAAATGGTACGGGTATTTTCTGTTTACCGGGTTCGTCAGGCGCATGTCGTACAGGTTGGGAGAGTATCTTAAAAGAGCAGTTTGATAGTCGTACGCGTCCTTGTAACTTTGTGCCGCATTTTATGCGTACCAATCCTAGCCATGATTGATATTGTAAACCGTTTAAATAGCTCAACTGGTTTAGATAGCTTGGCAGGGATCGTAATCTTGGCGGGCGGTGCCTCTAGTCGTATGGGCACGCCTAAAGCCACGCTGACTCTACCGACAGGTGAGCGCTTGCTAGACTATCATGTTAGACATGCGCTCGCTTTGAGTATGATTAACAACAATGCTCCTATTATGATTGCGGATAATGGGCGTGGTTTTGACGTTGATTTAGCCTTGGATAACGGCAATCCGCAAACACCCATTATTCATATTACCGATTACGATAGCGTTGATACTCAAAGTCAAACCAGCAATGCTAACATTAAGACGGGCGGCGCATTAGTAGCTATCGAGTCCGCTTTGCAATTAGTGGTGAGTTTAAATGAATCAGCCAACTTGCAGCAGTATAAGCAGTCATCATGGTTGTTGGTCATCAGCTGTGATAGTTTGATACCGGCTACAGACTTATGGCAAAAATTACAGCATTTAATAAGTCAGTCAACCGATAAAAAAGTGATTTGCTTGATCGATGATAGCCATTTATATCCATTGTTAGGACTTTATCAATTAAGCGTTGAGCCTGACTTAAAAGCTTATATTGATAGTGGCGGGCGCCGAGTAATGCAATTCATCAAACCTATTGTACAAGCCGTGCCCTTTGAAAAAAACTGGCAGCATTTGACCAATTTTAATACGCCTGAAGAGTTTAAGCGGGCCTGTGCATCGTTAAGCGACTTATAAAAATGTAAGAGAAACTATAAATGAATAGCAAGAGTCAGAAAAATAACCAAGCTGCTGTAACTCAACCTAACTTATCGCATTTAGATAGTGACGGTGATATCACTATGGTTGATGTCAGTGGCAAGACTGCCAGTACTAGAGAGGCGAGGGCACAAGGGCAAGTGCGTTTCCCAAGCGCAGTTTATAAACAAATCAAAGCCGCTGATGGTATGACTAAAAAAGGCAGCATTACCCAGACGGCTCATATCGCAGGCATCATGGCAGCCAAGCGCACCCACGATCTTATCCCCCTTTGTCATCCACTACCATTAGATAAGATAGGTTTAACCTTTGAATATGATGATGCGTTGAATAGTATTATCGTTAGCGGCACTGTCAAAGTCACCCATAAAACTGGGGTTGAGATGGAAGCCTTAACGGCTGTGAGCATTGCTTGCTTGACCATCTATGACATGACTAAGGCCATATCGCATGATATCGTCATTGATAATGTGCGTTTGGTAACCAAGACTGGCGGCAAATCAGATTATAGTCATGCTTAAAAGAGTAAATACGTTTTGGCAACCAACGATATTATGCAAGATCTTATGCAATAGAGCTAAAGCTGGATAGTTTGACAAGAATGGAGAATATGATGAATACTTTAGATGTGGCAACCAATAGCGAAGCAACGATGAATATCAATGTCTTATACTTTGCTAGCCTAGCTGATGAAGCCAACTGCCAAGAAGAGACCGTCAGCGTGCAGCAGTCGACGTCATTGACTGAGTTGTATCAGCAGCTTAGTCAAAAGCATCGTTTTAGTCGTCCACAGTCAGAGCTGCGCGTGGCGGTGAATGATTATTTTGCTAGCTGGACAGACCAGATCAACGATGGCGATAGTGTGGTGTTTATCACTCCAGTCGCTGGTGGTTAAGTCAGGGTTCTAAAAACAATAGATAGAGATAACACATGACAGATAATGTACATAGTCATTCGATGACCATCAAACGTAGCGTCGATGACGTCTATGCAATCGCAGAGCGTGATGGCTTTGCTTTGTTAGACGTTGCTATCGATGAAGAAAGGCTCAAAGGCACCCTTGATGATGACAGCTGCGGCGCCTTTGTCTGTTTTGAAGGCCGCGTGCGCAATCATAATAATGCCACCAGCGTTGATCGCTTAACTTACTATGGTTATGAAGACTTAGCGCTCAATCAAGGCCGCGCCATTATTGAGGAAGCCAAAAAGCGTTTTGAGATTACACATGCCATTGCTATCCATCGTATTGGTGCGCTAGAGATTGGCGATGTGGCGGTATGGGTTGGTGTCGTCTCTGCCCATCGTTACCCAGCTTTTGACGCTTGTCGCTGGATACTCGATACGATTAAGGCAGACATTCCTGTCTGGAAGCAGGAGTACTATGAGGATGATTCCTCTAAATGGCTGAGCAATAATGGCTAGAGTGAAGGGCGAAAATAATGATTAAGATAACAGGAGCAGTTTCTATATCTGCTTGCTTATTACTGGCTTTAAGTGCTTGTACGCAGGAGAGCGCTACAAATACCACTACTGCTGCTGAGAATACTGAACAAGCCCATACGCTGCGTATTGCTGCCGCTGCTAATTTGTCAGATGTCTTGCCTGCCATTGTCGAAGGCTATAAAGCAGATAAAGGCTTACCTAACCAAGATATTGACATTACCTTTGCCTCTTCTGGTAAATTGTACGCGCAAATAACGGCAGGTGCGCCCTACGATATATTTTTATCTGCCAATCAAGAATTCCCTGCTAAGCTGGCTGTTGACAGCTCTCAAGCCGAAATATCTCATCAACCTTTTACCTATGCGCAAGGTCAACTGGCGCTATATAGTGTCACTAAGTCTTTGGCTGCGCTGAAACCAGCGGCACTGACTGAACTACTCATGAGTGATGCGGGTAGCAAAATAACCATTGCCAGTCCTGAGCTTGCGCCTTATGGCGCATCGGCAAAATCTTATCTACAATCGCAAGGTGTTTATGAGGCTCTAGAGCAACAAAAGCGCTTGATACAGGCGGAAAATATCGGTCAAGCCTTTCAATATGCGCATACTGGCAGTGTCGATTATGGCTTTGTCGCGCAATCACAAATCACGGCAATTAAAGCCACGCCTGAGCAGTTCGTTACCTTAGTGCCCGAGTCTTATCCAGCTATCCTGCAAGATGGCATAGTCATCAGTGACGTGTCTACTGCTACAGACTTCACCGATTATTTACGTTCTCCTGCAGGACAACAACACTTCTCACAAGCGGGCTATCTCACGCTTCAATAGAACGCTTCAATAGTGATTCTTAAATAGAATCAACCCTTATTAATGCAAAATAAGCAACGAGCAATGACATCATGATATCTCCATCCCTAATGTCAGACATGCTCAGTCCATTCTTAGTCAGCATCAAACTTGCTGCTGTCACCACCTTCTGCTTATTACTCTTTGCCACACCTGTGGCTTATTGGCTCGCCAAGCCCAGTCGTGGGCAAGTCATTTCACGTTTTAAAGTTGTGCTGATGGGCGTTATCGCCATGCCACTGGTATTACCACCTACCGTTATTGGTTTTTATTTATTGCTATTGCTAAGCCCTAGCGTGGGTATTGGCAAATGGCTTAGCGAGCACAATATTAGCCCCTTAATTTTTACCTTTGAAGGTCTGGTCATCGGATCTATTATTTATTCTTTACCTTTCTATATTCAGCCTGTCTATGCCCAGTTTTTACGTATTCCGCAAAGTGTGATGGAGGTGGCGCATTTACTAGAGCCTAGTCGTCTAAGACGTTTTATGCGAGTCGCCTTTCCACAAGCAAAGGTTGGTATTATCCTCGGCAGCCTCATTAGCTTTGCCCATACTATTGGCGAATTTGGGGTGGTACTGATGATAGGCGGCAGTATCTCCGGTGAGACCAAAGTGGTGTCGATTGCAATATATGAGCAAGTTGAGGCACTCAACTACGAAGCTGCGCATATGATGTCTGGCATCCTCATTGTCATGGGCATGATTATGGTGGCATTGATTGCCAGTGTGAATAAGCTGAATCAGCGTTGAAGTAAATTTGAATCAGCGTTGGCGAATTGCTTTTACAACCTAATCACCATTCGATTTAACGACTTTCATTTGGGCGCTTGATACTATCAGGACTCGCTTCATAGATAGCATTTAGCTCAATCTCTGTTAGATATTTTTCAACAATAGGAAAAAGCTCACGCTCTTCAAAACGAATGTGCTCGTATAGTAATGTGCCAAACTCTCTGACTTGAGCGGCGGTTATATTTTTAATATCAGTATTTTTAGAGGCTATTATATTATCCAGTATATTATGTAGTGCTTTATGCTGTCCACCAAGAGTATCGAGCACTGCTGCGACATCTGGTTTGGATGCTCGATAAGGCTGGAGCGCATGTGCGATGAGGTTGTCTTCAATATGAAAGTGATACTGCATGTCATTCATATAAGCGGTTAGACTGTCTAAGTGCTTCACAATCTCGTCAGGCTCATTTCTGCATTCCTTGGCATGGCGAGATAGATTAAGACCGAGATGATGCTGGCGTGATAAAGGCTGTAATTGGTGAGCACGTTTCATAATCAGATACCTTAAAGGCTGTGAGTATTAATCTTAGTATCACTTTTTAGCAATGTCTAAATCATTTGAATAAGCAAATAAAGCGGGTGCGCCGCCTGTATGCCAAAATAACACACGATCCGTTTGCTTAATTTTACCTGTGCGAATCATATCTATTAACCCGCCCATCGCCCGACCTGTATAAACAGGGTCTAATAAGATGCCCTCCGTTTGCGCAGTCATCTCAATGGCTTCATTTTCCAAAGTACCAACCACGCCATAACCGCCGCCCACATAATCAGAGTTAAGTATTAAATCGCTCTCTGAAAATTGATGGTCGGCTGCGATAAGGGCAGCGGTGCTATTGGCAAGCGCGACGGTATACTGATCAAATGGCACTTTGTCTGTTTCGCCTTTATCGATATTGATACCCACGATTTGACAGGGTGAATTGGACAGTCTATTGCCCAGCATTAATCCTGCTTGCGTGCCGCCGGAGCTAGATGCAAAGACGATATGAGTGAATGTTTCATTTATGTTTTGACATTGCGACTCTAACTCTTTAAAGGCTTCTACAAAGGCCAAAGCACCCAATTCATTGGAACCACCATAAGGGATGACGTAGGGTTTTTTGCCTTGTGTTTTTAACTGTTCGACGATTTTAGGAATGTCTTCCCCTTTGCGATGGGCGCCTGCCCAATGAATATGCGATCCAAATATTTTGTCTAACAAAAGATTGCCACTTGCTTGCTCAGGTTCTTCTCCACCTAATACTAAATGGCAGTCAAGTCCCAAGCTTGCAGCGGCAGCAGCAGTTTGGCGACAATGATTAGATTGTGCAGCGCCTGCCGTAATCACGCAATCAGCACCCTGAGCAAGGGCGTCGCCGATGATAAATTCAAGCTTACGGGTTTTGTTGCCACCCAATGCCAATCCTGTATTGTCATCTCGTTTCATAAAGATAGTAGGGCCGCCGAGTTTGTCACTCAATCTGGTGAGCTCTATTAAAGAGGTGGGGAAGAAGCCTAATGATTGTCTGGGTATGTGGTTATAGTCCATGTGTTATTCACTTTATAGATAGAGAAATTATGAGCTTGGAAGTTATCCCATGATAGTAATTATTGAATATTAATACCATACAATATTTAGCCATGAGAATAGCTGTTTTTAGAGCATTAAATATATAATTTTGATAGATAAGTCTGCTCATTGATGACACGTCCTAGCCCAAGTTGCCCGTTTCAATATATAGGGAATATGCTTTAGGTAAAGGTACGGCCACGGCTTTTTTTAAACTCTAGAAAATACCTAACAGACCAATTTTATTCATTTGGCTTATCAAACAAGGCTTCGATAGGTTTGCTGTGAATCTTAGAGGCGTTAAACAGTGACTTATTAGCCGTATCGCCCTCTGTCCAAAAATTAATATTAAACTGAGCATCATCACTCAGCTCCACTCGGTGCCAATACTGTGGTGGACTAACCGCAAACTGTCCAGCTTGAATGACGATGGTCTGCTCTGGCTCGGTAGCAGCTTCATTGGCAAATCCATAAAAGGTGACAGTCCCTTGCATGACACAGATTTGCCCATACACACCCTCGGCAGTATTGTGGTGAGTGAGTAGGGCTTTGGGTACTTTATCCTTGGTAAAGAAATGCGTAGAACGTTTTATCTTCCAATGACTGGGAATGATTATATGGTTCATGAGAGCTCCTTGATGGAGTAAACGAAGTGATTTTCATCAGACTTAGGCGATGATTCAGTTTAGTAATAAATGCTAAGTTAATTCAGTTCAATAGTTCTGATAGTCGTTCAAATAGATTATTTAAAATAAATGAAATGTTGTTGAGATAAATTATAACATTCATTTAAAATGAATGTTATAATTATTTTTAGGGAGTTAGCGAACTGCGATACTTAAATATCAGTGTTGCGGATTATTAAAATAATCTTAAGTGTTAGTTTTGGCTATTTAACCGTATTACGTATTAGCACTATAGGGTCATATTTTAAATAAGTGAAACCTTAAACCATTCTTAAACATTCATTATCAATAGATGTTTAAGGGTTATGATCTATTTGCAAGGAGGAGCAAGACATGGGTGAGTACAAGAAGTATTGGTTCGGCTTACTTGCCGTGCTAATCGTAACCTTTATATTTTTAGGGTGGGGCGGTGTTGAAATCTATCGCACAGCACCACCAATACCAGATCAGTATATTGATACTACTGGTCAGGTTTTGTTAACAGAAGAAAATATCTTAGATGGTCAATCTGCATGGCAGCGCACAGGAGGTCAGCAGCTTGGTTCGGTATTGGGTCATGGTGCTTATCAAGCGCCAGATTGGACGGCGGACTGGCTGCATAGAGAGCTTGTAGCATGGTTGGATATCAGGTCACAAGAGCTATATGGCAGTAATTTTTCTGACGCATCTGATGATCAAAAAGCGGTATTGAATGCGCAGCTCAAAAAAGAATATCGTGGCAGCGTGGTTAATGATAACGAGCAAGTGGTGCTATCAGACACACGGATTGCCGCTATCAATCAGATAGCGCCTTATTATATGAGCTTGTATGGTGATGACCCTGCATTGCAAGAGTCTCGAGAGAACTTTGCGATGAAAAACAACACCATAACGGATGCTGCTGATAGACAAAAACTGACCAACTTTTTCTTTTGGACAGCATGGATTGCTTCTGCTGAACGTCCCGATACCGATGCTACCTATACGAATAACTGGCCGCACGAGCCGCTTATTGATAACGTACCGACGTCAGAAAATATTATGTGGTCTATCGCCAGTATTGTCTTTTTAATCGCTGGGGTAGGGTTTTTAATTTGGGGATGGTCTTTCTTACGTCAAGAAGAAGACGTCAAGCAGATAACGCCAGACGTTGACCCATTAACCAAAGTTGCTTTAACCCCTTCTCAAAAGGCGCTCGCAAAATACGGCTTTTTAGTGGTGGCACTGTTTGTATTTCAGGTGTTTATCGGCGGTTTTGTCGCACATTATACGGTCGAAGGTCAAGAGTTTTATGGTATTCCGGTTGCAGACTTTTTCCCCTATGCGCTAGTGCGTACTTGGCATATTCAGTCGGCCTTATTTTGGATTGCCACTGCGTTTTTGATGGCAGGGCTATTTTTGACACCGCTTATCAATGGCGGTAAAGATCCTAAATATCAAAAACTAGGAGTCGATATATTATGGTTTTCATTAATTATCGTGGTAGTGGGATCTTTCGCCGGTCAGTATTTTGCTTTAGCGGATATATTGCCCGCAAAATATAACTTTTGGTTTGGACATCAAGGCTATGAGTATATTGACCTAGGCAGATTTTGGCAGATTTTAAAATGGGTTGCCGTACTGTTTTGGCTATTATTAATGACCCGTGGTTGTTTACCTGCCTTTAAAGAACAAGGTGATAAAAACTTACTCGCTATCTTCTTTGCCTCCGTCGTTTGTGTTGGCTTATTTTATGGTGCAGGCTTGTTCTATGGTGAGCGCACCCATTTAACCATCATGGAATACTGGCGCTGGTGGGTGGTGCATTTATGGGTAGAAGGTTTCTTTGAAGTATTCGCTACCGTATCGCTTGCTTTTATTTTTTATAACTTGGGCTTGGTGAATAAGAAAATCGCCACAGCCAGCTCTATTGCCTCTGCCGCGCTATTTTTGCTGGGCGGTGTACCAGGCACATTCCATCATTTGTATTATTCCGGCACGACCACACCGGTGATGGCAATCGGTGCATCATTCAGTGCGTTAGAAGTGGTGCCATTAGTGGTCTTGGGTTATGAAGGCTATGAGCATTGGTCCCTGCAGCGTCAAGCGCCATGGATGAATAAATTAAAATGGCCTATCATGTGCTTCGTCGCTGTCGCTTTTTGGAATATGTTAGGGGCGGGGGGGTTTGGGTTTATGATTAATCCACCAGTATCATTATTCTACCTACAAGGATTAAATACCACTGCTGTACATTCCCATGCTGCACTGTTCGGGGTGTATGGATTTTTAGCGATTGGTTTTGTATTACTGGTGATGCGATATATTCGCCCAGACTATATTTTTAGTGAAAAGCTCATAAAAACTGGCTTTTGGTCATTAAATATAGGTTTGGTATTGATGATTGCGACCAGCCTGCTACCCATCGGTATCTTCCAAGCGCATGCTTCCATGACCGAAGGTTTATGGTATGCGCGTAGTGAGAGCTTCCTACAACAAGATTTCTTGCAAACATTACGCTGGGTCCGTACCTTTGCTGATGTGGTTTTTATCATTGGTGCCATTTGTGTGGCATTGCAGGTGGTCAAACTGGCGTTTGCAAAACCGTCACACTCTAACTATCAGCCTGAAAAACCAGTGAACGATTGATTATAATGTTTAAGTATTGATAATAGCGTTTAATTAAAATCCCTGTTCAGTTCATAGCAGGGGTTTTTTGTTGTTTTGACACTGGTTTTTAGAAGGGTTTTATTCATAAGGGCTACTACCACTAAATTTCAACAATCATGGTCACCAATTTCTAAAAGATAGAGTATTTACGAAAAAGGTCACATTGATAATGTAGGAAGAAGCAATATACTCCCGAGCTAACAGTATAGATGAAATAGATAGCCCTTATAAATAAAAGCTTTAAGTGAAAAATAGACACAAAAAAACCTCAAACAATCTAATGTTTGAGGCGAAACTTGCTTAAACTTGAAAGTTTAAATTCGTTTTAAATATGGCGCAGCGGACGGGACTCGAACCCGCGACCCCCGGCGTGACAGGCTAGAAGCACTAAATTACTTAAAAAATTCTTAAGGTATATTAACCTGTAATACTATATATAGCAAGGGATATAACCAATAAAACAGCTATGACATTTAGCGCAATTCAAGACATTTTATACGAGCTATATTCCATATTATGGTCACTAAAAATGTGTAATTACTCCACATTTATTAAATCTAAATGTGGAGTAATTACACATAGATTTTTATATTTATTATTTTGATTACCGTTTTTAAATTATTTATCTATTAAAGTTATCTGGAAAATCAGCTTCTAAAGTTTAAGTAATGGTTTATCCAGTTGAGCCACCAAGCCACCCTTTATCTAAGCCACAATCTATCCAGTTTGCTTTTATCTGATCGGTAATATTTGCGTTAGGATAAACAAATACAGTACTGCTAAGATAAAGCTCATCTCCAATTTTATAGGGTTTTTCTTCAAATTTCCGAGTCCCTGTATCCGCATCCCAAGCAAAAAAAGTGTCCGCTAGCACCAGTAAATAAGTATTATTTTTGGTCGTCACCTCTTTACTATCTCTAGAGATAGCAAGACAGTTATTAACAACTGTTAAATATCCAGAACCCATAGTTGTAAATCGAACGTTATTTTATTGGGAGACCAAGTGGCAATTTGCAACGACTGCGTAACTTCTATAATCACTGGTATATCTGCAGGAAAAACTCTAGGGTTCTCTAAGCTCTGATTGGCGCAACCTGAAAATGATAGAAGTGCTAAGAGTGCAGTGAGTAAAACGAGATGATTTAGCAATGGTGCTCCTAAACTTTTAAGACTCTTTGCACGTGTAAGCAAGGTGTCGGATTGGACTCTTAATTCGTGCAACAATCTACCCGTAGTCGAGTTGAATTACCTGATTTATAGATTTACACATCTTAATAATTAGGTTTTGCTTTCTCCATATATCATTACAGCGCCGCCAATGGTTACGGTGATTAATCCAACTATTTTATAAATATCAATAGGCTTAGCGTTTAGTCCAAATAATCCAAATTGACTTATAACTACGGCAAAGTACATCTGACCTAAAAAGACCCATAACAAGGTGTTACCAGAACCAATTTTCGGAGCGGCAATAAACATGAATAATATATAAAAACTACCTAAAAATCCTGGTAGCCACATCCACCAAGCAGCGTTGCCAATTGCGGGCGGTTTTACGCCTCCGCTAATGAAATACGACATGATAAGAGAAGCAATTGCACCTCCGATATACAAATAGAGAGTAGCTTGTATCTGAGACGCTTGTGTACTTTTCCGAAAAGCATTGACGATTGCCAGTTGCAAAGGAACAATTGCACCTCCTAATAAACTAATTAGCACATAAGGCAATATTTTCATTAAGTCCGGCCTTTTTTTAGACATATTTAGAGTGATGAGCAGCAAAGGTAGTTTTATGAATACCTTGTGTCAGCGCTTATATTGGCTTATTAGAAATTTAGTAGGTTGTAGCACTGATAGCAGTTGGTTTTTAGGGTGCTGAATCACATAAATCTAAAGATACGGCATTGGATCTATAACGCCTGGCGGTAATGAAAATAAATATGTAACTTGACCTGTATCACATTCGCTACGAGGAGTCGTCACAAACCCTGTTTGGCTATTGAACTGTCCTTGTTTGTTTTCAAACTCGCGCTTTTGAGCGGACGTTAAAATATAACCTGGTGATTCAATAGTGTCGCCGATGTGATAATCACTGGCAAAATAGTTTAAGACCTTTTCCTCGTCATACCACATAGCATGACCATAGGGTAATAGAGGCGTTGTGCGCTGATAACCGTTATTAAAATACAAACAGCCATTCTCGTATCCTAAAACAACCATAATAATCGGATCTCTAAAAGTGGGTTTTATCTTGTCTAAATCACTGTAGGCAAAAGGATAAGTGTAGAACCAGCCACCATCATATTTAGTTGCATCTTGTTGATCTGAGGTCAGTTCTTTTTTGACAGTCTGACTTAGGTCAGGCTGTGGCACTGATAGACTTTGACAAGCAGTCAGTAGAATTGCTAAGGATCCCCCTATGGCAGGATAGTTGTCACCCCTAAATAATAATTCCAAAGGGGACAATGAGGACACAACATGCCACGATATAGCGAAGAACGTAAACAGGCTATACTCAGCAAACTGCTACCCCCGCTGAGCCTAAGTGTTGCCGAGGTTTCAAGAAGTGAAGGCATCGGATTACAGACCCTGTATAATTGGCGTGCCCAAGCTAGAGAACAAGGTCACCCCATGCCAACGAACCATAAAACCCCTGATGACTGGTCAAGCGAAACCAAGCTTGCCACCATTATAGAGACGGCCACCCTAAGCGAGAGTGAACTTAGCGAATACTGCCGCAGCAAAGGCCTATATGTTGAGCAAATCAAAGCGTGGCGTACTGACGCCTTACAAGGCTTTAGCAGCAGCAAACAACAAAGCCTGAAAGACAAGCGTCAGCAGCAGAGCGATCGCAAACAGATCAAACAACTCACCCGAGAGCTTGCTCGAAAAGAAAAGGCTTTAGCTGAAACTGCCGCCTTACTGGTATTGCGAAAAAAGTTGGAAGCGTTTTGGGAGGAGTTTGATGACGACTGACCTTGCTCCCTAAGCGCAAGCAATACATAGACTGGATACAAGAGGCCAATCACTCAGGAGCCAGACTTAACCTTGCCTGTATTGAAGTTGGCATTAGCATCCGCACCTATCGGCGCTGGTACCGCGCAGGTCACGTGAATGGTGATAAACGGTGTGACGCCGTGCGCCAAGCTCCTAAGAATAAACTGAGCGCCTCTGAACAAGCCGCCATCCTAGCCGTGTGCAATCAGCCCCGCTTTGCCAGTCTGCCGCCCACCCAAATTGTACCGACCCTGCTTGATGAGGGGATATATCATGGCTCAGAGTCTACCTTTTATCGGGTGCTGAGGCAGCATGAGCAATTGGCTCACCGCGGTCGTGCACTTGCCCCTAAAGCCTCAAGCGCCCCAAAGACCTTTACTGCCACTGGCCCTTGCCAAGTGTTCTGCTGGGATATCACCTATCTGCCAAGTCCGGTACGGGGTCAGTTCTATTATTTGTACATGATAGAGGATGTCTATAGCCGTAAAATTGTTGGCTGGGAGGTTTATGACCACGAGTCAGGTGTACTGGCAGCTCAGCTGCTTGAGCGTACTTTAATCAGTGAGAATGCATTGCACACTGGGGTGGTGCTACACTCAGACAATGGGGCACCGATGAAAGCTCAAACCATGCGCATGAAAGCGTATGAGCTTGGGGTACTCACCTCTTACAGCAGACCGCGTGTCAGTAATGACAACCCGTTTGCAGAGTCTTTATTTAAAACCTGCAAGTATCGCCCTAATTGGCCTATCGATGGCTTTAAGAGCTTAGATGCGGCAAGACGATGGATGCTGAGCTTCACGCGCTGGTACAACAATGAGCATAAGCACAGTCAGCTGAACTTTGTGACACCGCATCAGCGCCATACGGGTGAGGATAAGGAAGTACTGGCGAAGCGTCTGCTCACGATGCAGCGCGCTAAAGATGAAAACCCGATACGCTGGGGAACTCAGGAGGTGAGGAACTGCGAGCCTGTAGGGCCAACAACGCTAAATCCTGTAAAAGAGCAACAACAGCAAAGATTACAAGCCGCTTAATTTAGCTTGATGGTGACAACTACCTTGAAAAACTCCGCTTGGTTCTGTCCACACTAGGCTATCATAGCGTTGATAAGATCAACGTATCAGGTATCGTACTATCCGTACTGGCATTACTATCCATCACGTTTGGTACTATCGCTCAAGCTAAGGTGAAAGCGCCGCCGATTTTAACCCTATTGATTCAGACTATTTTTTCATTCTTGATATTTTCCGCTGTGACTGTTTATCAAGGATTGTTTTTTGAGGTTAATACTTATTCTCTGCTGTCATTGGTATGGATGGGCGCAGTAGTTTCCGTAGGGGCTTATTTGTTATTGATGCTTATGCTCAAATATAGCTCGGCAGATAAAGTAAGCACGTTATTCTTTTTATTGCCTTTACTGACGATGATTTTGGAGAGTTTGGTTTTTGATACTACTTTGAGTTCGTTAACGATCTTTGGTGTCATTTTGGTCTGTACAAGTCTGTTCATTTATCAGACTCAAAAGCCCACTGAAAATAGCAAATTATAGTTTAATCTGATCAGGTATTGCAGCTTGACTCAAGCAAATCAGCCTTTGATAAAGTCGCAGCGGTTCAGTGTTGCTTTAGATAGTGGGTTTAAAAAAGTAAAAGATATCTCCATATCAAAAGCAAAGCCATCATGCCTTAAACGTAATTTAGTACTTCCCGGCACTAAATTTGACTAGCAAGGTGTTTACCTAGCTAAATTAATCAGATTAACACTTTTAATCGTTTTTGACTTTATTATGATTGTTAACAGTGAATCGAGTCTTGCCGATAAGCATTGAAAAGTCTTTTTGACTGAAATAATTTATTGGCGACTCATCTTCATTGCCAAATATTTCGTTCCAAACGGCACTACTATACTTGCTTTTAGCCTGTGATAACTCTCTAATTTCTGAATACATGACACCTGGTTTTGAAAGTGAAAGAATAGAAATCGCCCTAATATAATCCATATATATAAAGTCTATTACGTCTTGGTCAAACTTATCTTGAATTCTTTTTTTTACTCTCTTTACCTGTTCATCAGCTTTATTCTTTGTATCATGGCCTTGAGATGTTGTATAACTTAGAATCACAGTATTTTCATTAGAAATGTCATTTAGATCAAATATAGGAGAAAAACAACCCCCGATGATTTCGTATGAACCGTCTTTAAATATGACAGAAATATTATGAATAGGTATCTCAACTCTGTTGCCAAAATAGTTAGATACGTTTTTCAGGTAAGTACTCTTATCACTACTAATATAGGCTTCCATCAGTACTTGATAAAGCCTTCTGGCTAAAGGATGGAGTTTTACGGTTGAGTTGCTATTCAAACTAATCGTTTTGGCAGATAGTTTCATAATATTAATCCTTGAGTTAGTTTTACCCTCTCGCCTATCATAATAAATACATAGTGACTAAATATTTGTATTGTTCTCACATTCCACTGCTTTATAGGTATAACAGAGTTTGCTCTATTTTTAATTCTTGTAACTTCAGTTTGACTAGCGAGTGATAGCTCTACTCGGATCTGCCTTTGATTTTGACAAAAACTCTCTTCTTGCTCATTATCCATATTTCTTTTCTGTGAAATAGGTATATCTTTTAAAGCGTAGTTCCAAGCATTCTGATCTTTTTCGGCAGCTTGTGCATAGTTGTAGTAGCTCAGTCGAATATCTTTTTTATAGACTAGTTTACGAATAACTTGGAGGTAGTTATAGAGGTCTACTGCGCAGTTGAATATAATAAAATTTTTATTATATTGAGAATGAGTAAGTGTATGATATATAAATTGATAGATAGGTTTTTTGTCATCCCTCTCTAAGTAAAGGCTACGAAATTTTTCCGTCATTCGCATCATGATTTTTCTATCATCATCATACCTGTCTTTAATAGGTAATAAGCCTCCTTTATTATTGATATCAAATAATCTAGGGTTACCTTTCCTAGTTTGAAACTCTGAAGCGTCTCTTAGTCGCTTTGCATTATGACGCCATGTTTCAAAAGTTTCTTGACTGACATTATAGATATGCATGAGGTTCTCATAATCACCTTTCTGAGTATAAGCTTCAAGAACTTGATGTACTTCATCGAAAGAATATTTCTTAACTTTTACAATTTTTTCAACAAACTTATCATTAAGTATTTTACTGTGCATAGGTTTCGGAAAATAAGGCAGTTTAAGCTTATCCATGAGATATTCATTTATTTTCAAATGTATATTTTCAGTTTTAAATTTTTGTCTTCTCGGTATTTTTAGTATCTGATTGTGCTTAATAGCTAGCTTAAAATTGGTCTGCCATAATAATAATCCCACCTGAATGTCCGTAAAATGTACATATGATGAAAATGTTGTACTAGGACTGGCGTGCCCTGCTATTCCTGCCAAAGCATATGTTTTCTTGTATGCAAGATTCGTTTCGAAATGATTGATGATGCTAGCAGCTTGAGCTGATTCATAGGGTAGCAAGCCTTTTAAAAACGTTGCACTTGGATGGCCATTAAATTGATAATCTTTATCATATAAAAATGACATCAACTGAAAATTAGTTAGACAACTATGGCGTAGATGGTGTGTAGTAAGATAGCTTAAGCCAGTAACCTCTTTTATAAGATGAGTAAGCATTTTTGATATTGTTTGAGCGTTGTAAGACATGCCATCTTGGCTGGCTATAAGCGTTTGACCTTTATCGCCTGAACGTTTGATATATACACGTCTTATGAGTTGCATATCAGACTCTAGCAATAATTGAGAAAGTGATATACGACGCAGTGCAGAGAGGCTTTTATTGTTTCCAAATTTATTATTTCTAATCTCTAGATAATTCTGAGTTTCGGCTACATCACGCAATCTTATTTTAACTATTTCACCAATTCTCAGCCCGCACCGATGTCCTAATATTAACGCTAAGCTCAAAGCCTGTTTTTCATCTACATTTGTAGTAAGGCTATCAATCTTATCAAGTATAGCTTGGAACATTTGCTCTGATATATAACCAACTTTATGATGAGGTCTATCACTCGTAGCAAAAGGAGGTATAGATTCGATATTATGATGCGCAACCATATACTGATGAATTTTATCAATTAATTCAGCAGCTGCGTTCGCGGCCTTTGGAGTTTTACTAAGTTCGATCATCTCAGTATATAGTGCTACAAAATCATCTTCTTGATAGTCCTTTAGACTCGCATTTTCTGTCAGGGCTAACCATCGATTGGTAATTCTATTGCTATAAGTCTGAATACTAGAGACCATATGACTGGTTGTCATTGATAGCAGCCAACCAACGATTGCCCTTTCGTTTAAAGGCGCATAACTATTTTTAAGTTCGCTATCGAGTTTTTTTAATTTTTTAACAAATAGTTTTTTAGAAATTTTATTATTATTATCACTTTTAAAAATCTTCGCTATCTCAACTACTAATTGAGAATTTGTTACTGTAGAAATATTATTAGAAGTACTAGGTACTTGGTTGCTCAGCTGTTCTTGATTAGTTGTATCATGCCGAATCTCATATATGAGCGATTGCCAATTGGAAGTTGGTAAACTAAATGTATCTTCTTTGCCCGTAACGATATACCACATATACTCGGGCAAATTAAGTGAAAGGTAGTTTTCTAAAATGTACACTGCTGCAATCAAGAATCGTCTTAAGCCAAAATTAACGCTACTTTCCAGTGTCTGTCGCATGCTTTGATATAAATTATGAATGTTAATATTTTTTAGCTTATCTGCGACTGGTACTGCTTTTTCTTTGATATAGGACTGAAGAATATGTGCTGATAGAGGAGATATAAAAACTTGCGTTTGGTGTACAGCTTCTGTCCCTACATAAGTGTTTGTATGATAGGAGCTATCGTCAACAATCACAGCAATGATTGGTAGACCATAGACTTGTTCAATCATTAAGCAGTCATCAGATAGCTGCTTCAATATTGCTTGTAGCACAGACACTTTTAGTACTGCACTATGAAAAATAAGACTTAAAAATACATCGTTTAAAGTCAGATCAATATTAGTTTGAGCTTCTAATCGTTTACTCCAGTCTAAATAGAAATCTAGTACGTCCTTACCATCAGAAAACCATTCCTGTGTGCGAAAGGAAACTGGACGAGATGATTGAATAATGAGTTTTGGAAAACCTATAGTAATGTTTTTATCTTCCATACGATCTTGACAGTACTTTACGGCATGACTGTAAGCAGTAGAATACTTTCTTACATCTTGAAAATGCTTGTTAGTAGATAAATTTTTATCAAATTTAGCCCACATTAAATTGAAAGATTTTTGGTGGTCTTCTGATTCTAAAATTTTAATAAAATCAATATATTTATCTATTAGTTTACGAGCTAACAAAAAACGTTTTTCTTCTCGTTGATCTCGATTTTCTTTTCTCTTTTCAGCACCTGATTTATTATTACTCATATCTAGTGCTCCAACTTAATTAATTCAAAACCAATATCTTTAGTTAGTTTATCTATAGTTTGAGCAAACGCTCTAAGCTCATGTCGTTTTAGTCCACTAAATCTATCGTAAAAGCTGTATCCAAGCTCATCAGAGTGTCCCATCCAAGCACTCACTACATCATATCCGATACTATCTTCGTTCAGAGACGGATCACAAGAGTATTTACCAATATGCTCGTTTTGTAGCGAGCGTATATAGTGACGAGGCCAGTTGAGTGGCAAAGAGATATAAGCTGATATACGTTTTTTAAGAAAAGCATTATCCAGTTTTAGTCTAATAACTGTGCTAGTTGCTTCATCTAGCTTCAAGTAGCATATCAGTCCAATATTGCCATCTAGAATATTCTTATAAATTAGTCCAATATCGTTCCCTAATTTATTAAAAAGACTAGCGTTGCCTTTGATAAATTTTATGTACTCGTCAATTTGTTGACATAATATAGTTGGTAGATATATAAATCTGCCTATAGTATCTTGCTGAACTTCTTTATCACTTATAAAATACAAACCTGTTCTAGTATCTATATCTGACAATCTGCCGAATGGCTCATTCACTGGGCGGTAACCGCTAGCAATGGATAGCCAAATGTATAGATAATCGGTGAAAAAATTATGCAACTCTACAAAAACACCTACTTTCAAAAAACTAGTTTTGCCAATTTTTTCTAGAATATTTTTCTTTAACTCTTCGATGATTGGAGTTAATAATTTTTCTCGAATAGCTAGCAAAGAGCCCATTTTCTGATCATTAAAATGTGGCACAGTATCTTCATTAGTTATTTTGAAAAAAACGTCAATTCTTTCCTTGATATTTTTATCGTCAATCAGACCTAATAAGTGATTAGTAAATTTAAATTGGCATCGATATAGATCATACTGAGAGACATTGTAATAAGGCAGCGCTGATAAATGATGTACAGGAGACTCAGTAATTACTTCTATCAAGGCTTTATCAACACCGTTCTGAGATAAGTAGCTAGTAAAGTAGTTTCTTATTTTATTAAAACTTAATCTTACTTTATACTTTTTATTGAACGCCTTGATGTCAGTGGTAGCTTGAGCATGAATCGAAATCATTAAATCATCATCCAATACGTAAGTCATCTCACGGTGTAGCTCTATAAGAACAATTGGCATGTAGAGGAAAAGAATACTTTCATTATTAGCACATAATTTTTTATCCCAACTTTCATCCTTATAACTACGTTTCGGTGCGAATTGAAGTTTATATCGATAGCCATTAAACCCATCTTCTAAATTATCTGATTGAAATATATTCTCATTACCGGTTAATAAGATCATTAGTAAATAGAGGGCAGATTGATGGCTTAGGTCAAACTTAAACTTCTCATCTATACAACGTCCTCTATCTAGCTCGCCTAAATCTAGTTCCTTGAGCTTACAACCAAGGTACTTTACCAATGTAGATATATCATCTTCATGGGCTATATTGACACTAGTAACTAAATTCATAGCACTTTTTCGACGACTGTTTGATTGACCTTCAGCCCTTACCAAATCAAGATAATAGTTACTGGGAGTATTGACTGTTATTTGTTCAAAAAATTCTTTCTCGTTATCTTGACGTTCTTCATCTTCAAAAGCTTCTGTACTATTTACATCCTTAGTAAGATTAACTAAGTCGCTGATTGTATTGCCTGTCGTGTCATCATAATGTAATGAGCCATTAGCAACCTGATAGGTGGTACTAGTTACGCGAGTAATACCAGAGTCGTTTTTGAAATAGTTTTCTATCGGCAGGACATACTCATAAAGATATTTAGCTATACGCCCATTAAGCTCATTTTTAGCATTGCTAGAAGAGAATAAAGTGCTCTTATTTAGTAACTTGTTACCATATTTTTTTATTTCTGACTCAAAGGTATCAGGAGTGCTATTTAACCATCTGGTGTAATGATCATTGTCTTGAGACTCGATAAGGTGGCTTTGGAGATCATTAAGACTCTCAAACTCTGTTATGTCTGGCAAAAATGGGACTAGGAATTCACGAATATTACTCGTTAAAAACCGACATTCATCAAGTGTGGTTTCAATCCTACTATCATAATCAGTCAACTCAACCATTTTAAGGCAGAGAAAAAAGTAAAAAGAACGAATGCTATTTATTTTTGGTGAGTCTGAACGACTGGCTAAAAAATTAATGAGGTAGAGATCTTTGAGATACTTATGACGTGTTTTTATGGTTTTTAGGAAGTTTTTCTGATCAATACCGCTTTCGTATATCTGTAGTTTCTCTAATTCGGTTAAAATAGAAACTGTATCTTTTGTTTTTACCCATTCAGATAAAGCATGGTACTCACTTTCTAGCGCTGATCTGAATTGCTCAGGCAAAGTATCTTGTAGAAATTTTAATTCAACAAGTAAGCACGAAATTTCATCTATATTTGACCACTTAATAATATTTGTTTGTAACCATTCACCAATTTTGCAAGCTCTGTTAGTTACTTTGTTGTCTGTATCCATTGCTACACAACCCTTATAAGCCATTTAAATAACTGTAGCTTCGTTCATTTAAACCATCCAGCGTTAATACAAAAAAAAGACACCTATTTAGATGCCTTTTTATTAAATATAGGGTTTTTCATCGATTTTGTACTATACCTCGCTCTATTAAAAGTCTCTCTAAAGCGCTTCCATCTTGACGAGTAAGGTTCGGTACATAGCGAGAATAGACCGTGAACAGCATCTTAGTATTGCTATGACCCATTTGCGCAGCAATCCACTCAGGCGACTCACCAGCTGCTAACCAAAGCGTTGCGGCTGTATGCCTAGTTTGGTAAGGATTTCGCCTCTCAAGCTCTAAATATCGTAGTAACGGATACCAAACTCGCCGAGTGACATTACGATGATTTAAAGGAGTACCCACTTTTGTGCTAAAAACGAACTCACTTTGATGTTTAGTCAGGCTCTGCTGCTCAATCAATGCATCATAAACCAGTTGGTTCATTTGGATGATACGATTCGAACCTGTAGTTTTAGTTTTACCTATAACTCCATTAACTATTGCCTGATCCACGATGATTTGCCGTCGCTCAAAATCTATGTTTTTCCAAGGCAAACCATCAATCTCACCTGTACGCATGCCAGTAAAAAAGCGTACTACATAGTAGGGTTTATAATCGGCTCTTACGTTATTAATAATGAGCATAACCTCTTCTAAAGTAAAAGGACTTACTTTACTTTTAGGCTCACTAATTGGTCTTATATTTTTCCATGGACTCTCAAAATCAAAACGCTCAGATGCTTCGGTAAGCACCATACGCAATGGCGTCATAATATGGTTAATACGAGACGATGATAAAAGTTTTCCGTTATTTCCCTCTTTAACTAGCTTGCCCCGAAAAGCCATTATTTTAGCTTTACTAATAGTATTCAGCGCTACATTGCCAAAATGAGGAGTTAGGTAAATTCTAAATATACCCTCTATATTACTTATCTGAGAGTCTCGCCATTCTGGCTTTTTCTCTTCTAACCAAATTTTGCTAAAGCTATCAAAGCCTGAGCTTGAGTCCTTATGACTATTTGTTGCTTTCATAAGCTCTAAGCTTTGAAACTGCGCAAGCTTTTTACTTTGCGGAAAATAGTTTTCATATCGAAAACTACCCAATTGAATGTCAGCTTCCATTCTGTTAACGAAATTCTCTAGACGTTTTCGATTGGGCTTGGTGTCTGCCAGTAAGGTTTGCTCTCTGCAACGTTGACCTATGTATCGGAAGTCTACATATAGGTTGCCATTACGGGTATTGATACTCGCCATGATTACGCTCCCGCTGCAAATGGAATGCTATCGTCAGAACCTGTCAGCATCAACTCTTCAATTTTTTGCCAGATAAAAAGGATTTTTCTGCCGCCAAAGGGTTTTATGTAGTGAACCCCTTCAATAAATACCGCATCCTTAAGTTGGTTGCGTATGGTCTTGCTGTCATATTTAATACGTTGTGACAGCTCTTCGGTTGTTAAATAGGTATAACTCATAGTAAAATCCTTACTAAAGATTAAGGTGTTATTATTTAATAGCTTTATGACCTGCTATAGAACATAATTTACACTAAAAATAATCTTTTGCAAGACATTTTTATCTACAGTAGGTTGTTTTATTATGGGGGAGGTTATGGTGAAGTGTAATTTATCTAGAATTATGGGTGAGAAAAGACTAAAGATTGCTGATGTATCTAGAGATACTGATGTCAACAGAGGCACAATCACACGCATGTATAACGAAGAAGCCACAAGAGTGGATCTAGAAGTTGTAGAGAAGCTATGTTTATATTTGGATATTGAAGTGGGCGACCTTTATGAGATAGTTAAGGAAGAAGAATAAACCTCTCTTCTTTTAGAATCCAAGATAACGTTGTGCTTATCAGTTATTACACCGAATAATATGTAGCAAACTATGGTTTCTCAAATAAGTTAAAGGTTCTATTAAGCAATAAAAAGTTCTATAGAAGGTTATTTTAAGTTGCAATAGCTCAAAATGTATGTATAATTTAATCTGTAGAAAGTCATTACGACTGACAGAAATAAATATTAATCTACAGGAGATTATACATGAGCACATTTATTAAACCGCCGCATGCTTCAATTTGGCTAAGCGCCGAAGCGATATCGCTATCTACCAAACTTAGGGTAAACCTGCAAATACAACAGGGTTCACAGTTAGCAAAGATGCTAGGCGTTAACCCCATTTTTTATAATGATGAAGCGGTTAGGATATGGGTGCAACGAGAGCTAAATGAAGGATTAGCGCTGAATCGTTATACCTTAACGAATCTTGAGACCAAATTTTTGGCCATTATGAATCATTACGAGATTCCTTATTCGTTGTGATTAACGTCAACTACTTGGTTTGGAGATAACCATGAGCTTAAAACTTATTTTTAGCGCTAATGCAGATCAGTGCGACATACAACTATGTGAAGACTATTGGGCATACGGGCATGATGGACGGTATGTAGAGCATATAGAGATACTCTGCAAACAGTATCATATCGATTATCATATTTTGTTTGGCGTATTAGCGGAGTGCCAGGCTTACTTAGATGATGTTCACTGTGAGTACTGTGGACGACCCTATCAACTTGATGTACCAGCGGATATACCTTATATCAGAAAACAGTCATCTTGGTTCTGCGAATCATGTATTAGCTTTTCTGGCGGGCAGCTTACAATAGGTAGGTGATAATTTAGAACGTATTTAATAACCAGATTGCTAATGCTCTCTGGTTTTTTTGTGGTTGAAGATTTTTATATTTATATTCTCTAAACATTCTTTCATGCTACTATTTTCAATATATTGATATTAGTGAAGGTAGTTCAGCTATGGCATTAGAAGGTGGTGGGTTCGCAGATAAGTTTGGCAATAGCTACGAGTCAAATTGGGTTGCTGAGCAATTATTAAGACTAGTTGAAGAAGAGATAACTTCCATAACTGTAGAGCCATTAGGCGAAGACGAAACAGGCGTAGATTTGATTGTTGAAAAATCAAACGGATCTAGAGAATTTCATCAATGTAAATCTAGTCACAACAATTCCGATGTATGGACCTTATCATCACTAGAGATTTCAGGTGTGTTGATAAAAGCGTTTAATCAAATACAGAGAACAGATTGTACCTTTAAAGTCGTATCTCCATTATCATTCACTCAACTATCCCAACTAAGTTTGAGCGCCAAAAATACAACACCTAATCCTCAAGATTTTATCGAACATCAGGTTGGCCAAAGCGATAAACGTCGAAAGTTTTTTGAAGACTTATGTCATAAGTTAGGTTTAAACGTTAATGTAGAGATTGATGTTGCAAAAGCTATTCAATTTTTGAAAAATTTTGAGGTTATCGCTTTTTCTGTTAACTCTGAATCTCAACGTAATATTCTTGGAAAAATTGATAAGAATTTTAGTAGTAACTCTAATAACATAATTGACTACTTAAAAAATTATCCTACTGATAATAATCATTTGCGCTCATCAATTACATCGTTTCAACTTCTCGAAAGTATGAAATGCCAAGGTTTTAACCAAAGAATTTATGAGAATGATACAAGGTTATTCCCTATTGTAGAGCGTGTCAGTCAGGCTTTTCGAGATTCAATTACACCCTTTCTAATTGAAGATAGTTTAATTGAGCGTTCGGAAATAGCAAATTGTATTGACTCAATAAATAACTATCCAATTACCTTGATTAAAGCAGAAGCGGGTATGGGTAAAAGTGCCTTTCTATTGCAGTTGTGCGATGAGATGCACAAAAAAGGTCATATATGTCTACCGATACGATTAGATCGAAACCGTCCTGAAAAAAATGCAGATGCTTTTGGAAATGATTTAGGTTTTAGCCATTCACCTGTATTTAGCTTAAATAAATTCGCAGGCGCTAAAAAAGCTATTATTATTTTGGATCAACTAGACGCCATACGTTGGACAGCTAGTCACTCAAGCAGTGCCTTACAAGTCTGTCAACAAATTGCGTATCAAGTGATTCAACTAAGGGAAGATAAATATGATATTAGTCTGGTTTTAGCTTGTAGAGACTTTGATTTAAACGAAGACATTCAATTACAAAGTTGGATTTCAAGCCTAAATAATAAAGTAGCGCATATAACCTTAAAAGAGCTATCTGTTGAAGAAGTTAAAAAAACACTTGAATCATACGAGAATTATGATTCGTTATCGCCTGTCAAACAGACTATTTTGAAAATTCCAATATGGTTAAGTTTCTACATACAGCTTATAAAAAATGATCAGGGCAGCCTCGACTTTACCAATAAAAGCGATCTTATAAGTTTGTATTGGGTTGATAGATTGAAGCAATTAAACGGAGTTATAACTGATTTGAGTTCGGCTAACAGCATTATTGATGACTTTATAGAGAAAGCAAGCCGAGATATGCAGTTTTCTATACCAATTAATGCTTTATGCAATCACAATCCCAACGTTCTTGAGGCGATAATATCTGTCGGTATTTTTAATAAGACAGGTAATCAAGTTAGCTTCCAGCATCAAGCACTATTCGATTACCATTTAGGGAAACGCCTTTTTGATATTGCTCGACAGTCAAGCGATGCTTTTCTTAAAGAAATTGGTTCTAGATCTGAACAAACACTGACGCGAAGAGAGCATATTAAATATGCCTTAAAGCTATTAGCGCAATCTAAACAATCAGTGTTTTGCCAAAATATTTCAGCATTATTTGATAGCACTAATATTCGATTTCACATCAAATATTTAGCTATTAATGTGATCAGAGAGATTACAGTTATTAAAGCCCCTTTGCGTAGTTTAATTATAAACCTTATAAATGATTCAGAACTAAACCAACCTTTTATTGATCATGCTTGTTTTGGACACTCGCAAATAGTCGAGGTACTTTCAGAACAAAATGTGATTTCTGTATGGCTAAATGGATCTGACTCGCAAATTGACTTGGCTATTCGATTGTTAAGCTCTATAGCTGACAAAGCACCTAGCATTGTTATAAAGGAAATTGAGCCATTTATCGGTGTATCCGAGGAGTGGAACAATAGATGCTACTCTGCTTTGAGCTGGAACATTCAAGATGATTCAGAAGAGATGTTTGCAGTACGCAAAAAGCTTTTACAACTAGGTTGTGCAGTTAATTATATCAATTGGGATGAGTTAGCAAAGAGCCATCCGAGAAAGGCAATTAAATTAATACAGCTAATTTTAGAAGGTTATAGAGAAGAATTAACAGACTCCAGTCTTGAGATAAAAGAATCAGAAGAGTCAGTCAAATATCTAAATCGAAAGGTATGGAGAGAAGGTCAGATCGAAAACTTAGAAAATATTTCAGAAGCTTTGCCTCACGACGTTCTTGAGGAATTAATGCCTCAGGTCTTTGAAATAATTAATAGTTCAATTAATGAAAGCTCTTATACAAGAATATGGCTCTACAGAGGAAGACTTTTATTTAATGAGCATAGAGATTTTTTAGTAAGAGGTGTATTAAGTATCTTTTTTAAGGCAGGTAAACAATATATAGATAAACCAAATGAGCTATTTAATTTACTAACACCATATCTAACGGATAAGCATCCAGTTGTTGAGCACATTATTGCAAATCTGTTGCTCAATCTACCTATTGAATATTCTGATCACATTATTAAATGGTTACTTGATAACTCAATTACTAGGTTGGCTTGTGGTAATGGTTATGAAGAGCCAAAATGGATATTACCTAGTAAATTGATTGAGAAGTATTCACCACATTGTGAGGACGAGATTTTTAATCATCTTGAAGTTGCAATATCAGATATCGGGCTTAGCAAAAATCTTGAGAGTATAAAATATGCGTTAGAAATGAGAAGAAAATTTGGAAACTTTTGGACAAGTTACTGGGGAGAAGCTCAATACTTCTTACTCAATAAACTTGATAGTAATCGAACCAGTAAACAATCTGTAGACTTGCACAGAGTTTTACAAAGACGATTTAAAGGTTGTAGTGACACTTATTTTTATTCACATGATTCCTCATATGGCGGTGCAGTTGTTTCACCTTTACCACAAGCGAATACATTATCTGATAGAGCATGGACAAAGCTCATACTCACAAACGAAGAATGTTTCAGTACTGAACCGCCCCGACTATATCGGAGAGTGGATTGCTTGAGTCAGGCAGCTTTGTCTGACTCAGTAAGACTATCATAGTATCGTCTCTCAAACTCAAAAGGCGACACATAACCAATCGTACTATGAATG
>NZ_JASDCF010000022.1 GCF_030408035.1 Psychrobacter sp. APC 3426
TAGGAATATCATGCCGCCACCCCGACGTCCACCACCGCGGCCACCTTTACCACCGCCGCCTCCTCCGCGTGAAATCAAGTATAGCCATAAAAATATTGCCATAATCACGGTCATAAAGAATCCGCCGCCTAAGGCTAGCGAGCCTGCAAAGAAACCGCCTGCAGTGAGGATAGAGCCGAATACTCGACCAAAAATACTGGTAATAAAGCTACCAAATATCATCGCCATAATAAATAAGAAAATAGGCGACGGCACTTCATCAGATCCTTGCTGCGCACTGCGCTCAGCTGCTTGTGCATCAGCACGCGCTAATACGTCAGGATCAGCGGTCAGGCGTGCATTTAGCGCGCCAACACCTGCCAATATCCCAGCGCCATAATCATTTTGCTTAAACAATGGCGTAATATCTTCACGGATGATGCGATTGACTGCGGCATCTGGCAACACCCCTTCTAGTCCATAACCAGTCAAAATATACATATCACGGTCATTGACAGCGACGACCATTAATAAACCATCATCAATATCTTGATTGCCTAGCTGCCATTTTTCTGCAACCTGTAACGCATAGTCAAAGATGGGCACACCATTGGTCGTAGGAACGATAACAACTGCCGCTTGAGCAAGACCTTGCTGATAGATACCCCTTAATTGAGCCTCTAATCGTTGTTTTTCTTGCGGGTTCAAGATATTGGCTTGATCAACCACTGGTGAATTCAGTATGAGCTTGTCAGCATCGATACTCTCTGCAGTGGACTGTACTGGTGGTTGAGCCGTCGGCTGTGCTTCTGCAGTCGCTTCATTATTAGCCGCATTAGGGTTGATAGCATCATTGCCAAGTATGGCGTCATTGATAGCGTCATTACCGAGCACCGCATCGTTGATGGCTTCATTCGACTCACCTGCCTTAGCAAGCGCCACCAACTCCTCGACACTACGATTTTGCATGGTCGAAGTACTATCGGTAGCAACAGCGGTATCGTTAACATTGGCGTCGGATGCAGCATACAGCACAGGCGCACCACTCATGCTTAGCGCGAATAGTAATACTGATAAGATTGCTTTTGAATTATTCATCTAATCTATACCACCTCAAGTGACATCTGTACTGAATTAATGGGTATGAACACTATCAATGCTAATGATATCGTTAGCAATGAGCTTATTACTGATAATGAGCGATTTTATGCCAAAGCATTAAACAAAAAGCATCCAGAAAAAATTACTGAGCGATAGCCATTAAACGACTCTTTAGCACCATCGGTCATACAAGTTTTAAGTCCTACAAGTACTCAGCAAAAAGCCACTTATATCAATCGAAAGTAAGACACCTCTAGAACCTTTACTGAATAGTAAATAGAGCAGCCAATATACAATACCGCCTTATTTACTTATTGATTTAACGCTTATACGCTTATTCAACCAACAGCAATTACTCAGCAGTGGCTTCAGACGAATCACCGAAATCCACACTTGGCGCGGTCGAGATGGCTTCTTCATTCGCCACGCTAAAGTTTGGTTTGGTATCCATGCCAAATACTTTTGCGGTGATATTGGTTGGAAACTGACGTACCGTCGTGTTATAGCCTTGGACTTCTTGGATATAACGGTTACGAGCAACAGCAATACGGTTCTCTGTCCCTTCTAGCTGTGCTTGCAGGTCTTGGAACAACGCGTCTGACTTTAGCTCAGGATAACGCTCAGACACCGCCATCAAACGTGACAATGCACCGGTCATCTGCTCTTGCGCAGCTGCATAGCGCTCCATGGCTTCTGGATCGTTAAGGACCTCTGGCGTGACTGTGATGCCACCCGCACGTGAGCGTGCCTCAGCGACTTGAGTAAAGACTTCTTGCTCTTGCTCGGCGTACTGCTGAACCACTTTGACCAAGTTAGGCACCAAGTCCGAACGACGCTGGTATTGGTTAACCACTTCTGACCACGACGCCGTCACTTGCTCGTCTTGTGATTGAAGATTGTTATAACCACAACCACTCAAACCAACAGTAGAAGTGGCCAATACTGCTGCCAACAACATAGGTTTTGCAATAGATTTACGCGTCATTGTTATTTCTCCTAATAGTGATAAATACCGTTTATCCATTTATTATAAAACACACGATAGCAAATGAACGGTTGTCTTTTAATTATGCTGCTAATAATGGCGCTATAACGGCACTTTTACAATTCATCGTTACCAAAACACAACCGCAAACCTCTGTCATCGACTGACCCACTACTTACTCGCTCATACTCTTCATTCGATAAAAATGATTCATAAACGCTAAAACAGCAAGCCTCTTACTATTTGTAGTCAGTACTCATAAATTAATGGCTACAAACTAATGACTCATAGAGTAGCAGATTACAATCTGACGAACGGTAAGGTGAGCTATAGTTTGAACACATCACAGCTATATGATTGGTAAATTAACCCAATAAATCTAAACATATACACCTATATATAAAGAAATTTCTAGTAATTGCTATAAAAATATGGCAAATTGCAGTTACGTAGCAGTACGGTTTGAATACATTTGGTAGTGGACTTATAGTTTGATTAGTATTAGCGCATGATTAGCAGCTGTATGAAAACACTAATAAATCGTCAAATACTGATTCGATTTTCGATACCAACTGTGTGGTCAGACTGTATCGCTCATAGCAAATTGGATGCTATAAGCAAGATAAGCGTCTATTTATATAACCGCCTGTTTTATCCGCTGGTCTACTTATAATTCATCTCAGTTATTTCGTGATGATAGGATACCGCAATAATTGGGACAGCAACAAATGCAGCCGCAGCCAACATTAAATAGATAAGCGGTAAGCATAGGATTGACATTGCTGATCAGCCATGTGGATAAATACAGACAACTACAGTCCATTCTTAGTGGCTAAGCGCGTATGAGACCTAACTGATATAGTTTAGTCGATGCAGATAATTTAACTGCTTAACTTGAATAAGTAAGTTAACCAGTTAGCTTACTCCTAGCATACAGCGCCACTTTGAGACAGTACTAGGAATACATAATATGGAAAGTTTAGTCAATCTAGCAAACGGAATTATTTGGAGCCCAGCATTAATTTACTTATGCTTGGGTGCAGGTCTCTTCTATTCAATTATGACGCGCTTTGTACAAGTACGTTTATTCAAAGAAATGCTTAGACTGCTATTTAAGGGTAAACCTGATAATGCTGGTATCTCGTCATTTCAGGCATTAGCTGTTTCACTTGCCGGTCGTGTGGGTATGGGTAACATCGCTGGTGTTGCTGCTGCCATTGGCTTCGGTGGCCCAGGTGCGGTATTTTGGATGTGGGTTGTGGCATTCTTAGGCGCATCCACTGCTTATGTTGAATCGACTCTCGGTCAGATTTATAAAGAGCGTGACGTCGTAACCGGCGAGTATCGCGGTGGTCCAGCTTATTACTTCGAGCGTGCGCTTGGTCAAAAGTGGTACGGTATTTTATTCGCTATCGCTTCGATCATAGCGTGTGGTGTGTTCTTACCTGGCGTACAGGCGAACGGTGTGATTAACGCTGTGGCTCAGGTCGCAGGCGAAGGTTCTGCCATGAATTTCATGGGTATAGAAACCGGCACGACTCGTGTTGTCGCTCTTGGTCTTATCTTAGTTGTCTTAGGTTTCATCATCTTCGGTGGTATCAAGCGTATTGCAACCTTTACCGAATATGCTGTTCCTTTTATGGCAGTTGGTTATATTGTTCTAGCCATCCTTATCATGTTTGCAAACTTCAGCATGATTCCGCAAGTGTTCGGTTCAATCATTGGTGATGCCTTTACTGCTCAAGCAGGATTTGGTGCTGCTATCGGTTGGGGTGTGAAGCGTGGTATTTACTCAAACGAAGCTGGTCAAGGTACCGGTCCTCACGCTGCTGCTGCTGCTGCCGTCGACCATCCTGCACAGCAGGGTTTGGTACAGGCATTCTCAGTCTACGTTGATACCTTACTTGTTTGTTCTGCGACTGCCTTTATGATTTTGTCTACAGGTATGTACAACATTCAAGGCGAACTACCTGATGGTCAGTTCTTGGTTCAAAACGTTGCAGCAACCGTCGAGATTAACTCACCTTCATTTACCCAAATGGCGATGGAATCTGTCTACGGTACATTCGGTAACACCTTTATCGCTGTAGCCGTATTCTTCTTTGCCTTTACCACTATCTTGGCTTACTACTACATCGCTGAGGTCAACATCTCTTACCTCACCCGCTCTATGGGTACTGGCGCTAGTAAAGCAGGTCAATTCGTTGTAAAACTTGTCATCATGTTTATGGTTGGTTATGGTGCGCTAAATAGCTCAGGTTATATCTGGGGACTTGGCGACGTTGGTGTTGGCTTGATGGCTTGGTTGAACATCGTTGGTATCATTGTTATCTTCTTTGTGGCTCGTCCTGCTATCGATATCCTGCGAGATTACGAAGCACAGCTCAAAGCAGGTGGCGGTACGACTTCTAAACGATTCGTCTTTGATCCGAAAAAATTCGGTATCAAAAATGCGACTTATTGGGAAGAACGTCATTTACAAGAGCAAAAAAGAATGGCAGCTGACCCACTACATAAAGAGCATAAGTAATACTCTATAAAGTAGCTGGTGGTTAGTGCTTATTCATTAGTATTAAAGTAGATAAAGCAAAAGCCCGGGACCATGGTCTCGGGCTTTTGCTTTCGGGTCACTTCCAAATTGGTGTTTTTTATAGAAAGTCTAAATACAAAGAACCCAGCGCGAGGGCTGGGTTCTTACATAATATTCATAAATCATTTTGCTCAAATTGTGCTTATTTTGGTAGCAATACAGTGTCAATCACATGCACAACACCATTGGTTGCTGTCATATCTGTTGCGGTGATATTGGCTGAGTTACCGCTAGCATCTGTAATCACATTGGCATCACTGATAGAGAATGTTTGACCATTCGCCGTTTCAATTTCATTGCCATAAGGAATGTCAGCTGCTTTTACGACCATAGGTACCACATGATACGTTAGCACACCAGTTAGCAGCTCTTTGTCCGCTAGTAGCTCTTCTTTAGTGATGTCTAGCTTGGTTAGCAGGGCAGCAAAGGCCGCATCTGTTGGAGCAAATACTGTGTACTGACCGTCAGCCATCATCATGTCGTCTAGCTCTGCTGATTGCAGCGCTTCAGTCAAGATGGTTAGGTTCTCGTTACCAGCTGCCATTTCACCAATACTCTGAGTAGCAACCATATCAGTGCCAGCCACTTCGGTCTCAGCCATTGGATCAGTGTCGACCATAGGCTCAGCAGGTTCAACTGCCATCTCTTCAGTGGTTACTTCTGGCTCAACTGGCTCAGCAACCGTTTCAGTATCGTTACAAGCGGCCAATGACATAGCTGCGGTAACGACGGCGATAGATAGTAGATTTTTCTTTAACATAGGTATTTCCTTTGGTGTTAGCGTTCAAAAGTGAGTAAAATTTGAGAAATTAGTAGTATTCAATACTTAGTGAAACTTAACCTAACTTCTATGAGCAGTCATTTAAAAATAACGGCTAAAAACAGCGTCTAAAAATAGGCTTTATAGCTATTCATTATTTGCTATAAAAATACAAATACTTATTTGGGCATCAATACGCGATCGATCACATGTATCACACCATTGCTAGCAGCAATATCCGTCTTTAGAATATTAGTAATGCGGCCATTCTCGTCTTTTAACTTACCTTGTGGGGTAATGACCAAGGTATCTGTACTAAGCATGGTGTAGTTACCTGGTCTTACATGCTTTTGATAAACCGAGGTATTGCCTTTTAGAACATGATAGGTCAAGATTTTGGTCAGCAGTGGCTTATTGGCAAACAGTTCTGCCTTGGTCATACCGTTCTCTTGCAGTGCTTTTGCAAAAGCAGCGTTAGTCGGTGCCAATATCGTGTAGCTGGCGCTAGTGTCAGACAATGCCCCCGCCAAATCTGCTGCTTGTAATGCCTCTACCAATAGCGAAAAGTCTGAATTACTTTGGGCAATTTGTACCACGTTCATTTTTGCCATTGGCTGACTGTGCGTAGGTGCTTTCATCTGCGTATCTTTGACAGGCATCATATTATTACAAGCACTCAAGCCAGCGATTGATATCGCCAATGTGCTGATAGTAGCGAGTTTAGAGATTTCCATATTTACATCCTTGATTATGAGATTTTTGTTTTATATGGTTGGATATCGTTTAAAGATTCACTCATAAGGTTTGCTAATCCATAAGACAATAACAGCTGCATTTTTATATTCATCACTTTACATCTAAATCACTTGCGCATACCGCATCCTATAAAGGTGATATCCATATATCCTTTCGAGCGCCAGTACTTAATGAGTGCCAATACTTACAAAACTGATGACACAACCGACGCCACGGCTTACAAGTGCTACTTATGAGAGGCGAATCCTTATGTACGCAAATTAGCATACAGCACCCGACCATCAATCCGTATTTACGCTATTTTTTGTGATATCGATGTAAGTTTTGTCAGTGTTTTAGGTAAACTATTAGCTTTTTATGGTTGAAATCAAAGCTTTATGTAATCTCTGAGCGAAATGATATTCATTTGTGCTCACTTGCTTTATGCCATAAAATCTATACTTGCGCTTAAATATGCAATTGATGACGCAAGCAGCAGACATATCCTCTTATTTATCATATGGTACAAAGGAATATGTACTATGACGTCTGTTAACTATTTTTCATGCTAAAATAATGCGGATTTGCCTATTCTATTTAAAAAAATCTGCAGCCTATTTGTTATCCCTCCCCTTTATAATACTGAAGATATAAGCAGCGTTCCTATGACTCAAGCGATGACACAGACTCCTTCTCAAGCTAACACCTCTAGCACATCACAAACAACTGATGACTTCATCCTGACGCCACCTGCTGTGTTCCCTTTTAAAGAAAGGCAGCTAAGCGCACGCGCCCGAATCGTTGAGCAAATGCAAAAGCGCATCCTTATGCTTGATGGCGCGATGGGTACGCATATTCAGAACTATAAGCTAGAAGAAGCGGACTATCGCGGCGAGCGCTTTGCAGATATTAGCCAAGATGTGCGTGGCAATAACGATTTGCTCGTGCTAACCCAGCCGCACATGATCAAAGAGATTCACAGTGACCACCTAACGGCTGGTGCAGATATTATCGAGACCAATACCTTTAATGGCACGCGTCTGTCGATGTCTGACTACGATATGGAATATCTGGTGCCAGAGCTGAACAAGACTGCGGCTAAATTAGCGCGCGAAGCTGCTGATGAAATTACTGCTAAGACCCCTGACAAGCCACGATTCGTCGCTGGAGTCGTTGGCCCAACGTCGCGTACTTGCTCGCTATCCCCTGATGTCAATGACCCTGCCTTTCGTAACATTACTTTTGATGAGTTGGTGCTAAATTACCGTGAAGCGACGCTGGCACTGATAGAAGGCGGTGTCGATATCATCTTGATTGAGACCATCTTTGACACGCTAAACGCTAAAGCCGCGATATTTGCGATTACTGGCGTCTTCGATGATATCGGCTTTGAGCTACCGATTATGATTTCGGGTACGATTACCGATGCCTCAGGCCGTACGCTATCTGGCCAAACCGCTGAGGCGTTTTATAACTCGATTCGCCATGCCAAGCCGTTATCTGTTGGCTTCAACTGTGCGCTTGGTGCTGATGCGCTGCGCCCACATATCCAAACGTTGTCTAATATCGCCAATACATATGTCTCGGCGCATCCGAACGCGGGCTTGCCCAATGAGTTTGGTGAATATGATGAATCGGCAAAGGAAACCACTGCCCTGCTAGAAGGCTTTGCCAAAGCGGGTATCTTAAACATCGTCGGCGGCTGCTGTGGTACGACACCTGAGCATATCCGCCAAATTGCTAATATGGTGGCAAACTACCCACCGCGCGAGATTCCTGAAATAGCACCTGCCTGCCGACTATCAGGGCTTGAGCCATTTAACATCACGTCTGACAGCCTATTCGTCAACGTCGGTGAGCGTACCAACGTCACTGGCTCGAAGAAATTCTTACGGTTGATTAAAACCGAAGCCTATACCGAAGCACTAGAGGTCGCCCGTGATCAGGTAGAGGGCGGCGCGCAAATCGTTGATATCAATATGGATGAGGGCATGCTCGACTCCAAGCAGGCAATGATTCATTTCGTCAACTTAGTCTCAGGCGAGCCTGATATTAGCCGTGTGCCTTTGATGCTAGACTCATCTAAATGGGACATCATCGAAGAAGGCCTGAAGCGTACGCAGGGTAAATGTGTCGTCAACTCCATCTCCCTAAAAGAAGGCTACGATGAGTTCGTCGAACGTGCCAAACTATGCATGCGCTACGGTGCCGCAGTCATCGTCATGGCCTTTGATGAAGACGGACAAGCCGATACTTATGAGCGTAAAATCCAAATCTGTCAGCGCAGCTATGACGTGCTGGTCAATGAAGTTGGTTTCCCGTCTGAGGACATCATCTTTGACCCCAACGTTTTTGCGGTCGCTACAGGTATCACTGAGCACAATAACTACGGCGCTGATTTTATCAATGCCACTAAGTGGATTACGGATAACTTGCCTAATGCGATGGTATCGGGCGGCGTATCCAACGTCTCGTTTAGCTTCCGTGGTAATCCGATTCGTGAAGCCATTAACTCGGTATTCCTCTATCATGCGATTCAAAACGGTCTGACGATGGGTATCGTCAACCCTGCCATGCTTGAGATATATGACGACATCCCGAAGGAAGCTCGCGACGCGATCGAAGATGTGATGCTCAATCGCAATCAAGGTGACAGCGGTCAAGATGCCACTGAGCGCTTGATGACGGTCGCAGAGAACTATCAAAACGACGGTAAGAAAAAAGACAGCACTATCGATATGAGCTGGCGCGAAGGCACAGTAGAAGATCGTATCGCTCATGCGCTAGTCAAAGGCATCACTACCTTTATTGAGGCCGATACTGAAGAGGCGTGGAAGAAGTACCCCAAACCGCTAGAAGTCATCGAAGGGCCACTGATGGACGGGATGAATATCGTCGGGGATTTATTCGGCGCGGGTAAAATGTTCTTACCGCAAGTGGTCAAATCTGCGCGTGTGATGAAGCAATCGGTGGCCTGGCTAAACCCGTATATCGAAGCGGAAAAAGTCGAGGGTGAGGTCAAAGGTAAAATCCTCATGGCGACCGTTAAAGGCGATGTCCATGACATCGGTAAAAACATCGTCGGTGTGGTACTCGGCTGTAACGGCTATGACATCGTCGACTTGGGCGTGATGGTACCGTGTGAAAAAATCCTCGATACCGCTATTGCTGAAAAAGTCGATATCATCGGTTTATCTGGTCTGATTACCCCGAGTCTCGATGAGATGGTCTATGTCGCCAAGCAAATGCAAGAGCGCGGCATGAATCTCCCCTTGATGATCGGCGGGGCAACGACTTCTAAAGCGCACACGGCGGTCAAAGTAGAACCGCAATATCAAAACAATGGCGTCATCTATGTAGCGGATGCCTCACGTTCGGTCGGCGTAGTCACCAAGCTGCTCTCTAAAGAACACCGTCAAGGCTTGATTGATGAAACCCGAGAAGAGTATATCAAGGTACGTGAGCGTCTCGCCAAACGCCAACCAAAAGCGGCAAAGCTGTCTTATGCCGAATCCATCAAGGTTGGCTTTAAAGATGATTGGGAAAACTATGTGCCACCTGTACCTAATAAACTCGGACAAGTGATATTTGATGATTATCCTATCACCAACCTACTGCCATACATCGACTGGACACCGTTCTTTATCTCTTGGGGTCTGGCGGGTAAATACCCAAAAATCTTGCAAGACGATGTGGTCGGCGAAGCGGCACGTGATTTGTTTGACAATGCAGAAGACATGCTGCAAAAAATGATTGATGAAAACTTAATCGTGGCCAAAGGTGTGTTTAAACTGATGCCAGCCAAGCGCACTGGCGCGGATACGGTCACCGTCTATGACAACAGTCCAGCTGATGGCGGCAAACCGACCTATCAGTTTGAGCATTTACGTCAGCAAAGCGATAAAGCCAGTGGCAAGCCGAACTTTAGCTTGGCAGACTTTATCTCACCATCGGACACCCATACCGATTACTTAGGTGGCTTTACGGTGTCGATAGTTGGGACAGAAGCACTGGCTGAAAAGTACAAAGAGGCAGGCGATGACTATAATGCTATCATGGTACAGGCGTTATCTGACCGTTTAGCCGAAGCCTTCGCTGAGCATCTGCATGAACTGATTCGTAAAGATTATTGGGGTTATCAGGCTGATGAAAATCTAACCAATGATGAGATGATTAAAGAAAAATACGTCGGTATTCGCCCCGCGCCGGGCTACCCGGCCTGTCCTGAACATACCGAAAAAGGCAAACTCTTTGACTGGCTCGGCACAGTTGAGGCTATCGGCACGACGCTAACTGAAAGCTTTGCAATGTGGCCTGCGTCATCGGTCAGCGGCTTTTATTATTCGCATCCTGATAGTGAGTACTTCAACGTCGGTAAAATCAGCAGCGATCAGTTAGAGAGTTATGCTGAGCGTAAAGGCTGGGATATCAAAACTGCTGAGAAGTGGTTAAATCCAAATTTGTAGGAATTCAACAGTTTGATATACGACATCGTTTTTTGAAACAAACTATGTCGTTATAAGCCTTAAACATACCGCCACATTGTCTACTTCATTTGATAAAAATGCAGTAGACAATATGGCGGTTTTTTATTGCCTATATCTTTACCTTTTAACTGTCTCTTTCAATCTCTATTTTTTTTACTCACTAAGCCCCGCCAGTCAAGCCTTAGAGTAAAAACAGTTAATTAAAATAATAAATAATCATGTCTGTTTTTACCAATAACCCCTCTTCAAACTGACTGCCTTTAATTCTAAACATCATTCATTCAATCACGATTCACCCTAATCTATTATGCAAAAAAACTCTTATTTTTATGAGCACGCCTTAATTATTTTTGATATATTTATATTTAAGGATATAAATATGTTTTTTTTCTTATATTCTATGCCGCTGTTTTGAGGGTATTTTATTTTTCTACGTTGGGTAGAGACAAGGACGTAACGTTTAAGCTAAGTGAGATTTTACATTTTAATTCAAGGAGAGATAAAAATGAAATCATTCAAACTAGCACTATTAACCATCGCCACCGCGCTCGTTTTACAAGGGTGTAACGATGATAATTCAGACTTTAACCCACCGCCCACTTCATCAGATATCGATACCAATATTGTTGGTTTTTGGAGTGAAGATGATGCTAATGGCAATTTGTCAGCCATCTCTTTTATGGATGATGGCACTTATGTACAGGTTCAAGTTAACAATAACTCATCAGTGGATGATCCAGAGGGCGGCCTCGAATGGGGTGAATATAGTATTGATAAAAAAACCGGCAAACTAACCACCACGCAACGGTTTGATGAAAATGGCGATATGGGTTTATCAGATGCGCCAAATCTATCAGCCCATGTATCTAACGGCAAGTTGATCCTGCAAGTCGATGAAAACGAAAACGGTAGCATCGATAGTGATGAGCAATATAAGTTTTCAGAAATCCAGCCCGATGGCATCGTAGGCGCTTGGAGCTTTGATGATGTAGACGATACAGATGATGAGCTGATTGGAGTCGCTTTTTTAGATGATAGTCAATATGTTCATGTACAGGTAAATTCGGATCTCTCAGTTGATAACGATGAAAACGGTCTTGAATGGGGTACTTATGCGATCAACCCATCCACCAATCAACTCACAACCACTCAAACCTTTGATAGTAATGCTGACAAAGGGCTATCAGAGCCGAGCACTCGTTACGCGCGCGTGACTGATGATGAGAAGCTCATCCTTGATGTCGATGACGATTCATTTACCTTCTCAAGAACTGCTGTTACAGAGCCAGTCGATGCGCAGATGCTATCAGGGCTGTGGCGAATGGATCTTGGTAACGAAGAGCTAGTGACTCTATCATTTTTAGACGATGGCACCTATTTACAAACCCAAGTCACGGGTCCTACTTCCTCAAGAGGCTCGGATAATGGTATTGAGTGGGGCGAATACTCGCTAAAAGCAAATAATGAATTAGAAATTGACGATGTCATTTTTGATAATAATGGCAGCGCTGGCTTATCAGATGAGGTACTAAGAACGGTACAAATCACTGATGACATCCTAACTTTAGGCGTCGACGAGGACGATAGCGGTATAGTCGACAACGACGAAAAGTATCAGTTTACCAAAGCCAAGTCCCAAAATGAGCTAGGTATTTGGAAGGCAAAAGCAGGTCAGGTTGATGACGAACTTACCTTAGTTGGGTTCTTAGATGACCAAACCTTCTTTCACATAGAAGTCGATGAAAAGCCGCCTTTTGATGAGCCTGAAATGCCACCTTCTGGTATGGACTGGAATCTTTATACCTTAGGTAATAATGGACTGTTTACCCTCGGTCAGTCGCTATACAGCAATACTGGTGGTAATGATTTATCGTTCTTTTATCAGATGAACATCAGCGTCTCAGGCGATACACTGACCTTCAACGGCTACGAGGATCAAATTGAAGTACAAAACAATGACGGTGAAACGGTGATTTTTGATCGTCAGTAGCTATCAAAATAACAATGCAAAAATAAAAGTATAAAAATACAATTCAGCCGATATAAACATATCGGCTGAATTTGTTATTTTTGGTCTAGTCATTTTTTATATTTCCCTGCCGACACTTTTCTAAACAATAAATCACCTGCTCCCACTTCTTACGCCAAGTAAAAGCACGCTAGCAGACGGGGCAGATTTTTTACTTTCTTCATTCACAAACCTTTAACCCCTGCTTAAAGCATTTGCTATATCTCTGTGCCATTTTAATTCGCAACTGGGTATTAGGATGGCTTGATAAGAAGTCGGACAGTTTGTCTTCTTCAACCGCTTCAGCTTTTTCATTATTGGCTTCAACTTTTCCATTATCAACTTCACCTTCTTGCTGATCTGCGGCGTCATCGACCTCTTCTGCATTGGTCGTGGTCGAGTAGTCTTCCATACGGCTCAGGATATCTCCAAAGGCCTTTGGATCAATGCCAATCTCAAGCATCTTGTTAAAGGCAAACTCATCGGCTTCGGTTTCGTACTGACGTGAATAGTGATTTGACACCAGTGCCGTGCCCAACCCCGTAGCAAGCTCACTGATACCGTCTGGGTTGCCCAATACCAATATCACAATCATCGTGGTTAATGAGTTTTGAGTGAACATCTCTAAGCTATGACGCTCGACCACATGACCCATCTCATGTAACAGTACCGCATCTATCTCATCATCATTTTGGCTCAATTCTACAAACTTATCGGTCAAAATAATATCGCCAGACGGTAATGCAAAAGCGTTTGGCAGACTTGAGCCGCCTATGCTCATATCCCGAAAGTGTAGCCGATACTGAATATTGTCATCACCACCGAATGGTTTAAGGCGTGTCTTAAACCGAGATATGATTTGCTGTTGTTCAGCATCACTTATTTGAGTGGGTTCTAAAAAATAACGATCCATAAAATCTAATGACTGATGACCTATAAACTCGCCTGTCTGCTGAGGGAGCGCATGAGCGACTGTTTGACTCGTCCAAGGAATACCCCATTTAATAAAACTAAATACAAAAACAACAGTGATGACCAACATCGTCAAGACGCTGGTCATTTTTGTTTCATGACGATGTAAGCGTAAACGCCACTTTGAGGCTGTATCGCTGTTTTTATTACTATTGATTATAGTATCGATAGCATCATTATTGTGAGTCGTAAAGAGTGAGCCATCAGTAAGTGTAAGCTTGCGTTCAGTATTTCCTAAGCGATCATTGATCGTCACTTGCGACCACTGACCCGTGATATTTTGATGTCTTTCGCTGTCGTTACCAGTCTCACTAGATACAATTTTTACCTCATATCTCGTTTTAGCTACCGTGAGTTGCGCGGCGTATTGAACCGAGCTGTCTTTGGGATACCATTTGCCTGATATTGAATTTATCATTACTGTTCTCACTGTATCCACTAGCTAAACGAAGCAATCAAGGATGCCATTAACCAAGCCATGATTGAAATAAGGTGTCGATCAATAAGGTATCGGTTAATAGGATCTGGCTTAGATGGCAATATCTATATCGATATCTAAAACATCACCAATTTCTTCACCAATAGCAGACTGCTCTTGCTCTTTTTGGGTCAGATAACTATTGATATCTATATCTAAGGCTTCTATCCAAGAGTTATCAGCGATATAACGGGCCACACGGACTTTTGCCCAAGGCAATGCTAAGCCCGCAGTAAATAGAACCAATAGCATATTGGTCGCTAACACATAAAAATAACCTTTAGCGCTGACGGTTGACTTAAAAGTGATGGCTCTATCCAACGTGGTATTTTCGAACAGATACTGACGTTGACGGCTAAATGAATAGGCTGTAGCGAATAAGAACGTGGCAATAAAACCAAAATACATAACCAAAAACCCAACAACGAATAATGGATTTGCATCTGCGCTTTCGATGTCACTGGAAATACTGCCAAGGTTAAATCCGCCCGACAACGTAGACGCAAATATTAAGCCGGAGAGTATTAATAGGACAAATAAACAACCAATAATGATTAGCATTTTTTTAAGTTGAATTTTTATAAATTTTTCGGTGTTGATGTTGATGAAGAAATGACCTTGACCAAATTTTGTCTGACCAATCTGGTATTCTGCTGCTTTTTTTGTAAAGAGTCCTGTGACAAAAATGCCTATGGCTATCGCGGCAATGATACCTACGGCAAATAGTATGAAGGCAAAACTTAAATCAGAACCTTCATCTAGACTGGTCATTGGGACTAGGCTACCAAAGGCCAGCAACGCAACTGCTGCATAACCCAATATGGGTATAAGCATATAAATAATATAGGCGGGCTTTAGATTGCCTATGAAGCTAAAGCGCACGTTGCTAAAGCTGGTCATGCGCATATTGAACTTGAGACTGCGCCAGATGATCCAAGGAATAAAAGCAAATAAAACAATGGGTAAAATGACTCCGACGGTAGGTAAAACAGAGCCTACCACCTGTAGGGCAAGCAATATCAGCACACCGATTAAGTAGCCCAGAAACAGCTGTCTTCCGGTGGCATGGTAATCAAAATATCGATCTGCATATTCAGTATTCGCATAAAAATATCGACGCGTACGTACTTTTGCCCAAGGGTAATAAATGCCTATGGTGACGATGCACAATAAAACATTCACAATCCATATCTTAAAATACTCTGATCCGTCACCTTTAAATTGTATTTGTTTCATCCTATCCTTAGAACCTTAAAATTTGATGTGAATGTTTAGGGCGTGTCCGCATTTTAAAATAGTAATAAAAATAAGAACATGACCTAGTTGAATATGAGTTAAATTGAGTATATTTTTGAGATATTAGGGTCTGTTGAAAAACAGAAAATTTAAAAAAAGCATTATAGATTATAAGCTTAGTAACTTCGAGTATTTTATGGAATTTTGTTGATTGAAATATTTTTGCGATGTTATCGCGACCGGAGTGCTGAATGAGATAGAATCGATTCGCTATTTCACGTTTTGACCATGATTCAAATAACATTCTTTGTAGTCATTAGCTAACATCTAGCAACGACTGAGATTTTGATTATTGAGTTTTTATGAATTGATAAAGCCTAGCAAAACAAAAAATGAGCTGCACCTTCTACTTTTTAAAGATACTTCGATTAAAGACGTGGCAGTTTTCTATTATCGACATTTAAAATTACTCTGTTTTATCCTTACTCCGCCGACAGCGCTCAGAACAATAAATCACCTGCTCCCAATCCTTTTCCCACTTCTTGCGCCACGTAAATGGGCGCTGACAGACTGGGCATACTTTTTGCGGTAGGTTTGCTTTTTTGTGTGCCATGAGCTTCCCTGCGTCACTTTGTATAGTTAATACTAAATAAAATGGATACGTTATTTAATAACGCGAAACTGGTATAAATTTTTCTGGCTTGCTGTGCCTATGCCGACAGAGGCTGCAAAAATCATATTAAAAACTAAGCATCCCAGTCCCGCTGTATCTTTTTCATATTGGACTGAATATAGTATAAAAGGCTGGGTTAAAAACCCAGCCTACAACCAACGCGAAATTTAGATTTAAATTCTTACTTTTGATGATCTAACCCTTCATACTTTTTTACGCGGCGGCATTGGTCGGAACAATAGACCATACTCTCCCAGTTTTTATCCAACTTCTTCGCCCAACTAAATTCGCGCTCACAGACAGGGCAGAGTTTTTTGCGGACGTTTTTCTTTTTGTGCGCCATACTTTTCTCATTGGTTTGTTTAACATAGTCGAATCAACTGCCACGACTATACATCAATAACTTATCGCTATAGCCTATTAATTATAAGTTCTAATTATCATTATTGCTTATAAGCGTTAATCGTCAGTATCAATCATAGTCATCAAAGATTTTGTTTAGCCTGTTGAGGCTATTGACGATAAGCTTGCCGGATTGATCGGTACTGCTATCAATTGCCAGCTTCTCATCCATCCGCATCGTCAGTGGCGTAAGCGCTTCTTTAAGAGCTGTTGCCATCAGCGCGGTCTGTTGATGAACATCAAGCGTATCGCTGTCTGCCGTTTGGTTCTCATCATTCTTAAGCAGGCTCTCTGTTAAGCTATTAGACAAGCTATCAGCCATTTTTTGTGCCAGTTGCTCAACAGCATCCACCAGCTGCATCATCAGCGCTTTTTGCGCGCCTTGATTTTGTTTGAGATACTCGCCTTCCGCCTTTTCAGTATTGTGATTGTGCTTATATATTTGTACCAGTTGACTCACGCTTTTCTCAAAGCTATGGTCGATACTGTCGCTGACGACTTTGGCATTGTTAATGACGCTATCGGCAATGATTTTCTGTGCTTCTAACTGGGCATTGAGTTGTGCTTGTTGTCCTGCTTGTCGTAAGCGGGCGATTTGCTCTGGGTCATTTTTCGTTAAGTATGTCTCAAACTGGCTACTGATGGTATTGAAGCCACTAGCCAAGTCGACCAACTGGGCAACGATACGCGCGCCAGTATCACCGTCTTCACCGCCCATGGCTTTATTACGTAAGAAGTCGGCTTTGATTTGTGCCCAACGCTCTTTTTCTGCGTCAGTTAACACACCGCGCATCTCGCCAAGCTTTAGAAGGTTGCTCTCTGCGCCTTGGGTCAATAGCTGCGACTCACCCAAATAGTGATCGTCTATCAGCTGGTTCAGCTCGTTTTCATTCATGACCGCCGATAGCTTTTCGGTCATCTTATTCATATTACGATAACTGCCTTGCAGCTTAAATATCGGCTCGACACGGTATTTATCATCTTGTGATGCTGAGGCAATATAGGCTTGATTAACGTCAAGAATGACTTCTTGCACCCTAAACATATGGCGCAAGATGGCGATAATCTCGTTAACCTCTGAAGTGCTATACGGATACGTCAGCTCGCTGCTCTGTGCTTGGGCGAGGTTGGCATTGTCCGTTTTTGCCATTTTAATCAAACGATGAACATCCGCTAAGTCACGGTTGGCCAGTGGTGCGAGAACGGTATTAGAGGTGAGTGAGTTTTCAATATAACTGAGCGCAAATACCTCTTCCATGCCGCTCATAATATCGCCCAAGTTATAGATATCGGCGCGGTTGGCAAGCATATCAGGGACTTTAAAGGCCTCACCGCTTTCGGTGTACGGGTTACCCGCCATGACCACACAGAACTTTTTGCCACGCATGTCATAGGTTTTGGTTTTGCCTTGCCAGACGCCATCGATACGGCGCGTGCCATCACCTAATGAGATAAACTTCTGCAAAAATTCCGCATGCGTATGCTGAATATCATCGAGATAGAGCATGACGTTATTGCCCATCTCAAAGGCTAAGTTGATTTTATTCAGCTCTTCTCGGGCGGTGGCATTAGGTGCTTTTTCGGGATCTAATGAGGTGACATCATGACCGAGTGATGGACAGTTAATCTTCATAAAGATAAGGCCGAGACGATTGGCCACATACTCCATCAAGGTGGTTTTACCGTAACCTGGTGGCGATATCATCATTAGGATACCCATCAGATCGGTACGCTTATCCTCGCCGACCGTGCCCATCTGTTTGGCGAGGTTGTCACCAATTAACGGCAAATAGCTCTCATTAATCAGACGGTTACGCACAAAGGAGGACAGTGGTCGCGGCATAAACTCGTCCAGTCGCAACGTCTCTTTTGAATCATGCAAAATCTCTGAGCGCATGGCTAGATAGCGTCTGTAAGCAGGGATGACTTGGGTATCATGGTGATGCAGACGATTTAAGAAGTCATCGACCGCAAAGGTCAAGGTCTGCTGATGAATACGTGTATGCTCACCTAGTAAGTTATTAATTTGAATCTCAAGCGATACTTTACCTGTGCTGCGCTCAAAGCTCTGCACTTGATTGAGCGGATTGTTGAGGCTGGTCAGCGAGGTTGTGGCTGAGAATGACAACGTAGATGGCGTGCTAGTGGCGCTATTATCGAAACTAATACCTGAATCAATGAGGCGCTGTACCAAGGCTTCACGCTGAGCATCATTTAACTGGGTAAGCAAGACAGCAATGGCTTCGGGCACATAATGACGGCCACTCTCTAGCTGTTGCTTGCGTAGCGCCTCTTTTTCCTTACTCTCAGCAAGCTGCTCTTCAGTGAGGGCCGCGCCTGCCTCATCCGTGCCATCAGCTGATACGTTAGCCGACTCAGTATCACCATAGGTCTTATCAAGTAACGCATGAAACCATGTGGCTAGTAGCTCATAGGCTGACTTGGGTTGAAAACCCAGCTTACTGATAGAAGACTGTAGCTGCTCAAAACTGGTCGTATTTTGCGTGCTGCCGGCAGCGCTATTCAACGTTTGGCTTAACTGCTCACACAACTGCTGCGCTTGTTGACTCGTTTGCCAGTCTATCTTGGCATCTACGCCACTATCAGAGATACTCGCCTGCCCTATGACGCTCACCAGATACTCACTGGCAAGCTGGACATAGCTTGGTTTAAAGATGTTAGCGTTATGAATATCGCTATTTTCAGAACCTAGCTTTGAATCCAAGCCTGATTTTGACTGCTTACTAGCGCCGTTATCAACGCTACTGCCTTTATTAACACCAATGCTGTCATCATTATGAGCGGCGACAAACTGATGCATGATTTGACTCATGTCCTCAACGAGCAGAGATTTGGCTGTGTCGCTACCCAGTGCACGGCGCAGTTGCTCAGCGGTAGCGGCTCTATCTGTCCAGTTGCTCGCACGCGTCAGCACTGATTCATTCAGCCAATTATCATAACCAAACTGACGTAAGGCGTCTAAGCCAAGCGCTTGCACGAGGTTCAATTGCCAATAAAACAACTGTGCCAAGGCACGTACTTGCGAGGTATAAATCAGTAGCCCTGCTTCACGCAATGTCGGTAGTATTTGCATCAATAATAGCGTGGCATCATGGTCATGAATGCCCTTGTCATAACCGAGCTGATAGCGAGGGGTGGCGTAAGCTTTGACCAATTTAGACAATGGGCTGTCATTATCAATATCACCATTAATATCAAGGGTAATGATGGTCGCATCGTATGCTTGATATAGGCGCGTTTCAGTCAGGCCGTCTTGGCTATTTTTGGCACTTTCGATAATGCTATAAGCCAAGTACTCCGCACGGTATACCTTGTCAGATTCGGATGCGATATTCATATCCCAGTACGGCCGCAAGGCGTTTAGCTCAGCATTATTAAGCACTTCATAATAATCTGTTCCCGTTAGATGTAAGTTCAGCACACGCTTGCCATCTGACTGTTGACGACTCAATAAGGTCAAATCAAGCGGCTGAGTATTAACTGAAAAGCGGTGCTTGCCCAGTTTGATGATTTGACCACCATCTTCAAACAAGTCTGACTTATCTTTTAGACTCTTATAGCTTTCGATTTGAATGGCTTTTAAGCGGGCATCGATGTCATCAGCTTTGACACTAAAGCCCATCGCTTGCAACTCTTTGGCTATATTACGTACTTTTTGTACCAGTCCGTCGGCAGCAAAATACGTATTGAGCGTTTCCTCTTCCTTAAAGCCGGTGACGCCTGTGCTTTGCGTGCGTTTTTTGATACTCTCAAGCATCCGCAGCGCGCCATCGCCTAAGTTCTGCGCTTTGCGGTTGCGGGCATCGAGCAATTGCTGCTTATGATTCTCAAAAGTCTCGTAAATCTCTTCACGCTTGCTGATGATGTCGGCTAAAAATTGATCGCCACTACCGCTCTCTGGGTCCGCGAACTGGCTTTCTAACTCTTCCAACTGCACCAGCAATTTTGCCATTTGCTCGTCTGATTTCTCAGGCGTATTGGCAATGGATAAGGCATTAGCAATCGACTGACCAAATAGCTTGAACTGCGCGCCAAACTGCGCGACTGCTTCAGCCGATCCTAAATTTTTGCGCTTATGATTAAGCTTGGCTTTGCTCTGATTGAGACTCGCATAAATGGTCGATATATCATCGATAATTTGGGTACGTACCGTAGCATCAGCAACATCTAATGTGCCTAATAGCTCAGTCAACAAATCTAAGCCTTGCGCTGTCTCATCAATTTTTTCTAGTACAGGTTTTAATTCAGCATTGGTTTCTGCGGTATGTAAACGCTCACTGACATCGATCAATATACCTTCGTAACTTGAGAGTGCCTCTTCCCCGCTTAAAAACAGCACGGTTTTTTCGGCAAGCTCGCTCTCTGCTGTTGCTAGCTGAGTCTGCAACGCTTCTAATTTATCACTATCTAAATAGCGTAAATCCTCTAGGCTAACCAAACGGCCCTTTTGCCGTCTTAATGCTGACAGCTGATCGACATAATCACTGGCAGACTCAAAGGTGGTAACGCGTATCTGCCGCAAAATCTCATTTTGCTGCGTGTCGGCATCGGCCAATGCCGTTTGGGTTTGCTTCTGGATGCTTTGTACTTTGGCGAACTCATCAATCACCAATTCAGCCGTCGCCGTCACTTCCTTAATACTACTGGCGACTTCACTCAGCTCAGGCTCAGACAGCCAGTAATAGCTATCAAAGAGACGGCTAGTATTGTCGGCTAATTCTTCATAGAGCTTTTGTGACACGCTTTGATTGTCAATGAGGCGGGTGATGCTATAGAGATCTGAGATGCCGCGCACCAATTCTTTATTGCCAATTTTGCCATAGAAGCTCGTGCTTTCAGGTAATTCACTGACATACTCAGGAGAGGCATAAGGGGTATGCCATATCTGCATCGGGTGAATGCGTGACGGCTCACTTTGGTCACTAAACAGCACCAAGCGCCCATTTTCTGACAGCGCCATACCATTACAATAAATGGGGTTTGCCAATTGCTTTTTGATAAGGTTGTAGGGAAACAGACCTGTGACACCTAAAGCGACATCATAGAATAAAAACAACACATCTTCGCCATTGGGCGATACGATTTTACGTTTAAACTTTAAGTCTTTGGCACCGACATTATTGGCATCAAACAGCTTATACTCGCCCGTTTGTAAATAATAACCCCCCGGAAATATAATGCCGTGATCCTCAGGCAGCTGCACACACGACTGTCCAATTGCGTCTAAACGCAGTACCGTTTCGGTCAAGGTGTTATAAACAAAATAGCGATAGCTGTCTTCGCGATACGGCAGTATCTTGAGCAGTATTAAACTGCCAACTTTGGCATAAGCAATCTCGGCATCGGTCAGCGACTGGGTGCGATCATTTACAGGCTCACTATAGATACCCTGCCCTGACTGGGTATTGTCCTCAATTTTAATGGTCAAATCGCCGCCGACGGTTTCTACAAATACCGTATCTAAGATATTCATATGCGGATACTTGCCATTAATCATCTGCTCGCGAGTGGTCTCAATCCAATCAAAATCGTAAGCAGGCGGCAACTCGATATCACGCTCGCCTCGATTGTCTACGTAAGCAATTTGAGCCGATTCAGGTGTGCCTTGACTAAAATCTAACGCAAAACGAAAGACGCGAATATCGGTGATACGCTCGCCAATTTGAAACGCCAATAGCAGCTTGCTGTCTTTGACTGTCAGCTGAATCAGCCGTGTTTGCTTATAATATCGATACAGCTCATTAAAGTCTTGAACAAAGGCCTCTTGATCTAAGAAGGTGTTTTTTAGATCCACTTCTTCTAGCTGATACTCTTGCTCAGTGTGTTCGCGGCTCCCATTGTTATCTGTAGCGCTTTCAGTATTTGCCGTGCTTTCACCATTATCAATATCGGCAGCACTTTCACTATTATTATCACCAACATTCTTGTTAGGAGGATCTATCAATCGATATAGCGACAACACATCTTTGATATTGCTCGCGCGTTTGAGACCCATAAAGACGTTGTAGCCGAATAGCATATAATCACCGACTTGCACCATGTCTTGCGCCACACAGTTATATTCGGTGCGAATGCGGGTGCGAGCGATGACTTGCATTTGGGTACTGCCAAACTCTTGCAAGCGCGCATTGTTCAGCTTGGCCGTTTGCTGCTCTAGACGACTGCCCTGCTCAGTAAGACGCTTTTTAATAAGCTCATAAGCATTGCCTGAGGCGACCGCTTGATCCGTTTGCTCGGATTGATTATGACTATTGGTATTATTTGGATTGGTTGCGTTTTGGGTGTCCGCCATCGTTGCTCGTCCATTTGTATTTTTGGGCAATAAGATAAATCTAAGGAAGTTTTGAATTAAATAAGCACTTGGCTAATCTAAAAAAACCAGCATTGACTACTCGTTTTTTTAGATTAGCCAACTCATGGTTAATAGTAGTCATTAACTACTGCTCTGTTAAAGCGTTTAGATTGAGTTGGTTAAAGCAATCCGCCACCTAAATGACAGACTGCTTATTGATGAAAAAGTTATGGGTCAAATCTTGCTGATAATAAATCAGTCGTGTCGAATAACGATGATACTAAGCCGTTTCATCATCATTCTGCTTATTCGCTTTAGTCATCACTTGACTGGCCATCATTGTATTGATGATACCGCTCAATGTGTCTGATTTACCCGCTAGGCCATCGATGGCTTTACCGATAGACAGTGACTTGGCAAAGTTATCGAAGAAGTGCGCTTCACCGCCAACAATATCGATTTTGGCTTTTTGGAGCGCAACCGCCAAGACTTCAGCGTTTTCTTTGGCAATCTCTTTACCAGCTTCGATAGACGCCATGGCTTCTTGCAGCGCAGTCTCAAGACCCATACGGAACTCTTCGTGCTCGCGCGCTTCTTTGCTCATGCTGCCCATCGCATTGAATTTTTCGACCAGACCATCGGCTTCGGCTTGGAAATGCGCACGGGTGACTTCCGCTTTTGCCAGTCCCACTTCACGCTCCGCTTTGGCATTTGATTCGCCTTGAGCGGCGATAACTTGAGCATTTGCCAGCCCGATATCACGCTCAGCTTTGGCGTTGGATTCGCCGCGCGCCGCGATAACTTCAGCATCAGCCATGCCTTTTTCACGCTCTGATTGCGCTTCGGCTTGACCAGTTGCTCTGATAACGTTGGCTTTGGCAATGCCTTCTTTTTCAAGCGAGGACGCTTTGGCTTCTTGAATAGCCGCTTCGGCAAAGCCGTGTGCCGACTCTTCAGCCTTGATACCTTCCGCCATTTTAATTTTGGCTTCCGAGTCTTTGGCTGAGGCTTCAAGATTAGCGGCAGCCAGCGTGGTAATCTCGACGGCTTTGTGCTTGGCTGAAAGCTCTTCGGCTTCGGCTTTTTTGACCTGACGTACTTTGATTTCTTCGGCGTCTGCTTCGGCTGCCAATACGCGCGTCTGTTTAGAACGCTCGGCTTCGCTCACTTCGCGGACTTCTTTGATACGCTCTTCTTCTTGCGCGACCGTTTTGTCTACCGCGATACGCTCACGAATGACATTGGCGATTTCTTTTTTCTCAAGCTCAATTGCGCGTTCAGCTTCGATACGTTGTAAGTCAACTTCACGCTCACGTGAGACGATTTCTAAATCACGAGCACGCGTGACTTTCTCTTCTTCAATCACAACCGCACGCAAGCGGTTCTGACCAGCCACTTCAATTTCACGTTGTTGGTTTTCGCGCTGAATCGCTAAGTCTTGCTCAACTGAAATAATCGCGGTTTCAGACTTTTTGCGCTCTTCTTCTTCAATTTTGCGCGTCTCAGCTGTCTCACGCGCAATGACAGAAGAGATTTCACGTTGCTGTTTGGCTTCGGCATCGGCTTGTTGACGCTCAAGCTCCAGCATTGCCTCTTTGGTCTCAACGTTTTTCTTTTTAACGGCCAACTCTTCGTCACGCTCAAGCTCGTTAGTGATGACGTTTTGGAAGGCTGTTAGCTGAGTAATCTTTTTGATACCTTCAGCATCCAAGATATTGCTTGAATCTAGTGAGGCTTTCGGCGTTTGCTCTAAATAATCAATCGCCACATCTTCTAAGACATAGCCATTCAGATCGTTACCGATTTCTTGGACGATACTGTCACGGAACTCACTGCGATTTTCAAACAACTTAACGAAATCAATCTGCTTGCCCACAGTTTTTAGTGCTTCTGAGAACTTAGCGTTAAACAGCTCATTGACAGCGACTTTATCAGAGGCGCGCTCAACCCCAACCGATTTGGCAACCTTTAACACGTCTTCTTCGGTTTCATTGACTCGCAAATAAAATGCAACAGTAATGTCCGCACGCATATTATCCGCGCAAATCAGTCCTTCTTTACCGCGTCTATCAACCTCTAAGGTGATGAGTGAGATTCTCATCAATTCTTTTTTATTGATGATAGGCCAAACAAAGCCACCATCAAAACGTACGGCGATTTTACTCACACCATTGATAATCAGTGCTTTGCCTTGCTCAACCTTGAAGTAAAAGGCTTTGAGCATCAAAAGTGCTACCATCATAAAAACAAACGCCAGCACCACAACCACGCCGACGATAATGAGTATGTCCATATCCATTCCTTTAATTAAAACATTCTATAGTCAATCCCACATAAATCAGATACGGCATTAAACGCGCTCAGCCTACTATTCGTAGGACTTGCACTCACTTTTCTTGTATCTCAATTATATTGAATCAACCACAAGCGAATTTAAAACCGTTACGACCATTCTTAAAAATAGTTTATTTTTATCTTACTGAATCATTATTCATTAACCGTTGCCGTCTATTTACTCTGCACGTCTAATCTACGCTAACAACGAATATTAATAGCCATCACGATTACATTATTGGTGACAGTTACTCATCTTTGACAGAAGCGACTCGATAGGTATTGGCTTCGTCTAAATACTCTATCAATACCACTCTATCGCCTTGTCTTAGCAAATCATCATTAGTGTCTGAGCGAATTTTAAGTATCAATCCTGCGCCGCCATCGTTTAATTCTGCTTCGCCATGTTTGTCGGTCACACTCAGGGTGCGCACAACGGCGATTTTGCCAATATTGCTAGACGCATTCCGTTTGGGAATTTTAGCGATATTTTTGCGAATGGGTGAAATGATAATGCCCGTCAACCACATGGAGACGACCAATACAAAAATGAGCGCCCCTGTACCGAATAGGTAATACAAAAGACCAGAGTCGAAATATTGATGTAAAAAGCTGGTATATAGGTAGCTTAGCAGCCAACCGATTAAGCTAATCAAGCTTAGTATGATAATTAAAGGCACGCCATAAAGACCAAATTTGAGCATGAGACCGGTAAAAAAGCCAGGCGATGACAAGGGGGAGACATCACCATCTGCCTCACCAAAATCCACGCTATCCATATCCGCCATGCCAAGTAAAGACACCAGCCAATATAGAGTCACGAACATCACAAGCCCCGTAAAAACAATCGTGGGGTACAAACTGATTTTAGTGATAAAGACTAAAAAAGACTCTTGCATAAACCGCTCTCTCCTATTACTCGCTTAATCCAACATATTAATGGCTCGGTTATACAATTTGGCAGTATGTGGTTACAATTTACTCAACTTTGCTCCACTCAGATTCGTTCTGTCAGCTTGCTTATACCAGATTTTTTACCCATAGCTTGATTATTCTATTTTGAATGACAGGCGATATGGCTATAAGCGCATTGGCTTTAACGAATTTAAGCGATGGCTAAGCCACCTCTAAAATACAGGCTATACAATCAACTTATGTTTCTTTGTCAGTGATTATATATACATTCCATTACATAATACATAGGTTTTACTCTTACCGTCCCCAAATGGGTGAGCGTACGACGCCTCCCGTCTTACTGCCAATGGCATAGCTTGTATTACCTGTTAATGAATGAATGACCAAGCTGCCGCCATTTTGACTGCCCACTTGTGCAAGCTTGGTGGGATAGACGGCATACTGCGCGGAAGGTGACAGACGAGCGGGTTCATCAAGACCCGTTTCGGCTAGATTGATAACTTGCCCAGTAGCCAGCGTCATCACCGCCGCCTTGCGACCATTAAGGTAGGCCAAGCGTTGACCATCTAAGCTCAGTTGCGGACTGGCCGCATAGCCCGCTGTCGGTATCACGCTTGCATTGGCTGTGGCAAAACGATAGCGATAGATACTGGGGCGACCAGCGCGGACCTTATCACTGGTATAAACAAAGCTTTGCCCGTCGCTGGCGTAGCTTGGCTGCACTTCCGTACTCGGTAAGGTGGTTAGCTGTTTGGTACTACCGTCGCTTAGGCGCATCTCATAGATATCGGCATTGCCGCCGACGGTTGAGCTGTAGAGGAGTTTTTGACCATCAGGCGAAAATGATGCTGACAAATTACTGCCCTCAGCATTTACCACCAGATTTTGGATATTGCTTTTGCGGTCATAGATATAAATCTTTGGATGCTGGCGCGGCGCTTGTTTACTATAGGCCAGCATTTGACCATTTGCTGACCACGCTGGCGCATAGATATAACCCTTGAGCTGATCAATCAATTGGCGGTCGCTACCATCAGGGCGAATACTATAGAGTGTCGATATCTTTGCAGCGCCAAAGCCTTGCTCCTCAACATAAGCAATATACCCTTGCCGATCTATTGCTGGCATGCGGGCTGTCAGCGGATTGTTCGTCATTATATTAACAGCAGCATTGGGTGCGGTCATGTTCGGCAATGTCTGACAACCTGTTAGGACCATCCCCGTTAAAAAAGTGATAGCCGTTATGACGATTATTTTATTTAGGTGATGTACATTACTATTCGGTTTCAAAACAATCGGTTTTAACATGAAATAAAGTCCAATAGGGTTTTAATGGTGCGGTAAATATGCTTGAGTAAAAGCTAAGGTTATATAACAGCAAAGAGGATTAATCGACCCCAACAATCCATCACTACAAAAGTTGATGACCTTAGTGTAGCGCAAACGGCAGCATATTTTGGATAAAAAAATGCCCCACTACATAGTGAGGCATATCAAAGACAGGAATTACTGATTAAGTTGCGTCATTGAATTGGCAAATTATTTTGCGACAGCTTTAAAGTACGCCACTTGATTGGCATTACGGATAGTCAAGATAGGCACGTTATTCGCATTGTTATTGATGCTGTATTTGCCTTGTACCGTCGCCATAGTTGCTGTATCGAAGCTTGCTTGTGGCTCAGGGCATGCCATCATAGTCGACATTACATTACCTAACACCACATTGTCATTTACGACGCTATAACTAGCGCCCATGTTATTACAAGTATTAGCAAAGGTGATACGGTTACTCGTACCGTCTTTGAAGAATTTTAGCGTTAATGGTTTGCTTGGGTCAAAAAACAATTGGCTGACTTTGTCACCATTGCTGCGTTTGGCATCGACAAGCTGCCAGTTATATGCTTGTAGTGCATCAACAGTAATTGGTTGAGTCACAGGCGCGGTCACACTAGGGGTAGTTTGACAACCTGCAGCCAATGTACCTACCGCAAGTGTCGCAGCCATCATTATTTTAGTCATGTTTTTCATAGTATCTCCTAAAAGGTTTAAGCAAATTTTTATAGACATGTGCGGAGCTTTATAGCGCTTGTTTGATTATTTTATTCATTGACCAGCACTTTATTCATTGACCAGCACATGGGCGCTATTATGCATGACTGCCATATGACTGTCATATGACTGTCATGATAGATTAGGTATAGATTGAGACGTGGTTTGTGCCAACTATACAGGTGATTTGCTAATAGGTCTTGTTAGCAGCGCCATAAGCTGCTAACACTTTTGTGTGATGGCGAGTCTGCTTGTTACTTTTGGCTTATCAACTTATCAACTTATCGACTTATCAACCGCTGATCGATCAAGCTGTTATTTATCGAACATCTCACTGCCAAATAATCATTCGCCCCGTATCTAATTATTAGGAATTATTGGGCAGCCGCAGCATTTTGTTGTTGCATCGCCGCATAACCCGCCAAGCGCTTGCGCTCGGTATCGTTAAATAGCTGCTGCTCGAGCTGATTGATTTGGGTTTGTGCCTGCGCTTTGTCCGCATTTTGGCTCAATAGGCGCTGCTTTTGTGTTTGGTATTGATCAAAACGCTGATCGAAATTGGCGTCTTCTTGATCTACTTGTGCCAGTCTCGCTGCTGCAGGCGCACCGACCAGCTCTCGACGCATATTGTATAGTGCTTCGGGGCTTGCGCCTTTGGCTTTCATCTGCTCAGTACGAGTCATTAGCTCATTTAGATTGGCTTGTTGTGCAATATTGGCCTTGGTAGTGTTGTCCGGCATGCGGCTAATATAGTCTTGTTTTGCCGCCTCTTTTTGCGCATCAGACAACTGGGTATTTTGGTTGATTCTGACCATCTCCATACTATAATCGTCATAGTCATCCTCTGTACCAAAGAAGGCGGTGATGGTTTCTTTGGAAAAATACTGCTGACGTAGCTTACTGACGTCTTGCTTTTGCTGTGTCACCGCATTCAAATCCAACTCGCCACTTTTGGTCGCCTGTAGTTGCAGATTGCCATAGCGCTTTTCTATCTCAGGGATGTCTTTGAGATAGGCAATATATTGGTCAAATATCGTGACTGCTTGACTGGCGGCAGGCTCTGGCGTATGACTGCGGATATAGGTTTCAACTCGTGCATAAATGACAGCTTCGTTTTCTTCGCCCAGTGCTGACAAAAAATAATCAAACAACCGACGCAAGCCTTCAGTGACGACCAGCTGTCTGCTTTCATCGATGATGATTTCACCGTCGACATCGGTACCTTGCAGAGAGCGCGGTAGGTTTTCAAGCCCCGTGGTAAACACGGTATTACCTGCATTCGGTGCGACTATAACCTCGGCATCAGTCATTAAATCACTCGACGTTGAGATGTTTTGATTATTTTCTAATGTTATTGAATCTGTTTGCGATGACTGAGTATCGCTCTTATTGGGTTTAAACCACATGACAATGGCCACAGTGATAGCAGTCACGATAGCGATAATAAGTAATGGCAAATAAGGCAAGCGGCGATTGTTAGACATAGCGAAAACATCTTATGTAATAAATCAGGTGGTATGTATGGATAAGAGATTCAGGGTAGACAGAATCTTGAAATATAAGAAATATAAATAAATAAGGCCAACGACGTTGACCTTATATGTACATCCGTTTAGAGCGTGCTCTCGATCCAATCGATGGTCATTTAGATAAGCCAATTAGACATCGCTTATAAAATACGGATAAGCAAGTATCACAAGTTGGCTTTTTTCAAGCGGTTGACCTGATCGCGGTAGACTGTCTTCGGATTGGGCTGTCCCCATGCGACTAACCCTAACAACTGATTGACCGAATCCATATGGTTCATTTTATAATCGTCACGAATGACATAGCCGAGGCGACTTGAACAAGCAGAGACCAAACCATCATTCGGATCGTTTTCAAAGACTTTTGACGTCGCTAATAACACATAATCCATAGGGTCTAAAATATTGGTCACTTGACCGACACCACTGAATGAGTAGTACTCGATACCGTTCACTCTGGTTGCTGTCGGCTGACCGCAATAGCTGGTTGGCATCGCGGCAGGGAACTCAGCATTAAAGCTGGTCATGTAATCCGTAGATAAGGCGGTAATGGCCCCATAGGCATCTTGATCTTGTAGCTTATCAACTGGAATACCTGCATTTAAATCCATAAAATTGCCCAAGAAGCCAAATAGACCTAAAGCGGCTTTGGTCGCAGTATTATACTCACCGTTTATTTTATCTTTTTCAATCTGCTCGATGACCCAGTCAGCCAACGCTGCACCTTGCTCTGGGCTGGCGACTGCAGTCACTGAAGCCACATACTTAGGCTCAACGGCTGCGACATAACGGATATCATGACCACCATGGCTATGACCAAATAAGTTAACCTTTGGACTACCTGAAACCGCAGAAATGGTTTTAACTTGTTGTAGCAACTGCTCGCCGCGCACACGACTGTCACCAAAAGATGACGTCTTAGTCGCATATACTTCAGAACCGCCGCTCATGAGCGTTTGCGGTATGCCATAGAAGTAATCAACACCCAGTAATTTAGTGAAACCAACCAAACCATGCGCCATAACGACAGGATACTTGGTATCAGTATGGCTAGATGTAAAGTATTTACTGTCGACCACTTTACATCCTGTGGCATTGGCACAGTTATAGTACTTGCCAGCTGCTTGAGCAGAAGTGGTTTGCATGGTCATTAGTAGAAGGCCGGTGCCGAGCGCACCTAATGTCGGCAGCAGCTTTTTTGCTGATGTAGCCGTAGGAAGATAAGATTTGAGCATCATAACAACATCCTTGTAATCGTTAAATTTTGGTAATCGTTATCTATGACTTCCTATATCGCCTACTGCACAAAAGTCATAAAAATAGTGCCAATTCCTTTAGCAACCAAAATTACAATACTTCTATAATCTGTAACATTCAACTGTTTTTTTGCACACGAACGCCTTCACAATGACTATATAGTCACACCTGTGCATATAAATAAGCTGAGACAGTTGGTATCAGTATATTACAAGGATTTTAGAGATGCGTACAAAGTTACTAAGTGTTAGCAAAACAGCCACTTCTGCATTTATGCTATAATCCATCCTATTAATTCCATAACTATAAGTAAGATAATGATGACTAAAAAATCCCTCATTCAGTCCCCAGAAGCCATAGAAAAAATGCGCGTGGCCGGTAAGCTTGCAAGCGATGTCCTAGTAATGCTCGACGAGCACGTAAGAGTTGGCATCAGTACCGAAGCCCTTAACCAAATTGCTCACGATTATATCGTTGATGTGCAAAAAGCCATCCCTGCGCCGCTTAACTATAATGGTTTTCCTAAATCCATCTGTACGTCGGTTAACCATGTCGTCTGTCATGGTATTCCAACTGACAACAAACTGCTAAAAGATGGCGATATTATCAACATTGATGTGACCGTCATTAAGGATGGCTATTATGGCGATACCTCAAAAATGTGGATCGTTGGTAATGGCTCTATCATGGCACAGCGTATCTGTAAGGTTGCGCAAGAGGCTCTATACGCTGGTATGAGTGTGGTAAAAAACGGTGCGCGTTTAGGTGATGTTGGTGCGGCTATTCAAGAAGTGGTCGAGCCTGAGCGCTTTAGTATCGTTCGTGAATTCTGTGGTCATGGCATCAGTGATGAGTTTCACCATGAGCCACAAGTCATGCACTATGGCAAAAAAGGCACAGGTTTTGAGCTCAAAACGGGTATGACGTTTACCATCGAACCAATGATTAACCAAGGCACATGGCAAACCAAGATTTTGCCTGATGAATGGACGGCGATTACCAAAGACCGTAAGCTGTCTGCACAGTGGGAGCATACGATGGTCGTGACTGATAACGGCTGCGAAGTATTTACCACACGCCCTGAAGAAGATTTGAGTTTTTTGACGCAGTAATACATAAAAAGACCGCCTAGGCGGTCTTTTTTTTGGACTATAATTAGGTGCTGTACTTATGACTGTCATGCCTTTATATTTAGGGCGTGTCTCTTTAACGACAGCGCAGTTTCAATCACTGTTTCTTTTAGCAGCTTTAACAGCCTTTTAACGATATATTTTTAAATTCTTAACTGGATAACACTCATGTTTAATTGTGATGTCGCCTCTATTGATCTAACACCTTTACCTCTATTCTCAAAAGATACAGCGACAACGACCTCTCTGCTAGCAGACCCAAATGCCGCTCAGTCAATGGAGACATCCTTACTTGGTATTCCTGAATGGTTGATTCAGATTAATGACGACATCAGCCGCGCACTTGAGCGCGGTGTCAATATCCGTCAGTTGGTCGGAGCACGTGCCTGCGCTATCGATGAGCTGCTCATTTCATTGTTCAATTGGTTTGAGTTAGATAAGACAGATTTGGCGCTGTTCGCGACAGGCGGTTATGGTCGCGGCGAACTGTCATTGTACTCTGACGTCGATATTTTACTCCTCTCCCCTGATGAGATTGATTCTGATACTAGCGGCAAAATCGATAGTTTGGTGGCGCTACTGTGGGATATCGGCTTAGAGCCTGCACTATCAGTACGTAGTGTCAGTGACGGTTTGGAGGCAGCAACCGATCATACCATCGCTAGTGCATTACTCGAGGCGCGCCTGCTCGCTGGTAATGAAGCTCTGCAAGAGGTACCTGTCCAGATAGTGAACAAACTATGGTCACCGCGTGATTTTTTTGATGTAAAAATCAAAGAAGCCATGGCACGCCACCTACGTCATAACGCCACAGAGTATAACCTAGAACCCAACATTAAAACCGCACCTGGTGGCCTGCGTGATATCCATATCATTGGCTGGGTAACCAAGCGTTATTTTCGAGTCAGTAAGCTCTACGATTTGGTACAACAAAACTTTTTGACCGAAAAAGAATTCGATGAGCTGAGCTTTGCAGAAGGCTATCTATGGCAGATACGTCATTATTTGCATGTATTGACAGGTCGTAATGAAAACAAACTGCTGTTTGACTATCAACGTGAGATTGCCCAGTTAATGGGTTATGAGACTCAGCCGGATGATCAGCCTAATGCAGCGGTTGAGCGTTTTATGCGTGACTATTACCGCTGTGCCATGCAGATATCGACACTGTCTGAGATGCTGACCAACCATTATTACGAGACCATTATCGAGCCGCAACTGCCAGATGATGAGCGACCAAAAAAGCAGCCAATCAATGCCCGCTTTAACAAGGTCGGTGACCAAATCGCGATGGCACATCATAGGGTTTTTGCACAACATCCCGAGTCGATTTTAGAGATGTTTTTGCTGATGGGTCAATACGGAATCAAAAACGTCCGTACCCATACCTTACGCGCATTAAAAATCGCGGCACGTGGTATCGATCAGGTCTACCGTGACAACCCTACTCATCAACAGCTGTTTTTATCAAATTTAAAAGAGCAAAACTATCTGTTTCATCGTCTGCGTACCATGAATCGTTATGGTGTTTTAGGCAGCTACATTCCTGCCTTTGCGCAAGTGACTGGACTGATGCAGTATGACTTATTTCATCGTTATACCGTCGACGCCCATACATTGTTTTTGATTCGTATTTTGCACCGTTTCACTGACCCCCGTTTTTATGAAGACTTTCCATTGGTCAGCTCTATCTTTCAGCGTATCGAACGCAAAGAAATCTTGGTGCTGGCAGCGATGTTCCACGATATCGCCAAAGGTCGCGGCGGCAATCACAGCCAGTTGGGTGAGACCGAATCGATTGAGTTTTGTTTGGCACATGGTATGAGTACAGCCGACGCTCACTTGGTCGGCTGGCTGACGCGCTATCATCTACTGATGTCGATGACCGCGCAGAAAAAAGACATCTCAGACCCGGAGGTTGTGACTGTCTTTGCTGATTTGGTTGGTAATGTCACGCACCTTAACCACTTGTATGTACTGACGGTTGCCGACATGAACGCCACCAATCCACAGCTATGGAACAGCTGGCGGGCGACATTAATGAAGCAGCTCTACTCACAAACTCGCCGCATTTTGCGTGCTGATATCGATGCGCCAACCAATCGCCAAGATATGATTAGCGCGACACGCAAGCAAGCGGAGGCAATGCTTGATGATGTCGACAATCAGCACATGAATCGAGATGAAGTATTGAGGCTGTGGGATGACTTGGGCGATGAGTATTTTTTACGTGAGATTCCAGAAGATATTCTGTGGCATACCGAAGCCATCTTGAACCACCCGCCGATGGGTCGCGCCTCCGACGCTGATAGTGCGCCCTTGGTTGTATTGCGTGAGCATCGTGAACTGGCGCTTGATGCGGTACAGGTCTTTGTCTACACCCAAGATCAGATGAACTTATTTGCCGTTACCATGGCGGTATTTGATCAGATGAACTTGGATGTATTAGATGCTCGCATCATCACTGCCACCCGTGATTTTGCATTAGATTCTTATGTGTTATTAGACCGTAGTGGCACATTATTGGTTGATAAAGACAGCCAACAAGAGCTCAAACAGCGATTGATTGATGCGTTCAAAGACCCAACAGTACCTAAGCTTACTCACAAACGCATTCCTCGTCAGCTCAGGCATTTTGAGGTGACAACCGTCATCAATTTCGAATTTAACGAAGCTTCAGACCAGCATATTATGAGCTTAGAGACACTGGATCAACCTGGGCTATTGGCACGAGTTGGACAGGTGTTTTTGCAAGAGAAAATAGAGGTCCATGCGGCGCGTATCACCACCTTGGGTGAGCGTGCAGAAGATATGTTTTATATCAGTGACCAAAACGATGAGCCGCTGTCCGCTGACAGACTGGACGCCTTAAAATCAGCGTTGATAGCGAGCCTTACTGTACAAAAGGATGCTGCTAGTACCCAAAATTGACAAGTACCTAGAATTGATACGTTAAAAAGTCTGTTTGAAGTTTGCCAGTCTGCTTAAATTAAGTAATAATTAAGTATTAAGCGCCCTATCAGTCATTGATGGGGCGCTTTTTTGAAAAACATGCTCAAAAGAATGATGATGGCGTAAATAACAATCAACCTTACAAAGTACTTTTATATATCATTTCATGAGCATATTCTTTTAGCTCATTATCAGCAAGCTGAGGTGGCAAGACCTCTGCATCGACCTGTTTTTGCGTTAGTATCAGGCGACCAGTACTGACTTCTTTTTGTAGTAAATAGTGCAAACTTGCTAAATGGAACTGACCCTCTAAACCGTTGTATAACTGCTTTAAAGAGATGGGTGACTTGTCATGTACATCAAGATAAAGACAATCTTCTGCCAATATGGCCATCTCATTTAGCGCCTCCTCACTTTGCACTTGATCAGTGTCAATTCTGCTTTGAAGATTATTGGCCAGTCGACCTTTACTCACTATCATGACGACAAAAACCACTGTTTGAATAACAAACAAGCCGACATATTGCCATAAAGGTAATGATATACCGAGCAGCTTACTGAGCAACATCAATGCCATCGCCACGCCTATATAACTGACCAATTGCCACATCAGCCACATCATTAAACTATTTTCACCATACCAAAACATCTGCTTTTCTCTTAACGCAATCAGATGCTGACGACTTTTCCACCAACACTCCTCGCGCTCTTTTAACAGCTCATATAATTTGGCACGCGACATACCATTATCAAAGCTACTACCAGAGCTTGTATCATTGATATCTTTAGCGTTGAGCCCGTTATTTTTTAGCACACTAGACATATCAAACTACCTTTACCTCACCCACTATTGCGTACTGATAGTGAATGTTCATGGTTAATAAGCTATAAACAGTTAATAGCGATAAGTATCAGAAGCAAAAGACAAAAAATAAGAGAAGTGCTACACTTCCCAAATGTAATCTTTCTTTATAACTTTATTATTAATTGTCTATTATAGTTACCCTACTTATGAATCACAACTTAACGCATCTGCACCCTTATCCCTTTGCAAAGATGGCAACATTGCTTTCTAATAGCATGCCAGCTCACGACTACAGTGAAATAAAGCTAGGAATTGGTGAGCCAAAGCACGAGCCACCCGCATTTGTGCTGGACGTACTACGTGAAAACTTGGACAAAATAAGCCGTTATCCGACCACCAATGGCATGTTTGAGCTGCGTCAGACGATTGCACATTGGCTAGAAAGGCGGTTTTTTCTAAATCATGTCGATGCACACAAGCAAGTGTTGCCAGTCATGGGTACACGCGAAGCTATTTTCAGCTTGGTACAAGCTGTTGTTAACCATGAAGTAGTAGAGGCAAAAGACAGGACAAAGACCCATCAGGCAGCGGCTTCTCGTCAATCTTCTGTACCCAGCCAAGCGCCCACTGTGGTCATGCCAAACCCGTTTTATCAGATATATGAGGGCGCAGCGATATTGGCAGAGGCGGCGCCTTACTTTGTGCCCTGTACTCTAGACAATGACTTTAAGGGCAACTATCGCGCGGTACCAAAAGACGTTTGGGCGCGCACACAATTACTGTTCGTTTGTAGTCCGAACAACCCAACAGGCGCCGTCATGACGATGGATGATTGGGAGTATCTCATTCGATTGTCAGAGCAGCACGACTTTATCATTGCAAGTGACGAATGCTATAGCGAGCTGTACTTTGACACTGCGCCGATAGGACTATTACAAGCTTGCGCGGCATTGGGTCGTCATGATTTTAAGAGATGCATCGTGTTTCATTCTTTATCTAAGCGCTCAAATCTGCCTGGTCTGCGCTCTGGGTTTGTAGCGGGTGATGCAAAGATTTTGCAAGCTTATTTGCAATATCGCACCTACCAAGGCTGTGCGATGCCAATACCACATCAGCTCGCCTCTATCGCCGCTTGGCAAGATGAAAAGCACGTGGCACATAACCGTGCACTGTATCAAGAAAAATTCGCCCTATGGATGGCAGAGCTGGGGCAGTTGTTAGAACTACGGATGCCTGAGGCAGGCTTTTACTTTTGGATTAAAGCCCCTGAACAGTTCGATGGTGATGACGAGGTGTTTGTAAAAGCACTATACGAGCAGGCCAATATTCATGCCTTGGCAGGTCGCTATCTATCACGTGAGGTCAATGGTCATAATCCTGGTCAAGGTTATGTCCGTATCGCTCTGGTCGCTAGTGTCGAGGAGAGTCGTGAGGCGATTGGTCGCATTCGTCAATTGCTTGGTGCATAAAGTAAAGTTTGGTGGCAATACACTGGCGCTCTTAAGTTAACGATTTTAAATGCAGCTACTTTCATTTAGTCACTTTAAGCTAGTCACTTGAAAGCAGACATTTTAAAACAGCCGTTATATAGCGCTAGTATTTTCTGCAAAAAACAAACCTTTAATAGCCACAATATAGCTGTGGTTATTAAAGGTTTTTTGCTTTATTAGTGCTATAGTAAACTGACTATCAAAATAAAGTCGAAATTAAATAACCTTTAAAGACAGCTACTGTTAAAGATAAAGATACTGTGAACATAAGCTACCTTTTATCAAATATGCCATCAAGGATGATGCCATGCCCCATCTTGATTTTACCCAGCCCCCCTTTGATGTATTAAGCTTGGCTGAACGCCAAAGCATCAGAAAAAATACCCAAATTCGTTATCTGGCCAAAGACGAAAGCCTTCCTGCAGAAGAATTGCAGTATCTGTATGTGGTCATCAAAGGTCAGATTGAGCAGTTACTTGATGGCAAATTTGTCGCTTCCTACCTGGGCAGCAATCACTCTGACCACCTCAATAACAATGATTGGTTTGATAGTCGCCGCCTGCCTGAGTCCATCATAGAAAACAGCACGCAAACAAACATTGACCATTTATCAAAAACTGAAACCAGACAACCTTATCAATTCCGTGCTAGTGAGGATACCCTGCTATTACAAGTCGATGGTAAGGCCGTCGATAAAATCAGTGCGCAAAACCATCTGGTGCGGCAAATGCTCTCAGACAAACTTCCTGAAAGATTAAAAGCCTTACAACAGCGGCGTAGTCATAAACCGATAGACCGTGATGGCTATAACGATCAACAAGAAGTGCAGCAAATCATGCTGCAGCCCGTCATTGACGTCAGTTTGTTACCAGTGCACATCGTCGATGCCAATAACAGCTTGTTTGAAGCCGCTCATATTATGACCAAGGCAGGATTAAAGCATGTATTGGTCAGACCCTTGAACCATTTACAACATATTGAAGACACTCATATTAAAAACACCCATCAGGGCACCGGTCATCTGCTCGGTATTTTGACTGATACAGATATATGCCGTGCCGTCAGTGATCAGCAAAACCCTGCCACCACCCCTTGCCAGCGTTACGCCAATTTTAATCTACGTACCATCAAATCTAGCGATGAGATTGGTGATGCACTATTGACCATGACTCGATATCGTATTCATCGGCTACCAGTCATTGACCATAATGGCGACGTCGCAGGCGTCCTTGGACAAAGCGACATGCTCGCTCATATCGGTCACCATTCACAGCTCATCAGTATCCAAATCGAGCAAGCTAAAGATTTTGCTAGCTTAGACACTGCTGTCGAATTGATTGGTCGTTATATTCGAGCGCAGCATCAAAACGGCGTCAAAATAGGTAACATCAGCCGCATGGTACAGACGCTCAATGCACAGGTATTTACCAAACTTTGGCAAATGATTGTGCCTGATGACGTCATGAACAACACTTGCGTCATCGTCATGGGCTCAGAAGGCCGCGGTGAGCAAATCATGCGTACTGACCAAGACAATGCGCTCATCATGCGAGATGGCTATACGCATCCTGATTTGGCACAGTTTGCAGATATCTTTAACAACCAGTTAGCAAGCCTTGGCTACCCGCTCTGTGATGGCAATATTATGATGACCAATCCTATGTGGCGACAACCATTACAACCCTTTATGACACAAATCAGCTTGTGGTTTCGCAACACAGATCCGATGCACAGTATTTATCTGTCCGCTATTTTGGACAGTGAGTACGTCTGCGGTGATGAGTCACTGCTAATGCAGGTACGCGCACACTTAAAACACTCTCGCAAGCAGTCAGACCCGATGTTCGTACGTCAGTTCGCTCGAGCAGCACTACAGTTTGGCGATGTCAATCAATGGTGGCAGAAGTTTGTGCCATTGCTTGGTGGCAAACCAACCTCACCAGATATTGACCTAAAAAAGGCAGGTATCTTTCCTTTGGTTCATGGTATCCGTGCCTTGGCATTAGAGAATAACGTATTAGACGTCCCTAGCACCAAAAATCGCCTGAAAGCATTGGTAGAAGTTCAGGCCATCAACCAAGAACGCGCCGACAACCTACTAGAAGCATTGGAATTCTTTATGGCGCAGCGGTTATCAGTCGCTCTCTCAACCGATGATAAGCATGCGCGCGAGGTTGACCCAATTACCTTAACAGCGCTTGAACGTGATTTATTAAAAGAATGTCTATCAGTGGTCAAAAGCTTTAAAAACCAGCTACGTCAGCATTACCAATTAGAGATAACCTAATCAATGAGAAATAACGACGTTTTTTGGCAACAAACATGCATATAAGTAGTTGAATAAAAATCAGCTTAAAAATAGAAACATCACCAAGGAATGAGCGACTGATATGAGTTGGCTAAAGCAACTGTCCTGCACGTGGCAAAAATCGCAACTACAGCGTCCAGAGTTGGCATCTATGTTCACCAAGCCTTTGCCTGAGCAGTGGGTGGCAATCGATTGTGAAATGACTGGCCTCAATCCCAAAAAACACCACCTACTATCAGTTGCAGCGATTCACATCAATGGCAATAGTATTGACACAGGTAATGGCATGCACCTGGTATGTCGACCTCCCGTGATGCCAGACCGCGATACCATTGTGATTCATGGTTTGCGTACGGCTGATGTAGAGCATGGAATGAGCTATGAGGAGATGCTAGCGCTACTCTTGCCTTTTATTGACAACCGGCCGATAGTGGGGTTTTGTCCGCAACTGGATACTGGGTTTTTAAACCCCTTGGTTAAGCGTTATATGGGTACCACTCTGCCCAACAAAGTCATCGACTTACGGCATTTATACAGCCGGCGTATGAGCGGTCAGACCCAAGGGCTCTCTAGTCAGTCACAGCATCTGACCAGCATCCTAGCGCATTATAATATTCCTGATTTGGGCTCTCATGATGCTTATAATGACGCGATTATGACTGCCATGGCATTTCTTCATGTTCGTTAGTATTTATTAGCCAGCACTTCTCATCTACGCGAAAACAGCAACTCATGTTACCATAAGCTATTTTTGCCACCTGATGAAAGATGCTCATGCGACCCACCTCTACACACGTTGACTCTCCTGCCGTTACAGCCCAGCCAAATACTTTCTGCCGTCATGCGCGGCTGCACCCCCAAACGCGTAAATGCCTATCAAAGCTGGCTGTATTGACCACGGCAATGACCTTACCGCTCTATGCGCAAGCAGCCTTACCAGAGGCAATTGAAACGGCATTATCACGAGCTGATTTGGCTGCAGCAAATATCAGTATCGTCATCACACCAGTGGGTGATAAAAACGCCAGTCGCTTGCCCGCTCCGATTCAGGTTATCGATAGCAGCCACTCTAACAGTCAATCGACACAAAATAGCCAGAACAATACTGCTGCTAACACCGTTATCGATAAGAACAATACCCAGACAAATACTCAGAATAGCCATCAAAAAGTTGATGTTAAAAATAACGCTAACCACCAAAGTGCATTAGCGATGGTTGAGAAACGAACCATCAAACAGCATGAGCAACAACTGCATGCATATACCGATGATGCTTACACTTACCAAAGCTTAGAGAGTATTCCGAGCGTCGTCCCAAATAAAAAACCGCCATTCGATACCGATAATGGCAGTAGTCAAAATAGCAATACTAGTAACCAAAACGGCAAGCAAAGTAGTGGCAGTCAAAATACAACTGTAGCATCGATAAAAACCTCATTTTCGCCCCTGCTCAGTCACCAATCAGCCATCGCTCGCACCCCTGCCAGCACCATGAAACTCGTTCCCAGTTTTATTGCGCTAGACACGCTAGGAGCAGATTTTGTTTGGTATACCCGCGTCTATCATACCGGTCTCATCATCGGCGACCGTCTCCATGGTGATTTAATCATTCAAGGCAGCGGCGATCCAAAAATGACCCATGAGCGCTTAAAACAACTGCTTTATAAAGTCAAAGCGGCGGGCATTCATCATATAGACGGTGATATCATTGTCGATAGCGCAGTGTTTGATAGCGTCAGTAAAGACCCTGCCGCATTCGATAACTCGCCTTTACGTCCCTACAATGCCAGTCCTGATGGCTTTTTGGTGAATTTTAGCACCATCGGTATTCAAAGCTATCCGCTAGACAATGGTCAAGCCCGCCTGACTTATACGCCACAGTTAGCAAACTATCAATTGCCCACGACCATAGATACACGTTCAGCAGCCTGTGGCCAAGCGCGTTATAGCCTGGCACCGCAGTGGCAAGCACAACAGCTGCTATTAAATGCCAACCTACCAAACAGCTGCGCCGAGCATATGTTTTATGTCGCTTATCCAAATGCCAAAGATTTTGCCGCTCGTGTTGTCGCTGCGAAATGGCAAGAGCTGGGCAATACGCTAAGTGGTAATGTCATTTCTCAAGAAACTCCTTACGACATCTCTACATCTAAAAATACAAAATTAAGCGCTGGTTTGTCAGCTTTACCGATATCACCACTACCGCTGGCCAGTTACCCTTCTTTGAATTTGACGCAGCAAATTTATGACATCAATCACTTCTCAAACAATGTAATGACTGAGCAAGTGGCACTCTCGATTGGCACTTACGCCAACAACCATCCTATTAAAGGCAGTAACGCCCAAACCAATGCCGCTGAAACAGGTGAGCCTAATATAAGCAGTAGCCATACTGACACCAATAATAAGGTCGTGACACAGGATAAAAAGACTGACAAAAAAATGATGAGTTTATATCAGTTTGGACAACCTGCTAGTACCAACTATTCCACGGCATTACAAACCATCAATCAATGGTGGCAAACCACGCTAAGCACACCACCACCTCAACTGACCAATGGCTCAGGGCTCTGCCGTGACTGCACGATAACCGCTGAAAACCTCAATGAGCTATTAACCTATGCTTATCATCATCCAAGCTTCGACGCTTACGTCAACTCCTTAGGTATCGCAGGTGTTAGTGGCACCATCGCCGCTCATAGCGAGCGCTTACCTGAGTCAGCAGCTATTGGCCGTGCGTGGATAAAGACGGGGACCTTAAACGATGTAACCTCGATGGCAGGATATGTCAAAGGATTATCGGGGCAGGATTATGTGGTCGTTGGCATCATCAATAGTGAACAGGCGCTAAATGCTTATACGGCTAGACCCGTACTTGATGCCATGCTCGACTGGACCGCGCAGCACTAATATTTTTAAAAAGTCTACTCTTAAGAAGTGCTCATTAGCGCTATATTAACCACTTGTTCTCTACCTTTATACAGGTCAGCTTATGTCACGCAAGACAACCCATCTCAGTAAATCCAGTACGCATTTAAGCGCTAATGAGTCAACCAACCGCCTAGAAGCAGCGCAACCCAAACTGGCGCAGTATGTTGGATTTTTCGCGATTGGCTATATCCTTGCCAGCGCGATATTTATGATGATTCAAAGCAAATTTGCCCTAAACTCACAACTTGTCACGGTAATTTCTATTATCACCGGTGCTTTTATCGCTGTTAGTAAGTTCGTTAAACATCATCAGCGCGCGCTCGACAGAAGCGAGATGAATCGCTTGACTATTGGTGGCATTGTGGTCGTTTGGTTGTTGACTATTATTTATTTCTTAGCCATCTGGTTTTGGATTTTCGATACCATAAGCCGTGAAGTCTTGCTTGAGATGACCATGCAGCAGCCCCTTCCACTACTCTCGTCTCTAGTGATGATATTAGTACTGACCTTGGTCAGCGCCCGCATCAGTCTTTGGGGCGTCAATCGCTTGCTTGAGCCTAAGCCCAAAAACATCTGAGCTATTCTTTGGCCCCCCTAGCCCAGCCGACTCTCTACAAGCGACTACAAAGTTTTTTCCCTATTAACGTGCAAAATCCGTTAGGCTAACTTAAAACAATAAGATTTTAAGTGATTTGCTGTTTTGCATTTTAATAGGAGTTCTCGTTATGGACATGATATTTTTTGACAATATCGACAAGCTTGGGCGTATCGTTTTGACGACGGTCATGGTCTATGTATTAATCGTGCTAGTGACCAAAGTCTCGGGCAAGCGCTCCACCTCACAGCTCAATAACTTTGATTGGGTCGTTACTGTGATGATCGGCTCATTGGGCGCCAGTACTATCTTGCTCAAAGACATCCCATTCATCGAAGGTATTGCCTCAATTTTGGTACTGTATCTGTTGCAGTTTTTAGTGACCAAGTACGCCTCTATCTCACCACAATTTAGTAGCTTCATTTTATCCGAGCCGCGTATTGTTTTTTATCAAGGACAGTTCTTGCCAGATGCGATGCGCGCTGAACGTTTGACCCGTCAGGAAATTGAGTGCGCCATGCGTTCTGAGGGTGTGAACAGCTTCAATGATATAGAAGCCATCGTCTTTGAATCTGACGCCAAACTGACCATTATCCCAAAACCAACTTCAACTGATGACGTTAGTGACACTCAAAATGTAGAGGAAGCCGTCTCCCAAACCATTGCGCCTTTGATGTAATCGATTATTTGTATCAGCATCCACTCATGCAGTACGTTATGAGTGGATGCATGATTAGCAATACCTGATGAAAAACAAGTCATAGTCTGTCAAACCCTCATTCAATAAAACCTAAATTTTGGCAATAAAAAAGGTAGACAGTACAAAACTGGCTACCCTTTCGTTTTCATTGGTTTTGCTTTAATTTACTGCGGTTCAAATTATTGAACTTTCAATGCTAGATTTAAAAATGCTAGATTTAAAAGCCAGCAATCAAACCACTTGCTGAGTAATCAATTTATTTGATGCGTTTCCAAGTCTGTGAGCGACCAAACAATGGCGTACCTACATAACCACGTAGATCCAAGCTTTGACCATTATCACTCAAGGTCAACTTGCCTGAATAGACTTTACCTGATTCAGGGTCAACCAGCTTACCATCGCTCCACTGGTTATTACCATCAGCCTTCAAGCCCGTCAAAATCTGCAAACCTTCAATTGGCTTGTTTTTTAGACTACCAGAGCATTTAGTACAAACGGCTTTGGCATTTTCTTTATTAAGTACTTTGATGATTTTTCCTGAAACTTTTCCGCCATTTTCATTTAACTGAATGACAGCCTTTTTCTCACCTGTTTTATCATCAATGGTTTGCCACTGTGTGCCATCCAATGAGGCTGCTAGCGCAGAGGTAGATAATAGAGCACCTGCAGTAAGGGCTAGTAAACTTGACATAGTGCGGTTCATGAACGACTCCTTTCGTTTAAAAAAATTTTCAATTAAACATGTATTCCAAAATAAAAAGCGTTTAAAGACAAGCCTATAAAACGCTGCATAAAGACATTGCGTCGTTATTTATCGTTTGATATGAACTATTTAACATAGTGGTAAAAAAAGCGATAGATAGAACAACTGTTTGTCGAATGCTAGTAAAGCATAAAAAAAATCTTTGTAAAAGGCTTGTTTGTTACGTTAACTTAAGCGTAGAATTCTTTTGTTACATTTTCTCAATTATTGAAGTGGTATGTACTATGAAGGTAAGAATTTTGACCGTTGGTAATAAAATGCCTAAATGGGTACAAACAGGTTTTGATGAATATTTTAAGCGTATTCAGCCCATGCTCAGCACAGAAATTGTTGAAATTGCTGCTGCAAAACGCGCAAAAAACCCTTCGGATGCTAATCTGGCCCAGTATCGTGAGCAAGAAGGACAGGCAATACTAGCGGCTCATAATGCCGCAGGACGTGAGCAATTATGGGTGCTTGATGTCAAAGGCAAGATGCTCTCAACAGAAGGGTTGGCAGACAAACTCGCAAATTCGATGCAACAAGGTGATGATGTGGCACTGGTCATTGGTGGTGCCGATGGCGTTTCGCCAGAAGTACTGGCAAAAGCCGATGTAAAGTGGTCGTTATCGGCGCTGACATTACCGCATCCACTGGTACGCGTGGTACTGATGGAGCAGTTATATCGAGCAATGAGTGTCAACAACAACCATCCTTATCATCGTGGTAATTAGAGCTTGTCCTCAATCCACGACATGCTGGTTGCATTAACAGAAATATCAATCGTGTGGCGTCACTCGCAAATTATCAATGCAGTAATAGCATACAATGGATTGAAAAACGGTGGCACGCCCTAATAAACGCTACATGAAATATCCAAAACACGCGACACCTAACGCCTCGCAAGCGAGCCATCAACGTGATGATGCTTACCCTAACTCACCAGCGCCCGTTACAGCAGCGGGCGTTTGGGCAGATGATGCCACAGTAGCCTCACAGGCGACCAATTTGGCCAAGCTACCAGCACTGTTTATCTCGCATGGGGCGCCAACCCTTGCCATTGAGCAATCTGCGACGACCAGTGCACTGGCACGGATTGGGCAAAACTTACCTGTGCCGCGTGCCATTATTATTATGTCAGCGCATTGGCAATCAGCAAAGCTAGAAGTCAGCAGCAACCCGCAACCTAAGACATGGCATGACTTTTCTGGCTTTAGCCCTGAGCTGTACGAATTACAGTATCCGGCTACTGGTCATCCTGCATTGGCTGAGACCATTGCACAGCAGCTCACTGCCCGTGGTATTACCTGCAGTGTCAATCCGATGCGCGCATCTGACCATGGGGTCTGGGCACCGCTTAGACACCTGTATCCGCAAGCAGATGTGCCTATCGTACAGATTTCTTTACCGCAGCATTATGATAGTGTCGCTTGCTATCAATTGGGCGCGCAGCTAACCCGCCTGCGTGAGGAGCAAATACTTATCATCGGCTCAGGCAACATCACCCATAATTTGCAAGCATTACGCTGGCAAGCGGATAGTATCGATCAAACTGCAAAAGACTTTAAGCTTTGGTTGCTACAGCAGCTAAAAACAGATATTCCGACGGCATTAGACTGGCAGCAGTACCCTGATTATAAAGACATCCATCCCAGTGACGAGCATTTGCTACCGCTCTTTTTTGCACTTGGTGCAGGTCAACGTGTCTCGGTTGTCCATCAAAGCATGGCGCATCATAGTTTAGGTATGGATATCTATCGCTTCGACTAAGGTGTCTTAGCTGCTGCGTTTTGACGACGTTGTTTTGAATAGCTTAAGCTACTTCTCAAACGCTGACTTCGTAAACAGCCCTGCACGCTCCATCTCACCTGCGACACTCAACAGCGTCGCCTCATCATTCATCCGTCCAATCAGCTGCATACCAATCGGCAAGCCTTTTTTGCTCATGCCTACTGGCAATGACATCGCTGGCAAACCAGTGACATTCCCCAATAAGGTAAAGGCCATTTTGCCCAATACCGGCTGGCTAAGCTTTTCAATCATGCCTGAGCGAAAGGCATACTTACCCATATCTAAGCCTTTATTGAGTAGCTCTGCGCTACGCATCAGTAACTCATCCTTGCGACTTGGCGGTAATACGCCATGCTTAACGGCAGCGGTAGGCACGGTAGGACACAAAATCATATCGTACTCTTCTAGTAATAAGCCTGTCTGATATTGACTGTGATGCCAACCGTGCTTGGCATGCGCCAAATCAACTGCTGATAGCGAGCGACCCAGCAACGCCATGTTATAGGTCTGCGGCTCTAGGTTTTTGATATGCTCTGCGCCAAAGTCACGTTCGATATTATCAATAGTAAAGGCTGTATGCGCGCAAACCACAACCATGAAGTCATGCCAAAACTGTTCGATATTGATATTAGGCTCAGCCGGTATCACTCTGTGTCCCATGGCCTCTAACTGCTTGGCAGTCTGTTCAAGTACGGCCAGTACCTCCTTGTCTACCACAGTATTGGCAATCAATGGCTGCTGATGCAGCGCAATAGTCAACTGCCGCGGCGCACGCATGGCTGCTTGTAAAAAAGACCCTTCTGGTGGAGCAATAATAAAAGGTGCACCCACTTCAGCGCCACTTGTGGCATCGAGCATCGCGGCGCTGTCACGAACAGAGCGGGTAATCACATGGTCAGCAACAGCCCCCTCCCAGCCTTCACCAACTGTCGGGCCCATGGGGTTGCGACCACGACTTGGTTTTAAACCAAATGTACCGCACCAAGCAGCAGGGAAACGTATCGAGCCGCCACCATCACCGGCACCTGCCATTGGTACAATACCACTTGCCACTGCCGCTGCACTACCACCTGAGGAGCCGCCAGAGCTATAGCCTTTTTTGAAAGGGTTATGAGTGGCACCATGAGCTTTTGGTTCGGTGGTAATAATCAATCCAAACTCAGGGGTATTGGTTTTACCAAAAGTATTGACCCCTGTGGCTTTCATACGTTTGACGATTTCGCTGTCGTTTTCTGATACGATATTGACACTACGACTGCCCATTGTTATAGGCTCACCTTCAAAGCCAAATGATAAATCCTTAAGTAAATAAGGTACGCCAGTAAACGCACCCGTTGGCAGACCTTGCTCGGCCGCATGATAGGCACGCTCATCGAAACGATGGATGATGGCATTGAGTTTGGGATTGAGTTTATTGGCTTGATAGACGGCAGCATCCAATAACTCTTTGGCGCTGACGTCACCTGCATTGACCAACGCTGCTAGCGCTATTGCATCATATTGAGTATATTCTTTAAACATAATCGAGCTTCCTTGTTCTTGAGTTATTCACCATTCCACTCAGTATATCGGTTTGGTGGCGCAACAAGTAACCCTCTTATCGATACTGCTGTGTTCACGTCATACCAGACCATGAATATATGCTTAACGCTAATGCCTATCACTGTGCCGATTTATGATGTCAGTTTTGCAAATACCATGACGGTGCTACAAACGCTCATAAAAAAAACGAGCTACTTACTGTCACTCGCTTTTTATCACTCAATCAAATTGACTGTTCATCACATCAACAGCTCACGCTTGCCACTTTTGCCCATTGAGCTGACCAGTCCCGCCTCCTCCATTGAGTCGACAATACGAGCCGCACGGTTATAGCCGATACTAAATTTACGCTGGATACTAGACGCTGATACTTTGCGCGTTTCCATAATAAAAGCAACGGCATCATTGTAGAGGTCATCATCTTCACCAGAGGCGTTACCTGCACTACCACCACCAGGGCTAGACAACTCAAAATTCCCTGCCATGTTGTCAATATAGTCAGGTGCGCCGCGCTCACGCCAAGCATCACAGACACGGTTAACCTCTTCATCACTGACATAAGCACCGTGGACACGATCCGGCTCAATCTGTCCTGGACCTAAAAACAACATATCACCGTTACCGAGCATGTCTTCTGCACCGCCACTGTCCAAGATGGTACGCGAATCGACTTTTGAGTTAACACGCAGCGCTGCTCGTACTGGGATGTTGGCTTTAATCAGACCGGTAATGACATCGACTGATGGACGCTGGGTAGCAAGCATCAAGTGAATACCGGCCGCCCGCGACTTCTGTGCCAAACGCGTGATCAGCTCTTCTGCTTGCTTACCGACCTGCATAATCATATCGGCAAACTCATCGGCGACAATCACAATCATGGGTAAGGTTTTAAGCTTTGGCGCTTGGCTGATGCTAACACTGTCATTTGGTCGCCATAATGGGTCGAGCATTGGATTGCCCGATTTTTCCGCCGCAATCACTTTTTTATTGAACTCATTAAGCTTACGTACTTTAAGCAGGCTCATCAGCTGATAACGGCGCTCCATCTCCGCCACGCACCATGACAAGGCACTGGCAGCCTCAGTCATGTCGGTGACTACCGGCGTCAATAGATGGGGGATGTCATTATAGTTAGCAAGCTCAAGCTGCTTTGGGTCAATCAAGATAAGGCGCAGCTCATTGGGTGTATACTTGAGGAGCATTGACAGCAGCATCGAGTTGACCAATACCGACTTACCAGAGCCTGTGGTACCAGCGACCAACATATGTGGCGCACGGGCAAGGTCGGTAATGATTGGGTTACCACCGATATCTTTACCCATCGCCATGCTAATCTGCGCCTTAGGGTCTTTGAACGTTTCGGTATTGAGTAGCTCAATTAGGCGCACCATTTCACGCTTTTTATTAGGTACTTCGATACCGATATAAGGCTTACCAGGAATGACTTCGACCACACGCAAAGATGCCATCGACAGCGAGCGTGCCAAGTCACGTGAGATACCAGTCACCTTACTGGCTTTTACCCCAGCGGCCAGCTCCACCTCAAAACGTGTCACAACGGGTCCTGGTATCGCATTAACCACGGTCGCTTTTACATTGAACTCTTGCAACTTAATCTCAAGCAATTCTGATAGCTGATCAAGCTCTGCAATGGTATAGCTCGGTTTACGGTCAGGATCTGGCTTATCCAATATAGAGACTTCTGGAATAGGTGTAAGGCTACTGCGATAAGCCGCCGTTTGCATAGAGCGTGACTTTTGACTGAATGCCGTATCATCACTGATGTCTGGCATCACTGGCGCAGCTATTTCATCATCAGCATCATCGTCTGGCATCATATCAGTGATGTGGTTGCTACTGTCGCCCTCTGGCACGGCAAAACTGACCGTGGGTTTGGCCGCGGTCTCTGACTGTGTGCTGGTGGTAGTATTAATGGTCTTTGCGGTTGGTGCCTCTTTAGGGTTGGCAGGCGGCGTATTGGTTGGCGTCATATCAACCGTGCCTACCACAGGTGCAGTGATGTTCGATATTGGCTGCTGATCATTCGTTTCTGTTGCCGCTGCTGTTGGTGTTGCAGCTGCATGTGACAGACTCGCTGTTTGTTCTGCTTGTGTATTGACAGACGTCTTCTCTACAGGGTCTGACCCAACTACTTCATTGTCCTTGAACTTCGACATAGCAGGATCTGAAGCATCAGCTTCGAAAACAACAGGCTCTGAAACAACAGAATCTGAGGTCATGGATGTCGCCACATCAGCATGCTCAGCTAGCCACCCCTCTGCTAAGGTGTCAACGCTTTCAGTGGTAGGATCTATGGACTCATCAACTGGTTGCTGGGTGATCTCTTCTTCATTTTTAATACTGTCATTTGCCGTATTTTCATTTACCGTATTTTCATTTTCAACACGACTATTTGCCGTACTGCTACTCGCAGTATTGCCATTTCCAGTGACTGGCTGCGCCGCTGGCTCTACCGTCAAATTACTCGTTGCTAACACTGACTCATCTAAAGACTCCGTATCAGCGTAAGAAGTGGCAGGCACTGCAACATCAGAGACGTTTGTGTCATACGCTGCTTGCTCACTTGCCAGCAAATCCTCAACAGTACTCGCATCATTCCATGCAAAGCTTGGCTCAACTTTTCGAACCGGTGTGGTGACGGGAGTTAGAGTCGTTACAGCGTTGGTCGTGCTTGCAGTATTGTTTGCAAGATTACCAGCTGTGCCGCTAGGCGAGACCTCTGATGACTGCAGGAGGCTACTCGTTCCATTATTTGGCACAGCATTTGAATGAGCAGCCTGATTGGATGCTGCAGGTTGATTGGAAATAGTCGCTTGCGCCGCTGCCATAGACGCTCTTACGCTATCAGCAAGACCAGAAGTCGATAAAAAATCTGACAGTACATTACTAAATCGCCCACTATCTACTTGCGCATTATTCGCAGCATCAGCGGATTGTAACTCTAGTGGCAGCTGCTCATACTGGGGTATTTCTTTCTCTTGATTGCCCTCGATGCTATCGTCTTTTTGCTCAGAGGCCATATTTTCTTTAGTTGTTAAGCCATCATCTTGTGCAAACTCTTTACGTTTGACACCTGAGCCAAGCCATGACAACGCGGTAACTTTTTGGTAAATGGATAGCCAATGAATATTGAAAGCAAAGGTTGCGGTGATAATAACGAAGACGGTCAAGAAAACCACACTCCCCCACTGCGATAACAGCTGTGCCAGACGCGCTTGCAACTCAAGCCCAATAATACCCCCAGCCACACCCTTAAGGCCCGTACTAACTGGGTCTGCCACTTGCTGTACTAAAGCGACCAACTGTGCAAACAAGGCGCTGGTACTAAGTAGCAGAAACACATACGCGACCAATCGCATTAACCAAAACGTTGGCTTGTTGTCCCACCAAATAAGGATAGACTCATAGACCACAAATGCCAGTAGCCACCATGCACCGAATCCGAAGAAACTATAGAGCAAGTCAGACAACCATGCACCCGTCTCGCCACCCATATTATTAATCGTGGTCATATCACTACTAATGTGCGACCAGCTAGGATCATTACCGGTATACGTCATCAAAATGACAAAAAGATAAACGGCCAGTATTAACCCAAGGAGGGTAAATATTCCCTTTTTTAAATACTCAATTAGCGGTGCTGATATCACGTAAAATCTGCCTTGTTATTAATACTAAATGGTCGCCAGTGCATGACTAAGCCTAACCATGCTGACATAAAGTGCTGACATAAAGGTTTTGGTATAACAACACTGATATAAAGTGCCAAAAAATACCTAGCAAAATGTTTAAGATTAATGGTCTGTTATAAATCCTATAGAGGAACAATGCTATACCTGATAGCCATCGCTCAGCCCCTATCACACTTGGCATAACTTCTTATAATAACAAATACATAGGTGCAGTGGCGACAGTCTTCTAAAGAAAGAGAGCAAGAAAATGCCTCAATGGCACATTTAGACAAAAAATAATACGATTAAACACACAGTCGATAGAATATCACTAATGATACTGACTACATTTTATAAAGTCGTTGTCTTTAACTTACTTTGATTCTAATGATACCCATGTTTGCTTTAGCAAACTTGCACTTTGTAGCAACTGCCCTTATGTTATTATCACACAGCAATTAGAAAAACCATATTACTAGCAACTTTTAATCACTATTCTTGGTTAGTTTTACTCTACCTATTTTTGATTTTTATCTTTAGCAAGGAACCTCTCATGGCAACTGACAACACCGCTCCACGTCACGAAAAGCTCATTATTTTAGGCTCAGGCCCTGCTGGCTATGCTGCCGCCGTATACGCTGCACGTGCCAACTTAAAACCTGTCATGGTCACTGGTATGGAAGTGGGTGGACAATTAACCACAACAACTGAAGTCGACAACTGGCCAGGCGACGCTCATGATTTGACCGGCCCTGCCCTGATGGATCGCATGAAAGCCCATGCTGAGCGTTTCGGCACAGAATTGGTATACGACCATATTAATGCCGTAAATTTAAACGAGCGCCCTTTCCAATTAACGGGTAACAATGGCAGCTATACTTGTGATGCGCTAATCATCTCAACAGGCGCATCAGCTCAATATTTGGGCCTAGAGTCAGAGACCAAATTTAGAGGCCTCGGCGTATCAGCTTGTGCAACTTGTGATGGTTTCTTTTATAAAGACCAAAAAGTCGCGGTCATTGGTGGTGGTAATACCGCCGTTGAAGAAGCTTTATACTTATCAAACATCGCTTCTGAAGTAACATTGGTGCATCGCCGTGATAGCTTGCGCTCTGAAAAAATCCTACAAGATAAACTGTTTGAAAAAGCCAAAAACGGTAATATCAAAATCGAATGGAATCACAAAGTCAAAGAAGTGGTCGGCGATGACATGGGCGTCAATGGCGTTATCATTGAATCTATGATTGATGGTAGCACCAAGCAGTTAGACAGCCACGGTATGTTTGTGGCCATTGGTCATAAGCCAAATACTGACTTATTCAAAGGTCAGCTAGACATGAAAGATGGCTACCTCATCGTTAATAGTGGTCTAAATGGTAATGCCACTCAAACCAGTATCGAAGGGGTATTCGCAGCAGGTGACGTCGCCGATCATGTTTATCGTCAAGCCATTACTTCAGCTGGTACTGGCTGTATGGCAGCACTCGATGCTGAGAAATACCTGGATGCTATCGGAGAAGCGACCGCCACCGATCATACATATGCGTCGACATTAACTGCTGATAAAGAAGCTTAAATGGGCAATTTATCTCAACACCCTAACCAACGTAATAATGCCATCGCGCCTGAGACTTTAAAAAGTCTTGGGCGTTATGATTTTCCAGACCCTATCTCTATTGATCCAGATGGCATTGGTATCGTGGCTATGGGGGGTGACTTGGCACCTGAAACGCTGATTTCGGCTTATGCTCAGGGACTTTTTCCTTGGTTCAATGAAGATGAACCAATTGCATGGTGGTGCCCTGAGCCGCGCTGTGTGATGCTACCGACTGACTATAAGCCCAGTAAATCACTACGCAAGCAAGCTGGCCGGTCTCGTTGGCAGCTAACCTTGAATCAAGCATTTGATGACGTCATTCATGCCTGTAGCTTGCCGAGAAGTGGCGGTATCAACGATACGTTATCCGAGGGTGAGCACACATGGATTCATGATGAAATGATTGAAGCGTACACCAAACTACATGAGCAAGGGTTTGCACATAGTGTTGAGGTTTGGGATGAGACAGGACAGCTGATTGGTGGTCTTTATGGCTTAAAAATAGGCGGTATTTATTTTGGTGAATCGATGTTTCATCGTGCCTCCAATGCATCAAAGTTAGCCTTTTGGGGTTTGATGCGCTTATGTAAACAAAGCAAAATTGAATTGGTAGACTGTCAATTACCAAACGACCACTTGATGAGCTTAGGGGCAACAACCTTACCACGTGCTGATTTTTTGATACAGCTAGATACGCTCATCGGCAGCAGCTCAGTTAGATGGCAAAATAATTCTCATCAGCCATTGGCCGTATCATTACTTGAAACGATAGAACCTTGGCAGCTCAACTTAGTATAAATGCAATGCTAACAATGAACAGCTTAATGACTTAACGACTTAATGCTTGTCACTTAACGAGATTCTTATGGCACCTGATACATCATTTCTATTAATTGGTAAGCTGGCGAGCGAAGCCAATACCACTAAGGACACCGTGCGGCATTATGACCAACTGGGTTTGCTTAAATCTCGCAAGCGTCAGGCCGGCTCGCGTCTATATACTGAATTTCATCCTGAATGCATTGAGCGCATTGAATTGATTAAAAGCGCTCAAGCGATTGGCTTTACCCTGATCGAAATCAGAGACAGCCTCAATGATTATTATGATGGACAGCTAGATATTGACTTGCAGCTGATGCTCACTCAGCAAAAGCTGGCACAAGTCAGAAAACAACAAGCCAATATCAATGTGATGGTAGAGCTGCTGAGCGAACGTATTGAAGTGCTAGAGCGTATGAAAACAGATGACAACTATCTATCCAATATTGATATTTGCAAAAAGAAAATACCACCTCAACCCTAGTCAAATTAATAATAGCTCTATTAATATTATTCTATCAGAAGCCATAACAGCACTATTGAAAGCCATTAAATTAGGATCATTTATAGCTATTGACCATAAACACGCTGCATAATTAAAGCGTCTACTGCTGGCTGATGCGGTGATTGATAATACCCTTTACGCTGATGAATCACTGCAAACCCCTGCTGCTCATACAATGCTATCGCAGGGATATTATCTGCCCGTACTTCCAACATTAAGCTCTCTACCTGATTACTTGTTAACTCTTGATTTAGTCTAACAAACAATTGCGAGGCAATGCCCTGTCGTTGGCAATCAGGATGAGTGCCTATGCGCAAGATTTCTGCTTGCTCAAAAACCACCTGATATAAACAATAGCCAATTACATTGTTATCGGCTACGCCCTTTTTGTTATTTTCCTCATAAACAACCAGCATACTGATGCTATCTTGCTTAAGCAGTTCAACCAACGTCTGATAAGTCCACGCGTCATGCGGCTGAACCATAGATTCAATGGCTGCAATTTCTTGAAGCGCATATTCTAACTCTATTGCGTTAATTGGCAGCTCTTCTATACTTCCTATATTAAACACAGCTTGTCCTTTATTATTGTTATTCGATAGCGTTTATTTTATCGTAAAAGTTAATCATTATTCACTTATATCACTTAATCACATTCTCACACCCACAAAAAAAGCCACCCTCAATGAGGATGGCTTTTCGACTAATATTTTAACTTTCTCAGATAACTCTGAATGAGTTAATAATTAGTTCAATACGTTAGCAACAACACCAGCGCCTACAGTACGGCCGCCTTCACGAATAGCGAAGCGAAGACCTTTGTCCATAGCGATTGGGTGGATAAGCTCTACGCCCATCTCAACGTTATCACCAGGCATTACCATTTCAGTACCGTCTTGTAATTGGATTGCGCCAGTTACGTCAGTAGTACGGAAGTAGAACTGTGGACGATAGCCGTTTAGGAATGGTGTGTGACGACCACCCTCTTCTTTTGACAGTACGTATACTTCTGCGTCAAATTTAGTATGAGGAGTGATTGAACCTGGCTTCGCTAGTACTTGGCCACGTTGTACGTCTTCACGCTTAGTACCACGTAGTAGTACGCCACAGTTTTCGCCTGCACGACCTTCGTCAAGCAGTTTACGGAACATCTCTACACCAGTACAGGTGGTTTTTT
>NZ_JASDCF010000023.1 GCF_030408035.1 Psychrobacter sp. APC 3426
TTTAATGGGGGTTGCAGTTTGCTGAGTATGGCTTGTTTACGATCGTCACTATATCTTGGCATGATTGGTCCTTGTGCCCCCCATTTGGATTAATATTTAGGGGTGACAACTATCCTGCCATAGGGGGTTTATGCTAACTAGTACAGCTCTTAATACTCCATTTTATTCAAAATTGATATTAAATATCCATAAAACTACGGAATATCTGAAATTAATTCTTCAACCCCTGCTCTTTCATGCGCTTTGAATGGGTAACGATCTGCCATTACAATCCAATTAGACTCTTCAAATTCCTTATTGCTGCTTAGGCTATTTTTATCAGAAACAACTTCTATTAATAGCGTTTCTATCAATAGAATATCGATATCCATCGTAACTTTTTTTATTGGCGTCTGAGCTTCTGTTAGACGCTGCCTATGACAGTCACCCTCAAGATCTTTAAAAACCTGCTGTAACTGTTGCAGTGTCATTGGCTCTCCCAAACGCAAATAAACGCACTGATTGGTATAATCGGGCTTTGGTTGCGCTTCGGTCGATGTAAAGTCAGGATTTTCAAATGCAGTAGATAACTGTATTCCCCCTAGCGCCGCTAGATCCTTTCGGACAAGCGGCAGATAATGTTCAGCTTGATAATTACTGCCTAAAGCCAATAATACTGCCGTCACAGATTGTGTTTGCAACAGTTCAGGCGTCTGCTTTTTTAGCGTTTCAAGACTCAAATCAGCCAAATTTTTATGCATATTATGCATCATCGTCCTTGCTTACAACTGGCTTATCTTCAATGGCCGTTGCATAACGCGTGATCTGTACCCCAACCGCATCGGCCTGCTTGATAGCAGTGGGCTTAGCAATGCTTAAAGTGATTTTATGACAGCTATATTTGGCAAGCAACTTATCAGCGATTTGCCCCGCTAAATGCTCTAGCAACTGCGCCTTAATAGCTTGACACCATTCGCTAACGTCATCGCAGACCGCTTTGTAATTCAGTGCATCGTTAACGTCATCAGAAGCAGCAGCGGCGCTAATATCTGTCTCAAGCGCTATATCAATTAGTAACGGCTGAGTGATAGCTCGCTCCCATTCGTAGATACCGATGACTGCTTCTACTGTTAAGCCTTTGACAAATACCACATCAGATTCGGTATGAAACATAATTTCAGCCTTATTAATTAATTTTAAATCCAGATTTCTAGTACTAGCTTTGCAAACAAATGCTTATTTACTTTGCTGCAAAGCTTCTTTACGCAACCGCTCGGCCTTTAGCGCCTTACTAGGGCGATGACGCCACAAGTCAATGCTGAATAATAACAGACCGAGCCAAATCAAACCAAAGACGGCTAAACGGCTTAAGTCAAAAGGCTCTTTATAATAGAATACCGCCAAGAAGAAAATAAAGGTCGGCGTCAGATAATTCATAAAGCTTAAAATACTATAAGCAACCAGCTTAGTCGATCTATTAAATAGCAGTAACGGTATCAAAGTAATCGGACCTGCAATCATGAGCAACCAAATATTTGAGGTAAACCAAAAACTCAGCTGGCTGCTGACCACATCCGCTTGCCAAAACCACCAAATAAAGATGGGTACGAGCATCGTGGTTTCAACGAACATTGCATCAACAGGAGTTAGTGGTGTTTGGCGCTGAATGGTGCCATAAGTACTAAAACTAAAGGCAAGAATGAGCGATAACCATGGCAGACTACCCAACATGACTACCTGAATGACCACAGACAATAGCGCAAATCCAATCGCGACCCATTGTAGGGTGCGTAGACGCTCTTTGAACAAAATCATCGATAGTGCCACGCCAACTAACGGACCAATAAAGTACCCTAAGCTGGCCTCAAGGATTTGATCGTGATTGACCGCCCATACATACGTGAGCCAGTTGGTGGCAATAATAATACCGGACAAAAAGGTCAAGGCTATCCACTTGGGGTTTTGTTTTAAAGTATCTATCCACTGCCAGCGCTTGGTCACGACCACGACGATGAGCAAACAGGCAAACGTCCAAACAATACGATGACCGATAATTTCTGTCGCGTTATAAGCCGCTAACTGTTTAAAATATAAAGGAAATGCACCCCATATACAAAAAGCGATCAGCGCAGTGACGATACCACTTCTCGTAGTTTTGATTGGAACGACTGGTTTTTTGACAACATTTTGAGTGGTCATAAGGCAAGACAACTTAAGTTAGAGCAAAGCGCGACCCTGACTATTTTGACAAATGGTAGAAGCGATAGACAGAAGCGCAGGGTTACTACATATAGGATATAAAGTAAAAAAGCAATGCGTTCATACCCATTTAGGTATCAACACATTGCTAACGACAACAACATTTTTAAAATAACTTACAAGGATTAAAGATATTTCAAATTAACCCTCATTTAGGTTTGTTCTTAGCAGGTTTAATATTTTGCTATATCTAATCTCTACATACTTTTGATGATAGTAAAATCAAATATGAACTTTGGATACTATTACGCATCGCCTTGATTAACTTGGATAGACATGCCAATTTGATTAGCAAGTTCTGCAAATCCTGGGAAACTGGTATTGACCGTCTCAACGCCTTCGATGGTAATTTGCTTAGAGGCACGTAAGCTTGCAACCGCAAAGCTCATGGCAATACGATGATCATGATGCGAGGTAATATGTCCGCCACCAAATACAGGTTGGTTGTTATTCACTTCACCATTTTGACTTTGAATACCTTGCCCTTCAATGATCAGACCATCTTCAGTCACCGTACAATCAATGCCTAGCGTTTGTAGACCGTCTGCCATGACAGCAATACGATCGGACTCTTTCACGCGCAACTCTTTCGCACCCGTTAGTACTGTACGACCTTGGGCACAGCTAGCAGCAATGAACAATACTGGGAATTCATCAATCGCTAATGGTACTAAATATTCTGGGATATCAATACCTTTTAGGCTTGAGCTACGAATAGTAATATCCGCCACTGGTTCGCCGCCCACATGGGTCTCATTGCTTAGGCTAATATCCGCTTGCATAAGTTTTAGAATATCGATGATACCGGTACGCGTCGGGTTAATACCGACTTGCGTAAGGGTCAGCTCACTACCTTGACTAATCGCAGCAGCGACCATAAAGAATGCTGCCGATGAGATATCCGCAGGGACAGCAATATCACCGCCTGTCAGTGTACCACCACCTTCTACACTAATGCGATTGCCATCGACGATTACAGGATAACCAAAGGCTGACAGCATACGCTCGGTATGATCACGGCTAACCTCAGGTTGTATGACAGTCGTGGTGCCTTTTGCCCACAGTCCAGCCAACAATAAGCAAGACTTAACCTGTGCAGAAGCGACTGGCATATCATACTCTGCCCCTTGCAGCGGCTTACCGACATTATCACGACCAGTGATACTTAACGGCGCTGTGCCACTATGGCCGGTACTTTGAATAACAGCACCCATCTCGCGAAGAGGTGCTGCGACACGCTCCATTGGCCGCTTGTTTAGACTGGTATCGCCTGTTAACACACTATCAAATGACTGTGCCGCTAAAATACCGGCTAGCAGGCGCATACTGGTGCCTGAGTTGCCCATATATAATGGCGTTTTGCTTGGTTTTAGACCATTCATACCCACGCCATGAATAGTCAATTTACCTTTATCAGGGCCTTCAATGCTCACGCCCATATCACGAAACGCCTGCAAGGTAGCCAGCGCATCTTCCCCTTCCAAAAACCCAGTGACGTTGGTGACGCCAGTGGCTAGACTACCAAGCATGATGCTGCGATGCGAGATAGATTTATCACCAGGAATAGTAATGGTGCCAGAGACGGTGTTGCTAGGGGTAATATTATAAGAAGCTGACATGGCAGAAGTATCCGTATAAGGGGTGCTGGCTAACATATGGCCAAAATGTCGCCGTGCGGCTTGCGCGCGGCCCAAAAGTCCCATCAGGGCGGTTGAATCTTTATCAATAATAAGTTGGCGCATGGTCTGTAAATAAACACCATACTCATCAAGGGCGCTCACAATCGCGCTTTGATTGGCAAAAAATATATCATGCCACATTTTAGGGTCACTGGCAGCAATTCGGCTAAAGTCGCGGAAGCCACCTGCAGCATAGCGAAACATATCTAAATTATCATCATGACTTGCCAGCTGTTCAACCAAATTAAATGCCAGCAGGTGCGGTAAATGACTGGTGTGCGCCAAGATAGCATCATGATGCTCAGCGTCCATTGACATGACAGTTGCACCTACCGCTTCCCATAATTGACGCAAATTAGCAATTGCAGAAGGATTGCTCGTTGGCAGCTCGCAAATGATAACACTATGATTGGCAAATAATGTGGCGCGCCTGGCATGATACCCTGAATTCTCAGCCCCAGCAATCGGATGCGCAGGTACAAAACCTGTTGGTAATGTGGTAAACACGGCTTGTGCCGCCTCAATGATATTGACCTTGGTACTACAGACATCCGTGATCATACAATCTGTGGCAAGCTGTCCATTATCCATTGCATTTTTAATATCGACAAACACGGCTTTCACCGCCTGTACCGGTACAGCGATGACAATCAAGTCACTGCCTGACACCACGTCACTTAACACAGTGCCACCCGCATCTAACAAACCATGCTGAATGGCTTCGTCAATGCTTGGCAAGTGCCTATCGACAGCAACCAAGCGCTCACTTAAATGATTGTCTTTTATAGCTTGAGCAAGACTTGCGCCAATCAGCCCTAGACCGATGACACAAACCTGCTTAAATAACGGCGGCTGAGTATTAAAAGGGAGTTGCATAATATTCTTTTTATCTTTTGGCTGGCGACATATCTCGTTAAATGAACTAGCGTCAGATTGACTTCAGCATCACGAAAGCCAAGCTTATGTGTATGTTGTTAAGTGACAGAATTAATCAAAATATATTTACTAATCGAAAAAATCTTACCAATTATTTATTAATCTTCAGTCAAAATTGAGTGCAGCGTATCAATCAAACGAAGATTGTCCTCTGCCAGACCTACCGTAATACGTAGCCAGTTAGGTAAGCCATAGGCGGCTAATGGGCGGACTATCACACCTTGTTCTAGTAACGCTTGATGAATAGAAGCAGCGGTTATTGCTTCCATCTCAACTTCTATTTCCACCATGATAAAGTTGGCATGCGACTTAATAAAACCCAAACCTAACGCGTCGAATTGTTTTTCTAACCAGCGCATTTGCTCGTTATTGGTCAAGCGGACTTTTTCGATAAAGTCTTGGTCATTAAGTGCGGCGGCCGCAGCGGCCAATGCCACACGGCTGACGTTAAACGGCTGACGAATACGGTTGAGCAATGCTGCTACTGGTATTGAGCTGAGGGCATAGCCAACACGCAGACCTGCCAGTCCATAAGCTTTGGAAAAAGTGCGTACGATGACGACATTATCAAACTCATTAAGCAGCGCCCTATTATTACTCTCAGGACTATACTCGATATACGCCTCATCCAACACCACTAGCACTGAGCTTGGCACACTAGCGACAAACTCGCGAAGCTCTTTATGACCAAGCTGCGTGCCCGTTGGATTATTAGGATTGGCAATAAAAACAATCTTGGTATTCGGATTATCTGTTACCGCTTTAGACATCGCCTTTAAATCGTGACCAAAACGCTGCGCTGGCACTTCTACCCCTGTTGCGCCTTGTATTTTCGCCAGCATCGAATACACCACAAAGGCGTACTCACTATAGACGATAGCATCATCACAACTCACAAAACCACGCGCCAATATATCCAATAAATCATTAGAGCCATTACCTAGAGTAATCTGCTCAACATCCACACTATTAAAATCAGCAAGCGCTTGTTTTAAATAATAACCGTTGCCATCAGGATAGCGTGCCAGTTGACCCAATTGCTCCGTAATAGCCAAGGTTACTTGCGGCGAGCAACCTATCGGGTTTTCGTTACTGGCAAGCTTTACCACATCCGAGACACCATACTCGCGCGTCAACTCTTCTACCGGCTTGCCTGTTTGATACGGGGCTAGCTCTAAAATACTGTCGTAGGCAGGTACTAACGGTGAGACGTTTGCCCCTGACGATTGATTAGATTGCATGGTTTATCCTTAGAGGTGATGACGCATCCATTAATGACTCATACCGGCACTCATTATGGTTTGGTAAAGCCGGCGTTGTGTCACTGTGTCATTGATTCAATATATAGCTGGTTCATCATAAAAAAGGGACAAGGCAACCAAATGTAGACATATAATTCATGCTGCAAGCAAGGTTAACGCTGCCACCCTTGTATTGTGGTTTTGGCTATAGCACTGCTTTTGGATACGAGCCTAATATGCGCACATCTTTTACCAACGGGCGGATATCGGCAATAGCCGCGCTGACGTTAGGATCATCGATATGACCATTCATATCAATAAAGAATACATAAGCCCACTTATTAGGGCGTTCAGGACGCGTCTCGATACTGGTCATTGACACATTATGATAAGACAACGGCTTTAGAATTTCGATCAGCGCACCCGCTTTATCGTGAGCAGAGACAACGATAGAGGTTTTGTCTTGACCAGATGGCGCAATGGCTTCATGACCGATGATTAAGAAGCGTGTGGTATTACTTGGATTGTCTTCGATATTTGAATAGAGCTTATGTAAGTCATATTCAGCAGCAGCGACATCGCCAGCAATAGCCGCTGAATGCCATTCGTTTTTGAGACGGCGAGCGGCTTCACCATTACTCGATACTGCAACGCGCTCAACATTAGGGAAATTCACATCGAGCCAATGGCGGCATTGAGCCAATGATTGCTGATGCGAATAAATACGACTTAAACTATCAACCTTGGTATGTTCAGCGACCAAGAAGTTTTGATGGATAGGCAGCTCGACTTCACCGATAATTTTTAAGGTAGAAGATAAAAAGCCATCTAAGGTGTGATTGACCACCCCTTCTGAGGAGTTTTCAACGGGTACCACACCATACATCGCCGTACCCGCTTCAACTTCACGGAACACATCGGTAATGGTGGTCATCGGCACGGTATCAGCAGCTTTACCAAAATGTTTGAGGGCCGCAGCGTGGGTAAAGGTACCAACGGGACCTAAAAAAGCAATACGTTGCGGTGCTTCTAAATCCAAACAGACCGACATAATTTCACGGAACAAACGCGCCATTTTTTCGTCAGCGATTGGACCAGTGTTGCGTTCCATGACTGCTTTTAGTACCTGAGCTTCACGCTCTGGACGATAAAATATAGGGTTATTATTCTCAGCAGTCGGATTATTAGCGATGTGACTTTTCTTTACCACTGCCACTTGCTGAGCCAACTTAGCACGATTGTTAATTAACTCATGGATTTCGCGGTCAACTGCATCAATACTTGTGCGAATATTATCTAAAAATGCTTTTTCAGTTGCGGTATCGCTAGTGCCTGTCGTGGTTTGATTCAGATTATCCATCTTTTGCTCTGGTGACTGCTCACTCATTACCGCCCATCCTTTTTAAATTTCATCACTGTTTAAATTTTTATAAATACTAGGTATTACTATGTTAATTTTAAATGCTTTGAAAACTCTTCAATAGTGACCTACGCAAACATCGCAGCCCCAAAAAACTGAAGGTATCTCAGTTACTGTCATTAAGTCGACCGTTGATAGTAATCAAAGGTTATGACAACTCATTACATTAGCAATAATCGTCATCGACAAAATAGTCTATCAGAAATTTTGCGCCCTGCCAGCCTATACTATACTGTCATCTAATGATATGCATTCAGATATGCCACCCGCATCAATTGCATAGTATAGCGGACAATCTATTGATCGGCTCTACTATAGCAAAAACTTTGCTCACTGCCCATTCGTAAATACTCGTAAACCCGCTCACAGCATAGTCGATTCAAAATAGTCTTGATACAAGCTGAGCGATTCAAGTCGTACACTTTTTGCGGCAAAAAAATTCAGCGATATCACACGTATTTATTCAGTCAACTATAGCACAGTTATTTTGCGGGAAAGCGAGGCAGGTTAAAACTATCAGGCTACATAGTCTCAAAACTATGTTACAGTTTAAAGCGAGTCACAAATAGCACTGTCTATAAAATGCTGATATTTAAAAAAGCCATCACCGATAAGATTTTTACCTACAACAAAGTTATAGTGTAAAAGCCATCCTGTAATTGGTGACATGTAATAATCGATATAATAGAAATTGAAAAAAGGATATCTAATGAGCGCATTACAACAGCTTCGTACCATGACCACTATTGTCGCTGATACTGGCGACCTTGCCGCCATTGCGCGCTTAAAACCCATTGATGCAACCACCAACCCAAGCTTAATAACTAAGGCGCTCACACATCCTGACAATCAAGGTATGCTATCAGAAACAATGAGCCATCATAACGGTGATATCGATGCTGTGATTGACGCACTCACCATTCAAGTTGGCTGTGATATTTTAGAGCTCATCGAAGGCCGAGTCTCTACCGAAGTCGATGCACGATTGTCTTATGATACCCAGGCGACCATTGATAAAGCCATGGCGTTTATGGAATCTTATCAAAAAGCAGATGTCGACCCTGAACGTGTATTGATTAAGATGGCAGCGACTTGGCAAGGTATTGAGGCGGCGCGTTATCTTGAAACCCAGGGGATCCATTGTAATCTGACCTTACTGTTTGGACAGCATCAAGCCATTGCCTGTGCCGATGCAGGCGTGACACTCATATCGCCTTTTGTTGGACGCATTTTAGACTGGCAAAAACGCCAACAAAACCGACAAAACGTACCAGCCTCTGATGACATGGGCGTGCAGTCAGTAAAACTCATTTATCAATATTACAAACAGCATGGCTATAAAACGCAAGTGATGGGTGCAAGCTTCCGCTCGACTGAGCAGATACTGGCATTGGCAGGTTGTGATCTCTTGACCATCGCCCCAAACCTCATCGACGAGCTAGCCACGATGGACATTGAAGTGACTCGTCAGCTCTCACCTAGCATGTCGATGGCATTAGATGACATGACTCGAGTCAGTCTGACACATGACGAGTTTAGTGCCGCTTATCAACAAGACACTGTCACTCAAGACCTGCTACCAAAGGGCATTGATGGCTTCATTACTGCTCGTGACGAGCTTGCTAAGACACTTGCTGCTATCCGTGAATAACGGTCCATATCATATCTGCCAATGCGATGAGCATAAATATTATTACTGTGAATATGAACGCCAGTTTAGTGAGTATCAGTAGTAGTACAGCAAGTATGAATAATAGACATCAGGTAAAAGATATTTGCCTGCTGATGACAAGTTGGCTATTATGACCGACTTCAAATAACAAGAAGCAGGGCTTAAGTATGAAACGGCTATCAGTGTTATTGGCAGGCAGTGCTTTAGCACTCAGCGCACAAGCAATGAATTGGTCAGAGGTGTCTAAGAGCAGTTCTGGTTCAGTCTTTAGCCTAGATTTAGACTCTATTGAAAGCTCCGACATCAGCATCATCGATGAGAAACGGGTCGAAAACATCATGGTCTCTATCCGTAGAACTTATCCCACATCCAAGAAAAATACTGATGACAGCAATGTTAACTATAGTGATCAGCAGCTACTTATCTCTTGTAAGGATGCCAGTTACTATCGGCGCGCTTACGTAGACTACGCCGCTAATGATAAAGTCTTAAAATCTTGGCAATCAGACAAGCCTATATTAACAACAAAAGATTTTAAGATTACGACACCTAAAACGGTTGGTCGCACCCTCGTAGAACAGAGCTGTAAAAGGTATGAACAAGCCAAAAAAGTGGCCTAATATTCATGACAATACAAGAAAAATCGCGCTGATCAGATTCAGCGCGATTTTTTATTAATCGTATTTATTAGATGCGTCTATTTATGAAAAGCATATATTGAGCATTCAAATAGCCATTAAATATCTCTAGCCCAAATATCCAAATCAGGGTTACGCTTTTAATCACATTACGTTTAGGCTTTTAATACCGTATAGACAGGTACTGGAAACTCGCCATGCAATTCGACCAAATCGAGTAATACTAAAGCCCCTGCCACCGCATGACCAGCTGATTTGCAAAGCTCATAAGCCGTGGTCAACGTGCCGCCAGTGGCCAAAATATCATCGACCAATAACACACGCTCAGGTGGCAAATTATTTTGCATCTCAAGCGTGTCTTTACCATATTCTAACGCATAGGCTTTATTAGCGACTGGCGGTGGCAACTTACCTGGTTTACGCAGCAAAATCATGCCTTTGCCCAATCGACCTGCCAGCAAACTAGCAAAGACAAACCCACGCGCCTCAACGGCACCCAAACAGTCTACCTCATCTATCAACCCTTCTGGCAGTGCAGCAAGCAATGCATCAATGACCGCATCTATATGACTGCGCAGTAACGGTGTAATATCATAAAAATCGATGCCGACTTTTGGGAAGTCTGGTACTGTGCGAATAATCTGCCAAAATGGATGGTCAGTATTGAGCACATTTGAGGGCTCGTTTTCAGTATTAGCGGATGTATCAGCGGCATTAATGCTCATGGAAACCCTTAGTGTATATGACTTGTATGGGAATTGAAGAATCATTCATCAGTGCTAAATGAATGCTAGCACTGTAGATTTAAAGGCGGTTATTATAGCATGATTGATTTTAATGTTGCGGTCTGACTCACGGTAATACGAGCATTGAAACACAGATAACGACCACTATTGGCTTGATAAATACCAGATTATCTCAATATACAAGTGTAAACTTAACTATGAAAATCACGGTTATATGCTAAACTACGGTCGTTTTTGTCGTCGAATATGATGACTACAATTCTAAACATCGGCGTTAATAACGCCCTGTAGCACTGGTAATAATCGATAGGACTATGTATGAAACGTTATGAATGTATTGTCTGCGGTTGGATATATGACGAAGAGCTCGGCTGCCCTGAAGAAGGCATTGCACCGGGTACCAAATGGGAAGACATCCCTGACGACTGGATTTGCCCAGAATGTGGAGTCGGTAAGCTTGATTTTGAGATGCTTGAACTGTAGTAGATGACCCTCTAATTAGGACACTTCATGACACAATCAAATGACACCAACCCTGCCGAACCTTCTGAAAGCTTGAATCCAAAATCAAATCAAAATTTGGGTCAGAGTATCAATGAGCATTCAGACAGCTACCCTACTCTTGAATGGCAGCGGTTTGGCTCGCATCAATGGCGTAAATCCGACCTTAGTGAGCACCTGCATCAAGCGATGATTGATATCGGCGATGGTATCGAGCTTTGTGTTGAGGCTGGTGGCAACCCTAATAACCCACCATTATTGATGATTATGGGGCTTGGCTCACAAATGATATTTTGGCCAAATAATTTTATTAAGCGCCTGATTGATGCTGGTTTTTTTGTGATTCGTTTTGATAATCGTGACATCGGCTTGTCTTCTAAAGTACAGATTGATGGACTACCGCGTATCAGTCAATTGAAGATGATGATGCGCCTGCAAACAGGCCTGTCTAATAAAGGTATGCAAGTTGCCTATAATTTAACGGACATGGCAGAAGACACTGCACGTCTGATTAAAGCATTACAGCTTGGCAAGACCCACCTACTTGGTGCTTCTATGGGCGGGATGATCGCGCAAATCGTGGCCGCTCGTTATCCAAGTTTGGTACAGCGTATGGCGCTTATGTTTACGACGACCAACCGCGCCTTTTTAAAACCGCCAAAGCCCAAACAACTATATACCCTTATCAATCGCCCTGAGAGCCATTCTGAGCGTGATATTGTGCGTCATAGCGTCTGGTTTATGAAGACGGTTGGTACACCTGGGCATGTCAATGTACGCATGGTGCGCGAAATCGCCAAACTGCGCTACCAACGCAATTTTCATCCGCTCGGTACAGTACAGCAGCTCAATGCTATCTTGGCATCAGGCTCTATCAGTCGTTTTAGCAAGCAAGTTAAAGCACCGACGATTGTACTGCACGGTAGCGCAGATGGGCTACTCCCTGCGTCACAAGGCCGTGTGGTTGCGAAGACCATTCCCAATGCCACCTTCCATTTAATCGAAGGAATGGCGCATGATATCCCTGAGTATTATCAGCCCTATATGGTCGATTTGATTAGCAATCATTTATTAAACGAATAGCCTTACGCTCTTGTACGACTACTTAATTCGCCATAAAAAGAGCGCAAATCCTAAAAATTAATGATAGGGTTTGCGCGCTTTTTTTATGCTTGAAGATATCCTGAGCTCAATCGATTATCTTCTAAATACTCAGTCGCATAAACAGTCAGTCGCAGCCGACACCAGTGCCTTCTTTATCAATACACATCTTATTGCCGTTTTTTAGGTTGCCAATCCATGCCTTGCCATTGGTAAATACAAATGACGGGTTGCCTTTGTAGCTATCAGCAGCTGACACGCCACTATTAGCAAAGCGAAACGGAATCACCAATTCACCGCCAAGATTAACAAAGCCCCAGTCTCCATCGATACGCACACCCGCCATGCCTTCGGAGAATGGCCGCACTTCATCGAAAGAGTATGTAATCATGGTCACATTGTTATCATCAACGAAACCCCATCTGCCATCTTGTTGGCGTGGTTGTAACGTGGTAAATATGTTGGGCGCTGATGCCCTGCTGCTATTATTACTACTGTTGCTGTCATTACGGGCTGGTGCTTGTCGTGCTACAGGCTGCTCATTGTTACTGCTATTGGGATCGCTTATGGTTTTGCCGTTTTTATCTAGCCAGCTGACAGCTTTACTTTTGCGCACACGGGCGACCCCACTTCGGTAATCATCAATATCGCTAATCGATGATGAAAATGCTACCACTGTTTTATTATCAGTAGTGATAACACCATAGTTCCCGTCTTTTTTGACCACGATACGTCCATCAGATACTGCACGTGCCCACCCTTGGCTTTCTTTGAGCATATCGTACATAGCAGGCACGACTTCACGTCCTTGCATATTAAGATAGCCAACATGACTATTGCGTAATACTGGTATTAAACCATTCGATATCTTATCAGCGTCGACTTTTTGGTAGCGCGACAAATCAACAACTCTCTTGCCTTTACTGTTAATCAAAGCAACGGGCGCACCAAAATCTTTTGTCGCTAAATAATGACCACTGCTAGACGTGCAGGAGACATTTTTATAATAGCTTTTTGGAATTTTACAACTGGCCGCTTGTGCACTTGGCATCACAAGTAGGGCGCTAGAGAGAACGCCTATAGTAAAACCATATCTTGACACCGTTCGCGCCAAACCAGATGTCGATAGTCGTTGTCGTGTTGATGATGAGCGTCGATGCATAGATAAACCTAGTCTAGTTGTATTGATATTTTTAACATTTTCAGCGCAGAAATCCCCTACTTCTAAAGTAGTGGGATGAATGCGTTATTGATAACTACCCTTACTCCCTATGGTATTATAATTAATAATTATAACGCCAATTAACAACAAGCTCCTTATGACCAAGCAAATCCTAAAAGCCCATAAAGTAAGATTATACCCTAATGAGGGTCAGCAAATATTCTTTGCTAAATCATTTGGTTGCACACGCTTTATTTGGAATAAAATGCTTAGTGACAAGATTGATCATTACAACGAGCATAAGACCGAGCTTAAAAATACCCCTGCTCACTATAAAAAAGAATTTGAATGGCTTAAAGAAGTCGATAGCCTAGCACTGGCGAATGTGCAGCAGAACCTAAGAGCTGCCTATAACAAGTTTTTCAAGCAAGGCGCAGGCTTCCCAAAATTCAAGAAAAAAGGAATTAAGGATAGTTATACGACCAACAACCAAAAGGGCACAGTGGCGATCACAGACAGCACTGTCAAACTGCCTAAGATTGGTCATATCAACGCTAAATTTCCAAGCAAGGTAAATGGCTTAATCAAGTCAGCGACCATCAGCAAAACCCCATCAGGCAAGTACTATGTCAGCTTACTGGTTGAAACTATCGTAGAGCCGTTGCTAAAAACTCACTCAAGAATAGGCATTGACTTAGGACTGACCGACTTTATCGTCTTATCGGACGGTACAAAAGTCGCTAATCCTACCTTTTTATCGAAGCTGCAACATAAGCTTGCGCGAGAACAGAAAATACTGGCCAAGCGTAGAGCCATTGCCAAAGCGAATCAGCGCAAATTGTCTGACAGCCGCAACTATCAAAAGCAAAAAGTTAAAGTCGCTAAGGTATATGAAAAAATAACCAATATCCGAAAAGACTTTCTACACAAACTCTCATTCACTCTCATCAAAAACCACGATGTGATTGCGATTGAGGACTTAAACGTCAAAGGCATGGTTAAGAATAAAAAGTTATCTAAAGCGATTAGCGATAGCTCATGGTCAGCCTTTACCACCATGCTGACTTATAAAGCCGATTGGTACGGTAAAGAGGTAGTCAAAGTAGACCGATGGTATCCATCGTCTAAGACCTGCTCAGGCTGTGGTCACTTACTGACTAAGGCTGAGCTACCATTACAGGTGAGGGCATGGAATTGTCCGAGTTGCCAGCAAAAGCATGATAGAGACATAAACGCCAGTATCAACATCCTCAGTGAGGGTTTGAGACTGGCAACAATCAAAACCGTCGGTACGACGGGGTTAGCTTAGTCCATTTGCCTAACCGCTGATACAAAATATCGTATCAAGTATGGGTATTACCTAAGAAACCCCTACCTCTTTAGGTGGTGGGTAGTTCATTAGTAATGCGGTTATCAGCCAATCATTGTAAACCACTAGACTAGCAAATAGTGCAAACGTCGCCAACATTATTCCTGTAAGGATAGCTGTCAGATATAACATCACCATAATATCAGTCGTAATATCACTAATAATTGTGGTTTTGCCATTTCATTTTAGGTGTAAAACCTCGACAATATGACTTGTATGATGATCTGAAGCACTATCATCTTAAACGCAATGAATCGACTATCTAAAATAATAAGATAAATATAAGGATTCTCTATGGCTGTCGCCTCTTCACGCTCTGCACCTATTGGCTTGGTCATTGGCTGTATTATTTTTGGTTTGGGCAGTTTAATCGTGGCTCACGTCGATATCGGTGGTTGGGCGATGTCATTTTGGCGCTTGGCCATTTCTGGTGTCGTCTTTGCTATATTAGCCAAGGTTATGGGGCAGCGTCTGCCGCGCTCAAGACGAGCTATTTTTTATGGTTTATTATCGGGAGCATTTTTAGGTTTGGATTTGGCGCTGTGGCATGAGAGTATTTATGCGGTCGGCCCTGGTATCTCGACCTTGCTCAATAGCTTACAGATTTTCTTTTTGGCAGCGATTGGTTTTTTGTATTTCAATGAGCGCCAATCTATATTACAGCTTATCAGTCTATTTCTAGCGATGGCTGGGGTGGCGATGATAGGTAGCCCTGAGTTTGCACACAATAGTGCCGCAACTTGGGGGTTTATCACGGGTATTGTATCAGGTGCTATGCTAGCGGCATCAATGACATTTATACGTAAAACGCATGATACCGAGCCAACGCCGATATTTATGCTCATGCAATTGATTAGTATCGGCGGTGTGATGGCGATGATTGTACCGATGTTTCTATTCGATACAGGTAATATCCTACCCAATTCTTGGTCTGAGATTGGCTGGATATTGGTGTACGGTACCGTGATGCAGTGTTTGGCATGGGGGCTTATCGCCTACTCTATTCCCAAGCTGTCTCTGGCATTGACAGGACTGCTACTATTAACTGAGCCTATCGCTGCATTGGTCATTGATTACAGCTGGCTCGACAAACCGATTAATACTTTACAGTGGAGCGGCGCCCTACTGACAATGTTTGCAATCTATTTAGGCTCATTAAAACCTAAGCCCCGTGCGCTGCGCCGTTATCGATTTTTTGCACGTTTTTATAAACGTAAATACAAGTAATACCATTTCCAAAAATGAGAGTATCGCGGAAAACTTGCGCAAGTACTATACTTAGCACGCTTAGCAAATTTGACAAAGTTAATCGGACCTTTTGGGTTTGGTATAAGTTTTAAGGCTTGCTGATCATGTATATAAAAAGCGCCCATTCTATATATAAAATGGGCGCTTTTCTAACTTTAGGATTTTGATGTGGATTAGATAAATTATTTAGCCAATGCTTTATTGGCCTCTTTGGCCTCAGAACCTTGGTTAAATAATGCGTTTAATACAATGGCTGCCAAAGTAGCGGTACCGATTCCGCCCAAGTCGAACCCGCCTAGGTGCAGGCTAAAGTTACCTGTGCCCATGATAACGGTGACCGCAGCGATAATAAGGTTGCTGTTTTTGCTAAAGTCGATACGGTTATCAATCCAAATTTTTGCACCCGCAATCGCAATCAAACCAAAGACGACAATAGAAGCACCGCCTAATAATGCTGCCGGTATCGTTTGGATAATGGCACCAAACTTTGGTGATAGCCCTAGCATAATAGCCACCAGACCTGCCACGACAAATATCGTCGTACTATAGACTTTCGTAACCGCCATGACGCCGATGTTTTCGGCATAAGTGGTCACACCCGTACCACCAAAACCTGCTGAAAAAGTCGTTGCCACACCATCTGCGAAAAATGCGCGGCCCATATAAGGGGTCACACGAGCTTTGGTCATACCCTCAACTGCTTTAAAATGTCCTAAGTTTTCGGCCACCAAAATAAAGGCAACAGGCGCGATGAGGATAATGGCGCTCATCTCAAAGCTAGGAGTATGAATAGTGGGTAAACCAATCCACGATGCCGCCGCCACACTACTAAAATCAATCGCCGTACCAAAACCCATGATGTTGGTCATCACAAAATAAGCAACATAAGACAATATCAGACCAACCAACAACAGCAAACGGCGCAGCATACCGCGTGTGAACACTGCCACACCACTGATGAGCAATACGGTCAAGGTAGCCATCCACGCATCGAATTGATTAGCAGATACCCCTTGGATAGTGACTGGTGCTAGATTCAAACCAATAATCATCACGATAGCACCCGTTACGATGGGCGGCATCAAGCGCTCAATCCAGCCTGTGCCAGTTTTCATCACCAGTAGACCAATTAACGCGTAGATGATGCCGCAAGCCATGATGCCGCCCAATGCGACATTCAAGTTAGCGTTGAATCCTGCCCCTGCATATGCAGTCACTGCGATGACTGGCCCAATAAACGCAAAGCTTGAGCCCAAATAGCTTGGCATGCGCCCACCTGTGATCATAAAAAACATCACAGTACAAATACCTGACATGAGTATCGCTAGATTGGGGTCAAATCCCATCAACAATGGCGCCAGTACAGTTGCACCAAACATCGCAAAGGTATGCTGCACACCCAGTAACACACTCTTCGCTGGTGGCAGATACTCATTAATCCCAACAGGATCACGATCCAAATCGCCTTTGTAAGGCTTCCAAGTTGGAAACCAACGACCATTATCGAAGTCAGGGTCATGCGGATATTGGATAGCTGCTGTGTCAATACCTGCAGCTTCTAATGCGTTCTGATCTTGAGCACTATTTTCTAGATGGGAGGAGTGGTCTTTTTGAGATGGCATGCGCGCGTGTCCTATGTGAGCCGAGCTAAATTAATAGGCTAAATTCATTGATAATATATCGTCATAAATCATTCATTTATGTTATATGCTAGCAAACCAAAAGTGTTATTTGTTATGATAGCGATATTCTGCTGTTAATCAGATTCTGCTAGAGGTATCAGGATAGATATGTTCTACTGGAATCACTGCTTAGCTCACTGTCGCTAAGCAATATCACAGGGATGACCTGCTTACAGGATGTTACAAAATGGTTGGCTGCAGGCATGATAACGGAGTTTCATAATAAATAAAAGTTATTCTTAAAGTCCCGTTTATTCTCATTGCACCACCACTCTCACAGTCAGAGCTTAATATATAGCCTATAAAGGGCTTACATGCAGCAACTGTCTATTATACCTCCCATAAAAGTGCCATAGGCAATCTATATAATTTGCCAAAACACTTATAATTTTCGGTAACTTATTATGATTAGTGTTTTTGATTTATTTAAAATTGGCATTGGCCCATCAAGCTCGCATACCGTAGGACCGATGGTGGCGGCGAATCTGTTTTTAGCGTCGCTCACCAAGCAAACAGAGCTGACCGCTATTAACAAAATCGAGATTGAGCTGTATGGTTCTTTGGCAGCCACTGGCAAAGGTCATGCAACCGATACAGCCATATTCTTAGGTTTACTTGGACATACGCCCAGCACGATTGACACCCGTATGACCAGCGAGTACCTGTCTCCTATTTTCTCTGAAAAAAAACTGACGGTATCAGGCGCTCATACGATTGATTTTGATACAGAAAATGATGTGTATTGGTACGATGATACTGTTTTACCCTACCATCCCAATGCCATGACTTTGCGAGCAATATTGACAGATGGTAGTCTGTACCAACAGACTTACTACTCAGTCGGTGGCGGCTTTGTCATCAACGAAGAAGATGCTACCAACCCTGATGAAGACCATGCCAGCCCGACCATTGATAGTGTGCCCTACCCATTTAACACAGCGGCAGAGCTATTAGAACAATGTCGTCAGCATGATTTAAGTATCAGTGAGCTGGTATTGGCCAATGAATGTCACTTTCGCGATAAAGAACAAGTATTTGAATACTTAGACACCATCTGGGATGTTATGCAAGACTGTGTCAAACAAGGCTGTGAAAATGGGGGCATCTTGCCAGGTGGCCTAGATGTCAAACGCCGTGCTCAAGACTTGTATCAGCAGCTTTGTGCCGAAAAAGACCAACCCATCTCTAAAACTGATAAGCTTGCAGCGATGGACTGGGTTGACTTATATGCCCTTGCCGTCAATGAAGAAAATGCCAATGGTGGCAAGGTTGTCACTGCACCAACCAATGGCGCGGCAGGCATTATCCCAGCCGTGCTACATTATTATCGTGATTTTTTACCAAGTTATAGCCAAGATGGTGTGCGCAAGTTTTTATTAAATGCCACCGCTATCGGTAGTTTAATCAAAGAGAATGCCTCTATCTCTGGTGCTGAGGTCGGCTGTCAAGGTGAAGTCGGCTCTGCTTGTGCCATGGCAGGCTCTGCACTGGCAGAGATTATGGACGGCTCGCCAGCCAAATGTCTAAATGCAGCAGAAATCGGTATCGAACACAATCTAGGGCTTACTTGTGACCCTGTTGGAGGGCTGGTACAAGTACCTTGTATCGAGCGTAACGCCATGGGCGCAGTCAAAGCGATTAATGCAGCCCGTCTCGCTTGCCGCGGAAATGGTCAGCACTTTGTCTCTTTGGACAAGGTGATTGAGACCATGAAAGTCACAGGCGCTGATATGTTAGACAAATATAAAGAAACCTCTCGCGGCGGTTTAGCGGTTTATGCAGATAATCGTATCCTCACAGCCTCGCATGGTGTCAGTGTAAAATACAGTCAGTGCTAATCTAGAAAATATACATATAGACTACTATCAATATCTGTAGCGCTATAGTCAAAATACCCTAAAAACGCTACGGTATGGCTGATATCAATTTTTTGTAGCCTCTGTCTGCGCAGGCACAGCAAGCAAGAAAAATTGATATCAGCAGCACGTAATGTATCGATATTACTTTTTACTAACTATATATTCAAAGGTTATCAAACTGGCTCCTTGCCAAAAAATTTATTTTAGGACGGGACATTTACATAAAAAAAGGCCTCTAAAAAATTAGAGGCCTTTTGCATGAGAAGCCATTCAAACGCTCATGGCGTTATCAACCTGATGCTTGATAACACATCATGATACGGCTAACACTGATATTACTCAGCAGTTTTAGAAACCACTTCATTAAGAATCCAAACTGGCTGTACAACGTCAGAGCCTTCAGCAGTTACCGCTTCTTGACGTACATCAAGCACATAGCGATAGTTTGGCTCATAGGTGAAACCTTGGATGTTACCGCTTAGAGTGGTGTAGTTTTTCTGATAAGTCTGACGATACTGCAAGCACTCAGACTCAACTTTAGAGCCGTCTGTTGCTGTCAGGTCGCAAACTGCTTTACGTGGGGCAATCTCAACTTCAAAGCTTGGGATATTAACCACTTTTACGTTCATAGGTTGCCCTTCAACAACCATGGTACGTTCGTTGTCCATATTCATAGTAGAACAACCTGATAAAGCAAAAGTCGTCATTAATGCTGCTAGTGCCAATTTTTTCATTATTCAATCCTCAGTGAGTTTTTATTACTTTTATTTGAACGCAACTGTTCATGACAATATAAAATCAATGAAAATATTAGAGAGCTCAATGATGTTGAAATCATCAACAGTATCGTTTGTTATTTACTGAGGCAATTATAGGTCGCAGCCCAACTTCCTCTCTACATCAGCTTTGTAAAGTAACGTCAGCTTTTGCAACTGATGTTAATCGTGCGTATTGAATAGTAGAGTAAATTGATACTGAGCAAAATTTACACAGCAAAAAGCCAGAGTGATAGTCACTCTGGCTTAGTTATTCATTAAACAGTATTTTACTTAGCTGACAGCGATAACCCTTAGCTACGGTAATCAGCATTAATCTTGACGTAGTCATATGATAAATCGCAGGTGTATACCGTATCGCTGGCATCACCACGTGCAAGGTCAATATGAATGGTAATCTCGGGGCGACTCATGACTGCTTTGCCCGCTTCTTCTGTATAGCTAGGCGCGACGCCACCATTCTGACAAATCATCACTTCGTCTAGATATACATCAACCTGCTCGGTATCGAGGTCATCGATACCTGCATAGCCAACAGCCGCTAAAATACGACCCCAATTGGCATCACTGGCAAAGAACGCTGTCTTTACGAGTGGAGAATGCGCCACTGCGTATGCGACGTCACAGCACTCTTGCGTCACTTTACCACCCGTGACTTTTACCGTCATAAACTTAGTCGCACCTTCCCCATCACGCACAATCAATTGCGCTAAGCGAACAAACACCTCTGTTAAGGCTGAAAACACCGCTTGATAATGAGGATGCGTAGGGCTATCAATCACCTCTGAGCTGGCAGCGCCTGTGGCTACCAATACACAGCAATCGTTGGTTGAGGTGTCACCATCGACGGTAATGCGATTAAATGACTGCTCATTAATGGCACTTAACATCTCTTGTAATAAGTCCGCTGCAATATTGGCATCCGTTGCCACATAGCCAAGCATCGTCGCCATATTGGGGCGTATCATTCCTGAGCCCTTTGAAATACCAGTCACATGATAGCTAGTACCACCGACATCGACTTTTTGGCTAGCAAGCTTGGGAATAGTATCAGTGGTACGGATACCGTTTGCCGCTGCCAGCCAGTTATCAGCACCCAAGTTAGCCAAGGCATCATCCAATCCTGCGATGACCGCTTCGCTATTTAATGGCTCGCCAATAACGCCTGTTGAAAATGGCAGAACAGTATTGCTTTCCACGCCTGCTTTGGTAGCCAACGCTGCACAGATTTCTTCTGCGCGGCGCTTACCATCAGCGCCCGTACCCGCATTGGCATTGCCCGTATTGGTCACCAAGTAACGTGGACTGGCCTTGGCAAAATGCTCACGCAATACTCGTACAGGTGCAGCACAAAAAGTATTTTTAGTCGTAACGACAGCGCTGGTTGCCTTTTCTGCAATCTCAATAACGACCAAATCATCACGATCTTTGTAGCGCACACCCGCCGCAGTAGCACTTAGTTTGATACCGTCGATGGGATAAATAATATCGGGTACTGCCACATTTCCAACAGCCATAGTGATTTCCTTACTTTTCAATTTTTATGATTATAAATAAAATGTCATTTGTGAGTTTTCAACACATCCCCTAAAGGGTGATGAGCATAATAAAAACTTCGTTTACTTATTTGCTATCTTGCTTACATCGAATGCCGACCAAATTGGTGCATGGTCAGAGGGTTTTTCCATCGCACGTAGCTCATAGCTGATGCCAGCATCGACGCACGCCTCAACGAGATCTGCGGTACATAAGATATGGTCGATACGTAGACCACGCTTAGGGTCATCATTAAAGCCACGACTGCGATAATCAAACCAACTATATAGTTCTGTACTTTCTGGATAATGCAGACGATAGGTGTCAGTCAATTCGCGTGACATCAGGTCTGCATACCACTCACGCTCTTCTGGCAGAAACGAGGTTTTTCTATTTTTAAGCCAGCGCTTAGCATTGGCTTCACCGATACCAATATCGATATCTTCTGGGGCAATATTCATATCACCCATGATAATGAGCGAGCGACCTTCTGCTTTTAGCGTATCAATATAAGCCATCAAATCGGCATAGTAGGCACGCTTCATAGGAAACTTGGTTGGATGATCTTGACTCTCACCTTGGGGGAAGTAACCATTCAGCACATCAATCTCACGACCGTCAAACTCATAGCGGGCATGAATAAAACGCTTTTGTGCTTCTGTATCTTCGCCAGGAAAGCCTTTTTGTACAAAAATCGGCGCAACTTTAGACAATAGTGCCACACCATAATGTCCTTTTTGGCCAAAGTACTCAACGTGATAGCCAAGACCTTCTACATTCGCCAATGGGAACTGATCATCATGCACCTTGGTTTCTTGCAAACCCATCACATCAGGATCGATTACCTCTCGCACTGCCTCCAACTGATGTTGACGTGCACGAATACCATTGATATTAAAACTGACAAAACGGGTCATAAACTGTCCTATGTTAATCGATGAAAATGCAGTGCTGCTATGTATATATGCATCACTATGATAACAGACGTAAGCAAGTCTGGCTGTTGCGTGCCCTGATATCTTAAGCTAGAGTAGTCAGTATAGTAATAGCTATCTTATACATATTCTAGAAGACACGATTAATAAAGATTATTTTTGACTATTACTTAAAAAACTATCCGTTTAAAAACAATTACTTTGAAAAATCACTATCAAACCTATTATCAAAAAACAGCTAGCAAACAACACTTATAAAAATACTGAGCCTTATTATGACAAGCAATATGAAAACAAATACGCCAAAAACCGAGCGCAACGACTCAAACACCACAGCCAACCAAAAGATCACGCCATTGTTTGCGAAAGATTATAATGTCTATATTAACCACACTGATGCGGGCGGTATAGTCTACCATGCCAATCATTTGGTGTTTTTTGAAAACTGCCGCCGAGACTGGTTTACTCAATTAGGATTAAATGGTTATTTCCTCCAGACTGATGATGGTGAAGTACAGCACTTCGTCGTGAGTCAAGCAGATTTGCAGTACAAACGCGCCATACTACTGGATGAAATCATCAGCGTACGCATCGATAAGGTCGAAATAAAACCTGCCAGCATCGTGTTTTATCAGAGTATCCATCGACATTTAGCAAATGATAACAGCAAAGCCAACGATAGCTTATTAAGTAGTACCAAGATTGTCATTGCTTGTGTGCAAAATCAAATAAGACCTGCCTCAGTATCTAACAGTGAAAATAACAACACTCAATCCGATGCTAACGTTGCTACTGCCACGCCCATGCGCCCGATACGCGTGCCTCAACAGCTACGTGACATCATTGAACAGGCAATCCATCAGCATGCAACTGCACCGTAATGATTAGCAGTGTCCAGCACAGCTCAACGATGACTATTGATACTGATGTCCATGTTCATGATAACAGCCCTATGCTGAAATTTGACAATATCTGTGTGCATAGTCAGCGTCCAGTCATTATAAAGCCGAATGACAGTGTTATTCATAATGGTGTCATTAGTAAGCATGACATTAATAATGGTGCTATTGATAAGTCAAAAGAAGATGCTCTATCTACCAAATATAGATCATGGCTTAGTAAATTTAAACAGAGTAACTCACTCAAACAGATACCAAGCACTCAGAGAAAATTGTTGATAAAAGGAGTCAGTGGCACATTATCACAAGGACAAGTGACGGTTTTGACAGGGTCCTCTGGTAGCGGCAAGTCCTTACTATTGCGGGTGTTGTCAGGATTATTACCTATGAGCAGCGGCGATGTTTGGGTGACAAACAATCACAACACCAGTAGCATTACCACCTTTGACAATGCTACTGGCATGCGTGATATTGACTCTCTCAACATGAATTATCAAAGCATCCATGATACGCCGCCTACGCAGTGGCGTCACCAAGTCGCCTTACTCGCGCAGCATCCACAGCTGTTAGAAGGGAGCGTGCTTGACAACCTCCAAATGCCCTATCAGTTGCACGCTCATCAACATCTTGATTTTGATATCAATTGGCACATCACTCAGCTCGCTCACTTGCAACGAGGCGCAGAGTTTTTGCAGAAAGATGCCTATCATCTATCTGGCGGAGAGCAACAACTGGTCAACACCTTGCGCCTATTGCAATTACATCCGCACGTATTACTATTAGATGAGCCTACCGCTGCTTTAGATGGCGACACCTCCGCACAGTTGGTAACGTTACTTATTGGTTGGCTAAGAGCAGCTACGCAGCGCACTGTGTTATGGGTAACTCACGATACGCAAGACATCATGCCATTGGCTGATCATCATTGGCACATGCACGCGGGTGTGTTAACGCAAGTACCCTAAAAAAAGTTAACATCAACGCTGATGCCGATGTTCCAATTGACGTTACCAAACTTGCTTTATCAACATGACATTCATCCCTATATTATATTCACCCCTTTATATAATGAGTATCTATGAGCGGTACGGACGACATACAGGTATTCCTCACTTACGCTGACATTGCCCTTGCCAGTAGCTTAATTGTCATTGTGCTTATTGTGTCGTGGCGTTTACGATTGAAGCTGACCAAGACGTTACTCACAGCAGCTATTCGCACCGTGGTTCAGCTGAGCTTTATCGGTCTCATATTGGCATGGATTTTTGCCCGTGAGCAATGGTATGAAGTTCTACTGATTTTGACCATTATGACTTTGATTGCAGGGAGTGCGGCTAAGAATCGTGTCAAACGCAGTTATAATGGCTTATTTATCGATACTCTTATCTCCGTGAGCGTCTCTGCAGTGTTGGTGACTGCCATAGCCATTATGGTCATCTTAAAAGTTGAGCCTTGGTACACACCGCAATTTGTCATACCGATATTGGGACTCATATTGGGTAATTCTCTCACCGCCATCTCTTTGACCAGCAATCAATTGATTAACACTTTTCATGAGCAACAAGGTCGCATTGAGATGATGTTAAGCCTATCCGCCAAGCCATTTGAGGCCATACACGAACAAATAAGAGCAGCCATCATTAATGGCATGACCCCAACACTCAACTCTATGTTGGTCGTCGGTATTGTCAGCTTACCCGGCATGATGACTGGACAAATTTTGGCAGGTGCTGATCCGACTCAAGCTGTACGTTATCAGATTGTAACTATGTTTTTAATCTGCGTTAGCAGCACACTTGGTTGCACCATTAGCGCCCTGCTTACTTATCGGCGATTTTTTAACCAAAATAAACAGTTCGTCATACCTTTTTGACCACTCATCATATTTACCTTGCAACATATATAAATATATTTTCCAGATATATCTATGAACTGGTCAGTATTGCATGCTAACATTGCCTTCACCTGCTTTCATGCTAATGTATTGCTGAATTGTATCTTTGTTTTTTTGAAGACTTAAGACGCTCATGTTAGCGCTAAAAAATGGAACAGCTTGACTAAGACTGAATGGTTTTATGTCCAAGTGCTCTCAGTGCTCACATCAGTTATTAAGCTTAATAAAAAATGTTGTAAACAAGAAATATAGAGCAGCCAGTCAATAAATAAGGATGTTGTCACACGCAGCGACAAGCGATTTATGTCAGCGCTGCAGTGTTTTATTGACACGGATATGACTGCTTTGATACACAATCCCACCCTATTTTGACCTTCAAGGACGCTGACTATGATGCCGAATAAACCTTGGCTTGCCAATTATCCCAATGGTGTACCTAAGACTATCAACCCAGATAGATATAGCAGCATAATGGAGCTGTACGAAGAATGTTTTGACCGTTTTCGTCTGCACCCGATGAGTATCTGTATGGGCGTTACCCATACTTATAATGATATTGATGACGCCTCAATGGCGATTGCTGCGTGGTTGCAAGCTCAAGGACTGCCACAAGGTAGTGTCGTGGCGCTGATGATGCCAAACGTACCGCAGTATCTGCCAACCATGATTGGTATTCTGCGTGCAGGATACGTCTGCACTCCAGTCAACCCACTCTATACAGGCCGCGAACTGCGCCATCAGCTTAATGACTCTGGTGCTCAGGTTATTTTTGTGGTCGATAACTTTGCCCAAGCCCTTGAGCAAGTGATTGGCGAGACCAACATCAAACGTATTGTCCTATCAAAGATGGGCGATATGATGGGTCTTAAAGGTATTTTGGTTAATACCATTATTCGTCAAGTAAAACGTCTGGTACCTAAGTACAAGCTCAATGACCCTAAATATCAAGTCACTAAGTTTCCTGATGTGCTAAAAAAAGGCAAAAACCTACCCTTTCAAAAACCAAAAATGTCACTCGATCAAAAGGCGTTTTTGCAATATACCGGTGGTACCACTGGTCTATCAAAAGGTGCCATTTTATCGCAGCGTAACATCGTGGCAGCTGCCATGCAGTCAGAAGCTTGGACACGACCCATCACCTCCGAGATTAACGAGGTTTATATTAATATGGTCATGGCGTTGCCGCTGTATCATATTTTTGCCTTTATGCTGAGCTCGCTTGGTATGCGTGCAGGCTATACCTTTATCCTAGTACCCAATCCACGTGATATCCCCGGATTTATCAAAACCTTATCAAAACAGCCGTTCCATATCTTCCCTGCGGTTAATACCTTGTTTAAAGGGTTACTCGATCATCCAAACTTTAAAAACCTTGATTTTAGCTCACTGCGTATCTCACAAGCAGGGGGCATGGCCGCCACTGAACAGACAGCGACACGTTGGCTAGAGACCACTGGGTGCGCGATGATTGAAGGTTGGGGTATGACTGAAGGTGTCGCAGTAGGTACAGCCAACGTCATCACTGACCGTAAGTTCAATGGTACCATTGGTGTTCCAGTCCCTAGTGTTGATGCTATCGTTATCGACGATGAGGGCAATCGCGTCGGTACCAATGAAGCGGGCGAGCTGTGCGTCAAAGGCCCTAACGTCACCTCAGGTTATTTAAATAGAGACAGCAGTGATGACTTTACCAGTGATGGCTATTTCCGTACGGGTGATATCGTTAGCATGGACGAGAAAGGTTACTTTAGACTGCTAGATCGCAAAAAAGACATGATTCTAGTCTCGGGTTTCAACGTCTTCCCAAATGAGATTGAGTCAGTCATGCTTGATTGTGAAGGTATTGTTGACTGTGCGGTTATCGGTATCCCTGATGAGCATCAAGGTGAAGCAGTCAAAATCTATGTCGTCCCTGCGGACAACAATGTCACCAAAAATTCTATTAAAGAATTTGCGCTAGATAACTTAACGGGCTATAAATGCCCGCGTCATATTGAGTTTGTGACTGAACTACCAAAGAGTAACGTGGGTAAAGTGCTGCGTCAAAAATTGCGCGAAAAGCACAACGCTGACTATCCTCGAGTATAAGTAACTCCTACTCTCTCGATATAAGCGTCAGCTAAGTTAAACAAATTAATATGGGCAAGACTGCTTCATCGTAGCTTATGAGTAAAAAGCTTATGTACACAAACACTCTGCATCGATTGCAGGGTGTTTTTTGTTCCCTATTAGGACACGCTCTAGCAATAAACTAACCTCACTATACTCTTACCTTTTTTTTACTATATGTTATTGAGAGATGTGTATTTCTCAACATAGACCCTAAAACTCAATACTTCTTTTAGCGCCTATTAGCAGCTCATCTATCCTTAATAACCACTCATCATTTTTTTCTTGCAACACATATTATTTTATTAATCAAATTTATATCTGCACTGCGAAGTTCTAGTATGTTGATACCGATTAAAGTTGTAGTTGTGTTAATGTATTGCCGAAATATGTCACTGGTTATTCTGTTGCTTTAATTAATGGAATTCCTAGTTAAAACAACAGAATATTGTCGTTTTTCAGTGCCTATATTTTATAAGTACGCTATTGAATAGTCGCTACTTAAATAGCCATTTAATCTACTGAGAGAGTTGCTTTTAGTAGTTAAATATCATTGTACGAAGGCCACCATATGTTAGCAGTCAGTTATAGATAGGATAGCACTCAACGATAATACTCATGCAATATCGAGATATCGCTGACAGGGATGTGACTACTTTCTTATAGAACCTTAACTTATATCAAAATTAAGGACGCTAAATATGACAGCAAATAAACCTTGGCTTGCTCAGTATCCATCAAATGTACCAAAGAGCATTGACCCTGATCAGTATGAAAACCTGATAGAACTGTATGAGGACTGCTTCAATCGCTTCCGCATGCACCCGATGAGTATCTGTATGGGTGTGACACACACTTACGGCGACGTCGATAAGGCATCGCTTGCAGTGGCAGCCTGGCTGCAGGCGCAGGGCATCCCTAAGGGCAGTGTCGTGGCGCTGATGATGCCAAACGTGCCGCAGTATCTGCCAACGATGATTGGTATTCTGCGTGCAGGTTATGTATGCACCCCTATTAACCCTCTATATACAGGTCGTGAACTGCGTCATCAATTAAATGACTCAGGTGCTCAGGTTATATTTGTGGTGGATAACTTTGCCCAAGCCCTTGAGCAGGTCATCGACGAGACCGCCATCAAACGTATTGTCCTATCAAAAATGGGCGATATGATGGGGCTTAAAGGTATTTTGGTTAATACGGTTATTCGTCAAGTCAAACGCTTGGTGCCTAAGTACAATCTGAATGACCCTAAATATAATGTCACTAAATTCCCTGACGTATTAAAGAAAGGCAAAAATTTAGCGTTTCAAGCACCAAAGACCAGCTTAAGCCAAACTGCCATTTTGCAATACACTGGTGGTACGACAGGCTTATCAAAAGGTGCGGTATTGTCTCAGCGTAACGTCGTGTCAGCAGCGCTGCAGTCAGAAGCTTGGTATCGCCCTGTGACATCAGACATCAACGAAGTATATATCAATATGGTCATGGCCTTGCCGCTGTATCATATTTTTGCCTTTATGCTTAGCTTGCTTGGTATGCGCTCAGGTTACACCTTTATATTGGTACCGAACCCACGTGATATGCCAGGATTTGTCAAGACATTGTCAAAACAACCGTTCCATATTTTCCCAGCGGTTAACACCTTATTTAAAGGCTTGCTAGATCAGCCAAACTTTAAAGATTTGGACTTCAGCTCACTACGTATCTCACAAGCAGGTGGTATGGCTGCCACTGAGCAGACAGCCGCGCGTTGGTTAGAAGTGACCGGCTGTCCGATGATTGAAGGTTGGGGTATGACTGAAGGCGTTGCTGCAGGTACCGCTAACGTCATCACTGATCGCAAATTCAATGGCACTATTGGTATACCCGTTCCTAGTGTTGATATCATTGTGGTTGATGATAATGGAGAGCGCGTCGGACTGCATCAAGCAGGTGAGATGTGTATCAAAGGACCTAACGTCACCTCAGGCTACCTCAATAAAGACCCTAGCGAAGACTTTACCAGCGATGGTTACTTCCGTACTGGCGATATTATCAGCATGGATGAAAAGGGCTACGTTACTTTATTGGACCGTAAAAAAGACATGATTTTGGTCTCAGGTTTCAATGTATTTCCAAATGAGATTGAGTCAGTCATGCTTGATTATGATGGTATCATTGATTGTGCGGTGATTGGCATCCCTGACGAGAACCAAGGTGAAGCGGTAAAAATCTATGTCGTCCCTGCGGACAACAATGTGACGAAAAGTGATATTAGAGAGTTCGCAACAGATCACTTAACTGGCTATAAGTGTCCACGTCATATCGAGTTTGTCAGTGAGTTGCCAAAGAGTAACGTGGGTAAAATACTTCGTCAAAAATTGCGTGAGCAGCACTTGCTGGACAATCCACAAACGCTGTAACCGTGATTTTTAATAGTCATTGATTACTGATTACTGATTACTGATAACATTAAAGTTAGCGGTTATTTTCAGGGTATCAGGGTCAATTTATTAAGAGCCGTCAATGAAAAAGCCCTCCATATTTTGACATGGAGGGCTTTTTGTTATAGTCAAGGAATTTTAAAATCGCTACAAGGCGACCGACCGCAGATAGTACACTAAGTACATCTAGGGCGGGTAACACCGTAGCGATTTAAAAGTGCTCCGACTATAGCTATTATTTATATATTGTCATAAAGAGGCTAGCTTAACTTATTGATAACCTGCAAAGGTAGATGCTTCATAGCCTTGCCAACCATTGACCATGGCAAGCTTGGCACACAGGCTTCTTCCACGCCTGCTTCAATCGCGGCCACAATGGCTTGGGTGCCTGTATCTGCATCGACTTCGAATGGTAGTGGCTTAGAGCCTTCGTTGATTTCTGTACGAATATAACCCGGATAAATCGTAGACACCTTAATAGGCAGCTTGGTCAAGAGCATATCAGCACGAATCCCTTCTGCCAAATGAGCCAATCCAGCCTTACTGGCACCATAGGTCGTCAAATGTCTCGGCAGACCTCGCATCGCAGACATACTCGATATGACGACAAGATGACCGCTATTTTGTGCACGAAAGATGTTCATTGCAGCCTCACACTGGGCCAATGCTGATATAAAATTGATATCAGCAGTGCGGCGATTGGTCTCAAAATGACCTTTACCAATGCGGCGACTGTCGCCAATACCTGCATTGACCACCACGCGATCAATACCACCAAAATCCTCTGCAAAGGTGTCGAACACTGTAAAAATCGCCTCATAGTCGCTGACATCTAGAGCGCGGTATTCGACACGGATATTAGGATAGGTTGCCATCAGATCCGACTTTAAACTTTCTAAACGGTCAGTACGGCGGGCACAAATAGCGAGATTGTAGCCGAGTTTGGCAAAGAGTCTTGCCATCCCCTCGCCTAAGCCTGAGCTAGCCCCTGTGATTAATACCGTTTTATCTTGCCCAGCCTGCTGCTTATTTAAGTCGTTTAAGTAACGTGCTGGTTGAATGGCACTAAATACTTGGTTTTTGCTTTGATTGGCACTTCTGGTAACTAAGCTTATTAATTTGTTTTGCATAAAAAGTCCTTTTTAGATTACGAACCCATAGATGATTATTGGCTTACTTATGATAGCTATTAATGGATAAATGAGAGCTATTTTTCGATTCTCATGGTTTTTTCGATAAGCATCGTGTTAATAACACCTTTTTTATCGCCATGTCACAAAGCGCTTGCCTTCAGAAAACAGATGACTATATTCATTCAGAGATAGTAAGCGCGTACGGTCATTTTTAAGCGTCAGAGACGTCACGCCAGTATTGACCAAGCTTTTATTGATTTGATAAGCGGTTGAACTGCCTTGTTGCAATAACTGTGCGGTGATAGCAGCAATGATACCGCCCGAGGTAAAGACCAGCACTGTATCATCACGACCCAACTGTAAGTGAGCAACTTGCAGACGCACTTGCTCAAGCGCTTGCTTTGCTCGCTCACTAAACTGCACCCAGCTCTCGATATAGTCACTATCGTTATCACCTGCATGCCAGCGCTGCATCGCCGCATCAAACAGCTCAGCTAACCGCGTAGCAGGCACTTCTGCTTGCGCAATCTCAGCTGCGATTGCCGCGCGATTGCCAAAAGCAGGATTGGACTTTATTAACACATCTTTATGATTAAATTCATCAAACTGTGGCAGCACATAACTATCAGGCTGATTGATATCAATTGCAGGCGTGTAAGGCTTTTCAGTTTCATCCACAGCCGACTGATAACGCTCCCAAAAATGCCGTGCTGAGTCCTGTTGCCTGACCAAGCTACCAGTAAAAATCGCATCGATGCGGCGCTGCGTGCTTGCATAGTGTTGACCGAGCATTTGCGCTTGCATACCGCCAAGCTTTGAGAGCTGATCGTAATTTTCTTGTCCAAAGGATGCCTGACCATGACGGGCTAGAAGAATGGTTGTCATAAAACACTGCCTTTTATCATAATTTTTACATGCGGTTTTAACCTGCCGTTTTCTACAGCATTTGCATACAGAATAAACAATTACTCATCTGATGATTGCGGCGCTTTGGTAAAATAGCCTTTTGGTAAAATGCCTTTGACCACTTTCTGTACAGGAGCTGGCAATTGCTCAATCGTAGCAGCATCGATACCAATCTCTTTTAATTGTGGCTGCACATAAGTATTGAATAACGCCTCACCTTCGTACTGCGCAATCAGCTTGAGACATTTAGCATGTAGTACATGGACGATGAGCCAAAAGTTCTTAAACGCTGGATTGGTGGTTTGTTTATGATAATAACGATAGTAAATTTGCTGCACAATACTCGCTAAACGGAACAGACCGAACACCTCATAAAACGTCCAATTGTCTATCTTAAGACCCGATTGCTGCAGATAATAGTCAACCACTTCATCACGGGTCATCATACCTTTTAAATGCGTTGGCTGACGGCGTGACTGCTGCATAATGATGTTGTCATCTTCTTCGACCCAATAAGCCAATGCACTCCCCAAATCCATTAAAGGATCACCTAAGGTCGCCATTTCCCAATCGAGTACGCCAATGACCTTGGTCGGATCAGTGGCATCCAAAATCACATTATCAAAGCGCCAGTCATTATGAATGAGGCAAGTCTTACTATCAGCAGGCGTATGCTTATTCAGCCATTGACGAACTAAGCCAAAGCTAGGGACGTTTGGTGTTTTGGCCTTGACATAACGCTTATCCCAGCCAGTCACTTGGCGCTCGCAGTACCCTTCACCGCGTCCAAGGCTGACCAAGTCAGGATGCTCTTTATAATCGATTTGATGTAAGTCAACCAACGCATCAATGACATTGGTACATAAGGCGCGCGTCTGCTCTACATCTAAATCGATGCCTTTTGGCAAATTGGCACGAGGAATGATACCTTCCATGCGCTCCATGACATAAAAGTCGACACCGATGACAGATTCATCAGTGCATAGCGCGACCATTTTAGGCACATAAGGATAGGCATCTTTTAAGGATTTTTGTACGGTATATTCACGTACCATATCGTGCGCTGATTTGGCTTTAGTGCCTTTTGGCGGACGGCGTAAAATTAAATCTTGTTCTGTGCCCTCACCTTCATACTGCAAGCGATAGGTCCAGTTTGAAGCACCGCCAGAGAATTGAGTAACGGTTGGCTCGCCTTCTATATCAACACCTTGCTCGCGTAGCCAATTGCTGACCGCTTGTGCGTCAAGCTCTTCACCTTCGCGCACTTCGCCACCTTTATCCAAGACTTTATTAAGTGTTTGATGGTCATTGTCAGTATTGTTGGCATGATTGTCAGTTGCCATGAGATGTTCCTTATCGTGTGGTCAGTTATTTTTATCAATAATTACAGTGATGAAAAATTCACTATTAACTGATTAATAGTGAATTTTTAGAGATGGTATTTTAACGTTATATTACGATTTAGCAGGTTTCGACGAACGACTAAAACCTTGACGCTTAAGCTCTAGTTTCGCAATCATGGTTTTATGTACTTCATCAGGACCATCGGCTAGACGTAGCGCTCGAGCTTGAGCATAAAATGAAGGCAACATGGTATCTTGGCAAACGCCCATACCACCATGGATTTGAATCGCCATATCGACCACTTCTTGTAATACAGTCGGTGCAACCACTTTAATCGCAGAGATTTCAGTGAGTGCTGCTTTGGTACCTTGGGCATCCATTTTCTGCGCCGCATATAAAGTCAGTAGGCGTGCTTGGTCAATCTTAATACGAGCATCGCTGATACGCTCAAAGTTACCGCCCAATTGTAGCAGTGGCTTACCAAAAGCTGTACGCTCCATGCCGCGTTTGACGGCCAGCTCTAACGACTTCTCAGCAGCGCCAATACAACGCATGCAATGATGGATACGGCCTGGTCCTAGGCGACCTTGCGCAATCTCAAAGCCCATGCCCGGTCCACCGATAAAGTGACTGACGGGCACACGTACATCATTAAAGCTAACTTCACCATGCCCGTGCGGTGCATCATAGTCACCAAATACTTTTAGCATACGCTCGATATTGACGCCTGCCGTTTTGGCTGGCACCAACACCATCGAGTGCTGATGATGACGGTCTTTAGTGTCATCAGGGGTATAGGCCATGACAATCAAGATATCAACCGCAGGGTCGCCCAGACCTGATGACCACCACTTGCTACCATTAATGATAATCTCATCGCCATCAACCACAGCTGTCGCTTGCATGTTGGTCGCATCACTTGATGCCACATCAGGCTCAGTCATACAAAATACTGAACGCGTTTTACCTTCTAATATCGGCGTGAGCCACTTGTCTTGCTGCTCCTGTGTGCCATAACGCCATAGCAATTCCATATTGCCGCTATCAGGCGCATTACAGTTGAATACGTAAGGGGCAAGTAAGCTGCGGCCAGTCAGCTCAGCAATCGGTGCATAATCGGTAACCGATAACCCAGCGCCTAGCGTGTCATCTGGCAAAAATAAATTCCAAAGACCCGCTTCACGTGCTTGTTTACGCAAGCTCTCATATTTTTCTGGCCAATGCCATTTTGTCCAATCACCGTCGGGGTTTTGCGCATGGCAGTCTGCCCAAAACTGCGCTTCGATTGGCTCGATATAGCTTTCGATAAAGGCTTTAACTTTGGCATGCATGGCTTGACCATGTTCTGTTGCCGTAAACATTAAGGTATTACTAGACATAATGACTTCCTTTTCTTGACTTATGGTTAATGACTTTTATAAATTTCATATCGAAATTTTAATAAAATATTATAGTGTACGTACGTATACTCTCTTTTATCTGCACCATTTATAACATAGCATTTGTCATTAAACAGCAAAAAAGGCGCGACCCACTAGGACACGCCTTTTACAAAATACAAACAATGCATGATTCAGTATTGAAATACCAAAAGACTAGCTGTCAAATAACATCATGATATTTATACTTATTTCAGAATATTCAAACGGCTGTTTAATTCAAAACGCGCTAACGCATCTGGTAATTTATCAGCCACCATACTCAGAGTAGCTTCTGCCGCTTGAGCCAATCCAAGCTTTTCTGCCAGTGTTGGCTTTTGACGTGAATGCAGCGCATACACTTCGCTGTTTTCCATACGCTCTAAAATATAACTGTCAGAGGTTTGCAGGCTATCGATCAAATTTAGCTGCAACGCATCTTCACCATACCAATGCTCACCTGTTGCCACTTTATCTAAGTCTAATATTGGACGATAAGTATTGACGAAATGCTTAAACAACTTATGTGTTTGCTCCAGCTCTTCTTGATATTTTGCACGATCTTCAGCATCGTTTTCACCAAATACCGTTACTGTGCGCTTATAGTCGCCAGCGGTAAACATCTCATAGTCCACATCATGGTTTTTCAGCCATTTATGAAAATTTGGAAGTTGAGATACCACGCCGATAGAGCCAATCACCGCAAATGGTGCCGCTATGACATTGTCTGCAACACAAGCCATCATATAACCGCCACTTGCCGCTACTTTGTCGACACAAACCGTTAGTTTGAGACCAGCATCTTTTAGACGAACCAATTGTGCGGCCGCCAATCCATAACCATGTACCAAACCACCGCCCGACTCTAGGCGTACCACTACTTCATCGCCTTTATTGGCGGTACTGATTAGTGTGCTGATCTCTTCACGTAAATGCTTCACCGCCGTTGCTTTGATATCACCATCGAAATCAAGAACAAAGACTTGTGGTTTGCTGTCAGTATTTTTTTTCTTGTTTTTGGTTTTGGCTTTTAGCGCTTGTTTGGCCTTTTTAGCCATGGTTTTTTTAAATTGCTTGAGGGCAGCTTTGCCTTGGGTCGCCTCCATCAAATCTTCACGGCGCTGCTTTTGCGCCTCATTAAGATGCAATACTTTCAGCTCAACAGGATTTTTGGGTGGGTGAAATAGCATAATTACAATTCCTCAAGTCAGTAGATATAACGATATTGATGTTTTTATTAACGTGCGGTTGATATGCGCACTACTGTTTGTATTTTCAAGCCAAATGACAATATTTAACCCAATACAATTATTAGGGTATCAATACGATTTATAGCGACACATTCCTATGCTTTGATTAGCTTCATCAGGTTGTATAACAAGGGCAGATTAGGCATAATATGCGTTTACATCAAATTTTCTGCAGCCAACGTGATGACCCATTGTCTTATATCGCGTTATTTGTGCTTTTTTGGCTGATGGCTTGAATGGCACAGCGCTTGTATCACACGATAGCGGCTGCAGTATTGTATTTCGAACTGGGCTGATAACTGGATAACCATATTATGACGCAAAGCACTATGACGCATAGCGAATACCGAGACGAATATTGCGGAGCCGTAACTGAAAGCTTAATTGAGCAAACCATTAGTGTCGTGGGCTGGGTACATCGTCGTCGCGATCACGGTGGCGTGATTTTCTTAGACATGCGTGACCGCGCTGGTATCTTGCAGGTCGTTGTTGATCCTGATACGCCAGAAGCTTTTGCTACTGCTGATGCCGTACGTCCTGAATACGTGCTAAAAATCACTGGTCGCGTACGCCGTCGTTATGAAGGCACTGAAAATAACAACATGACCAGTGGTCAAATTGAGCTATTGGGTAAAGAGATTGAAGTACTAGCAAAGTCTGAAACCCCGCCATTCCCATTGAATGATGAGAACACCACGGTATCAGAAGACTTGCGCCTTAAATATCGCTATCTTGATATGCGTCGCCCGCAAATGCAAGAGCGTATGGTATTCCGTGCCAAAGCGACATCAGCGATTCGTCGTTATCTAGATGATCATGGCTTCTTAGACGTTGAAACGCCTATCTTGACTCGTGCAACGCCAGAAGGTGCCCGTGATTATCTTGTACCTTCACGTACGCGCCCAGGTAACTTCTTTGCCTTACCACAGTCACCACAGTTGTTTAAACAGTTATTGATGGTGTCAGGATTTGATCGTTATTATCAAATCGCTAAATGCTTCCGTGATGAAGACTTACGTGCTGACCGTCAGCCTGAATTTACCCAAGTTGATATTGAAACTTCTTTCTTAAATGAAGAAGAAATCATGAATATCAACGAAGGTCTAATCAAGCATTTATTCAAGACCATGATGGACGTTGAATTTGAACAGTTCCCACGTATGACTTATGCAGAAGCCATGCGTGACTATGCGTCAGACAAGCCTGACTTACGTATTCCTCTAAAGTTGGTTGACGTTGCAGACTTGATGAAAGATGTTGAATTTAAAGTGTTTGCCGGCCCTGCAAACGATCCAAAAGGTCGCGTTGCTGCCCTACGTATCCCTGGTGGTGCTTCATTGAGCCGCAAGCAAATTGACGCTTATACCAAGTTTGTTGGTATCTATGGCGCGCGCGGTTTGGCATATATTAAAGTCAATGACGCTAGCAAAATCAATAATGGCGTAGACCAAGAATCGGGCTTACAGTCACCGATTATCAAAAACATGACAGATGATGTGTTGGCGAGCTTAATTGAACGTACTGCCGCAGAAGATGGCGATATTATCTTCTTTGGTGCCGATAAAGCCAGTGTCGTAAACGATGCAATCGGCGCACTACGTCAGAAAATTGGTCTAGACTTAGAAATGACTACTTGTGAGTGGGCACCACTTTGGGTGACTGACTTCCCAATGTTTGAAGAAACTGACGATGGCAAATGGACCTCAATGCACCATCCATTCACCAAGCCAAAAGGTTCTGTTGAAGAACTGAAAACCAATCCTGAAGCGGCACTTTCTATCGCTTATGATATGGTACTGAATGGCACAGAAGTTGGCGGTGGTAGCTTACGTATCAATACCTATGATATGCAGCAAGCCGTACTCGAAGCGCTTGGTATCGGCGAGCAAGAGGCAGAAGATAAGTTTGGTTTCTTACTTGACGCCTTAAAATTCGGTGCGCCTCCGCATGGTGGTTTGGCATTTGGTTTAGATCGCCTGATTATGCTTATGGTCGGTGCAGACTCTATTCGTGATGTCATTGCCTTCCCAAAAACCAAAACTGCTGAGTGCCCATTGACTCAAGCACCTGCTGAAGTAGATAGCAGACAGCTGCGTGACCTTGGTATCCGTGTGCGTGAGAAAGCACAAGCGGACGCTAACAAATCTGCGCAATAAATAGTTAGATAATGCTTAGTTATTCTTTGTCTAACAGGTTACGTGATTCATCACCGTGTGACTGGTCATGAATCCGTATCATATTTTCAAATTCGTGCCACTGTCTGTCTTACAGATGCTGGCACGTTTTGTCGCTTGGGTAATACTAAGGATGCCGAACGCTAGTATTATGCGCACTGTGCGTATCAATATAGCATTGGTATTCCCCTTATTGTCTGCTGCAAAAAAACAAGCCTTAACCAAAGACATTATTTATCATCAATGTTTAACCAGTATTGAGTCTATCAAGACCTGGGCGATGCCACCTGAATGGAGCATCGCTCAGATTCGTGACGTTCATAATCAAGACATTTTATTAGATGGTCTGGCCAATCCTAATGGTATGCTAGCAATCGTTCCGCATCTCGGTACGTGGGAGATGATGAACGCTTGGCTCAATCAGTTTGGTTCGCCAACGATTATGTACAAACCGGTTAAAGGCGATACCACTAATGAGTTTGTGCTACAAGGTCGCTCGCGTCTGAATGCCACGCTGGTTCCAACAGATGGTAGTGGTGTAAAAGCCGTATTTAAGACCCTCAAACAAGGTGGCTTTAGTATTGTATTGCCCGATCATGTGCCTGACCCATCAGGCGGTGTGGTCGTGCCCTTCTTTGGTGTTGAGACGTTAACCAGTACATTGGCATCCAAACTCGCGAGTAAAACCAAATGTGCGTTAGTCGGCTTATCTTGCATTCGTCGTGATGACGGACGTGGCTTTGATATCTATTGCTATAAGCTTGATGATCCAGCCCTCTACGATCGTAACGCTGAAACCGCTGCTCATGCGCTTAACCTTGCCATGCAGCATATGATTGAAGATAAATGCAGTCATTATATGTGGGGCTACCGTCGTTTTAAGCATATTCCTGTTTTAGACAACCCTTATATCGCTGATAAAGCCAGTCTAGAGGCGTTTATCCATAAAAATCATACCAGCTCGACCTCTGGTATCAAAAATACTGAAAGTATTAATTAAATCGCCCAAAACTAAAACCTTTAGAATCAAAGTTAGCATTAAAATTATACCAATCCTTAAGCGTTCAGATATATCACACCTTTGAGCTATGTTAATATTGTGTGTTTCTACATTCATTTTTGTCGACTTTAATACGAGTGCCCCATGGTAATAGACGCAATCGATACCTCATCAACACCCCAAGGACAAGACTCGAGCCCATCTGATGAGCAGCGCTATGTCATCTGTATGAAATGGGGCAATAAATACGGTGCAGAATATGTCAACCGTCTTTACAACATGGTCAGTCGGCACTTGACTTTAGATTTCCAAATGGTCTGTCTCACTGATGACAGCACTGGTATTGACCCTGCCGTTCAATGTTACCCAATTCCTGAGATGGATCTGCCAGCTGGTCCTGAGCGTGGTTGGAAAAAACTCACAACTTTTAAGCCAGAATTATACGATTTAAAAGGTGTGGCATTATTCTTAGACATTGATATCGTCATAGTGGATAATATCGATGTTTTTTTCACGTATAAAGCTGAGTACGAAGACAGTGTCGTCATCATTCGTGACTGGAAAAAGCCATGGCGCATGATTGGAAATAGCTCAGTTTATCGCTTTAATATTGGTATGGGCACTTATCCTGATTTACTGGCAAACTTTGAGCGCAACTTCGACAGCATTCGTCAGCAAGTTCGCCATGAGCAGGCTTACTTATCTAACTATCTGCGTGAGCATCATCACCTAGAGTACTGGAATAAAGACTGGTGTGTCAGTTTTAAATATCAGTGTATTGCCCCTATCCCATTCAACTTGTTACGTGCCCCAACGCTGCCTGAGGGTGCCAAAATTGTTATCTTTCATGGTGAAATTAATCCACCTGATGCCATTAAAGGCGGCGGTGGTAAGTGGTATCGTCATGTAAAACCAAGCCCTTGGTTGAAGGAGCATTGGCAGTAAGCTTTTAAAAGCCTTATTTACTAAAAATTTCTTTCTTAAAGAAGCCATAATAGGTTAAATTGCCAAATATATCATTTTCTTTAAGTTCTTCGTGTAGGCTTAGTTTATGTAAGGAAGCTTGGCCTACAATAGATTCATATTCCTCTTGTTTAAATTTCTTATTCATTTTAGTCTGCAGTAAATGCGGTAGCGTATCATCCTCTGCTGGAAAATTAAAATTGACAACATTCATATCTTTCAATTCATTAATCATTATTTGGAAGAAAAAATAGTGAGGGATTTTCTCTTCATTTTTCCAGAAAAATAATAATAAATCTAATATCACTGAGGATAACTCACTTTTTTTATGTCCATAGATGATACTACTTAAATGTTTAACTTTAAACTCTTCACGCCAGCTGAAATAAAAATGCTGGTCGCCTTTACCCCAATCCTTATTAGCAGAATCAGCATCTCTTGAAAACATAAAAAAATCATACTCTTCGTACTTAGTAGGAATATCATCGGTCATTAGTATTGATGCATCTAACCATATACCTCCATACACGTTTATTAACGCAACCCTTAATAAGTCAGAAAAGAATACTGGACGAAATTCAGGATTTCTTCTTTTCTCTTTAATAAATGCTGGCAATTCCAGATATTCATCTATGTTATCGTCTGTAATACGTATAACCTCGTAATCACCTTTGTATTTATCTACAGATGCGAAACAAAGCTTGGCAGTGTCTTTTGCATTCTCTACTCCTTGTGCCCAGTACTGCCAAATAATTTTTTTATTTTTTATGTCTTTTTTGGGCTGGATATTATATTTTTCGATCTCACCATTAAAATACGCTTCTATAATATGATGCCAGTATGTGGCTACTTGAGCTTGCACAGGAAGTTCTGAGTATCTAAAACCCCACTCCTTTCTTTTACTGCGAGGTACAAGACCGTTATAGAATATTTTAAAGGGCTTATTACTGATAACGTTAAAGATCTTTTCCATGGTCTATATACCTTTCAGAATTCTATCTAATTTAGAACGTTTAATATTCAGGATTATTCTTTGATGTATTGGCAGCTCTTTATTAGCAACCAGATAGAGCTCTGAGAAGTACTTATTATATTGATCATAAGTATCTTTTAACAAATCTTCCTGATTGTTTTTAGCTATTTTATTTAACAGCCCTATATAACGCTTATATACTTTATACAGTAAATAATGATAGCCGTCTTTTTCCTCGTCTCTCTGATAGTTTTCAACGCGATAAGTGAAAGCATATAAATAATCATCTACGTATTTTTTGTCGAGATTTTTTAAAATAGACCCTTCACGCTCACGATACTTTATGACTGGATACTTCAAATAGCTATATTTAAAACTCTTTAATGAGATATCAGTCATATACAAAATATCTTCAAAATTCAATCCTTCTTTAAACCTTATGTCTTGTATTATCTGTCTTCTAAAAACCTTATTCCAAACATGATTACTATTATTTTCAATAATATTATCTAAGAAGCTATTTCTCTTATTGATATAATTTTTATTAGCCTTGCCTATAAAAGCTTTTTTCTTTACCTCTTTTTTCCCTCGTAATGATACATAATCAGCACATAGCACATCCGAGTTCAATTTTTCTATTTGAGACATGACAGATTTATAAGCACCTTCGTACATAACATCATCAGAGTCAATAAACCAGATATACTCTGTTTGGGTCATATCAAAAAGCGCATTACGTGTGGCTGACAAACCTCTATTATGAGGCGCATCGAAGATTTGCACTTGAGGATGGTTTTCAAAACGCTTGATAATAGCTGCACTATTATCTGTCGAAGCATCGTTCATTATTAAAATAGATGCTCTAGTATCGATTTGAGTGAGTATGGATTCTATACACTCTTCTACATAATCCGCTACATTATAAACAGGTATTAAAATACCAATTGTTAGATCTTCTTTATTCATACAGCACTCACATTAAAAACTTTATAATAATTAACAGCTCGTTAATAAATTCTGAAATAATTGATAATACGCTTGAGTGACCTGTTTTTTATCATAATGAACTAAAACTTTCTCTCTAGCTGCCGTTGCTAGTGCTTGGTAGTTTGATGGATTAGATAGAACAGTCTCGATGATATCTGCCAGCTCTGTTACTGCTCCGATAGGAAACAAAAAACCATCCTTTTTGTCATCAATTAATTCTTTCACGCCCATTGCAGTACTTCCCACTACGATACAGCCACTTGCCATCGCTTCTAGCACCGCTAGGTTCAGCCCCTCAAAACGGCTCGACATGACAAACACCTTATGTTGCAGCAATAGTTTTTCAACTTCACTACTGTACTCTATAAAGGTCACTTGATTGTGCAGCTCATAGCGATCAACCAAATCATGTACTTCTTTTTGGTAATGCTTGCGCCCACTACCAACCAAAGTAAGGGTAGGACTGACTCCTTTTTTCTTTAAATGCTTCAGTGCTTCAATTAGAGTTACGTGATCCTTACTTTTAGCATACCTTCCCACCATAATAAGATCTTGTGATCTCTCCTCAACAGGTAAGAGATTAGCACCACCAAATCGAGTGGTGTCGATACCATTTGGAATGGCTTGAATGGGTGCGTGAAGATCTTGCTCAGACAATACCTGAGCCACACCTTCAGAGACTGCCACAATACTGGCTGTAGATTTGCTTAGTTTACGCGTTTGGTATAGCTTCCATGGTGTATAGCGCTCTTTAGAATTGTGTTCCACTTGTACTAGGTAAGGTACTTGTGCCAATAGCCCTGCTCGTCTTCCCAATAAATGCTCAGGAAATCCATGCGCAACTAATATATCAGGTCGCCATTGCTCACATAGTTTTTTTAATTCATGGACAGTCGCAAGATGGGTAGTACCTGTGACAACCTTGTAATCGATACCTTTATCTTCAAGTTCAGCTAGCTTTTCTGGTACGGTCGTTTTTTTACGACGCAGTACTAATAGGTTGTCCGTTGATTCGATTTGATTGTGAGCCTCGACCAAATCAATAGCAACTTTTGTGGCTCCTGAAAAGCCACCAGTGACAAAATGTAAGACTCTCAATGGCTTCTCCATTAATCTATTCAAAGTAAAACCAGACTTAGCTAAAAAACAAGATCCTATGACGCTCGCAATTTGAACGCACCTGCTTTAAGAATCGACATGCTAAGCATCCGTGTTTATAAATGGACACCATAGCAAGATATAGCTTAAAACTAAGCGACGTTATGATACCGCATCCATAAATTATGTGCGAGCTTATCATTAGTAGTTATAGTGTATGAACTTCACTTTAGAATACCGATTAATATCACTCAACAAAAAAGCTAAGACTTAAAAACAGCCTTAGCTTTTTTGTTCATACAATATAGTTTTAAAAATAAAATGCAGTTTTAAAATCAGTCAATAAAACTTAACCAATCCATATACTGCTCATTACGGCCATGTACTACGTCAAAGTACAAGGTTTGCAATTTCTCAGTCAACGGACCACGGCCACCATTGCCGATAGTACGATCATCGTATTCACGAATTGGTGTGACCTCAGCTGCCGTACCAGTCATAAAGATTTCATCTGCTAAGTAGAACTCATCACGAGTGATACGGCGTTCAACGACTTTGATACCTAAGTCTTCAGCAAACTGAATAATAGTACGACGGGTGATACCATCCAGCGCGCCGCCACCTAAGTCCGGCGTATGCAGCACACCGTCTTTGACTAAGAATAAGTTCTCGCCAGCACCTTGGCAAACATAACCTTGCGGATCCATCAAGATGGCTTCGTCATAGCCGTTACGCGTGACTTCTTGATTGGCCATAATAGACACAGGATAGTTACTAGATGCTTTGGCTTTGCACATGGTCACATTGGTCATGTGATGCGTAAATGATGAGGTTTTTACACGAATACCATTTTTGATACCGTCTTCACCTAGGTATGCACCCCAATGCCATGCTGCGACCATCGCATTAACACTATTATCACGCGATGACAGACCCAGTTTTTCAGCACCAAACCAAATCAGCGGACGGATATAAGCTTCTGCTAAGTTATTTTGTTTGACCACATCTTTTTGTGCTTGTTCAAGTGCCGCTGCATCAAAAGGCACACTCATTTGAAAAATCTTTGCAGACCCTAGCAAACGCTCAGTGTGTTCTTTTAGGCGAAAAATCGCCGTGCGGTTGTCAGCAGTTTGGTAAGCACGCACACCTTCAAATACCGCCATGCCATAATGTAGGCTATGCGTCAGTACATGGATTTTGGCATCTGGCTGTTCGATCATCGTGCCATTCATCCAAAGCTTGCCTTCTTGTGTTGCCATATTCATTTTATAGTCCTTATGCTAGCGCTGACGTCTAACTTTTTAAGTAGTTTTTGTTTAACAGTAATTATCAACATCATATGATAACACCACCGCATTCATTTTTATTGTTAAAAATATATCTTCGTTACTATCAATACCTAATACCATGTGTGGGCGATTATATCACTGGCTATATTAGTAAATAAAATATTTGGTGGTGTTCTAAAAAGTATGCTGGCATCAGACGTAGCCATAATTGACATAAAAGAACACCAGATCGAATACTTTAAAGTGATTATCAAGCTTTTTTGAGAAGCAACAAGTCTTTCTAACCGCCCGACGCAATCGGTGTCTAAGACGGCAGTTATTGCCTTCAATGCCTACCGTATGCTGTTTGCCAATTCGTTTGTTATCACTTTTAAAGGCGGTTATAAAACTGTCCCAGTTGTCCATGCTAATCGAGCCATAGCTGACTGTAAGCTGCTTTAAACGTGCTCTTAACTTCTTAGCCGTTTTTAGGTCACGTTTGCCCCAGACATAAGCGACAATCTCATTAGTAGCACGGTCATAAGCGTAGATGAGCCAGACTTTACGCTTCTTGCGATACACGTAAGTCCAGAACTCATCAACCTCTAAGCGTTCATAATATCGCTTCTTAGGCGCGATCTTATAAACAGATGAGCCTATGGTGCCAAGTACTTTACCAATGCTAACCTTGGCTATAACGGCTATGTCTCTAACACCACAACCTCGGACAGTCATCAGTCGTATGAGATCTTCTATTCTAGAGTGACAGCCGTTATAGGTTACCGCATGATCGCCAATAAATTGGCGTTTGCAGTCCTTGCATTGGTAGTTCTGCTTGCCATAGCTTTTTATGCCATGTATCGAAAAACTGGGACTGTGACAGTCGGGGCAATTGATCTGTATTTGTGTCTTCATAACCTCAAATATATCATCTTGCTTTGACTGTCACCCTCCCTTTATTACTCCAGCATACTTTTTGATACACCACCACATTTTTAAATAGACCCTAATGGTTATATTGTTAACGACTGTGAGTTACCGCTTTGACTTAACGTTACGGGTTATTTTGCTTCTTCACCAGCTAAGAAGAACCAAGTATCTAGTACTGAGTCAGGGTTTAATGACACTGAGCTGATACCTTGTTCCATGAGCCAGAAAGCAAGATCTGGATGGTCAGATGGGCCTTGACCACAGATACCGATGTATTTGTCAGCTTTACGGCAAGCGTTGATAGCCATAGACAATAGCTTCTTAACAGCAGGATCACGCTCATCAAATAAATGTGAGACGATACCTGAATCGCGGTCTAAGCCTAGCGTTAACTGAGTCAAGTCGTTAGAGCCGATTGAGAAACCATCGAAGTGTTCTAGGAACTCTTCTGCCAATAGGGCGTTGGTTGGTAGCTCACACATCATGATGACGCGTAGACCATTCTCGCCACGTTTTAGACCATTTTTCTCCAGTAACTCGATGACTTCTTTGGCTTCGCCAACAGTACGAACGAATGGAATCATAATCTCGACGTTGGTCAAGCCCATCTCATCACGTACACGTTTCAGCGCTTTACACTCAAGCTCAAAGCAGTCACGGAAGTTGTCAGACACATAGCGGCTAGCACCACGGAAACCAAGCATTGGGTTTTCTTCTGATGGCTCGTATAACTTACCACCTAGCAAGTTAGCATATTCGTTTGATTTGAAATCTGACATACGAACGATCACTGGCTGATCCATAAAGGCAACGGCTAGTGTTGAGATGCCTTCAACCAATTTATCAACATAAAAGTCAACAGGTGAGGCATAACCTGCGATACGCTCTTGGATTGCTTGTGAGATTTCACGTGGCAAGCTGTTCATGTTCAATAGTGCTTTTGGATGCACACCAATCATACGGTTGATGATAAATTCAAGACGCGCAAGACCAATACCTTCGTTTGGCATTTGCGTGAATGAGAAGGCTCGATCTGGGTTACCAACGTTCATCATCACTTTAAAGGCAAGCTCTGGCATAGACTCAACAGAGTTGGTCTGTACTTCAAAGTCAATCTGACCTTCGTAGATGAAACCAGTATCACCTTCGGCACAAGAAGCAGTGACGTCTTGACCATCAACCAATAGCTCAGTGGCGTTACCACAACCTACGATAGCTGGTACACCTAGCTCACGAGCGATGATAGCAGCGTGACAGGTACGACCACCACGGTTGGTAATAATAGCAGAGGCGCGTTTCATGACTGGTTCCCAATCCGGATCCGTCATGTCTGATACCAATACGTCGCCTTCTTCTACCTTGTCCATCTCGTTTAGGTTGCTAACGATACGCACTTTACCTGAACCGATACGCTGACCGATTGAACGACCTTCACACAGTACTTTGGCATCAGTAGTATCGATGATATAGCGTTCCATGACATTGCTGTCTTGACGGCTCTTGACGGTTTCTGGACGGGCTTGAACGATAAAGATTTCACCGCTATCGCCATCTTTTGCCCACTCGATATCCATTGCTTGGCCATAATGCTTTTCAATGGTAACGGCCTGCTTGGCTAAAGAGGTCAGTTCTTCAGTCGTTAGTGAGAACTGCATACGCTCTTGTTTTTCAACATCGACTGTTTTCACAGATTTGGTGGTGCTACCTTCATCACCATAAATCATTTTCTTATGCTTGCTACCTAGGTTACGGCGAATAACCGAAGGCTTGCCATTGGCTAGCAATTGCTTAGAGATATAGAATTCGTCTGGGTTAACCGCACCCTGTACAACCATTTCACCCAGGCCGTAGCTTGAGGTGATAAATACCACTTGATCAAAACCACTTTCGGTATCTAGCGTGAACATGACACCAGCAGCGCCAGTTTCTGAGCGTACCATACGCTGTACGGCGGCAGATAGAGCAACACCTTCATGCTCAAAACCTTTGTGTACACGATAAGAGATAGCACGGTCATTATAAAGAGACGCAAATACTTCTTTAATCGCTAACAGGACGTTATCAATACCACGGATATTCAAGAAGGTCTCTTGTTGACCGGCAAATGAGGCATCTGGCAAATCTTCGGCAGTCGCAGAAGAACGTACAGCAACTGCAATATCTTCGCCGCCACTCATCGTTTCAAAAGACTTGCGTACTTCTGCTTCAAGGTCGCTTGGTAGCTCTTGCTCAATAATCCAAGTACGGATTTTTTTACCAGTAGCAGCAAGCTTGTTAACGTCATTAACGTCAAGCGTTTTTAACTCACTATTAATTTTGTCTAGTAAGCCCGTCTCTGTCAAAAAACGGTTGAACGCATTTGAAGTGGTGGCAAAACCGCCTGGAACACTGACACCCAAATCAGAAAGATGGCTGATCATCTCGCCAAGCGAGGCATTCTTACCACCGACCATATCAATGTCGTTTTTTCCTAGCTGATCCAGATTGATTACAAGTGCTGTAGATTGCGCTGCCATGATAACTCCAGAAAATAAGGTTATTTAGTAAAGATTATAACGGTCAATTATACCGCTATATTTAGAGAATTTCGAGGGGTTGAACCAAAAAACTTGTGAAAAAGATACAAATTGTGGGGTTTGCTACATAATTTAGGGCAGTATTCTAAAAAGCTCACTTTTGTATCACGTCAAAAATGTGGATAAACAACGCTATATTGATACTTTATGATTTTTAAGTAAGAGTGATAACCACCAATATGACCTATAAATGACATGATAAGGTGAAGTTAGATAAGTAGATCATGTGAGACCGAAACCAGGCTACTGTAATCATTTGACAAAATTTAAAAAGTTATGAAACTATAAGCACTTATTTATGACTAACTATAACCATCTAATGTCATTTTCAAAACATAGTATGATGCTACTAAATATTGTTAGATATTAGTGCATATTAACGATGTTTTCGTCTGCTATATATGTATCAGTTTCTAAGTGTACGCCTGTAACATTGATTTCTATTAAGACGCTATTGTGCGTATAATGTAGACCATAAAGGCAGGGTTTTTACTGCTATATCATGGTGCATTATCAGCATTAATATTTGATGATTATTTATGAATCACTTATAAACGACTCGTTTATGAGTTGCTACTTTATAAGTGACCAATGATAAGCCGTGACGATTAACAGTTAAGCCCGACTAATATTAGATTAACGCTACATGAAGATTACTATTGAGTTTTCAACCGAGGTGTCAAAGTTATGTACTCAAGCAATCCAGCTGAACAGGTGAATCCGACTATCCAAAACCGCCATGCGCTAAACTTAGACAGCTCACAAGCCATTAGAACGGCATTTTTTATCTCAGATGGTACAGCGATTACCGCTGAGACATTGGGTCGCGCTATTTTGAGTCAATTTGCTTCGGTACCATTTGAGACCAGAGTCTTGCCTTATGTAGATAGTATCGAACGTGCTGAAGATGCTGTTGAACAAATCAACATGGCCTATCAAAGAGATGGGATGCTGCCGTTGGTGTTTGATACCATTGTCAGCCCTGAGATTCGTGAGACGATTAACTCAGCGCAAAGCTGTAACCTGGACATGTATGAAGGCTTAATTGGACGCGTCGCCGAAGAAACAGGGGTAGAGCCTGATGGTCATTCTGGCCATGCTCATGACGACGTCGATTCTGAGACCTATAAAGAACGTATCGATGCCGTTCATTTTGCATTAGACAATGATGATGGTGCGCGTACGCGTCACTACAATGCCGCAGATATTATTTTGGTTGGGGTATCACGTTCAGGTAAAACACCGACGTCACTATATCTTGCGTTACAATTCGGTATCCGTGCGGCCAATTACCCGCTAACCGAAGATGACTTATATGACAATCAGTTGCCAAAAGCCCTGCGTGATCACAAAGACAAATTATTTGGGTTGTCCATTGATACAGATCGTTTGGTAAAGATACGACAGGAGCGTCGTGCAGGCAGCCGTTACTCAAGCTATCAGCAGGTTCAACAAGAACAGCGTGCGATACAAGGAATTTATATCACGCATGGTATTCCAAGCCTTGATGTCTCTGAGATGTCTGTTGAGGAAATTGCCACTCGTATTCTGCAGATGACGGGTCTAAAACGCCGCATCGGTTAATCCTTTATTCATCTTTTTAGCAAATAATAATTAATACACTCTCATTTATTACAAGACCACTTTCAGATAGAGAACCTTATGAGCTTATCCTTTCAGTTTAGCAAGAAGCCCTTATTATTGGCCAGTTTATTAAGCATGGCGACTTTGCTTAGTGCCTGTCAGACATCACCTTTTGCGCGTGAGCCAGTACCTGAGCCGCGCTATGTTCCGACCATCGTATTGGGTGAAGCACAAACTCTAACCATCATGCCAAATCGCGTGGCCTGTGCTTCTGCCCTACCGATGCAGTGCTTGTTGGCAAAATCGAGTAAAGACGGTAGCGTGTTTCAGATTCCTTATGACTGGATTGATGACTTTAAGCCAAGCTTGGGTACGGAGTATGTGATTAGCGTGCGTCCACAGATTGATGAGGGGAAGCAGAGTCTTACTGGGCATTGGACATTGCAAAATATCCTATCTCAACGTATGGTAGGCACGCTTTAGCGCCGTGATAAGTAGCACTTTAATAGTGTTTTATTGATTCACCGCCTAGGGCGTGTACTCATTGTTAGCCTATTTTACATTTAATGCTCAGAGTGAGGATACGCCCCAAATAATAAATACCTTAATAAATATAAAGAGGACACAATGGGAAGTAAAAAACCAAGCGATGCTACTAATGATATCGGTGAAGATGTTCACACTGAAGTATCAAATAAAGAAAGCGGTCGTGTGCCCAACCCTGAACACACTGTAGGCAAAGACAAGAAAGAAAAAATAGAGCAAACTCATGAGCAAGTCACTGATGACATCATGCATCACCCTGACTTGGTCAATCCGCTAGATGATACCCGCATTGATATCAAAACAGGTTTTACCAAAGACTCTCGTCCTGTAAAGGCGGACAAGCATCAGTACGAGTACGATATTGTCGTATTAGGGGCTGGACCTGCTGGTGAAGCCGCGGCGATGAAGCTGACAAAATCTGGTAAAAAGGTCGCTGTTATTGATCCACGTGAGCAAGTCGGTGGGAATTCGACCCACGTAGGGACGATACCGAGTAAAGCGCTGCGTCAGTCAGTTTTCAACTTGATTAACTTCCGCCGTGATCCTATGTTTACTAAGGCGATGGAGTATAAGCAAGTACCGCTAAATAAAGTGCTGACCAATGCCCGTAAAGTCATCCGCAATCAGGTAAGTACCCATACTCGTTTTTACGAGCGCAACCGTATTGAAGTGATTCACGGTTGGGCCAGCTTTATTGATGCACATACTTTGAATGTCGAAAAAGACGATGGTGCCTTTGAGACCGTGACTTTTAATAAAGCCATTATTACGGTTGGTAGCCGTCCTTATCGTCCTGAAATCTTAGACTTTAATCACCCGCGCGTATTTGACTCCGATAAGATTCTGCAAATGGATTATGTGGTCAAAAAAATCATCATTTATGGTGCAGGGGTGATTGGCTGTGAGTATGCTTCTATTTTCACCGGTCTTGGTTATAAAGTTGATTTGATTAATAACCAAAACCAATTGCTCAGTTATCTCGATAGTGAGATTAGTGATGCTATCGCCCATGACTTTAGACAGTTTGGCGTACTGATTCGTAGCAATGAAGAGATTGATTACCTAGAAACGCATGATGATTACGTCGTCCTGCATCTAAAGAGCGGTAAGCGTATCAAATCTGATGCTATTTTATGGTCGAATGGTCGCTCAGGTAACACCGAAGGGTTAAATCTCGAAGCCATTGGTCTTGAAGCCAATAGCCGTGGTCAGCTAAAAGTGGATGATACTTACTGTACGGAAGTGGACAATATCTACGCGGCTGGTGATGTGATTGGTTGGCCATCTTTGGCATCTGCAGCTTACGACCAAGGGCGCTGTGCGGCGGCGTTTATGGTTGGCGATAGTGATGCGGAGCCAGTATCAAGCGTGCCGACGGGTATCTATACCATTCCTGAAATCTCTTGTATTGGTAAAACCGAGCAAGAGCTGACGGATGAAAAAGTTCCTTATGAGGTGGGGCAAGCGTTCTTTAAACATTTGGCACGTGCGCAAATCATTGGTGAGCGTTCAGGCGTCCTTAAGATTTTGTTCCACCGTGAGACGCTTGAGATTCTAGGTATCCATTGTTATGGTAACCATGCCTCAGAGATTATTCATATTGGTCAAGCGGTGATGAAGTGTAACGCTACTTTAGAGTACTTTGTAAATACCACGTTTAACTATCCAACGATGGCAGAAGCCTATCGAGTAGCAGCATTGAACGGTCTGAACCGAGTGTTCTAGATGTGGTTTGATATAATGTCCCGTCCTAGAATAGGTTGAGGGTTTATGAGAAGTCAGATACTGCAAGTATCTGACTTTTTCTTTGAGAGTTATATCCTATATTTCTATGGACTTGGTTCGGTGTTAGCATATTTAAACTCAAATGCGGTCGCCTCTCATTATAGATAT
>NZ_JASDCF010000024.1 GCF_030408035.1 Psychrobacter sp. APC 3426
GATTTAGCAAAGAATATTTGCTGACCCTCATTAGGGTATAATCTTACTTTATGGGCTTTTAGGATTTGCTTGGTCATAAGGAGCTTGTTGTTAATTGGCGTTATAATTATTAATTATAATACCATAGGGAGTAAGGGTAGTTATCAATAACGCATTCATCCCACTACTTTAGAAGTAGGGGATTTCTGCGCTGAAAATGTTAAAGTTTTCGAATGTAAAAGGGTCAGGCCAGTTCTGACCCTTTTTACGTTATTAGTAGATATTACTAACCTCTAATTATTAAACCTCTTCATTATTGGAAAGAACCATGGTCGCCAAAACCGTCACGATAGAAAGCAAAGACTATGTCTTTAACACGCTCAAAGAAGCGCAAAAATACTATGATGCCATCGTAAAAGAGCTTTATGACGCAAAGCTTACCCTGACCACGGGTCAAGACTTTGAAGATTTAAAGTGGATATACAACACCTACTGTCATTACACCAAGCAGAATTTAGATAAATTAAGCAATTCTGACATTATTGGTTTTAAAGGAATCAGCACTGTCCGAGAAAAAGGCGGTCAGTATATCCCAACGGAATGCTGTGCCATCATTTTTTCTGACAACAGCTCTAACCTCACTGAGGAAGAATTCTTTACCGATAAAGCCCTAAAAGAGATTGCCATCAAGCAAAATCCGCGCTAATTTAAGATGGTTAAGTGACTAAATCGCTTTTTTTCGCATATTTATGCATTATTTTTAAAATAGCGGTTGACAAGACTGCTCGTCTTACCTAAAATACGCACACTCTTAGCGAGGGGCTATAGCTCAGTTGGTAGAGCACTTGCATGGCATGCAAGGGGTCAACGGTTCGACTCCGTTTAGCTCCACCATACTATTTATCGCAACGCTCAGTACTACTGAAACTTGATATAAATACTCGCTAGTAGGACGATATCAGCACCTAGGCAAGGCTTGCTCTATTTAATAGATAAGCACTCTGATATTGTGAAGTACCGTTGTAACCACTGGTTATAACACTCTATGCGTCCCCATCGTCTAGAGGCCTAGGACACCGCCCTTTCACGGCGGTAACGGGGGTTCGAATCCCCCTGGGGACGCCACTATTCGGCGTCACTTATTAGCACTTTTGCTTAGCATCTTCTAAGCATTCAGGTTAGACTAATAAGCGAACAATAAAAAATCCCAGTCATCATACGGTGACTGGGATTTTTTATGCCTGTTATTTCTGCAGATGGCTATCAAAGCTATAGTCAAAATATCCTATAAACCCTACGGTATTGCTGATATCAATTTTTTGTAGCCTCTGCCTGCGCAGACACAGCAAGCAAGAAAAACTGATATCAGCAGCGCGTGATGTATCGATATTACTTTTCATTGACTGTATATAAGCCCTTGGGAATATTGATAGAATGCACTCTAATGGCGCTCTATAAAATATCGAGCTTAACTGCTATCACAAGGAGGTCTTGGCTATGTTTGGTATCGAGAATTATCTAGGGTTTGTCATGGCAGCCATTTTGCTAAACCTAACCCCTGGCAGTGATAGCATGTATATCATCACCCGTAGCATTTCACAGGGTAGCCGAGCAGGGTTTTATTCTGTGTTAGGTATCATCTCAGGCATTTTAGTCCATACGTTGTTAGCAGCGCTGGGCTTGTCCATCATTTTGGCAAATTCCCCACTGGCATTTATGATCGTCAAATATATTGGTGCTAGCTACTTATGTTATTTGGGCGTAAAAATGCTTATGAGCAAGCAGCAGCCTTTGATAGCCGAGAGTTTACAAGAAAAAGAAAAATCTTCGTTCGCTAAGACTCTAGATCATTGGCAAATATATAAACAAGGTGTACTCACCAATACCTTTAATCCAAAGGTTGCTCTATTTTTCCTCGCATTCTTCCCGCAGTTTATCGATGCCAGTTATGCTTATAACATGGTGTCTTTCATTGTTTTAGGCCTAACCTTTGCTGTGACCGGCTTTATATGGTGCTTGTGCTTGGCATTATTGGCGTCAAAATTCAGTGAAAATCTGCGTAAAAATCCTGCGATAGAAGTGCTTTTAAATAGAGTAAGTGGTGTGGTGTTTATTGGCTTGGGGATTAAGCTGTTGACTGAGAAGGGTTAATCAATGAACTACCGACCACCTAAAGAGGTGGCGGTTTCTTAGGTAATACCTATACTTGATACGATGTTTTGTATCAGCGGTTAGGCAAATGGACTAAGCTAACCCCGTCGTACCGACGGTTTTGAGTGTTGCCAGCCTTAGTCCTTCGTTGAGGATGTTGATACTGGCGTTTATGTCTCTATCATGCTTTTGCTGGCAACTCGGACAATTCCATGATCTCACCTGTAATGGTAGCTCAGCCTTTGTGAGTAAGTGCCCACAGCCTGAGCAGGTCTTAGACGAAGGATACCATCGGTCTACTTTGACTACCTCTTTACCGTACCATTCAGCCTTGTAGTTCAGCATGGCAGCAAAGGTTGACCATGAGCTGTCTGATATGGCTTTAGATAACTTTCTATTCTTAACCATGCCTTTGACGTTCAAGTCCTCAACAGCAATCACATCGTGGTTTTTGATGAGAGTGAATGATAGCTTATGCAGAAAGTCTTTTCGGCAATTCGTGATACGCTCGTAGACTTTGGCGACTTTGAGTTTTTGCTTTTGATAGTTGCGGCTGTCAGACAGCTTGCGTTGATTCGCTTTGGCAACGGCTCTGCGTTTGGCCAGTATTTTCTGTTCACGTGCAAGCTTGTCTTGCAGTTTAGATAGAAACTTAGGATTAGCAACTTTGCTGCCATCTGATAGGACGATAAAGTCAGTCAGTCCTAAATCAATGCCGATGTTAGAGTGAGTTTTTGGCAGTGTTGTAGCGATGGTTTCAACCAGTAAGCTGACGTAGTATTTGCCTGATGGGGTGCGGCTGATGGTGGCGCTCTTTATTAAGCCGTTTATTTTACTTGGGAGTCTAGCCTTGATGTGACCTATTTTAGGCAGTTTAACGGTGCTGTCTGTGATCGCCACTGTGCCCTTTTGGTTGTTGGTCGTATAACTATCCTTAATTCCTTTTTTCTTGAATTTTGGGAAGCCTGCGCCTTGCTTGAAAAACTTGTTATAGGCAGCTCTTAGGTTTTGCTGTACATTAGCCAGTGCCAAGCTATCGACTTCTTTAAGCCATTCAAATTCTTTTTTATAGTGAGCAGGAGTATTTTTTAATTCGGTCTTGGTTTTTTTATAGTGCTCAATCTTATCATTAAGCATTTTATTCCAAATAAAGCGTGTGCAACCAAATGATTTAGCAAAGAATATTTGCTGACCCTCATTAGGGTATAATCTTACTTTATGGGCTTTTAGGATTTGTTTTGGCACGAAGCTATTGTACCATATCAAAAGTCTGACGCATTCATCCCTCTACTTTAGAAGTAGGGGAATTCTGCGCTGAAAATGTTAAAAAGACACACTATCCACTCAATAGGCTTTTACAGACATAAAACACTCCACTATATATTGATTGACGTCCCTATTTGTAATTATAAAGGCTTGGAATACAAAAACTTAGGATTATATTCATAGTTGACGATATAGATATATTAAGTCAATATTAAAGGATAGCAGTGGTTATCAATCTTGATACCATGAAATTAAGGAGAGCACTCATGAAAGCGTTTTTTATGAAAGTATTTTTCTTAGGTCTATCTGGCTTATTAATCAGTGTCCCTGCACAGGCTGTTAGTGGTTATCAGAACGGTAACGGCACTTGTATGAAAAAAAATGGGGGCGGGCGTCTATGCTATAAAGAAGGTAAAGGTGTTCCTCAACCTCACTGCGATGTATGGATTGAGGGCGGGTCTCACTGCGGCCGTAAAGGCATAAGCGGTAGTCAAGATGGCATAGTAGAAAGAATTTATCACAAAGAAATCTCAACAGTCAATGGTTCAAAACCTGATAACCGTAAGACAATCGATTCTAAATCAGTAGAGTCCATCCGTTAATCTATCAAAAGCAAGAAGCACATAATAGAAAAGCCCAACCCCATTTCAATAGGGGTTGGGCTTTTTGTCATATTAAACCTAATTAACCATTACGCCGCGTTTTTACTGTCTGCAGCTAGTTGACGCAATACATAGTGCAATACGCCGCCATGACGCACATATTCGCGTTCTTTTGGCGTCTGCAGCATGACATTGACATCAAAGCTCTCCGTTGAGCCATCAGCACGTGTGGCCGTAACCTTGGCGGTTTTACTTTCCCCATTATTGAGACCGGTGATGCTAAGCACCTCAGAACCGTCTAGGTGATAAGTCTCTGCATTTTCACCGTCTTTAAAGGTCAATGGCAACACGCCCATGCCGACTAGATTTGAGCGGTGAATACGCTCAAACGAGCTGGTCAATACCGCTTTTACACCGAGCAAAATCGTACCCTTCGCAGCCCAGTCACGACTAGAGCCAGAACCATATTCTGCCCCGCCAAGTACCACGAGCGGACGCTTATCTTCTTTATACTTCATCGCTGCGTCATAGATGGCCATTTCTTCGCCGTCTTTTAGCGTAGCGCTATCGCCGCTGAAATAATAAGTGTAGCCGCCCTCTTTACCACCCATCATGGTATTTTTGATACGGATGTTGGCAAAAGTACCGCGAGTCATGACCGCATCGTTACCACGGCGTGAGCCATAGCTGTTGAAATCGGCTTCCATCACACCGCGCTCTTGCAGGTACTTACCTGCCGGTGAGCCTGCATCGATGTTACCGGCTGGTGAAATATGGTCAGTGGTGATCGAATCACCGAATAGACCCAAGATACGTGCGCCTTCGATATCGAGGATACCTTCTGGCTCCATGGTCATACCATCAAAGAACGGTGGGTTCTTAATGTACGTAGACTCTTCGCTCCATGGATACAACTGGCTGTCGGCTGAACTAATGGCGTTCCATGCTTTACTACCGTCAAACACTTCACCGTAGTTTTTGCGGAACATATCCGCATCGATATTATTAGCAATCAACTCATTAATCTCATCCGACGTTGGCCAGATGTCTTTTAGATAAACGTCATTGCCGTCTTGATCCTGACCTAGCGGATGGGTTGTCATATCGATATCGACGGTACCTGCCAGCGCATAAGCAACGACAAGCGGTGGTGACGCTAAGTAGCTGGCTTTCACATGTGAGTGAATGCGACCTTCAAAGTTACGGTTACCTGATAGCACGGCAGCAGCGACCAAGTCGTTCTCCTCAATGCCTTGCTCAATACTCTCAAGCAATGGTCCTGAGTTACCAATACATGTCGTACAGCCATAACCAACCAAATAGAAGCCTGTTTTTTCCAACTCATCCATCAGCTTGGTTTTTTCAAGATAATCGGTCACCACTTTTGAACCAGGTGCCAGCGAAGTCTTGACCCATGGCTTGGCTTTTAGACCTTTAGCAGCGGCTTTTTTCGCCACTAGGCCTGCACCAATCATTACCGCAGGGTTTGATGTGTTGGTACATGAGGTGATCGCTGCGATGACGACTGAACCATCACGCAATTTATGGCTTGTATCATTAATATTGACGTCAGAGTAAACGTTAGGCTTAGCATACAGTCTATCCGCTTGCTCTTGCTCGCCGCCTTCTTGGTCGAAGCGTACTTTACCTGCAACTTCTGACTTGCGATCTTTGGTCATTTTTTCTAAAGTTTCGCCAAACTTTTCGTGCATATCAGATAAGTTGATACGCTGTTGTGGCAAGTTCGGACCGGCAAGGGCTGGCTGTACCGATGATAAATCCAACTCTAGCTTACTTGAGTAAGTCGCGGCTGGCGTATCGGCATCGTGCCATAAGCCTTGCGCTTTGGCATACTTTTCAACCAATTCGATTTGCGCTTCATCACGTCCAGATAGACGCAGATAATCAATCGCCATTTGGTCAATCGGGAAGATACCACAGGTCGCACCATACTCTGGTGACATGTTAGCAATCGTTGCACGGTCAGCGAGTGGCATGCTGTGCAAACCTTCGCCATAGAATTCGACGAACTTACCAACCACGCCATGTGCACGTAACATCTCAACGACACGTAGTACCAAATCCGTTGCGGTCACGCCTTCGGTTAATTTGCCCGTCAGCTCAAAGCCAACGACTTGTGGAATCAGCATCGATGATGGTTGACCAAGCATTGCCGCTTCCGCTTCAATACCGCCCACACCCCAACCAAGCACACCAATACCATTAATCATGGTGGTATGACTGTCCGTACCAAATACCGTATCAGGATAAGCGGTCAGCTCACCATCGACATCCGCGGCCATGACCACGCGTGCTAGATACTCAAGGTTAACCTGATGTACGATACCGGTTGCTGGTGGTACAACCACGAAGTTTTCAAAGGCATTACGTCCCCAATGCAAGAACTCATAACGCTCATTGTTACGTTTAAATTCAATCTTTTCGTTGAGATCTAGCGCATCTTCGCGGCCGTAAGCATCAACCTGTACAGAGTGGTCAACGACCAATTCACTAGGGATAAATGGGTTAATCTGCTCAGCACGACCACCAAGCTCAACCACTGCATCACGCATCGCTGCCAAATCAACCACCGAGGGTACACCGGTGAAATCTTGCAGGACAACACGTGCTGGCATAAAAGCAATTTCTTTTGACGCTTCTGCGCCTGCGTCCCAATTGGCAACGGCTTCAATATGGTTTTTACCAACAGACTGCCCATCGTCTTCGTTACGCAAAAGATTCTCTAAGACGATTTTCATGCAGAATGGCAATTTGCTGATGTTTTCGTAAGTTTTGGTCAGCTTTGGCAGGCTATAATAGGCATGCTCCTTGCCATCGACCGAAATGGTATCTTTTACATTAAAAATATCACTCATGGTAGCTTCCTTATCGTTGTTATAAATCCTGAACATAAATGGCTATGAGATAAATACTACTAAATCAATAAGCGTTTATGCTGATACTGGTGGCTAAATAGATGGTGTCTCAATTCTTATTAACTCAATCAAGCTTAATGGCCGTACTTATACCCAGCTGATAGTTGCTAAATAATAGCGAAGTACTAGTGACAGCTAAATGACATAGCCAGATGGGTTGTTAAATTAATAAAAGTTTCATTAACGAAAGATATAAGCATATCCTTTGCGTTTAACAGTACTGTCCTTTTACCATAACAAATAAGCCGCGCTTTGTTAACGTCTAGACGTAGGCAAATCGTGGCACAATCGTAAACGTAACAGTGGCTTAACGGTTTATTGGCAAGGTATGACATCATATGTCATTTTTTACGGCGCCGACCGTTGCGAAATACATGGTTATCATCATAAAAGCTAGGACTGGCATTCTCCGCCCAAAAATGCGGCACGCCCAAAATAGGTAAAGGGGCAAGCTGACGCGGCGTGACATCCTCTTGTGATAACAATTTATCTATGTAGTCAGCAACGTTATCATCCAAATATTGCATGCGCTCAGATGCCGATAAAGCAAAAAAATCTGGTGCCACATTTATCACGATGCTGTGCGCGCATAACGGTTTGCGTGGCTGTATCAATTGCTCAAGCAAGGCATGACCAAAGATATAAACTGCCGCCTGAGAGTGCTTGTTCGGTTGTTTTGGGTCATCCCATTTCGCACGTGTACTTACCAGACTGCCCTGCCAGTCAAAATTAATCAGCGCTTCACCAATACTAGGGTCAGCTGTGACTAGCACTGCGCCGTTTTCATCAAATACCGTAATGGTATCGCGGACGCGCCCTCGACTGGCGCCAATGCCTTGCTGCTCGATTTCTAGCATATGATAGTAATTGAGCAAGGCTTTGGTCTTGGGAAAAGTCAGCCAAATACTACCGTTAAATAAGTCATGCAAATTATCGCGTGTCGGGATATTGCCAGTCGTGCCGATAAAACTCTCGTACGCCTCGCCCTCTGGTAATGCATTTTGCGAGACAAACCTTAGGGTTTGGGCTTCATTGTTATGTGCAGGTTTGGTTTGTGGTAATGGCTGTTGTGAGTTATCCGCCTGCTGCTGCAGCGCAGTATTTAGCACTTTTGCGATAATGTCTGGTATGTTTTCGAGTTTATCCGTCTGAGCAGGCTCATTATTTAAGCCACTTAGCCGTGTGATGGCTTTACTTATATAGCCTAACTGGTTTAAGTGACACAGCCATGGCGCTTGCCAGTTAATTTCTGCAAAGCTGCCATCAAGCTTGCTGTCGCATATAGATGGGTTGTTAATGGATGCAGCAAGAGTTGCATTAAAAGGCACATCAGAAGAAGCAGTTGGATAAGGATTGGCGGGTAAATCAGTGGCGGTCATATTGACTATCTCTATTAGACGACTGGCTTGGCTATGGTATCATGGAGCGCTTTTTTACGGCTAGACAAGCCGCTCGAAATGACATTCGCGCGCTACTTATTGATGAGTTCTTATGGCAAATTTTAATACCCACTTAAATGTTGCATTCATGGCTAGTGGTACGATGAGTTTAACAGTCTATAAAGCCGGACTGATTGATGATGCAGGGTTTTTGATGTGCGTGGCGCTTGGCACCATTGGTGGGCTGCTGCCTGATTTAGATTCTGATAATTCGACACCGATTAAACTTGGCTTTAATATCACCTCCTTTATCTTCGCCTTTGGTTTGGTGATGCATTGGCGCAGTGAGCTGAGTTTGCTGGCGCTGATGGCGTTGTGGCTGGCGGGCTACGGTTTTATGCGTTACGTGGTGTTCTATATTTTTACCAATATGACCGTGCATCGCGGCGTTATCCACTCTGTACCCTATATGGCAATCTTGGGGCTTGGAATAACCTATATCAGCTATGATATTTTAGACATCCCGCTAACGGCAAGCTGGTTTTACGGCTTGTTTTTATTTGGCGGTGCCATGGTGCATTTGGCATTGGATGAGCTCTATAGTGTGAATTTATCCAATATGAAAATGAAGCGCTCGTCGGGTACAGCGATGAAGTTCTATCAGCACAAAGACAAATGGTGGTATCTGCTACTGTACGTCATCCTTGCGCTCTTGGTATATTTTGCGCCGCCCTTTGATGACTTTTGGCAGCAGTTACGTAACCCAGCGCCTTGGGCAAAACTAAAACTCGGCCTATGGCCAGAATTGATCAAAAACTGGCTAAATTGAAATCTTTAAAACTTTTAAAAATGAATAATTATTCGAGTAAATAATGTCAACCTTCCCTCCTATCTGCCCTTGCCAAATTAATCCGTCATCGGATACCGTTAGTGCACCGCTACTTTATAAAGACTGCTGCCAGCCTTATCATGACGGTTTATTGAATGAAGAGACGGATAAAGCTGAGAGCGCAAAGCCAGACACTGCTGAACGATTGATGCGCACGCGCTATAGTGCCTTTGTGTTGGTCAAGCCAGAATATATCGTCAAGACTACGCTACCCGCGCAGCAAAATTTACTAGATATTCAGGCGATTGAGAGTTGGGCAAAAGAGACGGACTGGGCAGGATTAGAGATCATTACGCATACGCCAAAGCTAGGTAAGCGTCATGCGCAAGTTGAATTTAAAGCTTACTTTAATACCTCTGATAATGCGGCTGATACTTTAGAAGAAAAGTTGCAAGCACATCATGAGTTGTCTGCCTTTGTAAAAGTGGCAGACAACTCCAATAATGGTTCGCGTTGGTATTTCTTAGATCCTACGACCGAGATGACTATCACGCAAAAACAGCCCTGTGTTTGTGGGTCAGGTGAGAAGTTTAAGCGTTGTTGTGGAATGTATATTTAATTAACATAAAATATTCGCCACTCCTAAACACTCGCTCCAACCGCGCGTGCTACCGCAATTCCTTCCTCAACGGTCAAAAATTTACGCTGACTTGGGCTGTCTTTATAAATGACGTCACCATCTTGGAATATCAGACATTCATTAACTGCCAACTGTTGCCATTTTTCATTTTCAGTCAATGGCACAGTAACTAGAATCGTCACTTTATCCGTGTCGGTAGTCACATCGCTAAAGTTAATGGCTAAATCATCATCAGCAAGCTTTGCTTCACCAAATGGCGCTTGACGCGTGAGATAAAACAATAAGCTACCAGCATAAGCCAATTGCCATCTACCATTTGAGATTAGGCAATTAAACAAACCGTTTGCGGATAAATAACGACATTGGGTGGTCAAAAAATTAAACAGTGTTTGGTCATCAGGACGGGTTTTAAAGCTGCTTTTCAGACGATTAACGAGATAACAAAACGCCATTTCAGAATCGGTATTACCGACTGGTTGGCAATGTGAGGCATTACCATTGTCTTGCAGGCGCTGACAGCGTTTAATAAACTCGCTATTCATCTGTCCGTTATGAGCAAATACCCACTGCTCGCCCCACACTTCACGGACGAAAGGATGGGTATTCGCCAAGCAATTCTGCCCTTGAGTGGCTTTACGAATATGGGCAATCACATTCATAGCTTTGATGGGATAATTATTGACCAAATCGGCAACTGGTGACAGATGGCTTGGACGATTGTCATGAAACAGACGCAGACCAGTTGAATCATTTGCCGTTTCATCACTCATTTTGTCATTGAGGTTGTCATTATTGGTACATTCGCTGCGCTCAAAAAACGCAATGCCAAAGCCATCTTCATGACTGTCCGTCATACCGCCGCGCCGACGAAAGCCTGCAAAGCTAAAACCAATATCAGTTGGGGTATTACAGTTCATTCCTAAGAGTTGACACATTTATACTTTACCGCCCTTATTACTTTGATTGATTTAGCTATCTCGATTGTCACTATTGTTGCTATTACTGATTTTAGCTGTCCTGCGAGTTATGATTAACTTCATTACCTGATGTAATGCCCAGCTCAGCATCGCTCATACTCGCCAGTAAATCTGCACCAACATTATCGCCGCCTTCAACCCCTTCTAAAATACGCTTAGCTTGTGCCAATTCGGTATTTTCTACCCAAAGCACGACGCCAGAGTTCATGCCTGGAATGGCACTTAACGGTTGTAAAGACACCGTAATGTTATTGTTACGTAGCAGATTGGCATGTAGTTCGCCTTGCATATTGGTGTCATAGCGTGCCAGTTTGTGCCAGTTGTCAACTTGATCGGTCATGGGGTCGCCTTTATGTTTTTAAGACAGGAGTAGTTGAACAAAAACAATCTATGCTAATTGGTCGAGCCTATATTCTTTAATTGCGTACTCACTACTATTACTCAATTTTTCACGCGCTATCTCGGCTTGCGTCATACTGCTAAAGATACCAGTTATTTGAGTATCTTTCTGAGACGCTAATTGATTATCTAACAATACAAACACCGTATTTTGCGCTTTTTCGACATGCGCCCAATGATACGCAGCCAGACGTTTCATCAGGTCAGGGTTTTTGACCATGATATTATCGCCAGTCCGCCCTTCCGTACGGTTGTAATGGATAACGTTTAAACGTAATAGCCAAAAGATAACCGCCGCTTTGGCTAGCATAACAGGTAAGGCACGTTTTTCATCGTTATTAAGCGGGCGTTTGGATTCATAGCCTTGCAAAAATGCCGCCATTTTGCTGCGGTCAAAATTGACAGTTTCGCCCTGCTCGGCATCACCCCAAGTCGTACAAAAGTCATTAATAGTGATAGCAATATCCATCACATAATGCTCGACGCTGACTTCGGTAAAGTCTAGCAATCCCGTTAAGCGCTCTTCGCCTTTTTGGCTATTATTTAACGATAAGTTCCATAAGGTATTATCAGCGAACATGTCTAAATGACATAAACCTTTTGGCAACGTCGCAAGCGGTAATTGGCTATATGACTGCCAAATATCGCTCATCAGCTTGGCTTCGTCACCCGGCATAAACTGCATTTCACGGTCGCGTACTTCCGCCCATGGATATAAAGGCACGCCGTATTCTTCTGCAGGCTGTAATGCCTGTAGGGTCTCATGCAGCATTGCCAAAGCAGCACCAATCTCATGACACATAGATTGTGTCGTTTGTTGTGGATGTGCGCCTGCCAGACAAGGCACCAAGGTAATCGCTTTATTATCATAGCGTATGACATAGCATTTTTCTGCGCTATCAACCAATGCCAACGGCGCAGCGACCGGCAACTTACCATCTAATTGATTTAAAATGACCGCCATTTTTTCGATGTCTTCTGGTGGACGCTCTTCAAATAAGGTAAATACATAAGAGTGCGCGCCATCTACATCATCAGTCGTCTGAATAAACCAGTTAGAGTTTTTGATACCTTGGGTAATCGGAATGGCACGCGCGAAGGATACGCCGAAACGCTGGCAAAAAGCGGCAAACTGATCATTGGTTAACTGGGTATAGACGGACATGACATCTCACTTATGGCAATGGAATAATAATTTTAAAAGGGCGAATGTGGACGGTAATCACAGTAATTGTACCGCGCATGAGCAAACTTTGGATGAACCACCCACCACCTAAAGAGGTGGCGGTTTCTTAGGTAATACCCATACTTGATACGATGTTTTGTATCAGCGGTTAGGCAAATGGACTAAGCTAACCCCGTCGCACCGACGGTTTTGAGTGTTGCCAGCCTTAGTCCTTCGTTTAGGATGTTGATACTAGCGTTGATGTCTCTATCGTTGGATTGCAAGCAACTGGGACAATTCCATGATCTCACCTGTAATGGTAGCTCAGCCTTAGTCAGTAAGTGACCACACCCTGAGCAGGTCTTAGAAGATGGATACCATCGGTCTATTTTGACAAGCGTTTTGCCGTACCATTCAGCCTTGTAGTTCAGCATGGTGGTGAAGGTTGACCATGAGCTGTCTGATATGGCTTTAGATAACTTTCTATTCTTAACCATGCCTTTGACGTTTAAGTCCTCAATCGCAATCACATCGTGGTTTTTGATGAGATTGAATGAGAGTTTGTGTAGAAAGTCTTTTCGGCAATTCGTGATACGCTCGTAGACTTTGGCGACTTTAACTTTTTGCTTTTGATAGTTGCGGCTGTCAGACAATTTGCGCTGATCCGCTTTGGCAACGGCTCTGCGTTTGGCTAGTATTTTCTGTTCTCTCGCAAGCTTATGTTGCAGCTTAGATAAAAAGGTAGGATTAGCAACTTTCGTGCTGTCCGATAAGACGATAAAGTCAGTCAGTCCTAAATCAATGCCGATGTTAGAGTGGGTTTTTGGCAGTGTTGTAGCGATGGTTTCAACCAGTAGGCTGACATAGTACTTGCCTGATGGGGTGCGGCTGATGGTCGCTGATTTTATTAAGCCATTTACCTTGCTTGGGAACTTAGCGGGGATATGACCAATTTTAGGCAGTTTGACAGTGCTGTCTGTGATCGCCACTGTGCCCTTTTGGTTGTTGGTCGTATAACTATCCTTAATTCCTTTTTTTTTGAACGTAGGGAAGCCTAAACCTTGCTTGAAAAACTTACTGTAAGCCGTCCGAAGGTTTTGTTGTACGTTGGCTAGTGCCAGGCTATCGACTTCTTTAAGCCATTCAAACTCTTTTTTATATTGAGCAGGAGTATTTTTAAGCTCGGTCTTATGCTCGTTGTAATGCTCAATCTTGTCACTAAGCATCCTATTCCAGATAAAGCGTGTGCAGCCGAATGATTTGGCAAAGAATACTTGCTGTTCTTCATTGGGGTACAGCCTGACTTTATGGGCTTTTAGGATTTGCTTGGTCATAAGGAGCTTGTTGTTAATTGGCGTTATAATTATTAATTATAACACCATAGGGAGTAAGGGTAGTTATCAATAACGCATTCATCCCACTACTTTAGAAGTAGGGGATTTCTGCGCTGAAATGTTAAAAGCATAATAATATTGCGAAAACCTGCCTGATATGGCGGTGATTTTGCTAGACTAGCGCTTACGGATAAATTGATTATAAGGTGAAAGACCCTATGTTAGCAAAGCGTATCATCCCTTGTTTGGACGTTGATAATGGACGCGTGGTCAAAGGCGTACAGTTTGTCGATATTAAAGACGCAGGCGACCCGGTTGAAGTAGCACAGCGTTACAACGAACAAGGCGCTGATGAGATTACTTTTTTAGACATTACTGCCACCAGTGATGAACGCGATACCACCTATCATACCGTTGAGCGTATGGCAGAAACGGTATTTGTGCCATTAACCGTTGGTGGCGGTGTGCGTAAAATCGCTGATATTCGTAACCTACTCAATGCTGGCGCGGATAAAGTGGCAATTAATTCAGCAGCAGTATTTACCCCTGAGTTCGTCGGTGAAGCCGCGCAGAAATTTGGCAATCAATGTATCGTTGTCGCTATCGATGCCAAGCGCGTTGAAGATGTAATGGTCGATGGCATCATCATGCCGCGTTGGGAGATTTTCACTCACGGTGGACGTAAGCCAACCGGTATCGATGCAGTTGATTGGGCGAGCAAAATGGCTGATCTCGGTGCTGGCGAATTATTAGTGACTTCGATGGACGGTGACGGTACCAAAAAAGGCTATGACTTGGCACTTATGCAACAAATAACCAGCCGCGTTAATGTGCCCGTTATTGCCTCTGGCGGCGTTGGTAACTTAGAACATTTAGCAGAAGGCGTATTACAAGGCGGCGTAGATGCAGTACTTGCTGCCAGTATTTTTCACTTCGGTGAGTATACGGTTCAAGAAGCCAAAGAATATATGGCATCGCAAGGCATACAGATGCGCCTATAACATTTGTAAAATGCAAATGCATCGGCAAAAAATGTTATCATAGCGCTAACCACTTATTTTCATTCATTTAACTACCAGTTTCTCAAATAATTAACTTGGCAATTATATAGCTGACTTAACTATAATGACTGAGCTAATGGTTAGCTAGGTGAATGTACTCATTAATATCAAGCAATTATTCTAATTAAAAACTTACTACTCAAAGGATATTTTTATGTCGAATTTACAACAGCAGCGCAATAACATTACCCATATCGATGGCAACCTACACCAAAACGAAGACGCCCGTATTGGTATCGTCGTTGGTCGTTTTAATGGTTTTGTCGTTGAGTCATTGGTAGATGGCGCGATTGACGCCCTACTTCGTCATGGCGTTTTGGGTAGCAATATCACCGTTGTCCGTGTGCCGGGCGCATTTGAGTTGCCACTGGTTGCCCAACGCGCTGCTGAATCTGACCGCTTTGACGCTATTATTGCATTAGGCGCGATTATCCGTGGTAGTACACCACATTTTGATTTTGTTGCGAGCGAATCAGCTAAAGGCTTAAGCAGTGTCGCTACTGACTATAATATTCCTGTGGCCAATGGTGTAATCACAACCGATAGCATCGAGCAAGCGATTGAGCGTTCTGGCACCAAAGCTGGTAACAAAGGCTCTGAAGCGGCCATGGTCGTACTTGAAATGCTAGCAGTTTTATCACAGTTAGACATCGATGACGATATTGATGACGCTTAACTCAAACAACATTTTATAGCGTTTTTATTTGGCATTTAACCGGCGCTATGGCTTTTATAAATAACCCTAGCGCCAATGCTACGAAGAACACTATAAAGAATGTAACAAAGCTCCACCACAAAGTTTTATTACAAAGCTCATCTGCAAAAACTAGCTGCAAAACTCGACTGTCACAGACTGCCAGCCGACGACTATTTAACATTTTATTTTAAAATTTATCATCTCAAAAACCTAGGTATTGACCCCCTATGACTGACCAACTCAAGCGCGCCATTAGCGCTGCAAAAACCGCACAAGCCAATGATGGACAAGCTGAAGCCACTCGTATCGCGAGTAGTAGTGCGGGTGATCAAACCTTTGATATGAGTGAGTCTTCTTATAAGACCAGTCACACCGCTATCCGTAAGGCAAGACGCTTTGCTATGCAAGGTCTATACGAATGGCTCGTTACAGATCGCCGTTTCGATATCGATGGCAAGCTTGGCTGGAAGGCCAATGCACCGCATGACATCGCTGCCCGTACGCGCGCCACCAATGCCATGCATACCGTACATATCGGCTATTACCATGAAATGATGCGTGATATCCCAGAACAAATCGAAGCGCTAGATACGCTTATTAGTCAGCATCTCGATCGTGAAATCGATAAGCTCGATACGGTTGAACACGCCATTCTTTTAATTGGTGCTTATGAACTGCAGAATCGCTTAGAGATTCCGTATAAAGTCGTGCTTGATGAGGCCATGAAGCTTAATAATCACTTTGGTGCGACTGATGCCCATAAACTGATTAATGCTGTCCTTGATAAAATGGCCATTGAGCTACGCGACACTGAAGTGCAAGCAGACATTAAAGCCAATTTACGTACTTCACAAAAAGTGTCAGCCAAACCTGTAGTAACAACCGATACAGATAACACTGCCGATACACATGCCATTGAAGATAAGCCAACTGCTTCAAACAAACCACGTATCAGTGCTAATAATGCTAGCGTCAAACGCAATAGCGCCAGCAAAGCCAGTGCTAATATTAGTGATTTTAAGGCAAGCAAACAAAACGATGCTGAAAAAGAGCGTATGGATGAAGATGCTGTCAAAAATGTTGCGACCGATAACGTTGAAAGCAATTCAGACAGCACCGCAGCCGATATTGGTTTAACTGACTCAAATCTCGTTGCCTCAGATGAAGAAAACCGAGACTAGCGATGAATGAATTCGAGCTGATTGAGCGCATATTTTCCCAAATGCAAGCCGCGCAGTTATTGTCTAGCAGTGTCGATAAAGGCATTGGTGACGATGCGGCGGTAATGAGCTTGCCTGCAGGCGCGCGCTTGGTCAGCTGCATTGATACGCTCGTTCAAGGTCGTCACTTTAACGCTGATTGGGACGAAATAAACAAATTGGCCTTCCAAATTGGTTATAAGGCGGTGGCAGTCAATGTCTCAGATATCGCTGCTATGGGCGCGACACCGCATAGCATTCTGCTAGCGCTAGCCTTACCTGAACGTTTGGCAAATGAGCCATGGCTAACTGAATTTGCCAAAGGCTTGTTTCATGCTTGCCAGCTATTCGGCGTCACTCTTATCGGTGGCGACACCACGCGCAGTGATAATTTGGTACTGAGTGTCAGTGCGCAAGGACTACTAGCCGCAGACACGCCAGCAGTCTACCGCTCAGGCGCGCAAATTGGCGATAAAATTTATGTCTCAGGGTCACTTGGCGACGCAGCTTATGCCCTAAAACATCCTGATAATGCAGAAGGTATGGAGCTGTCACACCGTCTACATATGCCGACCCCGCGTATTGCCTTAGGTGCAGCATTGGCCAAAGCTGGCGCAACGGCGATGATAGATATCTCTGACGGCCTTTATCAAGACCTTGGGCATATCTGTGAGCAAAGCAGCGTTAGTATGCGAATTAATATAGAGCAACTGCCCACTAGCAAACCATTATCAAATGTTGATTTAGCTGAGCGCTTGTTATGTCAGCTGGCCGGTGGTGATGACTATGAATTGGCGTTTACCTTGCCTGCGCATATCGCGCCCCCGATTGATAATAGTAGCAATACGCCTATAACCTGTATTGGTGAAGTAATAGCTGTAAACGAGACAGATGCTGCCAAGCATTTGCGACCAGAGATTTATTATCAAAATCAGTTAGTCACACCAACTCATCCCGCCCCTTTTGCTACTTGGCCCAATCTGACGGGTTACCAACATTTTGCAGGTTAACCCATGACCGACCATGATTTATCTAAGCCCGATATCCGTAAAGCCAATGACTGCCCACCCTTACCAGCCAATGCGAGCATACTTGACCGTATTATTTATTGGCTTGGTATCGGCTTAGGTAGTGGGTTGCCACGCCGTGCACCGGGTACTTGGGGCACGGTCGGTGGTTTAATCGTCGCCATCCCACTGATGAGCTTAGGCTTTGTGCCATTTCTGATTGTCACCATTTTGTCTTGTTTGGTTGGTAACGAGATATGCGGTCGTACCTCCAAGCTGATGGGCGGTCATGATAACCCGCATATTGTCTGGGATGAATTGGCAGGTATGTGGATTACTCTACTGCCGCTGTCTTATATGGGTATCGCCAACGGCAGTTTTTGGCAAAATATCAGCCAAACCTCTTCTATCGTAGCGACTGTTATCGCCTTTATATTATTCCGCTTTTTTGACATTATTAAGCCGCCACCGATTGGCTGGGCGGACAAGAAAGTCGCAGGTGGTTTGGGTATCATGCTTGATGACATCATCGCTGGTGTGATGGCAGCTATAGTATGGATAATTGTTATGCAGATTCTCCCTTTCTAACTCATATTATTTATGCTTAATTCATATATATTTGATTCTATAAACTTAAATTACAAAGCCTGCACGTCATAACGTTTTTTTAAACCAACATTTGCGCTATAATCCTATATTATATTTTGTTACATATACAAGAGTTACTATGACCTCACCTCTTTCTGTCATTATCCTAGCTGCCGGTAAAGGCACGCGTATGCAATCGGCGAAGCCTAAAGTGCTGCAAACACTGGCCGGCAAATCACTATTGAGCCATGTGTTAGATACTTGTCATCAGCTGACCGTTGATGAGACCATTATTGTTCATGGTTTCGGTGGCGAACAAGTCAAGTCAGAGATTACCGACCAGTATGCACAGTCGTCAATTACTTGGGTTGCGCAGACTGAACAGTTAGGGACAGGACATGCGGTCAAAGTAACGCTGTCTGATTTACCTAAAGACGGTCAGAGCCTCATTCTCTATGGTGACGTGCCATTGGTCAGCTGTCAGACCTTAGCAGCATTGAAAGCTGCCAACACTGACGGTATGTCTATGCTGACGCTAACCGTTGATAATCCGTTTGGGTTAGGCCGTATTAAACGCGATCAAGCAGGCAATATTGCCGCTATCGTTGAGCAAAAAGATGCCAACGCTGACGAGCAAAATATTAAAGAGATTAATAGTGGTATTTACTGTGTTGACAATACCTTGCTGCATAAATACTTACCTGAGCTGTCTAACGACAATGCGCAACAAGAATACTATTTGACTGATATTGTCAAAATGGCCGTGGCTGACGGTATTACTATTGCCGCCATCGAGCCTGAGCATACCTTTGAGATTGAGGGCGTTAATAATCGTCAACAATTGGCCAGCTTAGAGCGCACATGGCAAGGTAAGTTAGTGGCTGACTTGCAAAAGGCTGGCGTACAGTTTGCTGACCCTACCCGTGTCGATATTCGTGGTACGCTGAGCGCAGGTCAGGATGTATTTGTCGATGTTGGGGTGGTGTTTGAAGGCGATTGTACTTTAGGAGACAATGTCTACATCGAAGCCGGCTGTATCATTAAAAACGCGAAAATTGGTAATGCGTGTCATATCAAACCTTACTGTGTCATTGATCGTGCTGAGATTGGTGCCGGTGTCGATGTGGGTCCTTTTGCGCATTTGCGTCCTGAGACCGTATTGTCCGATAACAGTAAAGTTGGTAATTTTGTTGAAATTAAAAAATCAACGATTGGTCACGGCAGCAAGGTCAATCACTTAAGCTATGTGGGCGATGCTACCGTTGGAACTGATGTCAATATCGGTGCTGGTGTCATTACTTGTAATTATGATGGTGCCAATAAATCGCAAACCATCGTTGAAGACAACGCCTTTATTGGCTCCAATGCCAGTTTGGTTGCACCAGTAACGATTGGTGATACAGCAACGGTTGCGGCAGGTTCTGTCATTACTAAAAACGTTGATGCCAATTCATTGGCATTTGGTAGAGCACGACAGACACAAAAAGATGACTTCCAGCGACCGACTAAAAAGTAACCAACTAGGAAACAGCAGGCTTAGAAGCAGTTTGTATGCCAATAGTTTACCGGTTGACAGTCATTTTTTAACCACCTTGAGCAGCGCGACAATTTTTGTGGTGCTGCTTCATCATATTTATAGCTTGATTAATGCCATAAATATAACCACTTATCAGTCAATCGATTCATTGGTTGATTAAATACCAGCATATATCAAAGCTTCATTTTAAAAAACCGTTTTGAAACGGCATTTTGAAGCAACGAAAATTAAATTAAGGAATAGCCATGTGTGGAATTGTAGGGGCAGTTGCTGAGCGTAATATCGCTAATATCTTACTTGAAGGTCTTAAACGTCTAGAGTATCGCGGCTATGATTCAGCTGGTCTGACAGTCATTCGAGATGGTCAGTTGCATCGTGAGCGCCAAGTGGGAAAGGTGCAAGCGCTGGTTGATGCTGTCGGCAATGACCCTGCGAACTTCGATGGCCATATTGGTATCGCCCATACCCGCTGGGCAACACATGGTGAGCCTGCACAGCATAACGCCCATCCACATGTCTCAGGTAAAATCGCCGTGGTACATAACGGTATCGTTGAGAACTATGCTAAGCTCAAAGAAGAGCTGATTGAAAAAGGCTACGAGTTTACCTCTCAGACGGATACTGAGGTCGTTGCGCATCTAATCAACGACATCTATAAAAAAACGCCTGATTTGTTAGAAGCGGTTCGTACTGTCATTCCATTATTACATGGTGCTTTCGCTCTTGGTATTGTCCATATCGACTGCCCAGATGAGCTCATTACTGTCCGTCTAGGGTCACCGCTAGTGATTGGTGTGGGTATCGGTGAGAACTTTATCGCCTCCGATCAGTTGGCGCTATTACCGGTTACCAATCGCTTTATGTATCTAGAAGAGGGCGATATTGCCAAACTGACTCGCGACAGTATTACAGTCTATGCAGACGGTGTGGAAGTAAAACGTCAAATACATGAAATCGATGCCACACAGCATAATGCCGACAAAGGCGAGTTTAAGCATTATATGCTCAAAGAAATCTACGAGCAGCCAGATGCAGTCCGAAGAACTGTTGAAATGGCAGTTGATAATGGTACAACCTCTAAATTGCGTGATGACTTTTTGCAGCGTCATGAGGCACTATTAACGGGTATAAAGCACGTCCAAGTTATCGCTTGCGGTACCAGCTATCATGCAGGTATGGTTGCCAAATATTGGTTTGAGAGCCTGACCCGTATTCCATGCTCAGTTGAAGTGGCGAGCGAGTTCCGCTATCGCAACCCTGTGGTCGTCGATAATACGTTGGTCATTTGTATTTCTCAATCAGGTGAGACTGCAGATACCTTGTCTGCATTGCGCGACATTCAAAAGCATACGCCCACAGGTCTGGTAAGCTTGGCCCTATGTAACGTACCAACGTCATCACTGGTACGTGAGACAGATATTTTCTTGCCAACGCTTGCCGGTCCTGAGATTGGAGTAGCTTCTACCAAAGCATTTACCACTCAGCTGGCTGCTTTAATGTTATTGGTATTAAAAATCGGTGTCGTTCAGGAGCGCATGACTGGCGAACGTCTGAGCACATTGCTTGGTGAATTGCAAAAACTACCAGGTCAGCTGCATACCAGCTTAAACCTTGATGCCCCTATCAAAACCATGAGTGAAAGCTTTGAAGACAAAAAGAGCTGTCTGTTCCTAGGTCGCGGGTTACAGTTCCCAATCGCCCTAGAAGGTGCGCTTAAGCTAAAAGAAATCTCTTATATCCATGCAGAAGGTTATGCTGCTGGTGAGCTTAAACATGGTCCATTGGCATTGGTCGATAAAGACATGCCAATCGTCGTACTTGCACCAAAAGACAGCATGTTTGATAAACTCAAAGCCAACATGCAAGAGGTACACGCGCGCCACGGTGAGCTGTTTGTATTTGCCAGCGAAGCCAGTCAAATGGTGGCAGAAGATAGACTGCATGTGGTCTATGTGCCTGACGTCTGTGAAACGCTTGCTCCTATCGTCTATAGCGTACCTGTGCAGCTATTGTCGTACCATGTAGCCGTCATGCGCGGTACCGATGTCGATCAGCCACGTAACCTCGCAAAATCAGTGACGGTTGAGTAGTTTAAGCGTTATAAAACTCAAGTTTTGTACGCGAGTAATAAACACTCATACTGAGTAATAAAGTATCATACTGAATCCTCCGCCCTCTTATATAAATTAGATGGCGGAGGATTTTTTTGAGCTTCGATTAGTACATGAAGTGTAATATCAAGAGGAGCTATAGTAAAAATATCCTAAAAACGCTACGGTATTGCTGATATCAATTTTTCTTGCTTGCTGTGCCTGCGCAGACAAAGGCTACAAAAAATTGATATCAGCAGCGCGTGATGTATCGATATTACTTTTCACTGACTATATAAAAGAGTATAGCTGCACTATTTACTCATACTCTTTTTGTTGTTTTATAAAAAACGACATAATCAACCCGCTAATCGCCAGCACAATGCCCAAAATAAATGCCGTTTGTACACCAGCGGTCAATGAGATACTTGCCAAAGATGAATCTGAAGGGTTAGTGACGGTCTTTAAAAAGTTATTTTGCGAAGTAGACATTATGGTGATTGCAAGTGCGGTTCCGATTGAGCCAGAGACTTGCAGCAACGTATTTATCAATGCAGTTCCGTCTGGATATAGGTTTTTGGGTAGTGCATTCAAACCATGAGTTTGCAAAGGCATCATAACAAATGTCACGCCAATCATGAGACCCGAATGTAGAAGGATAGCCATTAGAATAGAGGTCTCAGTGGTGACATTAGATAGAAGCCATAGCATAATAAGCATGATGATAAAGCCTGGGGTAAAGAGCCATTTGGCACCGTATATATCATAAACACGGCCTGCAACTGGCGACAAAATGCCATTTATTGCGCCCCCTGGCATCAGTATAAGACCTGCCGTAAGTGCCGATAGCCCAAGTCCAATTTGTAGGTATAAAGGCAGTAGAATCATGCTTGATAAAATAATCATGAAGGTGGCGGAGACACTCAGCAAAGCTAAGGTAAACACAGGATACTGTAAAGTCCGCAAATCTAGCATAGGCTGATCGAGCTTGAACTGCCTTGCCGAAAATACAAGAAGAGACATTAGACCAATGATAAGGGTGCTAATGACCAATGGACTGCCCCATCCTTTGTGTCCTGCGATACTAAAGCCGTATACAATACCACCAAAACCAAGTGTCGATAAAAAGATTGAAAGCACATCTATTTTAGGTTTTGTCAGCTCAGATACGTTTTGCATAAAAAGCAGTCCGTACACTAACGAAAAAGCCAAAAACGGTATGAGCAGCCAAAGAATCCAGTTCCAACTCAATACTTCAATGATTAATCCCGCAGTGGCCGGCCCAATAGCTGGTGCTGACATCATGACCAGCCCAACCAATCCCATAATCGTCCCTCTTTTATGAATAGGGAAAATAATTAATATAGTATTGAACATAAGCGGGATTAATAAGCCGGTACCGATTGCCTGAATGACACGCCCTAAGAGTAATACCTCAAAAATAGGTGCCATACCAGAGACTATCGCCCCAGCAATTGAAAATAGCAGTGAGGCCACAAATAACTGCCGAGTACTAAACCACTGTATTAACAGTGCAGACACGGGAATCAGTATCCCCATCGTTAGTAAGTAGCCTGTTGTTATCCATTGTACCGTCGAAGAAACGACATTAAATTCAATCATCAAGTTGCCAAGCGCCATATTTAAAGCCGTTTCGCTAAACAATCCGACGAATCCTGCGATTAAAAAGGCGATCAAAATGGGGATTGGTTTTATACCTGCTTGGCTTTGTTCAATTGCAATTGTAGACATTAAAACTCTCTTCATTTATTAACTAAATCAATCTTTTTTGATACGCTATAGTCGATACTAAATAAAATGAATACGTTATTTAATAACGCAAAACTGGTATAAATTTTTCTGGCTTGCTGTGCCTACGTCGACAGAGGCTGCAAAAAATTTATTCCAGTTCCGCTGTATTTTTTTCATATTGGACTGACTATATGTGATTATTTCTCAACAAGTTCTTTTGCGAACAATGAGGGGATTTGCTCCGCTATCGTTTCAAGTGGTTTGCCACTTTTCATGGTTAACGCTAACAAAATGCCGCCTTCAGTCAACGCATGAAAAACAGTCGCTAGGCTTTTGGCTTGTTGCTCGGCATAGTCTGCTTCTAGGAACTTTTCCGTATAGATGGATTGCCAATCTTTAAAAGTCGCTTCACATGCCAATCGAATTGGCTCGCTCGTAGAATGCTTTTCTCCAGCAATGGTGCCAATCGGAGAGCCAATCGGATCACCACCTTCCCCAAATACTCTAGATAACTCATACACATAAGCTTGAAAAGCATCTATTGGATTAGAGGTACTTAGATTAGAAGTCCCCACATGAGAATTCTCATTAAAAACGCGCTGAATATCGGCCATAACCAGTTTTTTAGTATTATCAATCGCTGCAATCGCTAATTGTTCTTTACCTTCCGGAAAGTAGTAATACAGCGAACCCTTGGGGATGCCGCTTTCCTCAATAATGTCGTTGAGGCCCACACCACAATATCCACGTACTTTAAAGAGACGTGATGCCGTCTCAATAAGCACATCTTTCGACTTTACTTTCTCTTTCATTATCAAACCTTTTAAAATTATAACAACTGGTCTATTAGTTGCGCATGATAGTGAGTTCTCCCCTACCTGTCAATGTTATAAAGATATGCCAGAGATGAATGTCACCCTATGAAAAATGATTTGAAGGTAAGCGTAACCGATTTGCTTAGCTTCCTTAATCTGATTTAGCCTTTAGCTAATACAAAAAAAACACCCAACCAAGTTGAGTGTTTTTTGTTTTCAGACAACAGAAAATGATTATTTATCACCCCGAGCAATCTTCAATATAACGCTACTCTTAAATCAAGCCTTTATAAAGGAAATAAAATCCCACCACGGTTAATAACAGCGCAAAGCATTTCTTTAACAATGCTGGTGATAGTATATGAGCGACTTTTGCGCCTATCTTAGCGGTGAAAAAACTCATTATGCTGATACCTAAGAAGGCATAAATGTGCACAAAGCCAATGGTATTGGGTACATTTATTTGCGCCTGCGTCCCAAATACCATATACCCTAGCGCACCAGCAATGGCAATCGGCAGACCACAAGCAGCGGATGTACCAACCGCTTTTTGCATGACCACATGATATCGGGTGAGATAAGGTACCGTTAAGCTACCGCCACCAATACCGAAAATGGCAGAAGCAACACCGATGACGCCGCCTGCCGCTAACTGCTTAGGTTTTGACGGTAGTTCTATATTATTATGGTTGGCATTACTGACATCATTAGCATGACTAGCGACCTTTTTTTTACCACCAAAGAACATCTTATAAGCGACCCAAAGCAAAAATACACCGACAATAAGCTGAAGATATAGCCCAGATATTTGCCCTGCTATTCCTGCGCCCAAAAAGCAGCCAACCGCTAACCCTGGCGCCAGGTTTTTAAAGACAGGCCACATGACGGCGCCCTTTTTATTGTGCGCCATGAGCGAGCTAATTGAGGTGACGATAATAGTCGCCAATGAGGTTCCTAATGCCAGATGCATGATGTTGTCAGGACTGTAGCCCATTTGCGTAAAGACGATAAATAACAACGGTACGATGATGGTTCCACCGCCCACGCCAAAAAGCCCTGCAGCAAATCCTGCTAGCGCCCCTATTATTAAAAAAATGATTAATTCCACAGGATAGTTACTTCTCAGTTGAATGATTGGTTAGATAGTTTTTTGGCTAATTCATAATAGATTTAAGCACGAACCTAAGTAATTTCTGCTTGTTCCAGTTGACCGACTCGAGAATAGCCACGATTAAAATAAATCAAGCTTTCAGCAGTTCCGCTTTGCTGATTATTTTGCTGGTCGCTGTCTTGATAACCATGTTTGATGGCAACGACTCGGCACATAAATACACTATGCGTACCCACTTCTTGAATGTCTTCAATTTCGCAATCAAAACTGACCAACGCATCTTCTAAAACAGGCGAACCTGTGACTAGCTCAGTCCAAGAACCCTGTTTAAATCGCTCTTCTGTACTCATTTTAGAGGCAAAGGCATTAGAGACTGGCTCATGCTGTGCGCCTAGCACATTGACACTCAACGTTTTATTTTCAATGAAATGTACGTGTGAGCGAGCCGTCCGATTCATACAGACCAGCAAGGTTGGCGGTGTGTCTGTGACGCTACATACCGCAGAGGCGGTAAACCCATGCAGACCAGACTGGCCTTTTGTAGTAACCACATTGACCGCAGTCGCTAATAGAGACATGCCATCTCTAAAATCGGTTGCTTCAATCATGACTTAACTCCTAAATTTTAAATCTTTAAGTACATTGATAACTGAGGTCACTTATGGGTTTAAACAAGCTAGGTTTTGTTAAGAGATGCTAAACGCTCAGCTCTTTGCGTACGATTGCCGCGCCTGCACTTAATGCTTGCAGCTTGCCGCGTGCCACTTGGCGTGACAAAGGTGCCATGCCACAGTTGGTCGAAGGATAGAGCTTATCCGCATCGACAAATTGCAAGGCCTTGCGTAGCGTATCTGCCACCTCTTCTGGTGTTTCAATAGTATTAGTCGCCACATCAATGGCACCAATCATCACTTTTTTACCACGAATCAATTCAATTAAATCCATCGGCACATGTGAGTTTTGACACTCTAATGAGACAATATCGATATTAGACTGCTGCAATTTAGGGAACGCTTGCTCATATTGACGCCACTCGGAACCCAGTGTTTTTTTCCAGTCATTATTGGCTTTGATACCATAGCCGTAGCAAATATGCACCGCCGTCTCGCATTTCAGACCTTCAATAGCACGCTCTAACGTGGCAATACCCCAGTCGTTTACGTCATCAAAGAACACATTAAAGGCAGGCTCATCGAATTGGATAATATCTACCCCAGCCGCTTCTAATTCTCTAGCTTCTTGATTGAGAATTTTGGCAAATTCCCAAGCCAGCTTTTCACGACTTTTATAATGACCGTCATACAGCGTATCAATCATCGTCATCGGACCGGGCAATGCCCATTTGATAGGCTGATCGGTTTGCTGACGTAAGAACTTAGCATCTTCCACAAATACTGGTCTTTGACGGCTCACCGCACCCACGACTGACGGCACACTCGCCTCATAGCGATCACGAATTTTGACGGTTTTACGATTCTCAAAATCCACGCCATCTAAATGTTCAATGAAGGTAGTCACAAAATGCTGGCGGGTCTGCTCACCATCGCTGACAATATCAATCCCTGCATGTCTTTGTTCTTGCAATGTCAAACGTAGCGCATCTTGCTTGGCTTCACTCAATTGCTCCCCTTCTAATGCCCAAGGTGACCAAATTTTTTCAGGTTCTGCCAACCAAGAAGGTTTCGGTAAGCTGCCCGCGGTTGAAGTTGGTAATAATAATTCCATATTGGTTACTCTTTTATATTTTAGTCTTTTAGTTTTTTATATGTCGGTTGATAAAGGTCTATTAAGCGGCGCGTTTTTTAACCGCTTCTTTTTGAACCATATCGCTTGTCACAACATAGTTTGCCGCCCACTCATCAAGAATAGCCTGATACGGTTTAATGAACTCATCTTCCGTAAATTTACCTTGCGTCACTGCCATCTGGCTGCGCTCTTCGCGGTCATAGACAATTTGAGTCAGTGAATAATCTTGGTACTTCAAACTGGGCTGATAGATGTGACCCGCGGTTGAGTTGGCATTATAAATTTCAGGGCGGTAAATCTTTTGGAAGGTCTCCATCGTACTGATAGCACTGATTAACTCAAGGTCGGTGTAATCACTCAGCAAGTCACCGGCAAAATAAAACGCTAAAGGCGCAACACTACCTGCAGGCATGAAATAGCGCACTGTTAAGCCCATTTTATGGAAATAGTCATCGGTTAAGGAGTACTCATCTTGCTTGTATTCAACCCCTAATACCGGATGCTGATTGCCAGTACGCTGATAGACTTTACTGCTTGACACACTCAGGCAAATCACAGGTTGTTTGTTAAAATTGGTTTGATAGGCTTCTGAGTTCAATAAGTGTTGAAACAGTTTGCCGTGCAAATCACCAAAATCGGCTGCTGGTGGCGATGTTGGGTTTTTCTCAAAATGTTCTGGTAGTACGATACTAAAGTCATAATCACGCACGTAAGATGAGAAGCTGTTGCCAATCATGCCGTCAATACGCTTGTTTTCTTTATGGTCGATAATCGTTGTTTTCAGCGTCTCAATGACCGGAAATGTGTGGCCATTGCCTTCGATATCTAAGTCTGCAGAGATGATATCGACTTCAACAGAATAACGGTCGGCTGTTGAGTTATCCCAATGCGCGAGATCATTAAAACGGTTATTTATCATAGTCAGCGTTTTGCGTAAGTTCTCTTGACGACTCTCGCCACGCGCCAAATTGGCAAAGTTAGTCGTCAGACGTGTGCTGTCTGCAGGCTGATAGTTCTCATCAAAACGAATGCTCGAGATGGAATATGTAAATTGTTTACTCATGATAATCCACTACCTTAATCTACTCTCATTAATTGAGATAAAACCAAATTTCTGTATGAGATGAATCATACCTAAACCAAACCATGAATAAAAACGATACTATTTAAACATAAGATGAATTAAATTCATCTTAGCAAGGTTTTGATATTAGAAAGGATTGGATAGCGAAATTTTGATGACTTAATTATTGAGTAAAAACTAAACTTGTAAAAACTGGACTAGGCTGAGGAGAACATAAAAAAAGCTGGGTAAACCAACGAACCTAAGAGTTCTTCTACACAAAAAGAGCCAAGACTTATTTTTTAAGTCTTGGCTCTTTTTGTTGATATTATAAAATGATGTTCAAACGATACTCAATCAATCAGTATCGCCTGAACCATCAAATGAGGTTTTCGCTAAGATTTTTTGTCAACGGTTGAATGCTGTTTACCACTTGGCATCAGCCACTTAGCAAACCACCCTGACAAATCATCCATTAATGTATATACCACTGGAATCACCACCAAACTCAATAAAGTCGAAGTCACAAGACCGCCCAAGACTGCCGCAGCCATAGGACGACGGAACGTGGGGTCGGCATCACCCCAACCAAATACCAATGGCAGCATACCTGCACCCATCGCAATCGTTGTCATAATAATAGGTCGCGCACGCTTACGGCAAGAATCAATAATGGCCTCAAAACGCGCCAAGCCTCGACGCTGCGCAATCAGTGCATAATCGACCAATAGAATAGAGTTCTTGGTGGCGATACCCATTAGCATAATAAAACCAATCATCGACGGCATAGACAGACTACTATTGGTAATAACCAAGCCCACAAAGGCGCCGCCAATAGATAGCGGTAATGCCATCAGAATGGTAAAGGGCTGCAATATGCGACCAAACAACAGAATAAGCACCCCTAAAATACAGACCACACCGACCGACATAGCGATGACAAAACCACTGAACAACTCAGCCATATTTTCCGCTTGGCCTTGATCAATAATCGTAATCGACGGTGGCAATGTCTGCATCGCAGGGATGGATTTGACCGCTTGTACCAAATCACCAAGCTCACCGTTGGCAGGCTGAACCGTGATACTAATGGCGCGCTCACGATCGAGTCTGCTAATCTGCGCAGGTCCAGTCCCAAAGTTTAGGTCGGCTACCTCCCCGACACGCACCCCTTGCCCTGCTGGTAATGCACTGGGAACATACAAGCCTTCTAACTGACTGACATTTTGTTTGGCAACATCAGGCAGCCGCACCACGATAGGAATCTGACGAGTATCTAGATTCAGCTTAGAAAGTCGCTGCTCATAATCACCGACCGTAGCCACCCGCAACGTCGTAGCGATATCTTGGGTGGTCACGCCTTTGTCCGCCATTGCCAGTCTGTCAGGGGTCACTGTTAGCTCTTGGCGCGGTAAACTGCGATCACTGGTGACCGAGCCGGCGCTGGGCAGCTCTCGAATCTCAGACATGATCTGCTGTACAGTCTGCTCCAATACTTCCGGATTGGTACTGGTTAAAGAAAAATTGTAGCCCGTCTCACCGCCACTCGATAGACCGACAGTAAAGCGCGCACCAGGCACTTCTGCCAACATATTACTAATTTTGCGCTCAATCTCTTGCTTAGAGATACGCTCTGCACGTGGCGCTAACACAATATCCAAACCGGCAATATTTTCGGCTTTACCGCCAGAGCTGGCTTCCATTGCTGCTTGCGCCTCCCCTACTGAAGTGAAAATATTGGTCACTTCAGGCATGGCCAAAATACGCTCACTGGCCATTGCAGAAACGCGCTCGGTATCCTCGAGCGACACATCAGGGGTCAACTCAATCTCGACCCGCGTCTGATCGATATCATTATCAGGAATAAAAGAGGTGGGTAGTAATTTCACCAAAGCCAATGACGCCACAAACAATACTAAAGTCGCTCCCATCGTTATCCAACGATGGCGCAGCGTCCATGCAACCACTTTAAGATACCAACCCATCAACGCGCTTTGCTTTTCGACATGCTTCTTTTCTGGCCGTAATACATAGGCCGCCATCATTGGAGTGATAAGACGTGCGACCATTAATGAGGCAAATATAGATAAAGCCGCTGTCCAGCCAAACTGGCGGAAAAACTGCCCGACAATACCGCCCATAAAGGCAGTAGGCAAGAACACAGCAATCAAGGTAAAGGTAGTGGCGACAACCGCCAGACCAATCTCATCAGCAGCTTCCATTGCCGCCTCATAAGGCGTCTTACCCATCCGCAGATGACGAATGATGTTTTCGACTTCAACAATGGCATCGTCGACCAATACACCAATAACCAATGACAGTGCCAATAAGGAGATAATATTGAGACTAAAACCAAACAAGTACATACCTAAAAAGGTAGGAATAACTGACAATGGTAATGCTACCGCAGCGACAATGGTCGCACGAATATTGCGCAAAAATAAGAACACCACGACGACGGCCAACAACCCGCCCTCTATCAGCATACGTAATGATGCCTGGTAATCTTCAGCGATTGGCGTTGCTCGATCATAGACCTTTTCAATGCTGATATTGCCTGTATCTGCAGTCAGCTTGGCAAGCTCAGCATCGACCAGTTCCATGACCTCTACTTCACTAGCGCCGCGCGAGCGTGTGATATTGAACGCGACCACCGTCTGCCCATCGAGCTTAGCGATAGAACTCGGGTCAGCAGCACCATCAGTGATTTGTGCCATACGTCCAAGCGCCTGCGTGCCACCGGTAGGAACAGCTATCTGTAAGTCATTAAGCTCATTGGCTCTCTCTACTGCACCAAGCACACGAATGGTTTGCGTGGTTTTACCTACTTCTGCTTCACCGCCTGAGCTGTCTTGCTGAATACCAGCGATTTGCTGCGACAATTGCGTAATAGAGAACTTCAAGCCGCTGAGTGCAATTGGGTCGGCAGCAACGGTAATCTCACGCTGTAGACCACCGATACGGCTAACCGTACTGACACCAGGAATGTCAGACAAACGCTTAGTCACCGTGTCATCAACGAACCAAGATAAATCTTCGACATTCATATTTTCGGCAGCGACAGAGTAAGTCACTACAGGAAAGCCTGCGGTTGAGACTTTGGTTATAATCGGATCGTTGGCCGCTGCCGGTAAATCGCCTCGTACTTCACCGACTGCTGAGCGTACATCATCCACCGCTTCTTGGATGTCTTTTTCTAGTACAAACTCAGTGACCATGGTGGCGGCACCCGTTTGTAGTGTGGTGCGGATATGCTTCACACCTTCGATACTGGTCAGCTTGTTTTCAACTTTTTTAGCAATATCATTTTCGAGCTGAGCAGGTGCCGCGCCAGGTAAAGTGACGGTCACTACGACGGCAGGCAAGTCAATATCAGGGAACTGCTGTACCTTCATTTGCATGAAGCCATAAATACCGCCTAACGTCAGCAGTACAAACAGCAAAATAGCGACTAACGGATTTCTAATCGAGTAAGCGGATACATTTAAACTCATGAGCGCGCCTGCGTGGCTGTGTCAGCAGTGTCATTAGATTGAGTAAGACCTTCAACGATACGCACCAAGTCGCCATCATTTAAAAAACTACCGCCTTGCTTGACGATTTGACTGTCACTCGGCAATGGCTCTGTAACCGCCACACTATCACCGAGACGCTCACCTAATGTCACTCGCTGCTGCTTGATACGGCCGGTCGTTTTGTCATCCTGGGTTTTGATATCCGTTACTAGCATCACATAATCATAGCCATCATTGCTCACAATCGCGCTATTAGGGATGGTTTGGGTGCTAGCACTACCTAACAAGAACTCACCCGTTTGATACATGCCGGCTCGTACTTTTGAATTGGTAGCTAGGCTGGCATAGATAGTGATTTGACGATTATTATCCGCTGTTGGTGCAATGCGGCTTACCTGCCCCATCACAGAATCACCGCCTGGCAAGCTGACTCGCACTGGCGTCCCAACACTGACTTCACCAATGAGCTTTGGATCGATATCGGCACGCCATTCTAAGACACCGCCCTTTATAATCGTAAATAGTGGCTCACCACCAGCGACCATACCGACCTCAATCATTTTTTCACTGATGACACCACTGACTGGCGCCACGACTTTGGCATTCTCAAGGGTCAAGCGCTGATTGCTTAAGCGCGCTTTTGATGCCTGTAAAGACGCTCTAGCACGAACTTCAGAGGTACGGTAGCGATCGGCTTCTTGCTTACTAATGGCATCGATGTCTATCAATGGCAATACGCGTGCGGCATCAGCACTGGCATTGACAAGCGTTGCCTCTGCTTCTGCCACGTCGGCTTCTGCTTGCAGGACCTGCTGTTCCATCGCATCGGTATCGAATACTGCCAGCACCTGACCTGCTTTAACGCGATCACCCTCCTCAACCAATACACGCTCGACAGCCACGCCATTGACTTTTGCACTGACATTGGCCGTGTCTTTGGCACTAATGGTGCCGTCTGCGCTCAACGTATTACCAATCGTATCTTGGTTTGGCATCACCGTCTCAACGGATAGCACAGCCTGTTCGCTACTGGCAGCACCGTCACTTGATTTATTATTGAGAGCGTTGGTAGCAGTTGGCGTTTCATCGGCCACCGCAGTCTCATCAGCACCCCAGTACTTGCCAAGCAATACCCCAACCACCAGTACCACGGCTAATACAGGTAATAGCCATAACGGAAACTTTGATGAGGGCTTATTGGTCAGCGATTCAGATTGTCGGTATGGCGGTAACTCATGTTCGGCTACTGGTTTAGGGTTGTTTTCTTCAAAATCGCTCATGTTAAGTCTCTATAAGTGCGGCAATAATAAAATGTAAAACAGTTTTTAAAACAATTGAGGTATGTCGCAGGCAAAAAAACCAGAGTCATAAAAACAATATGACAATATAATATGGTAATAAAAGCAGGACACTAAACACATCGATGCCCGTAAATCATCGTCATAATAAAACCTTAGAAAAAACTGCCCCTCGCTCATTAAGTAACGGATACCTTTTAATTTTAAGGTTTGCAGTGTGCAGCTAGCTAAGGTACTGTTTATTATTACAATAATCTATAAGGTTAGTGAGAATAGCATAATCCAGCGATTATCTTGCTTTATATACTTTACGGTTTGTGTTAATTAAACGCTTTAAGCAAAAAGCCATGACTTACAGAATGATGCGTTGGGGTCAGTTTATAGACTGGTCTTTGCCCGGATGAGCAGCTCACCTTTATCATAAACTGCCATACTGACGGGTAGATATCAATAATGATTGACAAACAACCAAGTCAATATTAGTTGAGAATTAAGATAAAGCACATACTTTGTAGGTGAAATATTAGAATAATAGTATCAACAAAAAAATTTAGCTAAAGGACTGAAAGTCATTATGTAAGATTGATTACATTAGAGCATAAAAGCTTCCTTTATATACTACAGACAGCATACAGTTCCATCTTGTGTTCTTAAATGAGTTTGTTACTATTGACCCATGACATTATTCGCTTTATGACATCGTAACGATGATGGGACTAATATTAGTACTCCCATTAACGGTGACTGTCTACTGATGTCAAGGCGCTGAATGAATACTCAGTGATTTAAATCACAAATAAAGGAGCTCATCATGGCTAATAAAGAAAAAGTAAAAGCGTTGAAGCAAGAGATCAAAGACACCAAGGCAAACATCAAAGATCAAAATAAGAATCTTAAAGATCTTAAAAAAGCCCTAAAGAAAGCTAAAAAAGAGAAGCCTGAGAAAAAGTCTAAAAATGAGAAGAAAGCCAAATAAGCTTTTTTTAGACGTTTGTTAGATATATAAGCTGCTTAAATAGAAAAGAGGATAGCAATTGCTGTCCTCTTTTCTGTTTGTCGTTAATACTTACATTCAGTAGTGCTTAAATTCACTACTACTCATCAAGCCATTTCTTAAGCATTGGTATAGCGGCTGGCCTCGGGCATCCAGCGGTGTATTAATTGGCTGACATCGGCTTTACGCGTGGGGTCTGCAATTAGATGCTTCGCCAAACGCTGCGCAATGGCAAACAGCTCTTCATCACGAATGAGATCAGCCAAATAATAGCCCACATTACCTGTTTGCCGTTTGCCAAGTAATTCACCTGGACCACGCAGCTCTAAGTCTTTTTGGGCAATGACGAAACCATCGGTGCTATCGCGTAATACATTTAAACGCTCAGTGCCAGTTTCCGACAACGGCTTTTGGTATAACAATACACAATAGCTCTTGGTCGAGCCGCGACCAACGCGCCCACGCAACTGATGCAATTGTGAAAGACCCAAACGCTCGGCATTTTCGATGACCATTAATGATGCATTGGGCACATCAACCCCAACTTCGATAACCGTTGTTGCAATCAATAAGTCAAGATTGCCTGATTTGAACTCCAGCATGATGGCTTGCTTATCAGCGGATTTCATTTTGCCATGTACCAGCCCAATACGAATATCCAAACGCTCATTTAAGTCCTCATAAGTGGCCTCAGCGGCTTGCGCATCGAGTACGCTCGACTCTTCTACTAACGAACAAACCCAATACGCCTGCCTACCTGCCTCACAATTAATCGCAATTCGTTCTATCACTTCATCACGGCGGTTGCGATCAATTGTCACCGTAGTAATTGGCGTACGTCCCGGTGGCAACTCATCAATGATCGAGGTATCCATGTCACCGTAAACACTCATCGCTAGCGTACGCGGAATCGGGGTCGCGGTCATAATCAGCTGATGCGGGGTACTATTGGCCACGCCTTTATTGGTCAAGGCCATGCGCTGCTCAACGCCAAAGCGGTGCTGCTCATCAATGATGACCAGTCCTAACTTGGCAAATTGTACTTGCTCTTGAAACAGCGCATGAGTACCGACGACCACTTGCACGGTGTTTTCGCTCACGGCCTCTAATGCTTCGCGGCGCTGCTTGGTGGTTTGCTTACCAGCGAGCCAGCCAACACCAATACCTAACGGCTCAAACCACTGCTTAAAGTTTAATAAATGCTGCTCCGCTAAGATCTCAGTCGGTGCCATGACCGCCACCTGCCAGCCACTATCGAGCGCATAGCCCGCTGCGCCTGCTGCAACTAGAGTCTTACCTGCGCCCACATCACCCTGTACCAATCGTAGCATTGGGATAGAAGTCGCCATATCAGCCGTAATATCTTTCATCACTCTTTTTTGTGCGCCCGTGAGGTCAAAAGGCAATGCCGAAAATAGCTTATCAGCCAATGGACTTTGGGTGGCACATTTGGGCGCTTTATACTGATGTAATTGCTGACGGCGATATAACAGACTGAGCTGATGCGCGGTCAACTCTTCAATAATGAGGCGCTGACAGGCAGCATGCGTACGCGCGCTTAGTTGGGTGAGTAGCTTATACTGCTGCCCTGCATCGGTATAAGTAGGCGGTGTATGCAGTAACACTAAGGCTTCAAATATCGTCAAGTTATAGACATTATTATTGCCCGTTTTCGCAGCGACTGTATTGATATTATGGTTTGTCTCACTGCTTGTATTGTATGCAGTGCTACTGGCTTTATTGACACTATGACCAATCGTGTTGTCAGGTACACTACGCGCCAGAGTTGAGAATATATCTTCCGAATATTCTGGCTCTGCTACCAATGATGCAGTCGGCTCAAACGGTGCTAATGGCAAGTCCGCTACCACCGCAAAATCCTCTGGCGTAAATAGCGTCATCGGCAGACCTTGACTGCGGACGGTTTGCAATGCCAATTTAATCAAGGTGCGTAGTTTATTCTGGTGCAAGCCTTTGACGCTCGGATAGATTGGCTGCAGACCTGTATCAGTCATAACTGTATTATCAGTGATAACCTGATATTCAGGATGATGCATCTGCTTACCGTAACGGCTGACTTTTACCTCGCCAAACAACTGTAGCCGTGTACCCAGACTCATCGTTTGTGCAAGGCCACGATATACCTTAAAAAAACGCAGCGATATCGTGCCAGTATCATCATCTATAATGACTGTCATACCGCTGCGTTTGGTATCGACATGTACAACGCGCCCAGTAATTAATGCCGCTTGCCCATGACCCACATCGGCTATCGATACCAGTCGGCTACGATCTTCATAATCACGTGGCAAATGCAGCAGCAAATCAAATATGCGTTTGATATCCAATTGTGCCAGTTGCTCTGCGACTTTTGGTCCGACACCCGCCAGCGCCGTCACCGGCATATCGAGTGCCGAAACTGATGGCTCAGAACCACCATGGTCTGATAAATGAACTGAAGAATGACTTACCGATATGGGCATCAATAATCCTAATGATGTTAAAGTAAATATTATTTAATCAACTGTCTTTTCTTAACGTCTATTTTTTAAAGTCTGTTTTTTTAAAGTCTAAGCCGTCTTATAAAAGCTATAATCATCAACTTACTATAAAGTGCTCAGTCATGATTATTATAACTGACAAGCTACTTGCCTATGCTAAGCTATTTAGCAATACGGCGTCTAGCTGATTTCTGAGTAAGCTATTGATAAATGATTTATCGCTTAACCTTTTGTTCCTCTATGACGATTTTTGCTAAGGTTTTTTATGTTCTCATTTGCTAACTCTTACCCATATCGTCATTTATCACAATTACTGCGATTCAGTATGCTTGGCATATTAGGTTTTTCTATCACTGCCTGTCAGAGTATGACCCCAGTTGCTGAAACCGTCACACCACCAAGTAACCAACCAAAAATTGCCTTGGTTTTAGGTGGCGGCGGCGCCAAAGGTTTTGCTCATGTTGGTGTGATTAAGGTGTTAGAAGAAAATGGCATTAAGCCAACTTTGGTCGTTGGCACTAGCGTCGGTAGCTTGGTTGGCAGCCTATACACCAGTGGTTACAATCCACAGCAGCTTGAACAATTAGCGTTGACCACCCCTGATAGCGAGTTGACAGACTTTGTCTTTTCCAACCAAGGCTTTATCGAAGGTATTAAGCTGAAAAACTTCATTAACGCAAAAGTCGGTGGACGCGCAATAGAAGACTTTCCAATGCGCTTTGCGGCGGTCGCTGCAGAAAAACAGACGTTGAAAAAGGCAGTCTTTACCACTGGAAATGCAGGACTTGCAGTACAAGCGTCATCTAGTGTACCTAATATCTTCATCGCGCCACGTATCCCGGAAAAAGTTGGTAAGAAATATATTGATGGCGGTGTGGTCAGCTTAGTTCCTGTTGATAGCGCACGTGATTTGGGCGCTGATATTGTCATTGCTGTCGATGTCACAGCTAATAATAACAATAACAGCCCTTCTACCATCAATAAAATTCCGACCATTAGCTCATTAAGTAGCTTTTGGAGCTTTTTAGAAAACAGTGTCGTCGCTAATAGCGCTCAAGCTAGCATCAGACAGTCATCAGTGCGTCACGAAAGAGAGCGTGCGGATATTGTTATCATACCAAATGTCGCTCATATCAGCTCGATTGACACCAGTCAACGTAGTGAGCTTATCCATGCTGGCTCGCAAGCCACAACTGCACAGATTGCTGCTATTAAGCAGCTGATTAAAGAAAAATCCAAAAGTAAATATGCAACGCTTTAAAAAACCAACAATCACTTATCTTAAGTTTCCCCATAAAAAAGCACCGCAATCATCAATTGCAGTGCTTCTCTATCATCTGAATATCAAGTATGACTGTTATATCATTTCCAAAAATGAGAGTAACGCGGAAAACTTGCGCAAGTACTACACCTAGTAGGCTTAGCAAGTTTGACAATGTTATTCTCATTCTTTGGGATTGGTATCATTTCACTTTTGCACGATACTTAACCACTACCGTATCATTTAGACCCACGCCTTCTAGATCCCAACGTACCGCTTTATAGTGCTTAAGCTCAACATCTTGCAGTTGGTTATTGACGCGCGTACGCAGTGGCATACGAGCAAAGGCATTACCATCGACGCTACCATATGGAAAATCAGGTGTGACAGTACGTAGCAGCTCTACTTGATCGGGAATACTCATCGTGACCGTCATTTTACGGACGCGATCCGCATTGGTATTGGTGAAATAGCCTTGATATTCCAACACATTGCCAGATTGCAAGCGCGTATTGGCATTGACTGGAACCAAAACCTCTTGACCATTTGCATCGACGCTAACTAATGACGCTGTGATTTTACTATTGACTGCTTGGGCGCTTGAGTTGCTACTCTTATTGGTATTGGCCTGTACAGCAACTGAACTATCGACCGCTTGCTCTGGCGTCGGTAACATCGCGGAGGCTTGCGTGACGACCATTGCACCGATCAACGTACCGGCAACAACGTGAAACAAGCGGTGTCCGCTCCAAGCACTAAATGGACTAGCAAATTGGTTGGTTTTTTTCATGGTGTTCATTATCCCTAGTTAATATTTCGGTAAAACGCAGTATATCGGTAAAATGTAACGGTAAAACATCAAGAGTTTTGAATATTCCTGCTTATTTGACAGCATTATTGTTGGATAAAACATTGGTGTAAAGCACAATCATTCACGCAAGATGTCATTGGTTATAGGCAATCTAAACACTATTAATTAATCTAACATTCTATAGCGCTATCGCCAATTGACAAGTGCGGTTCAGCTTTTTGGTTAATCGATGTATTTATGAATCAGTGTGTTTGTTCATCTTTTTTATAGAGCGCTTTTATTGATTATCTTCGTTCGCTATCAGTAAAGCAATAGCGCCTAGCATAGCAAAAACTATTTATAGGTACACTAATCCCGTGTTTAGGTTGTGTATATGGTACATCAGCGATGAAATTGACAAACATGACTGAAATAAAAGATAGCTCATAACGGCGTTTTTTGCTATGGTAAATCTTTAGCGATGGACATTTTTTTGCCACGCCCCTTTTCTTATTCTGACTACTACTGCTCCCATTATGACTACTAGCGCCATGCCCCAGATTAATCCTGAATACGTTCATTGGTTCCGTAACTCTGCCCCCTACATTAACACTCATCGCGGCAAAACGTTCGTGATTATGTTTGGCGGTGAAGCGGTCAATCACGCAAATTTTAGCACCCTTATTCATGACTTTGCCTTATTGCATAGCTTGGGTATCAAGTTAGTGTTGGTGCATGGGGCGCGACCGCAAATCGAAAAGAATCTAAAAGACGCTGATATTACCACCTCTCCCTTGCATCAAGACGTCCGTGTCACACCACGGGTAGCAATGCCTGCCATTCTACAGGCAGTAGGTGCGATTCGCTTACAGATTGAAGCACAGCTATCGATGGGACTGGCCAACTCTCCTATGTATGGCTCACGTATTGACGCTATCTCAGGTAACTTTGTCACCGCCCGTCCATATGGTATTCGTGATGGTGTCGATTACCAAATGACTGGTGAAGTGCGCTCTATCGATGTTGAGGCCATCAAAAACAATCTTTTGCACGACCATATTGTGATTTTGGGCTCAATGGGTTATTCAGCGACTGGTGAAGTCTTTAACCTACTTGCTGAAGACGTTGCACTTAGTGCCGCAGTTGAATTGGGTGCAGATAAGCTCATTTTTCTAGGAGAAGAAGCAGGTATCAATGATGGCGATCGTTTGCTGCGTGAAATGATTCCAAACGAAGTTGATCGCTTCTTACGCGACCGCGATTTGAACTGCGAGATTAATTACTTCTTAAACTGCGCAAGCCAAGCTTGTCGTCAAGGGGTTCATCGCACCCATATTATTTCATACGCCAAAAACGGTGCCTTACTAGAAGAGCTGTTTACTCGTGATGGTTCTGGCACTCTCATTAGCCATGACCCTTATGAAGAGATTCGCCGCGCTAACATCGATGACGTGGTTGGACTGATTGAGCTACTGTCACCGCTAGAAGAACAAGGTATTTTGGTCAGCCGTTCACGCGAGCGTTTAGAGCAAGAAATTGACAACTATAGTGTCATTGAACGGGATGGTATGATACTAGGCTGTGCCGCCCTTTATCCATTGGATGCGGATTCCGCAGAAGTCGCTTGTGTGGCGGTACACTCAGAATACCGCAATGGCAGCCGTGGCAACGACCTATTAGCCTTTTTAGAGCAGCAAGCACGCAGCCATGGACTACACAAGCTGTTCGTTTTGACCACTCGTACTGCACACTGGTTTGTGGAGCACGGCTTCGTTGAAGTGGATGCCAGCGCCCTACCTGAACCCCGTCAAGAGAAATACAACAATGGCCGTAACTCAAAAGTGTTCCAAAAGACTTTGTAATTAATGCTGCAGCGGACTCATTAAAAACTGATCTAATGACCTCTCATGAAAAAGCCCTCATAATTAATTATGAGGGCTTTTGTTGTAGCTGCTATCTAAAGCTATTAAGCCCTTAGCGCAGCATACTTCATTACTATACTATCTTAATTTTTATACTATTTTACTTTTAATAGCTCAACAGTAAAGATAAGCGTGCTATTAGGCTCGATACCTGCGTTACCCGCTTCGCCATAAGCGATGTCTGATGGGATATAAAACTCGTACTTACCGCCCTCTTTCATCAACTGTAGACCTTCTGTCCAACCAGCGATTACTTGGTTTAGTGGAAATTCAATTGCCTCACCACGCTCATACGAGCTATCAAATACGGTGCCATCGATGAGCTTGCCTTCGTAGTTCACTTCAACGACATCAGTGGCTTTTGGTGATTTGCCAGTACCTGCTGTGATGACCTTATACTGTAGACCAGAAGCGGTCTCTTTCACGCCTTCTTTCTTCGCATTTTCTGCTAAGAATGCAGCCCCTGCCGCTTTATTGTCGGTGGCTTTGGTTTCCATTTCTTTAACGAACTTTTCTTCTTGCTCTTTTTGGTAGTCCATCAATACTTGTTGCATTTGCTCTTGCGTCAATGCTGAATCATTACCTTCGTAACCATCACGAAAACCTTTTTCGAACGTATCAAGATTCAGGTCGCCAACGGCTTCTTTATTACCTTCAGCCATCATATAACCTAGGCTATAACCCACTTTTTCATTGGTTGGGCTTTGTTCAGTAATTGCAACGCTTTGGGCAGCCGTTTCTTGATTGCCGTTATTGGTGCTACAACCTGTTATTAACAACATAGCACTAGCAAGTGCACTAACGCTTAAAGTAGTGATTTTTTTCATAAAGTACTCTCAAATTGTATGAATAGTGGCGAGATGTCACATTCTTCTATAATAGCAAATCTTAGTTTTGGTAACCACGCCTCAGACCAAATTATCGGGCGAATGTACAGTCTATGTTAATATTTCTTATGATAATAACAAGTTATCACACAAATATAGTAACAGGTTAAGCTTTCTGTCTTTAAATCTACCTATACATCAGCTAAGCTAAATTAGTTAAGGGGATACGTAACCAATCGTAAGCTTCTATCATCAGTGTTTTGGCATTTATAGCGATGTAATAATCGACATGGCAAGTAATTGATGCCATAAATGTTAAAGCCAGTGCTTCTGATAGAGGTTAATGATTATAAATTATGATATCCCTATATAACTTAAACTAAAAATACTGTTTATAACACTACCTTATATTTGTTTGGCTGAGTAATACTGGTAATAATATTTTTGTATTTGGCTGCTGATATGAGATGATTAAAGGAGGATAAGATGAATCCAATGTTTGCATCTTTTAACGGATATCTTGGTGGGCCTATCGGTTCCATCATTGGTGCAATTTTAATATTTATTATTGGCTGGTTAGTGGCACTTGGCATCGCAGCATTAGTACGCGGTGTATTGTCTAAAGTAAATCTAAATCAACGCATGAACTCTTCAACTGGTAAAACCTACGATCTTGAGGGTATTATCTCTAAGATTGTTTTTTGGTTTATCTTTATCATCGCAATTTCTGGGGCTCTTAGCCAATTGAATTTAAACTCTATTTCGGCACCATTCGCAAATATGGTCAACCAAGTATTGGCGTTTATTCCTAACCTAATCGGTGCTATCGCGCTGGGTGTTATTGGTTGGGTCGTGGCAACTGTTGCCCGCACAGCTATCAACGCAGCCTTATCTAAAACGTCTATGGATGAGCGTTTAAGTGCTCAAGCTGGCGTAAAACCCATGAGCAGCACGATTGCTGACATGGTTTATTGGTTCATCTTATTGGTTGTATTGACCATGGTATTGGGTCAATTAGAGCTTGATGGATTGTTTGCCCCATTAACGAATATGGTCGATAAAATCTTCAGCTTTATCCCTAACATTCTAATCGCTGGTGTAGTGTTCGTTGTAGGTTACATCATTGCCAAAGTAGTACGTGGCATTGTGACCAACCTTGTTTCTACTTTTAACGTACAAGAACTGGCGTCAAAAGCAGGTTTAAGTGAACAAAACAGCCTACCTAATATTGCTGGTTCATTGGCATTTTTGGTCGTAATTATCCCAACGATTATCGCGGCATTAAATGCACTTAAAATCGAAGTAATCGCTCGTCCAGCAACGAACATGCTGAACAAAATTATGGAAGCATTGCCAAATATCTTTATGGCTGTGGCTATCCTAGTAGTGACCTTCTACGTGGTACGCATGGTTGCCAACATCATTAAAGGCTTGATTGAAAACACTCAAATCAATCAACTACCTGCCAAAGTTGGTTTACAAGAAACCATGGGCGATAAGAAAGTCTCTGACCTAGTTGGTTATGCGATTATCTTCTTTGCCATGTTGTTTGCCGCTATCGCAGCAGCTGATTTATTAGGTTTTGAGCCTATCTCAGCCATTATTACTATGTTCATCGCGTTTGGTGCGAATATCATCCTAGGCGCAATTATTCTATTTATTGGCTTTTGGTTGGCCAACATCATCGCTGGTGTCGTTGAGCGTTCTGAGCAAGGCTCACAATTCTTAGCCAACATCGTACGTGTATTGATCATGGGCTTAGTACTAGCCATGGGTCTAAAAGCGATGGGTATTGCTGACTCTATTGTTAACCTAGCATTTGGTCTAACCTTAGGTGCAGTAGCCGTTGCCTTTGCACTATCATTTGGTCTTGGTGGTCAAGAAGCAGCAGCACGTTTCCTACGCAAAATGCAGGATAAAATGGACAGAGAGCATAAAGAAGCCAAAGCAAAGTCTGCGCTTCAACCTAGCTCATCAACTCAAGACAAAGTTGCTGATTCAGTTCGTGACAACACGCCAGCTGCAAGCACGTCGACTAATGACTTGCGTACAGATGTCGTAGACACTACTCGCGTTAACACGGATGACATCACCAATGATGCTATCAACAAAAACAACGATGACATACTACCTGGTAGCGGTCTTTATGACGACACCAATAATAAGTAAGTATCAATGACTCGTTAATCTGAATTAGAAAAAAGACAGCTTAGGCTGTCTTTTTTTATGCCACTATATAAAGCCTTCTATTCAAGGTTTATTTTTTCGAGCAGGTATAGAAAGAGTCAGGTTTACTTGAGGCAGCGCAGCTGGCTGAGTACTATCACGAGATACCTTATTCGCTGTTCCGGTTTGTGTTTCTGAATCCGTTGAGTTTTCTGCCCTTGTTGAGGGCTTATTCATGGTCTGTTGCGCAGCCTGTTGCTGTTTAAGCTGCTGTATCTGTTTAGTCAGCTGTCGCTCACGTTGGGTCATCTGATTAACAGGTTGAATCCATAAATCGATATCGATAAAGGTATCATCATTTTCAGTAATAAACTCAATGCCTAATACGATAACATGGTGCAGCTCGACTATCGGGAGACGAGTCGCCACATCTTGCGCAATCTTTGCCAAGTTTGGCTGAATCACCTTTTTACTGTTCTGACCATCAACATCCTGTCCGTAGAATATCAGCACATAATGGCGCCCCAAACTTTCGTAAGAATGTTGATGCACTACATAGCCGTCTTTTTGTAAGTCATGCCCCTGCTTTGGATGTCGATACAATGTTCGCACCAATTCATGACGTGAGAATAAAGACTCATCTAGTAACTGCTGCTGCCAATAAGCAAGGTCTGTATCTGAAAGCCCATCATTATCAGCTTCCTGCAAGTTTTGATTAATTTTCAGCAGGTTGTCACGGTAGGCCTCTATCATTTGGCTACTTAGCTGCGACCATAGCGACGCTGCTTGCGCCATGTGCTGATAATACATCTGGGCAGTTTTACTTTGATTCTTAGCAGCTAGGCTCATAGCAACCAGCGCTGAACAAGGCTCTGTCTGGATACTAGACTTGATGAGTGCATTGTCTACCGTGATAGCAGCCGTAAACAAAGATGAGCTTTTTAAGAAATCTTCCACCAGCTCTGTTTCTGATGTAAAGCTGGCGACGTGATTGTTAGCCGAAGACTGTAGTTGTTCTAGGTGATAATTTAAAAACCGCCATAGCTCACACGGTGTTTGTAAGGCTTCTAGTACTGTCTGCCAATCATGCCAGCTAAAAACTTGCAGTTGCTGTACGCTGTCAGTCATATCGACAACCAAGTCTTCCATGAAATAACGTGCGCCAAACGCGTGAGTGAGACGTTTTAATGACTCTATGGGCTGTTGTTGCGGAATATTTAGCTCAGCCTTACTTTTTCTGCTGCTATCAATAAACTGAATGTCAAAAGCCAGTACCTCATGGCTAACACTATTCTCACTTGTGTGTTGAGCAAGATAAGATTTGTGCCATGCCAATGCCGCCTTCAGCGTGACCATACGTGCTGCATCAATATCTTCTGAGCTGCTACCAGCGGGCAAATATAACGTTAATTCTAAAAGCCGTAGTTGGCCTAGTGGTAGTTGGTAGTGACGTAGGCGAGCGCCGTATTGAGCATTGTATTTTTGCTCGATTGTCGACATGTTGCTCAAAACAACCTCTACAGCATCTGCGTGTAAATACCAGCTCAGCTCTTTCGCAAGAGCTGCCACCTCAGATATTGCAGTCGTCGAATCAGACACAGTTTCAACCTTTTATTATTAAATATATATGTTGTATGCTACGTTACTCCCTTTACCATGACATTATCATGGCTAGAATAGTAACGAACGAGATATCGGCAGAAAAAATAAGACACGTGAGCACTATCAGTCAAAAGCTCTATTAGTCACGGTCGCTTTCAAAGCGGTGAATTGTTATGATGATATTAAAGCATCATCGCTTATGCAAAGATTTTTAGACTATAAACTGCGTACGCACATCACTATTTCGTACACACATCAAACTTATTTAATGACCGTCATATAATAACAAGGATTGAACAATATGAAGCGCTTTAAAGAGAAAACCGTCATCATAACTGGGGCAGATTCAGATATTGGTCGTGCCATCGCGCTTAAATTTGCCCAAGAAGGCGCTAATTGTATCATTGTCGGTATTAACAACGATATTTTAGAGTATATCTACGAGGAACTCCCAGAAGACCATACGTGGATTAATACTGGTAACCACTTTACTGTCACGAGTGATATTAATGATCCAAGCCAAACAAAAAGATTGGTCGAACATGTCCTTGAGAAGTATAAGCATATTGACGTGATGATTAACATCGACACGGCTTTCGGTATTCATCAGTCAGTCGTACCTGAATTGACCAAAACCAAAGGTAATATAGTCAACGTCTCAACACTGACAGAGATACCAGTGGATTGGACGGTAGAGACTTACAGAGCCGAACAAAAAAAGTTAACGGATATCACCAAAAAACTGGCATTAGAAAACATACCAAATAATGTGCGTATTAACGCTGTCACTGCTGGGTTGGTAACCACTGATATCAGCTCAAACCCATTTGTTACGCACTCGCCATTAGCAAAAACAGCAACACCTTTGGACGTTGCCGCTGCAGTGCTGTTTTTGGCCAGCGATGATGCTGCGATCATCACCGGCATCAATCTACCTGTTGATGGTGGGGTCAGTACGTTTACTGAGTGAGCAAATTATTATTAATTTGACACCAATTTTTTCTATAGAAAAAAGCCTCTGATGCTAAAGATCAGAGGCTTTTTAATGACTGAATTTTGGCGCATAGTCCTAAGGAATTACACATAGGAGCTTGCACAGAGGAACTTGGTTGTAAAGGCTAAAAGGCTTAATCAACTGAGTTATTAATATCCTGTAATGGCTGTGATAAACGTTCAGGATGTCTGGGTGTCACACCCTGATATTGGCTATATATTTTTGGCAAATCAGCATCAATGTCGCCACTAGGATAAACCAAAGACATAAAGCGTATCTCCTTGGTCTTATAGTCCATTGCGACTGGCAAAATCGGCACACCCGCGCCCACGGCCAAATAATAGAAGCCCGACTTCCATTTTTCGGTATATTGACGCGTCCCTTCTGGCGCCAATCCCAAAAATAATGGTTCACCCGTTTTAAACTTATCGATACTCGCTTGTAGCACCGAGCCTTTATTGCCACGGTCAATAGGAATAACCCCTATCCAATTTAATAGCTGAGCAAATAACGGCACTTTAAATAAAGTATGCTTACCCATGATGCTTATTTTTAAGTCCAAGGCAAATAAGCTTGGTATGGCATAAACCCCATCAACATTTGAAGTGTGAGGCAGTGCTAGAACCACAGCCTGTGGAATATTTGGAATCTCACCAACCGTACGCCAGCCCGCCGCCTTTAATAAAGCAGAAGCAATAAATGGCGCAGCTTTGTTACCACGCCTTGGAACCAAATCACCCAAATGCTTTTTGCTGAGTTTCGGTAAGATTTTAGCACCCGTAGGCTTAGAAGCAGTTGATTTAGAACGATTAAATAGCTTTGATGTCATGACGGCACCATGTAATAAAAGATGCCTATATAATAACATTAAGCTTGTGCTACTTAGCTGAATTTTGCAGGATTTTATTGCGTTATAGCTTACTTAATTATTTATATATATAAATAAAGTGTGTATCAGCGACCCCCATACTGACTGCCTCATGCCACTTTAAGGAATATCAGCTAAATTTCCTTTATTCTCAAGCCATGTCTTACGGTCTGCTGCGCGCTTTTTAGCCAATAGCATATCCATCACACTGTTGGTCAGTATCATGTCATCCATGTCTAACTGTACTAAACGGCGAGTATCACGATTCATGGTCGTTTCACGCAGTTGCTCAGCACTCATCTCTCCCAAGCCTTTAAAACGTGTGATTTGCGCTTTCTTGTTGCCTGGCACATTTGACAATATATGCTCAAGTTCAGGCTCATCGAGCGCATAATGCACCTCTTTACCCACATCGACACGGTACAAAGGTGGCATCGCCACAAACAAGTGACCGGCATCAACCAAGGCTGGGAAATGCTTGACGAATAACGCACAAATTAGGGTCGCGATATGCAGACCATCGGAGTCCGCATCCGCTAAGATACAGACTTTGTCATAGCGCAGCTCGGACAAATCATCAGAAGCAGGATCAACCCCGATAGCGATAGCGATATCATGAATCTCTTGGCTCGATAAAACCGTATCTGAAGATACTTCCCACGTATTTAAAATCTTACCACGCAATGGCAATATCGCCTGATAATGACGGTCACGCGCTTGCTTGGCACTACCACCTGCAGAGTCACCCTCTACTAAAAACAACTCTGCGCCATCACGCAAATCCCCACGACAATCCGCCAACTTACCCGGCAATGCAGGGCCTTGAGTAATTTTCTTACGGGCAACTTTTTTCGCAGATTTTAATCGACGACCTGCTTTATTAATCGCCAGCTCGGCAATCTGGGTAGCCATATCGGCATGCTGATTTAGCCATAAGCTAAAGGCATCTTTTGCCAATGTCTGAACCGCCCCAGCTGCTTCACGACTCGATAAGCGCTCTTTGGTTTGACCTGAAAACTGTGGCTCAGAGAATTTTAGCGACAGGATATAGTTCACCCCGTCCCACACATCTTCTGCCGTTAGCTTGACGCTACGTGGTAGCAAATTATGAATATCACAAAACTCACGTAAGGCCTCTAAAATACCTGTGCGTAGGCCATTAACGTGCGTACCGCCTTGTGCAGTCGGAATAAGGTTTACGTAACTTTCTTGAACAGGGGTACCACCATCAGGCAGCCAAGACAGCGCAAAAGTAATACCGGCTCGTTCGCCCGCTTTAGCATCGTGGTTATAATAAAATGGTGCTTCAGGCAAAGTTTCAAGACCATCTAGCTGCTCGTTTAAATACTCAACAACACCATCAGCGAATTGCCAAACGACTTTTTCATTATTAATATCATCAACAAACTCAATCGTTAAACCAGCAGCTAACACTGCCTTGGCTTTTAGATTATGCTTAAGCTGTTTGACGTTAAATTTTGGCGTATCAAAAAAGCTGCCATCAGCCCAAAAGTGTACTTTGGTACCACGCTTACGCTTATTTGAGCTGATTGCTTCGGTTAAAGGCGTAACTGCTGCACCATTCTCGAACGCCATCTCAAACTGCGCACTGTCACGCCATACCGTCACCTCTACTCGCGTGGATAGTGCATTGACCACAGAGATGCCCACACCGTGTAAGCCGCCTGAAACTTCATAGTTGGACGTCGAAAATTTACCACCAGCATGCAGACGGGTTAAAATCAGTTCGATACCTGTTTGACCAAATTCAGGATGAATATCAGTGGGCATACCACGACCATCATCTTCGACTGATAGCGATCCATCACTATGTAGTTGAACCTTGATAATCTTGGCATAACCAGCCAATGCTTCATCGACTGAGTTATCGATGACTTCTTGCGCCAAATGATTAGGGCGGGTGGTATCGGTATACATACCTGGGCGACGACGTACGGGCTCAAGACCTTCTAAAACTTCTAACGATTGCGCATTATATTGACTCACAAATGCATCCTTAACTGTTCATGTGCGATTAATTCTATTACACCATTATAACGAAAAATAGCGACATTAACGGTAATAGTCAGTCGCTCACGTCAGATAATGTCGTCTATTTTAGGTTCTTGAGGTATCAGGTTCTATGTTAGGCGGGCTATATTTTATTTAAAATTAAAGCAGCTGCCTTAACATATCAATTACCATTGGCAATTGCGCACCAAAGTCACTAAACCTATGGTCACCACCAACTTGCATAGTGACCGTCGCTCCCTTTTCTTTGTAAAACTGTTTAGAGAGTTCGGGATTTAGCAGCTCATCGCCATCTTTGATTAATACAGACACTTTATCGGGGTAATTAATAGTCGTTAATTGGTGCGCTGCAAACCACTCTAAATCTGCATGAGTAATATCCCAACCACCTGCTGTTGAGTGAAGAATCTGATCGGACAAGCCCTCTTCCTTCACATCAGTTCCCAAAGCCGAATCCTCAGAAAAGCGCTGTAATGTCACATGCGGCTGAGTACTAGGATTTAGTAGCAGCGCTGGACAACCTGTATAATTACTGATTAGAGTAGAGAAATAACCACCCAATGAGCTACCAACCAATATCGTATTTGACGATTTAAATTTTGCATATTCAGCATGATTACGATTGCTATTCAAATTTTCGATCAATGATGATATCTGATTGAAAACTTGATCAGGCGTTTTATTTAAATCAGGACGCAATACATTAATATCAGGATGATTTTGGCGGCAATAATCTTCTAGTAGTCTGCCTTTGGTAGAGTTAGCATCACTGTCTAACCCATGAATATAAATAACGTCCACGTATAATCTCACTTATTAATTTTGTTATGATTGCTATGAATGAGTAGTAAAAACTCAGCATAGCATTGCGTTAATAAAAACAGTAACAATAAAACCGCACATTATTATTCACTATTTGCGACATAATAGTGTTTTACAGTGAGATTGGACAGGAAATTAGACAAGTTAAAGGAACAACGATAATAATGATGGAGCCGCCATGAACCAGCAGTTTGAACTGTTCGAGATTGCCAATCCATGCATTGGTGTCTGTCACAGCAATAAAAAAGGCTATTGCTTTGGCTGCTTGCGTAGTCGACCTGAGCGGCAGCTCTGGCATGATATGACGACTGAACAGCGTCGTGAGGTACTACGGCTGGTTTCTGGACGTAGACAGCGTATTGAACAGATGAGGCAGCGCAAAGGCGAGCAATTGGGATTTAATTTTGAAGAAGTGGTTGAAACGGGTGAGTTGTTCTAAAAGAATCTAACAATAAAGCTCACCACCAACACTTTACTCAACACAAAAGAAAACCCCCTTAGCGATTACGCCAAGGGGGTTTTACTTTTAGAATAGAGAGCTGACGATGACCTACTCTCACATGGCCGGGGCCACACTACCATTGGCGCGATGATGTTTCACTTCTGAGTTCGGGAAGGGATCAGGTGGTGCCATC
>NZ_JASDCF010000025.1 GCF_030408035.1 Psychrobacter sp. APC 3426
TTACCTGTTCAAATAACCATTGTAATCATCACTAGTATAATTACTAACTGATATACTCGGGGCGGTTCAATAACCTTAAATGATTAAGTCAATCTAAAATATTCTTAGACACGTTGCCCGTAGCATTGAACTCTAAAAAGCATTGTTTCACTACTTATAAATAGCTAATAACCGTTGTGGAATTATGAAGTTCTCCATTAACATACTCCCAATCCTCTTTGGAGGCGTCTGGATTATACGCTGTTCTAACATCTAAATTCCCTTAATTATCATAGTCTAATAGTATTAAAAGACATCTCCCATTTGCTAGATAGATAGTTAGATTCAACAGTTCAACCTCTTTTTCTGCGAGCTCATTTTCTATTGTTATCTTCCCTATACAATAAGCGTTTGACTTGGCTTATCAATCATACGTAACTGGTTTATTTCCCTTGCCTTCTTTACCTGAATATCCAGAAATAGTTACTGATACCAGATACCATCTCCGCCTTTTCTAGCCATTGCTGCATTGTCAGCTTTACAGTAATCGCATACATTAATAAATGAGGATTATCGTACTCAGTCTAAGTTGAATATTAAGGTTCATGAACCATTTATTTTTATATTGACTATAGGTCATTGTTTTTACTAGATAATTATCTATTTTAACTCGCGAACCCAACTTTAGGTAGCCATAACGCAAATAGACTGTTTTAGAGTGAGCCCTGGTAAGGGTTTTATATAGATGCCGCATGGTCAATACTGACCAAATAAAATAAGTGACTGATATTTTAAGTGCTTAATATTTACGGTTACCTATTCTGCTGACTAGATAAGACCTCAAATCAATTAATGATAGATAACAGTCAATCTGTTGTCTCACGGTACAACACTATCTGTGCTTCTTGTGCAAAGTCATCAAAACTAATGGCGGGTTCTGTATTTCCTTCTTCAGGTACGACATTGGTGTTTTGGATACTCATCGAACGCATTCTGGTTCTAACGGTTGTCGGCATACTTTCTGTATTAGTAGCAATCAAGCTGTCATTATCACTCGCATCATTATCAGCATTGCCATTATTAACACCATTGACGATATTAGCATTATCTACTGTCTCAACAACGTCCGTACTATCACTAACCGCTGTATTGCTATTTCCTACCAAAACTTCAGTGGCAATAGGTATTGCTGGCGCCTGAGTGGATACTGTCGGTAAGCGTTCAGATAAAGACACAATAATACCTGTCACGTTAAGTATCACGACGATGACACCTATCAGTAGTACAGCGCAAAAAACACCAACCACAGTAAGCCACTTAGTACCACGGCTTGACCTACCCTCAGATGCATCAAATGTTTGAATAGGCGTTAATATATTAGTGTTAGCGTAATTTGATGTATGAGGTTTTTCGATAGCGCCTTCTTTTTCAAGAGCGGCACTTTTTATGGTTTGCTTGAGGTACTGCTCATACACGCCACGTGTACGTTTATTTATTTTAAGCTCAGCACTACTTTCTGCAGGCAGTTCTTGACTGTCATATAAGTTGCTATCGTTATTTGAGCTCTGCATAAATCCTCAAGTCCATATATTTGTATATCGGCATATATCCTGTGCATCTAAGCATCATACAAATATCATAGAAATATACAATCTATTTTAGTATGAACGATATATCTATCAGATAAACGGTCGAAAAACCATCGTTATAGCAAACGTTAGTTTATTAATATGAAAACAAGGCATGGCTCATATAGTTGCTGGTTGCAGTATATTTTGCGATTTATAGCGGTTATAAACGTTGTATGATATAAAAACACAGGAAAGCCAGGAGTAACAAGCTATCCGCAGATTTTAACAGTCATCGCAATGATAACTTTAGTTGATTAATGAGCTTTTACCAGTGTACATCAGTCAATGTGTTGATAAGTATTATGGTTATCCATATGGCGTTTCCTTATACATGCTTTAATCAGTCTCACGGTATAAAGTGGTCTGTGATTCGTCTCGAAAATCCTCATAGGTAATCACAGGTTCAGCATTGGAGTCGGCATTCATTGGTTTGTCCGATTGCTGTGCAGGCGCTATGGCTGTTGTTGTCTTAACTGGCTCTTGAGTTGATGGTTGCTCGTTTATAGCTGAGTTATCAATACTAGAAGTTGATACATTGGCTGTTGTCGTTGTAGTCGGTTCTTCTGCTGGCTCTACAGCTTCGTTACTAGCAGAGGCTGAACTCATTGGTGCGACCTTATCACCCACGATGCTTTTCACACCTTTACTGATATTGTCCGTTGTGACATTTTCAAAGGCGATATTGTCGGTTGATTGAGACAAATTACTAATAGTGCTATAGCCCAATACAATACCCGCCAGCAGTAACGAGCCAAAAGCCATGGTGATTAAAAATGGTTTACGTTTGCTTGCTGGCGTACTTACCGGTTCGGGCTCATGTGACGTTGGTACTGATACCTGATTGAATATTGAGCTGGTTTGATTGTCTTCTGCGTGGATGAGACTTTCATCTTCAGCCAAATAGACATTATCATCTGATACCAAGACTTTATCTATATTGTCGTGAGTATCAGGCTCATTATTGTTATCCTGATCTCCCACCTCTTCCCTGTTGGAAAAATCAAATGGAAAATCGAGTCCTTTATCCTCGTCGTCGAGATATTCTGTTTCGTTGCTTGAGGCTGATGTTGTTTTATCGCTCTCTGTAGCTGCTTCATCGGTATTTGAAAACAGACTAAGCTCTTCTGCGGTTAATGGTTCATAAGCAGATGGCTTGTTGAAACCTAGTAACGGCTCTAACTTTCTATTTGGCTCAATGCTATCAGTCGTACTCTCTACACGTTTAAGAAAGCGCTTATAGATATCACCGTTTTGTTTTTCCTGACGGTTTTTGGCATCAGCAATCTTTGCTAGCGTTGATTCAAGCTTTTTATCAAGGTCAATGCTACTGTCATTGTTGCTATCATTCATAGAAGGATACCGTGCCAGTTATACTATTGTGGTCAGATGGCTGTTAGAATTAATAATACAGGTTATTTGCTAAATGTAACAATAACGTTACCGTCAATATAGTTGTCTAGCGCTCTACCTTCAAGCACAATTTGTACATATGGCCGATTTTGTACAAATGATAGAAAGTAAATAGAGAATAATATGCTCAAAACCATCCCTCATCTAGCCTGCCATTTATTAAATGTGTAGAAGGCGCTTAGTAACTTCAATAAGAGACATTAACGAGACGCATTTTAGAGATGTGGTTTTTTAGAAACAAAAAGCATTTACCATATAGCGTATGACATGATAAGTGATAGATAACAGGCTTTTACGATATGGATTTAAAACAGCTTAACGCCTTCATTGCCATCGCAGATTTGCGCAGCTTTAGTGCAGCCGCGACTAAAACGGGACTGTCACAACCAAGTCTAAGCCGCCTACTCAAGCAGCTAGAGACGGATATGGGTGTGGAGTTGATAGACCGTTATCATAGACCACTACATCTAACAGAAGCGGGTGCGTTTTTTTACGATAAGATCAGTGCCATACTGACAGAGATTGATACAGTCACTAGCATGACGCAGCGCTTATCAGCACCAAGCAGCATTCTCAATATTGGCTTTGTACCTTCGGTATTATATGGACTCCTTCCTGAAATCATCGCCATGCTAAAGCAGTCGAATCCTGATATCGAGGTCAATCTCAAGGACATCAGCTCATATCAGCAAGTAGAAGCACTTAAGTCTGGCGAGATTGACATTGGCTTTGGGCGTTTTGCTCACCAAGATCCATGGATACAGCAAATATTGCTGCGTCATGAACGTTATATGGTGGCACTACCCAAAGCGCATCCTATGGCTCAGGTGCGTGAGCAGCGCTTAATCGACTTGGCCAATAACCGTTTGATTTTATACCATCAAACGCATCTGCCTATGGCAACCACTGTTTTAGCATCGAACGCTATTAGCACTGGACTGACAGCCAATACTATAGATGACGTAGCCAAAAGCTCATCCAATGGCTTATCCAGTGATAGCCATTTAGAGAACAAGCCTATCACCGAGCCGTTATTGCACTTGTTTGCACAGTACGGCATCTCTCCATTTATGACCACGACAGTGAGTGACTTGCAAGTGGCGCTCGGCTTAGTGGCTGCAGGTGAAGGCATCACACTGGTACCTGCCAGCTTACAGACCGTACGGACGGAGCAGATAAGCTACCAAAGACTGCTACATGAGAATGTTACCTCCCCTATCTACTTACATACCCTAAAAGACCTTGTTCACCCCAATATTCCTCATTTGCTTACGGCTGTTTATGAGGTTTATGAACAACGAGGCATCACCTATCGAAAACAAAATTTTGCCTAACGGTCGTAAATGATAAGAATAGTCTCAAATTTTCAGATATCGGCTGCGTATTGTGGTATAAAGAAACGCCAAAAATAATCAGTCCTAACCCTTGATATTACTAGCTTAGTATGCTAACTATCGAGAATGGATATGCAAACAATTAGTAATAATAATTAGGATAATCATTCTCCTGCACAGTGTCAGTGTGCTAAAGTCGATTCAATATGAATCGTTTTATATTTAAGCAGTTTATAAAACGATTATCTAACGACCATTGGCAGACTGACACAGGTAAGTGATGATTTGCCGTTTCAAACATTTAGAGGTATTCATGTCCACACAACCACTCAATAACCCACGCACCAACCCAAATACCACTGACGATGCTGCTGACTCGCAGCCTCAGGGTTTTAGTTGGCGAATATTCGGACCAGGTATTCTGATGGCGACTGCTGCTATCGGTGGTTCGCATTTGATTTCATCAACGCAGGCAGGTGCGATATATGGTTGGCAGTTAGCCATTATGATTATCTTGGCCAACGTGTTTAAGTATCCGTTCTTTCGCTTCGGTACTGACTATGTTTATGACACTGGCGAGAGTTTGATTGCGGGTTATGCTAAGCGCTCAAAAGTCTATCTCTGGGTTTACTTCATTCTATCTATCCTATCGGCCGTCATCAGTACTGGCGCCGTATCTCTGATTGCCGCTGTGATATTAGGCTTTATGCTACCCGCCTCTATCGGTCTCTCAACGATGGCATTATCTTTAATCATCGTCGCCGTCTCTTGGTTTTTTCTGATTGCTGGGCACTACAAGCTACTTGATGGCGTGACCAAATGGATCATGATTGCTTTGACGACAGCTACTGTCGCTGCGGTGATTATTGCTGCTGGCAAGCCGACAGTGATGGCCGCTGACTTTGTCGCCGCTTCTCCTTGGAATCTGGCAACACTAGGTTTTATCGTCGCGCTGATGGGCTGGATGCCTGCACCGCTTGAGTTCGCTGCCATTACCTCAATGTGGACATCAGCAAAAGTTAAAACAGACCACACGACCCATCGTCAAGGTTTGCTTGATTTCAATGTTGGTTACTCAGTCTCTGCGATTTTGGCATTGTTCTTTTTGTCATTGGGTGTGTTTGTTCAGTATGGCTCAGGTCAAGAGATTGAGTTGGTTGGCGGGGCTTATATCAATCAGTTAATCAACATGTATACGGCAACCATTGGTGAATGGTCAAGATTACTGGTCGCCTTCGTCGCCTTTATGTGTATGTTCGGTACCACGATAACCTGTGCAGATGGTTACGGTCGTGCCAACGCTGAATGCTGGCGTTTGCTAAAAGGTGAAAGTGAAATCAATAAGAAACAAATTGCCTTTTGGACCACTTATGCTATCGGTGGTGGTCTGGTTATTATTACGTTCTTCACGGGTCAGTTGGGTACGATGCTCAAATTTGCCATGATATCTGCGTTTGTCTCAGCACCTGTATTTGGTTGGTTGAACTACTCACTGGTAAAAAGCCATAAGAAGCTATCCGTTGGTATGAATGCATTGTCCATTGCCGGTCTGATTTTCTTAGCTGGCTTTGCCTTGCTGTTCTTGGTCAATCTCGCCGGTTTGTTTGGCTAAGCCATACTTTTAGATAGCGCTTGATATAAAACAGCCCTTTTAGCTTAGCTAACAGGGCTTTTTTTTGGTGAAGAGACTATGTTCTTAGAAGTTAAGATAGTATCAATTGTAAATAAATGTAAATTATCATCCGAGTATTTGAGAGAAATGAATACTAAATCTAATAAACTATTAATTTATGGATAATAGTATTTATATAATAAATACTATTAATAATTATACACTGTCTGTTTATTATTATTAATCAATAGAGGCTAACCAATGCTTTGCACGGTTGGATAATTGGGTATAATCAGGAGCAACAATGATAAGACTACCCCTCCACGTAAGGACTACGACATGACTTCATCATCAGCTGGCGCGCGCTTCCGCACTGCCATGAAACAAAAAAACGATAACAACCAACCACTACAAATTGTCGGTACCATTAACGCGTACACGGCCATGATGGCAACCCAAGTTGGTCATCAGGCAATATATCTCTCTGGTGGCGGTGTGGCAAACGCCTCATTTGGTCTACCTGACCTTGGCATGACTAGTCTTGATAACGTCCTAGAAGATGCGCGCCGTATTACTGATGCAGTAGACACCCCTCTTCTAGTAGACATCGATACGGGTTGGGGCGGTGCATTTAACATCAGCCAGACCGTTAGAAAAATGGAAAAGGCAGGCGTGGCCGCGGTTCATATCGAAGACCAAATTGCACAAAAGCGCTGTGGTCATCGCCCTAACAAAGAAATCGTCAGCATCTCAGAAATGGTAGACCGTCTAAAGGCCGCCTTAGATGCCAAAACAGACCCTGATTTTGTGGTCATGGCGCGTACTGATGCATTGTCTGTTGAAGGGTTGGACGCTGCTGTTGAACGTGCGGTTGCTTTCCAAGAAGCCGGTGCTGACATGATTTTCGCAGAAGCACTAACGGATATTGAGATGTATCGCAAATTCACTGATGTACTCGATATACCGGTACTTGCCAATATGACCGAGTTTGGCCAAACGGATCTGTACACCACTGAGCAGTTACATGCTGTCGGTGTCGATATGGTGCTGTATCCATTGTCAGCATTCCGTGCGATGAACAAAGCTGCCTTGAATGTCTATCAGCATCTATTAGATGATGGTACACAAGAAAAGGTCGTCGATACCATGCAGACTCGTATGGAGCTTTATGATTTCTTAAACTATCATGAGTTTGAACAGACCTTAGATAAACTATTCGCTGACAGCAAATAGTTAGCATTGCTTCAGCAGGGTTAAGCGATATAAATGACTGATATTGCTTAACCATTATATTATTCATTTTCTCAACATAATTATATAAGCCACCAAAAAAGGAATTCCATCATGGCAGCACAAAACCAATCAACAAAAGTATTGTCAGGCGCAGGTTTACGTGGTCAGGTCGCTGGCAAGACTGCTCTATCGACTGTCGGCAAATCAGGGTCAGGTCTGACTTATCGCGGTTATGACGTGTCAGAACTGGCGGACAAATGCATCTTTGAAGAAGTGGCTTATTTGCTGCTTTATGGCAACCTGCCAACGCAAAGTGAGCTAGAAGCGTATCAAGCGAAACTTAAGAAGTTACGTGGCCTACCACAAGCACTTAAAGACGTGCTTGAGCGTATTCCAGCAGAGGCTCATCCAATGGATGTTTTGCGTACCGGCTGCTCTATGCTCGGTAACCTTGAAACAGAAACGGATTTTGCTCAGCAAAATGACCAAACAGATCGTATGCTGGCGGTATTCCCATCAATTATCAACTATTGGTATCGTTTCTCACATGACAATGTCCGTATCGAGACAGATACCGATGATGACACTATCGGTGGTCACTTCCTACATCTATTAAAGGGTGAAAAACCAAATGAGCTGCATGAAAGAGTGATGAACGTCTCGCTTATCTTGTATGCAGAGCATGAGTTTAACGCGTCAACCTTTACCGCGCGCGTCTGTGCTTCTACGCTATCTGATATTCATTCTTGTATCACAGGCGCTATCGGCTCACTACGTGGCCCTTTGCATGGCGGTGCCAATGAAGCGGCCATGGATATGATTGAAGGCTTTAGCTCACCTGATGAAGCTGAAAAAGAAATGATGGCCATGCTAGCGCGTAAAGACAAAATCATGGGCTTCGGTCACGCTATCTATAGTGAGTCTGATCCACGTAACGTCGTCATCAAAGGCTGGGCTGAGAAGCTAGCAGCTGATGTTGGTGATGAGGTGCTATACCCAGTATCCGTACGCTGTGAAGAAGTCATGTGGCGTGAGAAGAAGTTATTCTGTAATGCTGACTTCTTCCATGCGTCTGCCTATCACTTTATGGGTATTCCAACCAAACTGTTCACGCCTATCTTTGTGTGTTCACGCCTAACGGGTTGGGCGGCGCATGTATTCGAGCAGCGCGCTAATAACCGTATCATTCGCCCAAGTGCAGAATATACAGGCGAAGAGCTACGTCCAGTACCAGCAATGAGTGAACGTGGTTAATCAGCATTCACGTATCTAAAACCTCTCAATCTGTCTTAGCAGGTTGGGAGATTAGGAGCTTGAGACGTTGATGTCTATTTTGGTGTCATATAGTTTATGATTAATTCTATCCAGAAATTATTCCACCTGTTAAGTCTTAAAGGCATCTCTTAAGTACTGTGTATATTTAATCAACCTTCTTAGTAAGGATAGTCCGTCATGACCGATAACAAGCAGCCGTTAACGCAAGTTAATCCGCAGACCATGAACGAAAAGTACAAAAAACCATTACCTAATACCGATTTGCATTACTTTGATGTCGAGCAAGCGGTTAATGAGATTGAGCCTGGTGCTTATGCCAAGCTGCCGTTTAGCTCAAAAGTATTGTGCGAAAACTTATTACGCCGCTGTCCTCCAGAGGATTTAACCGAAGCCTTGTCACAGCATATCTACCGTAAGCAAGACATTGACTTCCCTTGGTACCCTGCCCGTGTCGTATGTCACGATATTTTAGGTCAGACCGCTTTTGTCGATTTGGCAGGCTTGCGTGATGCTATCGCTGCTGAAGGCGGTGATCCCTCCAAAGTAAATCCCATCGTACCAACGCAGCTTATCGTTGACCACTCGCTAGCAGTAGAGCATGCAGGTTTTGAAGAAGACGCGTTTGAAAAGAACCGTGCTATCGAAGAGCGCCGTAATGAAGACCGTTTCCACTTTATCAACTGGTGTCAGTACGCCTTTGATAACGTCAACGTCGTACCGCCTGGTAACGGCATCATGCACCAAATCAACTTAGAGAAAATGTCGCCAGTCGTGCAAGTCGTTGCCGATCAAAATGGTGATGCGATTGCCTTTCCTGATACCCTAGTCGGTACCGATAGCCACACGCCTATGGTTGATGCATTGGGTGTTATCTCAATCGGTGTTGGTGGCCTAGAAGCTGAAAGCGTGATGCTTGGCAATCCCTCGTATATGCGACTGCCAGACATCATTGGTGTTGAGCTAACAGGTAAGCTAGAAGAAGGCATTACTGGTACGGATTTGGTACTAGCCATGACTGAGTTCTTACGTGATGAAGGCGTTGTGTCGTCTTATTTAGAATTCTATGGCGAAGGTGCACGCAATCTGACCGTCGGTGACCGTGCTTCTATTTCCAATATGACCCCTGAATATGGCGCAACCGCTGCGATGTTCTCCATCGATGAGCAAACCATTGATTATTTACGTCTAACGGGTCGCTCAGAGCAGCAAATCAAAACTGTTGAAGCTTATGCCAAGCAAGCTGGCCTGTGGGCAGATGGCTTGGTAGATGCTGAATATGACCGTGTATTACGTTTTGATTTATCAAAAGTCGTGCGCAACATCGCTGGTCCTTCACGCCCCCATGCTCGCGTCTCGACGACTGATCTTGTCAAAGAAGGTATTGCTCACGGCGAAGGTAACAAGTTACCAGAACCAAAAGACGGTCTCATGCCAGATGGTGCAGTCATTATTGCCGCTATCACCAGCTGTACCAATACTTCAAACCCACGTAACATGGTCGCCGCAGGTATTGTCGCTCGTAACGCAGTGGAGAAAGGCTTAATCCGTAAGCCTTGGGTGAAATCCTCACTAGCACCAGGCTCAAAAACCGTTAAGCTGTATTTAGAAGAAGCTGGCTTGCTACCTGAGCTACAAAAGCTAGGCTTTGACGTCGTTGCCTTTGCTTGTACGACATGTAATGGCATGAGCGGTGCATTAGATCCAGAGATTCAGCAAGAAATCATCGACCGTGATCTATTTAGCACGGCTGTCCTATCTGGTAACCGTAACTTTGATGGTCGTATCCATCCATATGCCAAGCAAGCGTTCCTCGCCTCACCGCCTTTGGTTGTGGCTTATGCTATCGCTGGTAATATCCGCTTCGATATCGAAAAAGACTCACTTGGCAAAGATAAAGACGGCAACGATGTGTATCTAAAAGACATCTGGTTTGATGATGCTGAAGTTGATGCCATTGTTAAGTCAGCGGTGAAGCCTGAGCAGTTTAACCAAGTATATATTCCAATGTTTGATGAAGCCAAGTCAGATGCTGGTCGCAATGAAGCATCTGTCATCGATCCGCAGTATGACTGGCGTGAGATGAGTACTTATATCCGTCGCCCTCCTTATTGGGAAGGCAAAATGGCAGCGATGAACAATCTAAAAGGCATGCGTCCGCTAGCAGTATTGGGTGACAACATCACCACCGATCACATGTCACCGTCTAATGCCATTATGGGTGATAGCGCGGCTGGCGAATATCTCGATACGATGGGCTTGCCTGAGGAAGATTACAACTCCTATGCGACTCACCGCGGCGATCATTTAACCGCGCAACGTGCGACCTTTGCCAATCCAAAACTGCTAAACGAGATGGTACGTGATGAAGAAGGTAACGTTATCCAAGGGTCACTCGCTCGTGTGGAGCCGCAAGGTGAAGTCATGCGTATGTGGGAAGCAATTGAAACTTACATGAACCGTGAACAGCCGCTGATCATCATCGCTGGTGATGGCTATGGTCAAGGCTCTAGCCGTGACTGGGCTGCCAAAGGCGTGCGTTTGGCTGGTGTGGAAGTCGTCGTGGCTGAAGACTTTGAGCGTATTCACCGTCAAAACTTGGTCGGTATGGGTGCACTCCCCGTTCAGTTCAAAGAAGGCGTCAACCGTAATACGTTAAAAATCGATGGCAGCGAAGTATTCGATCTTGAAGGTGAAGTGTCGGCTGGTGGTGAGATGACGCTAGTTATTCATCGTAAAGATGGCACAGTCGATAAAGCGCCCGTTATCTGCCGCTTAGACACTGCTGATGAGGTGAAGATGTATAACTCTGGCGGTATGCTCCAGCGTTTTGCTAAAGAGTTCTTGGCTGGCGAAGTCGCTTAAATCTCTCAGGTTTAGCTTGTAAATCAAAATAGAGCCGATGTTATATAGAGATATGGCATCGGTTTTTTTAAGCTTATAATCTCTAACTATTTGAATTTGGCGTAGGCTGGGTTTTTAACCCAGCCTACAACAATGCGCGTTTGGCATTAATTAGGAGAGCTATCATGGAAGTTATCAGCTTTGATGCCGATGTAGTCGTAATAAATCGTAAAAACAATAATGATGCGGTTGTAATGTCACACAATCATTATAATAGCTTGATGGAAACGCTTTATTTATTAGGGACACCGGCGAATGCAGCACATTTGGCTAAGTCTATTAAGCAATATCGGTCTAAAAGTCGCATCAGTGACTAATGTAATAATAAAAATTCGTCAACGGAAAGCACTTTAGTTCTAGAGCCAACGAAAGCGTAACATGCTTTAGTTTTTTGCCTAAAATTATAGTCATCTGAAATTATATAGTCAAAGTGCCAAGCAGTTCCAGCATGGGCTGCGTCACGCATAGATGCGGAATGAAAACCTTTTTTATTAGTATCATTCTGAAATTTATCAGGATAATAGCCTATCCAGTTAAGGAAGTTAAAAAAGAATTCAATCTTTGTTTCTATATTATTTGCATTAAATTGAAATATATTTATGAAGTGAGGGTCATAATCACACAAAGCTTTAATGATAACGAACATAGCTTGTTCAGCCTCTAAGGTTTTAACCTTAGTGTCCATCTTGATGTATTCTCTAAAATTAACTGGATCGAAGTCTAGTAGCTCATCACTTATACTAGAAAAATAGTTTACAGTAAAATCGACCGCTTTTTTTGAGAGATATCTATTCAACTTTGTCAGAATCGGTAGCTTATCATTTAAGTAAGAAAACGGTATATTGACAGCTTCATCAAGCATACTGTTAAAGCTATCTTTGGTAGTTATTCCAATATTTATACCATTGATTCTTTTAATAAAACCTTCACCGCTAGCATAAAGATTTTTAGAAAATTTACCTTCATGTACTTTGACGAAATTTTCATATATAACATTTACGTCGTGTTCATTGGGTGTGAAGAGTCTGTCCCAATATATTGCATTTAGTAGCTTGAGAGCTTTTAAGTGTTCAACTATATAAATATCGTTATCTATATTATAGATTTCCATTAAAGTTACACGCGAGTAAACTACGGTATATTTATTAGAGGTCAGTATTTTTAATATTTGGATATACTTCAAATCATTCGTATAAAGCTTATGAACTCTTAGCTCTGTTAAAATATTTTGATCTAAATAGATTGTTTTATTAGTTTCAACCATAGTTAAATCACTTCAATATAATTAAATAATTAATTTCACTATTATAACATCATTAAAAGGACTCTAAATAATGACCCAATCAAAACCAAAATTCGCCCCACAAATCTCCGTACCCGCCACCTACATGCGCGGCGGCACGTCAAAAGGCACCTTCTTTAAGTTATCTGACCTACCAGAGCGTTGCCAAGTGGCTGGCAAGGCGCGCGACAACTTTCTACTAAGAGTTATTGGCAGCCCAGATCCTTATGGTAAGCAAATCGATGGCTTAGGCAACGGTAGCTCTAGCACCTCAAAGACAGTGATTTTGTCTGAAGCGAAACAAGCAGACCATGATGTAAACTACTTGTTTGGACAAGTTAATATTGCAAAACCCATGATCGATTGGGCAGGTAATTGTGGTAATTTGACGGCAGCAGTTGGTGCTTGTGCTATCAATATGGGCTTAGTCGACGCGGATAAAATTGCCAGTAGCATTGATAAAGACGCGGAAAGCGGTATTTGCGAAGTGCGTATTTGGCAAGAGAATATCAGCAAAACCATTATCGCCCATGTGCCTGTATACAAAGATGAGAATGGCAAGGTACAAGTACAAGAAACGGGTGACTTTGAATTAGATGGTGTCACCTTCCCTGCTGCTGAAGTGAAAATCGAGTTTATCGATCCGGTTGATTCCTCTAGTGATATGTTCCCGACCAACAATCTAGTCGATGATTTTGATGTCTCTGGTTGTGGTCTAAATACCGATAGCGTCAAAGCGACCTTTATCAGCGCAGGTATCCCAACTATCTTTATGAAGGCAGAAGACTTAGGATTTACAGGTACTGAACTGCAAGGCGATATCAACAGTGACAGCGAAACGTTAGCAAAACTAGAAAAAATTCGCGCCCGTGGTGGCGTTGCAATGGGCTTATTCAAAGATGTCAGTGAGGCACAAAGCAGCCAGCATATTCCTAAAATTGCATGGGTTGGCGCGGCGCAAAGTTATACTGCATCTAGTGGTAAAGAAGTTAATGCAGTAGATATTGATTTAGTGGTAAGAGCTATGAGTATGGGACAACTGCATCATGCGATGATGGGTACAGCAGCAGTTGCTATTGCCGCGGCAGCGACTACGCAAGGAACGCTCGTTAACCAAGCAGCGAGCGCTGGCCAATCTGAAAAACAGTTAGGTGAAGTGCGATTCGGTCATCCATCAGGTACGTTGCTCGTTGGTGGAAAGACCGAACAAGTCGACGGACGCTGGCAAGCCAAAAAAGTTTCCATGAGCCGCTCTGCTCGTCGTATTATGGTGGGTGAAGTTTTTGTGCCAAATGATAGTTTTTAATCTTTTAATATATCTCTCTACGATGAAAGATACAAAGCACTTATTCTTATGAGATAAGTGCTTTTTTATGGTATTAGCTTTATAAAATCGCTCAAAATGAATGCTGAAAGCCCAAGGCTTGTATAATGCATCTTAAATTCAATAACATAGCTTCATCTAATCTACTTTAAAATTAAAAAATAGAGAAATAATAACAATGTTTGACACCTCTTTATCTGATAGCGCCTTTGATGAGCAGCATCTTTGGCACCCTTACACCAGCTTACCGCCAACGTATCCAAACTTAATCATTGAACGTGCAGAGGGCGTGTACTTGCACACCCAATCAGGCGAAACACTGATAGATGGCATGTCATCTTGGTGGGCAGCAGTTCATGGTTATAACCACTCTGCTTTAAATGATGCGGTGAAAAATCAGCTCGATAATATGGCACATGTTATGTTTGGCGGGCTGACGCATAAGCCCGCTATTGAGCTAGGAAAAACCTTGTTGTCTATCGTTCCTAAAGGTCTAGATGCTATTTTTTATGCTGATAGCGGCAGTATCGCGGTCGAAGTTGCCTTAAAAATGGCATTACAGTATCAGTTGGGCTGTCATCATAAAAATCGTAAGCAAATAGCCACCACGCGTTCAGGCTATTATGGTGATACTTGGCATGCCATGAGCATATGCGATCCTGAAGCAGGTATGCACTCCATCTATGGCAAACAGTTACCCATACAGTTATTTGTTGATGCTCCCACCGATGGATTCGATAAGCCAATGTCAGCCAGTAGCCGACAAGAGCTGGAGGCGTTTTTTGTAGCAAACCATACTAAAATGGCTGCGTTTATCATCGAACCTATTGTGCAGGGCGCTGGTGGTATGCGCTTTTATAATCCAGAGTATTTACAACTGCTTCGTAAGCTGTGTGATGAATATCAGGTACTGCTCATTGCAGATGAGATTGCCACAGGCTTTGGGCGTACGGGTGCTATGTTCGCCTCTGAGCATGCAAATATCGTCCCAGATATTATGACAGTGGGTAAGGCATTGACCGGTGGTTATATGACATTTGCCGCTACTTTGTGTACACGCCATGTCGCAGATACGATTGCCAGTAGTGACAATCCTGCGCTTATGCATGGGCCCACATTCATGGGTAATCCGCTTGCTTGTGCTGTAGCAAACACATCATTACAGTTAATGATTGAGGGTGACTACCCTGAACGTGCACGTCACATTCAGGTGCTATTAGAAAAGCAGTTATTTGCATTAAACACTCAAACGGCTGTCAAAGAAATACGCTGCTTAGGAGCGATTGGGGTTATTGAGCTATTTGACAGTGTAAATATGCCTCGTTTTCAACAGTTGCTGATTAAACATAAGGTTTGGGTCAGACCTTTTGGAAGGCTGGTCTACATCATGCCACCAATCATCATGACCGACGAGGAGGTAACGTTGCTGTGTGAGCGTTTAAGTGCTGTTCTGACTGAATATTTGGAGGCCTTGTCATGAGTGTGCTGTTCGTCACCGGCATTGACACCGATATTGGTAAAACCTATGCAACTGGCTATTTGGCCCAGATGCTGTTAAAAAATGCACTTGATAATCCCAATGCTGTCATCACTCAAAAACTGGTACAAACAGGATGTACAGGAATTGCAGAGGATTTATTAACGCATCGAGAGATGATGGGGTTGCCGCTACAGGATGTTGATAACAACCAGATAACTTGCCCATTTGTATTTGATGTCCCTGCATCACCGCATTTGGCCTCACGGCTTGAAAACCGTGTGATTGATGTTGAGATAATCACCAAATCGACGCAAACACTGCTTCAAACCTATGACACCGTACTGCTAGAGGGTGCCGGCGGTTTGATGGTGCCTATTACCGAAAACTTACTCATTATTGACTACATTGCCGCGCAGAGCTATCCCGTTATATTGGTCACCTCGGGCAGACTGGGAAGTATCAATCACACGTTGCTTAGCTTGGATGCCTTGAAACAGCGTAATATCCCGCTACATACTTTGGTTTACAATCACTGGCAAGGATCTGATTCTGATACAGAAAATGACCATCCTTTGTGTGATAATCAGACGGATGGTAATCAAGCGTCAGTAGATAATCAAATTGCCAATGACACTCGATTGTTCTTACAACAGCACATAGCCAATCATTATCCAAGAGCAAAATGGCTCGATCTACCCAATTTTAAAGCACTCTAAAAATTAGCAGTAATTAACGTTGATTTGTGTGTATTTAGCAGTGATTAACGACAAGCTTTATACATACTTGCTCTGTTGAGTGCGCTCTAACGTGGTTAAAATAGTGTTTTTGAGAATTAATCAACGATAAGTATACTATTATGGCCTCATCTCCAAAACGTGTCCCTTTAGATAATAAGCCTCCCACTAAGAAAACAGAACGGGGGGCTTTGTTGTGGTCTATTTTAAAAAGACTTGGAGAGTTTGCCAGACCCTATCGCGGACTATTTATATTAACCCTTATACTGACGGTTCTTGGGTCGTTTACCGCTCAGGTTAACGCCTTTGTACTGCAATATACCATTGACACCTTAACCAATCTCGTTGACTTACCTGACCCTTGGGAAGAAGGTTTAAATTTACTGATACTCATTAGTACGGTTTTATTGGTAAAAGAGGTGCTAAACGTCTTCATCACTTTTGGTCAGCGCTATTTTGGTGAGCGTATCCGTATTAACTTGTCGCGTGATCTCTCACAAAAAGTAGTCGAACGTATTTTGTCTTACAAGATGGCGTTTTATACCAGTGATGAAAACGCCAGTGGTAAGCTACAAACCCGTATTGATTTGGGTGTTAGCAGTCTGACGCAACTGGTGCAAAACTTCTTTATTGACATGCTGCCCCTGTTTGCCAGTGCCATCGTGTCATTAATTATTATGTTTAATGCCAACTTTTGGGTCGGTATGGTCGGTCTAATCATTGTACCGATTTACTTTTTTGTCAGTCAGAAGCAAGCGAATCGTTTGCAAGGGTTTCGCAAGCAAATGCGCCAATACCGTGAGACCAAAAGCGGATTGGTCATTTCAATTATCGATTCCATTACTGTCATTAAATCCTTTGTGCGTGAGCCGATTGAGTCTGATAAGCACTGGGAAATCCAGAAGGACATGACCGCCAATCAGCTGCGTATTCGCAGTATCGCCTTTATGTATAATGCTGGTAAGAGCTTTATTGAGCAAATCGGCGTCGTGGTAATTATCATTCTAACCGCTTATTTCGTGCTTAATGGGCAGATGACCATTGGTGCGATTATGTTTCATATTTTACTGTTTCAAAACGTCGCCGCCCCTATTCGTGAATTGCACCGTATCTATGACCAAATCAATAATGCCTTGACCTATGCTGAAGGGTTCTTTGATATCTTGGATGATGATCAGGCGATTGAGAGCGAAGGTGAAGTAGAATGCACCGACTTAAAGGGTCATATTGAGCTAAAAGATGTTAATTTTTCATACCCTAATGGTAAACAGGCGCTTAAGGATGTGAGTTTTAATATTTATCCCAATCGCATTACGGCTTTGGTTGGATTAAGTGGTGCGGGTAAGAGCACCATTATCAATCTATTGGTGAAGTTCTATGACCCAAGCAGCGGCACTATTTGCTTAGATGGTCGTGATTTAGAAGAGTACAGCACCCAGAGCTTACGTGAGCAAATCGGCTTGGTACTACAAAAAAACCATATTTTTTCGGGTACTATCGCTGACAATATTCGTTATGGTGCCATGGATGCCACTGATGAGGAGATTGTTGACGCGGCGAAACAAGCCTCTATTCACGAGCAAATACTAGGCATGCCTGAAGGCTACGAAAGTGAAGCCAAACTACTCTCTGGCGGTCAGCAGCAGCGTATTGCGCTGGCACGTATGTTCTTAAAAGATCCACCGATTGTATTTTTGGATGAGCCAACAGCTAGCCTTGATGCCATTGCTACGCAGCAGATTAAGCAGAGCTTAGACTTAATCAAAAAAGACCGTACCGTAATTATCGTCTCACACAATATCTCACAAATTATCGATGCCGATGATTTGGTGGTTATTGAAGATGGACAGGTTATGGAGACAGGAACGCACGAAGAGCTGTATGCCAATCACGGTAAGTATTATGAGATATTCAATGCTATGTCGGACAGTCTAAACCTGGACAAAATCAGTCAAACCTTAAATAGTTAATGCAGGGCGAAATCGTTATAATGCTCAGGCGTTGATGCATTACTGCTATATTTGTCATTTATATTGTGACTTTACAGCAGTAACTCTATAACAGTCCTTTAAATCGTTAGAAGCTATTTGACTATGACCTGTGAATTTTCTATAAAAACCTTTGATGAGCTGACCACCGTTGATCTTTACCATATTTTAAAAGCCCGCTCACAAGTATTTGTGGTCGAGCAAAATTGCCCGTATCAAGATATGGACGAGGTAGATTTTGATTGCTTACATCTGGTCGCTCATCAAAACCAAGCCTTGATTGGCTACTGCCGGATTATCCCGCCTCAATTCAATAACAAAAAATCCTCAGTCAATCCTTCTGGTCCCATACCCGCGATTGGCAGAGTGTTAGTGCTAGCAGAACATCGAGGTAATGGCGTTGCCCGTCAAGTTATGAAACAAGCCATCAAATACTGCCGTAAAAAATATGGCAAAAAGACCATCATCATATCCGCCCAGACCTATTTGCTAAACTTCTACGAATCGTTAGGGTTTGTCCCTGAGGGTGACCACTATCTTGAAGATGGCATTGAGCATGTCACGATGGTATTGCCTGTGCTGAAAAAGGTGAAAGTAAAAAAGAAGCGCTCAGGTACAGCGAGTAGTATCCTCAGCTTTTTACTGTTGATACTGGCATTGTTATTCATCGTAGGTTTGATTTATTTGATGATTTAAAGTCGTCAAATGATAAAACAGTCTTACACGACTTCACTGTTGTTCGATATTGAGTATGTTATTTTTGATGGATGGCTGATGAATAAATCGCTTAGTAAATAAGTTAGATTTATTGATCGCTCAAATATTTGACTCAAGGAAGGGGTAACGATTATGTCTAACACTCAAAATGCCACCGTAGAGAGCAATATTCGTCCAGAGTACGACGATGAGATTCAAAAAATTGCCGATTATGTGCTCAATTACTCTATCGATAACGACTCGCCTAATAGCGCTGATGCTTGGAATACCGCCCGCTACTGCCTGATGGATACGCTAGGCTGCGGACTACTGGCATTACGCTTTCCTGAATGTACCAAGCATCTAGGACCCGATTGTACTGATCAAATCACCCCTAATGGCGCGCGTGTTCCCGGTACTTCCCATAGACTCGACCCTATCAAAGCTGCTTTCGATATTGGCTGTATGGTGCGCTGGCTTGATTATAACGATACATGGCTTGCTGCTGAATGGGGTCATCCTTCGGACAATTTAGGCGGGATTTTAGCAGTGGCAGACTATATCAGTCAGCAGAATGTCAGCCAAAATAAAGCACCGCTCACCATGCACGACGTTTTAGAAGCCATGATAATGGCGCATGAGATTCAAGGCGTGCTTGCCTTAGACAATTCATTTAACCGTGTGGGGCTTGACCATGTGTTCCTAGTCAAACTCGCCTCGACAGCGGTGGTTGCTAAACTCTATAAATTACCACGTGAGCGCATCATGGCAGCCATCTCGCAAGCGATTGTCGATGGTCAAGCATTACGTACCTATCGCCATGCGCCAAATGCTGGTAGCCGTAAGTCTTGGGCGGCAGGTGATGCGACCAGTCGTGCGGTACGCTTGGTCGATATCACCCGTCGCGGCGAGATGGGTATCCCGGGGGCACTTACTGCGCCGCAATGGGGCTTTTATGATGTGCTATTTAGCCATACCAATAAAGACTTGGCACTCAAACCTGAAAACGAGTGCCGCTTTACCTTTCAGCGTGAGTTTGGCAGTTATGTGATGGAAAACATCTTATTTAAGATAAGCTTCCCCGCCGAGTTCCACGCACAAACTGCCTGTGAAGCGGCTGTCATTCTGCATCCACGTATCGATGATAGGATTGATGAGATTGAAAAAATCGTCCTAACCACCCATGATTCAGCCATTCGAATCATTTCTAAAGAAGGCACGCTTGATAATCCTGCCGATCGCGATCATTGTCTGCAATATATGGTCGCCGTGCCTTTATTAACGGGCGACTTGATGGCAGAAAATTACGAAGACGACTATCATGAACAGCATCATATTTTGATTGATGAGTTGCGTCGTAAGATGGTTGTCGTAGAGGATACCGATTATTCAAAAGATTATCATGACCCAAACAAACGATCGATTGCCAATGCCATTCAAATATTCTTTAAAGATGGCACTAGTACTGATAAAGTCGCTGTGGAATACCCGATTGGCCATAAACGCCGCCGTGCAGAAGGCATCCCTGTATTAGAAGCAAAGTTCCGAGCCAGTTTGGCAACGCGTTTTATTGACAGTCGCTGTGCGGATATTTTCGCGCTATGTGATGACCAACAACGCTTAGAGCAAACACCGGTCAATGAGTTTATGGATTTATTTGTCGCTAATTAATGTTAAAGCGCATCAATAATTCAGCGCCTGTTTGTTTTGATGAATCTTGTTTTTACCAATCTTTTACCAAGATATGGACTCACCTGCCCAATCGACAAAACTGCCAGATTGGGCAGCGCTCATCCTATCGAGCACTTCCAGTAAACGCTCGGCGCTATAGGCTGGCGAGAACAGCTTTTCGTCAGCCACATTGCCTTGAAAAGGTGAAGATAACTGGGTATCAACCGTACCTGGCTGCATGACGACCACGCAGATATCCTTTAGCGACCGACTCCATTCAATGCTCAAATTCTTCATACCCATATTTAGCGCCGCTTTACTCATACGGTAGCTATACCAACCACCCAGATACTGCCAACACGGGCGGATATGGTCGCAAAAACGGCAGGCTTGTCGGCGTCACGTTCAGATTTTGCGAGTAATGGTCTGATATGCTTGGCAATCAGCAAACTTGCTAAAGCGTTAATCTGCATACTCTGTAAAAAGAAGTCCGTCTCCAGTTGTCGTAGTGCTTTTTCTGGCTGATTGTGTGCTGTATGTAATAAGCCGACACAGTTAATCACCCAGTCGATATGGGGAGTTTGCTGCTTAATATCAGCAATGGCTTGTTCGATACTATCCTCATCGCTCACATCCATCGGTAACCAATGCAAATTATCTGCCGCAAAGTCAGGCTGACTTTTGTGATAAGTGACATATACCCTTGCATTTCCTATATTTTCATCACTTTGTTCATTAGCACTCCGTTGTAGTAGCTCTTTCACAATCGCTTGACCAATACCACCGGTGCCACCAATAATTAAATAATTCTTATTATTCACAAGGTCTTCCTTATTGCTCTCTGTATTATTATCTATTACTCACCTGCATTCATTTTGGCGCATTTACTTTACATTTACTATGATAAAACGCTAAGAATAATAGAAGTTATCGCCGCGCTATATGAGCTACAATAATCACTAATGGGTAGAATACTCAACATTTTTAAGTAAGCATTATTTTTAAGTAAGCATTGACATAATAAAATCATACTTATACTTTTTAACCAACGCTTTTATAGGGATATCATCGCACTATGCTATCACCCCAAGACCAATTGACTGAGCTGGTACGTACGCTTGAGACGCAGCAGCATGTTTTTGCTACTGACCCGCTACTGATTACTGAAAAACTGCAAGGTGAGGATGGAAAACCTATCCAAAAACTGCATCGCCGCGCCTCGCGTATTGATAGTAACGGTGCGCTGGCACGTGTGCTCGGTAAGATTGACGGTCGCATAAAGGGTATTATGGTGGTTATGAGTGTGGTGTGGTGCATCTCAGGGTTTTTGGGATTGTTTACGCTACTTCAGACCAATGTGGTGAATTTCTTTTATGTGCTGGTCTGTCTGCTTGGTTTCCATACCGTTATGCTCTTAGGCTGGCTAGTAATGACGCTAATCAATCAAGGCAAGCAGTCCTCGAATTGGTTTGCCAATTTTGTCAGTCCTAGCTATCTCATCCGTGGCAAGGATGATGTGACTAAGGCGGCGGTTGACTTGTACGAGCGTCAATTACAACACAGCGGTATGCGTTGGTATTTGGGACGCTTTAGCCATCAACTGTGGCTCGCTACCTTGACTGGTATGCTGCTGGCGATTGTGTTTTTATTGATTGTGCGTCAGTACAGTTTTAGCTGGGAGTCGACACTACTATCTGATCAGGCGCTTATCACGTTGACTCAGATACTCGGCTGGCTGCCAAGCATGGTAGGGTTTGGCGTGCCAGACAGTACCGCTATCGTTCAGAGTCGCTTGGTAACCGATGCGATGCCGCTGTCTGTCGCGCGGCAATGGGCGGGGTTGTTGGTTGGTAGTCTGCTGATGTACGGTATTGTACCTAGAGCAATCGCTTGGGCATTTTGCGCGTTGGTGTTCCGTCGTAAAAAGATGCGTTTGGATATCAAACAGCCTTATTATCAAAAGATTTTGAATTTTTGGCAGCGTCATGTGGTTGATGCTGATAATTTTAAAGAAGCACCCGCTCCTATCGCCCCAAAAGCGACGGTCAGTACTGGCAAGAAACTGGTGGCTTTACTCGAATACCCATCAGAGCAGAATAATTGGTGGCTTGAGGGTCTTGATGCCAATATCAATGATAATAGTGAGATAGAGGATTTTGGTATCGTTGATGATCGCGATGATATGGATCGCTTGACAAGCTATCTTGATAAGCACCCAGTGCAGGTGTTATTAGGGATTCATAGTAAAGCCCTGCCTGACCGTGGCACCCTACGTAAACTCGATCGTATCGCAGAGCATGCGACAGATGGGCTCATCGTACAACTGCTTGGTGATACCAGTTTGACTGACAATGATATTATTAATGCTGATATTTCAAATAACGCTGTTTCAAGTACGGCAGATTTAAAAAAGCAAACATCGGCGCAGGTGGCGGGAAATCAAGAAGTTCGCTATCAACAGTGGCAAACCGCGCTCTCTGCGCGAAAAATTGGTCTGGTGGACACTAAGTAGCGTTATGTCCTTAGCTCTACTCAATAGCTTTTATACAAATGATATGGAATCATAAGATGGATAATAATAAGACCAATGGTCAACCCGTCGGTTTATTTGCTGACAAGGCACTAAAAGACGGCCCTAGCAGCAACCTAATGAACCCAGAGGCAACAGCATCTACTCAGGACAATGTTAATACCACCCCCATAGATTATTCTGCTGATGAATCTGAAAAGCTGACAGCGCGAGATGGTAAAAAAACCACGATAGCCAGTGGCGAAGCACTCAAATTAGCAGTCGTTGGTCATACCAATACGGGTAAGACCTCTATCCTGCGCACACTATTACGTGATGTCTATTTTGGTGAGGTCAAGAACGAGGCTGCAACCACGCGTCATGTGGAGCAAGCCAAACTAACAGACAGCCAAACCGGTGAAGATTTGGTCATACTATATGATACTCCGGGTCTAGAGGACGCCTCAGGGCTGATGGATTGGCTGGAAGACAATACGGCCAGCCGCCGTGATGGTATTGAGCGCCTGCAGCAGTTTTTGGCAGCAGACATTGCCCAAGGTGGTGATGCGCTAAGCAGTAATGAGGACTATAGCCAAGAAGCCAAAGTTATCCGTCAGTTGCTGGCAAGTGATATGGCCATTTATGTTGTCGATGCGCGTGAGCCGGTACTCGGTAAATACAAAGACGAGCTGGCTATTTTATCGTGGGCCGCGATACCTGTCATGCCCGTATTCAACTTTACGGACAGTCAGGATGCCAATATCGATGACTGGCAAACGATGCTCGCCAGACGCAATCTGCACATCTCGACCCGTTTTGATTCAGTGGCGTTTGAATTTGAAGATGAAATGCGCCTATGGCAAAACCTCGCCACCATGCTCACTCACTCGGAGATGCTTGAGCAACTGATGACGCGTCGTACGGAGAACTGGGAGCAACTCTATGATGAGGCCAATATCATCATTGCCGACTTTTTGTTAAATGTCGCCGCTTTCGTCCATGAGATTAATGAAGATGATGACCCAATGCCCGTATTGGAACAAATGCAAGAGGCCGTTAGACAAAGTGAACGGGCGATGCAGCACAACCTACTTAACTTATATAAGTTTTATGATAATGCCGTGGCAGCAACCCCACTTGAATTACAAGCGTATCAGCAAGACCCTTTTGACCCTGAACTGCTCAAAAGCTATGGTATTCGCACCACATCTGGCGCGGCAGCGGGCGCATTATTAGGCTTGGGTATTGATGCGGCAGCATTAGGCACGACGTTGGGATTGGGTGCCGCGATCGGTGGTATCGCAGGTGGGCTATTGTCTAATACCAGTAGCATCGCCGATAGAATCACTGGGGTAAAACGCTTATATATCGACCCTGCCACCCTAACCTTGCTCGCCACTCGTGCGATAGATTTACTCACTGCTCTGCGTCATCGTGGTCATGCAGCAACTGATGCCACGCAATTGCTGTATAAAGGTGAGAAATCCAGTATTGAACAGTCGTTAGATGACGAAAGCAACACCGTCACGCCATGGCCGACACATAAATTGCCAAGTGAGCTCAAAAAAGCCCGTGGCAAACCGCAGTGGTCGTCGCTCAGTAGCGGTAAGTCTGAACAGGCTCAGTTACTACGCGCAGATATGGCATGGTCGCTGGCAAGTAAATTACAGTCACGTGGGGCTGAATAATACCAGTTGAGTAACAATATTTATTTCTTTATGGAGCTATTTTTATATAACTATGCCTCTAGTAAGGTACTTAATGCATCAGTACCGCGTATATCTGTTTTCTGTAGATAAATTGGATACAGCGGATAATTCGTAAAACTCTTTTCAATATCATGCATTAGCTGCTGCTGGCGCTCGGCACGATGTTGCCAAAACTCATCAGCCTGTATGGGTGTTATCAGTTGATTGACCACTATCGCTGCTGGCGGCAGTTTACTGTCCTGTAACTGTTCGATAGCGCGTTTGGTCTCTGCCAATGGTAGTACATCGGCAGTCATTACCAATACAATCGCGGTTTGGCTACGGTCATGCAGCAATATTCCTGCCTGACGAAACAGCGCTTTGCGTTTTTCTAGTACGGATACTGCTTGCTCCCAGCGGTCAGATTTGTTTGCAGCAAATGGATTTGGCACATCATTATCGACGTCTTTTTGATTGCTCTTTTGATTGTGACTGTCTAAATGGTTCGCGACCGAGCGCAATTTAGCTTGCCGCCTTTGCTGTGCCAATAATCCATCTGTCCACGCGCCCATCATCTCGGGCAAGACTAATAAACGCAGTGTATGACCAGTTGGCGCGGTATCAAATATGATATGTTCATAATTGGCATCCGCTGCACTGACTAAATGCTGACACATGGACTCGAGCATGGCGGCTTCTTGTGCACCTGGCGCAGATTTTGATAGGCGTAGGTGCTCACGAATTTTGGGCATCATATCGGGATTGGCATAAGCGCTGATGGTACGCTCAACTTGGGCAAAATGCGCATCGACGATGACGTTAGGATTTAGCTCGATGGCATCAAGATAAGGTGTTACCGCTATTTTCTCGTTACTTAACCGCATATTAAGCACATCACCCAAACTATGGGCAGGATCGGTTGAGATAATCAGTGTCTTTTTTTGTTGGCTAGCATAATGACTGGCAAGTGCCGCGGCAGTGGTGGTTTTACCCACACCGCCTTTACCACCGACGAATATAATCGGCTGCGCTGCCAGTTGTTCTACTAGTTTATGCAGAGGACGTAAAGCCATACTCGTGTCTCAATATTGAATCAATGGAACGGTTAATAAATTAGCAGCCGACTAACAGCAACCAACGTGGTCAAAGGGGCATCTATCCATACCCATGCGTGTGTGCCATTCGTGGAAGTTTTCTAAAAAAAGCGGTTGTAACTCAAGGGTATAAAAGCTGGCTGGATTATCAATACCGAGGCTCTCAGCGAACATAAGCAGCATAAAGAAATCTTCTTCGTCACGCGCTGCACGTGCCATCGTTTGACGATACGGCGCATGATAAAACTCATTCAGTCCTGCCGCAAACCTCTGCCACCATGTTTGAGGTTTATTGGTATCGCTTAAAATAGATTCTTTATCGTCTGCTAGATATGCTGCCGCATCACTTCCTATAGCATTTTTTGACTTATTTGGTATCTTGTTATCTTCCATGATTTACTCGCAATCTGCTTATTTCTTATCATCTATCATGCCTATCTCATACAAAAAACGCCAGCAATTGCTGCTAGCGTTTTTTATTTATAAAGATATGGATTATAGGTTTTAACCTCAACTAGGCATCCGTTTTACCTTTATGCAATGTCCATTCTTTACGCAATACGGACAGACTCTCAAACGTCACTAGAATTGTGGCTATCAAGATAATAATATCCATAATAATAAGCAGCCAATTACCATCATTAAAGAATGTTTTTAGCTGAATTAATAAGGCAAAAACGGTCATCACTAACAAGAATGACAAGGGCGCTAAGGTGTACCAGACAGGTTTACCTTTACGTAATAAGATGACGGTGACAATCATCAAGGTTAAGGCAGCCATGAGTTGGTTGGTCGTACCAAATAGTGGCCATATAATCATACCGCCTGCGCCATCAATGCCACCTGCACCAAATGCCAACAGTAGACAGCTTCCAACAGCAAGTAACGTGGCTACTACACTCTTATTTAGGACTGGTAGTTTATAAATCTCACCAAACTCTTGGAAGATATAACGTTGTAATCGAACGCCAGTATCCATCGTAGTGCCAGCAAACAAGGCTGCCATCACGGTCAGCATCGTCTGTGATAACACCATATCAATACCAACACCGGCATTTAGTATGGTTGCACCACCATCAATGAAAGCACCAACAGATCCGTCACCAAATTTTTGATAAACGGCTTGCCAGTCGCCAAGGGTTGCAAAGCCTGCAGTGGCAGCAAGAATAGCACCCAGTGCGAGCATGCCTTCACCCAGTGCGCCAAAGTAACCAACGAAGCGCACATCTTCTTCTTTATCAATCTGTTTTGACGTTGTTCCAGTCGCTACCAGTCCATGGAATCCTGAAATGGCACCACAAGCAATAGTCACGAATAATAATGGTAATAGTGAAGGCGTACCGACTGGAAGGTCTGTATTGATGGCTGGCGCGACAATATTTGGCGTAGCAATAAATACCGCCGCGTATAATAGAATCAAACCGACAAATAACTGCAAGCCATTAATATAATCGCGAGGCTGCAATAGCATCCACACCGGTAGTAGTGACGCAATCGCGGCATAGGTAAATAAGATAATAATCCACAGCGCATTGTCAGGAAGACCCATAAAGGTCTCAGGTAACACGACGGGGAACATAGGGCCAAGATAAATTAGTCCATATAAAGCAGTGACGCCAATGATAGATACCCAAACCAGATTCATCTTATAGCGATAGATACACTGACCGATGATAAAGGCCACGATCAACGCACCCCAAACCGGTAATACGGCAGACGGCGTTTTAATCATCATATTGGCGATAGCAACGCCAAATACCGCATTAACCATCAATAACAATAAAAAGATAACAACCATCATTAAGCTACGGACACGTGTACCCATGACCGTACCCGCAATAGAGCCAATAGACTGACCTCGATTGCGCATACTGGCCCAAATGGCGGACATGTCATGGACACCAGCCATAAAAATGGTGCCCAATACTACCCAAATGATGGCAGGCACCCAACCCCAAATCACTGCAATGGCAGGACCGATAATCGGTGCCGCCCCTGCCACCGAGGTAAAATGATGACCCCATAAGACGTATTTATTGGTAGGGACATAATCTATCCCATCCTTCATCGTATGAGCTGGCGTGGGACGACTATTGTCCAATGCCAGAATTTTTGTAGCAATAAACTTTGAATAAAACACATAGCCGCAGAGCATTGCGGCAACTGCAACCAACAGTACAATAGCACTATTCATCTTATCTCTCCCTAGACAAGTTATAGATAGCCTTATGAGTTCAAGCTTTTTAAATCAAAATCTAAAAAATATGCTAAATTAGTGTGCGATGAGTGACTCAAATCACTCATCATTAGGGAAATAAAACGCCTCCATCAGATTGTTATTAACTAACCAAGCATTGCACTTTAAGATTAAGACACTTCACTGATTTATGTTTAAAATGACGAGCTCTTTCTTTGTATTCTGCATAAATAGTAACTGATTTAACGAGGTTTGTAACGTCGATAAGACGTCAAAAACAACAAATAAAGGAGTTGGCATGACACACTATTTCGGATTTGTACCTTCAGATAAATTAAAAGCGCTGATTATTGAGGCAGAACAAGTCGTTGAATCAAACGAAGAAGTAGAATATTACCCTTACCGTGATGCCCTTACTCATCAAACGGCACGTGATTTAACGGATAAATTACTGGTTGGTTTAGTAGATATCATTCCAAATCCTGAGCGCCAAGCTTCTATGCGCAAAATCGTTGGCACTATCGAGCGTGCAACAGATACCCTACTCAATATTCTATTGGGCAAAGAAAACAATGAAGAAGTGATGCCAAGCTTTCATTTCTTAAGAGATCAAGCGACATTTATTGATAATGAAGGCGTCAAGCGCATCGGTTTTAAGTTATCAGATGCAGATGCCAAAACCATTGATGACGGCTTTGCGGCTATTACGCCTGAACACGTTGATAGAGCGACATTTAAAAAAGCGCTTGAAACCGTAAACGAAGAGACTTTAACGCATTTTATCAGCCGCTATGCTGATACATTAAAGTTGGGCATGATTAAGCGTAAGTCTGTGCCAGTTGCTAAGGCAGCTATCGATAAAGGCATGAGCATGGCCTTGAATAAGCTGTTACCTGACTTACCAGACGACTCCTTAAACCGTTTGGCCAATTATTACCGTCCTTTTATCGTCAAAAAGCCTGAATAACGAATATTATATTTTTATTAAGACTGTAGTGTTGGGCAAATTTGCTAAAATTTGCTAAAATAGGCGGCACTTTTATCGAAGGCGCAACTCATGACCCAAATTAGTAATCAAGAAATCGAAAAAACCCTGCGCAACTCAGAGTGCCTTATTAGCAGTATCGAAGTAGCCGCTGCTTATGAGCGCCTTGCCGCCCAGCTCAACTTGCATTATGCCGGTTTAAATCCAATCGTCATGGTCGTTATGAACGGTGGACTTATTCCAGCCGGTCAACTACTGACTCACTTGACTTTCTACCATCGTATGCATTACATACATGCCTCACGCTATCGTGATAACGAAGGTACTAATGATCTTGATTGGAAATTTAAGCCTGATGTAAGCATCGAGGGCGAACATGTCTTATTAATTGATGATATTTTTGACGAAGGTATCACTTTAAAAGCCATCGTTGAAGAATTGGGTAAAGAAAAACCTCTGTCTATCGAGTGCTGCGTCTTACTTAATAAAGAGCACGACCGTAAAGTAGCTGACTTTGATGTTGATTTTGTTGGTATCAATGTTGATGATCGTTATGTTTATGGCTGTGGTATGGATTTCCACGGTTACTTGCGTCATTTGCCAGGTATTTATGCTATTAAAGAAGACAAAATTTAGTCAGTCTTTCGTTTTAGGCAATAAAAAAGCACCCAGTGGGTGCTTTTTTATTGCCTAAAACGAGGGAGCAGCAACTAAAACTGTAATGCCAAACCCGTATGTCGCTCAGTGGGTGTTTGGACAGCTTTTTCTAGTGCATGTTTTGTACTATATATGGTTACTTTTTCTTTGGCACGTGTCACTGCGGTATAAATGAGTTCCTTGCTCAGTAGCCTTGCATGACTATTATCAAAAGTAATGGCCACATGCTCAAACTCAGATCCTTGCGATTTGTGAATGGTCATCGCATAGGCGGTGGCAATCACCTCTTCATTAAGCAGATTGACGGCTATCCCCTGCTTCTTGTTTTCAAAAAACACTTCGAGTCGACTACGCTCATCACCAGTTTGCAAACAAAAACCAATATCGCCATTAAATAATCCTAGCTCATAGTTATTTTGAAGGACCATAACGGGACGACCATGAAACCATGTGTTTTGACCCAGTGGTAGCTTAAGCTCAGTCAGATGCCATTGAGTAAAGTAATTATTAATATAATGGTCGCCCCACTCGCCATTATGGCCGGCAGTTAACACCCTGAACTGATTAAAGGTTTCCATTAATGAAACAATAGTATCTTTAACTGATTCTGGCATGGATTTTTCTATCGGATTTATCAGCAACGTTTTGATTTTTTTTATGTATGAATGGTAATTTAAAGTGAGGTTTAAGATATTTTCATTTTTGCTTAGGCTATTTTCTATTTTATTACTTAGAGAAGTTTCTGTTTGTAAGCCGTTGACGCTATTCACATATTGAAAACTCAGTGCCTTATCATGCTTTAACAACTGCCAAATAGCATGAGTATCTGTCTTTGCCTTATTGATTTGATAAGCAAGCTTGCCAATACCCGAATCTGCTGTAAATCGGCGGCTCTCTGTTAGCTCTGCATGGATAGGCTCTAACCGCGGAATACGGCACAAGTCAGCCAGTACCGCCCCTGCATCTACAGCTGCCAATTGGTTCGCATCTCCTAATAATATCAGCCTTGCGCCAGGCTTTACCGCACTCACAAGATAGTTCGCCAGCTCCACCCCTAGCATCGACGCCTCATCGACGATGATAATATCTTCGCCAAGTGGATTATTGGCATCGTAACGCGGTATGCCCGTCCGACCGATACCTAACAAGCGATGAATGGTTTTTGCTTCTTGCAACTGTAGCTCAACATCTGCTGCGTCCAACGCCGCCTGCAGAGACTCTTGCATCCGCTGTGCAGCTTTACCAGTTGGTGCTGCTAATGCCAAGCTGGCACTGTCAGTGCTGAACCTAATGCTTTTAGACGCATCTTCCCCACTCTCTGTTGCCTGTTGCAGTGCAATCACTAGCTGAGCAACGGTGTAGGTCTTCCCCGTACCTGGTCCACCAGTAATAATACTAAAGGCGTTGTTGTTGGCGACATTAATTGCCTTTATCTGATGTTCATGAAGGTTTTCGGGTATTGCTATCTCTAGCGGTGTTACCTGCTGCTCTAAAATAGTGTTGATGCGCGCGGCTAAGTTAAACTCTGCTTGCCAAGCTCGGTGTAACCAAAAGGTGATGGTCGTATGTTGTTTATCAGTCTTTTGGTTCTTGATAAACTGATAAACAATAGGTTGATTATTTTTGCTTAGGCTATTTTTATTTTCATTATGGTTTGCGTTAGCATTAACGTCAGCGAACAAAGTGTGCTCATCGATTAACTTAGAAAAAAACGTTAAGTTGCTATTTTTCAATAGCTTATAAAGTAAGGCAACGGCATCGAACCTTTTAATCAACATCTCTTTGTCATGATTACTGAGTGCCAGCTGCGCCCATAACTGGTCTTGCTTAGCAAACAAAGTCTCTAGCAATACAAATATTGATGCCTCAGCCGTAATGCCCACCTCTGACTGAGCCTCTATTTGAGTGTCAATCAAAGCAATAAGCGGCATTGCTAGCATCTCTAACAGCTGCTGTTGCCAAGCATGCTGTTGCCAAGCATATAGTGTCACCATCTCGTCATTGATATGACCGCTGAGCGGTACTTCATGCTCAGTTTCCTGAATGGTGAGTACCGTATGACCCTCTTCTAAATGCGCGGCTAACATAGTAAATAAGGCTGTAAATAAGCCGCTATCTGGTGTTCTGTCTATTTTTTCGCTACCAGTACCAGTATTAGGCTTGGCATCGGTCACGTTATACGCCAAATACGTTTGCTGACGGCGCAGCAAAATATAATCACTGATGTTGCTGGCCCAGCTTTCTTGTAAGCTAATAGCAGCGCTACTCTTATTATTATTCATAGATTATTACTCATGGTCTGTTTTTTTCTATATTTATAGGATTAATCTCTATAGTAATTTGTTGCATCAAATTCGTAATTGCATGAATGTCATGTAGTCTGCTAACTTGGTATGCCAAACAATGCATCTAGGGCTTTAATAAAATCAATGGGAATGTCCCAAGTCACCAATCCATAGCGGGCACTGCTTATTGATTTATGCTTCATTGAATTACTGTGTATTGAGTTGCTACCGTCAAGCGTATTAGCCTCTTCTGCTGCTTCAATAGTTAACGGGGCAGCTGGATCATATACGCCCCGTAAAAAGACATACTCCACAGCGCCCAAATACTTATCTTCATTGCCTGCATAGTCATCAATCCTCATCGATAAGAATCGATGCAATGCCACCTGATAAATTGCTGCTTGTAACCAATACCCTGCTTTGGACATTGCTTGCTTGAGTGTATCTTCGTCATAATCGCTTAGGCTATTTCCTAAAAAATTACTCTTATAGTCGACGACGTAATACTTGCCAGCATGCTCATACACCAAATCAATTTCACCACGTAAATAACGATATAGATGCGCTTTGTTTTGCGGAACAAGACTGACGTGTTTATCGATTTCATTAGGCAGGTACTGTTGAAAAAGTCTATTAATATCTTGTGCTTTAAAGCGCTCTGACAGTCCCATATTGAACTCTAATTCAGCGAACCTCTGACTTGCATCAATAGAACATAACGGTTGATTGGACGCTAATAGCGGCGTATGTAGCACCTCTTCAATCCAGCCAATGAGAGCCTCATGCTTGCTAGCATCTATCGAGTCTGAATCCAATGAATCAGTGTTTAATGAAGCACTATCACCTTGCTCTTGCTTCTTAGCTTGTAATCGACGACTTTGGGTTTCGGCACTGCTATACACCAATGGCAGCTGATAGCTACTGATGGCTCTATCGATAACCTGAGACCACTGAGATTTATTGTTAAAATCAATTTTTTCAAATATCTCATGCAAAAACGTACCCGCATTGGCACCTTTCACAAAAGTAAAACGAATATCATCCTCTAACTTGAGAATTAACTCATCGACTTGGTTGGCAGACTCATTATTATTCAGTGATGACACAACTGAAACCGAATTTTCGGTCATATCGATATCTATCGCATCATCAATACGCTCATCCATCACAGCCATTGTCTGAGCCGACTCGTCTAGCTGCCGGGCTAAAGCGGTAAAACTGGTCTTAGCCCAACCATAAAAGTAATTGATTTTCATAACTTCTGAAAAATCATCATACTCAATAGATTGGGTTTTGGGCGTAATAGAATCGGGCGATCCACTTTCCGTTAATGTGCCTGCTTTAGCGGCAGCACAGTTATCGTTATAGAACTCATTGACCTTATGGCCTCTAATCATACCTATGGTGCCTTTGAGTCTATCTGGCAATTCAAATTTTGGCTCTGGTGAATCAAACCAATAGAACACCGGCTTTAATTCAAACCCTGTTTTGTTATGAGGATCTCGCAGTACCACATAAAGCTGCTCACTGGCGCGAGTAAATGCCACATAACCCAGCCGGCGCATCTCATCAAAGCACTCTTGCGTCTCAATATCGGTATAGTAGCCCTCTGTGGTCGCAGAGCCTTGTACAGGAGAGAATCGGCGCTGATTGCCTGTCGATTGCTGAGCTAGCGCTGACTGATTTTGTTGAATAGCGTCTTGCTGGATAGGGTTTTGTCGCGCGTTATAGAGATACAACCCATAGTCTTCTTTATTACCTGACTTCCTACTGGCATCGCCCATACCCAGCACATAAACAATGGGAAATTCTAACCCTTTTGATTTATGAATGGTCATCAGCTGCACGCCAGACTCTGTAGGCAGCGGATACTGCTTGGCCCAATCACTGCTAGGCGCGGTATCTATGTTTTGTCTAAACCAGGCTAGCAGCTCATATTCACCCATGCCGATACCATACTGTGCCAAGATATCCATCACATGACGCAAATCCATAATATGACGATCGCCTTCTGGATGCGCGGCTAATGCTTGCCAAACGCCTTGCGGCTGCACAGGGCTTTGATCTAACAAGTAATGCATGGCCGATAATATGCCAAAGTGCTGCCAACGCAGTGTGCCTTCTTTTAAATAGCTAATAAAGTGCTGCCAACGCAGTGTGCCTTCTTTTAAATAGCTAATAAAGTCTTGATAGCTTTTCTTATTATCAATGGCTTTTGTATTAACGCTATTTAAATCTACAGCCCCTGACTCATGGTCAGTCATCATGGCTTTGATATCTTTGATACTCAGGCCATACAAATGACTGGTCAGCACCCGATTAATCATGTCATGACGATACGGATATAACATGGCACTCAGCAGCGCTGCCACATCCTCTGCCATGACGGTTTCGAAGATACTGACATCACTGGTGGTCAAGGTCGGCACATTGAGCTTTACCAGCTCGTCTTCCACCCGTTTTAAGTCTTTTTTGGCACGTGCCAGCACGCCGATATCGCTCGGCTGAATCGGCTTGCCTTTTAATGTCTGACCACTGCTGAGTAAGGTCGCAATATGACGCGCTGTGATTTCATGTTCATCGTACTCAAGCTCCTTGTCCTTATCATAAGGCAAGTGCAACACACTCACTGGCTGAGCAGAGAGCACGTCATTTACTAAGTCGCTATTTAGGTCGCTGGTTAGTATGTCTGGCTCATTAAACCAAGACAGCTGATTTTCTTGCTTTTCAGCTTTAATGTGCTGGTAATAAATACCACTACCTAACTGTGCGAGCCTATTCTCATGAGTCACAGGCGCAGGCATACCGAACCAGCAGTTTAGAGCGTTAATCACACTAGCGTTTGAACGACGGTTAATATCGAGCGTCCAAAGGCTGCTTTTGTCAAACTGGGCTTTCATATAATTGTAGTTGGCGACATCACCGCCGCGAAACCCATATATGGCCTGCTTAGGATCACCTACCAATAATAAAAACTCATGGTTGGCTTTATTGCTAGTAGCCTGCTTGTCATTGGCCGACGGTTTACGTTTACGCTTTGGCAAATAGATACTTTCAATCATAATGGCTTGCTCGCCATTGATGTCTTGCGACTCATCAATCAATGCCACTGGATAGTGATGACGAATATAACGTGCCAGCTTCTCTCCTTGCCGACCAGTTAATGCTTGGTTTAAGCGTACCATCTGCAAGCTAAAGGTGGTTTCACCGCGCTCTTCTAAGATAACCGGTAGTCTGTCACGAACCGCCAACACGATATGGCGATTGAGATTGGCTAAAATAGTAATAACGTATTCATCGAGCTTTTTGCTTTCTTCAATATACCGTTTAAAGTCACGAACCACCTGCAACTCATTAAATATTAAATTAACTCTTTCACCGTCTTTTGGCTTGTAGAACTGTTTGCCTATATCATCAGTTTTCTGAAAAGCTTCAATTAACTTTCCAGTATAAGTTTTTTTGTCTGATATGAACTTATAAGCGGCGGGACCAGACTCTTCTAACACTTGAACGATTTTCGGCCAAGACTCTCTGTTATTCTGCAACTGTCCTTTGGGAACTTCATAGTATTCGCCATCAAGCTTAAAAAAAGCATCAAGCTCATCGCTGCGCTCAATGATACTGTGGATAAGCCGCTCATAACCCTCAAAAGAAAAATCACTGCTCACAACTTCATTAATCGGCGCAGAAATAAAATTCAGCGACCGAGTTACATAACTTTTATGATCGCCCACCGCCGTCAGCTTACCTTGCTGATCCATCAATGCATACAGCTTAGGCTGCTCATGATACAGTCTACTTTGAAACTGACGCAGTTCATCATGAACAATACTGTCCGTCACTTGCTCAATACTGCTGTCTTCAATAATAGCCATGCCTTGCTGATGACCGGTCTCGCTACTGTACTCCTTCAACCATTTCTGCGCCAAACTATCAAGGGTCCCGACAAACAGCTTATCCAAGGTGGTTAATACCAGCGCCGTACGGCGAATGGCTTCTGTCATAGGATAGCTGTATACATGATCAAGCAAGTAGCCGACCAGATGCAGATTGATAGGGTCTTGCATGATGTCATCTAAGCGCACATATTTAGCCTGAGCGACTAACCAATCCTCACGATCTTTTTTTGCTTGTGCACGCTTTTCAGCAGCGGCTTTTTTGTCATGAGCTTTGTTATAAACAATGTCTTGATTTAGTTCATCAACATCTGTTTCAGCGTTTGAATCCGTATTTGAGCTATTGACTGCTTGATTATCACTATCAGGTGTCACCTGTAGTATATGCGGATACAAACTCTCTTTATTAGCGGGGTCAGCACTCAGGCTATTCACCCATTGCAGCAGCTGATAAAAATCCACCAAACGATCATGAATGCGCTGACGCATCTCAGCTGCCGCGGCGCGGGTAAAGGTCGTCGCAATGATTTGCTCTGGCGCACGCCGTGCTTCAATCAACAGACGCAGTACAATGCCAGTTAGTGTCCACGTCTTACCAGTACCGGCTGACGCTTCGATAAGATGCCGACCCGTCAATGCAACATCAACCGCTGGTATCACATCCGCCTTATTCTTAGGCTTGGTCATGTCGTGATTCGCAACCTCACTGTCAGTCATACCCTGATGTGTATCAAATGAGTGTGGATGGGTAGAAATGTCCATGATGTGAGTGGAGGCAGTAAATTCTGTCATAGGGGCGTACACTTTTTATTATTAATTAAGCCAAAGGGCAAAAAACGAACCGTTTTAAACAGTTTTAAGTAATCAGCTAGCCTGCTAACTATCTAGACCAACTAGCGCTGTGAACATTGGCTCATACAGCGGCTGTGCTAACGTCGTTAATGCTGCTGATAGGGCTTTAAAGGCGTCTTGATCACGCAGTACGTATTGCCAAATGGCATGCTGCGAGCAGGTATCGTATACCGTGTCTACGTGATAGTTAGGTCTTAGCCAATCTGAGAAGTCTGCGCGTTTTGGCCAATAGCTGCCGCTCTCATCTTCACTCTCTGCCGCTTTTGCGCACTTATCAAGATAACTGAGCGCATATTCTGGCAATAAGGTAATCGGTACTTGACCGACTAGCTTGCCAAATATCGCCCACTTTATCAGCTCAACTACGGCATCTTCATACAAAATAGGGCTTAACTTAAATGCGATTACATCTTTATATTTACCAACTTGCGAGTTGGACTTGTTAAAGCGCCAAATACTCACGCCATCATTCAGAGCCACTTGCTCAGCAGTGGTACGTCTGGCAACTTGCCAATACAAATGCGACAACCAAAACTTGATTAAATGTTTGGGACTGGCAGAATTAGGCAGTATGTTTAACCACTGCTTGGGTGATTGCTCGGCATAGGATACGCCAGCCTGTAGATTAGCTCGATGGTGATTGTCATCTATCGATACTGATGTTGGTATTGATGTAGGAACTGATATTGGTACTGAGCCTTTTATCTTAATGAATTGGGGTAATAGCTTCAGTAATGGCGCATCATCAGTATCATTTAATACAGCCACTAACTCTAGCTGAACGGGATGTTCGGTGGTTGGGGTCAGTAGCTGCAAACCACCTATATCGCTCGCCTCCAATATCTGAGCATCATCCAAACCATTGTCCAAGCCATTAGCAATTAGCTGCTCTTTAAATTCCTGACATTGCTGCTGCAGTTTTTGTTGTTGATTGGGCAAGGTCGTTTGACGCGCCACACCTGCTGGCATGATTTTTTGATACATTAGAATTGGGCTGTCTTGCGTGGCTGTGCTGTCGGTACTGCTATTAGCTGCATCGCTCGCCAGCTCATTAATCAAATACTCTTTAATCTGATAAGTTGTCAGATTGTCTAGAAATAGCGGCTCTTGATGAGCCATCGCTTCCTCGCCTTGCACCACATGCACCTTTTGAGTACGTAAAAATGCCTTAGCAGGATGCCGCACTTGATACGCCAATACCCCTTCAACGTCTATCTCTCCAATGTTAAATACAGTTTCGGAAAGTGCCTTTTTAGTAAGGTCATTAATCTCACCAGAATCACTGGAGACAGCGGTCGCTTCTAATGACAGCATCTCAGCCAATGTAGCTAAGGTTTGATTGTCTACTTGTCCTAACTGACCTAGAGATTGACCAAGCAGCTGAGCGATTGATTCGTACTGTGCTTTGGTAGGCAAGCCAACCAGTTCTGCATGTTCACTAAATGCTCGGCCTTTTAAGGTATGAAACACAGCTTGCCAAAGCGGCGCAGGCGGAAATTGACGTTTTTGCGCCAGCTTGGTTTTGCGCATGGCTTTATTCAAAAGAACATCTAACTCATCTGCATTATTAATAAGGCTGTTGTCTTGAATATTATTGTCAGTGTGGATAGCTGCGCTTTCATGCAAATTGAGCTTAGGAGTGTCAGACGCTTGCTCACAAACATCTGCGTCTTCAATGTCTGTTTCAAACAAACTCTCATGAAAAGGCAAAGCTGGATGCTCAGTCACCAGCCACTGCTTAATCAATTTAGGTAAATAACGCTTAAGGCTCTCGGTGATAGAGTCAACATTCTCAGGCAATGTGTCTAACGCTTCAAGCGAGTTGACCTGCCACTGCACCTCACCTTGCAAAAACTGCAATAGCTCACTCACTGGGTTGGCTGGCAGGTGCTCGTGGGTGTCTGTCAGACTTTGACCGTTATAAAATATCCAGCAAGCACTGCGCGCACAAAGCAATGCGTCTAAAAACGCACCATTATCATCATCTTCACTGACTCTATCACCGCGGCGGGCATTGGTGGCTTTCATCAAATCATAGCGATTATCAAGATCACGCCCAGGGAATTCAGAGAGATCCATATTGAGCATCACCACCAAATCAAAAGGCACGTTTCTTAACGCACCAAATCGACCAAAGGTAATCACCCCAGTCGGCTCGGCACTGACCTGCTGACTCTCAAGCTCCGCCTCAATACTGTCCAGCATAAAACTCAGCTTTAATGGCAACTGCTCAACGCCTGCCAGCCTTTGCTCTACTTCTTTTTTGTTAGCATTACTGGCACTATCACTACTGGCATACTGTCTATAGTGACGATTGGCCCTCAGGCTTGATTTAAAGCCATTCATCGCATTATAGATGGCGCGCATCGTACGGGTCTGATCGACATCACCAAAATAGCGATGAATGACTTGTTTCTCAATCTGATCAAGCCAATCCTCCGCTTTAAGTTTTTGTGTATGATCATCACGGCGCGCGGTCAAACCGGCATAAATACGGCAAAGCGCTTCAACAATCATCGCATCATTTAGGCTCACTTGCGGCAGCGGCAGACTCATCTCTGGCAAGGCAGTGCTTGGCCAATCTTCCTGTGCCAAAGGATAGAAGCAGTCGCTCAAACTGGCCTCTGGCATCACCAGACCCAAGGTCAATCTATCTAACGCTTGAGCAAAGGTAAACCGGTAGTCATAGTCGTTGCTATCTAGGGTTTGTTTAAGATGCCATTCATCAAAGCCGCGAATAAAGCCTGCCTCTACCAGCAAATCACAACCACGGCTCATCTGGTCATGGGTTAAGCCAAAACTTTCATACAGCGGTGGCAGCATTAGCCAATCAAGCACCTCAGCGGCTTCAAAGCGGGCACTATGACTGCCTAACAGCTTATAAAAACCAATGATGGCTTCCCATAGCTGACGAATATCTGCATCGACCACACCCGTCACTTTGGCAGGCAGGGTCAAACCGTCTTGACCTTTACCGCTGACGAAAATAGAGCTGATCAGCGCATGGTGACGCTCAACATCGGGTAGCAACACGACAATATCGGATATATGGCGCTTTTTCTCACCAGGTTTTAATGGATCATTCAACCAGCGCCCAATCATAATACGCAGTACTTCAAGTTGACGCTGCAAACTATGGCATGAATGAATACTTAGGCTATTGTCTTGCGCAGACATTGCCCAAAAGCGCTCCTTCTCAAAGCGTTTATTCTCTAATGCTTCATCGTCATACCACGCCGTCTCTTTCTCGTCTTGATTAGAGCCCGTCTCTAGTTGTTTACTGACTGCTTGCGAGACTTTGGCCGCGGTCGCTTGCTGGGTAGACTGCTCATCTAGCATCAACACATCATTTTGTAAACGTCTTAATAAGCTTGGGCTCTCTTGCAGCTGTTGCACACTGTCATCAAAATTAATACTGAACTCGTCGCTCAAGCCATCATTGCTATCATCGCCCTCATTAAAAATATCCTGCCACTCGACGAGTGCATCTTGGTATTGCTCATTACCCGATAAATTTGCGAGCATAGCAAAGGTATCACGCGACTGTTTGCCTAAACGCGACAGCAAACTATGCCCATAGTCACGCAAAAACACGCTTTCAGGGTTAATAATCTGCTGACGCTGTAGCCACGACTTATCAACAATATCTGCCCAAAACAGCTTAGATGGGTTGTAGTGCAACAGCGTGATATCCATGTATTGTGACAAGCGCTGTAAAAAGTCGAGCTCGGTTTGTGGCAACTGCTGAATGGTAAAAATACGCAGAACTTTTGGCAGTTGAGCACGCTCATTCGCCTTGTTGCTTTCTAGCGCTGACCAAAAGGTATCTTCAAGTGCCACACGGTGCTGATGCACATCGGCAAACAAATGTGACCACAAGAAACGCTGCGCGATCTCTAACTCTACATAGTGCGCCACCAACCATTCAGGGGTGCCACGTGCATACTTATCGAAGCGCAAGGATAGTGCATCCTTATCCGCTATCAGCGCATCTACATTAAGCTGCTTATTGTGTGACCACAGATCTAACCAGTCCTCACGATGGGTCAAATAGCGGTTAAACACCCTCGCCAAATCACTTGCCAGCTGCCAAATACGCGCATCTTGCTGTGCCTTATCCTGCTGAACTCCTTCTTGCGGCTCATCAATCAAAGACGCCAGCAGTGGATGAACGGGATGTTTTTCATCAGCGACAATCGCCTCTTGATAGTAAGTCAAATAACCAAACAATCGCCACTGCATTACCGTTGGTGACAGCACTGCTACCTCAGGCACATTCAACGTTGACGCTTCAGGGTTTTGTTCTAGTAAATAGGCATTGTGGCGGCTCAACACATCCTGCATCAATGTCCACTGATACTGACCCCAAAACGTCGTCGTCACTAAGGTGCTGATACCCGCTTGGCTCGCAATAGACTTATCTAGCCAATCACCAAGTACCATTGACGGCACAATGACCACAAACTCTTCAAAAATGGGTTGGTCTTTGGACTTATAAGCTTCCAATAACTGCTCAACCAAAAGCTCGGTACGGTGGGACTGAATGATTTTAAACATAGGGGCAGTCTAATTGTAGTAGTAGTAGTAGTAAAATAATAGGACGAATAGTTAGGGTTGAGACAACAGGCAAATATAAATAGTCATGGTTCTCAGCATAATAACAATGCTGCTAACGATACTCATCAATCCATGTTTGACGGTCGTTACTGCAATACATTTCTGATAGCATGATGGCTATCGATCAGCCCGAAATATTTAAAATTAACAAAAACCAACTTATAATATTTCTTGTAGCACTCAAGAGAGCCTGCTGATTAGTGTGCCACTGTTCGTTATGGTTTACCAGTATAGATGCTGCCCATAAACACCGAGCGCGACAACAGATGTCGCTGCATTTTTAACTCAAATTTTATTAAAGAGACAATTTAATACTATGCCCCTGCGCCCTATCGATGCTATCTTTATTCATCCTGAACGACGTCTATATGTTGTTTACTATCGCGGGGCTCTGTGGCAGCTACCTCGCATGAAAATTGATGAGTCATCTTGGCAACGGCGACAGCCTTATAAAGATGATATGAGTGCCCTCTATCTAAGTAGCCATCAATTCATTAGTGACCCTCTGTTGGCAGCAAAACTACGAACACTGAATTTACCAGCTGCGATACGCGGCAGTACTTTACCACGCTTCGAAGCATGGTGGGAAACGCAAGGTTTTGACTGGCTGAGGGAAAAACTTGAAGCAGGTCAATCGCCATTGGCTGTACATAGTCATTCAGCGACTATCAATAACCAAAGCCAACCCAAGGTTGATCCCAATGATGATGCAAATCATATAAACCAATCAGCACAACGTATAAATAATGGCTCTCAGAAAGATGACTTGCCAGCTAGAAACACTCCTCCTAGTAGCAAACATAAGAGTGATGTTAAAAAGAACGACATTAAACACAGTACCAATCAAGACCTTGATAAAAAGACAGCCAGTACGGATGTCTTTGCAGATATGCTAGCAGATTTGACACAAGAGGTGCTGCACCAACAGCTGTAAATACTCATTTATGTTATATAAAGCATTTTTGATAGTTTAAACAAACTCATTAAGAGAAGAGCTTTACTATATGAAAGACTACAAGCTACTACTGGCTGGGCTAATTTTATTACTACTAATCATTTTCATCGCAATTTTTACGTGGCTGTGGACTAGCAATCGTAAAAATATGGATCCACTGCCTATTATGGCAAGTGATAATGAACCTAGCACTATTGCAGCTGAAGATGAAGAAAGCGATATCTCTAATGCCACCTTATACTTACAAGCAGAAGAGAGCCTGCAAGTACCCTTAGATGATGTTATTGTCAGTTTTGAGTCTCGTTACCCTGACGTGCAAGTCTTAGCAAATTATGTACCCTCTAGTGCCATTTTAGAGTTATCATCTGGTCGTTCTAATGACCATGAGAGCGCTTCTATTAATACAGATACAGACATGATTATTGCCAATGACAGTCTGTCTAGCGAGCGCCTCAAACCATTACAAGCGCAACTAAAAGCAGCCCAAGACCAAGCCAACCAAAAAGCTCGTGATACTCAATCAAGTAGTGTTGACGATAGCACCGTCCAAAACAGTACGGCTGCGGATGAAGATAGTACATCAGATGATAACATTGCTACTGAGATAGACAGAAAAGAAGCGCGGGCGCTGAACTCATTTAATTATGCGCTAAGAGACGAGCAAACGCTTGATGGCGTGATATTAACAGACAACACGGTGGCTATTAACTTCCGTAACTTTTTACTGTCAAGCGCAGGTCAAGACATCCTGAAAAAGTATGACTACTATAATATTGATGGCTATAAAAACAGTATGGATGACTTATTTAGCCCAACATCACGAGCGAAGAAAGCGTCAGGCGATAGCTCAGTTGATGTCGCTGACGCCCTTAGCAATAGCGAATCACCATAAATTATTTTATTTATGGTTTGTTGATTGCTTTTATGACTGCTTTTTTTTACAATGTCACTCCATAATGCGCCTATAGCTCAACAGGATAGAGCAGTTGCCTCCTAAGCGATCGATCCGAGTTCGAGTCTTGGTGGGCGCACCAATTATTGTATTTAGACATAACCTCGCATTATCTCAAGCCCTTTAAACACCTATCATACCTAGTTTTTAGTCTTTATTAAACACTTGCCATTACCTACTAGCACCTCTAAAATGTTGTACATACTGATGTACATAAATAAAATTACCGCTATTTTGTTGTACACAAATCGCATTATTGTTGTACATGGTAATTATTAATCGTGGCTAATCGAGGTGCGGCAATGGCTGAGCGCAAAAACTACCTATTAAACGTCAATGGTGTGAAGGCTATTGCTAAGCTTGCGCCACCAGCTAAACGCAAAAGATACAGCGATGGTGATAGCCTTCATCTAGTCCACGATCCAAAAGGTTCGCTGTACTGGGTAATGACGTATCGTTATCAATCAGATAAAGATATTAAGCCCAAACAAAAAACCTTTCATATTGGAACATATAGATCATCTAAGGAAGATGTTGATACCGTGTTCAAACCTGATGTTAGCCTTAAACAAGCCCGTTCTTTGCGTGATAAAGCTAAGGCATTACTTGCTGATGGTATTGACCCTGCCATTGATAAGAATAAGCACAAGAATAGCGTTGAGCAAAAAGACTTATTCAATGTGATAGCGCAAAGCTATATCAATGATAAGTCGGACACCACACCCAAAAACGTGCAAAAACTTCAAACCAACCTTGATAAGCATGTGGCGCCGCATATCGGTGACTACCCTATTCAAGCTATTACGGCTCAAGATGTGATTAAGACAGGTTTAGCCGTACAAACTTACTTTGAGCAGCAAGGTAAGTTGACAACAGACACCGCCCATAAGAGCGTGGCGTTTATAACGTCAGTGTTTGAGTATGCTATCAATACCTTAGGCTATGACATTATCAATGTGGCTTACGGACGTAGTAAGGCGCTTAGACCGCATAAAGCCGAACGTATGAAAGCAGTAGAGCAACACCAATTCCCTGATCTACTCCGCAATATCGACAACTACGGTAAAGATAACCCCAACGGACATCTTCAGACAGTGGCAGGTATGCAGCTAATGACGCTGTGTTTTGTCAGAACTAAAGAGCTCAGGTTCTTTGAATGGTCAGAGATTGATTATTATAAAAACGTATGGCGCATACCAGCGCATAAGATGAAAATGCGTCAAGACCACATCATTCCACTATCACCACAAGCGATGGCTATTATCGAAAGTATGCGTCCCCTAACGGAGCAGACGGGTTATGTCTTCTACAACTTTGAACGCAGCCAGCCCTATAGTGAGGTGTGGTTTAATCAAGCGCTCAAACGCATGGGTTACACAGGTGATCCCTACCCTAAGATGACAGGTCATGGCTTTAGGCAACTTGCCAGCACAGGATTATACGAGTTGCAGTTTAGTCAGAACCTTATAGAAATACAATTAGCCCATCTTGAACAGGCGAGCGTCAAAAAGCGTTACGACTTATCAGCACATCTAGCCGAACGCCAAATGATGATGAATAAATGGGCGAACCATCTTGATGACCTACGTGCTGGCAAGGCTGTCAGCTTTGATTTATTGACGCCTGATCAACTCAATAAGGAAATGGATAGCCGTAACGAGCAAGCGACTGATATAGCGCTGCATGATAAGGACATACTGATAAAGAGCTTACAAGCACAAGGCGTATCGCCAGAGGTATTAGCGCAACTTGCCGAACAGCTTTAACAACCGCATTCAGCAGCATCGCCTCACTACTTATTGTCAGCATTGGGCTGGCAAGCCAAGATTGATAGCATTAGTCGCTGTCATCATCGATTGCAAGGCTAGGATTAATTACCCGAACGACAGCAACCGCACCCTTAGCTGTCAGCGCCTTGCTCCTATTTTAATTTAAGGGGTGTGAGGGTGCGAATTATGGGATATTTTGATGAATTAGAAAGAGAATTTCATGAAGGTTATATAGATTCTGTTAGATATTTGGATTTAATTGCAAAACAGCATGATAGTACTATCAAGGCAACCGCCCATTACCTTCTCTACTCAGACTCATGCTCAACGTTAAATAATATTTTCTATATAGAAGATGGACTCTATAGAGTAGCTGACCCTGATACTGACGAGCCTCCAGTTATCGTAGAATTTTTCCAAAGTGCAATGTCTATGCATACTAGTGAAAAATCTGTTTTATCCGAATTTAAAAAAATATACAAAGGACTATATTTTGACAATACAGAATTACCAATTCATATAACCGAACAAATAGAACAACAAAGTAACATCAATATTAAAAAAGATAATAATGACTACATACATAGCTCAAGTATAGATTACCAAAAGCGTGTAGCTGAGTTGGAACAACAATTAGCAGACGAAAAATCTAATAGTAGTGTTATCTCGGGAAGGCTAAAAACAGAGCAAAGTGAATCAAAAACAAATGGACAAATGATCAAGGAGTTTGAGGATCGTATAAAAAAAATAGAAGTTGAGAACCATGATTTGAACAATAGATTAAACACAGCTAGAAACATCTATACACAACAACAAAATAAAATAAAGATTCTCGAAAAGAATCTCAAACAAGCAGAGTCTGATAATGACCAGCTACGACTGAATAGTTTAGATAATGACAAGGAGCTAACACCCAAATCACAAGCTAAAGTAGCTTGTATGCTCTACGCTATCTTAAAAGAAAACGATTACGATTTATCCCCGCCAATGGGAAAAGGTTTAACAAACGATTTAATTGTCACAG
>NZ_JASDCF010000026.1 GCF_030408035.1 Psychrobacter sp. APC 3426
TCGGGCGGTTAGAAAGACTTGTTGCTTCTCAAAAAAGCTTGATAATCACTTTAAAGTATTCGATCTGGTGTTCTTTTATGTCAATTATGGCTACGTCTGATGCCAGCATACTTTTTAGAACACCACCTTTTTTTTTAATTAACGGTCATATTTTTAAACGCCCTATTTAAGACATATCCTCATTTTAAAAATGCTAATAGAAATGAGGGCATGTCTTAGCGGTATTCATCATCACAGATATTATATTTGATTACCCTTACCCCTTAAGGTAACTTATAATAAGACATGTAACACACTTTGCCTGTTATAAAACCTGCATGGACCAAAAAATGCCAATCACTAGTATTACTGATTTTTTTAGAGAAATCATTCGTGACCTTCATACTAGTCTGTATCTTGCGCTCGGTGGCTCTGCAGATGAAGAGTCAATCGATTGGTCATCGCAAGCAGTGGAACTGGTCAGCACTGGTATCAAAATCCTAATACTGCTTGTGGTATTGGGATTTTTTTATTGGTTGGCAATATACATCCTTAAGCAAAGCAGAACGAAAATTCGTTTGAATGAGCGGCGCACAAAAATTGTACGCTCAGTGCTGCGTTATATTTGGATTGTGGCAAGTATCATTGCCATTATGAGTCAGATTTACTTTGAGCCAGAGACCATTAAAGCCACTGCCAAAGCAAGCACATGGGCAGGTATATATTACGTACTCTGGACCTCATCTGGGCAAATCATTCACAAGGTTTTACAGCACTATGGGCTTAACGCTTCCATTGAGCAGCTGCTAAAAAACATCTTGTCCGTACTGCTATTGGTACTGGGTCTCGCCAGCGTCATGGCGCAATTTGGTTTTGATATCGTCTCTCTAGTAGCTGGTTTAGGTATTGTAGGCTTGGCAGTCGGTTTTGCTGCCCAATCTACCCTTGCCAACTTCATCGCTGGTATCACGATTTTACTTGAGCAGTCCTTTCAAGTAGGTGACTGGATTCATATTAACGATAATGAAGGTCGTGTGGTGCTTATTGCATTGCGTACCACGCATATTTTGACTCGAGACAACATCACTGTCATTATTCCAAACTCTAACGTTGCCTCCTCCGAGGTTACCAATTTAACCTCCAAAAACTTTATACGTTTTGATATTCGTGTGCGGATTGCGTTTGAGGATGATATAGATACTGCCCGCAAGGAGATTTTGCAGGTGCTGACTGACACCGATGTGGTATTGAGCCGCCCTGAGACCTCAGCCACTGTCGATGAGATTGGTGAATACGGCGTATTTTTTATTGTCCGTTTTTGGGTCAAACCAGCAGCCGTTGCACGCATGCCAAAAATAAAAGAAGGCTTAAAAGAAGATATCAAGCGCGCCTTTGATGCTGCAAATATCTCCACCCCCTACCCGCATATGCGCCTACTGATGCCAAAAGATGTCGATTACCCGATTGCAACGAAACCTTTTGCGACGACGACGCAAGTGGTATCACAAACGCCATCAGAACCACTACCACTGCCCAAAAACGATCTTTAACGATATTATGGCGTGTCCTCAATTCAATCTAGGGATATCTAAATGGGCTAAAAAAGCTTTGGAATGCAGGATTTTAAGCCCACCTCTTTGAAACATTCTACTTTGAATTATGGTAAAATCGCCGGTTAAACATCCTATTTTATGATGTGCATTACTTATTAATTTAGCCCACAGGTATCCGTATGACCGAAACAACCTCGCCCGCATCTGCAACAGTATCTTCGCCAGAGTTGTCGCTTGACCTTATCATCACCTGTGCCGATGGGCTTGAGGCGCCGCTACAGACTGAGCTGACAAGCTTTGGTATTGCAAGCGACATCAAAAGTACAGGTCGTCTAGCGGTGACGGGTACATTGCGTGACCTTTATACCATTTGTCTATGGTCACGAGTAGCCTCGCGGGTATTGATGCTGATTAAACGCAAAAACATCAATACTGAATATGATGTGGCTGAACAGCTGTACGGTTTGGCAAAATCGGTCAATTGGACTGAGCAATTTAGCTTGGAGCAAACGTTTGCTATTCGTCTATCGGTTGATAAGCGCGTTGCCGTCAGTCAGCAGTTTGCCATGCTGCGCATCAAAGATGCGATTGCGGATACCTTTAATGAAGTTTACGACAGCCGCCCTAACGTCGATAGTAAAAACCCAGATTTTTCTGTGTTTGCGACAGTCAATGACAAACAAGCTGAACTGTATCTAGATTTATCAGGTACCAGTTTGCATCGCCGTGGTTATCGTGTGGCAATGACAGAAGCGCCATTAAAAGAAAACTTAGCGGCGGCTTTGCTTTATAGCGCAGGCTGGCATAAGAAAAATGACGCTGGCAACGCGCCTTTCTATAATGCTTTGGTCGATCCGATGTGTGGCTCTGGAACATTCATCATTGAAGCGCTGCTCATGCATTGTGATTATGCGGTCGGTATAGATAAAGCCGCCAATCAATTTGGCTTTTACCAGTGGCAACATCATGACGATGCGCTGTGGCAACAGATGATTGATGACGCACAGACTCGTTTTCGCGAAGCCTTAGCAATTGCTAACGAGCAGCCAGATACCTTACCGCTAATTTTAGGTTTTGATGCGGATAGTGGCGCGATTCTCGCCACAGAAAAAAACCTGATTGCTGCAGGTTTGCAAGACTTATTGCCGCTACTCGATATTGAAACACGCGCCCTAGACCAGCTAAGCAACGTGCTAAAGCCATTGGTCGATGACGGTCGATTGAGCAATCCTTTAATCATTACCAACCCACCTTATGGTGAGCGCTTGGGTGATGAAGAGATGATTAAGCCGTTATATCAAGCAATTGGGCTTATTTTACAAGATAGCTTTGCTGGTAGCGGGATTGACCCAATGCTTGGCATCTTGGCGGCTAATGTCGAACAGGTTGATATACTGCCAATTAAAGAGCCAAAAACGTTGCGTTGTCATAACGGTGCCATCACCGTTTATTTCCGCTATGGCACGTTGATTGCTGGGCAAACGGGCAATCTTGTTAGCCGTTTCGAGAAGCGTGAGATTGAAGTAGAAGATGGACAGGACTTCATTAATCGCTTGCAAAAAAACCTTGTCAAACTTAAAAAACTTGCCAAAAAAGATAACGTGAGTAATGTGCGGGTTTACGATGCTGACTTGCCTGACTTCAAAGTCGCTATCGACTTATACGGCGATTATGCACATGTGCAAGAGTATGCGCCGCCTAAAACCATTCCACCTGAGACCGCCAAGAAACGCTTTAATTTGGCGTTGATGGGTATCCGTGAAGTGTTCGACATTAACCGCGAACAAGTCTTTATCAAAACTCGGGCGCGTCAGTCTGGTAATGACCAATATAGCAAGCAAGGCAATACTGAAAAGCGTGGTAAGTTTTATGTCGCTCGTGAAGATGGCGCGTACCTCTATGTCAACTTTACCGATTATCTCGATACGGGGCTTTTTATCGACCACCGTAATATGCGCGCGCGTATCAAAGACAACAGTCGCGGAAAATCAGTGTTGAACTTATTTGCCTATACTTGTACCGCAAGTGTCCACGCGGCATTGGCTGGTGCAAAAAAAGTCACCAGTGTTGACTTATCACAGAATTATCTCGATTGGGGCAAGCAAAACTTTGTGCTCAATGGTCTTGACGTTAGCCGCAACAAATATCAGTTTGTCGCCGCTGATATCTTTGAATGGATTAAGGATAATACCGAACAATTTGATATTATCTTTATCGATCCGCCAACCTTTTCGAACTCGAAAAAGTTCCAAGGTACTTTTGATGTGCAGCGTGACCATGCAGCACTTATTAATCGTGCGATGAACCGCTTAACCTCTGATGGCGTATTATACTTCTCTAACAACTTTACCCGCTTTGAGCTGGATGAGCAGTTGACCGAGCGCTACAATATTATCGACATCACGCCAAAAACCATTGGCTTTGATTTTAATATTAAAAAACCGATTCATCAGAGTTTTGAGATTCGTCATCGCCAAAGCCTCTAGTTCAGGTCTATGGATGCAGTCAAAGGTGAATCACCGCATTTAAGCCTTGTTTTTTCATTTAAACATTGCCTTTGACCATTCGTCTTTTCGGACACATAACCGTACACATAACAATGACCCAATCGGCTTTGATTGGGTCATTTTTTGTTGTTATGATAGAGCGTCATTAAACGTTGGTCCTACGCCAGTTTTGACTCAACATTGCTTTTTTTGCACAATCTTACTCTCAACTCTTTCAAAAAAATATTTAACTTACTCTAATAACTTCAACTCACCCTAATAACAAGGACAATCCCATGGCATTATCACTTAATAAAGGCGGTAATTTATCGCTAACCAAAACTGACCCAAACTTGACCAAACTACTTATCGGTCTTGGCTGGGATGAGCGCGCCACCTCTGGTGCTGAGTTCGACCTTGATGCCAGTGTGTTTTTGCTCAGCACGGCAGGTAAAGTACGCGGCGACCATGACTTTATCTTTTATAACCAGCTCAAATCTGACAATGGTGCGGTTGAGCATACTGGTGACAACCGTACTGGCGAAGGTGATGGTGACGATGAAGTCATCAAAGTAAACCTGACTCAAGTACCTGCTGATGTCGATAAAATTGTTGTGACTGTCACCATTCATGATGCTGCCGCTCGCAGTCAAAACTTTGGCCAAGTAGCCAATGCCTTTATTCGCGTCGTGAACGAAGAGACTGGCACTGAAGTGGTACGTTTTGATTTGGCAGAAGACTACTCTGTTGAGACGGCGATGGTATTTGGCGAAGTTTATCGTCACAACGGCGAGTGGAAATTCCGCGCTGTTGGTCAAGGCTATTCAGGTGGTCTACAAGCCATGTGTCAGCAATACGGTGTTGATATCTAAAGCTGATACCTAACACAAATATCTAACATGGTATTTCCTAAGTACTAATAATTATAAGGTTGGCGCTTGGCTCTGTACTCAATAATTGTATAAACAAACCAAGCGCTGACCAAGTATTTAAACCGTTATCACATCCAAAATGTAACGCTGCTAGGACTATTAGTCGCCGTTCAATCTGGCTATTTATAATGCCTCTTACCCAGCATGGTGAGCACAAGATTATCGTTGCAAAACAGTCACAATTTTTAATCACCAAACCACTAGCAATACTTTACGTTTCGTTTAAAATTACCCAAAAAAAGTGGTTAGCAATAGCCAATTTTTTGCAGTTTGTGTCTATAATAGGCCGACTTTAGCTTTACGCAACCAGACAGGATGTGTCATGAGACATTTTTATTTAGACTTTATCTTCACAGCCATTGCTCTAGCGGTAGCGGCATGGTGGGGGTATTCACACGGCGGTATGGGCGGCTTGATAACCACCCTATCTATTACTGCTATTTTGGCCGTCATGGAGATTTCATTATCATTTGATAATGCGGTGGTCAACGCTTCAGTCCTTAAGGGCTGGGATGAATTTTGGAAAAAGATTTTCTTAACCGTCGGTATTTTAATTGCCGTCTTTGGTATGCGCTTGGTATTCCCTATTGTCATCGTCGCGGTTACCGCCGACTTAGGTATTATGCAAGTGGTCGACCTAGCTTTAAACGACCCTAAAGAATACTCTGCCCGCTTGATGGCACACCATGCTGAAATATCAGCATTTGGCGGTATCTTCTTACTCTTGGTGTTCTTAAACTTCATCTTTGATGAAAAGGAAGTCCATTGGTTTGACTGGTTAGAGAGCCGTTTGGCTAAACTGGGTAAGGTCGATGCGATGAGCGTATTCGTCGCCCTTATTGTCCTGATGGTTGCGGTATCATGGGCCGACGCAGATCAATCAGCCGCTGTATTAATCGCTGGTGTCTGGGGTATCCTTGTTTATCTTGGCGTACAGGTTGTATCCGGTATGTTAGAAGGTGATCTTGAAGCGGACTTGGAAAACGAAGAAGGTGGATCAGGGGCTGCTGCAACCAGCGCCATTATGAAAGGCGGTATTATCGGCTTCTTATACTTAGAAGTCCTTGATGCTTCATTCAGTTTTGATGGTGTTATCGGCGCATTTGCGATTACCAATGACGTTATCGTGATTATGCTTGGTCTTGCCATCGGTGCGATGTTTGTCCGTTCGATGACTATCTTCTTAGTCGATAAAGGAACGCTTGATGAGTTTGTCTATCTTGAGCATGGTGCGCATTATGCCATCGGTGCTTTAGCCATCATCATGTTGTTATCGGTGAAGTTCCATGTGCCAGAGATTGTCACTGGTCTGATTGGTATTGCGTTTATCGGTTGGGCGTTTGTCGCGTCACTGAACTATCGTAAGCGAGAAGCAAAGTCGATTACTTAGTTTGAATGTTAGTTTAAACACTAACTTCACATTAAGAAAAAAGCGCTTTGACAGAAAATCGTAATAATGACAGGTTATATCAAGTAATTGGTATAACCTGTTTTTTTATCCGTATTTGCATAGTCTGAATACTTAAGTGTTTATGAGTGCTTAGCTACCTCTGAAAAAAATGTGTCTAAATACTTAGGTAAGCCTTTGGCGTTAAATTTCAATCTTTCTACACGCTTGGTGCATGTAGCACACACCAGCCTATCCCAGCCTCAGTACAATCAACCTACACTACTTTCACTTCCCTGCCAGTATCTTCTGCAATTTTGCCAATATCACACCATATAAAGGCAAAAAGATAAGCACGCCCATCACTATCTTAAATAAGTAATCCATTGCGCCAATCTCAACCCAGTGTGTGGCCATAAAGGGGTCTGGACTTTTATAAAAAGCGATGGCAAAAAAGCAAAAGCTATCGACAAGATTACCAATAAACGTCGATACCAAGGGCGCAATCCACCAAGTTTTAAGTTGGCGTAATTTATTAAATACTTTTATATCTAGCAGCTGTCCGACGACATATGCACTAAAGCTTGCCACCACAATACGAAAGACAAACAGATTAAAATCCAACAGATGCTCATGACCAACAAATTGACCATTTGAAAATACCACTGAGAAATAATAAGAAATCACCAAAGCTGGCAACATAGCAAAGAAGATGATTCTTCTGGCAAGATGTTGACCGAATATACGTACGGTCAAGTCCGTAATCAGAAAGATGAACGGAAAGGTGACGGCGCCCCATGTGGTAAAAAAACCAAATAGCCCGACAGGTATTTGCACCAAGTAATTACTAATAGCGATGATAAAAATATGTAGGCTGACAAGCCAGAATAACGCACGGCTGTAGCGAATAGATTGAATCGGGGTGGTTGAAAGGGTACGACTGCTCATAGAAGAATCCTTTTTTTAATTCAGGGTTGAGGGAACCTGGGCGCGCTATTATAAATCATAATAAGATAAATAGCCAAAATAGGTCTGATATCGCCATAAAACCCATTTTTTATAAACAAAAATATAACTGTCATATAGTCACACAAAATACGCCTTGCTTAGTAAGCAAACGCTTAGTATAGTAAAACGTAATGATAGGCAGGACGTGGCGTACAGGTCGATTTACTGACCTTATTCGCTCAAATAGTAATCACTGCCCTATTTTTAATTCATTTTATAAAACCAAATCCACTTAACCATTAATCCAAAGGATATTTATATGGCTATTAGCTTAACCAAAGGCGGCAACGTAAACTTATCAAAAGAAGCACCAGGTTTAACCAATATTACAGTTGGTCTTGGCTGGGATCCACGCGCGACTGATGGTCAAGAATTTGACCTAGACGCAATTGGTTTTTTGATCAACGAAGCAGGTAAAGTGCGTAACGATCAAGACTTTATTTTCTTTAATAACCTAAAGTCAGACAATGGCGCTGTTGAACACACTGGTGACAACCGCACTGGCGAAGGTGATGGCGATGATGAAAAAATCAAAATCAACCTTGGCAGCATCCCAGCTGACGTCAGCAAAGTGGCTATCTGCGCCATCATTTATGAAGGCACAGCCCGTAACCAAAACTTCGGTCAAGTTGGTGATGCTTACATCCGTGTGGTAAATGATAACGGCGAATCTGAAATCGCACGCTACGACCTATCAGAAGATGGCAGCACTGAAACAGCGATGATTTTTGGTGAATTATACCGTCACAGCGGCGACTGGAAATTCCGTGCTGTTGGTCAAGGCTTCAGTGGTGGTCTTGGACCATTAGCGGCCTCTTATGGCGTAAACGTATAATTCATATCGTTTGAGGCTAAATCGAGCATAATCGTTTAAGCCGATACTCGTTTTAGCAGATTATCGTTCGTCAAATAACCATCGCAATCAATATCGAGTGCGATGTCCCAAAGCCATCAAGTGTGCCAGTTCTAAGCATTTGATGGCTTTACGTTTAACTAGACTCTTACATTGGTTGGTTTAAATGAATCAGCCACTTAAAATAGCTGAAATTTTAGACTCAATTTTTTGAAGTCAGAAATTATAGATAAAATTTTAAAAACAGCTTAAATCTAGCTGTATCCATTTAGCGCACACATTTTAGATATTAGAATAAGGACTTGCACCCCATGGCCGCTACCTTTAGCTTAATCGGTACTATCGAACCTTTTTTGCATTGCAACCTAAAAAAAGGCGATTCAATCTATTGTGAAGCCAATGCAATGGTGATGATGGAATCCAACCTTGAGCTGAAAGGTAAGCTACAAGGTGGTCTCATGCAGTCACTGATGCGCCGCTTTGCCAATGATGAATCATTATTTCAACAGCAAATTGAAGCGACAGGTGGTGAAGGCGATTGCCTACTAGCACCAACACTAGATGGCGATATGCAAATCATCGACTGTGGCGCTCAGCAGTACACCTTGAGCGATGGGGCTTTTGTCGCCGCGCAAACTGGGGTTGATATTAGAGCCAACATTCAGCGTAACCTTGGCGGTGCGGTGTTTGGTGATACTGGTGGCTTTATGGTCATGCAAACCCAAGGTCAAGGACAAGTCGTGGTATCGGGTTTTGGCTCATTGTTTGAGATTGAGGTGACACCAGACAAAGACGTCATCATCGATAATGGTCATGTGGTCTGTTGGGATTCAAACCTTGATTATAAACTGTCGGTCTCGACCAGCAAAAAAAAAGGTATCATGAGTAATATTATTAACTCGGTCACTAGCGGCGAAGGGATGGTTTTAAACTTCTCTGGAACGGGCAAGGTCATCATCTGCTCACGTAATCGTGATAGCTATCAAGGTTGGCTACAAAGCATACTAGGTAGCAGCTCAGGTGGTCGCGGCGGCGGCGGTGGATTTTTAGATAATATTTTATAGCGCCTTACACAATTTATTAAACTATTTAGAACTATTTTTAAACGCTTTTACTCACAATTATTATAAGGATAATGACATGGCAGTTAGTCTACAAAAAGGGCAAAAAATCTCTCTCAGCAAAGAAGCTGGTGGCGAGCTTACCCAAGTAAAATTGGGCTTAGGTTGGGATGTCGCTCAAGGCCCACAAGCCAAAAAAGGCGGGTTTTTAGGAAAATTGTTCGGCGGTGGTGCTGGCGGTGACTCAATCGATTTGGACGCCTCTTGCATCATGTTTGACAGTAATAAACAGGCGGTCGATGCTATTTGGTTCAGCCAATTAAAATCAAAAGATGGCAGTATCGTGCATACAGGCGATAACCGCACTGGTGATGGCGACGGTGATGATGAAGTTATCAACGTTGATTTATCAAGAGTACCAGCAAACGTGGTATCACTAGTATTTACGGTCAATAGTTTCACTGGCCAAACATTTGAAACCGTTGACAACGCTTTTTGCCGTATCGTCAATGCAAATAACAATACTGAAGTGGCGCGCTATAACTTATCATCACAAGGTACTCATACAGCCATGATTATGGCAAAAGTGTATCGTCATAATAATGAGTGGAAAATGCATGCGATTGGCGAAACCGCTTCTGGTCGCACCTTCCATGACTTGATGCCGGCTATCACACCGCATGCGTAAATAGTTTAAACCGTCTTAATCAAGACAGTTATTACTTAATAAGCAATCAGCCCGTCTATTTATGATAGACGGGCTGATTTTTTTGCCATAAGTTATATTAAGTGTCATTAAGGGAAATTGTGTTAAATACTATTTACGCCCACGCTTCCAGCTAAACCCCCAGTTAAAGGCTTTATCCATTTCTTGATGACCTTTAAAGTATTGGTTGATACGCTCGACGTTGATACTGCCTTGCTGATTGACCAAACGTGCAATCGCACACATAGGTAAGTTACCCGTCCCTTCCGTCAAGCGTGTCTCAATCGGTGGCTGCTCTGGCACATGAATGGTCACTACCCCATCCGTCTGCGCCCAGTTCGGTGCACCCTCATAGATGAATGCGAAGATAAATACTTCCTCAATCTGTGACCACTGCTGACCATTGATATCAAGCCACTCACCGCCGCTGACTTGTCCGGTTCTATCGTCAGCACGTAACAACACATAAGGTGCTGATTGCAGATTGCCAAAGCGATTGCCTAATGCTTGAATGAGTGTTTTTTCGCCATTTTTTAGATGAATCATTGCGCCAACATCCAAGTCGATGCCACCCGCTTTATGCTGCTTAAACAGATCGCCCAATATGCCTTTTTTAGGGGCTTGTTGGTCGTTATTTGGACGTTGATTCCAGTTGAGATTGACAGCAATTTTGCCGAAGTCATCCCGTTTTTTGAGGTTGATACTGGATTGGTTTTTGGTTAAGGTAATTTTACTTAAGTTAATTGAAGGATTGGTAGCGCCTGTAGGAATAGGTGGTGGCGTGCTTGCTTGAGCATTATTACCGGCTTTTTGCGTGTTGATTGGTTGAGCTTGAGCTGGCGCTTCATCGGCAATCTCAACACCGAAATGCTCAGACAAAGGCTTTAACCCGCCGTTAAATCCCTGTGCAATAAAGCGGAACTTCCAGCTGCCCTGCCGGCGATAGCATTCAGCTAAAATAATGGCCTTTTCCTCACGTCCGGCAGCACTTAACCGACACGTTAATAGTACTTGGTTGCCCTGTAGTACTTGAATATCCACATCACCAATTTGAGCCAGAGTCTGTCCACTAGAAAAAGCCAAGGCAATCTTATCAATGCTTGTAGGCTGAGCGGGTAAATTGATATCAAAAAACCCATCACTATCATGACCACGGAAGCTGACATTGCCATCATCACTACGTGTCTGCCCATAAAATATCATGTCACCATCCCCGCGAACCTTACCATCAGTCGTCAAGCGATAAGCAGCACAATCAATTGGATTTTGGCTTAGAATACGGAGGCTGATATTATCTGTTGGTAGGGGCGCATTGGCACCTGCCACCAATTGTTGAGGCTGATTTTGGCTCATAACTTGTCCTTATAATTATTGATAATGCTTATTGATTTATAACTTGATTTGTCGTTTTAAACACTGCCATATAGTAGCATGGATGTCACCATACTTTTAATAAGCTAGCCTTTGCAAACCGTTAAAATCCTATGGCACATCCTTGAGGTTATTTTATCAGTAGCATTTATAACGGGTGGCAGTTGTATATAATGAACCATGTTATAGACAATAGTGATTTGATAACCACACTTTGTCTAACCACCTAAAAACCCATTATAATGCTGAGAGATTTATGGATAACCCTGCTAACGATACTCATCACTCAACACCTATAGCTGCTTGGTTGGCTGAAGGTCAATCCAGCCAGCGTGATATGTTAGCCAGCCTGCAAGCATTAAAATTACAAGGTAATACACCATTTAACATCATCGCCTCACATCGCCATGACAGACCTGAGATTTTTGAGTTTGCTGATGTGGTTTATCGAGAGCCACTTGACACTACTGTAGACACTGATATAGACATTACTGCGGATATCGATGAGCAAATTGCTACTGATTCTGTATCACGTTGGCAGTTTGTACTTGAAGAAGCCCAGCGTCAGAATGTAAAGGTATTACTGACTGGTCGTAATGGTATTGACTACGAGGCGCAGCGTGAAGCTTTTGAGAGTGCTGGCATTCGCCTTTTGACTGGTGCAACCAGCATAGCCGCTTTAGAGTCTATCGATGATAAATTTGCTTTTATGCAACAATGCTATGCTCATAATATTCCGGTGGCAGATGCTTGGCGTTTTGATAATATTGCTGAGCTTAAGGCGTTGTTGGCTACATACGGCCATCAGCCGTTATGTGTCAAACCAGTCACTGGTATATTTGCGCAAGGGTTTTGGCGCTTAGATTCAGGTAAGGCAAAAGACGAGAATTACGATAGCTTTGAGCATTTATACTTTACCGAAGAGAAAAAAATCAATACTGAGCAGTTTTTACATGCGTACACCAAAAGCCAAATGATACACGAGCGCCCTATTCCTATGCTGCTGATGCCTTACTTGTCAGGACGAGAGTACTCTATCGATGTGGTGTGCGAATATGGTGAGGTATTGGCGGCTGTCACCCGTCACAAAACAGGGAAAATTCAGCATGTTGGCTACGAGCAGTCCGTCATGGGTGTGGTCATTCCTTTGATTAAAGCGTTTGGCTGTGACGGTATCGTCAGTGTACAAACCAAGGAAGATGATGAGGGTCAACACCGTGTTCTTGAAATTAATAGTCGCCCTTCAGGTGGTATTGGTTATACCGCTCATAGCGGTGTCGACTTGACTCAAGTTGGCTTCGGCTATTGGTTAGGTTTAACGGATAAACCCAAACTGGCTGATATCGCTCAGCAGGTTACGCCTTGCCAAGTGCGCTCCATTATGATGAGTGTAAAGATTTAAGAGGCTGAGCGGGGCAACACACTGATAATTGAGCTGTTCATAACATATATAGTCAAAATACCCTAAAAACGCTACGGTATTGCTGATATAAATTTTTTGTAGCCTCTGTCTGCGCAGGCACAGCAAGCAAGAAAAATTGATATCAGCAGCGCGTGATGTATCGATATTACTTTTCACTGACTATACTTTAAAAAATGACACAAAAAAAAGGTTTTTAGAATATATCTAAAAACCTTTTTTATTAGCTACTTAGTCGCCAATCATTTTGGCTTATTACTCGCCAAATACTTGGGATTATTCGCCGAATACTAATGTTGCTTTTTGAGGTGCATTCTTAGAAGCAATCACCCATAGTAAGCTTAATACAACTGCTGAGCCGATAAAGATGAAAATCGATGACATGAATGCGCCTGAATGCGAGTATTCCATCGCCATCATCTCACCTGTATGATGCATCTCCATCGCTGCCATACCAGTGTAATGCATACCACAAACCGCAATACCCATGATAAACGCACTGCCGAAACGTTGTAGATTGCCACGTAAGTTAAACGCCAACCATAGTGCTGCGATTGAGGCGGCAATAGCAATTACAATCGATGCAATCAGCAGAGTCGTATTGTAAGACATCGTTCCTTCCATCTGCATTGAGGCCATACCAGTATAATGCATGGCTGCAACACCAAGACCCGTCAAAACACCACCGCCAATCAATTTAGCGATGCTTGCTGGACCACGACCTACAATGACAACACCAACCGCAACAAACAAAATCGCCAATAACATCGATACAATCGTTAAACCTAAATCATAAGTCACAGGCATCTTCATATCGACTGCCATCATGCCGATATAATGCATTGACCAAATCGCACCACCAATCGCGATAGAAGATAAGGCAACCCAAAAATACAAGTCTGTACCTGGCTTGGCAGAGGGAACACGAATAGCAAGGTTTAAACCAACATAAGAACCAAATACTGCGATGGCATAGGATACAAGCACCAAAAGCAGGTTATATTCAACTTCAATCATTTTTTCGCCCTTTAAATTTCATATAAACTGAGCGTAGACAATAGTGGTTTGGATGAACCAAGATGCTCAACGCTCATTACTCTTTTCATAGGTATTAATTTACCTATGTAATCGTTAATGCTACGTAATCGTTATGTTTACCAAATAGTAAATTCACAAATATTGGTGCTGCCAGCGCCGCATTTGGTTTCTTCCACTCGAACGCGTCCGACTATCGGATTGCTCGTCAAGAAACCTTCTATATAACCAACCACAAAGTTACAGCCTAAATGATGGCTGTGCGAGGTCTTACAAAACGGGCATTTAATCAAAGTGATTGAATGGTCACTGGCCTTGACCTTAGTAAAAGCTTTTAACGCTGGCACCAGTTCACGGCTGATAGCAGCAGACATCTTTAACGGACTGCCAAGAGCATAGTCACGTTGGTAAATGCCGCCACCAACCTTACGACCCAACTCATGTAATGCACGGATACGCATCTCATCAGGTAAACCGTCCTCATACTGTCTGACAACATCGACGATGTCAGGATACTGAGCACCGATCGCAGCTAGAACACTTTTTTCATCTAGCGCTTTTTTGACCGGTGTAGAAGGTGAACTGACTGTTTCTTCATCAATTTCTAACTTAAAGAGCGTACAGCCTTCAATCGAAGATAAGTCGTCGATTAAATCGGCTTGTGTCTTTGTCCCTTGAGTTTTGGCCACCACATGAATGATATTCCCGCCATTTTCTGACGGTTCTTGTTTTTGTGATATGAGTTGGTAGCCTGCCTTGATAAGCGGCGATATGACGTTAACCAAACGAATGCGTTCAGAAGACGTTTCTAATGCACAAGAGAATTTCAAAGATCACTCCTTATTTGAGAATACAACCAAATTTTTAGCAACAAACCATTGAATAGGCTTAACAACCAATATGGATTAGTTTTTGGACCGTTAGTCCATCGACCTTTTTGATCGTAACCTAGTAATTTTTTGGTTACTATATATTAGTTACTTTATAGAAGGGATTTCGGGCGCATTATCATCGAATAAACACACTCTAGCAAGACTAAACTCGACATTGCCCGATAGATGGTATGATTATCCGATGGGTGGCCACAAGCTGAAACAGAGAAGTATTTTTCTTTATGCAAAATAGACTGAATCGCTTTAATACCATGACCTATGTAAGGTTTTAAAGCTTAGGGGTTTTTTATGTGCTGAATTTATTTAGCAGGTTACAGCAGGATAATCACATGAAAGCATCTGTATCAAATACTCGATTAAAAATCGCTAGAATAGACAATGGTTGTTGTTCTGCAATAATAATAAAAATGCAGAGATTTTAATGAATGCAGTAATGGTGATAAATCTAGAGGGTCTGTTTTATTATTCAACAGACTCTAGCAATAATGCGGTAAAATCTCAGTTATTATCTGCTCTACTCGCGAGTGCTGGCATCAGTTTGCATGATTTGTCTGACACATATGATATATCTCGCGCTTGAATAATGTGAAATCAAAAATACTATAAAATTAGAAACGCCAAGGAATATGAATGCCAAATCAGCAACACAGTACTACCATCACCCTACCTCGCGGTACGCTTGACCTAACCTATCAAACCAATAGCGCACTAGATAACGATGCCACTTACCAATTAGAAGACTTGCTTGGATTTGCGCAACGCATTAACCCCAAACGTGCGTTTTTATTCGTCTCAAAGGTCTTAGGCCGTCATATCCCAGTTGCACCTAGTAACATGCGCAAGGCTTTTACTGACTTAGCAAATCTAGTACCTAGCGATTTACCCGAGCCGATTTTAGTCATTGGTATGGCAGAGACTGCTGTTGGGTTATCCGCTGGTGTGCATCAAGCGCTACAAACGCGCTATCCCAATGCTTTATTATTAAACTCTACGCGTCATGCGCAACACAATGATGATAATAGTGAAACGTTACTAACGACTTTTAGCGAAGACCACAGTCACGCCAGCCAACATTTAATCTATCAAAGTGCAGATAAAACTACGCAAAAGCAATTACTTGCTAGCAAAACATTAATTATGGTGGATGACGAAGCCTCAACGGGCAATACTTGCGTCAATGTCGTGACAGCTTTGCGTGAAGCTGGTCTTCATCAATTAGAGCAAGTACACCTAACCACTTTGGTTGATTGGTCATTAAATCAGAATCAGGATGCAGCCGATATGGAGGATACAATATCTACACGCCTACCTAATATCGACTTTTATCGTCATCACCTATTATCTGGTGCATGGCAATGGACGGATGCGCCCAACCCTGAGCCGATTACTATGCCATCGGTTGATACGACTGAGGCTGGCAGTCAACCATTAGGCAATACTGGTAATTGGGGACGCTTCCCAACGCTAGATAGCACAGATGGATTTAATAATTATTTAGCAAAGTTTCAATCCGCATTTACCCGTTTTAGTGGGCAAGCACCGTTTGATAAAGAACAACTGCCTGAGCGTATTTTAGTATTGGGTAGTAATGAGTTTGTATGGCTACCTTTCTTATTAGCAGAATGGCTTGAGACACAGACTCAAGACTCTAAACCAGTGGCTACGGTGAAGTTTAGCGCCTTGACACGCTCACCGATTGCCCTTGGTGGTGCGATTACCACCATGCTAAGCTTTAGTGACAATTATGGTCTAGGTATGACCAATTTTGCTTATAACGTGGATCCTAGCGATTGGGATTTGATTGTGCTATGTGTAGAAACGGCTGCTGATAGCGTGGATGACATGTGGCAAGGGTTGGATAATGTGTTGGTGGTGAGTCCATCGATTTAACTTAGCTACTATCTGATTTTCAAATCCATTATGTACGGACACTTTTATGACCACCCCTTTCTTCAAGAGCAACCCCGAAATCATCAAACCCTACGCGCTCATGGATTTAGACGATACCCTATTTCAAACGCAGCGTAAGATCGACGCTTGGGATTTACCTACCGCTGAATCTGAAAGCTTAGTGTGCGCCACGGTAAACAAACAAGCCGAACCATTAAGCTTTATGAGTCAGCGTCAAGCGACGTTTTTTAATTGGTTGCTTGCTAGCACTGAATTAATAGTGGTTACCGCGCGCGACCGTAGCGAAATCAAACGTGTAAAGCTACCTTTTGACAGTTGGCAAGTTTTGACTCATGGCGCGATTATTTTAACAGCTGATGGAGAACTATTAAGCGCATGGCAACAGCGTATGTATGAGCAGCTTAGTCTCTTGCAAGACAAACTTCACCAGCTAAGCCAATTATTCGTGGATCACAGTAGAAAAGATGACAGTCAATTAGTATTTACACCGCATATTGATAGTTTTAATAATGGTTCTGTTAATGAAGAGTTGACCATTTATCTGGCTATTAAACATGCGCAAAAAGACCATCAAGCATTGGCGGAATTAGCTGCACAGTTACCCAATCTAATACGTGATTTTGATCAGGATTTTTATGTGCACGTCAACGCAAATAATCTCGCAATACTGCCACATACAGTACATAAGCATCATGCGGTACAGTTTTTATTAGACCATCATTTAGACAGTCAACGTCCGAGTTTTGGCTTTGGTGACAGTCTGGCAGATTTGCCGTTTCTGCAACTGCTAGACTGGTATGGTATGCCTAATCATGGTCAGCTGCACGAAAACCTTAGTTCTTAATGATTTTCGGCTCTTAACAACTCTCAAATATCAATAATTATAATAACGACAGCAGCTTATACGAGTAAAAAACCTCCTATGACCAATTCCAATATTGAAAAACTCGATAAATACGGCTCAGGCAGTTACCTTGCCAGCGATGTAACAGTGCTACTCGATATCGTCGATAAAGACGCGGTTGCAGACGTGCCGGTTAGCCATAAAGAAGCACTGATTCAAAGTGGGCAGCGCCATTATTCAGACATGCTAACCTTAGAGCAAGCACCGACAGCCATGCATGAGCAATTATACGCGCAGGCATTAAAGCAAGGCACAAATAGAACCGCAACTGATATCGCTAATTTAGCGCATACGTTACACAATACTTTCTTGCAAACGGTTAATTCTGAGCGCCCGTTAGTATTGGTCAGCTTAGTACGAGCAGGTTTGCCAGTTGGCGTATTATTACAACGTGCCCTATCAGATAAGAAAGGGTCAGATAATGAAAGGTCAGATGCCGATAGCGACTACTCTCTGCCCAGTGTGCATTACGGTATTAGCATCATCCGTGATCGTGGCCTTGATCCAGTCGCTTTACAGATGATATTGGACGCTTACCCAGAAAGCCCCATCGTATTCGTCGATGGCTGGACGGGTAAAGGTGCCATTTATCAAGAGCTTGCTCGTAGCTTAGAAGTCTTTAATGACCCAAGTCACCCCAATTTTGCCAATATATTCCATCAAAGCACTTCTGATCAAGGTGCTGCTGATAATACTGCTGTCATTCCCCTACTGACACTCGCTGATCCAGCTGGCGTAGCATGGCTAGCTGCTAGCGAAGAAGACTGGTTGATCCCATCAGGTTTATTAAATAGCACGGTGTCGGGACTGATTTCACGTAGTCTTTATACTGAGCCACAATCGGGTCTACACCGCAGTGTGTTTTATGATAGCTTGGTAAAGGCAGATCATAGCTTGGCGTTTATCGATCATATCGATGCAGCACGACGTGCATTAACGACATCTTTGCAACGTTTGCCAACTTTTAAACAACCACGCTACCAGACTGCTGATTTAATTAATGAGTTGGCAAAAAACTATCAAATCAGCAATCGTAATCGTATCAAGCCGACAATTGCAGAGGCGACACGAGCCATATTGCGCCGCGATCCAGAGCGTATTCTACTGGCTACCGCTGAACATCCCGATACCGTGTTATTACGACATTTATGTGCGCAGCGAGATATTAATATCAGTGTATTAGGTGATAAAATACTCCCCTATCAAGCCATCACCCTTATCAAGCAGCGTAGCAAAGACAACTAAACCAGTAATACTGAGCAATTGAGACGCCCTGCCTTTTATAGCCATTGATAGCTATCCATTTATCACTATTTACGATGCCAACTATGTCCGATATGCCAAACAACGAATCGAAGATTTATAGCAACACTCAGTCTTATGCGCACCTCATTACTGAACGTCATGCGATGATAAAGCCACTCACTCATCACCCTTATCAGTTAGGTGCCAGTCTCTACATGCCTGCTACTCGTCAAGATATCTGGCAAGTTATCAAGCGTGATAAATTATCGACCATTAATAGCATTATTATTTGTTTAGAAGATGCCGTTAGTCATAACGATGTTGAGGTGGCACTGGAACGATTGCAAATGCTACTTGATACATGGGCTGAACATGTTGACAGTATTACTGAACCTTCAAAACAAGCGGCGCTTCATTCAGAGCAGCGAACGGGTCAGCAAAACCAGCACCCGACACGCCCATTGGTCTTTGTACGTCCGCGTAATCCAGCGATGTTAGAACACCTAGCAGGGTTTTCTCATATTGATCTTATCGATGGTTTTGTATTGCCTAAAGTTGATATGTATAGTTTATCCAATTGGCGAATGGCCTGTCAGAACTTAAGCACAGACCAGCTATTGATGCCAACCTTAGAGACCGCTGCTTTATTTGACCCGCATCATAACCAAGAACTTGCCATTGGTTTTAAAGAAGCCTTTAGCCAGCCAGTATTTGCGCTGCGTATCGGTGGTAATGATTTGTTTGCTGCCCTGCGCTTGCGCCGTCCTAAAAACAGCATCATTTACGCTTCACCGATTGGTACTCTTGCTTATCAGTTACTTGGCTGTTTTGTGCCGCATGGTTTTTATCTCACTGCGCCAGTCTTTGAATATTTAGACCAGCCAACGCTATTTATGCAAGAGCTGACCCGTGATGTGAGCTTGGGACTGGTCGGAAAAACGGTCATACATCCAAGCCAAATCGCCTTGGTACAACAAGCGTATTGCGTGCCAAAAAGCATGCTAGATGAAGCACAAGCGATACTGCATAGTGAAGCCAAGGCAGTGTTTAAGTACAACAACACCATGCTAGAGCCTGCCACCCATCGCGCTTGGGCCACTGAGATTGTCAATCGTGCTGAGGTGTTTGGAACGATTGATGACGGTAATAGTGAGTACAGCTCACGCATGTAGCGATCAAAGAATTGACTGCTGTATAAAGTAAAAAAGCCGCTATCGCATCTATGATAGTGGCTTTTTATTTGGGTGTGGACACATGTTAAAACGCTACACACAGCATTCTAAAAACTGACTCATCACGCGATTGACTTGCTCAGGCTCTTCTACTGTTGCAGTATGACCCGCGCCTTTGATAACTGCTAACTTTGAGCCTTTAATCGCAAAATGCATACGCTCAGACTTAGCGTATGGCGTTGCTGCATCTTCATCACCGACTATAATCAATGTTGGCGTCGTAATACTCCCAAGCTGCTCATAAGTTCCTGACCGCTCAATAACGCCCATCGTTGCCTTAACCACGCCGCCCTTGCGATTGCCCTGTAGCATCGTTAGCCACTCTTTACGATCAGATTTGCGCAGCTTATCTGCTAAGAAGCTACTGCCGAACATGATTGGCATGACTTTATTACTCACACGTTTTATGCCGAGCCAACGAATGGCTTTGATAAGCTTGCGATACTGCGGTACGTTTTTTGGATCTTCAGGGTCAGCTGAGGTCTCTAGTAAGGTTAATGATAATAGGAGCTCAGGCTGTTTTATTGCTATACGCTGCGCCACAAAGCCGCCCATTGACAAGCCAACAAAATGACACTTCTCAATACCAAGTGCGGCAAGCAATCCTAGTGTGTCTTCCGTCAGACTCTCCATATCATAGCCCGACTTCGTAATTTGTGACTGCCCCTGACCGCGAAAGTCAAAAGCAATACAGCGATAGTCTTCTTGGAAGTGCTCAACTTGCTTATCATACATCCGCGTATTCCAGAGCAGTCCATGCGCAAATACCATGATTGGCTTTTGCGTGTCATTTGGCGCACTGTCTTCATAATAAATATCGGCATTGTTGATATTGATAATCGGCATAATCACATCCTTGTCTGATAAATGAGAGAAACAAATGCTTATCTAAACGCTTGAGACTCTTAATCCATAAATTTCTGCTATTAATTTTAGCATAATTTATTGATGGTTAAGATGGTAGCATTTTTACGTATCTGTCATTCTGTATACGCTAGCCCATCTAGGCAAACGCGATTGATTGATATCTTATAAACCGGCTTGCCCTTCAACTTTGCAGATTGCTAATCTTTGCAGCCTTGCACCTCTATAAAATTATCCAACCTTTTGATGTGTCTTAAGCGCCCACAAAACTCGCTTTTATAATCATAGCAAGCTGCTATAGTAATCAGCACCAATAATTAGCATCAGTAATTAGCACTGACCCATTTGTTACATTATTTTTGCCATCAATCTTCACATAGCCACAGTAAATAAGGAAATCCAAAATGTCAGCATCTATCGTCGAGTACCAAAGTGAAAACCATATTGCCACCATCACGCTAAATGACCCAAAAAGCCTGAATGCATTTAGCACACCGCTAAAGAACAGTGTATTAAAAACGCTGGAGCAAGCTGAATCTGATGATGATGTTCGTGTGATTGTCTTACAGGGTGCTGGCGGCAACTTTTCAAGCGGTGGTGACATTAAAGAGATGTTGTCAGAAGGCATCGATAAAGAAGTGATTTCAAACAAACTAAAAGGAATGGTTGAAGGTGCTGGAGAGGTCAGCTTAAAATTGCGTAAAATTCATAAGCCCATTATTGCAAAATTGGAAGGCGCGGTTGCAGGCGCAGGTATGAACTTGGCCTTAACTTGCGATTTTCGTATCACCGCAGATAATGCGAAGTTTGTACAAGCGTTTGTACACATCGGCCTCGTACCTGATGCTGGCGGTGTATACTTATTAAACCAGTTAATCGGTCCTGCTAAGACAACTGAACTTGTGATGCTTGGCGATAAAATCAGCGCACAAGACATGGCTGACTTAAATTTGGTCAATCAAGTTGTGTCGCCTGAAGCGCTTGATGCTGCCGTATTAAAGCTCGCCTCTCGTCTAACGGCTCTACCAGGAAAAGCGCTATCAAGCATGAAGCACATGCTCAACACTCACGCCTATTCAGGCTTGAACGAAGCACTCGATATGGAAGTACATCAACAAGCTCGCCTAGCAAAAACAGATGACTTCATCGAAGGCGTTACCGCGTTTATTGAAAAGCGCAAACCTGTTTATCAAGGTAAGTAATAAACTAAGAAATGTACCAATAAAGCTCAGATGTGCAATATCATCAAAAAGGCTGCCCTTAGGCAGCTTTTTTTGGGTCAAATCATATAGATAATACTTAACAGCATCATAAAAATCTAACTACTTATGAAGCAGCAGAGGCTGGTTTATACTGATGCGGCAAGGTAAATATCTTGTCAAACCCCAACGTAAAAATAAAAGTATAAACCAAGAAGAACAACAGTAACGCCGCCTCAATCGTAAAGGCTTTCATCAAACCAACATCGTACCAAATCATGTAAAGTGGCAGGCAAATCAAAACCAAGCCACCTTCAAACCCTAAAGCATGAGCACTACGTATCCATAATGTACGCTTGGTCACATGCTTGCGACGCTCCCAAGCCTCAAAGGCAGTATTGTATAAAAAGTTCCAAATGACTGCGGCCAATGACACCATCACGGCAACCGGTAGCGACTCTGCCGCGTCGCCACCGCTCAGTTTCATCAGTACGAAGGTAGATGCAATGATTGCGATAATTTCAAAGACAGTCACATAGACGATGCGACGTTTGAGTGAGGATAAAGTAATCAACCAAAACTCCAAAGCACATAGGTTTATAAGTGCATAATCAAAGTATCGGTCCGTCCCGAGATAGAAAAGATAGGTTAAGTGCAGAGCCACGGTTTCCGCCTGCCCCTATATTATACCTAAGATAACGAGAGAAACCAGTCTGAGCTGATAGCAAAGAACCCCGCATCATAACGATACGGGGTTCCTATGTAAACAAGAGCGGTAAAACTTAAAAACGTTTAAGTTAAAGGCTTAGGTCAACTGAGCAACGTTAATTTTATCCGCTTCTTCAGTGTACTCTTCCATACGGTCGAAGTTCATGTACTGATACACTTCTTCGCCCATGCTGTTGAGCATGCCAGCGTATTGCTGGTATTCATCGTTAGTTGGCAATTTACCAAGTACCGCTGCCACTGCTGCAAGCTCTGCAGAAGCCAGATATACATCAGCACCTTGACCTAGACGGTTCGGGAAGTTACGGGTAGAAGTCGATACCGCAGTAGAGTTCGGTGCGATACGTGCTTGGTTACCCATACATAGTGAACAACCAGGCATCTCAGTACGAGCGCCGGCTTGAGCGTAAATATTGTAATAACCTTCTTCCATCAATTGACGCGCATCCATCTTCGTTGGTGGCGCAATCCATAGACGAGTTTTGAGGCTACCTGCTGGTACGTCTTGTAGCAGTTTACCGGCAGCACGGAAATGACCAATGTTGGTCATACATGAACCAATGAATACTTCATCAATGGTATCACCTGCCACGTCAGCCAATGTTTTTGCATCATCTGGATCGTTCGGGCAGCAAAGAATCGGCTCTTTAATCGTGCTCATATCGATGGTCATATCGATAGCGTATTCTGCATCTTCGTCAGCACGCATGAGGCTTGGGTTCGCTAGCCACTCTTGCATTTGCTCGATACGACGGCTGATAGTACGCGCATCGCCATAGCCTTCTGAAATCATCCACTTAAGTAGCGTAATGTTTGAGTTTAGGTACTCAGTCACTGACTCTTCAGATAGCGTGATAGTACAACCTGCAGCACTACGCTCAGCTGACGCATCAGATAGCTCAAACGCTTGCTCAGCGGTTAGGTCTTCTAAGCCTTCGATTTCAAGGATACGACCATTAAATTCGTTGATTTTACCTTTCTTATCAACCGTCAGGTAACCTTCTTTGATCGCTTGATAAGGGATAGCATGTACTAGGTCACGTAGGGTGATACCAGGCTGACGCTCACCAACAAAACGAACACGAACAGATTCAGGCATATCAAGTGGCATCACACCAGTTGCAGCTGCGAAAGCAACTAGACCAGAACCCGCTGGGAACGAGATACCCATTGGGAAACGAGTATGCGAGTCACCACCAGTACCAACGGTATCTGGAAGTAGCATACGGTTCAACCATGAGTGAATGATACCATCACCTGGACGTAAGCTTACGCCACCACGGTTCATGATAAAGTCAGGTAGTGTGTGCTGAGTCTCAACGTCAACTGGCTTTGGATAAGCGGCAGTATGACAGAATGACTGCATCACGAGATCCGCTTGGAAGCCCAAACATGCCAAGTCTTTTAGCTCATCACGCGTCATTGGACCAGTAGTATCCTGACTTCCTACAGTCGTCATCTTAGGCTCACAGTACATACCTGGACGTACGCCTGACAGACCACAAGCTTTACCAACCATTTTTTGTGCTAAGGTAAAGCCTTTACCGGTATCGGCTGGCTCTTCTGGCTTAGCAAATACGTCTGAATGACCAAGACCCATGTACTCACGAGCACGGTTAGTCAAACCACGACCAACGATTAATGGAATACGGCCACCAGCACGAACTTCATCAAGCAATGTTGGTGAATTTAGCTTGAACGTTGACAATACTTCATCAGAGTCATGCTTAGTGATTTTGCCTTCGTACGGATAGATGTCAAAAACATCACCCATGTTTAGGTTATCAACCGCTACTTTTTCGATTGGCAATGCGCCAGAATCTTCCATAGTGTTAAAGAAGATAGGAGCGATGTTGTTACCTAATACTAAACCGCCACCACGTTTGTTTGGCACGTTAGGAATATCTTCACCCATCAGCCACAGTACTGAGTTGGTCGCAGACTTACGGCTAGAACCCGTACCAACCACATCACCAACATAAGCCAATGGATGGCCTTTTTCTTTCAGCGCTTCGATCTGCTTCATTGGACCGACAACGCCCTCTTCGTCAGCAGTGATGCCGTCGCGAGAGTTTTTGTGCATGGCTAATGAATGCAATGGGATGTCAGGACGGCTCCACGCATCTTGCGCAGGAGACAAGTCATCAGTGTTGGTTTCGCCAGTCACTTTAAACGTCGTATAAGTGGTCTTTTCTGGTACAGCATCACGGTTTAGGAACCATTCAGCGTCAGCCCAAGACTGCACGACTTCTTTTGCGATGTCATTACCAGCTTCAGCTTTTTCAGTGACGTCATTGAAAGCGTCAAATACTAGTAGCGTTTTTTTCAACGCTTCAGCAGCGTCTTGTGCGACATCGGCGTCATCTAGTGCAGCAACCAATGGCTGTACGTTGTAGCCACCTTGCATAGTGCCTAGGATTTCAACGGCTTTTTGCTTGCTGATAAGTGGTGATGATGCTTCACCCTTAAGGATAGCGGCTAAAAATGCAGCTTTAACGTAAGCAGCTTGGTCAACGCCAGCAGGAATACGGTTTTCTAGCAGGTTCATCAAGAACGCGTCTTCGCCTGCTGGTGGGTTTTTCAATAGTTCAACCAACTCTGCTACTTGTTTCTCATTTAGTGGTAGCGGTACAGTTCCTAGCTCAGCACGTTCTTCGACATGTTTACGATAAGCTTCTAACACAATAGTCGTCCTCGTCAGTTGGGGGATTAGCACATTACGTGGGTAGTCAGCATGACAGCCTGCGTCTATGTACTAGGTGGAATAATTATCCGTGCAATCATAGCTTAAAACGCTCTAAATGTTAATGGCTCAGCCTCTAAAAGGCTCATAATAGGGCCATATTGGACATTTATTATAAAAATAGTACCATCAATAATATGATTGAGCAGCCTTTTAGAGCTTGTACTTTGAAAGCTTTTATTTAATACCTATACTAAATTACAACACTCATCTCGTACTGCTTGATTTACGGTTAAACAAACACCATGTGGCTGCTATACTCTTTCGCAAGATATAACTTTATGAGTAAATAAGTTTATAAGCGCATCGTAAATGAATAAATATTAAGGATATGAATATGGCTGACAATAATACGGAACATAATAATTATCAAACCGGCCTCAAGGTTCGTACTGAAGTTATGGGTAAGGCACATGTCAAACGCTCGCTTGATAACGCAACTGGATTTACCCAGCCGTTACAAGACTGGATTATTGAACATGCTTGGGGCAGCACTTGGCAAGATGACTCAGTATTGCCGCGCAAATACCGCTCCTTAATCACCATCGCCTTTTTAATTGCGCAAAAAAGCCCAACTGAGCTAAAAGGACATATCCGAGGTGCCATTAATAACGGTGCCAGTGTCGCTGAGATTCGAGAAGTATTAATGCACAGTCTGCCATACTGCGGTGCACCTGCCACCCAAGAAGCGTTTCGTGCTGCCATAGAAATACTGAATGAGTTGGACATTGACATAGATATTTAAAACTATGGTAATCAGACCAATCGTAGTAGTCTTAATAAGATCAGTTAGACAACATTCATTGAAAATTAACGCCTAAATTTCTGCTATAATATCTCAACTCATAAAACATTTTAATAATTCCATAAACCCTTATACTACAAAGGGTTAAGAGATAATCTAATTATGACAACTGCCGTACAAACACATGTGCCTGCTGCTAAGGTCAAACCTAAAAAAGCCATTCAGGGCGAAAAGCTACGCGGCTACGATAAAGTTGCGCGTATCCCAATTAAGGTAATCCCGACAGTCGAGGCCAAGAAAAAGCCAGATTGGATTCGGGTTAAGATGTCATCGCCTAGCGAGGTGGCGCGTATCAAAGCCACCTTGCGTGAGCAAAAGCTCTATACCGTCTGTGAAGAAGCCGCTTGCCCTAACCTGCCGCAGTGCTTCGCTGATGGTACGGCAACATTTATGATTATGGGTGATATCTGTACCCGTCGCTGTCCGTTCTGTGATGTTGGTCATGGTCGTCCGAATGAATTAGATAAAGACGAACCGCGACATACCGCTGAGACGATACTCGGCTTGGGACTTAAATATGCCGTTATTACCTCTGTTGATCGCGATGATCTAAAAGATGGCGGTGCTGCCCATTTCGTTGAAGTACTCAATGAGTCAAGAGCGCTTAGCCCGAACTGCTTAATTGAAATACTCGTACCAGATTTCCGTGGTCGCATGGAAGTGGCTTTAGATCTGCTGACGGAAACAGCGCCAGATGTCTTCAACCACAATATCGAAACGGTTCCGCGTCTGTATAAAGCCTTCCGCCCAGGCTCTGACTATCAGCATTCATTAGATTTGCTCAAGATATATAAAGAACGTCGCCCTGATATCGCTACCAAGTGCGGTTTTATGGTTGGACTTGGTGAAACTGAAGAAGAAGTTTATGCATTGCTTGATGATTTAAAAGCGCATAACGTGGACATGATTACGGTTGGCCAGTATCTGCAACCTAGTAAAGACCACGCGCCAGTTGATCGTTATGTCCATCCAGACGAGTTCCAGCGCTATATGGACTACGGCAAAAAGATTGGCTTCTTTAGCATTTGGGCAGGCCCAATGGTACGCTCAAGCTACTTCGCAGACCGCCAATACTATGGTGAAGATTGCCCAGCGCCAATCCGTAGTAAAAAGGCATTAGAAGCTGAAGGCAAACTTGGTTGTTAGTATTCGATTGATTGAGCCAGTTATTTATAGAAAAAGAGACCTGCTATCGGTCTCTTTTTTGTGCTTATTTTATTGTGTGCTACTCAAAGCTTCTACACTCTTAAACAAGAATAGTGCTATATTTCGAAATAATAAAAACCCTACCTACCCTATTTAAGGACTGACCAATGAGCAGCGAATTTACCCCACAAGAAGGCTCTTGCTCCTGTTATAGCAATACTTATACGGTCAACAATGCCCCTGTTGGGCGCTTTATCTGCCACTGTACTATTTGCCAAGAATTCACTGGTCAAGCTTATAATGATGTAACGGTCTTAATGAAGTCCGATGTCAGTGATTTAAACCTCATCAGAACCAAGTTTCGCCGTTGGAAACTCCCGCCAAATATCAGCCGCGGGCTTTGTACTCGCTGCAATAAACCCAGTATAGAAATAGCGTTGGGTGGCAGTCTCATATTAGTACCGACTGCCAATTATCCTAATATAGCTGCATTGCCTGAACCGATGATGCATCTGTTTTATAATCGCCGCGTTGATGACATGGACGATGATTTACCTAAGTACAATGGCTTTGTACAAAGTCAGGCGATGATTGTTAAAGCAATAACTCAAGGGTTGTATAAGAGAATGAGTAAAGGCTAAGAGTTGGGATTGAAGATAAAATCCAATTTTATAAACTCAAAAAGCCCTCTTTAAAAAACAGGACTACAAAACACCTATCTATTGCATAAGGTCGTCAAGCAGCTAAGCACTTAATTAAAATTGACCGCCGCTGAGTTTATAGTTAGATTGGTTATATTCATCATTTATCAAACGACATGCTTAGCACTATTTATCAGCGTCCAGTACAATAGCGGGTAATAGCCGTATTGCTCTTGAACAATTTCAGACAAAGGTGGTGTTCTAAAAAGTATGCTGGCATCAGACGTAACCATAATTGACATAAAAGAACACCAGATCGAATACTTTAAAGTGATTATCAAGCTTTTTTGAGAAGCAACAAGTCTTTCTAACCGCCCGACACAATCGGTGTCTAAGACGGCAGTTATTACCTTCAATGCCTACAGTATGAGATTTGCCAACTTGTTTGTTATCACTTTTAAAGGCGGTTATAAAACTGTCCCAGTTGTCCATACTGATAGAGCCATAGCTGACTGTAAGCTGCTTTAAACGTGCTCTTAACTTCTTAGCCGTTTTTAGGTCACGTTTGCCCCAGACATAAGCGACAATCTCATTAGTAGCCCGGTCATAAGCATAAATAAGCCAGACTTTACGCTTCTTGCGATACACGTAAGTCCAGAACTCATCAACCTCTAAGCGTTCATAATATCGCTTCTTAGGCGCGATCTTATAAACAGATGAGCCTATGGTGCCAAGTACTTTACCAATGCTAACCTTGGCTATAACGGCTATGTCTCTAACACCACAACCTCGGACAGTCATCAGTCGTATGAGATCTTCTATTCTAGAGTGACAGCCGTTATAGGTTACCGCATGGTCGCCAATAAATTGGCGTTTGCAGTCCTTGCATTGGTAGTTCTGCTTGCCATAGCTTTTTATACCATTTTTCTTTAGACTAAGACTGTGACAGTCGGGGCAATTGATCTGTATTTGTGTCTTCATAACCTCAAATATATCATCTTGCTTCGGCTGTCACCTTTCCTTTATTACCCCAGCATACTTTTTGATACACCACCCAGACAAATTATATCGTGCCAGTTATAGTTTATCTCTATCAAAACAACACGCCCAGCATTCAACTGATTTACAGGAAGCATTTATGAGTAACAACACTGATAGCAGTAACGACCATATTTTATCCTCAGATAATATTCATTATTTGCATCACCGTTTCTTTGAACCAAGTAACGGCGACACAACCATACAAGCCACCTTGCTCATCGTTCATGGTATGGCAGAGCATGGTGGTCGTTATGCAGACTTCGCTCAGTTTTTAGCAGACAATGGTGTCGCGGTGGCAACTTATGACCATTTGGGACATGGAAAGACCGTTAAAACCGACGCAGATTTTGGTTTTTTTGCTGACGAGCATCCTGTACAGTCGTTACTAAAAGACGTCATTGTCATGGCAGACAGCTTAAAAGCCCGTCACCCTGAGGTACCGCACTTTGTGATGGGTCATTCTATGGGCTCATTTATCGTGCGCAACGTCCTAAAGCATCACGCGCACAACTTTGCAGGTGCTATATTGATGGGCAGCGCGGACGCCAACCCATTGACCAAATTACTGCTACCCGTCAATAAAATACTAGCCAAAGTCGCGCCGAGACAACCAAATGCTGTATTTGCTGATGTGATGAACAAAGTCCTTAATAGTAAGCTTAAAAACCGTATTTCATCATCAGAATTTGCTTGGCTAAATGAAGACCCTGACGCTATTGCCGCTTATGAAGCTGATCCGTTGACAGGCTTCGACTTCACCAACAATGGCTTTATGACGTTATTCTCTCTCATGGAAACAGGGATAAATAAACGTTGGGCGACAACGATTGCTAAAAACTTCCCGATGCTGTTTATCAGTGGTGAAGATGACCCAATTGGGGATATGGGTAAAGGCATTCGCAACATTGTCACTCGCTTAAACAAGCAGAACTTTAGCAATGTAGATATCCAACTTTATCCAAACATGCGTCATGAGCCATTGCATGAAAAGAATCATCAAGCGGTCTATCAGGATATATTGGAGTGGATAGAAGACAATACCTCAGACGCTTAGCACTTGTTTGAAACCATTCAGCACAGATGAATTAGAAAGGTACAAACTGAGAATGTCCTTATATTACTTGTGCGTTGAGGCATCTATTCTGAATATGCTCATAGAGAATAAGTAATGAGGTTACACTGAACCCGTTTGCTAAAAACGGTCAAATTAGCGACAATACGATAAGCACGTTTTTCGTCTCAGTGGCAATCATGCGCTCATTATTAGATTTACTTTTACTAGGACGTATTGCACATTCGCCAATGCGCTCTAAGCATTAATTTACTTTATCTTTCATCAATTTTAGGAATATTTATGTCATTGCAACAAACCATTGAACAAGCCTTTGAAAATCGTAACGAATATAGTCCAGCAACCATGCCACAAGACGTACGCGACGCCATTAATAAAGTGCTTGAACAACTAGACAATGGTAGCTTGCGCGTTGCTGAAAAGAAAGATGGCGAGTGGATTGTCAATCAATGGGCTAAAAAAGCCGTATTGCTCTCTTTTCGTTTGAATGATAACTACGTTCAAGCCGCCGGCGACCATGTGCAGTTTTATGACAAAGTACCCACTAAGTTTGCTGATTGGACTGAAGCTCAATTTAAAGAAGCCGGTGTTCGTGTTGTACCACCAGCGGTTGCGCGTAAAGGCTCATATATCGCAGCAGGTGCAGTATTAATGCCATCGTATGTCAATATTGGTGCTTATGTTGACCAAGGCGCCATGGTAGATACATGGGCAACAGTTGGTTCATGTGCGCAAATCGGTAAAAACGTCCATCTATCAGGCGGCGTGGGTATCGGCGGCGTACTTGAGCCACTACAAGCCAACCCAACGATTATCGAAGACAATTGCTTCATCGGTGCACGCTCTGAAATCGTTGAAGGCGTTATCGTAGAAGAAGGCGCAGTTATCTCTATGGGTGTTTACATTGGTCAATCTACGCGCATTTATGACCGCGAAACGGGCGAGATTCATCGCGGCCGTGTCCCTGCGGGCTCAGTTGTCGTACCAGGTAGCTTGCCTTCTGAAGATGGCACGCATAGCTTATATGCCGCTATCATCGTGAAAAAAGTGGATGCACAAACTCGTGCTAAAACGTCCGTGAATGAGTTATTACGCTTAGCGTAATCTTTCATCGCTGCATTCGTTGTTTTAGTAAAAAAGATGTTGGGGCTAACTCCAGCATCTTTTTTGTTGCCTTGTAGCAGGTAAATAGCAGCTTAATAAAGGTCGTTAGGCTATAATTCCTTTTATTAGATATCTATTATTCACATATAATCAAAATATTCTAAAAACGCTTCGATATTGCTGATATCAATTTTTTGTAGCCTCTGTCTGCGCAGGCACAGCAAGCAAGAAAAATTGATATCAGCAGAACGTGATGTATCGATATTACTTTTCACTGACTATATAAAGCAACATACCTATAAAGCAATATAGCCATAAATCGCTTTTCGACTACGATTGCTAAATACCTCAACGCTTTATCAACCTTTAAATGTATTTGAAAACATTATGAGCATGTCTCCATTACGCACCGTTGCCATTCCTGTTACTGACCCTGAAGCAGGACTTCGCCTCACTGAAATTTTCTATTCTTTACAAGGCGAAGCACTAACCTCAGGCTTGCCAACGATATTTGTCCGCCTGACCGGCTGTCCGCTACGCTGTGTCTATTGCGATACCGAATACGCCTTTACAGGTGGCGAGCGTCAAGCGCTTGAAACCATCATAGACACGATTAAAAACTACCCTTGCAAACGTATCTGCCTGACGGGCGGTGAGCCTTTGGCACAGCCGAATGCCATTGAGCTTATGACGCGCTTACTGGCTGATGATTATGAGATTTCTCTTGAGACGGCAGGTGCGCTCACGGTAGAAAACGTCCCGCCAGCAGTCAGCAAAGTCATGGATATCAAAACGCCAAGCTCAGGTGAAGTCGATAAAAACCTATGGTCAAATCTTGACTACTTGACTCAGCATGATCAGATTAAGTTTGTCATTATGAATCGTGAGGACTACGATTGGGCGAGAGCAAAATTGTTCGAGCATAAGCTTAATAAGTTGGTCGGTACGGTTTGGTTTTCACCAATGTTCAATGTAGCAGTTGATACTGATGAAGCATCCAGCCCTGAAGTGCCTGTACTGGCGAAAGAGTTGGCGGAATGGATGTTAGCTGATGCCTTGCCAGTGCGCTTTCAATTGCAATTGCACAAGATCATTTGGGCCGATGCCAAAGGTAAATAGCCAATAATTAACAACTGAAAACGAATAGCCGACCTATTTCTGTGAACTTGCTTGATTAATGTCATCGTGTTTACACAGTCGTTAATCCGCATATTTAAAAGTAAATACCAGTCAGATGTAAGGACACTGGAATGGTCAGATTGATTTTGTTAGGCCTATTAGCTGGTGCTTTTTTTAGCTCAACATTTATCTTAAACGAGCTGATGAGTGCAGCCGGTGGTCATTGGTTTTGGTCAGCCAGTCTACGTTACGTTTTTATGTGGCTGATTATCACTGGTATCATTATGGCGCAGTATGGTTTTGGTCGCATTAGAGAGCTGACCACTATCTTCTGTCAACATTGGGGCTTTTGGTGTATTACCGGCAGTATTGGTTTTGGATTATTTTATACAGGTATTTGCTACGCGGCTGATCACGTCGCGGGTTGGGTGGTCGCGGCGACATTTATGTTCACTGTGGTCACCAGTTTGCTCGTACTATTAGCTTTTGGTCAGCGCTTTGATAAAAAATTCATTATTTATGCCATATTGGTCTTTATCGGTGTGGTGCTGGTCAATGTCAGCGAAGGCCTGCGCGCCGCGGCTGTAACAGATATTAATGCTGCGCCAATGGCAGAGATGCTACTGTATGGTGCTTTGCCCGCTTTAATCGCCGCCTTTAGTTATCCCATCGGTAATCAGTTGGTCTGGCAAGTTTCTCATAACTCGCGCAAGCATACGACTGAGCGGCATCGCGCACAAACGCTCAGTGCTCAGACAAATAGTGCCGATGAGCAGCCGCTGGTATCTGAAGCCTATGATCTATCTGATAGCCTCTACGATGCGACTGACGATAACACCGATAATGACAATCCTCACGCCCGTCTTACCAATACCTCCTCACCTTCTATATTACAGACTCTAATCGCCCGTATCCCTGCTATTGAAACGACATTGCTGCACAATGCTTTTAATAAAGTCTGGCTCATGACACTCGGTAGTTTGCCATTCTGGCTATTTTTGGGCATTATAGTGCGACCTGAACGGCCAGATACCACACAGCTGTTCAATACTTTGCTCGTGGCTGTATTGGCAGGTGTAGCGGCCACCACTATATTTTTATATGCGCGTGGTCAGGCGGTTACGTCAAGCGAAGTCGCTGGCGTCGACTCAACCCAGGCCAGTGAAGTGGTGTTTGCATTAATCGGCGGTATATTATTATTAAATAATTCTATTCCGTCAGCGATGGGCTTGGTCGGTATCGGACTGATTATTTTAGGACTGATATTGTTTGCAAAAGACGGCTAATTGGCTTACAAATAATGGCTGAATAGCATTCTTTTACTGAGTTGAAGACAATGAGATTATTGAACTCATTGATATAAGAACCTCCAATACTTACGACGTATAAAACACAGCCAGCCAATCCAACTTAACGGTCACTACTTGGTACTATAACGATGGTTAATGATTTGATTTTTCCTGATATTTTATTGTACTTACTGGATATGATCGGCGTGATTGCTTGCGCGATAGCAGGTACTTTACTTGCGCAGCATAAAGGCTTTGACATTGCTGGTTGTATCCTAGTATCGATGGTCAATGCCATCGGCGGTGGTACACTACGTGATATGGCGCTAGACCGTCATCCATTATTTTGGATGACAGATCTCAACTATGTGATCGTTATCACGGTGACCTCTCTTATCCTACAGATATTCTTTCATCTCTATCATAAGATTGATAATGCGCTTAAGTTTTTTGATGCTATCGGACTCGCGGCCTTTAGTGTCATCGGCTTTAAGGTTGCTTTAAATCAAGACGTGTCGCCCCTGATTGCTATTATGATGGGTGTTTGGACGGCTATTATTGGTGGTCTACTACGCGATATTATCTGTAATGAGATTCCGTTATTGCTACAACGAGAGATTTATATCACGGCCAGTATCGCAGGCTCTACGACCTATTTGTTTTTGCAGTATTTCGGTGTCGATGCGGGTATCAATGAGTTTATTATGCTGTTCGTTATCTTTGTCGTACGTATGCTAGCGCTTAGATTTGATTGGCACCTACCGTCTATTCGCTTGGTTGATTAAAATGAATTTTAATGAGAATCACCCATGTTGACCATCGCATTAGATCCTGCAGCACTGATCACCACTTTTGACCCGCGCTCTTTGATATATTTGTTTGATATGATTGGCATTGTTGCTTGTAGCATTTCAGGCACCATACTGGCCAAGCATAAAAATTTCGATGTGTTTGGCTGTTTGCTGGTGTCTATTGTCACCGCTATCGGGGGCGGTACAGTGCGTGATGTCATTTTAGACCGTCATCCGCTGTTTTGGATGGTAGATATGAGCTATCTGACGGTGATTACTATCTCTTCGCTAACCATGCAAATATTCTTTCACCCAAACTCTAGACGCGTCGATAAGTTCCTAAAGCTTTCTGACACCATTGGTCTATCAGCTTTTACCTTAATCGGTATTAAGGTTGCTGATAGCATGGGCGCCAATGTGCCCGTGGCATTGTTATTAGGGGTGATTACTATTGTGGTCGGCGGTATCATCCGCGATATGATTTGCAACGAGATTCCGTTGGTGTTGCAGCAAGAGATTTATATCACGGCCGCCTTAACGGGCGGCGTTCTATACTTTGCGTTGCACAACCTTGGCGTGACGCCTTGGGTGGCTGATATCTCTGCGATGAGTACTATCTTTACCTTACGCATGCTAGCAATACGCTACGATTGGCAGTTTCCAACACTAGAATGGAAGTATTAACTCTTAATAACGGTTGCTACAGTTGTTGCTAACATTACTGCCAATACTATTAATACCCCTAGCCCACTTCTATAGTGAGTCCTAAATAAAAAGAGTGCAGTTTTTACAGCGTGCTACTGGGATAAACTTCCTTTGCTTGCTGTGCGACTCCATCACTCCAGAGGCTGCACAAAATTTATCCCAGTAGCACTGTATTTATTTTATAGTGGATCGACTATACCGTGTCTTTGACGAGCGCTAAATCTTTTACCATAAGCTGCAAGCTTTGTTTGCCATTCCACTCGTTGATGTCTAGCTGAAATAATAAGTGTACTTTTTCGGCTCGGTAATCCCAAACGCTGTTATCAAAGTTAAAATAAATGGCTTCGATTGGGTACTGCACATCAGGATAACGCAGTGACAATTTAAGATGCTTGTCTTTTAAGACTTTAAAGCTCAGCACTTCAAATATGCCGTCAAATATCGGCGGTGCAAAGCCATGACCCCAAATACTGGCATCAGCCAGATGCTCAGCGAACCACAAGCTAAAGTCACCTGCTTGTAGTGGCCCATCGGTGAATTTTTGCTCGGCGAACACTTCTTCATCCATCTCTGCCATGACTTCATTGAACGCTGTCACAAAACCCTCAAAGTTGCGACGTTTGATCGTCAAACCTGCGGCCATCGCATGACCACCAAAGTGAGTAATCAATTCAGGATAACGCTCGGCGACCTGCTCAATGGCATCACGAATATGCACGCCCGCAATAGATCGCGCTGAGCCTTTAATCGCATCATCATCTCCAGTACGCTCTGTATCCGCTGGTGCAAAGACAATACTAGGTAAATAATGGCTTTCCTTTAAACGTCCGGCGACGATACCGATGACGCCTTGATGCCAATCGTCTTGATATAAAATAATGCTGCGATCTCGATTATTCACAGTCTCTTTATCAGTTTTAGACTGAATAAGAATTTCATCGCTCTCGTCAGTAGCAGTATTCTCATCGTTTTCATTTGCAGCAGTAGCTAATGCTTGCACAATATTATCTGCTTGCGCACGCATCTCACCTTCAACATGGCGACGGGTACGGTTTAGCTGCTCAAGCTCCTGCGCCAAACGTTGCGCGGTGCTCCAGTCTTCAGTCAATAAGCACTCTATACCGATGCGCATATTATCCATGCGCCCAGCAGCATTGATACGCGGGCCTAAAACAAAACCAAAATCCTGCGCATGTAACTGCTTGGGATCTCGACCCGCTTGCTCGAGCAGTGCCAGTATACCTAAACAGCAGCGACTCTGACGAATAGCATTCAATCCATGATGCACTAAGATACGGTTGTTTTTATCAAGGACACCAACGTCTGCAATCGTGCCAAGCGCCACTAAGTCTAAATATTGACTGACTTGGACAGTAGACTTACCGGCTTCACGGCGCAGTTTTGCCAGTCGTCCAAGTACATAAAACGCCACCCCAACCCCTACCAATGCTTTACTAGTAAAATTACAATCGAGCTGATTGGGATTGACCACAGCCTCTGCAGGTGGTGTCTCTTTAGTGGTCAAGTGATGATCAGTGATGATGACGATAATGCCCTCAGCCTGTGCGCGTGCCACGCCTTCATGGCTTGAGATACCATTATCGACAGTAACTATCATATCTGGCTTGTAGGTTTCGATACCTAACTCGACAATTTCTGGCGTCAAACCATAACCGTATTTGAAGCGATCTGGTACTAGGAAATCAACGACCGCGCCCATCTTGGTGAGCGCACGCATCATTAGCGCAGTGCTGGTCGCGCCGTCACAGTCAAAGTCGCCAACAATAAGGATGCGCTGACGGTCATCAATGGCCACATCTAATAGACGCACCGCATCAACGACACCGTGCAGCATCTCAGCTGGCAGTAGACCAGACAATCCAGTTTCGAGCTCATCAGGCGCAGTAATACCGCGACCTGCATACAGGCGAGCAAGCGTCAGTGATTGAGCGGCAAGTGGTTGCAACGCGGCGGGCAACTCGTCGATGCGAGTGCTGGTATAACGAGGGGTTAAATTTAGCATGAGCGTATTCTACTGGCTTTAGTTAAGGGTCACAATGGTTAAGTTTGCTGACTTGGTTTACCCTTTATGATTGCTTTACTGCGCTATAAATCATATTTTACTACCGATACTTAGCGAAATTTAGAGTTTTATCAGTTTGCTGAATTCGTCATCTCTTTAAAAAAGTGTTTTTAAAAGACTGTTTACAAAAACGGTGCATAGTGACTGTATTTTTCTGCATTTTGCTACAAAGCAATGATTGTATGCCGCTAATAAATCCATAAAATAGGTAGCAACTTAAGATACTTGATATTTTTAGATAATTAATATTTATTGCTACACTTATACCAATATTCGAATTATTCTATTTTCACAAATTAATAGGACACCTTATGAAAACCACGCCAGTTGCTGAAAAACTTCCAAATACTATTGACCCTAATCTAGACCTTGATAAGGTTAAGAAAGAATGTCTTGGTCTCGTAAAAAAACGTGCCAGAGTTTCTGCTGGTGTGGCTATTATTCCAGTTCCGTTCTTTGATGTGGCAGTAGATGCTGGCATGTTGACCCAGCTTATCCCTGAAATCAGTGAACGTTTTGGTCTAATTGAAAACCGCAGATCTGCGATCGACTTAGAGTCACGTGAAGTACATTGGAGCGCAATCAGAGACCGTACTGTCGACTTTGCAGGCTTAATGGCAACACGTGGTATCGTTAAAAAAACAATCCAAGGCTTTGGCGGTCGTATCGCTGCCAAACAAGTCACCAAGTTTATTCCACTGGGTGGTCAATTGGTCGCAGCCACTATGGGCTATACCATTTTTAAGAAAATCGCCACTGACCATATCAATGAATGCTACAAACTGGCTAAAGACATTCAGCAGAAACAACATGGCAAGAATGTCTAAAGTGATACCTAAAACAAAGTTCTCAGCAGTCGTTAGTATTAAAGACTGAGATGATATAAATAGTAAACCAGCCAAGACAAACTGCCTTGGCTGGTTTTTTTATTCTATATTTGTCTGCTAGCCCTTTATTGCCCGCAATACTTATTCCATACCTCTGCTCGCGAGCTGCTCACATGGATAGCTGATTCGATAACCAGATAACCTTACTATAGAACTAAAGAGGCAGACGTTGTTTCTGACTGATAATAATTCATCAATCACTGACTAAGTGATAATATGAGCCTTTACGATAAAGGACTGCTAAACCTCATTTCAAAATATGGCAGTGATGCACCATAAATAAATACTTTTAGCCAAAAAAACCAACCACCATTAAAGGACTAATTCATGAAAAAAATCTTAATCTCTACTGCGATGCTTGCCATCTTTTCTTTAACAGGATGTACCACGACAGGCGGTGTCAATAACAACGCCGGTAATGCTATCGGTACTGCCAATGAGATTGGTATGAATGTCTTTCGGGCAGCAGTTGATAACCAATGTCGCAGTCAGATTGAAAACCAAAGTGCGTGGCGTATTGCCAGTGCGGCGATGACTGAAACGCAAGAAGAAGCCATAAAAAGTAATGTGTGTGGCTGTGTCAGCGAGCAAGCGCCGCAACAAGTCACCATCGTTGAATTGGGCAATGCCGCCATTGATACCAATTATCGGACTCAATTGGTCACTCGCGTCGTCGCCAAGTCGCTACAGAGCTGCTATGCAAGCTTCGCTAAATAGCTGACCATTTAACTTAATCTATCTAAAGTAACCAAGCCTGTGCATCACTGAGTGATAATATGCAGTGGATTTGCAAAGCTTGAATTAGTGAGTTTTGAAACAGTGCTTTGAAATCAAAAGTAGACTGGGTTAGCGATTGCTTAACCCAGTCTATTGCTATAGATTATGAGTAAATGGATTTTACTTTCATATCAAGGATGAACGATGAAAAGACGTGACTTTATTAAATTGGGCGGTCAAGCAACTGTGGCTGGCACATTATTAACTCAGCTAAGTGCTTGCTCATCGGATGATGATGACAATCTCAATTTCGACCAACTGGATGATTTAGACGACTTAGGCTACCAAGGTGCCGCGCCATTTGTACATGGCATCGCCAGTGGTGATCCGTTACAAGACAGGGTAATATTATGGACACGAATCACCAATGACGGCAGCATAAATGCCACTAGTATCCCTGTCGGTTATACGGTCGCAACAGACCCTGACCTAAAAAACATCGTCGCTCAAGGCAGAGCAATCGCTAGTGCAGAGTCCGACTTTACTGTCAAAGTTGACGCCAAATCTCTACAGCCCAACACCACTTATTACTATACCTTTCAAGCTCTGGGCTATCTCTCTCCTACCGGTCGTACCCGTACCATTCCGCAGCCTGACTTACCCGCCAATCAGGTAGAGCGTGTGCGCTTGGCTGTCGTCTCTTGCTCGAACTATGGATTTGGCTACTTCAATGGTTATGCTGATATCGCCAAGCAAGCCGATATATCAGCCGTATTGCATTTGGGTGACTATATCTATGAGTATCAAGAAGGGTTCTATCGCGACAACGACTTAAAAGAAGAGCGACCTATCTTTCCTGAACATGAAGTCATCAGTTTAGAAGATTATCGCCTGCGCTATGCGTGTTATCGCACGGATATCGACCTGCAGGAGTGCCATCGCCAACATCCTTTTATCGTGGTGTGGGATGACCATGAGATAGCAGATAACTCGTGGAAAGGGGGTGCTCGATTCCATTTCCCAAATAAGGGCAACTATTTAGAAAGAAAAATGGCCGCCGTACGCGCTTATCATGAATGGATGCCCATCCGTGACGATAGCAGCAACGAGCTTGATAGCCAACTGCGAATTTATAGACGCTTTGAGTTTGGCAAATTATTCGATTTGAACATGTTAGACACTCGTATCTTTGGCCGTGAAAAGCTTGATGTCGATGCCAGTCATGAACCTGAACGCCAATTGCTAGGACTTGAACAAGAAAACTGGCTATACCTGAACATGACAAAAGGCAAAAACCGCGGTACAAAATGGCAGATACTGGGACAACAAGTGATTTTAGCCCCATTCAAAGGTGCCTCTGCCAGCACCTCAGGGGACATATGGAATGGTTATGCTAGCGCTCGCGATCGTCTACTAGACTATATCGACAATAATAATATCGAAAATACAGTCGTGCTCACTGGCGATTATCACGCCTCGTTCGCCTTTGATGTTGCCAAAAATCCGTTTGATGCCGATAGCTATAATCCAGCGACAGGTGAAGGCTCACTGGCAGTTGAATTCGTCTGCCCTGCCCTGACCTCTCTTGCATTCCCTGAAAAAAACAATGGACCAGAGGTAAATCCGCATCAAAAGTTCATTAATCAAGTCGATCATGGCTATATGCTATTAGACATCACTGAGCAAGCCTTTCAATGCGAGTGGTATTATACTGATACCTTAAAAACGCGTAACGACCGTACTCAATTCGCCAAAGGGCTGTACACTAACAGCAATACCAATCATTTGCTTGAAGGCAGTCAATCTCGTCCTATCACTAATGTTGCGGCCTTGGCTGCGGCCAATAAAGCAATGCCGGTGAAAAAGTCAGCAACGTTGAGCGAAGCTTGATAGGTTCATCGTCTTCATAATGCTTAAAAGCAATACTTTGACCGTGTAAAAGGGTAAGCGTTAAAAACATAAAAGGGTGCGTTAATCAACGCACCCTTTTATGTTTTTCGTTTTATTGTTTATGACCTATATTTTAATGATACTTATACCATTCCCAAAAATTAGAGTAACGCGGAAAAATTGCGCAAGTACTACACCTAGTAGGCTTAGCAAATTTGACAACGTTAATTGCACTTTTTGGGTTTGGTATTACATAGCGCTTATAAAAGCAGCAACCGTATCTTTCGAATGGTTGGGTCACTTATATTTTGTTAACGGTGGTTGGGCTCGCAGGTAAGGAGGCTGTCGACGGCAATATTTTACTGCGGCGAAAGTATTTAGAAGACCCGTCAATAATCTTGTCTACTTCTTTGATTAAGTCCGCAATGACGTCATCATAAACACCATGATGCAATTCGGTCTCAAACGCTGTAAATGGGTGCTTACGTGAGGCTGAGCTGACTTCTGTCACACCTTGTTTACTATAGAAAATATCAACGCGACCATCGCTGTTTAATACACAGTTTAGCTCACCACCTTCAAGCGCCATTTCTACGCGCTCAGGCATAAAAATATAATCTTCTACATCAATGAGCTTTTTTTCTACTTCTCGTTTAAAAAATGATTTGATATCAAACATAGATACACCCTTGTCTTAAAATTATAAAATACACTCACACGCCTGACTTTATGATTATCAACCAGCATTTATTTGCCTGCTTGGTAGGTCGTGCTTTATAAATGTATCGTATAAGATAGAAGGCTAGTTTTTAAGACAGGATATGTAAAACTGCGTTTGCAGTTGGTAAAACGTGTTTTTAACTTTAGCTTTGGTATAGATTCAATAAAAAAAGGAAAGCTACACAATAGATAGCCTCCCTTTTCTGCTTATTAAAATATACCTAGTTTAATCACACCCAACCTTTTTCACGGAACGACTTCAATACTTTAACAAATACTGTCATCTCATCAGGCCTGCCAAGCGTCAAGCGATTGAAACCTGTGATAGGTGCAAACTCACGACCAACAGCGATGCCATGCTCACGCATTCTATTGATATAGGTTTGCACATCGCCTTTTATTTCGTGGAATATAAAGCTGGCTTGTGAGGGCAAGTAGCGCAAACCAAGCTCATCTAACGTTTGCTCAACCAGTTGGCGCGACTCATTGGCGGTACGCAGGCTTAGTGCCAAGAACGCCTCGTCATCCAAGGTCGCTAGCGCAGCGACAGCACCGGCTAAATTGGTATTGTCAACCGAGATAAACGCCTCTAACTTAGCAATCATTTGCGGGCTGGCGACCGCATAACCGACACGCATACCCGCGAGCGCGCACAGTTTTGAGAAGGTCCGAACCACAACGATATTCTCTGAGCGCTGCTCTCTAATCCACGCAATCCCGCTCTCAAAGCTTGAGTCAGTGACGTATTCTGAATAGGCCTCATCTAATAAGAAGTAATGATGGTCTGGCGCTGTCCCTACCCACTCTTTTAGCATATCCGTAGCAGCAATCGTCGCCGTCGGATTATTGGGGTTACACAGATAAAATAAGCTGATACCGTTAAAGTCATCAGCTGCTTTTTGCATACCTTGCAAATCAAAGGAATAGCTGTCAGAGACAAGCGGCACCTTTACCACAGGCACATCGATGGAAGTTGCATATAATTCAGCATAGGCAAAGGTTGGATGCGGCACAATTACTTGAAACTTCTTGCCTGCTCTCAACGCTTTGTTTTGCAGCATTTGCACGACCGTTCGAATATTTTCGCTCGACCCGCTGCCCAAAGAGATTTGGCTTTCCGTCACGCCATTGATTTTAGCAACTTTAGTGATTAAAGCTGCGCGTTGATCATCTGGATAACGAAAACCAATGTCTAAAGATTCTAAAATGGCTTTTCTGGCAGCGTCTGACATGCCCAATGAGTTTTCGTTAGAGTTTAACTCTAGTAACCCCACTCTCAACTTGAAATAAGCAATTCAAACTGAAGAGGCGGGTTACCAAGTTTTTTGTTGAGTACAAAGCACAGATTGTGTGACAGGATTTTACGAATCAATCGATGAGACAAATGCCATAAATCTCTTGCTCGTACCTTTTGTATATTAAATCGTTCTGATAACTGACCAATGACTGTTTCAACGATACGGCGGGCTTTCATTAGCCGCCTTACCA
>NZ_JASDCF010000027.1 GCF_030408035.1 Psychrobacter sp. APC 3426
GTGCGTCAGGACTATGCCAAAGCAGCTCAGTGGTATGAAAAAGCTGCCAATCAAGGGGTGCCTGATGCTCAAAATAGTATTGGGTTGATGTATTACAAAGGCTTGGGTGTGCGTCAGGACTATGCCAAAGCAGCTCAGTGGTATGAAAAAGCTGCCAATCAAGGGGTGCCTGATGCTCAAAATAGTATTGGGTTGATGTATTACAAAGGCGAAGGCGTGCGTCAAAACAAGGCTACTGCTAAAGAATGGTTTGGTAAAGCTTGTGATAACGGGGATCAGAAAGGTTGTGATGGTTATCGACTATTAAATCAAAGATAGGCTGCTACATATGCGGAGTGCGGTCTATTTGTTGGTCTATTTTGATAGTGACGATCAAAGAACGCACCCACAGTGAGCGTTACGCCTGACAGTCCGACTTCTCCAGTAACCGCCAAACTCAATATTCAGTCACCATACTAAAAAAACCTAGCAGCAACCATCGTGGATAAAATAAAGATCAAACCGCAAACACCAATTGCTCGTATAAAAAATCTTTTATTGTCCAATGCTGCCCCCTTGGCTTTTTATAGTTAATCAAAACAATATACATATTACAGTAATACTAAACCAGTGAGAACACCTGAAAACCTATCATTAGCCTATACCCAAAACATAAAACCTTTAAATGATAATCTATCTATCATTAGACTTTTTTATATTATTAAATGATAGTAATATCTTGTTATTATCAATGAGCACTAATTATTAAGTCTAAATAATAGAGGTGGGTTATGACTGTTCGTATTTATGTGAGAGCCAGCACTAAGGATCAAGACGCTACCAGAGCATTGGCTGATTTGGTGGCTTTCAGTACAAGTTATGATGATAACCATGTTGAGTACGTCGAGCATTTCAGTGGTACAAAGCTCGATAGACCATTATTAGCCAAGCTGCTAAAGGACGCTGAGCAAGGCGATATTCTACTGGTTGAAAGCGTGGATAGATTAAGCCGATTATCTCAAGATGATTTTGCAATTCTAAAGCAGCGTATCAAAGACAAAGGCTTGCGATTGGTGGTGGCTGATCTACCAACGACGCATACAGTTAATAATGGCATGACAGGTGAGATCCTAACAGTGATTAACCATATGCTGATCGACTTATTAGCAACGATGGCAAAGCTTGATAACGACAAGCGTAGAGAGCGTATCAAGCAGGGATTGGCTAACAGTGGCTATAAGCCCTCCGGTAAGAAGCCTAATACAACGAAACACAATCGTATTAGAGAATTAGACAGTCAAGGCAATATGACAAAAGAGGAAATCGCTAAGGCAGTTGGTGTTGGCGTAGCTACTGTTTACCGGGTGTTAAAGCCAGGCTCATAGCTGAGGTATTTTATTTTATTTTTGTTCATAAACAGCTGATATATAAGGCTTTACACGCGAGGCAAGAAGGCTTTATTTGCAGAAATAGGTACTCTATTACTACGTAGCTGTGTTAAGAACGGTGTATTTTCATCATTCAATTTCGTTCAATTATGCCCACTTAAAACGCCCTTCGATCTTTATCTAAAGACATCACAGCGTCATATAAAAATCGATTTAATGCAATGAGGCTTCATTATAATCATTATATTGCATTCATAATCGCTTTTCTGCAAAATGGCTTATCTATAATCGCTTGAGCCCCTCATGATGAATACCCCTACTTCAGACCCTATTGGCGCAGCATGGCTTATCCGTTATGCCAGCATCGAGCTGGTGTCCCCTTTATATGTCAGCAGTAGTATCGGTGGGCGCAGACAAACCTATAAAGACGGTGACGTCATTCATAACGCTTATCAGGAAACCGCGCGTCCACTGGACACTATCATTGCGCACTTACAGTTTCACATGCGTCATGAAGTACTGAATTTAGAGTTACTGGTTCGTCTATTTGAGCAGGTAGGTGCTGATGACGTACAAGCATGGGTAAACGCTGAGCCGACAGGCAGCTATGCCCGTAGAATGGCTTTCTTGTATGAGTGGCTCATGGGTCAGCAGTTAGCAGTACCGAGTAATTTAGGCGGTAACTATGTGGATGCTCTAGATGCTAAGAAGCAGGTTACTTCAAGCCCTGCGCATGTCATAAAGAATGCTCGTTGGCGTATCAATGACAATCTTGCAGGAACCCGTCATTTCTGTCCTCAATTGGTGAAAACAGAGTTGTTTACGCAAGCCGCTGCACTCGATATTGCCACAATGGTTGACAAGCTGAACGATGAATTTGGGCAAGACTTACTGATGCGTGCCTCCGTATGGATGACATTACGAGAGAGTAAAGCCAGTTTTACTATAGAAGGTGAAGGGAAAGAGTTAAAACGTATTGAACGTTTCGCCGATGTGATGGCACGGCGTACCGGCAAGGGCGATATTCCGCTTGATCCTGAGTCGCTAGCAGAGTTGCAACAAGAGATACTTGGTAGCAAAACGGTCATCCAGCAGTATGGCGTCCGTCAATCTCCAGTTTTTGTGTCGCATACTCAGGTCAATGGCTTTAAAGAGATTGTGCACTATATTGCGCCACCTGCTGATGACATTGCTGAAAAGCTCAAAGGGTTACAGGCATTTATGGAAAAGACCGAGGGACAATCGGCACTGATACGTAGTGCGGTTGCTTCCTTTGCTTTTGTGTATATTCATCCGCTAGCGGATGGCAATGGCCGAGTACATCGCTTCCTAATTAACGATGTACTCAGACGCGACCAGATCATTCATGAGCCGATTATCTTACCTATATCGCAAGCCATCGCTGAGCATCCCTCAGACCGTCATGCCTATGATAAAATTTTAGACCGTGTATCCGTGCCACTTATGGAGCAAATCCGTGATCATTACAGCTTTGATAAACAAGCGATTACTTACCCTGATGGTATTCGCTCAAACTTAAATTTTGAAGACAGTCACCTTATTCAACCGGCATGGCGCTTTATGGACCTGACGCCTCATGTTCAGTACTTATCAGGACTGATTGCGCATGTTATTGAAAAAGAGATGCATAACGAGTCACAGTACCTAAGACAACATGACCATGCACGACTGGCGATAAAAGAGATTATTGAGATGCCCAACAGCTATGCCGATAGAATCATTCGTAGCATGCTGCAGAATAAGGGTGCTAAAAGTAATAAGCTATTGAAAGATTATCCGTTTTTGGCAAATGATGAGGTTTGGGACGATATTTTCTCTGTGGTTGTAGAGACATTTAAAGATGAAGCAAATGGTTTGAATAGTTAGAACAAACTCTGCTATACGCAGGAAAGTCTGCCTTAATAATCAAGCTCAAGCTAGTATTTGTGTCATCGTTACGATAATGATTCGTTTATAAAAGATTCGGCTAAAATACTGTCACCTGAAACGTAATCAATATTTTTCTTACTTAAACAGAATATATTAGAGGAACTTTGATAACAGACAATTTTTATTTGACAAGGTTATTACAGATCCTCAAAATAATTTTGAGTATTTGAGTATTTGAGTATTTGAGTATTTGAGTATTTGAGTATTTGAGTATTTGAGTATTTGAGTATTTGAGTATTTGAGTATTTGAGTATTTGAGTATTTGAGTATTTGAGTATTTGAGTATTTATTTAGCTATACAGCTATCAAATGACGCGAGCACTTAGCTGTAGCTTGTATTTCAGAATAACTACGCCCAGATTTCAGAAGGCTAGCGATAATCTTACGCTTCTCGGTATCTTTCCTACGTCCTGAATATTTACTTTCTACCTTAGTACGAGAAATACCTTACATCTGACGGTTACGTCGATCTTCATAGTCCTTTCTAGCAATAGCAGCGAGCATATAAAGCATCATCGAATTGATGGCCTGTAATACGCTGCTCATAAATTCAATGCTGCTATCAGATTGAGGCGTTATATAAGAGGTCGGTAGCTCTTCTGATACTACCGCCAGCTTCTTTTCTAATAGCATTCTTTTGAGAGTATCCCAATCAGCTTGGTTTAAACGTGCTAAGCGGTCAATCTGCTCAACCAAATTATATCGCCTTCATGGGCATCATTTATCAGTTACATTAACTGTGGACGTATTAAAGTTGCGTCTGACTCGTTTTCAACATAGAAGGCGGCAATTTTGTGACCATGATCAGCAGCAAGCTATATGAGCTCACTTTTGGCACGCTTGGCATCTTGATCTTTGATTGGCGCTCTATGCTCTGATAAACATAAACACCTAAAATAGTCTGTTATAAGTAGTTCCATTATTGCAGTCTATTATAAGTAGACTATTAATTGATTAAGAGACCTGTTTTGATAGTGCCCCTGGGGTATACCTTTAAACTGTTATCCCTTCTACCTTTGCTAAGGCGAACCTAATAAAAAGATAACTGTTACCTTTCACTACCTGAAAACATTAAATCTGTCTGTTAGGTTTAACTTATTAGTTGAGAGTTATTTTGCTTTCATAAAAGAATGATAGCAATAAAAAATAAAAAGAGTAAATGGTCTGCGTTAGTACTTAAATTAGCTCAGCTCAATGACTGTATGATCGTTTCCTAGAGTTTTTTAAATATTTCGACCTTAATTATAATAAGGATATTAAAATGAAAACATCAGTACCTACGAAGTCGCTTCAAAATAAATTATGGATAGTATTTTTGGTAAGTTTCTTTGGTCTCAGCGCTTGCAGCAGTGAGACAGAAGAGCCAGCTCCTGATACAGAATCTAGCGAAATGACACCTGTGCAAACAGCAACCGAGGCTGAAGATCAAATCCCAGCTTCCACAGAGGATGTAGAAGGCGCAGGAGGTACAGCGTACTATTCTAGTAATGGCAGTGTAGAAAATGATCAAAAGGCTGATGATACGGTTACTGTCAATGAAAATAACTCGAACTTAGATCAAACACCAGCAGATGGAGTGCAGTAAGTATCAGAAAGCGAACAATCCATTAAATATTAAAGGGTTTCTGTAAGGTTGTGATTAGCTTAAATCGCTCTGACTATATCGGCGGCTGATTTACTTAAGTCAGACAGCTATGTCTAATAGATTAAGATCATCATATCTTTACAACCAGATCACTTCATTACTAAGTATAGTCTCACTCAATATCGTTTACTAACTAAGACTTAGTGACTTAAACAGAAGTTCTATCCAGAGCTTTAACTAGAAAGTAATTACTCAGGGTTCAGCATACTCTCGGAAAAGGTTTAATAATGATATCTTTAATATCAGAAAATCAGCCATTGTTCGCCTTAGGTTTTCTGATTTTTCTGGTTATCTCTGTTCTATTGGTTTTTCAGTACGTGGTTATTCGTTATGGTCAGCAGCTTTTCACTCAAGCAATCCGCTGTTGGGTGAGGACTAAACGGAATCTTGCAAAGAACAAACGTATCATTCTATTCAGAGGTAAGTATCCCAAGCTGGATGTGATAATGTCTCGGCGGTTTAATTTACGGGATTTTTATGGGCTGTCACTGACATTTCTATGGGTAGTGATAGGTTGCATGCTGGTGTTATTCATTGCATTGGCTGAAGCTGTGGCTACGTTGAATTCTATTGTTTCCATCGATTATTTTATATCGTCACAGATGAGCTTACTACGTGATTCCGACGTTGTTGTTTTTTTAGTCCTGATAACCAGCTTTGCGTCTACCCCTATTGCCGTTTTGGTGGTTTTGTTTGTTGCTGTGAATTGCTGGGTAAAGCAGCAACGCTATATAATAGTAGGGTTATTGATTGCTACTTTAGGCAGCACTGCATTTACTTCTTTGTTGAAATATTTATTTCAGCGTGAAAGGCCTGCTAATAGCTTATTAGTTGCGCAAACTTATTCGTTTCCAAGTGGTCATGCGACGACCGCTATGGCGTTATATGGATTTATCGCTTACCTACTGATTCGATTCAACCAAAATTTCGCTCAAAAAATTCGTATATTTACAATAGCGATTCTTTTTATCATCTTGATCGGATTGAGCAGAGTTGTATTGAACCAGCATTATCTAAGCGATGTACTGGGTGGTTATCTAGTAGGTGCATTTTGGTTGACACTTGGCATCAGTATTACAGAGTGGCTAAGCGTAGAAAGTAAAATCATATGGAAAGTCGAGTGGTCAACTTCTCATGCATACATGATATGGCTGAGCGGATTAGGTGTGTTTATTAGCACGTTGATTTACGCAAAAATCTATCAACTTCCAATGTTATCTTAGCCATCAAAGTAAGCCACTACGAAGTATCGACACCAATAGCACACCGCTAAAGGATCAAGTCCTAACTAAACTGACTAAAAAAGCCCGTGATCATAGTCACGGGCTTTTTATATTTCCAGGGTATGATTATTGAAGATAGAATAATCAATATTTATTTTGGTTACGCCACTCATCTACATCCCGTTCAGCATCTTCTTTTGAATGACCATAACGCTCTTGGATACGGCCAACCAATTTGTCACGGTCACCTTCGATATGGGTTAGATCGTCATCTGTTAAATCTGCCCACTTCTTTTTATCGTTTGTCATTAAGTTATATAAATAGATGAAGGCACTTACTATTTAATATCGCAAACATACAATCAATTTAGTGAACACCAGTTTATCAAATGAAAGCTGCTTTTGGGGCTTAGATAATTCTAAATGTCCTTATACTGAAGGTATCACCATTTTATGTTCAAGATTACACTTCTATGTACACTGAGCTGCTATAAATAACTATAGCCACTGATACCAATAGCTTGCAGCCAAATATTAAAGTCCTCACTAGGGAACCGAACCAGTGACAACACCTGACTGGTTCCCTTGAGGTATAGCTTTTGAAACCATTTTTCTTTATATTGTCACTTAGACAGGCTGGGCATTTGAACCACCACCCGGATATAAATGTAGCTATGAATAAAACAACTTTTAAAATATCGAAGATGGACTGCCCTTCGGAGGAAAACCTAATCCGAATGAAATTAGAGGGCCACTCGAATATTGAACATCTTGAGTTCGACATTCCTAACCGTCAATTAACTGTGTTTCATCATGACAATATAGAAGGGATAGAGACTGCTATTCATGACCTAAAATTAGGAGACACCCTACTCTCGACCGAAACCATTGACCCCTCTGATCCCAACAATAATTTTAAAATTGATGCTGACTCTAGTCACAAAAAAGATGCTGAGCAAAGAAAGCTACTATGGATAGTGCTGGTCATTAACTTTGCTTTCTTTATTATTGAAATGAGCACGGGACTGATTTCTCGTTCGATGGGGTTGGTCGCCGACAGCTTAGATATGTTAGCAGATAGCTTCGTGTACGGAATTAGCTTATTTGCGGTCGGTGGAACGGTCATTAAGAAAAAACGGATTGCTAGAATTGCCGGATATTTTCAAATTACGCTAGCGATTCTTGGTTTTTTAGAAGTACTAAGACGTTTCTTTGGCAATGAGCAGTTACCTGACTTTTCTACCATGATAGTCATATCGATTCTTGCGCTAATTGCAAACTCGATTTGCCTCTATTTACTACAAAAATCGAAAAGCAAAGAAGAAGAAGCCCATATGCAAGCCAGTATGATTTTCACTTCAAACGATGTGATTATCAATTTAGGGGTAATTGTTGCAGGGATTTTGGTTAATTGGTTACACTCTAGTACGCCTGATTTGATTATTGGTAGCATCGTATTTGCTTTAGTTATTCAGGGCGCCTTTAGAATATTGAAGTTGAGTAAGTAGCCAAGCCTAATAACTGAAGCAAATAGCTCAAGTAAGTAGCTTAATTAAACCGCTAAGTGTAAAGTAACTGGGTTTGAAGCAAATAAACATCATAAGGATATGAGACCTCAAGCAATGATTGAACAAACTTTAAATCTAGTCACCACCAAAGACCATCAGCAAGTTGCCGTTTGGCGAATAATAGATGATGAAGTCTTTGATAAGAATCTGGTGGTGGTCAACTAATTTAGGACACTAATAAAATTCAAACCTACATCGCCATTACTTATAACCCTGAGTCGAGAACGGATAATAATTATAAGCGTTGGGGCAACTTTTATGACCGCCAAGATCTGTTAGTAGGTGACGAGTTATGGCAGCTTGGAGCCCATCCTGGATTTTGTGTAACTTCTATTTGCTAATAGGGTATAAGAAGTTACACAAAGTTTAGGAAAGTCCCCTCTTTTAAGGCTTTTTGCTCAACATCGAGCCTACACTCTGGTTTAAGTTCAACCATTCAGCTGTATCATTACATCTATATCCGATTATTTTTATGATTGCCTGATAATCTTCATCAAGCTTTCTACTAAATACTGGCTCATGGTGAGCTATACGATTTCTTAATTTTCGAATCCTCTCGAGATCATTATACATCTCACCTCTTAACGCTTTTACCGTAATATTGGTATTAGCATTAGGAAAAACAGTTCTAAAATACGGAAGCCACAACTGATCATCATGACGACTGGTAAACATTTTTTGCCAAAATACAAAGTTTAGCTCAGGTATGACCTTATTGACATCAGATGACTTGGTGCTTGCTTGCTGTAGGTTTATTCTTGCAGGATTAGGCAAAGTATTTATAAAACCGTTATTCCAAGGCCACTGGTTACCATGTAGCTTAAACAACACCTCTGAAACCGCATTTCTAATAGTCACCTCACAAATATGTAGGCAAGGTAAAAAAGCGCCTGATACATTTGCATTCCATAGATACAATTCTAAAGCGCTATCTAGGTCAGAAACTTCTTTTTCGTAAGTAGATAGTCTGGGTGAAGATAGCGTACTTTTTACCCTTTCACCGTTAACAGTTGAATTCATACCTACAAAGCCTTATAATTAAATTGTGAGCTAGGGGTATCGTAGGTTAACACCTCCCCCCTAGACAGATGCGAAAACCCTGCCCTTGTGCAGGGTTTTCTTTTTTTTAACTTTATCAAATATTATTTTTCAACATTGATTTGTCGTCATTATTCTTGTTCCGAATGCAGCATATTCAGAAAAGTGCTTCTCAATAGCAATTAATGCTAAACCTTCCCACCCACACCTTTAAACTTCTCTACAAAAGCCGATATTTTCTGAAAGACGATTTGTTTTTTAGTTAAGTACTGAGGATTAAGAGGGCTTAGCTTAGGTAGGACCTCATTTAGCTCAGTACCATTCTCACTGGCGTATTCACGCTTTAAAGATGCCGTTATATAACGCTTCGCTGCCTCTTCATTAAGATTTTCAGCAACAATCATATCTTGGGCTTCGCGCTGCTGCTCTGTTTGAGCAAAGTTAAAGAAGGCCTCAATGATGCTGGATTTATCAGGGATGTTATCTAGGTTGGTTTTATTGATGAAATCTACTACCAGGCTTTCTTTAGCGCGATTACCAAGGCTTGCTCGAATCACTCGGCGCACCTCTTCAACCAAGGCGGACTTGTCCTTGGTATTCTTGTTATGCTCAAAAATCAGCTCAAGGATGTAATCAAGGTTAATCTCTTGAGACTTAAGAAGATCCACCTCAAAAACCACGTCATCCCAGTCAAGCGAGGACTCGCTTTGATCCTTGGCGGCTTTTTCACGGCGTAGCCAATCACGTATATCGTTATAGGTTGAGCGGTAATCTTGTACCGTACGTTCAGCAGGCACTTTAATGGCTTGCATAGCGGCTAAGTCATCGTCGTTTAGGTAATGCTCATCCTTAAACGTCTCAACAGCGTCAGCATCGGTCACATCCAAGTCTTGCAGTGCTTTTAGGCTTGCAAACTCATCATAGTTTTGTAAGATGTTCTCGACACGTAGGTACTCACCAAATAACTTAGCAAAGTCCTTTTTGTCCGCCTCTTTGACGATCTCATCAGGGTTAGGGAAACGTTGCTGCAGCTCTTTAATCACCTCCAAATAGCCTCGTCGCGCCTTGCCTGTCGCAATATCAGTAAAGCCTTCTAGATATTCCCTATAGCTTTTTTCTAACACGACGTTCTTAGTGTTTCTATCCCCAAATAAGGTGATGGCATCAATGGTCGCTTGCTCTAAGTCACGAAACGTCACGATATTGCCAAAGGTCTTAGTGGCATCATAAATGCGGTTAGTCCTTGAGAACGCTTGCATCAAACCGTGATAGCGAAGGTTTTTGTCAACATAGAGCGTATTTAAGGTCGGCGCATCAAAACCTGTGAGGAACATACCGACAACAATCAGCAAATCCACATCCTGCTTAATAACGCGTCCTGCAAGATCACGGTAGTAGTTTTGAAAAGACTTACTGTCTACGCCGTAATTGGTCTTAAACATCTCGTTGTAATCATTAATAGCACGGCTTAAAAACTCTTTGGCACTGCTATTCATGGCGGTAGGCTCAAAGCCTTCGTCAGCAATATCACCAATTGCATCTTGTTCTTCATTGGCAGCATAGGAAAAGATGGTGGCAATCTTTAAGGGCCTCTCGCTGTCCTTTTGTAGCTGATTCAAGGTCTCATAGTAAGCCTTTGCTGCGTCCACACTACTGACGGCAAACATGGCATTAAAGCCTTTACCACTTCCTTTTAAGCGATGGGTTTTTTGCCTAAAGCTTTTTAAAACGTACTTTGAGATCTCTTCAATACGATCGGGGTGTAATAACAGCTGCTTGTTTTCAGCAGCTGTGAGTTTCTTCTCATCCTGTTCGCTCTCAATGGCTTGAAACTGCGGGCGTACATCATTGTAGTCCACCTTAAACTTCAAGACCTTCTCATCACGAATGGCATCAGTGATGACGTATGAATGCAGCTCATGGCCAAAGACACTGGCAGTCGTCTCTGCACCCAAGGCATTCTCGGGGAAGATAGGGGTGCCTGTAAAACCAAACTGGTAGTACTTTTTAAACTTCTTTTTTAAGTTCTTTTGTGCTTCACCAAACTGGCTACGGTGTGCCTCATCAAAGATAAACACCACTTGTTTATGATAAATGGGTAAATCAGCCTCACCCTTGATCAGGTTATTTAGCTTTTGAATGGTGGTGACAACAATTTTATTATCGTCTTTTTCAAGGTTACGCTTGAGTCCTGCGGTACTGTCTGATCCATTGACGCTATCAGGGGAGAAGCGCTGGTACTCTTTCATGGTTTGATAATCAAGATCCTTACGATCCACCACAAAAAACACCTTATCAATAAAAGGCAGCGACGTTGCTAAGCGCGCAGCTTTAAAGCTGGTTAAGGTTTTACCTGAGCCTGTGGTATGCCAAATATAGCCGCCACTCTCGAGAGTGCTCCACTTTTTGGATTGATAGGCACTGTTTATTTTCCATAAGATGCGCTCAGTAGCAGCGATCTGATACGGACGCATCACTAATGAGGTATTACTCACATCAAAGACGGTGTAATGCATCAGCACGTTTAATAGGGTATTTTTTTGAAAGAAGGTTGCGGTAAAATCTTTTAAATCTTTGATTAAGGTATTGTCTGATCGTGCCCAGTTCATGGTGAAATCAAAGCTGTTTTTATTGCGTTTGGTGGTATTGGCAAAGTAGCGGGTATCGGTGCCGTTTGAGATCACAAACAGCTGTAGGTATTTATATAAGGAGTTATCGGAGTTAAAGCTCTCTTTGCTATAACGATGTACTTGGTTAAAGGCTTCACGAATGGCGATACCACGCTTTTTAAGCTCAATTTGCACCAAGGGCAAGCCATTGACCAAAATAGTCACATCGTAGCGATTGGCTTGTGTGCCTTTTTGAGCAAACTGTTTAATGACCTGTACTTTGTTACGTGGGATGTTTTTTTTGTCCAGCAGGGCAATGTTCTTCAGGTGGCCATCATCAAAGGTAAAATCATAGATATGGTCATCATGAATCTTTCGAGCTTTGTCCGTAATGTTATCGCTAGGATTATCCAGATACTCCATGACAAAGCGCTGCCACTCAGCATCTGTAAACTGCACCTCATTTAAGATCTGCAGCTGTACACGTACGTTAGCGAGCATCGTTTCAGGTGAATTTAAACCAGGGACAAACTCATATCCCTGGTTTTGTAAGTCTTTGAGTAGTTCACGCTCTAGATCGTCTTCAGTCTGATACCCCCCATCAGGCTGATCGCACTTGGTATATTTATTTAAAACGATAAAATTATTCGATTCAGCAATGGTTTTTGTTTGGTCAGTCATGAGTTACTACCTCAGGCTTAGGGAAGCTTAACAGCAGGTCACGGTAATATTCATATTGCTGCTGACGTAGCTCTATTTCACGCGGAAGGCCTTCAGTTAGTGAAGCAGTGATAGCTTCGAATTTGTCGAGAATGGCAGCAATGCGCTTTTGTTCATCAAGAGAAGGTACGGAAACCTTTAACCCAGCTAGTTTACCTACAGCTAAACCTGGCTGTGCCGATTTAGAGGCATATTGATTAAGGTTCATTAGTGTTAGCTTATGAAAGGCCCAATCAATATTGATACCATCTTTAGCAGTGACGACTACAGCATGTTCTGTAGCATAAAACTCACCACTCATGCGATGAACGTTACCGCATAGAGCACCTTGACGACCAATAAGTAGATATGAACCATCATGGCTTTTTTCATCTACAAAACCACGAATACCATTTCCTCCGAAACATGGATAAATATGGCTTGTACTTTTATTTGCCGAAATTTTACTTGCAGAAATATGCTGCCCTGCTTTCATAATGACAATATCTTTCAAAGTCTTGATTTCGGTCTTATCATCATTAAACGACGTTAACAGCTGCTCACGATAGTACGCATACTGCTGCTGACGTGCTGTAAGTTCTGCTGTAAGTTGTGCTGTAAGTTCGGTAAATGTGTCTAAAATTCGGACGATTTCGGCTTGGACGTTAAGGGGTGGAAGAGGAATTTTAATATCCCTTATCATAGGCTTAGTAAGTTGAGGGATTCCATTTTTTGGAACATTGTATGCATTTTCAATTGACTTCATGTAGTAGTAAACATACTTCACATTTAATTCAATTTTAGGTGTTAAAACAATCAACCTAACTATTGGGAAAAATGGTTTATCTTGAAAGCTAGTCCAACCTATTGTTCCTCTAGCAGATACAGTTATACTCGGCTTGATCACCTTAGCCTTGTCTGTCCAACCATATAAAGATCTTTCACCTATTCCATTAGATAAAATAGGTATATTAAACTGTTCTGTCTTTATATTTGATAACGAATCTTTAGGAACATCACCGCCAGCTAAAATATCAAAAACCTCTTCTAAAACTTTCCATTCAACCTCAACCCCATCAAGTAGCTTTTCCATATAACTTAAGTGACTCATGCCTCAATCTCCGCAACGATTTTATCGATATCAGCACGCAGCTTATCAATCTTAGCAACTGTCGTTTTAAGTTCGCTATTTAAAGTTTTAATATCAATAACCTCACGCGTATCTTCTGCCTCTACGTACGCACTTACCGATAAGTTATAGTCATTTTTAGCAATAGCGCTGTTATCAATATTGGCAGACAAATAATCCGTATCTTCTTTAGTATCAAACAACGTCATGATCTGCTCAATATGCGCATCGGTTAACACATTGGTATTGGTCTCTGACTTAAACAGCTTACTGGCATCAATAAACTGCGTCTTACCCTCTGTTTTGTGCTTGGATAGCACTAAGATATTAACCGAGATGCTGGTTCCAAAGAATAAATTAGGCGCTAGCGAAATCACGGATTCTACATAGTTATTATCTACCAAATACTGACGGATCTTTTGTTCAGCACCGCCGCGATAGAATATCCCAGGGAAGCAAACAATAGCGGCGCGGCCCTTACTCGATAAGTAATTTAATGCATGAAGCACAAAAGCAAAGTCCGCCTTTGATTTAGGTGCCAATACGCCTGCTGGCGCAAAACGCTCATCATTAATTAAGGTCGGATCATCACTACCAATCCACTTCACTGAATACGGCGGATTCGAGACAATCGCATCAAAGGGTTTATCCTCCCCAAAATGCGGATCTAGCAGCGTATTACCAAGCTTGATATTAAATTTGTCGTAGTTCACGTTATGTAAAAACATATTCATACGTGCAAGGTTATAGGTGGTGTGGTTAATCTCTTGACCAAAAAACCCCTCGTCAATGATGTGATTATCAAAGTGCTTTTTAGCTTGCAGCAATAAAGAGCCCGAGCCTGCAGCTGGATCGTAGATTTTATTAACCGTCTCTTGTTTATGCATCGCAATTTGAGCAATCAGTTTGGACACGCTTTGAGGTGTAAAGAACTCACCGCCTGATTTACCCGCATTGGCCGCATAGTTTGAGATCAGATACTCATAAGCATCGCCAAATAGATCAATCTCACTGTCCTCAAACTGATGCAGTTTAAGGCCCGCCACTCCTTTAAGCACCGCAGCTAATCGAGTGTTCTTATCCGCAACAGTATTACCTAATCGGTTACTGGTGGTATCAAAATCAGCAAACAAACCCTTAATATCAGGCTCAGACGGGTAGCCATTGGCCGAGCTTTCAATCTCTTTAAAAATAGCCGCCAAATCCGTGTTTAAGTTCTCGTTTCTATGCGCATTGGCAGCCACGTTAGCAAACAGCTGACTTGGGTATATAAAATAACCCTTGGTCTTAATCGCATCGTCTTTAATATCAGCAGTAATTACCTCATCAGGAAGAGCGGCATAATTAACGCTCTCATCCCCCGCCTCAATATAATTGGCAAAGTTCTCACTGATAAAGCGGTAGAACAAAGTCCCCAACACATACTGTTTAAAATCCCACCCATCGACTGAACCACGAACCTCGTTTGCAATTTGCCAAATTTGTCGATGCAGTTCCGCACGTTGTTGGGTACTTGTCATGATGAAAATCCTATAGGAATAATGATGGGGCTAGAAGCCCCTTATGTTTTGTGTAACTTAAATCGTTATTGAGTACGCTTTGATTAAGAGCAATATACCTTAGCACTGCTAACCGTTTTTGGTTCTATTATATGGTGCTGATATAGGAAACAGTGCTTGTTTTGCCATGGGCATTTTCTTTACAGCTTGCTTCTGCGTCTGTCTTAAGAAAACAAGCATCTGATGATACTAGTAAGGTGCACAGCGTTCGACGATATGTATAATTTTTTGAGTTTTTTATACATATCCTTTTTATAGGTATAGAAAAACGAATTTTTTATACCTATCGCTCAACCAATTTTTCCTCAATCATTTCAGTCAACAACTCAGTCACCGTTTTTCGACTTTCAAGCGCGTACCGTTTGAGCGCAATGTGCTTATCTTCATCTAAATTAAAATTCACACGTACCGTCTTTTTGGGACTGTCCGTCACATCCGATAAAGCCAATTGATCCTTAACGTTCTTACTAGGACGACCTGCTGATAAACTCATGACTTACTCCTCACCAAAAAATATTTGAATCTCACTGACCAATGCGGTTATCTCTTGTAACGCATTGCTACTAGGCGATTCGGTATCAAATACTGTCTTACCAAGGGCGGCACTATTAGGATAAGCAACTCGCTGCATCACTCTGGTCTCTAATACCGGAAGATTATAATCAAGCAGCGCGGTTGCAACCTCTTTACCAATATTGGTATTTTGAATGGCGCGTGAGACGACAAAGGCTGCCTTTAGTTGGCCATCCATCATTTCAATACGCTGCTGCACTAAATCAACCAAATCGCTAGTCGCCCAGATATCATAGGGACTCGGCTGCACCGGAATCAATATAAAATCAGCCGCTTTTATAGCAGAAATAGCCAGACTAGTAGCTTGCGGAGATCCATCGATCACCACATAATCTTTATCAGAGACGCTTTTTAAATCTTTATCAAGTGTTGGTCTGTCGAGCCCGATCACTGGTACCGGATTGTCTTCATCAACCGCTCTCCAGTCACGCGCACTGCCCTGCTGATCGCTATCTACTAGCAGAACACTATGGCCTTTTAACTGTAAGCCACGAGCCAGATGCGTTGCGATGGTAGTCTTGCCGCTGCCACCTTTTTGATTTAATACCGCGATTACCTTCATAAATACAGATCCCTGTAGCATGCATTGAATATATAAGTATATAAGTATATAAGTATATAAGTATATAAGTATATAAGTATATAAGTATATAAGTATATAAGTATATAAGTATAACTAAAAACGTACGTCACATCACTATTAATAGCAATACTTCATAGTAAAAATAGCATCGCCTTTTCTAACTAGCGTATATCCATCATGATAGACGTCCTGTATCAAAGACAGCATAATAAACTGCCTATTACTAGGCAAATTGCGCTATTGGATACCAATTTGAGCTACTAAAAGGAATACTTTAGCCGCTCATATTCGTTATAATCCGTTCACCAATCAAAAACTACTAATCGTTAATGAGGAAACCACTATGGTGAAGTGTCACTTATCGACCATCATGGGCGAAAGACGCCTTAAAATTGCCGATGTCGCAAGAGATACTGGTATCAATCGTGGCACCATTACTCGCATGTATCATGAAGAAGCCACCCGAGTTGATCTAGATGTCATCGAGTCTTTATGCACGTATCTTAGAATCAATGTTGGTGATTTATATGAAATTATAAATGAGGACAGCAGTGAAACGCCTGAGTGAATACCCTCGCTCATAAGACATTATCACCTTTAGACGCATAAAAAGACCTTTAGAAGGTCATTTTCTCTTGCAATAGATTAAAATATAGGTATAATTTGACCTGTAGTAGGTCATTTTATCCATTATTTACATACAATAATCTATAGGAGAATATCTATGAACACTAATTTATCGCGGCTCAACAGCTGCACATGGTTTAGTGAACAGACTAAAGCTTTAGCCTCTCAGCTGTTATTCAGCTTACAAATACAGCAGGGCGTACAACTGGCATCATTACTTGGTGTTGACTCTATCCTTTATAATGATGAAGCGATTTATGTCTGGGTGCAACGACAGCTAGATGACGGTCTTATGATTGATGATTATACGTTAAGCACCCTTGAAACCGCCTTTATAGAGTTGGTCACAGCTCATACTGACCAAGCAGCATAATCGTTTTAGATTAAAAAGGCCTCTCTTATGACCGATAGAGCTTGATATTTATTGCCTTAATAGCCAGTTGTCACCATCTGGCTATTTTTTATTAGCCGATACCATATTTATTGTCACGCTTTTAACGATGATAATTTTGGTGACTGCCCTGATCAGAATAATCTGTCTCACCCAAAGAAAAATCTAGTGGACTCCTATCGGTCGTGCTCACAAATTTCTCTGGTTGGCTCTGTTCCGTAGCATCAACTTTCATTTCCCCTTCCTCATGAATAGCTTTTTGACTCTTCTCTTTTTGTTGAATCTCAAATGAATCCTCTTCATCGCCTAAACCTATATCACCGCCTAAACTTTCAATCATGCTTTTGAATAAAAACTTATCAGATTTTCTCGTTAAAAAATCTGGAAAATGAATCGCAAAATACTCTCGAATCATCTGCTCACTCTCACCATCAGTTGCCAATACCTGACCTAAAAATGCCCCCATTAGAATCTTCTGCTTGTTTAATCGTTTATCCAGCTTCACCTGCTGAACCTTAGCTTGGCGTTTTAACTCTTCTAACCGTTGTCGCTCTTTTAGCTCATTAGAGTCTTGACTATCAAAAATAGACACAGGCGCTTTATTATTAGATACTGACATCAGATTTATCCTTATCAATTAAATTTTACTCAGCATAGCAAGCACCTTACTATCGTTCAATCACTTGTGGTAAGCTTTAACACAATTACATCCGAAACCTTAGATAGCTTAGTTTATTATTTAATGGTGGCGTCTCCCTGACTAAGGGCGAAGTAACGACTCAAAATTCAATCTATCCACTTCGTTACTATTCTTAATTTTGAATCCTTCTTCGTTGGGGAAACCCCAAACCCCGCACACCACAAAAAACCGTGGTGTGCAAAAAGCAAAAATAGCAGGTGACTCTTTATGACGATGGTACACATTGCAACAAAGGCGATTTCTCGAAAAGCAGGACAGTCGGCAGTGGCGTCGGCGGCCTATCGTGCTGGCGATGTGCTTGATGATGCCAAATATGGCAAGACCCATGACTATAGTAAAAAGTCTGGTGTGATGAGTAGCGATATCGTTTTACCATTTTCATTAAAGGCGCTGGGTGTGAGTGTGGATCGGGAGACGCTTTGGAATACCGCTGAAGCGGCAGAGACACGTTCGGACAGTCGGGTGGCACGTGAGTGGCTGATTAATTTGCCGTATGAGTTAGACGAGTATGATCGGCATCAGCTGGCCATAAACTTTGCCCAAAAGCTTTGCGACGATATGGATGTGATTGCGGATGTGTGTATCCATCGTCCGGTGATGAAATTGCCTTTTGATCCTAATGTACCGCCAAGCTCTAAGTATTTGCGTGAGGGTGAGGAAAACCCTGATCCTCGTAATTTTCACGCGCATATTTTAGTCACTACTCGAGCGCCTACCATTGGACCCAATAAAACCTTGGCATTTGATCCAAAGCTTAAGACCCCGTTTGAATGGTCCAATAAAAAACGTAAGGCGCATGATCTGCCGTCATCGATGCAGGAGATTAAGCGTATTCGGGAGATGTGGGTAGATACCGCCAATAAGGTATTGGCCGAATACCATCTACCGCTGATGGATGCACGCAGTTATAAGGATCAGGGGCTTGATCAACAGCCCACCATTAAAATGGGCGTGGAGGCGACGGCCATGGAGCGCCGAGGCATCACGACCGAAAAAGGTAATACCAACCGCGCCATCAAAGCACGCAACAAATTGGTGGCTGACAACCATATCAAACAGGAAGCAGACAATGAGCGACGAATTAGCGCACTTAGAAAAGGACTTGCTTGGGCAACTGAGAAAAACGCAAGACTACCTGGACGCATTGGAGGCACAAAACGACGAGCTGACTTTGCAAAACAACTCTCTAGAAGCTCAGAACCTCACATTACGTACTGCACAGAACAAAATAATAGAACAGCAATTCGAGTTGACGACACAAAACGATGCGTTGAAGACGCAAAATCAGGCATTGCTTGGGCAGCTAAACGATGCGAAAACCTACCAAAGTGGATTAATGGCACAGACGAAAGAAGCCAAAAAGCAAAATACAGAGTTGAGCACTCAAAACAATGGGTTACTGCAAACACAAAAAGAGCTACAGACAGCGAATCAATCGCTCAGGACATCCATCAAGGTATTGCAGAGCGAGCAAAAGCAGCCCCCAGCCCCTTCGATGACGCAGCACGACGAGCAAGAGCTGCTCGACTTGATCGACAGCAAGGACAAATTGATCGAGACACTCGAGAAAACCGTCACAAAGATGAGAGAATCTTTGAGTATGCTGAACGTATGAAGCTGCACTTAGCCATGCGTTTAATTCAACGCCATCACAATTCAATGGCAATCAGCTGGGCACAAGGAGAAACGATAGAGGATGCCCCTGATAAATTTGATAAGCGTCAAGTTGCGATACTTAGCGAGTTTGCAAAGCGCCTTGGTATTGAAGATAAAGATAAAGCGCTAGGGTTTAGAGATCACTTACAGCAAGTGGGCAAACGTTTTGATTACACGCTAGTTGAAAATAACAAATCCATTATCAAGCTTTTGCGTGATCCTAAAGCTGAACGAGAGCAGTATCTGGCACTTATTAAGCATTTTGAGGACTTTAGGGACGATATTGATCAAAAGCGTGCGACATTTAATACTAGTATCATTGACAAGCTAGGCGGTAGCGCAGGAGAGGTTGGCAGAATGACTCGGGACACCATGTCATCGTTCAGCTATATAGAAGAATTAATGGATTACATCAATCAGGATAACTACCCAGCTGAGGCAAGGGAGGTTGCTAAAGAACATTTAGCAGATATCTTGGATAAAACCTGTCAGCAATTCAAACTTGCGTTGCGTGATGTTAATTCCTTACCAACAACCCAGCGTAAAACCTACTCAGAGGCTCTTAAAGCCACTTTAGAGACGTTTACTGAGCGATATGGTAAAGAGTTGTCTGAAAGCCAACACAAAGCGATACAGAGCGGTTTAGAGTCCTATCAGCATCAAGTGAGTAGAACTAATACACCCAGTCGAGGATTTAGTCCTTAATCTAATCCTCAAAAGAACCGTTACTGAGAAATAAGTTACTTAGGCAAGCTACGCGGTTTAAGTGATGATTTTTCACTTATCCACAAAAAAGTTTATCACCCGTTTCTTTAAGGGGTTTATTTAATCCTGTTTACTCCTGTTTACTCCTGTTTAAGAGCCTTTTTTCACCTTTAAAATCAATACCTTACAAGAAAGAAAAAGAGTAAATGAGCAGAAAACAGAGTAAATGAGCAGAAAACAGAGTAAATGAGCAGAAAACAGAGTAAATGAGCAGAAAACAGAGATAAATAAAAAACACTCTTTTTATAACTCTATTTTATGATAAGATCTTGTTAAATGTAACTATGGGCGCAGAGTTGAAATGGAAAATAACTTAGTTGTTCAGTCAAATGATTTAATCCTAGCAACGTACACAATGCAAAAGACGGATAAAGAGCTCATGCTTGCTTGTATCAGTCAAATTGACAGTAGGCCTGATGCACCAAATGTCACGCAAGACACAGAATATAAAGTAACAGTTGATGATATTAAATCATTGTTTTTTGGTAAGAAGTCTAAGAACGAACAGAATGTTTATCGTGACATAGAGAACGCAAGCAAACGTTTATATGACGTCGATATTGTTATGAGCTTGCCCGAGAATAAAACGCTTCAAACAAGGCTTGTTAGTAGTATTGTTTATGATCCAGATAACGGAGAAGTCGTATTATCATTCGCAAATAAAATACTGCCATATTTGACGCAACTTAAAGCTAATTTCACTAAATACAAGCTATTAGAAATAGGTGAGTTATCGAGTATTCATTCAATAAAAATGTATGAATTGGTGGTAATGTGGGTTAATCAATACCAGTACAGCAAAGAGTTTACGATAGAAGAGTTTAAACACGTAATGTGTGTTAAAGATAAGTATAAGCAATTTAGTGAGTTGCGAAGATATGTTATTGAAACAGCTATCAACGATATAAATGAAAATACGAATTATAAAGTCAGTGTAGAGTATCAAAAAAAAGCAAGAGGGAAGGGCTATAAAGGCTTAAAGCTCAAATTTCACAAAAAGTTATTAGATAAAATTGCTGGTAAAGACGGTAAATTGTCAGAAGATAAGATCAAATCAATTGTTGATAATGTGCAGTTTATGAACGACTATAACGATCACCCAGGTTTAAGCTATGACGGTAAAATGAGTACTGATATTTTTAAGCGTGAAATGATTAACCTCATACAGCGGGAACCTGAAAGCTTTAACAAGCCAAACAAAGCGCTTGAGAGCTACTTACCAAAAGTCAGTCAAGGTAGGTAATTACTATGTTTACTACCAATTATGATATATGGCTTACTTAAGAGTCAAAGGCCAATGCTTTTGCAGTGTTTGAAATCTATGGCCTGAGGTTATACGCATTATCTCTGCCAGGCGTGCCATAAAGATTGAAAGGAGACAATATGAACAAGGTTAGTTATCACATAGATAAGTTGCCGCCATTAACGGCTAAGCAGCAAGCGGACTTAGAGTACTTAGCAACGCTTAGCGATGACGACATTGATCTATCGGACATTCCAGAAATCACCGACTGGTCAGGCGCGATCCGTGGCAGTATCAAACCACAAACGCTTACTACAGAAGCCAGTGTTATCAGCCCAAGCATTCTTGCTAAGTTTAAGGACAGAGCCAAGCAGACAGGCGGTAACTATCAGGACATGATCAATGATGCCCTAGAAGAATACCTAACTGATCATTAAGTCTTAGCCAACAAGTTATAACCTCAAGACGACTTGGGGTTTTTTTACACCTTGTATTGTAGTATGTTGTATATTGTATTATACTATATACAACATACTACAATGCACTATCAAGGAATACAAAATCATGGCACTCACCACACAAGATATTCATGCAGCAGCTGACCGATTACAGGAGCAAGGGATAAAGCCGACACTGGCAGAGGTGCGTAAGGCGCTAGGCGGTGGCTCATTCACTACCATTAGTGATGCGATGCAGAGTTGGAAGCGAGAACAGCAGGAAGAGCAAGAGCTGCAACAAGTGGATTTACCTAGCGGTATCACTGAACGCTTGCACACGCTTGGCGCTGATATGTGGCAGACAGCTATTGATATGGCGAACGATAGGCTGTCTAAGGAGCGTGAAGCTCTAGAGGTGGTTAAGGTTAAGGCACAAGCAGAGACGGACGAAGCGCAAGAAGCAGTTAAAACCTTAGAGGGTGAACAAGCAGATCTACTACAGCAGCTGGACGAAGTGGCCACTACTGCGGAGACAGCAACTAAAGCGGCTCAGCAAGCCACAGCTGACCATGATGCTACCAAACAGACGCTATCAGATACTAAGCATCAATTAGAGCTTGAACGAACTAAAGCAGAAACAGCACAATCACAGCTTGTAGAGACACGTAGCGCATTAGATAAGCAATCTGTAGAGCTTACTAGTAGTCTTGGTGAGGTAGCCACGCTTAAAGCTACAGCTGATAGCGATAAAGCAGAGATTGCACGTTTAAAGGCGGAGCTTAAAGCCACTAAGTCAGAGCTAAAGACGGTCACAGCTGAACGCAATGAGATACAAACTGCTACCGCAGAGATCAAAGGAGAGCTAAAGGCGGTAACCTTTGAACGTGATAAGCTATCAGGACTTTATGAGCAGCTGACTCAAATACAGGCTAAACTTGAAGCTGAACATAGTATATTGAATAAGCAATATGGCGAGCTATCGAGCCGTCACCTATCAGAACAAGAACAAGTGACTGTGTTACAAAATAAACTCAAGAAAGCTCAAGATAATCTAATACTTATTCAAAACAAAGATAACGCCTTGGATGTTGATTAAATAAAAGTATTCAAGGTTCCAAGATAAAGAATAGTTATGAGCTAGGAAGAGACTTTACCTAAAGCGTAGATCTCGTTCTATTCACACTAAGCTTATGAATCAACTATGACAATATCGACTCACTGAATAAATGACTGTTGTATAAGAACTATTCTAAATTTTTCTCTGAAGTCTAATAGTATATAGCCTAGTGGGCTATATACTATTTAAATTAGCCTAAGTAAGTTCCGATGCTGATTTTGGAGCCTTGAGCAGATTTCAAGGAACACTCACCCTAAAGCATCTATGAGTATTTTCTAGCATACTCACAAACACTTTAGTGCATTCCTTGGATTTGATGTGATTAGTCATGCCGACTTCATCGCCCATCGCGTCATCAAGACCGTATCACTGTATCAAGCTACGGTTGTTAAGATTACGGCTGATAGCACCGCCTAGACACGCTCTTAACCGCTACTGTGCTGTCATACGCTAGCAAGGGCAATACACCCAATATACCGCTACGATATGCACAAATAACCACTCATTGCGTTGCTCAATATGTCTAGAACCCCCTGTCGAGAGCTTTACCCTTCTGTCAAACGCAGTCGTCGCCTTAGCCTGCCACCCATTTGACGGGTAACGGTTATAAAGAGAGCAGCACGAGGATGTAACGAGCGAACAAGCGGTTTTTAAAATGTATAGTGAATAAAGTTGATATGAAAGCAAATTTTGGATAAAATGCACCTACACGGGCATTTAATGCTGTTCAAATAACGCAGTTCAGGTGCTTATTTGTTCGTTACAGTGTGCGTCAACACGCTGTAACCGTTAGCTATATTTAAAACTAAATGCCTCTGGGAGTCAACTCCCAGAGGCATTTTTTTGTTTGTCATGTAGATTGGGTTTTTATTATCTACTTTTTCATTAGATTGCTTAGGCTTTTTTTGTCGTCATTTAGCGTAGGTATTTCAACCATTTTGAAGTTAGCACTTAGTACATCCTCACAAGACGTTAAGTTTCTGACAATACTGGGATAGTTTACTATGAAGACCGGCTTAGTCGTCAGATGCAAGGTTTTACACGCGCTGTTAAGAAGCGGTAAATCATCTTTCTGAGAGAATACGATAATGAAAAGACAAACCTACACTCCTGAGATTAAAGAACGCGCCGTTCGTATGCTGATTGAAGCATTAAACGATTACACCTTTATGTGGTCATGTCATAAAAAGCACACTAATGAAACTATACTAACCAACATTCAAGACTAAGCTACACATACTAAAGAGCTTGAACATGAGAACAAGAAGCTTACGTAAGCCAGTTAGATTACAGTAAAATCCGCTTTTTTCGCCCAAGGAGAGATAGGACACACAATCAAGTTGTGGCTCAGTTTATTGATAAAAATAAGTGGGTCTACGGTATTAGAGCAATATTGACTGTGCAATATAGAAAATATGCAATAAACTTATTTTCTACCTTTAATAAAATGCAGCAACCTAAACAAGGGTAAATTATGAGTAATTCAGATAACCACAGTCATCAAGCTCCAGACCCTAAAAATATGAATAAAGCTTTTTATATTGGGATTGGTCTAAATTCTGCATTTACGCTCATCGAGTTTATAGTGGGCTATTCAACTAATTCATTAGCTTTAATCGCAGACGCTAGCCACAACTTAAGTGATGTTGCCAGTTTAATAATCTCGTTAATTGGAATGAAATTAGCACAGAAAGCATCTACTACGCTTTATACCTATGGCTACAAAAAAGCTTCTATAATGGCGTCTCTTATTAACGCCATATTGTTAGTTACAATCGTTATAGGTATTGCGTATGAGGCCTTGGGTCGATTTGATACGATACCGGAAGTTGCAGGAAAAGTTATTATTATTACAGCTCTAATAGGTGTATTTATAAATACTGTTTCTGCTTTTGCATTCTACAAAGGTCAAAAAGACGATATTAATATCAAAGGTGCTTTCTTGCATCTAATGGTAGATGCATTGGTCTCTGTAGGTGTCGTTATCTCGGGCATTATTATTTACTATACAAGTTGGAATATCGTTGATCCTCTAGTTAGCTTGATTATTTCAGTCGTTATACTGTTATCGACTTGGGGTCTACTAAAAGAGAGTATCAAGCTTGCTATCGACGGAGTACCTCAAAATGTTGATCTCAGTAAAATCACTGCTATCTTAGAGAGCTATAATTTTATTCAAAACTTTCATCATTTACATATCTGGGCTTTGAGTACCACTGAGAATGCTCTTACAGTTCATATTGTACCGAAGACCGATATAACGTTTGAAGAGACTATTACTATGAAAGAAAACATCAAGGAAGATTTGGCGCATCAGAATATACAACATGCAACTATTGAATTTGGTACTAAGGCAGATGACAATCAAAAATCGCGTGCATTAAATGAAAGTATCAACTAAAAGATGATAGACCGTATATAGCTATCTCTTTTTAAGTATGAGGCGCGTGCCTTATGTCAACATAATTTTTTCAATCAGTTCTTATGTGATCAATAGTTTAAAACTTTTATATTTACGTGCGTTAGGACGTTACCTAGAAAAAATAAAAAACTTACGCTGATTAAATTATTATGATTAAGTTTACTATTACCCTCGTCTTCTAAGTGTGGTTAGACCTTTGCCAAAATAGCTTATTAGTAATAACAGGGTTATTATTATCAAGATAGGATAATTTCCCATAAGCATAAAGGGCGTGTTACCAACCCGTGCCTGTATCTCACCACGTAGTACAGTACGCTCAAACTGCGGTGCGCGTTTTACAATACGACCTTTATGGTTAATGATAGCGGTAACACCAGTATTGGTCGCTCGAATAAACCAGCGCCCGTTCTCAAGCGCGCGCATTTGTACCATTTGCAAATGTTGCAATGGTCCTGCTGAAGTGCCAAACCAGGCATCGTTAGAGACGGTCAACAAAAAGTCAGTATCGATGGCATTTTTACGCGTGGTATCTGGATAAGCTACCTCATAACAGATAGCCGTCCCTATATTGTGTTCACGCACCTTTAGCGGTGACTGCTGATCACTACCACGACTATAGCTCTTAATATCCTGACTACCGGCCAAACTTGGGAAAATATCGAGCACGCCTTCAAATGGAATATACTCTCCAAAAGGCACTAGACGCTGCTTCTTGTATAGGCCTTCCGCTTCTACACCTCGAGCAATCACGCTATTGTAAAATGGGGGATACTTATCCGTACTGGCATTGAATGCCGCTTTATCCTTATAAGGGATACCAGTTATCCATGTCGTATTGGTCGCATTGGCCATTTCTATCATTTCACTAATAAAGCCCGCAGCCTCATCCTGAAACATCGGAATAGATGATTCAGGCCACACCACCACATCACGTCCCCACTCAGTGCGCGTTAACTTCGCATAAATCTTTAGCGTTTCTACTTGATATTGCGTCAGCCACTTTATATCTTGTGAAATATTACCTTGAATCAATGACACTGACAGATCAGGTGTGCCCTTAGGTTTTGTCCATTGCGGATTGACCAGCCATAATGATGTGCTAATGGCTAATAACAGTACAGAAACGACGGCATAACTACTGCGTCGAAGCAGTAGCTCTACTAAACTTGCAGCCAATAGTATGGCAACAAAAGAGACGGCAAAAACACCAGCAACGGGTGCTAAGGACGATAACCAATACTCTTCAGTAAATGCATAACCAACAAATAGCCACGGAAAGCCTGTGAATAACCAAGTTTTTAACCATTCTTGTAGCACCCAAAGAGCAGCAAATGAAAAGGGTTGTTTGCCTACCATACGGTTAAAGACTAGTGCTAAAAATCCATGAAACAGTCCCATACCGAGACCCATCAATCCAATCATAATCAATGCGAGCCACGTTGGAGTATCGCTATAATCATGGATGGCAGTATAGAGCCAAAAGCCGCCGACGCACCATAGCCCCATACCGTAAGCTTCACCGATAATAAAAGCGCGACGACCACTCATATTTGGTACCAACAGCGCATATAAAATCGCTGGTGACACTATTGCTAGCGGCCAGAACCCATGAGGCGCTAGCGCAAATAAAAAAATAGCCCCTGCAAGCCATGCTGCTACTAGCGTAAACCATAGCGGTAATTGATTTGAGTGAGTACTCAAACGCTTTTGTAGATTAATAGTAGACAGGCGCATCGCAAATTATCCAAAATTATGAGTTTTGAATTTTTAGTCAAAATCCAAAACTCGGATAGACCTGTTAATACTACAGGCAGCATTTCAAAATGAAAACTGCTTATGATACCAGTCCGCACTGCTCAATGGATAAATTTACGTACTCCGTTTGATGGGTTATTATGCTACATTACCAAACGATATGAAGTGTTACTTGACCTTCTATAGCTCACAATATCTACAGTACATGAGAGAGCACTATGACCCCCTTAAAAATAAAATCCAGTCTTATATTCAATCGTTATCTGTCTAAGGGGTTGCGTAGTACGTTAGTATTACTTGCCGCCTCATCACTATTTGCTTGTAGCCAACCGAGTAGTGGCGTATCTGATGCAAGCACAACATCGGCATCAACTGAAGATGTAGTGACTGTTCCGAAGACAGCTGAACCAAACGTTATAAATACTCCTATGATGACATCAGTAAGTAAACCAGACCTACTAAAAAACGTCTCAGCCACTGTCTATAAAGATGCCAATTGCGGCTGCTGTAAAGAATGGATAAGTCATGCAGAAGATAATGGTCTAAGTGCAACCGCGCAAGATGTTGCGGACTTAGCCGTATTTAAAGAGCGCTACAGCGTTCCAAATGAAATGCGTTCTTGCCATACTGTAGTCACTACTGATGGTTACGTCTTTGAAGGTCATGTACCCGCTAAATATATGGCGCAGTTTTTAGAAAATCCGCCAGTACAAGCTATGGGTCTTGCCGTACCTGGCATGCCTGTTGGTAGCCCAGGTATGGAGTATCAAAATAAATTCATGCCCTATCAGGTTATGCAGCTCAATAAAGACGGGACGACCCAAGTTTATGCTGATATTGAATCGGTAGAGCAGCAATTATAGTGTGTTAGCAGTTAAGAATACTTTGATTATAGTGTTAGCGTTAAAAGTAAATGAGGCAGGTATAAGACTGTTCTATTGCTTATAAAATGATTCTTCATCAAAAAAATCATTAGCTATTGCGACTTTAAAAGCAAAAATAACTTTGAATTTGTAACTTTTGATGACAATGTAAGCGGATTTATCGGTTATTAACCCTTAAAATAGATAAATAATTAAGGGTTAATACAAGAATATACAGGATGTATCGAAACAATTACGTAATATTACATAAGCCAGTAGGGAATTAACATCTATATTAATATTATAAATTATTATATTATCTTAATAATTAGTTAGACCCTATATAGGGTAATTACTTCATCCAATAGAAAAACGTCTGAGGGTTAAATCTAAATTATAGATTTAACCCTCAGACGTTTTTTTGCTTATAAAACAGTAGAAATTGTGGTCAATCTAGTCAGCTATATTCTGTACATGTTACACAAACTTACATTGTAAAATGTGGGATATTAGCAATTTTTTCGACATCAAAAAAGTATTTTTGGGGTTTTTAAGGGGAATGACAGGCTAAACAACCTATGCTAAAGTCGGCTTTGTGTTTTGGTCAGCAGCTTGATTTGTAACAGCTTCGTAAGACTTCAATGAGCTGTGATCGCCAATAATCATTTTTTATATGAATAATATGCAGCAGAAGTATCAGTCACTATGACATATATATACTTGAGTTATTGAGATTTAATTGACTGCGCTGTTGTTGATAACAGACGATTTTGAATTAACCGTAGGTATTAGATTTATGAAACAGGCTTTATTGATTTTGTCAGTACTGGGTATGGGCATAGCACAAACGAGTGGTGCTGCTATCACAATCTCTCAAACAAATAATACCATCACCAATACTTCTGTGGCATCAAACTACGGTTCATCAAAAAACATCTATAGCACCAAAAGTGGTGCTTATGTTTCTAATAATGATGAAATTAGTCAAGCAATTAGCAACCTAAGTGCGCAGGCCAAGCAAAAAGAGAATCAGCTTTCATCATTAAACAGCCGCTTATACGCTGAAAAACAACAGCAGCAAGTCAATACAGTTCCTGACAGCAATTCAGCCCCCGCTATCGCTGCTGCTCGCGCCTCAAAAGTGGCTTTATCTGGCAGCTCTGGATATTGTGCCCGTTACGTACGTAAAGCACTACAATCAGCTGGTTATGAATTTACACCCAATCCTTCAGCCTATCAGTACGCCACTCGTGGCACGCTTGATAAAGCAGGTTTTAGCAAAATCAGTAATGATATGCCAACCCAAGTAGGTGATGTTATTGTCTATGATCGCTCATCAAAGCGCCCGCATGGCCATATCCAAATCTTTGATGGCGAAAATTGGATTTCTGATTTCCGTCAGAACAGCATCAGCCCATACAGTGGTGTCTATGCTTATACGACATGGCGCGATTCAAAATACGTGGATGACGCATCCGCATCAGATCGTAATATCCACCTTGCTATGAATGATAAATAAGACTTTCTAAGTCAGCACAACATAGTTGTTATTTCCTCCAACCCAGTAGTGATCTTAATATCATTGCTGGGTTTTTTTGTGCTTAACATCAGGGCGTATTTAACCTTTCATGATTTGATCCGTCAGAAATGAACACTACTGATATCATTACTCATGACAGGAGTTATCGACAAGCGCGTTTAAAATGCCACATGATGACGCTGGTGCACTACTTGCACATTTCTGGCGCAAAACGGTCAAGTGATGCTTTAAGTGCATCAGTTCTTCCATTCGTATTTCCACAGCATGAATGTGCTCATCTAGCAAGTTATTCACATCGCCGCAGTCCTTGTCAGGCGACTCCCAGTATTCAAGTAAGATTCGCACATCATCTAAAGCCATATCGAGCGTACGGCAATGTAGGATAAATTGTAGACGCTCAATGTGCTCTTCATTATATAAACGATAATTCCCTTCGCTACGAAAAGGCTCGGGTAATAAACGCTCTTTTTCATAATAGCGAATGGTTTCTACTGTGGCACCTGTGCGTTTAGCGAGCTCACCAATTTTGATTGTCATAACAACCTCTATGATTTAAATAATTAAAGTGGCTGTAAAGACTAGCGCTAGAGAAATTAAAATTACGAAACTGTAGATAAATAACCTTGACTCTAAAGCCACTATAGGGTTCATAATATCATTATTCAAAGGGTAAATTATTATGAAATATCATATTGAAGGTATGGACTGTGCCAGTTGCATCGGCAAGATTGAAACAGCTTTGAAACGTATGCCTGGGGTTTCTGATGTTCAGCTGAATTTCGCTACAGAAACGCTAGAGCTAAATTTAGCCCCTGGTGCGCCGACTCAGGCTAGTGATATCGAAAAAACAATCAAAAGCCTAGGGTTCGGTATATCTGCCAATACTGGTCAACAAACTGTATCGGCTATTGATATTGACAGCGACAATCAGATGGCTCCGCAGGATAAGCGGTGGTGGCAAACTCAAAAAGGCAAACAGGTTGTTGGTCTCGGTATTTTGATGGGCAGCGCTTATGCACTGTCACTACTGTTCCCCGCTTATGGGATATGGGTGTTTGCCATCGCTGTGATTGTAGGCGTTTTTCCATTTGCACGCAAAGCCTTAGCACTGGCTAAAACAGGTTCATTCTTTTCAATTGAAACGCTGATGTCCGTCGCCGTGCTTGGCGCACTTATCATTGGTGAAGCTGAAGAGGCCGCAGCGGTTGTCTTTTTGTTCTCAATCGGTGAACTGTTTGAGAGTATCGCTGCTGATCGCGCTCGCGCTGGCATCAGAGCCTTATCATCGCTGGTTCCGAAAAGTGCGATTTTACTTGATGCTCAAGGTGGGCAGCGTAACGTTCCAGCGACTTCACTACAAGTGAATGACCTTGTGCTGGTGCGTCCTGGAGATAGGGTATCTGCTGATGGTTCCATTGTTCAAGGTGCGTCCAGCCTTGATGATTCGCCCGTGACGGGAGAGTCTGTTCCTGTTGCCAAGACGATGGGTGACAATGTATTTGCAGGGTCAATTAACATCGATGGTGTGCTCCAAGTGCGCGTAGAAAAGACAGCCGCCGATAACACTATTTCGCGCATTATTGATTTGGTAGAGCAAGCGCAAGCTTCCAAAGCACCCACTGCCCGTTTTATTGAGAAATTCAGTCGTTACTATACACCGGCTGTGATGGCTATTGCCGCCCTAATTATCATCGTCCCACCGTTAACCATGGGCGGAGATTGGTCAACTTGGTTATATCGAGGTCTAGCCTTATTATTGATCGCTTGTCCTTGTGCTCTTGTGCTCTCAACACCAGCTGCTATCGCCTCTGGTCTAGCGGTCGGTGCGCGCCGCGGCTTGCTGATCAAGGGCGGTAGTGCTTTAGAAACCATCGGCCAAGTGAAGACAGTCGCTTTTGACAAGACAGGCACTTTAACTGAAGGCAAACCACGCGTGACCGATGTTGTTGACATTACACAAGAGTATTCAAGTGTTCAAGGTCAGGATTCTCAGGATCAGGGTTCTCAAGGTAAAGATAAGGTATTGGCGCTCTTTGCCAGTGTGGAGACAGGTTCTAGTCACCCGCTTGCTGAAGCTATTGTCAGTCATGCCAAAGCCGCCAAAGTTGTCATACCTGTGGCTTCTAAAGCTTCTGCTACTGCGGGTAAAGCGGTACACGCAACTATCGCTGGGCGCGCGCTAGCTATCGGTTCGCCTGTTTATGCCGCAGATGAGGCATCAATTTCAGCCGAGCAACAGGCACAAATCGAGGCGCTGCAAAATGAGGGCAAGACCGTCTCAGTTCTTTTCGATGAGCAAAGTCGAGAAGTGCTTGGATTGGTCGCACTAAGAGACGAGTTACGAGACGACGCTCATGAAGGTGTGGCTCAACTTAAAGCGATGGGTGTGCGCTCCGTCATGCTAACAGGCGACAACCGCTTAACCGCTCAAGCACTTGCCAGTAATTTAGACGTGGAATGGGAAGCTGAGCTGTTGCCTGAGGACAAACTGCGCTTGCTTAACGAGATGAAGAATAACAGCAAAATAGCGATGGTGGGTGATGGTATTAACGATGCGCCAGCACTAGCAACCGCTGATGTTGGCATCGCGATGGGTGGTGGTACCGATGTGGCCATTGAGACGGCCGATATCGCATTATTAAAAAGTCGTGTTACAGACATGGCCCATCTGATTGCACTTTCGCGTGCCACCATGCGCAACATTCATCAGAACGTCATTTTCGCTTTAGGTCTCAAAGGCGTCTTTCTGATCACGACCGTATTCGGCATTACTGGACTATGGATTGCGGTTCTAGCTGATGCTGGAGCAACAGTGCTCGTTACTCTCAATGCGTTACGTTTACTGCGCTTTAAAGGCGCGCCTCCACTGGTAACTCCGCCTAAAGTAGTTAAATAAAACCCTTCGAAATCAATTAAAAACTAGAGATAGCAGCAGATTTCGGGGGTGGGTTCTAATAATAAAAATTCCACCGCTACAGTAAACTGCAACCGCATTAGAGTAAATAAGGTTAGACCGTATGTTGATTACAGAATTGGGCTATTTTGCCTTGCTTACCGCTTTTGTATTGGCGTTATTGCAGGTAATTCTGCCAACTATTGGTGTTATTCGTAACCAAGTTGCTTGGCAACGACTAGCCCCTAGCTTAGCTTGGGCACAGTTTGCCGCCATGATAACGTCATTTGGCGCTTTGATAGCAGGTTTTTATTATAATGATTTTAGCCTCAGTTACGTCGCGCAGCATTCCAATACGCTGTTGCCTTGGTACTATAAGTTATCGGCGACATGGGGCGGACACGAGGGCTCTTTGCTGCTATGGATGACCATCATGGCCACATGGTGTGCACTGGTATCATACTTTAGTCGCGGCTTGCCGTTATCAATGCGTGCGCGGGTATTAGTTATTTTGGCCGGTGTACAGTTAATGATGCTAACAATGCTGATATTTACCTCGTCACCGTTTGAGCGTACCTTACCCAATCTAGCGGTCGATGGCGCTGATTTAAATCCTGTCCTACAAGATTTCGGTCTGATTATTCATCCGCCCATGTTATATATGGGCTATGTGGGTATGGTAGTGCCTTTTGCATTTTGTATGGCGGCATTGTGGGAAGGGCGTTTAGATGCTGCTTGGACACGCTGGTCACGTCCATGGGCGCTCGCGGCTTGGGGATTTTTGACCATTGGTATTGCACTGGGCTCGTGGTGGGCCTACTACGAGCTTGGCTGGGGCGGTTGGTGGTTTTGGGATCCGGTAGAGAACGCCTCGTTTATGCCTTGGCTTGTCGGCTTAGCATTGCTGCATTCATTAGCAGTCACTGAAAAGCGCGGGGTGTTTAAAGCATGGACCATCATGCTGGCTATTTTCGCCTTTGCCTTAAGCTTGCTTGGCACGTTCCTGGTACGCTCTGGAGTCCTTACCTCAGTGCATTCGTTTGCCGCTGATCCGACGCGTGGTTTGGTCATCTTAGCTATTCTTGGCATTATCATCGGTAGTGGTCTATTAATGTTTGCCGTTCGCGGTTGGCGTTTAACCGTTGAAAGTCAATATCAGCTGATTTCACGTGAGTCCTTTTTAGTGATCAATAACGCCATCATTTTGATTGCAACCTTAGTGGTGCTGCTCGGCACCCTCTATCCTATTATCGCTGATGCCTTTAGTCTCGGTCAGGTATCTGTAGGGCCTCCATACTTCAATGCGCTGTTTGTGCCTTTGACATGGCTGTTGTTAATCGCTATGGGTATGGGCTCTAATATTCGCTGGAAACAAGATAAGCGTCCGTTACTAGGGGTGGGTATCGCCATTGCCGCTAGTAGTATCGTATTGGCTGCTATTATCGCCTACTTTACCAGTCCATCTGCTATGTTCAATATTGGCGTGACTTTAGCGGTGAGCTTTTGGGTACTGCTATGGATGATCGTTGACTTTAGAGACAAAACCAAGAACGCCCCTAATTTCTTTAAAGGTCTGCGTCAGCTGCGTCTTAGCTATTGGGGTCAACAGACTGCTCATATTGGCGTATTGGTTGCTGTCATTGGCATAGCCTTTACTAGTAGCCTGAGTATTGAGCGTGACGTAGCAATGGGTATTGGCGATACAGTCAATGTTCAAGGTTACGATTTTGAAGTAACTGAATTTTTTGAAATAAAGGGTAGTAACTTTGATGCAACGCAAGCGCAAGTGGTGGTATCCAAAGACGGTCGTGAAGTGGCGAAACTGACTCCAGAAAAGCGTACTTATATTATCAGCACGATGCCAACAACTGAAGCTGCTATTGACCCCAGTCTTATGCGCGATGTTTATGTCGCACTGGGCGAACCTATTGCCGATGGTAGTAACCAATGGGCATTAAGGATTTATGTAAAACCATTAATTCGCTGGATTTGGTTAGGGGCAATTATCATGGCTCTAGGTGGATTAATTAGTATGCTTGATAAACGATACCGCATCAAAAAAATTAAAGCTCCGTTGCTAGTTACTGGTAGTTTGGCTACTTATGGAGTCAATGAGGTAGCTATTGAGCAGGCAATCTCAGTATCGACGATGTCGACACTAAAGGAGAAATAAATGACTATGTCGAATAATACTCCTGAGCAAAAAGATAGCCAAAACAGTAAGCAGCGTAACCCAAAGACAATGAAAAAAAAGCAGACGAAGCTATGGTTCTTAATTCCGCTTATCCTCTTTTTTGGTTTGGTAGTTATATTGTACATGCGCTTAGGTAAACCAACAGACATTGTGACCAATACCGCTCTTGAGCGTCCGGTTCCTACCTTTGAGCTGCCGTTATTAGCAGATACTACCCGTACTATCACCAATGATAATTTGCCGGATAAGCCGTTTTTACTTAATGTTTGGGGCTCATGGTGCCCAACTTGCGTTATTGAGCATCCGTTTTTAATGCAACTAGAAGAGCGCGGCGTTGATATCGTTGGTGTGAATTATAAGGATGAGATTGGTAATGCGCTCAGTTACTTAAACCGAGGCGGTGATCCATTTTCTATGTCTATTCAGGATTCATTGGGTCAGTTTGCTCTAGACTTAGGCATAACTGGTGCGCCCGAAACCTTTGTTGTGGATGGAGATGGCATCATTCGTCAGCATATTGTTGGTGAGATTAATGAAGCCAATTGGCAACAGCGTGTTAAGCCGTGCCTGACAGTACTTAATAAGGCTAATAAGAACAACGATAGTCCTGATCTCATTCAGGTTGAGGAGATGTGCAAATGAACGTTACTCGAATAAGAGCTCCTCAACTAAAACCCAATATAGTTTTAAAACTAGCAAGCTTAATACTAGCGTGTCTGCTTAACATGACGGCAAACGCAGCTATTGACGTATACGATTTTGACTCACCACAGCAAGAAGCTCAGTATCGTGGATTAATAGAAGAGTTTCGCTGCCCAAAATGCCAAAATCAAAACCTTGCAGCCTCTGATGCACCGATTGCACAGGATCTAAAGCAAAAAGTCTATGATTTAATTAAAGATAGACGTAGTGATGCTGAAATACGCGTCTATATGCAAGAGCGCTACGGTGACTTTATTAGCTACAAGCCGCCTATGCGACCATCAACATGGATCCTATGGTTTTTTCCACCACTATTATTGCTCGTCTTAATTATTGGTTGGTTTTGGCAAAGTAAGCGTCGCCAAGTTGTTGCCCGTGGTCAAAGCGGCGTCACAGTGAACAGTACTGCTGCCTTGACCTCTACGGAAAAGGCTGAGCTTGATCGTCTATTATCGCAAGCTGAGAGTGTCGACCACGACATTACTAGCCTAGAGGACAAAAAATGACTCTATTTTCTACTTTTGGCTTATTTGTAACTCTAAGCTTGCTGATTGCTCTTATATTTGCGCTGATTGCTATTATGCCATGGCTACGAGCACCGCGTTTGCAGTCCAAACCAATAGACAATCAACTGCTAGATATTAATGTTGCAGTATTTCGCGAACGTTTAGCTGAGCTACAAACAGATAAAGACAGCGGTACTATTAATAATAGCCATTATCAAAATCAAAAGCTGGAACTGGAGCGTCAGCTATTAGATGTGCAGCGTCAGATAACACCTATGGTCACCCCTGATGTCAAAAGCCGTTTAATTGTCGCAGCTTGGATCCCAATATTGGCTGCAATGGCGTATTTACTAATAGGCAATCGTACGCCCGTGTTTGATTTGTGGACAGCTGAGGACAAAGTAGGACAAGTGGCTGACGACCTATTGACAGCTAAAATTGACAAGCCGCCATCATGGGCGTTTGAAGATGGTCGTCAACTGATTAGCGCCATGCAAACCAATGTTCATCGTAATGCTGATGATCCTAATCGCTGGATGCGCCTATCCGAGCTTTTCTTATCTATGGAGGCAACTGATTCTGCGCTGGAAGCCTTATCTCGTGCCTATCGTTTAGCTCCTGAAAATGAAGAAATCGCCACCACTTATGCTCAGACTAGCTTTTTCGTTAATGAAGGTCAGTTAGACGCCAATATTCGCCGTGTATTACAAGCTATATTAGCTAAGAATCCGCAGCATGAACGGGCTCAAATGCTCATGGCAATGGGTGAGACTCGTAGTAGTAACTTTGCCCAAGCGCAAGGTTGGATTAAACGCTTACAAGGCAGCATTGTGGCCAAACCAGGTGATCATACTAAAGCTTTAGCAAGCTTAGATGAGTTAAGCAACTACGTTAGCACGCAAGAAAAGCAAGCGCTAGAAGGTATTGACGTGACAGTGAAAATTAACGCTAATTTATTACCGTTAGTGAAAGCTGATGATGTGTTGTTTGTTGCGATACGTGACGTTAAAGGAGGTCCACCGTTTGCCGCCAAACGTTTACCCATTAGTATTATCAAGCAAGGTGAGGCTAGTATCCGCTTAAGCAATCTTGATGCGATGATGCCAGATCGCACGTTAAATTCAGCTCGTAGTGACAAAACTCAGTTAGCAGTCGTTGCTCGTATTAGTCATAGCGGTAATGCCATAGCAGAGTCAGGCGACTTATCGGGTAATCCTATAGTGATTAGCGCTGAACAGACTCAGGTTAATGTTGAAATCAATCAACAGATTCCCTAATAAAAAATTATTACCGTAAGTTTCATAACACCAGAGCGGTAAGTGGAGCCGTTTATAAAAGTGGCGCGATTAATAGTCGTATACCAAAAACATATACGTTTAACATTGTTCATTGTATAAACACAGATAAAGAAAACAACTATGACTGAATCTACCGACAGATTAGATAGTACTAAATTGAATAGCGTTGAATCGGCTAGTACTAATATTGCTGACAATAAAGTACCTATAGCTGTGAGTAGTACTCATCAATCGATTGACTCTAAAACCATGAATCATACGCCTAAAGCTATGTACGTGACTTCAGGCAACTCGATAACACCTAAAGGTAAGTTGGATAAAATGCCAAAAATGGTTGCCAATGGCAGTCGCGCTTTTATCTGGTATTTGTTGGCGATAATGGTGTTAATACTTGATCAATGGACTAAGTGGTTGGCCCAAACCAAATTAGCGTTCAATGACCCCGTACCGGTCATTGAACCATTTCTCAACTGGACACTCGCTTATAACTATGGGGCAGCATTTAGCTTTTTAGCCGACGCTGGCGGTTGGCAGAAATGGTTTTTCTCAGGCTTAGCTTTTGTAATGGCTATCTTTTTAACGATTTATTTAATCAAAGCGCCACGTACAGCCAAGCTATTGTCTATGGGGTTGGCCTTAGTGCTTGGCGGTGCGATTGGCAACTTAATCGATCGTTTAAGAATTGGCAAAGTGGTTGACTTTATCCATGTGCATTATGCTGATGTCTGGAATTATCCTATTTTCAATGTTGCAGATATAGGTGTCTGTGTCGGTGTAGCGTTGATTATAATTGATATGATATTTTTGGAAAGTAAGCGTAATGAATAAACAAGTGAATATTGATCAGTACAAATAAAAAGAACTAGCGTCATAGCTGCTCTATACGGAAAGATACTTTTTATACTCAAGTGTGTTTATAAAAATGCGAACTGGAAGGTGATATATGATTAATACAAATACTCTCTCATTCTATATCCCAAAACCCAATGCATAATTGTATGCGAGTGAACGCAGGATGATTTTGAAGTGGCTAGACGAAGGCGTGACGTGCTAAGTGGTAGATGACAAAAACCAGTACTTCAAAGCTCTGGACAGGGCCATTATTATAAAGACATTGAATACCGCCTAAATTATTTATTGAAATAACAAAAGGATAATATAGTGTCACATGCTCAGCTAACTATCAAACAAATACATAATCTTAGAAAAAAACAAAGTGCCGCATTAAAAAGCCTTACCATTATAGGCTACCTAGAAGGCACCTCTTTCTTATTATTGCTCTGTATCGCCATGCCACTAAAATATATGCTGGACATTCCAGAAGGTGTGAAATACATCGGTATGGCACACGGTATATTGTTTATTACCTATATCATAATACTTATAGGCTCAGCTATCAAAATGAAAATGCCTCTTTGGGCAATACCTGCGGGCGTACTCGGCTCACTCTTACCTTTTGGCCCGTTTATATTCGATCATTTACTAAAAAAGAATTTACAGGAAAGTGTAAGTAAAGAAGCCTAGAACAAGCCCTGCTGCAAATGCTACAAACGTACCTTATTACTCAAGATTATTTTTCCTAACTAAATCACAAGCCGCCATCACTCATCATGGCGACAAATGAATAACATTGAGCAGAAATTAATCACAATAAAATTTTAATTCAGACCCAGTATGAATAATCTAACACTCTAGTCACTTTTCGAACTTATCTTACATACTATCGACAAACCCGTATTGTTTAAAAGCTAAACAGGTTTTGTCATCCGCGATGGATTTCCTATTATCCTAGGGTATACCCCAAGGGAACCAGCTATTTTACCCTCTAAACCTATTAACAGACCACTTAAAACAGACTGCTATAATGGAACCACTTATAACAGACTATTTTAGGTGTTTATGTTTATCAGAGCGTATCTTAGAGCGTCTACCAAAGAACAAGACGCTAAGCGTGCCAAAAGCGAACTCATAGCATTTGCCAACGATCATGGCCACAAAATTGCTGCCTTCTATATCGAAAACGAATCAGGAGCTATCTTGGTGCGACCCAAGCTTATGCAACTGATTGAAGACGCTCATAAGGGCGATGTTATCTTAGTTGAGCAGATTGATCGCTTGGCACGTTTGAACCAAGCTGATTGGGATACGCTTAAAAGAATGCTATCAGAAAAAAAACTCTCTATCGTATCAAAAGAGCTGCCGACCTCATATATGGCGCTTCAACCTGAAAGCAGCACTGAATTTATGAGCAGTGTATTGCAGGCCATTAATTCAATGATGCTGGATATGCTCGCAGCCATTGCTCGAAAAGATTATGAGGATCGCCGTAACCGTCAGATGCAAGGTATAGCTCGTGCTAAAGCAGAAGGTAAGTATGCCGGTCGTAGAAAGGATACGGAAAAGCGTAAGATCATCACTAGTCTGCTCAAATCAGGTCATAGCTATTCTGATATTCAAAAAATGACCAAGTGCTCACGGCATCTGATCGCTGATGTAGCCAAGGAAAGACCGAAGATGCTCAGTACTCATTAAGTGGTTCCACTACAGCAGTCTACTATGAGTAGTCTATTAATTGATTAATGAGCCTTTTCAGATGGTTCCGCTGGGATATACCTGTAGAAACCTTTGCAGATTGAATGATCTCTAGTTACATAGGACTTAGGAATGCATCACACTGACCAGAAAAACCGATACTTTTCTTTATTAATTGCACCTAGCTTTTGATAAAATTTAATGGCAGAAAGGTTGTCTTTTGGTGTTTGCCACTGGATCGTATTTATATTATTTTCTTGTGAAAAAAGTTTAATCTTTTGCATTAACTCCATACCAATTCCTTGGCCTCTAGTTTCCTCATTCAAGTATAAGCAGTCAAGGTATAGATACCAGTCCATGTCCCAAGTTGAAAACTGTTTTATTACTGACATATAACCCATTAGCTTGTTATTTGATTCCACAACGAAGATGGTTAGTGGAAGTGACTCTAAACTACCTAACTGTTGATGCTGTTTAGATAACACAAGTTCATGACCCTCGAAATGAGCATGATCTTTCATCAATAATAATAGAAATTCATGATCTTTGACTTGCGCTACACGAATACAGTATTCCATATTAACTCCTAAAGTACTTATTTACTCATAGAATCCAGATTTTGGCGTACGATTAAAGCTCTTTGATTTTATTTGTATGGACAGTATATTCAATAAAACAAATAACTATATAAATTGCCAATTTTTAGAGTGTATAAGTATAGCAACCACTACTATTAGCAGTGGTTGCACTAAGATATTTATTGCTATTTTTGAATTTCAGTCACCCGACGGTTAACAGGGTATCGTTCAAAATCTTCCCAGTAATGAATTCCACCGATCATTTCTTTTACAGCAAATCCCAGTGCTGATATTTTTAATCCTGCTTTAGTCGCGCCATTACAACCAGGACCCCAGCAATAAACAACAAACAAAGTGTCTTTGTCGTACATTGCAAATGACTCACTATTAATTTCACTGTGAGGCATACTTACAGCGGTTATTGCATGGCTTTTATCAAAAGCCTCTCTAGAACGTACGTCTAATAATATATAGTTTTTAGTTTGCTCTTTGATATCCGCGTAAACATCTGAACAATCGGTTTCGCAAGCTAGTTTAGTCGCAAAAAATTCGTTTGATTGTTGAGTGAGAGCAGCTTGGTAAGAAAATGCATTGCTATTGTTAGGCATAAATATTCCTCGTATTATTCGTTGTGTGGGACTGAATCATACTGTTCGTCTTCAGTGAAGCTAAATTAGCGCAATTTGATTTAATTCAAAATTCATGATTTCTGAAGGCAGTGTTCAATAATTATGAATGGTGGAATAATGAAGTAGGTATTAAATTTGCCTTTATACTGACTGAGAATACGATCCTGTATTCTTTGAATTGATTGAGGAAATTGACATTGGAATTTTACCATTTACGCTCTTTTGTTGCCGTTGCTCAAACAGGCAATTTAACTAAAGCAGCAAAACGTTTGTATACAACACCTCCAGCGATAAGTGCTCATATTAAAACGCTTGAGGAAGAACTCTCAACCCCTTTATTTATCCGATCCCATAAAGGCATGTCTTTAACTGATAAAGGTCAAGCTCTATTAGAAAAAGCACAAATCACCCTAGATAGTGCTCTTGATCTAGTAAATTTAGCGGCTAATAACCAACATGAAATAATAGGAACATTCCGCCTAGGTATTAACTTAACTGCAAAGCAGATAAAGCTTCATGAGTTAGCCGAGAATCTACAAGAAAACTGTCCAGGTATTAGCTTGGATATTCACCAACAATCAACTGGAAAAACCCTTAATAACATTAAAGAAAATCGACTAGATGGTGGTTATATTTTTGGTGAGATTCCCGATGACTTTATTAGCGTAGCAGTTATGGAACAACAAATAACGACTATTGCACCAACAACACTTGATTGCAGTAAAATACTAACACAAGCAGATCTAAGTACGCAGCAGTGGATAATGATGGGCGACTATTGCCCTTTTGATACATTTTTAAAAAGAAAGCTAGGTAGTGGCGTACCCTCTGTATTAAAAACCAGTGATGACGGTACTCGATTAGAACTGGTAAAAAGCGGTCTAGGTCTGAGTTTTCTCGAAATGGAAGAAGCAATTCTGGCTGAGAAAAACAACAATATTAAAATCATATCGACATTAAATTTTTTTACTACATTACATTTTGTTGTAGCTAAAAGTAGAGTGGAGGAACCAGTAATAAACGCTCTATTGCAGGAAATTAGAATATTATGGGGTATAAAAATTTAGTGTGAATGTTGAAAGTCTCGTATTAATTAGATTATGACAAATGATTTTAAGCAAAAAAAAGTCATCGAGCCGAGTGCTCTAAAGCATATCTGCTACCATGGCATCAACGCACAAATGTAAATCCAAAAATTCCCTTAGTAGAGATACGCCATGACCTTTCCGAATACCTCAATAATACGTAAATCAACCATATTTTTAGCAGCAGCGATGCTTTCTGTCTCAGCTATGGCAGCAGATTTTAACCAGATCCAACGTTTGGCTAACCAAGGGATGGCTGAGGCTCAAGCTAGGCTTGGTCTGATGTATGACAAAGGCGAAGGTGTGCGTCAAGATTCTGCTAAGGCAAGACAGTGGTATGAAAAAGCCGCCATCCAAGGGAATTCTAGTGCTCAATTCATTCTAGGATGGATGTACTACAAAGGCGAAGGCGTGCCTCAGGATTACGGCAAGGCAGTTGAGTGGTATACAAAAGCTGCTAACCAAGGGGATGCTCAAGCCCAATACAATCTTGGTGTGATGTACACCAAAGGCAATGGCGTGCGTCAGGACTATGCCAAAGCAGCTCAGTGGTATGAAAAAGCTGCCAATCAAGGGGTGCCTGATGCTCAAGCTATCCTTGGTGTGATGTACTTCCAAGGCAATGGCGTGCGTCAGGACTATGCCAAAGCAGCTCAGTGGTATGAAAAAGCTGCCAATCAAGGGGTGCCTGATGCTCAAAATAGTATTGGGTTGATGTACTTCCAAGGCAATGGCGTGCGTCAGGACTATGCCAAAGCAGCTCAATGGTATGAAAAAGCTGCTAATCAAGGGGTGCCTGATGCTCAAGCTATCCTTGGTGCAATGTACTACGAAGGCTTGGGTGTGCGTCAGGACTATGCCAAAGCAGCTCAGTGGTATGAAAAAGCTGCCAATCAAGGGGTGCCTGATGCTCAAAATAGTATTGGGTTGATGTATTACAAAGGCTTGGGTGTGCGTCAGGACTATGCCA
>NZ_JASDCF010000028.1 GCF_030408035.1 Psychrobacter sp. APC 3426
GGGTAGTCGTCTTTAGCTTCAATTAGCATACGGACGGCTCGCTCTTGCATTTCAGGGGTATAGTTTCGTGTTTTCATTGTCGTATTCTCTCAGAAAATTGAGTCTCCGACAATCCCGGGGCGGTTCATAGTAAGTATGCACATTATTATTTTAGTAGGTTACAAGTTTTTATGGAGGCTTTAGCTAGGTTCGTTATACGGGCAGAGCCAGACATGGCTATACAAGTGTTTAAATGGGGTTGCAGTATTGCAATCATAGATGAAATGAGAGATTTCTGGCTGTCGAAACTTTATAGTCATCTCATAGAATACAGCTTACTAGCTATACCAGATAATCGAAAATCAGAGATATTTGAAGATGCTCTCTTATTTCCTTTAGCTACCGAAGTGAATATTGACAATGATTTTGGTCAGAGATGGCCAAACCCTGTTGTAGAATTACCTCCCGTAAGAAATGATAGTCTTAAAATCAGTTCACGTTTAGATGAAATCATAAACAATATCTCTCCGAATAATGAGGACAGCGTCCATGCTTTGATCAAACTATTTCCCTTAATTGAATCAGGTTATCTCAAACCTAGTGAGTTAGAGAAATTACGGAAAGTTGTATGGGGTAGTAAAGAAAATTATAGCATTTTACCTACATTAGGTATTTTCAATCATGCTTTATTACATCTGCCTAGTAACGACAAAAAATCATTAGCCTTAGCTATCAAGAAATATTCATTTGAAAGTAGTGATTTATATGAGATTCAAACTCTTATACCAATTAGAAATCTTGTTTTAAACGAAGAGTACAAGGAACTACCTACGAAGAAGCAAACTAGTAAGATATTTAATACTCTGACGACATGGCGATTCACTCCAAAATCGACTGATATTCCTAATTTTTTCTCCGGTAACACTGAAGAGCGTTTAGCTAAAGAAATTGCGTTTACTCTAAATGAAGCTATAACGCCTTATTTAGGAAAATCCAAATTAAATGAAGCTAATCTAAATAAATTAATTGGATTTTATCAGGAAACGGAGACCTTCGAGGTATTGTCTTCATTTATATATTTCTCTAAGAAATTTGATATGGCTTTTGATACTCTTATGAAAGATATACGTGAAGGTTTTTATAAAGAAGATATAAGAAAAGTTGTATCGTCAGCAAATGCTTTACTAAACTGGTGCAAATTTGACTTTAACGATGCATTAAAGCCATTGATCTCAAAGTTAATTTATTCAATAAACTTGAGCCGTACTAATGGACTTACAACACTAATATATACTGCAAATAAGCTATACTCTCTCGAATATTTAAGTAACGAAAACATCTCAACATTATTTGAAGTCGTTCCAATCATTTTTGATGGTACTGCCTACGAAAATGTAAATCCAACTAGTCATTTAGCCATTAACGTCACTTCGGTTAGATCTGAATGTATAAAGCTTGCTCGTGAATTACTAAAAAATAATTCAAACAGCGAGTTAAAAAGGATAACTGAAGAAGCCAAAATAGACCCTCTACCAGAAGTAAGATTTGCATAAATGGAAAATAAAAATACTTCACAATCTCCAGAGCTTGCCGGTGGTGATGGCTTTATCTATGAAGGTCATGTCATGGCCTTTTATTTAACTGCATTGTTAGCTGAAGCGAGTGCACCTGGCTGTAATGGTACGGTAGTAAATGTAGCTAGCCAGCAAAGAGACTTCGGCTATCCTTTAGATGACGTCATAATAAAGTGGATAGACGCCTCAGATCGAATTGGAACAACTAGCTTGCAGGTCAAACGCGACCTGACGATTAGCTCTGCTGACACTAATAAGAATTTTAGAGATGTAATACGTGATAGTTTAACTAGTTATCAAGATGCTAGTTTTAATAATGGTGTAGATAAGTACGGAGTGGCAGTTAGTGAAATATCCTCTGCTAAATTTCGTGATCTAGGGTTTCTCTGCCAAATAGCTGTTGAAAGTGGTGATATTGAACACTTTGAGCAACGGTTTAGTCCTAATGGGAACGCTAGTGCGGATATTAAAGTTATTAGAGAAGCCATATACCAGCTATTGGATGAATTATCTGCTACTCCGTTGATACCTGCTGAAAAACATAATTTTCTAAAACACTTTATTATTGTGAGGTTTGACTTTCTACATGACGGTGAAGTTGACGCTCATGTAGGAACACGATACATTCAATCGCAATTACCGAATAATAGTAATATATCACCTGTATTGGTCTGGTCCCATATTTACGAGTTAGGAAGAGAGTCTGCAGGAAAGGCAGGTCAGTTTGATAGGGTTCGTTTAGTCCATGAGTTATGTAAGGTTGTTAAACTCAAAGAAGGTAGAACTTTTGAGGAGCATATTTCAAAAATAAAAGAGCTTACGAATACTTACTTACATCAAATTCAAAGCGATATTGATGGATGTAGTTTAGATAGAAGTAGCTTAAAATTAAAATTTTCTGAAGTGCTTAAAACGTCCCGTTTTATTCAGATAACAGGTATGCCAGGTACTGGTAAGTCTGCTCTGCTACGTAAAGAAATTGAGAGCTATTTAGAGAGCTCGTTTGTATTGTTTTTAAAATCCGATCAATTGGTCGGTAAAAACTGGGCTCAATACGTTCAAAGCTCTGGGATACCTTCAAATCATAGTTTAAAAGAGCTATTAATTGAAATTAAATCAGCAGGCACACCCATCTTGTTTATTGATGGTATTGACCGTGTTGACAGTCAGCATAGACCAATTATCGATGAGTTAATAAGTTTGATTTTAAATGACTCACTATTAACAGAGTGGAAAATAGTCGTTACCTTACGTGAGACAGGGCTAGAGCCGCTAAGAACATGGCTTGGGTCTGTTCTTAAGCAGGCTTCAATTGGCAACGTCACTGTCAATAAATTAGATGATAATGAAGCAAATATTCTCTCAACACAGTTTCCGAATTTAAGAAGCTTACTTTTTAGTTCTTCTGAAAATGTAAAGCATGTCACTAGAACCCCATTTTTTGCAAAAACTCTATCTACGCTAAGTATATCAGATGATACATCCCCAGAGTCTGAACTAGATTTGATACATGAATGGTGGAAACGTGGCGGATATAGTGCGACGAGTCAAAAAGTCATAGATAGACAGAACGCTTTACTAGAATTAGCTGAGCATAAGGTTAAAAATCTTAGTAAACCCGTAAAAAGAAGATCGCTTACTAGCAACTTAGAATTAGATGAATTAAACAGCGACGGTGTGATTAGAGTCGATAGTAGAAAATCTGCAGTAGATTTTGCTCATGATATCTTTTTTGAATGGTCATTATTGTATAATTTACTTGAAGCTGATGATGAATGGCTCGATAAAATTGAAACGTTCGGTCAACCTCCTGCTATTGCTAGAGTTGTAGAGTTACTGGCTCAGCAGAAGCTCCAGGACGAAGAGTGGTCTATAGCAATAGAAAACCCAAAGTTTAAAACACTTCGTTCACAATGGTTGCGAGCATGGCTATTAGGTGCTATCAGCTATCCAAATATAGCGCAATACAGTAATCAATTTAGAGGCAAACTAGTTGAAAACGACTATGCTCTCTATGAGAAGTTATTGGTTTGGTTTCAAGCTGAAAAAACAAAACCTAATCCACTGATACTCGCCACTTCAAAAGACATGCGAACTGCAACATCTATGGCGTGGCCTTCTGACTTAACGTTATGGTTTAAGGTCATTAGGTTTATATTAAATGATATATCATCGTTACCTGAATTTTTGTATCAACAAATCATTGACGTTTTTTCCGTTTTTCAAAACGTAACGTTAAATACAGATTTTTCGTTAGAATTATCTTCCGAAATCTTACGGGTTACTTTAGATTGGTTATGTGAAATTGAAGGTTTAGAAGGCAGTGCTAGCACTCATAACTGGAAGTTAGTTGACGATATATCCGAATTTAAAGATTCTTTGCGTAGTTTGCTTATAACATCAACCATCTCTAACCCAGAATTTATTGAAGCTTATTTAAAAAACTTACTGACTTTGAATGAGATACCCAACGATATATTTAAATACATAATACAGTTTTCTGGATTTATTGCGCAGAAGCATCCGGAATTACTAGTAGAGCTATGTTTGAAGAAATTGCTATGCGAGCTACCACTAGACAAATATACGAGAAAGTGTGAAGAGACAAAACGAAATCAAGAGTATTGGGCACATTTAAATAGTACTCCAGTAGAAGACAGAACTGCTAAACAAAATAAGTCTCTTCAATTTAGATCACTATCTTTAAGTTCATTTTCAACTGAGAGAGTTGATGATAGTGATTGGAATGACCTTTCTATTAATACCGATTTTCTTGGTTTCTATCCCTCCTCTCCCATTAAAGAACCATTCTACTCATTATTGAAACATGCTCCTGACTCTGGTTTACGATTAATCACAGAGCTATCAAATCATGCTATTACGGCTTGGCAACAGCTTCATGAGCTATCTGATGAAAAGCTCACACCAATTCCTATCACATTAGACTTGCCTTGGGGCTCTCAAACCTTCTGGGGCAATGAGCAAGAATATATTTGGTCACGCCCATTTTGGATAAATAACGTATTATCATCAGCGTTTATGGCATTAGAAAAGTGGTGTTTTGAGCAGTTAGAAGCGGGTGCGAATCTAGACGAGTTAATTAAAAAAATAACCAAAGATCATGAATCAGTAGCTATCCTAAGTGTTATATCTGTACTCATTCTTGAACAACAGGGTATTAGCAAAACCATACTTCCTTTAGTGACGAATCAAAAGGTGCTTGATTTAGATTACTATCGGTTTACTCAGGACATACGTGGTTCATCAACGCCATTAATATCATATTCAGGTAAACACCTTACCCATAGAAAAGATATAGATGAGATTAAAAAAATATATACCAAAACAGGCTATAAGTCCTGCTTATCTAATTTGCTAACAGCATTTATATTTTCAGAATTTAGTGATGAGTTAAAAGTAATCTTAAATAAATTTAAAAACTTCTTGCCATACGATTATGAAGAGCAAATAGATAATTCAGCGGTTACTGAAAAACTATTGGAGCGAGCCAATTTCTACGCTGAGTATGCTGATAAGACTACTTATTCAGTTCAGCCTACTGAAAATGAAAATATAGTCACTATTTCACATCATAGTTCTTCTTTGGATAGTAGCAAAAACATAGAAGAACAGAAGAAAAGTGTAGATTTTCTTAGTTTCAACAATATAGCCTATTGGGCTCATAAATCTCTTTTACAAGACTCTATTGTAGAAGGATATTCTATTCAATCTGCTCTAGATTTTATAAAGGAACACGATGAGCCTGAGCTTTTTGAAGATGATTGTGAAGGTTGGACTGAGGAGTCTACTCGTACACGCATGAAACAAAATGCTATTGTTGCAGTAGCGACTATGACACTATGGTTTAGAAAAGGTTTGGCAGATGCAGATTTGATGTGGGCTCGTGGCGTTATAAATAGAGCTGTTTTAATTCCGTTCAACTCTTACGAGTGCAGTACTTCAGAAGCAAAGCTTTCCTTTCATCCAAAAATATTTTCTAGTAAAGCACTAGCTTCTGAAATAAGATTTGATCCAGCCGGCGATAACGCAAAGCTTCAGCTCTTATGCATTATTGCAAGTCCAGTAAATGAGATATCAATATCGGCTCTAAATGCATGTCTTTCATTGTATGACATTGATAGAAAACTGACCTATTCTGCTATATTTATGGCCGTATCCATGAGTTATAATTATTTAAAATATCGTAATTGTAACTCAGAGGATATAGAGAAAGTAAAGACGGAGTTACAGGGTATAGAATCTACTTTAACTGACTATCATGAATCTGATAAACAATTCATTCAATTACCAAATTGTGGAAGCCCATGGGTTGAGTTGGAAAAAGAAAAATATAGACCTTCTTCGAACTATCACTTAAATAAGTCTTTTGACGCTATAAAGTGGGAAAGATCTAATGAACAATGGGATACTACTTTTTTGAGTCATATCTTAAAGCAGCTACCTATTAAAGATTTACTACAGACATACTTCAAAGAAGAACTTCTAGGTTTTATAGAGAGTTTAATTAATTGGGCTATTGAACTAACTGAGCCTTCTTGGGCTGAAGAATATGATTTTAAAGGCAGTCGAGGCAGCTTTTACGATTTCATGGACGCTTTAGGTAATATCATAAGCATGATCTGTAGTGAGTTACCTTTTAGTGAAACCTATCATAGATTTGTAGAACCTATACTGGCTCTAAAGACTCAAGAAGGTTGGAAGCTTATAGAGCCATTAATTGGTTATTGTAGTAGCAATCTCTATGATGAATTGATTGTATCAGAAGATATTATAAAAATTTTGCAAAAGTGTTTGGATAGATTCTTACAAATTGAAGAGCTAAACAAAGATAGCTACAGAGTTGGCAGATTTGAACAACTCAAAAATAATACACTAGAAACATTAATGTTTACTCGGTTTAGCCAATTTAATGGTGCTAAACGGTTTGCAAATGAAAACTGGTCTGAGATTAATTTGATATTACCAATTATCGATAAGCTTGTGCGTGAAGCAGGTTGGGTAGGCGTTGTTATGCAAAATTTTGTACAATTATGTGAGCATGCCAAAAATGACTATCCCGCTGAGCTTTTCGCAGACCAAGTCTTAACCGTAATCTCTAAGCCTAAGCTTGTAGGCTGGCAAGGTAGCACACTATATTCAAAAATTGCTGAGCTGGTGCAATTCCTTGCAGAAAGAGACAATCCATTAAACTTGCAAACTGGGCAAAAGCTCTTAAGAATTATTGACTGGCTTATTGATCAAGGCGATAGACGTAGTGCATCACTACAACAAAGCGAATTGTTTAGAAGCATCAAGGTTAATTGAAACAAGCTAGCTAGCTATAAACTCTATATTTTATTTTTTGTTAGTACCATTAATAAATAACCTAGATATTTAAGCACCCCCGATGATGCATAATAGTGATCAGTGGTAGCCAAGTTTTTGTCAGAGTGTTTACGTTTTTTCTGTACTACCCTTACCTCATAGCCATGAAAACTCTCACGAGCACCGACAAGTATTGAGCTGTTCAGACTCAAGTCTTTTTTAACATCGCTTACAGCTTGCTCGCTATATGCCCTAACCTGCCAATGACTGGCATCAATAAGCTGACACCCTACTAGCATAAAACTCTGTAGCATCTCCAGCTGGGCCTCCTTGATACCAAAATGAATCGATGAGTTATTTAAGTTATGTTTGTGTGCAAATACTTCAATAAACACTCTCAACTTCTCAGGATCCTTTATAGATATCTGATACGCCCTATCTAATGCTCTAATTATTACTTCCTGATTTTTACTACCTTTAGGCTTACCTAGTAATAGCCTGTCATCGTCGAACAGCTCACTAGCGCGCAGATATAAACATTTAGATTCATTTAGACTTATACCATGTCTAATAGCAATTTCAGGTAACAGCTCATCTCGAGAGTTTTCTTTTAACTCCTGCAGCTCCTCTAAAAAACCTATGACGTCCGCATATTTAGGATGAATGAAAATTGAATTTGTACTCAACTCTTCAAATTCATTCAAATTACCGTTTAACAGTTGCTGGCTAGCATTGCTATCAGGTTCATCTGCATCCTTAAATAATGGTATTTTATTAACAGCTGTTTTTTTAAGGACATATGGTCTTATCTTATTTAACTGCACAGTCTTTGTCGTTGCATCATAAGCAGTTTTGTCTTGCCTATAGATAGCAGAGTAATCTAGCCCTGTTATTAGCTCTAAAACTGTTATAGGTAGCTCCAAGCGAGCGTTACTCAGCCGCTCCCCTGCCAGCAGATGAGCAGTATGAATATAATGCTCGAAGGTTGTGTCGCACGTTAAATGTCCTGAAAGGCTGGCCAGCCCAAACCAAGCACCCTGCTCTTTATGATAGCCCAGGATACCTTTTATTACTCTCTCGCACTGCTCATTGTCATAATCAGTCATCACCTGTGCCAATGGCGATTTACTTAGTACTAACGCCAGCTGACTAATCGCAGTATGCCTAAAGCTGTGAAATGTGAAGTCGTGCTCTCCTAGGAATCTGTTCCAAATTAACTTCATGAGATTACTAAAAACCACACTGGGTAACGGCTGCTCACCTGAACCTTGAGAAAACAAGTAACGACGCTTCAATCTTTTCTGCTGATGATATAACTGAGTAAATTGTTCTAGCTCGTCTTTCTTGAGTAGGCAGTTAATCGGTATAAGGCGACTTGCGCTGCTACTTTTCAATCTCCGATAGCGGTTTGGTCTTAACCAAATTTGCGGCTGCTCTATTCGTTGTCTATGCTCATCAATATAGATGTCCGCTATATCACGAACTTTAATACCCATAAGTTCTTTGATTCGCAACCCTGTTCGATACGCAAGACTTAAGACTACTAAGCAAAGGTTTTTCTGTTCATCATCTAAATCCGAGGTGACCAAATACTCTTTCATCGCATGATATATTCGAGGTGATATCATGTTCGCATTTACCACTTGGCGTTTATTACCCCACGGAAAATACACAAACGGCGCATTATAGTACGCTCTCTGATAATCATGGAAAGCTCGCAGTCTACCGTAAGTAAATTTTTGCGTATCTTTGAGCTTATCCAGATATGAAACTTTGTTTTTCTTTACGCGCTCATTCTTTAAGCCATTGAGACTATCTTGACCTAACACATCGTCTGCACAGCCAACTAAATCATCATCTATCTCTAGATTGTCTTCACCAAAGCCTGAGTCTTTGTTCAAAATAGACTGCTTTCTTCCATCCTTAATCTTACTTTGAATAATCTCCTCATAGACCGCCTCAAAGTCCTCATCAGACCATTCATCAAGATTCTCATCCATTGTTAGCATCAGCCAATCCCGACCAATACAGCCCAGATATTTACTGATGGTATCTAACCTATTATTGCTATCATTCAATAAGCTTTTTACCCATCCTAAAAGACGCATGGCGTTGGGTTGGGTTAACTCCTGCTGTAACAGCTCTACTTGTATAATAGCGGATGCTTTACTACCCTTAAGGGCATCTTGAACCTCTTTAATAAGATTCTTACTAAAACTTGGATACTCCCTACTATTGGTACTTTTTTTGTCAGATTCTGAAAAGCTTGCTACAAATAACTCTTCCCAAGTGAGCGGCTGTAGATTTGAGTTAATCACCTCTTGATTATAATTAATAAGCTTATTTGTGGTTAAGCCCGTCGTTTTAATCTTACCCTGTCTAACAATAGCCAATGCAGTGTCTATATCGCCTCCCTTCATCTGCCGCCAATGATAGTCAGCGTATTTTATTAACTGTGATAAATGCGGTTTACTTTTATCTTTATTTTGTAGTTTTAGCTTCTTACAAATATCACTGATAATGGTTTCAAACGACTTCACATCTTCTTTTTTTAACTTTTTATCTTTTAGCGCGTATAAAAAGCAAAGTGTCATATCATCAGGTATGTACTCTACATAGCGCTGTAAGCTTGTAGCAGATACATCCTCTGAGGTATGACTTTGCGTATAAGAACAACCGTAATTGTCATCATCAATGCTGAGCAAGATTAGCGCCAAACTCTCGCTGCTGACACCTGAATCTGGTAATTCATCAGTTGCTGGTAGCTGCAATTGATATATGTCACGTTCGCCTAGGAGCCATTGATACAGTGTTTTTAACACATCTATGTCATTCAATCCCCCATACATCACGCTACAGTAGAGCACTGACTCAATCAAATCATTGTTTGAGAACCTTCTTTTCCGTTGCCGTATCTCAATCATTTGCTGGCTAGCAAGGCTTACTTGAGCACCATTTACCATCCAATCATAGGATATTGTTAAATGATCACGCTCTGCTATAACTGGTACAACCGGCTCATCTAAATTCAATCCATGTAATTTGTTATAACTTCGAATGAACTCTAAAAAACCTTGCCTGGCTAAGTAATAGGTATGCGCAGTATCAAAATGCACTTCAAGTAAGCTACCAATGGTTTGATAGTATTCAGTTAGGTCTATTCCTATGGGTATGTGATTGTCATCAATATACGAAGCTATCAAAATTTTCGCCTCATTTTTGATACTCTCATAACTGTTGCTTCTGTTTTCTTCTCTTAACTGATGGGCAAAGGCATTATCCATATATGTTTACCTCTATCTGTCGCAGATTAAGCTTGCCAGCTACTTTATCTAGATCACAAGATAGTTCTTTTAGCTCATTAATGGATAATGACGACATTGGATGCATAGCCTCCTGATCTGGATGTTCATGACCATATAAGGCGCATATCAAATGCTCAGGAGACCTATTTGTTAGTAGTGAACGTAATTGATGTCTTAGCCAATTATCTTGATGACTAAAAAAATGCTTTATCTGATAGCGAACCTTACTAGGCGTAATACCGGCAAACCCTTTGGGATTTTGGCTAAATAGCTGAATGAGTGGCTGACTAGAGTTCAAAATGTTATTTATAGGAAATTGATCATTGGGGTATATAGAATTATGCATGACCGCAAATTGCTTGATATATTCAATATAATTCTGAATGGCTGTGATTAAGAAATCACTAAGAGGAATAAGCCTTCCCTGCCCTTGCCCATGACGCTCTTCTTTATCCGACACCCATAACAGCCTTTGCCTAAAGTCAAATTGATTTAAAAGTCCAGGCGCATGCTTTACAGGTCTAATCCCAGTCTGAATAAAGATGATGTGCCATAGCCAGACACCATAAGCATTAAACTGCTCAATATAACGGTCCTGCCTTATGCTTAAATTCCGCTTTAATCGACCGTTATAACTCTCAGCCGCCTCAGCAAGCTCATCAAAAAACTTTTGACAGATATCAGTATTCAAAGTCATGTCACTACCGATATGTTTTTTGTACCGATTACTTTTCGTGCTAGACATACTAAGCTGTCGCAGCTCATTTTGGCTGTCCACACTACAGTATTCGGTCAATAGCTGTATAGCACTGTAGTAGGTCTTCTCTAAGCTTATCGTTTCAATACTGGTGTAATACAAGGGCGAGCTGTGTTTCACATCAATCCCAGTAATCATGTCGGCATGTAATGGTTCTTGCAGCTCATTCTTTATAACTGTATATAAACAAGCGTCAATATGCTGATTAGATAACACTGGTAGATCTAGTTGCATTTTTAAGCTTGCCAGCACTTCAGAGACCTCATTACTATTTACCAAAAACTTATTTTCAATAACTGCTTGCAGTCTAGCTGGCAGAGGTAATTTAAATTCACTATCATGGCTTTGACGATGGGGCAATAAGTGGCTTCTACGATTTGAAGTTACGTCAATAGTATTACTTATAGCATAACTATCAGCAGCCGAACCGCTCTCATGACTCAACCACTTACGCTGACTGTTATCCAGTTCTAACTCATAAATCACATCTTGGATCTTCCGACCACTTAATAGTGACAGTAATATGACCGCATAAACCTGACGCTGCTTATAACTGACAATGGTAAAAACCTGCCACACCCGAGCGAATAGCATCTGATAGCTCAGTAGACTTAATTGACGTAGGTTGGTAGGAAAATGAAACTTATTACGGCGGGCGTGTCGATAGTTGTTTTTTAGCTTCCATTGCTGCAACTCTGAGGATTTAGCGGTTGTCCTAGAGGGCTTAAAATCATTATCTAAGAGCGCAGGCGGGTCATCATCAGCAGTATTCTCAGCGTCCGCCACGTTATCATTTTTATGAGGTTTACCAAATATTGTGAATCGTACTGGCTCATCAGAGCTATCAAGGTATCGCTTATTAGTATGTTCTTTACTAAGCTCATTGTTTTGTGAGTTGGTATAGGTTTTACCTACAAACGCTTTGTTCTCTGCAACTACTTCATAGGCAAGTCTTATTTGACCAATCTTACCAGCCAACTTTTGATTAACTACTTTGCCTGAATCTTCATCATTCCTTATTTGTGCTTCATATTGACGTAACAGCGCTAGCGCCTTCGTCAGTGAAACATGTTGAGCATGGATGTTAATTAGTTTTTTAACAATCTCAAATTGTGGGTTATTATCCTTTAATCCCATCCTTAGACGCACACTTAGCTGATTAACTTTGGCAGAATGGTCATCCTTACGTATAGAAATCATAATAATTATTTGCAGATATGCACTCATAAACTGCCATGCTTCACTATCACTACGTGCTTGGCCATACCTCTGGTAAAACAAGACCAGCATATAAGTGACTGCCCAATCTTCAATCTTTTTCTCTTTGACGACTATCTTGGCAATAGCTCCACATTCAGACGATGCAAATACTGGCATATCTATATTGGTCTGCTCACTACTATGTAGGCAAAAGCCTGAATTAATATAAAGGGTGTTAATAATCAGGTTTTGTACTTTTATACAGTACGGTGAATCCAGTGGCACTAGATGATCTAAAACCCTCTGTAATTCGCTGTTATCAAACTGATTTATGTTCATTAGGGCCTACCACTCAACCAGCTCATACTTTGAGGTATACCTAGAACTCGCTCTTCTATTGCAAACTTACATTGGCGATATTCATAACTACTCTGGCTGATACCTGCAAAATGGCAATATTCCCTTACCGTTAGTTGCCTAACCCCCATTAGTTGACATATAACACTTTGAGGGGCAGTACTTTTAAGCGCTTTAAACAGATCAGGATGGTGAATACCTTTCAAGAACATCAAGCCTATAACCTCCATCCATGCGAGCTGCTGAACGTCTTTAATACTTTCAGGGATGATTAAACATGGGTAATCACTATCATTCTCGAATTTTAAGACCTGATCGACTCTTTGGAAATCGTTAAAGAAATAAAAGCTGTTATCTCCTCCATCAACCAAGCGAAGTGGTGGACGGTAGAAGTTATCCAAAAACTTCATATTGATATAAGTCGCTTTAGGCCGCAATCTCTGCCAAACAGATAAAGCGGCTCTAGCATATGGATGGATATACAAATCATCCTTACTAGGATTGGCAAGTTTTTGCATAACCTTAAATTTATTATTTCTCATCATTTATATAATAATAGTGAATATAATTCATGTTATCCAATAATCTCTTAGGTGTCAAACACTTTAGTATTGTGGGGCTTGAAATCGCAAAACAATTAATCTCATTAGATAGTTAATATTATTTTAGATATAAAAAAACCTCTTAACACTATAGGATATATAGCTTCAAGAGGTTATTACATTTTATATTTTTGTTAGGTGAGAAGGTTAAAATTGGGGTTTGAATAATTATCAACATATCATTTATAGTAGGTTTAATATTACGACAGATAGAGGATAAAAGATGGACAGAATCGACGCGATACGCGCTTTTGTAGCGGTCGTGACAGAAGGTAGCTTTAGTAAGGCAGCAATCACTATGCAGCAATCACTATGCAGCTCTCACCGCAACTGGTCAGCAAGTATGTGGCAAGATTAGAGGAGCAGCTCCATACTCGTCTGCTTAATCGTACGACTCGCAGAGTCAGCGTAACTGAGGCTGGTAGCCAATATTTTATCCACGCTCAGCAGATTTTATTGAGTATTGATGAAATGGCAGCGCGATTGGGCGGCTTGCAGCAGCACCCTAAAGGTATGCTGCGAATCAGTGCGCCCGTCTCATTTGCCTTAAAGCATATGGCAAAACTGATTACTGACTTTCAAGTACGCTACCCTTCAGTTACTGTCGATCTACAGCTGAGCGACCGAAAAGTCGATATTATTGAAGAAGGGTTTGATATTGCATTGCGTATCGGACAGCTGGAAAGCTCATCGCTTATCGCTTATCGCCAAGCAAATCGCGCCTATTCGTGTGGTTTTATGCGCATCGCCTGACCATCTAAAAATTCACGGCACGCCTAAACAACTTGAGGGTTTAGAAGGGCATCGCTATTTGCATTATAGTTATATGAATATAGAGACTAAGGGACAAATTTTTAAATACCTAAAGACAAAACAGCTTAAGGAAAGCAGTATTTTTCGTAGTAATAACGGCGATGTATTGGTTGAAGCAGCTATTGAAGGTGCCGGACTAGTATTGCAACCGACTTTTATTGCTAGCAAAGCGCTAAATACTGGCAAGCTAGTAATAGTATTGCCAGAATATGAACCGAGCCCTCTAGGCTTATATGCCGTTTATACCCATAAAAAACTGCTACCTCATAAGATCAGATGTTTTATTAGTTTTTATGACGGCCTATTATGGTGCACCGCCATATTGGGATGAGCAGATAATTAGCGAATAATTCAAAGCACTATTTTTGCCGTATCTTTTTACACTTAATAGATAGGCTCAATTACGATTATTACTAGATTTTATTGGCTTATTCATCATCGAAAACATTATCACTAAACAAAGCCCACACCTGCGAGCCTCAAATAAAAGCTGATAAAGGCACAGGCTATTATTGAGCAAGTGACATCAGTGGCCAAGGATTTTTTAAAGGCTATTAGCGACTGTGACATCGAAAAAGCCGTTAATCTAGTTATCGCCGGGGACATTAAAAACTATCGAATGGATGGTGCGGCTGGCAAGGTGGCTTTGAATTAATGAGCGTTTGCAGAATTAACTTACATCCATAATTCAAAATTGTTAGATGTAATTACCTATAATATTGCAGATCTACAAATAGCATTTATAGACCTGCTGGTTACTTACCAAAATGTGCACATGCTATATCGATAATTCATCTAAGGCTGTTTATATAAAGCTTGTACTACAAATTGCTAATCATAAGATTTGTCAGGTGACTTTGTGAATGTTGGAGTGTGATAAAAAACAATAATCTATTACTAATAATAGCAAATAACTATACCTAAAAGGTATAGTTATTTGCTAAATAGGTCTTGGACATGTGATCCAAGAGTGTCTATCTTTAATACAAAAAGCGATGTATAAATTAAATATATTTAAAGTCTAAAGTAGTTTGAATATATTTAATTCCTTCAGAGTAAAAGTCTTGCTTGAACTTCTTAAAAATAGATTAGGGATATCTAAATGATTGAGACCAAAGAGCCGCCTTTGAAGGACGTTATGGAGACAATAAGCTATCCAATGATTTTGACTGGCTTATTTGGTGGGCTTGTGTTGGCTTGGCTTCTACCTGATAGCTTATCCTTTGCTGGACGTGCAGCAGCAGGCGGTGCATTATTAATGGCAATATGGTGGATGACGGAAGCTATTCCGATTCCAGTGACTTCAATGTTGCCGCTCATAATATTTCCATTATTCGGTGTTGGCACCTTTGGAGAAATGGCTGCTCCTTATGCAAATCCAGTAATCTTTTTGGTATTAGGTGGGGTAATACTGGGTCTAGCAACAGAGCGTAGTGAATTGCATCGTCGTGTAGCATTACGCACTGTACAGATCGTAGGCACACGTCCTGATCAAATTGTCCTAGGAATGATGATGTCTTCAGCTTTCATTTCAGCATGGATTTCTAATACTGCGACAGCGGTTATTATGGTACCAATTGGCGTTTCAATTCTGAAACTAGTTCGAAACTTAGAAGGTCAGGAAAGCGGAATACATCATGACAGGAAGTTCTCTGCTGCCTTAATGTTGGGTATCGCTTATGGAGTTACAATAGGTTCTACTGCGACGCTTATAGGGCAGCCACCCACGGCTTTAATGGCTGCTTATCTACAAGAGCAACAGGGTTATACTATAGGTTTTGCTGAATGGATGATGGTTGGTGTGCCTTTTGCCATTGTCATGCTTATTATAGCTTGGGTTTTACTCACTAAAGTGATTTATCGTTCTAAATTAAGGGAGCTACCAGGTGGTGCTGAATTAATTCGTAGAGAAGTCGATGCCCTTGGACCCATGGCTAAGGCTGAAGCACGGGTAGGAATGATATTTCTAGGTGCTATATTTTTTTGGGTTGCAGTACCTTTACTGACTAAAATATCTGCCGTGGATGAGGTGCTACCGTTCTTGGCGGGAATTTCTTCTTCACAAGTAGCGATGACGGCAGCAGTTGCTTGTTTTATTGTATCCTCTGGTAATAAGAACAATAAGGGTAAGAGCGTTGCTTTACTGACTTGGGATGCTGCGCGTGACATTCCGTGGGGTTTGTTGCTACTGTTTGGCGGTGGTTTAAGTCTTTCGGCCGCTTTCACCTTAACTGGTTTGTCAAATTGGATTGGCGAACAGGTAGGCTCACTGGGAGACTTGCCTCCATTATTAATAATGATGGTTGCCGCTATAGTAGGACTGGGATTAACAGAGCTTACTAGTAACACTGCAACTGCAGCTGCTTTCTTTCCTATTATGGGAGCAGTTGCCATTGGTGTAGGAATTGATCCTTTAATTATGACAGCATTGATGACATTATCAATTTGTTCGGCTTATATGCTGCCAGTTGCTACCCCTTCTAATGCGGTAGCTTTTGGTTCAGGTGAAGTATCAATCAAGCAAATGGTGCGTGCTGGGGTCTGGTTAAATATCATTTCACTGGTAGTGATTTTTATAATGATTCAGACATTAGTGCCGATGGTTTTGGGACGTTGAATTTAGCTTCTAGTTTACAATGGGTTTAACTTCAAACACAGTAAGTATAAAGTAGATTGGTGTCGAGTTAAGAAACCTAATATTATATTATATTAGATTGTTGAATTTAATTCTGGACTAAACCGCCCCCGACTATATCGATCGGAGAGTAATTTACTTGAGTCAGGTAGCGATGCCTGACAGAGCTAAATTATCATAATAACGCTTTTTAAATTCAAAAAGTGACGCTTAACTAATCGTACTATGTAAACGATTTTCATTAAACCAGCCCACCCATTCAAGGGTTGCCAGTTCAACTGGCATTAACGCCAGTCTAGCTCTCTTTTAAATAATGTATTACCTCAGACTTGTACAGTCCATTGACCGTTTCAGCCAATGCATTGTCGCACGAATCGCCAGTTGTGCCAACGGAAGCAATCACGCCACAGTCAGCCATCTTATATGTTTAGCGACGAATGGATAAGTACTGAATCCCTCGATAACTGTGATGAACGACATCCTTAATATTGTTCCTATCTGTTATTACTTGATTTAATGCCGCTATCACCATATCCGTGTTCATACGACTAGATACTTTCCAGCCAACGATAGCGCGAGCAAACATATCAATAGTAAAAGCGGTATACATCCAATTGCTCAACGTCTTGATATAAGTAAAATCCGCAACCCACAGCTGGTTAGGACGCTGAGCGCGAAAGTTACGATTAACTAAGTCACTAGCATGCTTTTGGTCGTCACAGCTATTGGTAGTAATCTTGCCTTTGCTACGCCAAACGCCTTGTAGGCCACACTAATTCATCAAACTCTCAATAATACAACGAGCGACCAAAACACCCTCAGCTTTCATCTACTGCTATACTTTGCGAACGCCTTAACGACATTTACTATCCTGCTACATGCGTTCGATTACACTGAGATAAAACTCGTCATGCTGACTGCGAAATAAGCTCTTTACTGGATTATTAGCTAAATATTTTTCACGGTAATGGGTTGATAGAACAATCGGCAACACTCTACAGATTTGCTCGACCCCATAACTATCTCTATGATCATCAATAAAATTGACCATCACTTGGATGGGCGACCCGTCTCCCCCCCCCCGGACGAAAAAAGTGGCAGCTCTCCTAATTATTTCATTGGCTCATCTGAGCTCTCTGCATTCTCGCTCAAGCCCCTAGATACTCTGTTCTTGGCTTTGAGTTTGTGCTGATGTAGGAGTAGTTTAGTCTATGTTCTTCTTATGCCTTGATCGCAGGGTTTCAGGCGTACAAACAATCTTAGGGGCAATGGTTTGGCTGGCTAACCGTTATAGGGATAGTCATTTGCTGATTTAATGAGCATGCGAATGGTGCATTCTTTAATTTCGGGAGTATAGGTTTGTCTTTTCATTGTCGTATTCTCTCAAAATATTAGATCTCCGAAAATATCGGGGCGGTTCACTCAAGGGTACGTCATAAAATAGAGCAATAGCTTCCATTAGAGTCATTTTTACCAGCGGAGTTATACCATGTTAAAATACAGTTATTATCAACATTTAATGGATTAGCTTGACCTTTTAGTTAATGGATTAGCTTGACCTTTTAGATAGCTATTAATCAATGTTACACGGATTAGGCGATTGCTACTGTGTGCTTGACTGGATAATAGGCACATATTGATTAACTTGTGTATTATCTGAAAGAACGTTATGACTAGATGCTGATTGAGAAAAAATGTTCAACGGGAAACCCTCTATATCACTCACTTATTAAGAGAGTGCTTAAAACTAGGTTGCTTTGTACTCCAACTGGGTTTAGTAAAAGCGTATTGGGTCGTCAGTTCTTTAAATTTAATAATGTGACTAAGGAAACCTACAAGGTTTAAAAATTCTGGGTATTTTTAAACCGGAGGCACACCTTCATAAGCTTTTCCTAGTAAACCTTTAAGTTCCTCATAATTATAATCACGCGGATTATAATAAGGACTATCACAAACAATTCGAGCGACTTTATCCGGACCCTCCTCCGGTAAGCCTATCTCTTTAAGTGCCATCCTAATACCCAGAGACCGATTAAGACGATAAATCGCTAAGCCTATCTCTTCACGACTCCTGACATCTAAAGCCTCTGCCAATTTATCCATCGCTCTAATATCAGCATTACGGTTATAGTGAACTGAATACGCAAGAGTAATGGCATGCGCCTCAGCATGAGGCAAATTAAAAGTACCGCCCAAGACATGACAAATTTTGTGATGAATCGCCATACCCACCGAGCCCAAACAAACTCCTGCCAGCCAAGCGCCATAGGCTACCTGCTGACGCGCCGGTATATTTTTCAGATCTCTGATAATTATTGGTAAGCTAGATTTTATAGCTTTAATCGACTCAATTGCCATCATACTAACAATCGGATTCTTATCCTTTGCATAAAGCGACTCTATAGCATGTGCCATTGCATTCATACCTGAACAAGCTGAAATTTGTGCAGGCAATGTTAGGTACAACTCTGGATCATAAATGACTATTTTGGGTAGCACATTAACATCCTTACCAATAGTTTTCCTATGGTTGTCAGTTATCCCGTAGATACTCGTCATCTCGCTACCAGCATAAGTAGTCGGTATAGCGACTATTGGCAAATGTGTTTTCAAAGCGATAGCCTTGGCAAGCCCGATAGTAGAGCCACCACCTAAAGCAAGGCAGCAATCAATGCTACTATCTCTAACAAACTTCACTGCTTTGTCTGCTACCTCTACTGGTACATGCATAACTGCATGAGGATAAACGCCTCTAGATATATTACCTAGCTTATCTGATAGCTCTTTTCCTATTTCTTCATGCCCAGATGTGGTAATTACTAGAACTCTTCGATAGCCTTGTTCAAGAAAAATATCTTTCACTTGAGAGGATCTACCTACACCAAAATAAACATCAATTGGTAACGCATTATAGTGAAAATCTTGCATTTTTCCTCCTTAAAACTTAGCTTTGCTAAAATTATAAGTTAGCAAAAATAAGTCTACTTAAATTTCCTCACGCCGATAAACAAACCTCTCTTCATCATATAACTCGTAGGTGACATCCAGTAGCGTTTTTAGCAAATCCGACTTATCAAAATGACGGACATTCATAATAACTGGTGACGTTAATAATCCGTCTTCGAATGGAATATAACCAATTTCTGTACCGCGTAGGTTCTCGAGCGCTCGAGGCACAATAGTGATCCCCTCTCCTGCAGCTACTAAACCTAAAGCCACATGCAATTCGCTAACTTCTGAAAATGAGCTCGGCTCAATATTGCGTTCCTCGAACAACCCCAAAACAAAGTCAATAAAACTAGGTCGCGGCGCCTTTGGATATAATAATAGATTCTCATTAGCTAGATCAGCAATAGTTATAGTGCTTTGTCGTCGTTGGATGATGGGATGATCAATAGGAACGGCTACCATTAAGCTCTCCTCTCTCAATAAAATACGTCTGACCGAAGCGTCCTCAAAAAACAATCTTCCAAACCCTACATCTATCTTGCCGTTTGTCAGTGCTTGCGTCTGCTGCCACGAATTTAATTCATGAAGTTTTATTTCTATATTAGGATATACCTTGCGAAAGCGTGAGATCACTCTTGGTAACGTTCCGTATAAAATCGACGCTACAAAACCTATAGACAAAGAGCCATCAAACTTCCCCTTACGCATAGTCATCGCTCGAAGATTATCGGACTTTTTTAGAATCTGTATGGCATTCTCGTAGAAGAAAACCCCTGCTTCAGTTAACTTAAGAGGCCGTTGATCACGATCAATCAAAAGCACTCCCATCTCTTCTTCTAACTGTTTTATCTGACGACTAAGTGGTGGCTGGGATATAAAAAGCCGCTCAGCCGCTTTACTAAAGCTTTTTTCTTCTGCCATTGCGACAAAATAACGTAAATGTCTAAGCTCCATATCGTTATCCTTATTATCATTGTTTAATTATCATTAGGCTGTCAATCAACTTTGTCCGTCTATTAAACCCTTGTATTACTATCATACTATACCTAAAAGGTATAAAAAAGCATCATATAAGGTCTTAGACACGGCAGTTTATAAGCCTTATAGTTAATAACAAGCATAACAACTAATTAATCAAGGGTTAGCGCAATATGATTCGTTCAATTACGACATTGCTGGTTCCGATACCTACCATTCGAACTCATAAACTTGCTTGTACGGTAATGAATGAGCAGACCTTAGTCTTAGTTCATATTCAGACAGAAGATGGGCTTGAAGGTTGGGGCGAAGCGACAACCATCGGTGGGCTCAACTATGCAGAAGAGAGCCCACATAGTATCAAGACCAATATAGACACTTACTTCACGCCTTTGTTATTAAAAGAAGCCCCCACTTCCACTGCCAAAGCTATGCAGTTACTAAATCAGCATATCATTGGTAATCGCTTTGCAAAATGCGCAATTGAAACCGCACTACTCGATATCGAGGGCAAACGTCTTGGCATACCGGTCAGTGAGTTATTAGGTGGCCGTGTACGTAATGAGCTTGAAGTGGCATGGACACTTGCCAGCGGTAATACTGATCAAGATATTAGCGAAGCAAAACAGATGATCGAACAAAAAAAGCATCGGATTTTCAAATTGAAAATTGGCAGTAATCCTATTAATGAAGACATTTCTCATGTACTGGCTATCAAGCAAGCTATACCAGAGTATCGTGTCACCGTCGATGTCAATCAAGCATGGACTGAGCTTGAAGCCATGAGCGCAATCAAGCGTTTGCAAGCTGGCGGGGTAGATTTAATAGAACAACCTATCTCTATGCGTAATCAGGCGGGACTGAAACGTTTAAAAGAGCATTTTGAGGTAGCCATCATGGCCGATGAGATTGTCCAAGATCTACAAAATGCTTTTCGTTTAGCAGTTGATCATTGCGCCGATGTCTTTGCAGTCAAAATCAACCAAGCTGGCGGACTAAAGGCAGCCTGCCTCATTGGACAAATGGCACAGCTTGCAGGAATAGAATTATACGGTGGTACGATGTTAGAGGGCCCCATTGGCACGGCCGCATCGGCTCATGTGTTCTCAACTTACCCTAGTTTAAATTTTGATACTGAACTTTTTGGACCTCTATTACTCACCGAAGATATTCTAGCTCGTCCGCTAGATTACAGTAACTTTGGACTGTCTGTGCCAACGGGCCCTGGACTAGGGATCGAGGTGGATCGCGATAAAATCTATCATTATGCAGGACTCAGCCTATCAGCGGTATCAAATACAAACTCTCAACCCTACCTTGCTGCTGAAAATAGCTTATAAAGAATTAAATAATTAACGGGCTCAAAACCATAAGGAAAGAATAATGCTATATCACGTACGAATGGATGTCTTAATACCAAACGATATGGATGCTGACAAAGTTGCCGAACTAAAAGCCACTGAAAAAGCGCTATCACAAAAATTGCAAGAGCAAGGCAAATGGCGTCATATTTGGCGATTGGCTGGCGAGTACTCAAACTTTAGTATCTTTGATGTTGAGAGCAATGAAGAGCTGCACGATATCATGATGTCATTGCCTCTTTATCCTTACATGAAAGTAGAAGTTACGCCACTACTTCGTCATCCATCATCTGTTCGTGAAAATGACAGCTAAAACGATTGAACGACCACGAGGATATCCTCATAAATCAGGTTAAACCCAAGGAGAAAGGACAAGGAACACAAGCAGATTGAAAAAAAATGACAGCTAAAACGATTGAACGACCACGAGGATATCCTCACAAATCAGGTTAAACCCAAGGAGAAAGGACATGGAACACAAGCAGATTGAAAAATTGGCTGAACAGTTCATTAAAGGCAAGATCGACTTCCCTGAGCAAGTTAATCCACGTGTGCAAGAAATCACCCTGCGCATTGTGACCGATTTGATGAAAACGATTAATGATCTAAATATCACTGCTGATGAATACTGGACTGGTGTGTCTTACATTGGCGATTTAGGCAAAGAAGCCGGCCTCTTATCACCAGGTTTAGGTTTTGATCATTTCATGGATTTAATGATTGAAGAACATATGAAAGCGGCTGGATTAGAAGGTGGCACAATACGTACCATTGAAGGGCCACTATATGTATCAGGTGCTCCTGAAGAAAAAGGCTTTGCGCGGCTTGATGATGGTACTGAAGATGAAGAAGGCACAGTGCTATTTATGCAAGGATATGTTTATGACGAAGATGGCAATCCTATCCCTAATGCTAAAGTAGAGGCATGGCATGCCAACACTTTAGGTAACTACTCTTACTTCGATGAATCGCAACCTGACTTTAATCTACGTCGTACTATCATTACTGATGGTGACGGCAAGTATGCTTTTCGTAGTATTGTGCCACTGGGTTACTCAGTACCACCAGGTGGTATGACGGATCAAGTATTAAGTGCTTTAGGACGTCATGGTAATCGCCCTGCTCACATTCACTTCTTCGTTAGTGCTGAAGGTATGCGCAAAATAACCACGCAGATCAATATTGATGGTGATGAATACCTTTGGGATGACTTTGCTTTTGCCAGTCGTGAAGGCTTAGTACCGGAAGTCACCATGGTTGACAACGCTGATAAGCTCAAAGAAAAAGGTCTTGATAAGCCTTATGCTTCAATCGATTTCGACTTCCATCTGTTAAAAAATAGTAAAGCTGATGTACATGGTAGTGAGGTAGCACGTCGCCGTGCCGTGCACAAGGCTAGATAGTATATTTTTTTAAATACTTAGCTTCTTCAGGTATTTACATAAAAGTCATGACTAATAATCTCAATATCTACTTGATACCACGCCCTGCTGTGGTATCAAGCTTAACTTTCGGTAAGCACTCATTATTTTCAACCTAATATCTAATCTTTTTTAACTCACTAATCCATTCATGAACTGGTTGACTAATATAAACACTAATCTTAAGTTTTGAACAATCATAAAATAAAATATGAACAAGGATGTTCTATGAAAAATACGATGAAGAAAATCACCCTACTTACTATCGCTGCTAGCTTGTCATTTACCATCCATGCTTCTGACTCCCACTACGTCCCAGGCATTGAAGGAATAAAAGCAAGTGTAGTACCACCACCTGGAGTGTATTACAAAGGCTATCTCGTAAATTATAGCGCTGATGAAAATGAGGCGTTACCAAATGACAGCGAGGTTAATGTTACCGCACTTGCCAATCGAGCGATATGGGTCACACCGCAAAAGGTACTAGGTGGCGATTTGACATTAGAGGCCATTGTACCGCTTATAAAAACAGATCTAAGAGTCGGTGGTCAAGATGTCGATGAACGTACAGGCTTAGGTGATTTATATGTGGGCGGTGTATTAGGCTGGCATGGCGATAGATGGGATGCAGTCAGTGGTATCGGTTATTGGGCAGAAACTGGCGACTATGATAGCAATCGATTTGCAAGCCCTGGCAAAGGTTATGATTCCGTCATGCTTACCCTTGGTGGTAACGTTAAGCTCAACCAACAAGGTGACTTAAATCTCAGTGCCTTAAGTCGTTATGAGATGCCTAATGGTGACGACCTAGATGATGAGCTAATCATTGAATGGGGTTTGAGCAAAAGTTACGGCTTGCTAGATGTTGGCCTGGTTGGTTACAACACTTTTGAGACCGGTGACGGCGACGAAGAAAGAAACGCCTTAGGACTATCTATTGGCTATTTTTCACCGCCTAACCTACTAGGTGGGGATGTCGCCGTGTATAAAGAGTATTCAAATAAAAATACTTTTGAGGGAGAGGTGATCAGAGCGTCGCTAACCAAAGTATTCTAAAGATTTCCACAAGATCTAAAATGGGGTCAAACTATGATTAACAAAGCGGAGAAAAGCATCACGAATGTGCTCAGTCAAATCAAAGACGGCGCCACGATTATGATTGGTGGTTTTGGTACGGCAGGACAACCTGCCGAACTGATTGATGCGCTCATTGATTTGGGTATCAAAGACCTAGTGATTATTAACAATAATGCAGGCAATGGTGATCATGGTCTTGCCAAACTATTAAAAACAGGGGCAGTGCGTAAGATCATTTGCTCGTTCCCACGTCAGTCAGACTCTTGGGTATTTGACGAGCTATATCATGCGGGAAAAATCGAGCTTGAGCTGGTGCCACAAGGCAATCTGGCCTGCCGTATTCAAGCTGCTGGCATGGGACTTGGTGCGGTATATACGCCAACGGGTTTTGGTACTTTGCTTGCTGAAGGTAAAGAGACGCGCCATATCGATGGCAAAGACTATGTGCTTGAATATCCAATCAAAGCAGATTTTGCCTTAATCAAAGCGGATCAGGGCGATCGCTGGGGCAATTTAGTCTATCGAAAATCAGCACGTAACTTTGGTCCCATCATGGCCATGGCAGCTGACGTGACGATCGCTCAAGTCTCTAGAAGCGTCGATCTGGGTGAGCTTGATCCTGAACACATCATCACGCCAGGTATCTTTGTGCAGCATGTGGTGCAAATCGAGCCTACTCATTCTACTACCGCAGCCAGCGCTTAATACGGTCAATCATAAGGAGCGTCATCATGAGCCATACATTACTCACACGGGATCAAATCGCTGAGCGTGCTGCCCGAGATATTCCAGATGGTGCCTATGTCAATTTGGGCATTGGTCTACCCACCAAAATCGCTAAGTACTTGCCTGATGACAAAGACGTATTTTTACATTCAGAAAACGGCTTGTTGGCTTTTGGCCCGCCCCCTGCCAAAGGCGAAGAAGATCCAGAGCTGATCAATGCTGGCAAGGAATACGTCACCATGTTAGATGGCGGTAGCTTCTTTCACCATGGTGACTCGTTTGCCATGATGCGCGGCGGTCATATTGATATTTGCGTATTGGGTGCGTTTCAAGTGGCGGCCAATGGTGATTTGGCCAACTGGAGCACTGGTGAAGAAGGTGCAATACCTGCAGTTGGCGGTGCTATGGACTTAGCCATCGGTGCCAAAAAAGTCTTTGTGATGACCAATCATACGACCAAGACTGGTGAGCCCAAGATCGTCAGCGAGCTTACCTATCCTGTGACTGGCAAAAACTGCGTCGATCGAATTTTCACCGACCTGTGTGTTATAGACGTTTCGATTAAAGGGCTGGTAGTGACTGAAATGGTCGAAAACCTAAGCTTTAATGACTTACAAGCGGTAACGGGTGCCACACTCATTAACGAGACTAAATAAAAACGCCTCATAATTAAAACTTAGGATAATCACTATGATCGATTCAACCACTGATTTAAACAACGCTTATATTATTGACGCCATTCGCACGCCTTTTGGACGTTACGGTGGTAGTCTAGCCCCTGTACGTACCGACGATTTGGGCGCTATTCCTATTAAAGCCTTGATGGAACGCAATACCAATGTCGATTGGGTGCAAGTAGATGATGTTATTTACGGTTGCGCCAATCAAAGCGGTGAGGACAACCGTAACGTCGGGCGCATGTCATCATTGCTCGCAGGTCTTCCTTATCAAGTGCCTGCTACTACGGTCAACCGCTTATGCGGCTCATCAATGGATGCGTTAGCCATCGCCGCACGGGCAATTAAAGCCGGAGAAGCCAGTCTCATTATCGCAGGCGGCGTTGAGAGCATGAGCCGTGCGCCATTTGTAATGGGTAAGTCAAATCAGGCATTTGGTCGTAACCAAAAATTAAAAGATACTACCATGGGTTGGCGCTTTATCAACCCAAAGCTCGACGAGTTATATGGCACGGAGACCATGCCGCAAACGGCGGAAAATGTCGCTGAGCAGTTCAACATCAATCGTGCTGACCAAGATGCCTTTGCACTACGCAGCCAACAACGTACCCATGCCGCACAAGCATCAGGGTTTTTCAAAGACGAGATTACCCCAGTCATTATCCCGCAGCGCAAAGGTGAGCCCATCATTGTCGATAAGGATGAGCATCCTCGTGCAGACACCACGCTTGAGAAATTAACCAAACTTCGTGCCGTCGTTAAAGAAAATGGCACAGTCACTGCTGGTAATGCCTCAGGCATTAATGATGGCGCAGCAGCCTTCTTAGTAGCGTCAGAGCAAGCCATTAAAGAATTTAATCTCAAGCCGCGTGCGCGTATTGTGGCTTCCACCACGGTAGGTGTCGAACCACGTATTATGGGCTTTGCTCCAGCGCCTGCGATCAAAAAACTACTGGCGCAAACTGGACTGTCACTTGATGAGATGGATGTCATTGAATTAAACGAAGCCTTTGCAGCGCAATCCCTAGCCTGCACGCGTGACTTGGGATTAGCTGACGATAGCGAGCGTGTCAATCCGAATGGTGGTGCGATTGCGCTTGGTCACCCACTTGGCGCATCAGGCGCACGTTTGATTTTGACAGCACTCAATCAACTTGAGAAAACGGATAAGCGTTATGCCATCTGCTCGATGTGTATTGGTGTTGGACAAGGTATCGCGATGATTATTGAACGAATTGAACACTGAATGCATTAATGGCCAACCACCATAAACCTATACGCCACTACCATCATAATCACCCCAAAATGACAAATAAGGATGATCGTTATGCCTGTACTTGAAAATAAAGACATTACCTTAAACTATGTCACTTTTGGTGATAGCCGTAACCCTGCGCTTATATTCTCCAACTCTTTAGGTACCAACTACCACATGTGGCAGCCGCAAATTGATGCTTTGCAAAACGATTATTTCATCATCTGTTATGACACTCGTGGTCATGGAAAATCTTCTGCACCCAAAGGCCCTTATAGCTTAGATCAGCTTGGACAAGACGTCATTGATCTGCTCGATCACTTGAATATTGATAAAGCGTTCTTTTGTGGCATCTCAATGGGCGGCATGACGGGTCAATGGCTGGCCCTCCATTATCCTAACCGCTTTTATCACTTGATGCTGTGCAATACTGCTGCCAAGATTGGTAATGAGGCGGCGTGGATAGCGCGCGCTCAATTGGTTCGCGCGCAAGGTTTGGATTCTATCGCCGCTACAGCCGCATCGCGCTGGTTTACTGAGGGCTTTATCAGTAACCATCCTGATATCGTCAACGCCTTGTCTGACACTCTTGCCGCTAGCAGTAGCAAAGGTTATGCCAGCTGTTGTGAAGCGCTGGCTGTCGCTGATACTCGCGAGCAGTTAAAAGATATCGATGTCGCGATTACGGTGGTGGCAGGTACTGAAGACCCAGTGACGACGGTGGCCGATAGTCAATATATGGTCGATCATATCCCAAATGCCACACTCGCGACTATTGACGCGTCACACATTTCAAATATTGAGCAACCACAAGTATTCAATCAAACTATTCGTAAACACTTTGCCTAAATAAGCATTTTATTTAAATAAACATAGTGCTTAAACCGATTAAAATGATTCGCTTTAAACGATAGCTAAAAAACCTCGACATAAATATGAACTGCCCCCCCCAAAAAACTTGGACGGTTTAGTTTACCCCAAGGACTGAGTTCTGTACTGCACAGGACTCAGTCCTTTTAGTTTCAATTGAATACGCTCATTGTTGTAATAATGATTCTTTGCTATTTTACCCAGTTGACCTTTATATGAGCGGTACTTTTGTCTTCTTATCTTCGCACTGAGTTTCGACTGTTTCATGAGCTTGGCAATAAGCTTATGGTTATGATGAACACCTGACTGTTTTAATGCGACAGTGATTCTGCGATAGCCATACCTGCCCTTGTGCTTGTGATACAAATCGGCAATACGCTGCTTTATATGAGCGTATTTGTCTTTATGACTTAGCGTTGTTCTATGGTAGTAGAAGCTACTCCTTGGTATACGTGCTATCTTTAATAAGTCAGATAAAAGATATTGATCTCTTAATCCTTCGATGAGCCTTGCTTTGTCGCAGTTTGTTCCCTCTCCCTGAGCAAGGCATCGAGCTTTTTTAGGTAAGCGTTCTCCGTGCGCAGGTATGCCAGTTCACGCTTAATCTCTGCTGTTGTCTTGTCGTCATCTGGTTTTCTTGTGATATCTGGCTTGGTCATGGCGCCTCTACCTTGTCGTTTGGGAGTGAGTCCAGACATACCATACTGTCGATACGCTTTATGCCAAAGACTGCTAAGAGCGGGTGAGCTGATGTTGAACTTTAATGCCGTCTCAGATTGACTTAAGCCTTGTTCTAACATGAAGGTTATCACTTGGTGTTTAAAGTCGCTACTGTATTTAGTTTTACTCGCCTTTGGCTTGATAGCCTCTATACCGCCGCTTTGGTATTGATAAGTCCACTTAGACACTATTTTTTTATCAAGTCCAAACTTCTTTACTGTTGCGATTCCGGCATGTCCTTGACGATAGTATGCGATGACTTTGATCTTAAAGTCTAGATTGTAACGCATAAAAATACCCCATAAGTTGTGTCCAACTTATGGGGCAGTTCAGATGGCGGGGTTTTTATGTAAGCATATAGTGAGAAAAATATGACAAACTTATGACTACTAAATACGCTTAAATAAAGCAGAACGACTTGACTCGTCCGTACCATCAGCCGCAGTTAAGAAACGCTCCATATGAATATCGCGCTCAAATAGACGGGCTTGCATCAAAGTTGTAATAGTCGCATCAATCATAGGCGGCGGACCACACATATACGCTTTATGACCTGAGCATTTCCCATTAAAATGGTGCTTGACCGCATCATTCACATAACCTTTGAAGCCTGACCATTCCCCTAACGTATCTTCATCACTTAAAGCAGGAATGTAATGAAAGTTGTCATGCTCTGTTGCTAGCTGCTCAAACTTATCTCTATGATATAGCTCAGGAATATTTCTAGCCCCTTGAAACAGATAGAGCTGACGAGTTTCCCCTTGCTCTAATAAGTCCAGAATCATCGACTCAGGACTTGATAAACCTGACCCGCCTGCCACAAAGATCATATCTTGACTATCGCTACTGCGCACAAAAAACTGACCATAAGGACCTGACAGCTCGATGCTATCACCAACTGCTAACTCATTATGGAGCCAAGAAGTGCCTTTACCTTCACTGACTAAGCGCACATGAAGTTCAACGATATTAGACTGCGACGGCGGATTGGCAATAGAAAAGGCTCGCGTCCCAACATCAGGGATATCTAAGTTGATATATTGGCCGGCTTGGAATTGCATATCGCGATCTAACTGCAAGCGAATTCCTAAAATAGTAGGCGATAAAGGCGTCACTGACTCAACTGTCGCTGTATAATCTTCTACCGGATAGCCCAAAAAGTCAGGATCAACATCTATATCGGCTTCGATGACCAAATCGGACTCAGGATAACAACAACAAGCGAGTACTTTGCCTTCATCGCGCTCAACCTCCATCAGTGCAAAAGTAGAAGCCTCACCAAGATCCGCAAACCCCTCCAAAACTTGAACCTTACAAGTACCGCAAGTACCATGACCGCAAGCAAAAGGTAACCAAACCCCTTGCCTTAAGGCAGCTTGCAGTATCGTTTGACCATCTTCTACTTCAATAACATCACCGGTCGGCTCAATAGTGACTTCATAAGACATATCGCTCTCCCTCGCAATATCTGTAATTATTTATTACTTAGATGAATGTGCGCTTCAAATAATGGTGGATTTTATACCCCTGTTCCTTTCCAACCATTTAAGCCAGGTGTTTTAAATCGTAATAATGACTTGTGATCAAACCCTAATGCTTCAAGCGTTTTGTCATCTGTTGGCGTTATTGATTCTCCATTAAGATTCCACTCAACCTCATCCCATTTGATATTTTCAAAATCTGGATGCTGATTAAAACCTTCAGATAATACTCCAGCCTTAAAATCTGCAAAAGTCATTGTGGGAGGTAATGGGAAGGCTTTAGCTGAACAAAACAGTAAATGCTCATCCCAACCAATAAAGACTAGAATGTTGTCGCCATAGTTTTCTTGTTTGTCCATAACCTTGCCCGTGTAATCTGGGCGAATCGCTGTAACTGCCATAATAATTTCCTTATTAATATATTTGCTAATTAATTACTTGCTTACTAACTATTTAACATTCTATTGTTGAGAGCTTATTTGTGTATTTTGGTTCAGTAGCGCTGACTTTGTTTAGCCGCGCTACTAAGCTCTAATCAACCAATAAATTAAGCGGTGCCTTTCCATTTGTTCCAGTTTTGCTCATCCACAGAACCTTTGAAGTCCATATTATCGACACCCACATTGAAGCGATAATACTCACTAAGAATCTTCTCAAGCTCAGGGCCACCACAGTTACCTTGCAATATTTGCTGTACTGGTAACCACGCTTGCACGTACTTTTCAGGCTCATCAACGAAGATATCATGGCAACCATTTGAACACATGTGGTAGCGCTCATCGTTATAAACTGTCGTGCGATAGCTAAATGTACCAGGATCACCGTCCATTTCCGTAAAGGTCATGGGTACCTGACAGACTTGGCACAACATAGGCAGGCCTGAGCTATAAAAACGCTTGCCTTCTGCTTCCATTTTCTTTGCCAACTCCCAACGCGGACGATAGTATTTATCAAAAGTGTTAGGGTATTTTTCACTGAGCCAGTCAAGCTCTTCATCAGAAGGGATAAAGGTATGGAAACCAGCCGCATGACCGAAGTTATAGAAAATCCACCATGCTTGATGCGAGATATGTTCTTTTTCCTTTTCAATTACTTCGCTGTATTTTGGTCTTTTTAGGCCATAACGAGCGAGATCATCAAACAACGCCCCGCCCGCATCTTCAAAATATACTTCCCACGCTTCTTTCCAAGACATAACTTTGTTCGGTAGCATATAATCCATCATCATGCCCACGATAGACAGTAGACGGGTGCCACGCCAAAACCACTTATCAATCCATTTTTGTACAATTGGCAGGTTATCTTCGTGCTGTTCTAGCAAGAACTTGATAATCTCAAGCCCTAATGTCATATGACGTGCTTCATCCGATTGGGCACTAAAGCCAAAAGTGACGGTAGCCATATCACCATTGTGAGCTGCACCAGACATGAAAGGTACGAATAACAAATTGGTTAGTACGTATTCAAAAGAAAACGAAATGGCAAGCAAGAACTCAAATGGTCCTGCTGAGCGTGCGTCTTCAAAGAACGACTTAGGAACAGATAAATACCAAACACGGTCATGCATATGGCTCCAATCTTGAAAACCATTGAAATACTTATTAAAGTGACTCATTGCATGAACTTGGGTTTGAACATGACGTAGCTCATCGATAGACTGCATTTGACAAGCAATGCGTGCACCAATACCACTGAACTGACGACCTACGTTAGCGTAGCCTTGATAGGCCTGATACTCTAAAGGAGTAACTGCTGTCAAAAAAAGCTTGATAGCATTAAGGTAGCGTGGGTCTGAGACGTTCATTTGACCATTATTCTGAGAAAATGCATCAAAAATAGCGTAAAGCTTTTTCTCTTTTTCGGCCTGATACTTCCAATAAGTATCCATCGTCAGACGAAACGGGTCTTCCCACTTTGACCAATCAGTAATCTTGATACCTTCAAAGTCTTCGTGAGGAAAGGCTTCTTTTTTATCTTCATAAGAAAAGTCCCAATCAAGATCACGAGTGAGTAGCCGATACTTTTCTTTCAGATTTAAGCGCTTTTTAGTTTTTGTGATACTCATGTTGTACTCCTTAGCAAATGCTAGGTTATTAGTTAATGATATACTTCAATCGTTCATAGCTAATTAAGACTATCAACTCCAGCTCAGTGTCAGAGAATCTTCTTCCTCTTCGACATTCCCGCCAAGTGTTACCAAGCTAAGCTGCAGCTCTTGAACATCCCATTCACGGCCGAGCTTTTCTTCTACCGTTTCGCGATTGATGACCAAGCGATCTTCGCATTCCATACGAATCATAGCTGGCTGGTAGGTAACGGTGACTTCTGGATTATCTTCTTCAACAGCCTGAACGATATAACGCGACATATCGTTGTCTTGTAACGCCAGATATACTTTTGACATAAGCTTCTTCCATGAAAATTGGTTTAATTTACGATGATAAATTTATAATTAGATTAAGCAGCGCTTTGCACAACTAAACCGGCAGTTTTACAACGTTTTGCCAACTGTGCCTGAATGTCATCCAACACGACTAACACTTGTTCAGCATCAAATAGCTTTTCAATCAAAGGACGATAGGCAGTGGCAACTTTCTCTTGCCACGTATCTAGCCACTGCTGGCAGCACTCCTTATTTTCTTCACTTTCTGCAACCACCGTCTTGATGATACTGTTGCTCCAGCCCGTTATGTCTTTGAAACAATCTTGCATAAACTCAGTCAGGATAGCGATATCACGACCGTTATTTTCAACCAACCAGTTATCTAAATGCTGATAATGTACAACGTGAATAAAAGTATCTATGACTAAAGACTGCGCGAGAAACAGCTCAAACCAATCTTTGACGATTAAGGTATGTTCACAAAGCGCCCGAATACCTTGCCACGCGTCATCGTTCATCCAGTACTCTTTGCCTTGCTGTAATGAGTCACTAGAGTTGCCATCAATCAACAAGCCAATACGAGATAAGTATTGCGCCATGCCCAGTCTGTCCATGCCAGCATACAAACACGCTTGGGTAATTGCTGTGCCATAACCATAAGCAGCACCATACATATAGTTTAGATTGGCAGTTTGCTCAACGTGACGTAGGGGTATCAGACCAAAAGTAATGGCTTCTATTACTTCTTCATCTAAATTATCTACAAGCTCACGTTTTTCGAAGAACTTATAGTTCCCTTCGGCGATGTCTTGCATACGTGCTCTATTCTGAACATAGGCACCATAATAAAACTGACGAGGATCTTTCAGGTCGTACCAATCTTCCATCTGAATAATCGTGTAGTTTTCATCGTTCAATGTTTTGTCAGGATTCCATAGTGGACGATAATTAAAGTTAGCCGTGCCCTGCGCATCATAAGTTGCCTCTTGATAACGAGTTGCAGGTTTGTCACCAAAACGCCGAGCGATGTTCGCATAGGTATGACGAACGGGTTCAAGCGTTGATGTTTTGATTTCTAAAGACATGCTTTTTTCTCCTTGATATAAATTATTGCGCTCTAGTCGCGAGCGCCTTCCGTGTTTAACAACAATTATGATGAAGTAGGTTTAATGGTTGCGAGTTTCTGAGTGGTTTTGGCCTACTAAGGTAGTCTCTGTGCCATAACGCCACTTGTCTTCTTCCTGATCATTAATATGCATCTGCTCAGGTGTCATGTTGATGACGTTGTTATTGGCACAAAACTCCTTAAAGCTTTCAGGAGGTAATACTAGCTCAACAAAGAGACTAGATTCGCCAATAGCAAAGTCAAACATGACAAACTTATCATCCGGATCACTTCTAACCCGAACATATTTGGGCAAGTCATTAAAAGAAAGATTAGACTCTTGATGATAATTTGATGAGGTATTAGGTGAATTCATTCTCAACTCCTTTTCTTAAATGGTATGAATATAGACAGTCCTTATCCGGTATTTACTACCTTACAAGTTGTATGCCAACTTTATAATTATTGACTTAAGTTTTTGATTTTAATAAAATTATTAAATAACACTACGCATTAACCATCTAAGCTCAATAGTTTTATTTCATGATTTGAGTCATTCATTTTTCAAAATTTCATGAAATACTTAAATTATTAAATTTAGAATCGCTGCTCATAGTTTGATATAGCTTGATAGGCCATGTATTTAGCATGATAAAATTGCATGATTTAGATGGATGTGTAATGATGATTGGCTTAACCATCTAAGGATAGATGTTACTCAGCTCCTTACAAGGAACGCATCTGCTATGTCAAAACAAACCTCTTATAAAGATGATACTCCTGAAGTAAATGCAGTCCCTCATCCATCTAAATTTCTCGATGGCAAGGCTATACCTGAGCCAATCAAACTTAATAAAAAAAATAATAAAGAGAAAACTGAATTCTCAAAGAGAATCGAAGATTTATTGACACATCTTGAGTTTGATTTGCATTCAGGGAAAATATGGTTCGGCGGTCAACGCATGATATTAAGCCATGCTCATGCCCTATGGCGTCTACGAGAGGATGTCGAGTCGACTTTGGGTAGCGATATTATGCAGCGGCTTTTTTTTCGTTACGGTCATTTTGCTGGGGAACAAGACGCTGAGATTAGTAAGAAATTACGTCCAGATGGTAGCTGGAAAGAAGTGTTTCTGTCTGGTCCACAACTACATACTATTCGAGGAATGGTAAAAGTAGTTCCTGACGAGATGATCGTAGATTTCGATAATGGAGAGTTTTTTGCAAGCTTTGACTGGCATCATTCATTTGAAGTGGCTTATCATAAAAAGTTTCATGGGGTTTCAGATAAGCCGATATGTTTTAGCTCACTGGGTTACGCCAGCGGCTATACCAGCTCCTTCTTTGGCCGTCAGATTGCTTTTAAAGAAGTACAATGCGCGGCAATGGGTTTTGATCATTGTCGTATTGAAGGGCGACCATTAGAGGACTGGGAGGAAGAAACGGATCTTGAAAGGTTTTTCAACACTGAGCGCTTAAATACTGAACTGTTTGAGCGGCGCAGTAATTTTGATGAGATAAAAAGACAAAACCCTGATTTACGTATCAACCCTGAAGGATTTTTTTCTGCTATTGGTGAATCGCCTTCTTTTAAAAAGGCAACAGCGCTGATGAAAAAGGTCGCAAAAACCAAAGCGACTGTTTTATTGCAAGGAGAAACTGGGGTTGGTAAAGAGGTATTTGCTCAAGCGCTCCACGATGCTAGTGATCGCAGAAGCAACCCTTTCATCGCTATAAACTGTGCCAGCATCCCTACCGATCTTATTGAGTCTGAGCTGTTTGGTGTTGAAAAAGGCGCTTTTACTGGCGCTACGCAATCTCGAAAAGGCAAAATTGAAGCGGCGCATTTAGGGACACTCTTTTTGGATGAAGTTGTTGAGTTATCACCGCGGGCGCAAGCAGCTCTACTGCGCGTATTACAAGAAGGTACACTCAACCACATCGGTAGCTACATTGATATAGCTGTTGATATTCGAGTGGTTGTAGCCACCAATGAGAATCTAAAACAGGCCGTAGCTCAAGGAAAGTTTCGTCAAGATTTATATTATCGATTAAACACTTTTCCTATCTACCTACCTCCTTTACGAGAGCGTAAGCAGGACATACTTCTACTAGCCAAGTTTTTCTTACATAAATATGCGGATATGTATCAAAAAAATATTCAAGGTTTTACAGATCAAGCGCGAGAATATCTGAGTTTATATAATTGGCCAGGCAATATACGAGAGCTACAAAACGTCACCGAGCGAGCGGTCATACTCAATGATAACCACAAGTGGATTGATGCTAGTGATTTACTTTTATCCAATATCGAAGATAATAATATGAATGATAATAAGCTTCGAATATCGGCTGAAAGTGGTGGTTTACAGCATTCTAGCATTGACGACCATAGTAATACCGCACTTGCCACTTTATTCCATGGTGGCTTTGATTTAGAAGTGTTTAACGACAAGCTTATTCGTGTCGCTTTAAGTCAGTGTGATGGTAATGTATCAAAGGCTGCACGACTCTTAAATATCAGCCGCGCAAAACTTGACTATCGACTACGCAAGCTCAATTAGCGGTGATTGTTATATGCAAAGTAACTAAAACTATAGTCAATCCCACTGACTTACTCGCTACATTTTCGCAAACAAGTACTAAAAAGCTTAGACGAGGGTATGACCTTTGCCGAGGCAGCTGAATTCTATAACCTCAGCCCAACCACCATACAAAACTGGAAGCGACGTGTTCATAGTAAAACAACCAGGCAAACCAAACCCTATAAAATACCAGATGACGTGCTACTCAATGATGTCAAAGAACATCCTGATGATTACCAGTATGAGCGAGCTCGTCGTTTAAACTGTAGTAAAACAGGCATTTATCATGCCCTAAAGCGTCTTGGTATCAGTCAAAAAAAAGACCTTAGAGCATCTAAAAGCCTGTCCGATAAAAATAGCACAGTATCAGAGCAAACTTAATAGCTTTAGGCAGCAAGGCTATCCCATCGTTTATATATACGCGCGCGGCTTTGAGGCTGAAACCATTCGCTCTCATGGCTATGCACCGATTGGTAAACCCTGTATCGATAGCTACAACTGGCAAGCAAAAAAGCGAACGAATGTCATCGGAGCTCTATATGAAAAGATGCTGTTTGCCCTAGGTTACTTTGAGACAAACATCAACAGCATCGTCTTCTATCACTGGTGCAAACATAAGCTAATCCCAACGCTTAAAACCAAATGCGTGATTGTGATGGATAACGCCAGATTTCATAAGAGTAAGCGTATTCAAAAGCTACTTAATAGGCATGGTCATCGTATTCTATGGCTGCCACCCTACAGCCCTGATCTGAACCCTATCGAAAAGAAATGGGCTCAGGTGAAGTTTCTACGCCAAGGCTGGATGGAAAATGACTTATCCAAATTGTTTTATGATGTTTGTCCTAACCATAACAATTTTATTTTGAACTGACTATAGCGTTATGAATCTTTAATTTAGCTGACACAGAGTTTTGAACGTCCTCTACCTTTGATACATATTCTTTTCATCAATAAGTCGATACGATTAAGTAGACTTTAACTTATGATTAAATATTTTTTTAGCTACATTAACGAAATTATCAACGACGGTATAGTTTTCTTTTTTTCGGTATCTGAGAATAATTGGGCTAAAAGCAAACTCTTCACTTAGAGGAAGAAATACCAGATCTTTACTATAAAGATTAACCACCCCCTCATTCACTATTGTAATTCCAAATCCAGCCAACACTAATCCCAAAGCAGATTGAATATCACGTACAGGCTCAAATAAATTTGAGGGTGACATCATTTTGACTTCGAAAATTTTAAGAATAATTAATAGGAAATTTGGTTGTGGAGTATCAGGAAATAAAATCATCGGTTCATTAACGATATCTTCTAAAGACAGAGACTGGTTAACTTTTAGCTGTAACAGTGGATGCTCTTTGTATAAAGCAACATAAAGTTTTTCTTCTTTCAGAATAATACGCTCAATCTCGTGATCTATAATTTTAAGCCCACCAACTCCTATGTCAATCTTGCCGTTTTTTAATTCTTCAATCTGTTGAAGAGTATTCATGGCTTCGACATGAATGGAAATATCAGGATACTTTAATCGGTAATATTTGATGCATTCTGCCAGTTCGCTGTACATGGCAGAACCAATAAATCCAATACGCAGTGTATTATTGGCTCCGCCAATTTGCTGAGTCATCTTCTTAAGATGCATTTCACTCTGCACAATTTTTTTAGAATTTTCATAGAAGTATTTACCTGCCTCTGTCAATTCTATGGATCGAGTATTACGTACCAATAACGACACTTCTAACTCTTCTTCCAAATTTTGTATAGCACGACTTAATGGTGGCTGAGCAATAAATAATTTTTCAGCCGCTTTTGTGAAACTCATCTCATCAGCTACAGCAATGAAATATTTCATTTGGCGAATATCCATATTGTGCGGCTGTCCTCTTAAAGATCAATAATAAGGTGCTGTGATTTTATTTTTGAACAGCAGGGTGTAAACATAGTCAAATGGTCTGTTTCATTTAAAATCATATCCTGATGATGCAGCTCTCCTTCGGTGTAACGCAGTGTACATGTACCACAAATACCCTGTTCACATGACATTGGTACTACATAACCTGCCTTATTTAAAACCTCGGCAATATTATCTGTTTGTAATAATGAAATTTTTTGTCCTGTAGATGCAATTTCTATGATGTGTTCTTGGAAAGGAGCCAACTGCAATGCAGTATTAGTATTTTTAAAGCACTCTTTATGAATAAAAGGTTTAGTCCATTGCATTTTTAATGCCTGACTTTCAACATATTGAATAAAATGTGCAGAGCCACAAACATAAATGTGTGTATTGACTTTTTCTTGCTGTAAAACTGCTGCGATATCAAAGCCGTTAGTTTGTTGATTACCAATATAGGTCACATAATGGCTATTACGGTTCATGATATGAAATTCATCAATACGGTCAATAAATGGGATATTCGGCTGACGTATACAATAATGTAAATCACATTTACGTTGATCGATAGCAAGGCTTGACCACATACTCAAAATAGGTGTAATGCCGATTCCACCTGCAATCAACAGAACTTTTTGGTCAGTATCATCGAGTTCAAATAGATTACGTGGTTCACTTATTTTAATAAGGTCGCCCACTCTAAGTTGCTCGTGAATATAACGAGATCCACCTAGTGATTGCGGCTCTTTTAAAACACCTATTTCGTAATATCTACGGTCTTGTAGTGGACTAATGAGTGAATATTGACGTACTTTGCCATGAGGAAAATGGAAGTCTATGTGCGCACCACTATTAAAATGAGGTAATAACTTGGTATGAATTGGAACAAGTTGAATACTTAGGATATTGTCAGATTCATAGCGCATTTGCTTTATGCGCACATCAATGAGGTTATTCACATTCAATCCATATCTTCTACAGGGTTTAAAATTATGATTCGATATATCTTTATTAGGCCGTGTCCCTAATTTAAAAATGCGGTAAAAAGTGCCAAACTACGCCTAAATTTATAGAATTTAGAACAGGAAAAAATGGAACGAATCGCATTGGCAGATGAATTCTAAAAGTCAGCCTATGATTCTCATTCTTCAAGTTTATAGCAAACCTTAACCCTGTATTTTCTTTCGAATGATTGATATTTTTTTCATGATGAATATCCTTATTGATTTAATGCACATTGTACTGTATAAAATCAATTAGTTTAAAGGTCTAATTCTAGAACAGGAGAACGTGATCTAGAAACACAAATCATCATCCGTTGATTGCCTTGTTTCTCAGTATCGCTTAAAACCATATCTAAGTGCTCAGGTTCACCACGAAGTACTCTGCATTCACATGCACCACAAATACCCGCACGGCAAGAAAATGGTACCTCTACGCCCTGCGCTTCGATTGCTTCCAAGATTGACTGCTCAGGTTTTACAAGAATGTCGCGTCCTGATTTTGCTAATTTTACGGTAAAGTCTGATATAGCCAGTTCTGTCTTATTCTCTGACGTATTCAGTTTCGGCGCATTAAACCATTCAAAATGTACTCTTTCTGCAATATCAGCTGAAGCCTCTTTGAGTGCCAGCATTAGTGGATTTGGACCACAGCAATAGATATGGGTATTTTCAGCATTATCTTGTACAATTTTTTGTAAATTCAACAAATCTGCTTGTTCATCATTGAAATGGAAATGAATATTTTTTTCCTGATTAAGCGCACATAGACTTTCATAAAATGCAGCACGTTGTCGATTTCGTACAGAATAATATAATGTCCATTTTTTTTGATGTGCAATACACCAATGAATCATCGAGAGAATTGGGGTAATCCCAATCCCTCCTGCAATGAAACAATATTGTTCAGCATCAACCAACTCAAAATGATTACGTGGTGTGCTTACGCTCAGCATATCACCAAGCTTTATCTTTTGATGAATAAAAGCTGAACCACCCTGGCTATTTGGATCCAAACTCACAGAAAATACATAACGATCAGTCTCTACAGATGAATTTAACAATGAGTAATGTCTCGTCAGTCCATTCGCAAGATAAATTTCTATATGCGACCCTGCTGTAAATGATGGAAGTGCTTGTTTCTTTTCATCTCTAAGCTCCAAGAGCAGGATACCTTTGGCTTCACATTGGATATCTGTCACTCTGAGCTTTAATTTTCCTACTGTCATAACCACCACCTCCTTTTAGTGGAATGAACATGAAGTACTTCTCAACAAGTACTTCACGATGTATTGATAATATTTAAGCTTGATTTTGCTGTGTCTCTTGGCTAATCAGCTCTAAAAGTTTCTTACGTACACGTACAGGTGCAATATCATTTGACATTAATAATGGGTCTAAAGAGAAGAAATCGGTAGTTTCCATCTCTGTCTGTACGGCTTCAAGTAACGGTACGTCTTCATCTTCAAATGCACGATGCATATTCTGAATTTTCATCATATTAAAACTTGCATCTTCTTCGATATGATTACGACGTGTCGCAAAGAAATAGTGCGTTGTGGTATCAGTTTCAGGGGTGGTAGTATGTAAATCATATTGATTTAAATCATCTACGCCAAATTCTCCGTTTTGTACAGCAGCAACAGTAAGTTGAATATGCGAAGGTGCCGTCCATGTGATGTTAAAATATTGCTGAGCTGAGGCTTGTGGATCTGGTAACAATGGTGCAAAAATCATCATTGCAGGTTGTTGTTCCCATTCCCAACGTGCAGAAATACTATTATATGTTTCTGTAACCTGTGGAATAATTGGTGACAGCTTGCCACGCGTTGTAATAATTTCACCATGTACATGATCGATATGACTTAAATCCATTACATTATCGGTTAAGAGTTCAAAATTGCATTTTACATGCATATAGGTATGACCAACCGAATTTGGATGTCCTGACAATAGTTCGCTGTAATCTGGGATTAAATTTTCATCGGCGTTTTCTGCGTTACCCATCCAAATCCAAACAAAACCATAGCGTTCTATCAAAGGAAAAGATTGTATTTTCGCCGCAGTTGGAATGTGACCTTTCCCATGAGGATTATGTACACATTGACCAGTGCAATCAAATTTTAAAGCATGATATGGGCAAACCAATTGGTCGCCTTCTCTTCTCCCTAAACTTAAAGGTGCGAAACGATGAGGACAACGATCATGTAGCGCAACAGGCATACCATCTTGAGTGCGATAAATTACCATGTTGATATTCATAATTTTGCGCTTAAATAGATTAAATGCATCAACCTCGGTTGAAAGCGCAGCAACATACCAGCATTCTTTTAAAAAAACATCCTCAGACTGCGTGTGCGTTTTAAAAATCATCTTATTCATTTAGCATCTCCTTGCTATATTGACAATATTTATTGAACTATTCCGTTTAGCTAATTACTTTACAATAAATGAGTTTAGAAACGTTTTCCAATATCAAATATATCTTAATTGGATACTTTAAAGGTATTAATTCTAAATTGTAGATTTAACTAGCGGAGTTTTTCAAGCTAGTTGTCACCATCAAGCCCAATTAAGCAGCTTGTAATCTCATCTTTTCTGGCTCTTTTACAGGATTCAATGTCGTCGGACCCACAGGCTCACAATCTCTCACCTCTTGACT
>NZ_JASDCF010000029.1 GCF_030408035.1 Psychrobacter sp. APC 3426
CTGACAGCCGCAACTATCAAAAGCAAAAAGTTAAAGTCGCTAAGGTATATGAAAAAATAACCAATATCCGAAAAGACTTTCTACACAAACTCTCATTCACTCTCATCAAAAACCACGATGTGATTGCCATTGAGGACTTGAACGTCAAAGGCATGGTTAAGAATAAAAAGTTAGCTAAAGCCATATCAGACAGCTCATGGTCAGCGTTTACCACCATGCTGGCTTATAAAGCGGACTGGTACGGCAAAACGCTGGTGAAAATAGACCGATGGTATCCATCTTCTAAAACCTGCTCAGGGTGCGCTCATGTGCTGACTAAGGCTGAGCTACCATTACAGGTGAGGACATGGAATTGCCCAAGTTGCTTGCAGGACAATGATAGAGACATCAACGCCAGTATCAATATCCTAAACGAAGGATTGAAGTTGGCAACAATCAAAACCGTCGGTGCGACGGGGTTAGCTTAGTCCATTTGCCTAACCGCTGATACAAAACATCGTATCAAGTATGGGTATTACCTAAGAAACCGCCACCTCTTTAGGTGGTCGGTAGTTCATATAATTACAGTTCGTAGTACTTCCTGTATAGAAAATTTCGCTAAACTGAAAATTGGCATTAACAGAGAGACTGCACAATGCTCGTTTTTTTAACAGAAAGCCGTTATATGCTCACAGCGGGATATGGCACTATGGTTCACTTATAAACAAGCCCATAGCTTTTATCGTTCATGCGATTTTTAGCAGTGAGAATCAGGTCAATAATTTAGCAACAAGAATGTGCCTAAAATTGGGTTATTAGGGCGCGATTGAATGATCGAGCATAGATCGATCAGCACACGTTTTGTGAGTGATAAAGTTTTTAGATAAAAATACCAATTATAAGAATTTAACGATAACTATATTAGGAGCGTTACATGTTTCAATTAACGAAAATCAGCAAAGCAGTCGCTGCCATTGGTCTGTCTACGGCTGTTTTTATGAGCCAAAGCATTGCTGCAACTAATGATGGTGCAAATATTGCAAGCAACGCCACGACCAACGCTGTCAATAAAGATAACGCTAGCAATGCCAAAGATACTAGCCCAGTAACTAATGGTGTCAGCCAAAAAATTGCAGGTAATAGTAAAGCTGCCACATCCTTGAATAAGTTTTTACCGACTATTAAATATACCACCGACAATTTGCCAACAGTGGCACAAAAGATAAATACTGCCACTTGGCAAGAAGGTACTAACATCGACCGCAACATCGGCACTAAACTGCAAGCGCTACTAAACTGGCATCACAGTGGCGTCGGTGCCGTTGATGGCTATTGGGGCAAAAATACCCGTAAAGCAATGCAAGCCTTTCAAAAAGCAAATGGTCTGAGTGTTACTGATAACCTAAACAATGAAACATGGCAGGCGCTGACCAAAAATGAGAAGTTGATGGCGCAGCCAGTACTGGTCAGCTATCAACTGACTGATGCTGATATCGATGTAAAAACCATCAACATCCCCGCTGGCGCAGAAGCGAAAGCTGAACTGGATGGCATGTACTATGAGAGCCTAACCGAAGCACTGGCAGAAAAGTTCCACATCAGTGAAAAATATCTCAAAGCGCTAAATCCCAACGCCAGTTTTAGTGCTGGCGAGACAATCACGGTCTATAATCCTGGCAACCCTAATACCAAACCTGTCAGCCGCGTGGTTGCAGATAAAAGCACGCAAACGTTGTACGCTTATGATAGTAACAATAACTTGATTGCCAGTTATCCGACGACAGTGGGCAGTACAGCAACACCATCCCCAACAGGCACGCATACCGTAGAGGTAAAGGTACATGAGCCCAACTATACCTACAGCGGCAGTGATGGTAGTAAGTCTATTATCCCACCAGGTCCTAATAATCCAGTTGGTTCTGTATGGATAGGTCTAAGCAAGCCGTCTTATGGCATTCATGGTTCACCTGATCCTGAACGTATCAGTCGTCAGGCATCAGCAGGTTGCGTGCGTCTCACTAACTGGGATGCACTGGCACTGTTAGGTGTTATCGAAAATGGTGCCACCGTCGAGTTCAAATAGATTGTTGGGTTAAATGGCTAATTGACATATTGTCACTTGAGGTATTGTTAGTTGAAATAGAAGGCTTAGTTTTACCAAAGTGGTTATAAAAGAAAGCTAAAAAGCTAGAAGTTACAATTGCAAAAAACAAAACCTGAAAGCCAAACAAAAAAACACCGCTAATATTAGCGGTGTTTTTTCTGGTAGCTGTTTTATAGGATAAATACGTCTAAAAACAACCACTGTATAGGAGTGATAAACTAACGTGGAATAAGCAGTTCACGATATGCAACTGAAACATTGATAGGCAATAATGAGCAGGTTAGCATTTTCATTATTATTATCAGTTAAACCACCCAAGCATTCATATAAATGCTTTTATAACCATCTCAGCGAATAACGGCTTATTAATAAGTCATCGCTTAGGTTTTACCACGGTAAGTGATGCGACCTTTTGACAGGTCATAAGGCGTCATCTCAACCTTAACTTTATCACCCGTTAGGATACGGATGTAATGCTTACGCATCTTACCAGAGATGTGCGCAATGATTTCATGTCCGTTTTCTAAACGAACTTTGAACAAAGTATTAGGAAGGGTATCAATGACTTCGCCTTCAAATTCAATAATATCGTCTTTTGCCATAATTTATATCAATCAATTAAAAATAAGCCCATATTATACGTAACTTAGGGGATTAAAGCAATACAGAACCCCGTTTTTGCTTGACAGTCTGTAACTGATATGTATGCCAGAATATATTGACTTAATCAGGCAGATTTAGCCAAATAGGGGTTAACGGCGCCTTTGGCAGTAATTGTTGAAAGTGCTGAGGATAGTAGGCATTGATGAAGTATAGGCCATCGCCAGAAGCCGTTGGCGGTGCAATGGTACGGTCTTTTTTGGCTAAGATATTCAAAAAATCACTTGGCTGTAACTCATGCCGACCAATGGCATATAAAGTGCCCATCAAATTGCGCACCATATGATGCAAAAAGCCATCCGCTTGAATATCAAAAACAATAAACTGACCATGAGCAAAAAGCCTAGCATGACTGACTGAGCGTATAGGTTGGTTGGACTGACAGGCTGCGGCACGGTAGCTACTAAAATCATGGGTACCAACAATGTCAGCCGCCGCCAGTTGCATCTCGGCTAAGTCAAGCGGCTCATAGATGTGAGTCACTTGGTGATTTAAGATAGCAGGGCGCTGTGCTTGGTTGAGCGTGATATACCGATAACGACGGGCAATAGCACCAAAACGTGCGTGGAAATCAGCTGGCATCGGTTGAATCCAGCGTAGGGCAATATCATCAGGCAAGAGACTATTGACACCGCGCAGCCAATTATGAGTAGGGCGATAGGCGTGGGTGGTGAAATGAGCAATCATATTGCTGGCATGGACGCTGGCATCCGTACGCCCAGCTGCGACAACCTCAACCGTCTCATTAGCAACCTTACCAATAGCGGTCTCTAAGGCTTCTTGTACACCCAGTACTTCTCGCTGTCGCTGCCAGCCATGATAATGCGTACCCAAAAACTCAATCGCAATGGCTAAGGTGTAGGTTGGGGGAGTTCCAACTTCAATATTATTGATCTCGGACTTGGACATGTTAATCTCAGACATGGGTGGTATTCGGCATTCTCGTATTGGGTATTTTACTATTGGCGCTGATAGCGTAGATATATTGAAGAATAGTCTAACGTTTTTTGATGGTCGTACCAGCCTGACTGACATTATTGAGCCAACGCTGACGGCGTCTTGCTGGACTGTCATAACGAAGCAGTAACCATAACAGCCGTGCGTAGATAGCTGGAATCGTCAAACGTCCGCCACTGATTACGTGATGGTCGTATTGCCAACTACCCGCAGCATAGCTATCGCTGACACCACCAAATGGAGACTGGCTAGCACAGACCACTATATGACCTTTTTGATAGGCAAGCTCTAATGACTCTGCTAGCGTTTCTGAATAAGGGACATTCCCTGCGCCAAATCCCAACAATATAATGCCGCACGGTGGTTGCGATAATAATGCCAGTAGCTGGTTGCTCATCACCTCAGTGTCATTTGGTAAGCAGTATAGTGCATGAATACGTGCCTGTTCAGCAAGAACAGTAATATTGCCAACCACTTCTTGTTGGTCATCTAGCCAATGTTGACGACGAATATCTGGTAGGTCTCTTACATAACTATTGGCAGGATAAGCCGCTCGCGAATGACCTGTAAAGGCCATAAGGTCATGACTGTGAATTTTTTGCACCGTTTGCGCAGGCCAAGATTCACCGCCAAAACCAATTTTTACGCCTGATTCACCAGCTGCCGCCAGTTTTAATGAATCGGTGAGGTTATCCCATGCGTCGCTGTGTGCGTCAATGTTATAGGCGTGCAGCATTTCACTGTCTAACAAGGGACGCATACTGCCGGTGACGACCACACAGATATCACTCCCAGCAAATGCTTCTGCTAAAAATGCACCCAAATAACTTAACGTGTCAGTACCAGTGATGAGCACAAAACGCCTGTTGCCTTGTGCGTAAGCTGCGAGCAAGAGCTGATAAAAATGTACAAAGTCTAGAGGAGTAAGCTGGCTGCTGTCTTTAATCAATGTGTTATCATGCCACGCTATCTTGGGCAAATGATCAGCATTGTCTTGCTCAGTGAGTAGCTGCTGTAAGGTCGGTAAAAAAACGTCTGCCGATAATGGTGCCAATGGTCGCCCGTAGCTACCAAAAGTACCTCCAGCGTAAATGAGTGTTATAGGGTCGTTTGATGTATTTTTCATAGCGGAGGCAGGCATAATATCAGCACAATAAAAGAGTAATAAGAAAGGAGAGGATAATTAATGATAGATAGTATAAAGGGTAAATGCAAAAAAAATCAGCAAGTATTCAGAGGATTATAGAATACTTGCTGATTAGAAAAGGAGATGCCTTTTATGCAGTGCGATCTAGCAGGATTTGTGCTTGGCTTTGTTGTTCGCTAGTACCCTGAGTCATCACCTCATTTAATAAGCGTTTGGCGCTGTCATATTCGCCCAATTGCAAATATTGACCTGCCAAATCCAGTGTGACCTGATTGCTATCTAACGATTTTACAAAGTCAAAGTCTGCTGCAAAACGCGATGAAAAGTCTTCTGCTGATTCAGTACTTTCGTCAGTGATATCCTTAGTCTCAGTGTCCACTGGCGCAGCGGTGTTAACTGGTTCAGAAGCATCAGATAAAGAGTCAAAATCAAAATCATCGTCGATAAGAGTGTTATCATCGAACAGTAACGGGCTGGCAGGTGCTGTACTAGATGCGACTGTTGGCGCCTCCTCGATAGTGCTATCAGCAATGGATTGTTCTTCAAAGTCGATATCTTCAAGGACAAAGTTATCAATATCGTTATTCGTGTCAGAAGCAGTTTCTTCAACAGCAAGCTCTTCGAGAGCAGGTTCTTCACTTTCCAATACCATCTCTAGATCATTTGCTTCATCTAGGCTGTCTGCTTTAACTAGGTTGTCTGATTCTTCAAGGCTATCTAAAGATAAAGTAAAGTCATCATCGTTGTTATCAACATCGACTGCCTGTTCGGTATAGATACTCTCGCTAGTAGTGCTGGCTACATCTGCATCTACATCAGTTGCTAAGTCGTCAAAATCTAAAACAAAACCTTCGTCTTCTAATGTTATCTCTGCATTAGCATTGTGAGCGGTATCTGCAGCGACAGGAGATTCGACTGGATTGGTGTCTTCTGTCGTTGCATCAAAGTCAAAATCGAAATCGCTTAAATCGGTATCTTCAACGGTTGCTGGATTGTCATTGGTCGTTATAGATAGACTTTCATCATCAGCGATATCCAGTGTCGTGACGGGTGTCGCACTAGATAAGGTAATATCATCAGACTCATTTAGATCATCTTCTAAATCGCTTAGCGTCAAGTCAAAGTCGTTATTACTGTTGTCCGCAGTGGTATCCGCTTGCGCATAATCATCTGAGAAGGTTGCGTTTTCGGTAGGTGTACTCAAAGGGGCATGGTTGCTAATAACATCACTGTCAGACAAATTATTTGTGCCGTTGGCTTTATTAACAGGTAAGTCGAAATCTATGCTTTCAAAGTTGGTTTTTTCATGTATAGATGCTTCTGGCTCAACTAACTGGTTTTGTTCCTCAAAAAACAATGTCTTTAACTCATCAGCCAATGCGATGCTTTTTGGGTCGTTTTGAGTTTTGATAGAATCATAAACCTTATTGAAGTTCTCTGACTCATTGATGGTCGCGTATATGCTTAGCAACTTAAGGGATAACGGACCATCATTAGGTTTTTCACGTAGACCACGGTTAATTGTTTCAATCGCTTTGTCATATCGTTGTTGGTCCATAAAACGCTGAGCGATGGTAATAGGGTCAAACTTAGTTTCGCCCGTCACGCTGTCTTGGAGGGAGCCACCAGTTCTTGGCATTGGTGTTGGCGTCGTTGCATTTCTACCTGACTTCACATAAGGTTGAGCCGAAGGTTTCTGCGCTTTATTCTTACGCATAACCAAAACGGCGATTAGTAATACAATCACCAAGCCGGCGACGATGTATAGCATATTATTCATTGTAACTCCCACGCCTACGATCACAGCACACTGCACTGATCTGTCAGGCAATTATTGATTGCGTAGTTTTTTGAGACGAGCTTGCAGCTCTGCCAATTTTTGATTTTGTAATTGAAGCTTTCTAGTATAGCTGTCGAGTGCACTGCTTGTCTTGGATAGGCGCTTAGCTTGTGACGCTGTTCCTTGTCTTGATGCCTTTAAGGTGGCTAGTATATCTGTGCTGAGACCATTACCTGTTTTTGCTGCTGATTTCGCCTGAGTGCCATCTGCACTGCCATCACTGCCAGGTGCCAGTACTGAAAACTGTGCTTTTGGTAGCGTTTGAGTTTTTGTGATGACTGGCTTTTCGATGCGTTGAGCTGCTTTTGCTACCTCGGATTTCTGCTTAGGTGTTTTAGACTCTGCCTTTCTGGGTGCAGTCTTTTCTATGATAGGGGTATTCGCTCTGCGGCTTCTTTGTTTTTGTGCGCTGATAGCTGTCTCTAGGTTTTTCTGTGAAGGTAGGACGTCATAATTAGGCAAGTTAAGCTTGGCATCAGCTTTTAAGTGATTGGCATCTTTATTAATAAAAGCGTCAGGGTTCTGAGCTTGAATCTGCTTCATCACCGTCGGAACGTCTAAATTGTTTTCTTGTGCGATTTGCTGCGCAATAACCCATAAACTATCGTTACGTTGTACCTGATATTGAGACACCGTTGTGCGACTCGTGTTGGTGCTTGTTGTAGGAGAGGTAGCAGGTGCAACTGTATTCGCTGGTATGTTACTGCCTACCGCTTGCGTGACGATACTGCTATCGTTAGTGTTCTTTGTATCGCCTGCTATGTCGCTATCTGTTGTTTGTTGCGTTTTTTGTACAATGGGAGCAGCAGCAACCAAACCATTTGCGTCAGTATTTTTCTTATTACTTGGCTGTATTTGACGAGTGACTTGGATATTTAAGATATCAAGCTGTTGGTCGGTGATTGCTGCAGGCGCCTTACTGCTATCCGCTACAAGTGTTTTATTATAGGCAGCAGATTTATCACTGGCAGTATTCGCTTCAACAAGGTCAGCCGCGCTCAAAGTGTTGTCAGTTGTAGTGTCAAGTGAAGTGCTATTGCTACTTGCACCTAAGCGACCAGTGTCTAAGCGGCTTGCTGTACTAAGGGTGCTTTTATTGTTTGAGCCATCGTTAGCATTTTCGATAGTGTTTTTTATATCAAAGCTATTGCCCAAACGCCCATTATCTAGGCGACTAGGGGTATACACCAGATTGTTATTTGAGGATACAGGGGCAGGAGCGACCGTTACTGGCAAGTTTGCGGACGTACTAGGCGCCTGAATCTTTGCTTGCATGCTAGGCGCTGGCTGTTTAACTGCTAATAAAGTACTCGTTGGCTCAGAGCCTGAGTGTTTTGGTGCTGATATCAGTGGTGGCGGTGCCCCTTTTCTGACAGTTAGCGGTTTGGCATTACTGGTGGACACAGTTGGTAAGTTGGGCTTTTTGGCGCCAGTGACGATGTTTTTGGTCGTATCAATAGGCTGACTGGCATCGAGTGGCATCAATAATGTTTTAGGGACTACATTTTGTTGACCATTATCATTGATGTTTAAAACCAAGTCTGCAAAAGGCTTGGAAACAGGCTTTGAGGTGGTGATATATACCTGACCGCTGGTCGCTGATGTCGGCTTAAAACGCACGGTCATCGAGTCAGTTGGTGTCAATCCCATTTGCTGATAGATAATCGGGTTTGCCAAACTGGCTGAAAAATCAGCGGCTCTAATATCAGTCACAGCAATACTGGCAGCTAATGGCTCATGCTGGGCAGATGTCACCACCGTCTTGCCAATCGTGACAGCTTGTGCAGAAGAGACTAGGGCTGCGTAGCTGATAGAACAAAGCAATGCCACCGATACCGCGCGATGTACGTGGCTCAAACGATGAGATAAATGACAAGACATATGCAGCCCTTAGAATATAAGTTATCTTTGCTGTTATAACAAAATCTGCTTTAGTTTACCAGTTTATTTCACAACTGTTATGACCAATGCATAGAATGTTTGTCTAATGTTTAATTGGCTTGCTTATCCAGCAACATTGCATCGCCGTAGCTGAAGAAACGATACTGCTCATTGATGGCATGGTGGTAAGCACTCTCTATACACGCTTTCCCAGAAAAAGCCGACACTAGCATTAATAGTGTTGATTTAGGCAAATGAAAATTGGTCAATAATTTATCGATGACACCAAATTTAAATCCTGGGTAGATGAATATATCAGTATCGCCTGACCAGCTTGATAAAGTTTGCCCATTAACGGCTGTCTTTTGATAAGCGGTTTCTAGGACGCGGGTAACGGTTGTGCCAATAGCGATGACCTGCTTACCATTTGCATGAGTCTCATTAATAAGGTCTGCCGTTGTTTGCGGTAAATGCGCATATTCGCTGTGCATGGTGTGATTTAGCAAGTTGTCGGTCTTGACAGGGGCAAAGGTACCAGCGCCCACATGCAAAGTCACAAAAGCTGTATTAATGCCTTTTTCTGCAAGCTTATTAAGCACTGAATCATCGAAGTGTAAGCTTGCGGTAGGTGCTGCCACACTAGCGAGTTTGCTTGGGTCATGAAAGACAGTTTGATAACGGGTGTTGTCGGTCTCATCTGCATGACGTTCAAAATAGGGCGGAATGGGCAGTTCACCATACAGCTCTAAATGAGGGAGAATGGGTGCATCAAAGGATAAGATAAACAGGTTATCTTGACGACCAATCATCACAGCATTCATATGACCATCAGCGAGCGACAAACGTTGCCCCAACTTAAGCGCTTTGCTCGCCTTAACATGACAGAGGGCAATATGCTCTTGGTTCACTGTTTGATTATCTGTCGTTTGTAACTGTAGAGCCTCTACATCCAAGTCTGCGATACCCACCAAACGCTCAATCAGGACTTCAATCTTACCGCCCGTATCTTTTTGCCCAAACAGGCGCGCTTTCATAACCTTGGTGTCATTAAAGACAATCAAATCTCCTGCATTTAGTAAGTCTGGCAATTCAGAGAACAAGCGGTCTTCTATCAGAGGGCTATTACTTTGAGTATTACTCTGATTATGACTTTGCTCATTAGCTGGTAAATAAAGTAGCTTTGATGCAGAGCGCTGCGCCAATGGATAGCGTGCTATTAGGCTGTCAGGTAAATCGTAGTCATAATCATCAACACTCAGATAGTCTGCGCTATTTTTTTTATTAATGTCAATCATAGAACTATCTATAGGATTTGCAGCTTGAGAGTGGGTCATAATCAGTCTTTAAATAGGGATGGGTTTTGAGGTAATTGTAGCAGAAATGACACGATGAGCGCATGGCTTAATAGATGACCGTAGTGCATAAAGTTTAATAATGTTAGGTAAAAAGTGATACTAGAAATAGCCTAAGCATTATTTTGCGAATGCCATTATATATAGTAAGTGAAAAGTAATATCGATACATCACGTGCTGCTGATATCAATTTTTCTTGCTTGCTGTGCCTGCGCAGACAGAGGCTACAAAAAATTGATATCAGCAATACCGTAGCGTTTTTAGGATATTTTGACTATAGGCAAGTTTTCGAAAAAATATCATTCATGGCAGTGAGAGATGCTAAACACTCAACCATGGCACTAATAGAGAATGTTTGTGCATTTTCAAAACGTACTGCATTACCACTCAAACAAATTTAACTGAGGCAGTTGTTGAGTAGCAGGGGTTAATGAAGAGAATGTGACGCCGACTAGGCGAATAGGCAGAGTGCGAGGAATGTCCATAAATAGCCTGTCTAACCAGTAATGTGCAGATTCAGCACTATCAAAAGCAGTCGATAACGTATGCGAGCGAGTAATTTGGGTAAAGTCTGCATACTTCACTTTTAAGGTAATGGTATAGGCAATGAGCTGTTTTTTTTGCAATTGATTGAATGCATCCTCATTTTGCTCATAGATTTGTAGCTTTAGCATATTGTCATCACTTAGATTGTCCCTAAAAGTGGTCTCCGAGCCGACAGATTTATGGGTGCGCTCAGATTTGACGGCACGCTCATCACGACCATGTGCAATATCATGATAAAACTGTCCGCGCTTGCCAAATTCCTGTACCAATGTCGCAGCGGGCATGCGACGCAGGTCAGCGCCATTACTGACACCCATGGCATGCAGACGCTTAGCAGTTGCCTTACCAATGCCATGAAAACGCTCAATTGGTAGCGTGCTGATGAATGCATCGGCATCAGCAGGCGTGATAATCGCTGTGCCATTGGGTTTGTTAATATCAGAGGCAATCTTGGCCAGCATTTTATTAAATGAGACGCCAGCCGAAGCGGTGAGCCCGGTGTGTTCCAAAATCTGTGCCCGTAGCCAGTTAGCCATTAATGTCGCTGAGCCTTTATGATTTTTTAGACCAGTGACATCAAGATATGCTTCATCTAACGATAAAGGCTCAACATGGGGTGTTAAACGATACATAAGCTGGCGGATATCGCCGCTTACCGCGCGATACACCTCAAAACGTGGTCGTACGAATATCACTTCTGGACAACGTTTGCGTGCTTCATAGCAAGACATTGCTGAACGTACACCAAATTTTCGCACTTCATAACTTGCTGCGGCAACCACACCACGACCACTGGGATCACCGCCGACAACTAGGGGTTTGCCACGCAGCTCAGGGAAGTCACGCTGTTCAACACTGGCGTAAAAAGCATCCATATCTATATGAATGATTTTACGAGGAGAGGGATTAATAGAGGCTGTCATGATGTTTATTTTACCTCAGTTATTCAAGTCGTTTCAGTACCAGTTCTATGCTTATTATTTGAGGCTTAAATCATGATATTTAACGAACTTAATTCTCATTATCAGCCTAAAGTTTTTTACTATGACGTACATTTAAGCAATAAAAAACAAGTATTATTTATTTAAACTGTGTTATTTATTAAGGATAACTAATTTATATAGCCGTTTATCCTAAAAAAATTACCGTTAGTCATGAATGTTATTTTTTCATGTTACTGTTTTCATTCTAACGTCTTACACTAGAGTATTGACAGAAATAAACGACTGTTGAAGGGATAAGCAACGTCTTAAGAGCCTGTTTTTCAAACAAAAAAAGACGTTGTTTATAGCTCAAGCCATGCTTGGATGTAGAGCGTTGGTAAAATTCGCCATTTAAAAGAAGTTGTTGCAATGGTGTATGAAGACTAAGGAGCTAATGATGAATAACGGTTTAAAAGGGAGTGATTTAACACGAGCGATGCTAGCCCGAGGTGATAAAAAAGTCTGGTGTGCAGTTTGTGATGAAAGTGATGAGCATGCAATGATGGATCATTGTGGTAATGATTTTACCGCGTATATTGTGGCATATCGAAAGGGGTACTTTTACTGTAGTGCTGGCACGCCATGGGCGTATGCTGTACCAATAAAGATATCGGCAGTCATGCCCTATGAGATAGAGATGTAAGCAAAAAGAGCGACATTAAAGATATAATTAAGCGCACAAAAAAACCTCCAAATTAGGAGGCTTGATTGTTACTAAATAATGGTACCGGTGGTCGGACTTGAACCGACACGCTTTTAAAGGCAACGGATTTTGAATCCGTCATGTCTACCAATTCCATCACACCGGCGTGTTAGGTGATAAAGTTTGTTCAAGAGAAGTTGAACTTTATCGAATTGGGCTACAGGGTTAACTCTGTATAGGCTGCGTATTATAGCAGCCTATTCTTAGCCGTCAAGAATTATTTAATATAAATTTTCTGTTTTATGAGTAAATACTAAAATGTTGTGATTTACTCTAATGCCACCTATCCCACGAAAGCACGTTCAACCGCATAATCCGCTTGCACACCCATACGTGGTGACACAGTAAGACCAAAGCCGTCTAATATCTCTGAAACCTCTGCGTTAAATGGCATGCTACCACACAGCATCACACGATCGTCGTCTTTGTTCATCGGTGGTAACCCGATATCTTCAAACAGTTTACCTGATTTCATTAAGTCGGTGACGCGTCCCGTGTTTCTAAACTCTTCACGCGTGACCGTTGGATAGTAAATGAACTTTTCGCGGTACCATTCACCAAATATTTCATCATTTGGTAGCTCGTTTTCGAACATATCACGATACGCCAAATCATCTACATGACGGACCCCATGTACCAAAATAATTTTGTCAAAGCGCTCATACACTTCAGGGTCACGTGACAAGGCTAAGAACGGCGCAAGTCCAGTACCAGTCGATAGCATGTATAGATGTTTACCTGGCAGTAAATCGTCTAATACCAACGTACCTGTTGGTTTTTTACTAACCAATAGCTCGTCACCAACTTTGATATGCTGTAAGCGTGAGGTCAATGGGCCGTCTTGTACTTTGATAGAAAAGAATTCTAAATGCTCTTCGTAATTGGGACTAGCAATTGAGTAAGCACGTAACAGCGGTCTGCCATCGACAGCGAGACCAATCATCGCAAACTCACCATTACGGAAGCGTAAGCCATCGTCACGAGTGGTTTTGATGCTAAATAGAGAATCATTCCAATGATGAACCTCTGTGACCGTTTCGGTGCGAAGTTTTGACATAAAGTCCTCGTTAATAAGTTGTTTTTAGTACGTGTCTTGTTACGTTAATCGGTTTGAAACTATTTAAATAGGTATGGAATAAAAGTTTTCAATGATATAAACGATGAGTTTGGTTTTATCAAACCATAAAGTTGTTATAGTTATAGAGCATGCTTAAATTCTGCCGCTTGATTCAAAACTTCGTAAATAATGCCTACCTACTCACAGAATTAAGGGATGATATTCTAACACTGTATGCCATATTATAAATGAGCAGTGATGCCTGCAGCGTCTAAATGGAGTATGAAAAGGCACGAAATCTAAAGGCTCTCATCAAATTTCTCGCTCATAATACCAAACTTTAAAATAAAAATCAGTCTGGCAGCGATTATGTGGCATGATAAAATAGAATATCGTTAGTAAATAATTTCGTATCTTAACGTATGCCTTTTTATCAAAGCTGATTTATCGCTCTCTCAATGATATTTTAAGCTGTTCTATAGTCCTCTTGGAGAAGTTGTATGTCGGGTGTCAATGTGTCAGAAGACGATTCTATAAAGGACTGTGCGTCAGGAGACTATCACCATGCGCCAATTATTGGCTATCATCGCGCGCCGCTGTCACAGAAATTTGGAGCGCCAAGACAACCAAACCTGGTGGCACTGACTAGCGTGATTGAAATGCTAGCGCCTTACGATACACCAGCGGCATTTGTAGGATTAGAAGCGTTTAGTCATATTTGGCTTAGCTGGCAGTTTCATCATAACTATATAAATAAAAACGGCCATGCAAATAAAGCCAGTCATGCAAGTAAAAACGGCCATATCAATAAAGTGGATAGCAGTTTTCGCGCGCAAGTACGACCACCACGGCTAGGCGGTAATGAGAAGATAGGGGTGTTTGCCAGTCGCAGTATGTATCGACCTTCAGGTTTAGGGCTGTCTGTGGTTAAACTTGAACGGGTCGAGGTAGTAGAAGGTCGCGTATTACTTATCATTAGCGGTGCTGATATGATTGATGGTACGCCAATTATCGATATCAAACCCTATGTGGCTTATAGCGATGCTGTTGATGATGCAGAGAGTGGCTTTGCGCCAACTGCACCAACACTGTTGGATGTGACAATGACTGAATCTGCTCATGAGCAGTTTATGACTTTGATTAATGTAGAGCAGGTTAATATAAAGCAATCTGATAACGCTAATAATAAAAATAATGACACAAATAGTGGTACGGAAAATGCTGCATTACTTTTTATAGATTCAATGAATTCAATGAATTCAGTGAGTTCAACAAATTCAATAAATCCGCTAAACTCAAGAGATGGCCTAGTCCACAAGGTGCAAAAGCAATTGCTGGAATCTGATATCGACTCTATAAAAGCCTTAATCGCGCAAGATCCACGTCCAGCCTATCGCCGTACGGAGATAAGTACACTTTTTGTCATGCGCTATAAGTCTGTGGATGTGAGTTTTCAGTTGATAGAATCAGGGCAGCTACAAATAATGGCAGTTGTAGAAGTGAATGAGACCTTGTAGGGTGCTTTTTAAGCACCACTTACCGATAATAAAAGAAGAAAAATATGTCCGCTCAGCAGTATTCGATAGTAATTGATTTACGTTGGTGTCTTGATGAATTATTGGCAGATAGGGTGATTGACCAGCGTGGCTATAATTTGGTGATTACCAGTCGCCGTGATAAGGCGCAGCATCCGCTACTGACGATTAGTGAATTTGGTTTGCCAAATGGTCATGCGCTTGATAATAAGCCTGAGAATAAATTAACGCTTGCATGGCTCAATCAATGGCTGGCAGCCAAAGCAGATATGCCAATCGTGCGTATTGATCCGTTAAAGGTTGATGTGCCGGCAGTGACGCAGCTGATGTCTTTTGAGTATGCGCGCTCGCAGCATATTTTGCCGATTGAGGTCACGTTAGATGAGGTGGTCATCGGTACCGATCAGCCGTTTTATACGGATTGGCACTCAAATATCGAAAAAATCATCAAATCTAAAAGCTATCGTACGGTTTATATTAATCCTGAGCAGATTAATCGCTATCGGCAAGAGTTCTATCAAGTCACGCAAGCGATTGCCGGGGCAAATAGTATCCATAAGCGTGCGGCAGCTGATGTGACCAATGTCGAAGCCTTATTACAACTGGGCGACAATACCAATCCAGATGCCAACGATCAACATATCGTCAAAGTCGTCGATTGGTTACTGCAGTATGCCTTTGAGCAGCGCGCGAGTGATATTCATTTAGAGCCACGCCGTGAGACGGGCAAAGTACGCTTTCGAATTGATGGCGTGCTGCATACTGTTTATGAGATGCCACTGGCAATTATAGTAGCGGTGACCGCACGTATTAAAATTTTAGGACGTCTTAACGTCGCAGAAAAGCGCAAACCGCAAGATGGTCGCTTAAAAACACGTACCCATAATGGGATGGAAACCGAGCTACGTCTTTCTACCATGCCGACTGCTTTTGGCGAAAAGCTGGTCATGCGCGTATTTGACCCAGAAGTACTGGTGCGCTCGTTTGCTCAGCTTGGTTTGTCGGGTAAGCAGCTTGAGACTTGGCATGAGCTGACAGCACATCCAAACGGCATTATTTTGGTCACCGGTCCGACGGGCTCTGGTAAAACCACCACCTTATACAGTACGCTCAAGCAGCTAGCGACGGAGCAGGTCAACGTCTGTACTATCGAAGATCCTATCGAGATGATTGAGCCAGCTTTTAACCAAATGCAGGTCAATGCAGGGGTGGATTTGCACTTCGCTGATGGTATTCGCTCTTTGATGCGTCAAGACCCAGACATCATTATGGTTGGTGAGATTCGTGATGCTGAAACCGCCAATATGGCTGTGCAGGCATCCCTGACCGGACACTTGGTACTCTCGACGTTGCATACCAATGATGCACCCAGTTCAATCACTCGCTTACATGATTTAGGAATTCAGCCGTTTTTGACTTCGGCAACTATATTGGGCGTGATGGCACAGCGCTTGTTACGTACATTATGCCCACATTGCAAGCAAGCAGTTGATGTCACGTCAGATAGCGAGATAGCTATCCAGTGGCAGGAGTTGGTACAGCCTTGGCGCGCTGCGGTGCCAGCACAAATTTATACGGCGCAGGGCTGTGAGCACTGTCGCCATACAGGTTATCAAGGCCGTGTCGGTCTGTACGAGATCATGCCATTGTCGAATGAGCTCAAAAAGCTGGTCGCCGCTGATGCCAATTTGGATACGCTAAAACAACAAGCGTACCGCGAAGGCGTGCAACCACTGCGCCTATCTGGGGCAAAGCGTATCAGTGAAGGGGTAACGACTATAGAAGAGGTGATGCGCGTGGTGCCACTTAATTAGCTACCTTGGTTTGAGCTATCTTTAGCGCTCCCAGCGTACATTTTGGCGAATGATTTTTGCAGGTGTACCCGCAACCATACAGTTTGGCGTCTCAATGGGTTTGTTGACAAAAGCGCCTGCTGCAATGATACAACCGCTAGCGATAGTGACGTTTTTAGAAACGGTTACATTGGCGGCAATCCAGATGTGATCTCCTAAGACAACATCAGCATGAGCATTATTCAGTCTTACATTAGAGTCTATATCGTAGACCTTGTGGACGTCAGTCGCCCGAATTTCGATGCCGCGCGATATCATGCAAGCTTTACCGATGGTCACGCTCTTATCGCGTGCTAAAATATAGCAATCTATGGCAGTGGTACGCTCACCGATATGAATGTGCAAATGATTGCCAACGATTAATAATTGACCAGAAAATTTTACATGCTCTGCGATAGTTATTTGGTTGTGACTGCCATTGATATCGATTTTTAAGGTGTTAAATTGTCCATGTTCACCAATGGTGATTTGATTATCATGACCTTTACGAATGGTAATAACTGAATGACCAATAATACGCGTATCTTTAGCAATATCGATGTGATTATCATGTCCGTTGTCCTGCAATAAGAACCGTTGCTTGTACAAATACTTAGGTAGCAGAGTCTTTATAATAGGTGGTAGGGTAACGGTTTTTTTATGATTCATAATGATAGGACTTGTGATGAATGAATAAAGGATGCGACGTTTTTGCTAGTGATACGCCATTATTAGGGTAACGCTTTAGTGTGGTGTTTGCCATATCTATAGCTTTAATAAAGCTAATTTGAATATCATTAATAGCTAACCTGATAGTTTACTGTTAAACACCCCTTGAAAACAGTGCTGATTGGAGCAATAAATGTTCAACAGATCCACACTTATTGATTTTTATTAACGAGATTGTTTATGTTTACTGATACTCATTGCCATTTAAACCGGTTAGATTTAACGAAGTATGACGGTCAGTTGTCCGGTGCAATTGCCGCCATGAAAGAAGCCAATGTCACGCGTGCGATGGCGATTATGTGTGATTTCGCTGAATATGATGAAATTGCCAATATCGTCAGTACCTACGGTGATGAGACGCTGAACCTAGGCATGAGCGTGGGTATCCATCCTTGTGAAGATATTGGCGTATTGCAATCAGCGACGGTCGAGCGTTTGATAGAGACCGCCGATGCTGAGCATGTCTGGGCAATAGGCGAGACGGGGCTGGACTATTACTGGTCAACAGAAAATAAAAAAGAGCAACAAGCCAGCCTTGCACGCCATATTCATGCCAGCCAACGCTTGAAGAAACCGCTAGTCGTACATATGCGTGATGCCAAAGAGGATACTATCGATATTTTAAAGGCAGAAGGTGCTGAACACGGCATTATTCATTGCTTTACCGAAGATTGGGAAACGGCAAAACGTGCACTGGATTTAGGGTTTTATATCTCGTTCTCAGGTATTGTGAGTTTTAAGAGTGCGCAAATGATTCAAGATGCGGCAAAGAATATGCCCAAAGACAGAATATTGATCGAGACTGATAGCCCGTATCTCGCACCTGTACCCAAACGTGGCAGACCTAATGAGCCTGCATATGTCCCCTATGTAGCAAGTTATCTTGCCGATATGTATGGCTGTAGTAGCAATGACGTTGGTGCACTGACTGCAAAAAACTTTGAAAATCTACTGGCACAGTATCACTAAAATGGTTATGCTATGACCACTCAGTCATTTATTAGACAGTCTGATGGTTCTATGTGGTAAATATTTTTAATATTAAGCATAACCATATGATTATCAATGGCTATTTAGCAAACATGAGCATATTCATTTATTATGGTCTTTGAGCAGTCTTTGTATTACCTCATACTTTTGCTGCCAATTACGCATGTAAACGATGGTCATATGCATGATATTGTCAGTTTTTAGGAGAGATTATGAGTCGTCAGCATCAGTTCAAAGCGCGAGAAGAAAATATCTTGGCGATGGCAGAGCAACTGTTACTTGAGTCAGGCGATGGTGATATCACATTGGACAGTTTGGCCGACCAGCTTGATTTGGCCAAAGGTACGTTGTATAAACATTTCTCCAGTAAAGATGAGCTCTACCTGCGCATAATTATCCGTTACGAAGAACAGCTGTTTGAGATTAATCGTATTGACGACTGTCCATCGGCAGGTGTTGCACGTATGATTTTTCAGCAATTGTTTAACCCGCAAAAAGCCATGCTCCTTAACCAAATCGAAGAGCGTCTGGCCGCATCAGTGACAGGTCTGAATCGCTTATTCGGTGAGCTATATGACATTCGTCGTCAGCGTATGAAGCGCTTGATTGATATTATCAGTGCGTATTTACAAGAGCAACATAGTAGCTTAAGTACGCGCGATTATTTGTCCTCGATTTGGGCGATGGGTCAGGGCGGAGCAGGATTATTAAACTCAAGCTTTTATCAGCGCTATCTAGGTCGCCGTGATACGCTGCGTTATGCCTTTGTGCAGCAAATGCTTGAGTTGCCAAGCCATTATCCAGCTGCTGATGACGAGGTAATGGATGAGGATATGCAAGAATTGGTGGAGCAAATTGATACTGAATCAGAAGAGCACCGTAATACCAATTACTAGATTCCTATTATATTTTTAATGTATTGAGTTATTTTTTATAAAATCCGTGTTGTTATATTCTGTATGGCAGCACGTTAAACTTTATCTTATGCAATGTGTGTAGATTCACCTTTTCATAATCAGGCATATCTATCGTTTTATGTCTATCATATTTACACCACCCAATGTAGCGTCATTTTTTAATAGGGTGACGCCATTCTAGATGACTTCTGTATGTCAAAACCGACTTCCTCAACTTCCTCAATAGCAGCTCCTCACGCGCACAGCCACATCAGGCAAGCGGGCTTCACCCTTGTCGAAATAGTAGTGGTTGTCGTTATTCTATCCATATTTGCTGGCATGATGAGCTTATCAGTGGGAAGTAGTGAGTCTCGTAAAAACCGTGCATTTTATGAGCATTTAACGGACTCGCTGAGCTATGTACGACTGTTGTCAGCTGAGCGTATGCAGCCGATGGGTTTGAGTTTGCAGGCCGATAAGCAAGGCCAAGTGGCGCCCATTATTGTTACCTTATCAAATCCATATATCGCCTATCAAAAAGCGACCGTCTTATCTGATGGTGGAGATAGCACACCTAAAAACTCGATGGAGTTGTCAGCAGATTTGATGAGTATGTCAGGTGATGCTTCAGATAGAATACCCACACCGCGCTGGGAGGTTGAGCCAGAAGTCAGCTTACCTGAATTGCCCAATGGCGTCAGTCTAAGGATTCAGAGTTTATCGTCTAATAAAACATCAAATACTGAGCAAGGGTACACATTACAGCCTTGGTTTACAGAGCAGAATGTGCCGCAAGTATTGTGGTTTGGTACTGGGCAAGCAGCGCCTGTGACCATTGAGGTACTTCATAATTCACGTTTAGTGGGAGAGGTCATTACCATTATGCCTGATGGTAGTATGTCGATAGGGCAAGGGCTATAGCTGATGAGCGATAAGAATAAAGTACTGTCTCATGACAAAAAAAACAAAGCCATGTTATCCCATCATGAAAATGGCTTTACGCTGATTGAGGTGATGGTTGCCTTGGCTATTTTGGCGGTGGTTGCTGTCGCCGCTAGCCGTGCTAGTAGTGCATATTTGAGCTCCGTAGATGTGCTGCGCACCCGCACGCTGGCTCATTTCGTGGCGCAAAATGCCGCGGCTGATTTGCGTATCCAAGAGACGTGGCTGACGGCCAATCGCACTCAAACCATCAATACTCAAGGTCGTGATTGGCAAGTTGTGATGACGGTCAGTGATGCTGTTACGCCCGCATTAACACAAGTGAACATCGCAGTTGCACCTATCGTAGATGGTCAGACGCGCACAGCAGTGACCGACATTGATGTGATAGTAAGTAATAGTGAGCAAGATATTGGCAGTTTGGATTTGGCCAATTTAAATCCAAGCGGGGGTAAACGGTGAAACAACAGCGCGGCTTTACCTTACTTGAGCTGATGGTGGCGATGGCGATATTTGCGATGCTTGCGGTTGCTGGCTGGCAAGTGTTTGATGGCGTGAACCGAGCCCGTGAGCGCGCACAGTTTCATGCGGATAACTTAGCAGTATTGCAGTATGCCTACCTGCAGCTACAGCAAGATATGGGGCAAGTCATTCCTTATCAGGCACCTGTTACGCAAGATAATAGTGTCTCAACGAACGCTACTAGCAATGACAGTAATCAAGCCAATATTATAGAGCCTGAGCCTTTTATGAGCCTAGATGATGAGCATGTCAGTTTTATACGCTTTGCCGACCCTGATCCGCGCTATCAAAATAGTGCCAGTCTGCAGCGCGTGGAATATATATTTGCAGATGAGCGTCTCATTCGCCGCCAATATACCAGTATTGATGGTGGGCGTGATAGCATCAGCTTAGATAGTGTCTTGCTTGATGGCATCACAGCAGGCAGTTGGCATGCATATCTACCAGAACTGAGCACTAAGTTTCCTGATGAAAATAGCAGCGGTAATAACGATAATAATAGCACCAATAGAATGTCTGGACAGGCAGCCAATATAGCCAGCATAGAGTCTGCAGCAATGTTAATTCCAAAAGGGGTTGCTATCAACTTTACCTATCAAGATATGCCAATTACTTGGCAATGGGCACTGGCGCCACAACCAATATCAAGTAGTGGTAAAAACAAGCCTAATCGTAGCAATGGTGGCATCGAAAACGGTAATAGTAATAATAGTGGCGGGGCTAATAATGGTGGTATAGAGAACAGTAATCCAAAAGGTAGCATATAACATGCGTTGTTTGATTAGTGATAGAGGCTGCTGATGCCAACCATGCCGATAAAGTCAGACTCTCAACGTGGGGTCGCGCTGCTGACGATTCTATTATTGGTGGTCAGTATTACCGTGGTTGCAGGAGCGATGCTTGCCAGTCAAAAGATTGCCATTAGGCGTAGCGGCTTGTTATTTAATCAAAACCAGCTATTACAGGATATAAATACGGGTCAGCAGTTGGCAGTGATGATGCTTCGCGCTGATGCGACACTCAATGATACAGACAGTGAGCAAGATATCTGGGCGCAACCAATACCGCCTTATCCTTTAGCCAATCATAGCATTAGCATCGAATTACGTGATGAAGCGAGTCGTTTTAATATTAATAACCTCTATCATGAAGGAGAGGTCGATAGCGCCGCGCTAGCGGTATTTCAGAGGCTTTTAACCCAGCTGAACTTAGAGCCTGACATTGCTATTGCTGTACTCGATTATCAAGACACAGACAGTGATGTCTACCAAGATGGCGGTGATGAGAGTGTGGTTTACTCGCAGCAAATGAACGGTGCAGCAGAGAGCACACTACCAAACCAGCCTTTGGTCAGTATTGAACAGCTGCAAGGTGTTCGAGGTATCGATGCTGAGGTGATAGCCACACTGCGCCCTTATATCAGTGCTATTCCATACTATGTTCCCATCAATATTAATACCGCCAGCCCAGTTTTGCTGGCGGCCTTAATGGATGGTGCTAATAGTGAACAGATGGAAGGACTGATCAATATGCGCGCGAACCAAGCGTTGGCCTCTATCGATGAGATATGGCCGTTGCCAACGTTAAGTGGTTTAAATACGGAGCAGCGTGAGGTGTTGGCGCCATTGTTAGCCGTTGATAGCTCTGCCTTTATGGCGCTTATCACGGCTACCGATAGTAGTGGTAGCACAGACAGCACTCAAGCAAAACAGCGCTTTGCAACCATATTACTTAGCAAAGCCGCTATTGATGATGGCGTGATACAAGATGGCACTACTGCTAACCATGACAATAATAAGCAAGCCAAAGAAATAACGGTGGTGACACAGCGATTATGGGCTTTTCGACCTGCTTTCTAGCAAGCGCTATACTTTGTTAGTCATAACGATGTTGCCAGTGATAGTGTTGTAAACCGCTTACTGGTTAATCTTGTAAACGTGTCTCCTCGGTAGACTTCCAATTGTAAGCGCCATAAAACAGCATTTGTGCCTGGCGAGTACAGTTATGTAGCATCAACTGTTTTTTCTCTTCAATTTCATTTAAGTCGATTTCATCATCATGGTCTTCGGTATAGGTCAGCTCTAACCAGTCAATAATCCAAGAAAAGAACATATTTACCCCAGCTTCAGACAGTAGACGACGGTCATAGGCATTGATATGAGTAAATGCAGGTTGCAGTGCCAAATCTTCCGCCAAGCTTTGGGCATGATTTTTGACGAGCTCATGAATGGCTTTACGCACCGCTTCAGAACCACCATAGCGTTCACTGACCAAAAATTGCCAGTAATAGGGTTGATCGCTCACCATGTATAAAAACAGCTGAATACTCTTAGCGATTTGACGATCAAAGCTACGTTTGCGGCCAATCTGCAGGCTATCGCTCAGAATAGCGAGCGTCCCGCCTAGCTCTTCAACCACTAGGGCTCGACCAAGTGCTTCCATATCATCAAAATGCCGATAAAAAGCAGTCGGCACAACGCCCACCTCACGAGTCACCTGTCTGAGGCTAATAGAGCTGAAAGACTGTCCTGTCATACATAAATCAAGCACTGCATTAAAAAAGGCGTGCCGAGTTTGAAGTTTCTTTTGTTCGCGACTGCTCATAATATTTCAAAGTTATCCAATAGGTGTTTATCATACTCATTTCAGCGCACAAATACGACTAAAATACGAAACAATTGTAAACTGACTAAACCATGGTACCCCAATGACCTTGTAATTCTTGCGCCAGTCTATAGGCTTCATGGTCATTCATACCAGTAACAAAATCCAAAATATTTAAGATATTGTGATAAATATTATCTGATAATACCCGGCGATGCTCATCGAGATGTGGTTGTAATAATCTGAGCAAACGTTGCTGTTCAAAAGACATTGACTGAGATGCAGAGGTTGTCTCGTTCCCTGTCCACGCCAATGGCATAAAAGCATCTAACAGGCGATGCAAGCATTGGTTGGCCATCAGCTCCATCCTAACCTTGCTTGGATGGTTAAATATTTGCTCGCGCGCTAACTGCTTGGCTTGGTTGATACCATTCTGCACATTTGCCTCACAATGTGCAAATAGACTGCCATCGAGGGTTCCAGCCAACATCGTATCGCTATTAGCGACAAAGGCATCGGTGACAGTATTGACCAAACGCATCATCGCACGTGCACGCAATGATGCCAGACTCTGCCGAGCAGAGAGCTGTGTGGGTAATGCAATGCTACTAGGTCGCTCGCCAATCAATTCGTAAAATATAGCGGCCACATCAACATAGGTTAGCATATTCAGATTGATACCATCTTCTAAATCTATCAATGCATAGCAAATATCGTCCGCTGCTTCTAAAAGATACGCCAATGGGTGGCGGGCAAAACCATCATGTTGTGACGAGCGAGGCAAATGTAAACACGCTGCTAGTTCTTCTAATTGTGCCGCTTCACTATAGAAGCAGCCAAATTTTTGTACTTTGGTCGAAATGCCGCCTGAATGTATGCTTTGATAGGTACTGTTGCTATGTGTCGCTAACCAAGGGTATTTCATAAAGGCACCGAGGGTTGCACAGGTCAAGCGCATGCCGCCCTTATCAGGATGGTGTTCATTACGCGCTAGCAGTCGAAATCCTTGAGCATTGCCTTCATAAGCCAGTAAATCCAACTGCTCGTTACTACTCAAACCCTGCAAGACAGGTTGACGGTCAGGATGCATAAACCAATCACGAATGGCATACTCACCTGCATGACCAAAAGGCGGATTGCCAATATCATGGGCGAGGCAGGCTGCTTGAACAATGACGCCAACATCGGCTGGCGATACCCCTGCTGGTAGCCCATTACCAAGTTTCTCATGCAGCTTTTCGGCTGCCATCATGCCTAATGAGCGTCCAATACAGGAGACTTCAAGCGAATGGGTCAGACGCGTATGAATGCCCAATTGATTGGTTAATGGATGCACTTGCGTCTTTTGATTAAGCTGGCGAAAAGAGTGTGAAAATACCAGCCTGTCATAGTCCTTATGAAAAGAAGTCCGTGCGCTGTCCTGAACAGGCGCTTTCTTAGTACTGCCCAAACGCTGAGCGTTGAATAGTTTTGCCCAACGTATACTAGGATTAAGTGTTTGTTTACCATAAGAACTCATAGTTTATAGTCCGTTATTTTATTATTGCTTTAGTGGGGTTGGTTATTCTAATATTGTTCCCTTTATTATAATAAAAAAAGCCAGCTTTGAAGCTGGCTTTTGGTTGTTCTCTACTAAGACTGTGTAAGCAAGTAATTCGATATTTAACGGTTAGAGTTAAACGTTAAAACGGAAATGCATGACATCACCATCTTGCACGATATAGGTTTTGCCTTCTAGACGTGATTTACCAGCTGCTGCTGCGCCTTTTTCACCGTTGTATTCAATAAAGTCATCATAAGCGATTACTTCAGCGCGAATAAAGCCGCGCTCAAAGTCGGTATGAATCACGCCAGCGGCTTGCGGCGCTGTTGCACCAACAGCGACAGTCCATGCGCGTACTTCTTTAACGCCAGCGGTGAAGTAAGTCTGCATGTCAAGCAAGTCATAACCACCGCGAATCACTTGATCTAGACCCGCTTCTTCCATGTTCATCTCGGCCAAAAAGTCTTTCTTATCATCTTCATCAAGCTGTGCGATTTCAGATTCGATTTGGTTGCATAGAGCGATGACGATAGAGTCTTCGCCAGTGGCGTAGTTACGCACTGCATCAAGGTATGGGTTATTTTCAAAACCGTCTTCAGAAACGTTGGCAATATACATGGTTGGTTTTAGCGTAATAAGACCATAACTTCTGATGAGTTTTTGTTCGTCTTTGTCTAAATTGGCACCACGAGCCGCTTTACCTTCTGCTAATAAAGGCTCGATTTTTTTGAAAATATCGAGCATGGCCTGAGCGTCTTTATCGCCGCCTTTGGCTTTTTTGCTTAAGTTCGTAATAGCACGCTCAACCGCTTCTAAGTCGGCCAATGCCAATTCTGTATTGATGGTTTCGATGTCATCGATAGGGCTGACGCGGCCATCAACGTGTACGACGTTGTCATCGTCAAAGCAGCGCACGACGTGAGCAATTGCATCAGTTTCACGAATATTGGCTAAGAACTGGTTGCCCATGCCTTCACCTTTTGACGCGCCTGCGACTAGACCGGCGATATCAACAAACTCCATGGTCGTCGGTAGTACGCGCTCAGGATTGACGATATCAGCCAGTTTCTTTAGGCGTGGATCTGGCACAGGAACGATACCGGTATTGGGGTCTTTGGTACAAAATGGAAAGTTTTCAGCGGCGATACCCGCTTTGGTCAACGCATTAAACAAGGTGGATTTACCCACGTTTGGTAGGCCGACGATGCCGCAATTAAAACCCATAACATTCTCTCAATGTATTAATAAAATCGGTTGGTACTTAGTCAATATAAGACTTGATATTTAGTCAGTATAAAGCTTAACTAAGTAGTAAATCAAAATTGGGCACATTGTAGCAAATTTACCTGAATAGGGGTGAGGTTGTTGTGCGCTATGCTAAGATTTTGTTCGAGACTGTGCTATTTATCGCTGTCAATTTTGCTCTTTTATTGATTGTGCTAAGCTGTGCTGTAAGATACTTATCTGGATTATAATCGTATCGTCGATGCGTACTCATAATTCACTCAGCCAAAACGATAAGTTACATCGTAGATATGTTTAGCATAAACGCCCTGTATAGATACGGGCGGCTAAAATAAAATGGAAGGCAAAACCCTATAATGACTACCACAATCTTTGACACACAAAGCTATAACTATCCTCAGAACTTCATGGAAATTAAGCCTAAGCTTGCGCGTCTTGAAAAGGCGATTAAAAAGCTAGAAGCAAACTTAATCGATGCTGATGACGATGCCAATATTAAGCTGCTGAAGCAAAGATTGAGTGGTGAATTAGGGTTGAAAGCAGACTACGCTAGCGAGCTAAACCCTGACCAATTGCTAGCAGCTACTACTATTGATGGCAAGGTATTGGTCATCGCTGGTGCTGGCTCTGGCAAGACCAAGACCTTGACTTACCGTACCAGTTATTTGTTAGAGAATGGGGTGACGCCGAAAAGCATCTTGCTACTGACCTTTACCCGTAAAGCGGCGAATGAGATAAAAAGTCGCGCCAAAGTTTTATTGGCTGATACGTTATCAGACGATGACTTGGCAAAAGACACCCTACCGACCAGTAAAGCGTTAGACGATATTACTAGTGGAACCTTTCACTCATTCTGCAATATGCTATTGCGTCAGTATTCAGGGCTGCTTGGTATCAATCCGCGATTTACTATCTTGGACACAGGCGATAGCGAGGATGCCATCGATTTAATTCATAAAGAAAAAAAGTATCCTGCGCAGACCAAAAGCCAAGCATTTCCTCGTAAAAAGACCTTGCAAAATATCATCTCCACATCTAGAAACAGACGCATTCATATCCGCGACTTAATCGAAAGTAATTATCCTGATATCGCTGTACACATTCCCATTATTGAGCAGTTGGCAATTGACTTTCATGAGTATAAGCGCGCCAATCATCTTTACGACTTCGACGACATCATTAGCCAAGTCGTGCGCCATTTAAAGACCAATGATACCTTTCGCCAAATGCTACAAAATCAATATCGTTACATCATGGTCGATGAATATCAAGACACCAATATCCCGCAAAAACAGCTGATAGATTTGATTTGTGAGCCTGAATCGGTATCGCTGATGGTGGTCGGTGATGACAATCAAAGTATTTATGCTTTTCGCGGCGCAAACTACGAAAATATTCTACTGTTCGGTGAGACTTATCCTGACGCCAAGCTCATCAAGCTGGAGCAAAACTATCGCAGTACGCCTGCTGTTTTAAATTATATCAATGCCTTGTCCGCGCAAATCACCTTGGGCTATCAAAAGCAGCTTTACTCTAGCGTATCGATAGAGGGGTGTAAGCCCGTCTTTAGCCGCCTGAGTGATGAAACTCGCGAGGCCAAATATATCGCTGATAAAATCATAGAGCTAAAACCAGATCACGATTACAATGATTTTGCGGTACTGTGCCGCACGTCCTTTCAGTCCAACTATGTACAGCTAGAGTTTATGGAGCGTGGCATTCCATTTATCGTGGTAGGTGGTATTAAGTTTATTGAGAGACGGCATATTAAAGATGTCTTGGCCTTTGTCAAAATACTCTATAACCCAAATGACACCATTGCGTGGCATCGCATTCTAACTTTGTTCCAAGGAGTAGGGGTAGTCACCGCGACCAGGTTAACCCAAGCGATTAATGGCGATAATAATTCTTTTGAGCCATTACTCACGGCAAAGTTTGCCAAAAAAAGTGAGCAACTTGAGCCTTTGTATCATACTCTGACAAAGGCCAGTCAGGCAGAATCAGTCGAGAGTATTATTGAGCATGTTTTAGAGTTTTATGTTCCTATTCTAAAGATGCTAGAGGAAAACTGGCGTGAGCGCAATGAAGACTTTCGTGTGCTAAAAAACTTAGCAACAGAGTACAGCAGCCTTGATAATTTCTTAGAAAATCTGGCGCTAGATCCGCCCAATGACTCAGTGGCAACGACCAATCAGCCAGAAGAGGATGACAAAGATAAAGTGACGATTTCCACCATTCATAGTGCCAAAGGACTAGAGTGGCCAGTGGTGTTTGTCAATTCATTGGTCGATGGGATTACACCGCACCATCGCTCTTTGTCTGATTTTGAGGAGTTAGAAGAGGAGCGTAAACTGTTCTATGTGGCTTGTAGCCGCGCCAAGACTAGACTGTATCTGACTGCGCCAGATTATTTCTCCAGTTATTCAGGATATTTTGACAAGCCATCACGGTTTATCACAGAATTGTCTGCAGATGAAGTTGAGGTTAAGCGCTCTAGAAAGTCCTTAGAGATGCTGGCGAGTGATGATCCGGTGTGGTGGTGATTGAATAAAAGTTCGCTGCTTAAGTCGTTAGGTTGTCAGGATTTAGGGTTTTCGACAATCCATAACAGGCCAGTTATTTGCTATTTTATCATTAAAGACTCTTATCATTCCTATTGAAAATAGCTTCCTTGTAAATGCATGACCAAAGGTGTTGAGTGTCGAAAATATTTTTTCGATAAGGGTTTAAAATACGGTTTAATACGTTACTATTACACCCTTATCTTTTATACCCTCATATTCGACACTCTGTATTAATACCAAAAGAAAAGGACAGGTTATGCGCTATGAAGTTATCGTTATCGGTGCTGGTATGGTTGGCACCTCAATTGCGTGGCATCTACAAAAAAACAACTCGCAAGTATTGCTTTTAGACAAAAAACTACCAGGGTCAGAGACCTCTTATGGTAACGCTGGATTGATTCAGCGTGAAGCGATTCATACCCATCCTTTTCCTCGTCAGCTGACTGAGATGATCAGAGTGTTGCCGAACCAAGGGACCGATATTCGCTATCGTATTCCAGCTATCCTGCGTTATCACCAAGCGTTATTACAGTATTGGAAGTATTCTGCGCCAGCGACTGTTAAGCAGATCGAATCAGAATGGCAGACCTTAATTGAACATTGCACCAGTGAGCATCAAACCATGATTTCAGCATCTGGTGCTGATGAGCTGATTACTCGTGATGGCTGGTTACAACTTCATCGCTCTGAAGAAACGTTTAAAGAAGCCATTGCTTCTGCTATCGATGCTCGTGAGCAAGGTGTTGAGCATAATGTATTAAACCTTGAAGAATTAAAAGCGATGGAGCCAAGCGCTAACTTTGAAGGTTTTGTTGGTGCGATTCATTGGCTAAACTCATGGCAAGTATCAAACCCAAGCGCCTTGGTAAAAGCCTATGCGAAAAACTTCCAAGATATGCAGGGTACGATTAAAGAGAGCGATGTAAAAGAAATCGTGCAAGATGGTGAAGGCTGGAAAATCATTACTGATAAAGATACCTATTATAGTGATAAATTGGTCATCGCTGCGGGCCCTTGGTCGAACGATTTGATTAAACCGCTCGGTTACAACCTGCCACTGTTCCCAATGCGCGGCTACCATCAGCACTTTAAGGTGACAGATAAAAATAATATCAATCACAGTATGTTTGATATGGATAAAGGCTTTGTCATGGGGCCAATGCAGCAGGGTATCCGCATTACCACTGGTGCTGAGATGACCACGATGAATGCGCCAAAGAATTTTGGACAATTAAAAACCGTACTAAAATTTGCTCGTAAAATCCTACCATTAGAAGATGCGGTAGAGAGTGAGGCATGGGCAGGCTCACGCCCTTGTATGCCTGATATGAAGCCGGTCATTGGTCCTGCGCACAAGCATGAAAAATTATGGTTTGCCTTTGGTCATAGTCATCAGGGTTTCACATTAGGGCCGATGACAGGACGTATCGTTGAAGAAATGATTCATGATAAGCCAGTATTGGTCGACGTGGCGCCATTTAGTGCTCAGCGGTTTTCTAACTAAACCATTGCTTTCATTGAGTTATGAATGATTCAAATGTCACATAATTATATTAATTAAGGATTAAATACGATGAAAAAGCTACATAGCAATCAACGTATGAGTAAAATTGTTGTCCATAACCAGACTGTTTATTTATGCGGTCAAGTGGGCAACAGCGATGACGACATCAAAGCGCAAACCCTGACTTGTTTAGAGAAAATACAGACACTATTAGAAGAGGTGGGCAGTGACAAATCAAAGCTACTATCAGTGACGGTTTGGATAAAAGATATGGCAGACTTTGCTGCAATGAACGAGGTGTGGGATAAGTGGTTTGAAGGTGTGCAGCCACCCGCTCGTGCTTGTGGTGAGTCCGCATTGGCACGCCCTGAGTTGTTGGTTGAGATGATTGCCATCGCTGCTGAATAGTATATTATTAATCATAAAGCCAAAGGGACATGATATCGATATCATGTCCTTTTTTTGTTGGTTTTCATAGGTTTGTATTCACTTGTATAAGTACACAGAATATTAGATAAGAGACAATCCTGCTGTGTTTTTTCTAAGTTTATGTTGTCAAAAACCTTTTTTCTTTTCTTTGGTTTATAAGTGCTTGCTCACGCCCCATATAATAAAAACCATTTAGAAAAAAAGAGCGCCATGATTTTTATAAGTAATAGCATTAGCATAAGCGATAGTGACGTAGAGATTAGCGCTATTCGTGCACAAGGGGCAGGCGGGCAAAACGTCAATAAAGTCTCATCTGCAATTCATCTGCGTTTCGATATCAACGCATCTGGTCTGAGCGACACACACAAGCAGCGCTTGCTTGACAGTAAAGACACTCGCATCACTAAAGACGGGGTATTTGTACTAAAAGCGCAGCAGTATCGCACGCAAGAACGTAATAAGATTGATGCTTTTGAGCGCCTTAGAGCCTTTATTCTGTCATCCACTCAAGTCAGCAAAGCTCGACGACCGACCAAGCCGAGCAGAAGTGCTAAGCGCAAACGCGTCGATCAAAAAACGCAGCGCGGCAAAACCAAGGCATTGCGCGGCAAGGTTGATTTTTAAAGGGTTTTTATCTTAAGCATTCCTAACGTCCCGTCCATACCGCATGGCGCTTTTCGATAAAGGCGTCAATGCCTTCGCTGACATCGTCTGCCATCATATTACAAGTCATTACTTTACCAGCATGTTCATAAGCATCCGCTAAGTCCATGTCCAATTGTTTGTAGAACATATCCTTGCCCGTTTTGACGGCGACAGAGGATTTGGCGGTAATGGCATCGATTAAAGATTGCAACGTTGCATCCAACTGATCCGCTGGCGCGACACGATTAATCAGTCCTTGCTGCAAGGCCGTATTTGCATCGATAAACTCACCGGTGATCAGCATCTCAAAAGCTTGCTTGCGAGATAGGTTGCGGCTGACGGCAACGGCAGGGGTTGAACAAAACAGTCCGACATTTATACCAGAAGTCGCAAACTTAGCGTCATCAGAGGCCACTGCTAAGTCGCAGGCTGCGACCAGCTGACAGCCTGCGGCGGTAGCGATGCCCTGTACTTTGGCGATCACTACTTGCGGCATCTGATTGATGGTCAGCATCATCTGACTACACTGCTTGAATAATGCGCTGTGGAATGCTTCGTCTGAGTTTGCACGCATCTCTTTTAGGTTGTGACCTGCACAAAATGCCTTGCCATTCGCCGCAATGACGACCACACGTATACTACTATCTTGGGCGATGTTGTCCAGCTCTGCTTGCATAGCGGATAACATATCGACCGATAGCGCGTTGAATTGTTTGGGACGATTTAAAGTAAGAGTGACGACGCCGCTTGCATCTTTACTGTCTTCTCTGATGACTAATGGTTCGCTGGTGTCAGTAGTAGGGGCGTCTGTGTTTGTAGTATTCATTTATCATCCTTGATATAGTTGATTCACTCTAGAAACGATACAGTGCTGCTGGGGTAAATTTTGTACAGCCTCTGTCGGTGCAGACACAGCAAGCAAGTAAAATTTATACCAGTAGCACGTGACTATCAATAATGTATCGTAATAATGTATCGATTTTATTTAGTATTGACTATAGTTGGTGTTCTGTTCATTCACTTAAATGATAGCATGGCATGCAAGTTATACAATAGAGTGCTGATATTGAAATTGCACATATGAAAATAGCGCACTCATATTATGAGTGCGCTATTGGTATCTTTATTAAGAATAAATCGACATGTAGAGATAAGTCCGATTTTTTTTAACTTTTAACATAAACCGTTACTTTACTCTTAAGCGCTATATCTAATACGCGCCTTCGCTATAAATAAGCTCATAGCTGTGGCTGTATATTTCAACGATATTGCCAAACGGGTCTTCCATATAAATCATACGGTAAGGTTTTTCGCCGGGGTAGTAATAACGCGGTTTTTCCATACGCTTTTTGCCGCCTGCTGCGACAATGCGTTCAGCAAGTTCTTCCACATTTGGATCTTGAACACAGAAGTGAAAAATACCTGTCTTCCAGTATTCAAAGTTGTTTTCAGGGTTTTCTTGATTTTTGAATTGAAAGATTTCAACACCGATACGGTCACCAGTTGAGAGATGAGCGATACGGAAACTGCCCCAACCTGAGCCAAAGACTTCCGTACACATCTCACCAATCGGGCTGTCATCTTCAACAATTTCGGTCGGCTCCATGATGGTGTACCAACCCATCACTTCAGTATAGAATTTTACTGCTGCTTCTAGGTCAGGGACGGAAAGGCCAATGTGCGAAAAGCTTCTTGGATAGACGTTATTCATGGTTTGTACTCCTGTTTTGATATGGGAGTAGTTTACAAAGCTATATCCATTACGTAAAATTATCATTTATTATAAAGATAAGTATGTATCGTAATGATGAATATCACGTGGCTACGTACGTTCTGTACGCTTGTTGAAGTAGGGCATTTTACCCGCACTGCCGAGCGCCTACATATGACCCAGTCAGGCGTGAGTCAGCATGTACGCAAGCTTGAAAGTCAGTTAGATGTTGACTTACTCATCCGTCAAGGTAAACAGTTTTCATTGACGGATGCAGGCGAGGAGCTGTATAGGGAAGCGGGTGATATCTTGCAGCGCTTAGCAAATCTAGAACAGCGTATCTGTGACGACCCCGCCTATACAGGGCTAGTGAGACTCATGTCTCCTGGCAGCGTGGGCCTAAAGTTATATCCAAAGCTTTTGAGCTTACAGCAACAGTATCCGCAGTTGGTGATTGACTATCGCTTTGCGCCAAATAGCGATATAGAGCGAGCGCTTGTGAATCATGACATTGATATTGGGTTTATGACGGATATCTCAGATGACGAGGGAATAAGTTGCCAGTCAATAGCTCAAGAAGCGCTTATACTAGTGACGCCTGCGATGACTAATGAGCTAAGCTGGGAGACACTCATAGCGCTTGGGTTTATCGATCATCCTGACGGTACTCATCATGCCAGCATGCTGCTGAGTGCCAATTACGCTGAGTTCCAGCATATTAATGACTTTAAGAAAAAAGGGTTTTCTAATCAAATTGGTTTGATTTTAGAGCCTGTCAGTAGGGGTCTAGGCTTTACCGTTTTACCAGCGCATTCAGTTGCAGCGTACGCAAACCCTGAGCTTATTAGCAGTCATCGTTTGCCAATACCAGTGAGTGAAACACTATATCTTGCCTTATGGCGCCAGCAAGCCCTACCTAATAGAATGCACACTGTTATTAACGAGGTAAAAAAGTGGTTGTAAGACTTGATATTGATCCATCAATTCACTTGAGTGCTAATTCTCTACCCCATGCTTTGCCCAAGTTTAATGGCAGCGGCAACATTGAGTGCAGTCGTCTCAATATTCTCATAAGCATTGTTTAGTACCTTATCAAGGGTGTCCAGCTTTTGAACACTGGGCATGACGACGTCAAACCCAGTGGCCTGAATAGGATTTAAGGTATCAACGCTACCGCAAATAGCGATTATAGGCTTATCATTTGCTTTTGCCATCATGCTAATACCGCCAGCGACTTTACCCATTGCACTTTGCGCATCAAGCTTGCCTTCACCAGTAATGACCAAATCAGCGCTAGCAATATGCTCTTCTAGACTGACAGTCTCAGCCACGGTATCAAAGCCTGATTTAAGGTTAGCTTCGCAAAATGTCATTAAGGCATAGCCAAGACCGCCTGCTGCTCCTGCGCCTGCCATATTTTGGTAATCCTGATAGCCGTGCTGTCCAGATATCATCGCAAAGTGATTTAATGCCTTATCCAATAGTGCGACTTGCTCGGGACTGGCGCCTTTTTGTGGTCCAAAGATAGCACTGGCTCCTGATAATCCGCATAATGGATTGGTCACATCGCAAGCGACTTCAAAGACCGTGTTGCGCAGCTTTGGATGAAGGGTTGAGCCGTCTATCTGCTTTAAGTTGGCCAGTTCGTTACCGCCTTGCGCTAAAGGCTTGCCATAATGGTCATAGAAACTCATTCCTAAGGCCATGAGCAGACCGAGTCCTGCATCGTTAGTGGCACTGCCGCCCAGACCGATAATGATGCGTTTGACGCCTTCATCTAAAGCATCAGCGATAAGTTCGCCAACACCGTAGCTGCTAGTAATGAGTGGATTTCTTTCTTCATTTGTTAATAAGTACAAACCGCAGGCTTGAGCAATTTCAATCACGGCTGTCTTATCTTCTAACAACAGATATTTGGCAGTGATGGGTCGCATAAGTGGATCATTGACCACCATGTTTTTCCAGCGTCCACCAAGTGCGTAGGATAACACTGCTGATGTGCCTTCACCGCCATCTGCCATGGGCAATAAACTATAGTCGGCATCAGGAAAAACCTGATTAAATCCAGATTGGATAGCGCGGCACACCTCGATTGCTTCTAGGCTTTCTTTAAACGAGTCAGGGGCGATTAAAATTTTCATGAAGTGCTCTTGGAGTTATGCAAGTTTGGGTCGTGCAATTAGTCTAATCATATCATTATAAATGGGATAATCTGCTACCATAGTGCCCTGTTCCATTTATAACCTTTAGGATGATAGCCTTGACCACTTTTACCGCACCAGCTATTGCCAATACAGAAAATAATAACCTACGTCATCAGCTGCAACAGATTATAGATCTAAGGACCAAGCCACTTGGTGCACTTGGTCGCTTAGAGACGCTAGCACTGCAATTGGGGATGATTCAAGGGACGCTTACGCCGCAGATTGATCAGCCACAGATTCGTGTATTTGCTGCCGATCATGGTTTAACCAAACATGGCACCTCAGCCTATCCGAGTGCCGTCACTGCGCAAATGGTTTATAACTTCTTGCAAGGTGGCGCTGCTATCAATGTCTTGGCGCGTCAGCACAATATCGAGCTAAAAGTAGTCGACGCTGGTGTGGATGCAGACTTTGCCAATTCTCCTTTTAAAGACCATCCACAATTGCTTGATTATAAAGTTCGTCATGGTAGCCGAGACGCGCTAACAGAACCTGCCATGACCGAAGCAGAATGCTTAGCTGCGCTAAAGAATGGTATGAAAGTGGTTGAGAACTTAACGGGTAATTTGCTTATCGTCGGTGAGATGGGCATTGGCAACACATCAGCGGCGAGTCTTTTGCTGGCACGATTAGGTGATGTGCCGATTGCTGATTGTATTGGTCGTGGTACGGGGCTTGATGATGCAGGGCTACAGCATAAGACGGATATTTTAACACAAGTATTGCAGCGTCATAGTGAGGCACAGTCTCCACTGGACGTGCTTGCGGCACTGGGCGGGCTTGAGATAGCCATGATGGCAGGTGCGCTGATTCAGGCCGCTAGCGAACGCCGTATTTTATTAATCGATGGCTTTATTGCGAGTAGCGCTTTATTGGTTGCGGAGCGCCTATCGCCCGGTGTCGCTCAATATGCTATTTTCGCCCATCATTCAGTCGAGCCAGGACATGCGCATTTATTAAAACTACTAAACGCTGAGCCATTACTCGATATGGGTATGCGTTTGGGCGAGGGTAGCGGCGCAGCGCTTGCTTATCCACTATTGCAGTCAGCTTGTGCCATTATCAATGAGATGGCAAGCTTTAGTGACGCGGGTATTAGTGAGCAAAACAGTTAATGTCACAATTATCAAAAAAACCATCAAAGCAAGAATCAAAACAGTCATTAAATCAGCCAGAGCCGTCACAGCAGTCATCGTCTAAACTAAGTGTTGGGCAGTTTATAAAGCATGAATGGATATTATTACTGGTCGCCGTTCAGTTTCTGACCCGACTGCCAGTCCCGCCATTCAAAAACTACAATCCGCAATGGCTACATCAGAGCAGCCGTCATTTTCCCGCAGTCGGTTTGCTGGTTGGGCTACTTTGCGCTGGCGTGTTTTGGCTTGCCAGTGTTTTATTTACGCCCCTCGTTGCTGCAGTCCTGAGTACGGCTTTTGGGATTAAGCTCACAGGTGCTTTTCACGAAGATGGTCTTGCGGATAGTTGCGATGGTTTGGGTGGCGGTCTGACTCGCGAGCGCACGCTGACTATTATGAAAGATTCACGCCTAGGGACATATGGCGTGTTAGGTTTAGTGTCAGCATTACTCTTAAAGATTTCCTTGTTAGCCACCATGCCGTTATCAGTGGCGATCGTCGCGCTGATTATTGGGCATACTGCGTCGCGTTTGCTATGTATTAGCCTGCTTGCGCTGCTGCCGTATGGCGGTGAGATAGAACATGCCAAGGCCAAACCGATGGCGCAGCAGCTGACACCGTTACAAGGATTGTTCAGTAGCGGTTGGTTGCTGGTGGCAGGCGTTTTAGTGGTACTGATATTTCCTAATGTCATACAGCAGATTAGCGTTGGTCAGTGGTTATTGGCTTTGGTGTTGGCGCTAGTTGCGACTGATTATATGCGACGCTTATTACGTAGGCGTCTGAATGGCTATACGGGTGATGGACTAGGGGCGACACAACAGCTGAGTGAAGTTGCCATTTATGCAGGTTTGGCAGCGGCCATACCTTTTTTATAATTCAAAAGAAATCTTTAGAAAAGGCTAATTAATCAATGACTCTTTATATCTGGCGTCATCCTAAGCCCATCGCAGCTGAGGGTATCTGTATCGGTCAGAAGGATATCGGAGTAGATAGGCGTAAATTAAAGCGTCTTGCCAATCAGATCGAGCGATTTACCCGTTTGCATCAATTACCTAAAGTCATTTGGGTAAGCCCATTACAACGCTCCCTAAAAGTCGGACAGATACTGGCACAACGTGGCTTTCAATGTCGAGTTGCGCCTGAGCTTGCTGAGGTTTATTTTGGCGAATGGGATGGTCGCCCTTGGGAGCAAATCGCTAAGCAAGAGATTGATGACTGGTGTGATAACTTTGCGCACTTTGCCCCTGATAAAGGGGAAAGTCTGCAGCAGTTATTTGACCGTGTTGAGGGGTGGCTGAATAAGGTTTTGGCTGAACAAAACAACACCCCAATACTAGCAATTGGTCATGCGGGCTGGATCAATGCTGCCAAGATGATTGATGCTGGGCAAGATGTACCGCAGACAGCAGCTGATTGGCCCTCTTCAGTTGCATATGGGGAACGTAGTCAACTGCCTCTACATAAAAAACTGGCCGTTCATAATGGCCAGTGATGTTGAATACAAGATTAGATAACGTAGCGATATAAAATCAAATAAAGTTATAAAGTGAATATGACTACAATGAAGTTATCGCGCTAACACATTGTCACACTCAAAACTTACGCTATCTTATCAAACCAAGCCTTATTATTTTTGGCAGTTGAAGAGTCAAAGCTGACATAGATACCTTGATCATCTAGTGTTGCATACCAATGGTCATCATTACTGCCAGTTAACAGCTGAAAATATTTGTTATTCACTATTCTGCCTACGGTGTAAACTTCACCTTCTGCATAAAAATCATTACCTTGGATGCATAATAATTTGTCATTAGTATTTATCATATTATGTAGCCTTATCAGTAAATTAGATAGAGCTAGAATAGCAACTGGATTATTAAAAATAAAGAGAACTTTATAGGTAGTATTTTTGCGCTAAGTATATGCTTTTTAAGTTATTTGTTACAGATAGTTACTAGAGTATATCATTGTAAGCTTGAGTAGGTATAAAGGTTAAACAGACCGTTTTAAGTCTGAATTTTGGGCATAAAAAAAGCCAGCGACATAATGTCACTGGCTTTTTTAGAGAGAGCGTAAACGCTCTAAAGATTACTCTTCAGAGTAGTCTTCGTTCTCATCTTCAAATTCTTCTTCAGCAGAATCTTCGTTATCACCATCTTCAGAAAGAATGGTAACTAAGATACTAGCAGTAACGTCATGGTGTAGTTGAATATCAACATTGTATTCACCAATTTGACGTAAAGTGCCTTCAGGTAGCTTGATTTCAGCACGGTCTACTTCTAGACCTGAGTTAGTCAATGCTTCAGCGATATCGCGAGTACCGATAGAGCCAAATAGCTTGCCTTCGTCACCTGATTTAGCACGCATGATAACATTAACGTCAGTTAGTGCATCAGCACGCTCTTGAGCAACAGCTACTTCTTTTGCTTCTTCAGCTTCAAGCTCAGCACGACGTGCTTCGAACTTTTCAATGTTAGCTTTAGTAGCAGGTAGTGCTTTGCCCAAAGGGATAAGAAAGTTACGACCGTAACCTGGTTTCACATCGACAGTTTCACCGAGTTTACCAAGGTTGACGATACGCTGTAACAAAATAATTTGCATGAGTCATTCCTAGTTAATTAACGGTTAACCCTGATGGTTATCAGTGTATGGAAGTAGCGATAAATAACGAGCTTGCTTGATAGCAGTTGCTAGTTGACGCTGATATTTAGTAGACGTACCGGTAATGCGGCTTGGTACGATTTTACCATTATCACTGATGTACTGTTTTAGCAATTCAACATCTTTATAATCGATGTGAGTGATGCCTTCAGCAGTGAAACGGCAGAATTTGCGACGGCGATAGAAACGTGCCATGAGTATTCTCCTTTAATTAGTCTTCACTGTTGTCGTTGTCGTCGTTTTCACGATTGTCTGGACGACGAGTAGTTGCTTTGCGTGCGCGTTTTTCATCGGCATTCTTGGCTAACTGCGACTCTTCAGTGACAGCTTCGTCACGGCGCATAACTAGACTACGAATGATCGCGTCGTTATAGCGGAATAATTCTTCAAGTTCAGCCAAAGTTTCACCGTCAGTTTCAATGTTGAAAAGAACGTAGTGAGCTTTGTGAATCTTGTTGATTGGGTAAGCCAGTTGACGACGGCCCCAATCTTCTAAACGATGGATAACACCGTTGTTGTCTTGAACTAACTTGATGTAGCGCTCAACCATGCCGACCACTTGGTCGCTTTGGTCTGGGTGTACAAGTAACACCAGTTCGTAATGTCGCATTGTGACTCCTTACGGATTAGTAGCTATCAACCCTATGTTAATAGCAAGGAGATTTATAAGGTAAGCTCAAATCTATCGTTTATGATAAAAAACAATAAGGGATAAGCTTAGGATATAAAGCGCCGTATTATAACAGTAGTCAGACATTAACACAAAGGTTAATCGCTGAGATCCTGCCAATAAACTATAAAAGCAATGATTTATTTTCTCACAATAAAAAAGCAACGATAACACGCTGCTTTTTTATCAAAAATCTAAGACGTATGATGTACCACTAAAGTTATAAGTTATTTTATTTTTGGCTCTTTCACTAACTGACTGCTATCTGCTTTTACGACTAAAGTCTTAGCTAACTTGTCGTGCCAACCGATGTTTTCAGGACTTTTTGATGCCATATAGTAATGAATAGCGACAATCACAAAGCCCAAAAAGCTGGTAAACGAGAACAGCAAATTGTAGATAATAAACAGTAGTAGCGTACGCATACCGATGAGCTTGGTAAATGATGGCAGACGGTGCGTGGTTTGATCAACAACACGAATACCAGTAATAAGCTTGCCCAGTGATTGACCACGTAACGCGATAAACACCAGTTGCAACGCAAACAGACCAAATACCATCACTTGTGACATCATCAATGTGCTACTAGGAAGACTTTCCATTAGCGTCATAGAGTACTGGTAAGCGGCGTCTATATCTTGGATGTTTTGGAACTTAGTATAGTCCACATCCATTTTGGTCAATGCCATCACTAATGGGAAAATTGCCAATAGATAGAGTAAGCCATTAAGCGCTGTTGCCAATACTCGCGACATAATAGGCGCTAGGACGACATTGCCGACGACCTTATCTTTACCAGAGGCAGTCTTGTTTATCGCAGACTTATTTAATGACACGTTATTATGCGGCGTTTGATGACGATTGGTGGTCATGTCCGCTTTTGCATTGTTACCCGTATCCTTTGGACGCTCAGGCTTGCCATACAATCTATCTAATGATACTGATTTACCGTCTTGAACATTGCTGGCTTTATCTTCAGGGAAGACAGTGACATTGTTAATGATAGAGTCATTAACCTCAGGGCTGCTGACATTCGTAGGGCGGTAAACCGTTTGGTTATTGGTTAAGGTGCCGACACGCTGCCATTGCTCCAAGCCTTCATGCCACATCAAGTCATCTAGTAATACTTCACCAGATGCCAACATAATATTGAGCTGCTCCAAATTGTATGGACCAGCTTGTACGTTATTTCGAGCAAGAAAAATTTGCATAATTGCCTGCATAGTTAGTCATATCTTAAGTCATTATAGCTACTCTATAATATTAGGGTCTATTTAACATTTTTGGTGGTGTTCTAAAAAGTATGCTGGCATCAGACGTAGCCATAATTGACATAAAAGAACACCAGATCGAATACTTTAAAGTGATTATCAAGCTTTTTTGAGAAGCAACAAGTCTTTCTAACCGCC
>NZ_JASDCF010000003.1 GCF_030408035.1 Psychrobacter sp. APC 3426
AAAAACTGGGACTGTGACAGTCGGGGCAATTGATCTGTATTTGTGTCTTCATAACCTCAAATATATCATCTTGCTTTGACTGTCACCCTCCCTTTATTACTCCAGCATACTTTTTGATACACCACCAACACTATAAAAAGCCATATCAAGCAGCCATCAGCTGACAAGCAAAAGCCCTTAATCATCTAACTCTCGCTTGTCTAAAACTTATGTACTCGAGCGTTAGTCATTCAAACCCAATACATCCTGCATGTTATATTGCCCATTCGACTGCTCAATCACCCAAGTAGCCGCACGTACTGCACCAGCGGCAAAGGTCATACGTGCACGCGCACGGTGAGTAATCTCAACCACCTCACCATCGGCGATAAACATCACAGTATGATCACCGATGATTTCACCGCCCCGTATCGCATGAATACCAATCGTACCAGCTGCACGCTCGCCTGTTTGCCCTTCGCGACCATAGACTGCAACGTCTTTTAAATTCTGTCCACGCGCTTCTGCGACGGCTTCTGCCATCATATAAGCGGTGCCCGATGGTGCGTCGATTTTATGCTTATGATGCGCTTCGATGACTTCTACATCGGCATCAGTGCCAAAGGCTTTTGCCGCCATGCCGAGTAATTTTAATGACAAATTGACGCCTGTTGAATAGTTACCAGCATAGACGATTGCGATTTGTTTACTGGCTTCTGTTAGCACCTGTTCTTGCTGCTCATTAAAGCCTGTGGTACCGATGACCATCGCAACACCATTCGCTGCGCAGACTTGCATGTTTTGTTCAGTGGCATCAGGCAGGCTAAAGTCAATCAGCACATCGATGTCATTAATAACCAATTTTAAATCATCGACAATCTGCACATCTAGATGACCAATCGCTGCGACTTCGCCGGCATCTGCGCCAACCAAGCTTGAGCCTTGACGCTCAATCGCGGCATTCAGTGTCGTTTGTGCATTGTCTTGTACTGCTTCGATGAGCATACGCCCCATGCGCCCACCAGCACCGATAACACCTATTTTGATAGCTTGGTCCTGCTCTTTCTTTTCTGCTTGTTGGCTCATATCTTTTTCCTAAATGTTTTATTTTTAATAAGGTAGTTTTGAATCCATTTATCGCAAGTTTAGCAAATATCAATGTATCAATGTATCAATTGTCTTTTACACACTCAATAAAAAAGCCCAAAGGTTTCACATGAAACCTTTGGGCTCGCTAATATGCTTGTATTGATAAAATCAGTCAATCATAAGTAATCTTAGTCAAATAAATCGCCAATCTTTTTAAAGAATGACTTCTTATGTGGTGACTGCTGATGCTTGCTGTCGCCATCAAGTGTATCTTGGAATTGACGCAACAGATCTTTTTGCTCGCGAGTCAAATTCACTGGCGTCTCAATGACCACACGGCAAATTAGATCGCCTTTCATGGTCGTGCGTACTGGCGTCACACCTTTGCCACGCACACGCAATAACTTACCACTTTGCGTGCCTTCTGCAACCTTGATTTTAACTTTGCCATCTAAGGTTGGGATTTCAACTTCTTTGCCCAATGCCGCATCAGTGATACTCACCGGCACATCCATATAAAGGTCTGCACCTTGACGGGTAAAGACATCATGTGGTTTCACACGTACTTCGACATATAAATCGCCGTTTTGCACGCCAGCACCACCTGCCTCGCCTTCGCCCGCAAGGCGAACACGATCACCATCATCGACGCCTGCTGGAATAGATACTTCAAGCGTACGCGATTTGTCTTTGACGCCATTACCATGACAGTCAGGGCAAGGATTCTTAATCTGTTTGCCAGAACCACCACACTGTGGACACGCTTGCTGCACGGCAAAGAAACCTTGCTGCATGCGTACTTGGCCTTGACCATGACACATCTGACAAGTCACAACGTCTGAAGCATCTTTTGCACCTTTACCATCACAGGTGCCACATGGTGCTGGAGCAGTAAAGCTGATTTCTTTTTTGCAGCCACGTACTGCCTCTTCTAACGTCAGCTCAATGACGTAACGCAAGTCCGAACCACGACGTGAACGCCCACCGCCGCCGCCACGTGACTGACCGAAAATATCACCAAAGTTGCCGAAAATATCACCAAAAATGTCTTGGAAGTTGCCACCGCCAGCGCCGCCGAAACCACCACCGCCCATGCCATTTTCAAAGGCAGAATGGCCCATACGGTCGTAAGCTGAGCGCTTATCTTCATCACTCAATACTTCATATGCCATTGATGCTTCTTTGAACTTGTCTTCGGCATCAGGGTCATCAGAGTTGCGATCTGGATGGTATTTCATGGCCAGCTTGCGGTAGGCTCGCTTAATTTCCTTGCTGTCAGCGGTCTTGCTGACACCTAATACTTCATAAAAATCGCGCTTACTCATGGGCTCTCCTATCGTCTTTACAGTGCCACCGGCCAATCGATTCATCAACCCTTATCATCGCTTGCGTTTTATACACAATGACACCAAAGGTTTCACATGAAACGTCTTAGGTTATGGATAGCAAGATGATGATATTTAAATCTTATGAGCGAATACGGTGGGATGCTGCTTAGCCAAATCAATTATTAAAAGTTTGCGCTATTTATGGAGATGCCATGGGCATTTATCAAGCGCTTGCATGCTGAAATTCTGACTTATGCGGTTTTAAGCCCTCTAAAAAAGACCTTATTAAGAATTGAGTAAAGGTTTTTATACCTTTCTAAAGGCTGCCCATGCTAATATTTAGCGCCATATCGATAGGGTTTTGCATCCTATTTTTGAGATTTACCGCCATTTCGTTTGCGCTAAGGTAGCAATTTTTATGAAAAAGCTGATTGTTTTATTGATTATCATTGCAGTCGTGGTCTATGGCGGCTCGCCTTATTACAGCGCCTATCAGCTGAAAAATGCCTATGATGCCAAAGATGGTGCGACTATCGCGGCGGCGATTGATTATGAACAGGTACGTCCAAGTATCCAAAATCAGCTAACCACCCAATTTGCCACGACCATGACTCAGTATCCACTGGTCGCAGAGCTCGGCGGTGCGCCACTCGCTGATGCAGCAAACGGCTTTATCACCCAAGCAGTTGATGGGGCTGTTACGCCACAAAACATCGAAAAAATCATCAATACTCAAGGGCAAGCCAACACTGCAACCAAAGAGCTTGCTGCTGCATGGGCCATCGCGAGCAATCAAGTCGATCTCAAAGACTTGATTCAGAGCTTAATCATCCACCGCGGCGACATCAATGTCGTGGTAAAAAATCAAATGCAGCAAATCATGGACAAGCAAGCGACTGAGCTAGAGCAGCAAGCGGCGCAAGGCTCTGACAGTGACAAACCCACATTGAGCTATTGCGGTATCAATTGCTTTACCATCAGTGGGCAGGTTAAAGGTTATCCACTTACTATCGAGATGCAGCGTGATGGTTTGATTGATTGGAAAATCGTTGATATCGTTTTGCCGCAATAGGTGTTGTCATAACAGACTTGCTAGTAGCGCCTGTTCAACGCAATAAAAAACCGCCGCATGAGCCAATCATGAGGCGGTTTTTTAATGGTTACCTATCATACTATATGGTTTTTAATGACCTACTCCACGCCCAAAAATTCTAAAAACTCAAGGCTCTCAAAGCTTGCTTGATACAGCACACCATCTTCACGATAAATAGCAGGCGTGGCCATGACTGCAAGCCCTGCTGCTTTTTCGCGGTTGGGGGTCACATGATCGACGTTACAACTTGCTGGTGCAGGTGTCATTTCTCCCTGCAACATTGCCTTATCAAAAGCGCTGCGGCGGCTGTCTTCACTGCCCTGACACCAGATACCGCGCATTTGCTCAGGAGACGCTTCGTATATCGGATAACCAATGGTTTTTACCGTCACACCCTTCGCATTCAGCATCGGCAACTGTTGATGCAAGCGGCGGCAGTAGGGGCAATTGACGTCATTGGCCACATAAATGACCGCTCTCTCAGGACTGGTCGTTGGATAATTAATCAGTTGGCTTTCATCTAGAGTCGCAAACACCGATTGATTTTTGCGCTTTTCAAACTCCTCATCGAGCCCGATAAACTGACCATTTTCAATCACTGATATCTCACCATCGGTAATATACTGCGCATCATCTGATGACAAGAAAGGCACACCTTCTAACGTTGCGCCCCAAATGACACCCGGTACTGCCGTATAAAAGAACGGTGTCTTGGCACTCATATTTTTCAGAGCGTCCATATTAGCGAGAATGGCAGACTTAACGCTGGCACTGACAGGCTTGCCTACTTGCGCACTAGTACTACGCGCTGGGGTTTTGGTCACAACACGCTTGCTTGGATTCTTTTGTAGCTCGCCTTGAATGACATATTTGCCATCTTCTGTCATATGCAGTGGTAGTTGCCCTGCTAGGTTAACCTGATACATATTAGGAAGCTTAGAGGGTTCAATAGAGATAATTTGCGTTTTAATACCAGCGGTAGTCAGCAGTTGACGCAATCGACTGTCAACAGACTGGCTAACGGTGCCATTGGCTTGCGTACTTTGGCTGGTTTGTTGGCTGGTGTTTTTCTTGACAGCATCAGTGGCGCTAGGCTGTGCGCAAGCCGTGGTTGCCAATAGCATGGCAGTAATTAGGCTGGCAGATTTCAATACAGGTAATTTCACAGAGACAGTCCTATCGGTTTTTCATAATGGTTGCGTAATAGTAGTTGTGTAATATTCTGAAAATAATAACGGCTATGTCCAATAGCCATTACATTTAATAAAGAGTTTTAGAATCTTCATTCCTAATTTCGTTATTAATAAAGACAACTATATTATGTAAAAACATAGATTAAAATAATACAGAGACTGTAGCACACGAGGTAACTTTGCAAAGCTTTAAACCGTTAATTTTGCAAAACTGCTACTTAGCTTTAAGAGATAGGCAACACAGATAGCTGGTAGAAATAAGCAAAGTGAATAAGATAAATGAGGCGAATAGCGGACGACGAAAAGCAGCACACTGTTGAGCGGCTGCTGATTGTATATATAGCTCTATTTGACTATTCTAACATTTGCTAAAGCGTGAACTTAGAATTTGGCGACTTCATCGGCTGTTAAGAAACGACTGTCACCTTTATCTAAACCGTCTAAAGTGATATGACCAATACTGGCGCGATGCAGCTCAGTGACTCTGTTGCCAAAGTAACCCATCATGCGTTTTACTTGATGGTATTTGCCCTGCTCTAGAGTCAGGCGTGCATGAGTCTCATCGATAAACTCAAGAATCGCAGGCTTTGTTTCTTCATGCTCGCCTTCTAGTAAGATACCTTCAGCCACTTTTTTAACCGCATTGGCTTGAGCGTCGCTGTCCATTGCTTCAGCCAATGTTAGCTCATAAATCTTGGCATGCGCATGTTTAGGGCTGGTAACACGGTGCAACCATTTGCCATCATCACTGATAAGCAACGCACCCGTGGTATCGACATCGAGGCGACCTGCAATACGCAAGCTGCCAAGCTCTGGTACCGCAATCAGCTCAGTAACGATAGGATGCTCTTTAGCCTTTAAGGTACATTCAAAGCCTTCAGGCTTATGCAAGAGGATATAACGATTGCCCGCCGCAACTGACAATGGCTCGCCTGCCCACAGCACTTCATCATTGACGATATCGACGTGCAACCCAGGGTCTTTGACCACAGTATCATTTACCGTCACTTCGCCGGCGTGCAGAATCTTTTTTGATTCTTTACGTGACAGCTCAGTGGCTTTACTAAGAAATTTATCTAGACGCATACTATTTACTACCATCCGTTTTATGTGACCCACCCTAAATCAGTCGCCAACGTCATTCGCATTCAGGCATGACCTGCTCGTTATCTTCACTGGTTAGAAATGGTACTATAATGAAAAAATTAATGAACACTGCGCCAAATACGGACGACAGTGAAAGTTAGACCAGTTTACCATATCCAACCTAAGCCTGATGAAATATGAGCTATCAAACGCTAAAACGTGCGGTCACCGCTCGTCTAGAAATTAAAAAATCCGACTTTATTGCTTACGCTTATCCTGTGACCTCGCGTGAGCAAGCTATGTTTCACGTGGAACAACTGCGCGAACAGTATGCAGATGCTCGACATCACTGCTGGGCATATATCATTGGTGACCCCAATAACACTACTAGCGCGGGGTTTGACGATGATGGCGAACCGAACGGTACTGCAGGACGACCGATATTGAATGTCTTGCAGCATAAATCTATCGGCAACGTCATTATCATCGTAGTGCGTTATTTTGGTGGTATCAAACTCGGCGCAGGTGGTCTCACCCGCGCTTATGCCGGCTCAGCGCAAGCGGCCGTTGATGAGATGGTCTTGCTGCCTTATGTGCCGATGACACAAGTACAAATATTGGCAGAATTTGCCACTGAAGCGCAGTGCCGTTATGTAGTAGAAAGTTTAAATGGCAGTATCGATGACGTAACGTATAGCAAGCAAGTGACATTGACCGTAACGCTCGCTGAGGCAGATATCGACAGCTTAAAAGAGCGGCTGGCGATGGATGGGCGCGTCTTAGAGTCGCCATAAATAACCAGTGTTTTTGAAAACTGTCTTAAATGACTGTTAAGTAGTGTTTTTAACTCCATACTTTCAGTCAATTTTTTGAGTGACGTTGTTTTGATTGATATTGTTTTGAGTAACCATGCGTTCACTGAAAATCATTGGTTTTAACCTTAGCAGTCGGTATGATAAGTCACTGTTTTTTATAACAACTCATATAAGACTTTCCTATGCCAACTTCAAAACCGAACAAACCTTTCTCACCCGCGCCGTTTAAACCACCCTTTTGGCTGACCAATCCACATTTGCAAAGCATTTTGCCCAAGTTTTTTGCGCCCAAGACACCAAGCTACCGCCGCGTGATTAAGCAAGATTCACTGTGTGAAACCGATATCGCTTATGATTTTTACGATGCTCATCCTATTCAAAATCCAGAATCTTCAGAAAATGGCAAACGTGAGCAAACGCCATTAATCGTGTTATTTCATGGCATGGAAGGCAGTAGCGACAGCCATTATGCGCGCGCCTTGGCGTATCAAATGCATGCACAAGGGTGGCATTTTGTTGTGGCGCACTTTCGTAGTTGTGGTGGTATTCCCGCTAACGGCAGCGTGTTTTATAACGCTGGTGACACGGGCGAGGTGCATCATATGTTAGAAAACTTGCGCGAAAATTATGCACATATTTACGCAGTGGGCGTGTCACTTGGTGGTAATGCCTTAGCAAAATATATGGGCGAATATGGCGATAACGCACTATGTGATGGCGCAGTCGTGATTTCTGCGCCAGTCGATATGTCGTCCGCTGCGATTACCATGCATAGCTTTTTGAGCCACCGGATTTATACGCCGTATTTGCTCAATCCTATCATCAAAAAAGCACTGGCTAATGATTTAAGCCAAGATGAGATTAACTCTATTAAGGCGGCTAATCGCATCAGTGATTTTGATGATATTTTCACCGCCCCGCGTCATGGCTATCGCTCAAAAAACGACTATTATCACTCATCTTCTGCCTTGCCATACTTAAGGAATGTCACGAGCCCGCTATTGCTCATTAGCGCCAAAGATGACCCCTTTATTGGCTTTACCGCCACGCCAAATGATGTCTCGGACAGTGTCACTATTTTAGATACCGAACACGGTGGTCATATTGGCTATTTGCGCTACCGCTCAAACAGTCATGGAGAAAATGAGCAGTCTGCTAATGGTAAAACCAAGCAACCTAGCGATAATGGTAAAAAAACAAAATCGTCGAAATTCGATATCAATTGGATACCCGAAACCGTCAGCGCTTACTTTAATCATATTGGTGTAGCGTCTAACGCTGATAACGATATTGATTAATCACTATAACAATCATTCGTCACCTGCTACCTCTATACTCTACTATCTAACCCTTTGAGATTGCGCTATGTATCCTTTTATCCGCTATACCAGCACTATCATAAAATCTGCCATAAGAGCTAAAAAAGGCAATACCCTCACCTTTAGAGATACTGGCGAAATTGAGTTTTACTGCCGCCTGACCGATATCGACAATTTCCTCGAGATGAATAACGGTCGTGTGCTCACGCTCTATGATATGGGACGCACAGACTTTGCAGTGCGTAGCGGACTGGGTCGCCAATTGCTGAAGCAGCGTTGGGGTATGGTCGTTGCTGGTAGTACTGTGCAGTATCGCAAACGCATTCGTGCCTTTGATAAGGTGACGATGAAGACGCATATCGCAGGCTTCGATGAGCGCTGGATATATATCGAACAGTCGATGTGGGTTAAAGGCAAGCCGTGTTCCTCTGCGCTATTGCGCACAGGCATCACCGAAAGTGGCAAAGTCATTGAAACTGCACGCGTGCTAGAAGCATTGGATCAAGCAGATTGGCAACTGCCACCAACAGGCTATGTGGCGGAGTGGATAGTCAGTGATGCTGACCGCCCGTGGCCACCACAAAGTTAGAACCGATTATGTAATGATATTTATAAGTCACAAGCAGCTCGTCACAACTAAGCAACCTTATAGCTACTATTTTCTAACAAGACATTATATGAATACATATAGTAAATGTTAGGATAGTAGTGAGTTCCCTACTCAACTGAATACCCTTTAATTAGAAAACAGTCTAATTAAAAAGAAGCTAATTAAAAAGAAGCTAATTAAAAACAGTCTAATAAGGAAAATAATATGATTAATAATACGGATTATGTCGGTACACTCTTTGATAATAGTGACTCAAACCCAAGTAAAATCACCTTAGCCTTTACCATGGCAGGTGTCGCGCTTAAAAAGGGTCACTCTGCCTCGGTGATATTGATGGTCGATGCCGTACATTTGGCCTTACCGAACGCTTTGGATAACGTCGATATCGGCGCACCGTTCGACCCTGCTAAGGATTTGCTAGAAAGCTTTATTGAAAAAGGTGGTCAAGTATTGGTCTGCGGCGCTTGTATGAAACACAACGGTGTAGAAGAATCAGCCATTGATAAGCGCTTCACCGTCATCAGTGGTGACGATGTGGTTGAGCTGCTGATGAATGCGAAAGGCTCTTTGCAGTTGAATTAAAGTGCAGTTAAATCAAACATTTAAGCTAAGAAAATAGCTTATAAAAATGGGTCATTATTCTTGACTGTCTTTTTGATGGTTTGGAGGCTAGCCTATTTTTTTGCGTTAAATTCTATAGCAAAAACATCCTAAAAACGCTACGGTATTGCTGATATCAATTTTTTGTAGCCTCTGTCTGCGCAGGCACATCAAGCAAGAAAAATTGATATCAGCAGCGTGTGATGTATCGATATTACTTTTCACTGACTATAGATTGCTGACCTTACTCCCACTTTTTATGATAGATATTGATAACAGCCTTTTAGTCATAACCCATCCTAATATTCAGCAACTAAATACACATTATCTAACACGCTCACGCCGCAGCTTTGCTAAAGTAAGTCATGCAAATCTTATAATAATACTATGCCAAAAAATCAGAGCAGCAAGCAAAGCGAGTGCAAGTACTACATTTAGTAGACTGAGGAAGTTTGACGCTGCTAATCGTATTTTTTGGGTTTGGTATAAAATAACAAGGACGCTCGTCATGACCTTACTTAATACCTTTGATTTAACCTATCCTATCGTACAAGCACCGATGGCAGGAGCAACCACACCTGAGCTGGCAGCAACGGTCAGTAACTTTGGTGGATTGGGGTCATTAGGGTCTGGCACGACGGCGCCAGATATTTTAAACGACCATATTAATACTCTTAAATCGCTCACCAACCGCCCTTTTATGATTAATCTGATGGTGTTATCCGAGCATGACTCTAATACCTTGGACAGTCCAATTCCTGCTTGGCTAACTAAGTACTATCAAGAACAAAATATCGAAATGGCGTTACCTAAACGTCCTGCGCTAAGCTTTGCAGAGCAACTACAAGTGCTCTATGACAATCCGGTTCCTGTCGCTAGCTTTACCTTTGGCATTATCAGCGCTGAGCAAGTGCAGCGTTTAAAGAATTTAGGCACGCGCGTCATCGGTACCGCTAATCATCCATTGGAAGCGAAAGCATGGGCAGAGATTGGCGTCGATGCGGTATGTGTGCAAGGGGTAGAAGCGGGTGGGCATCGTGGTGGGTGGTTAGCGCAAAGTGAAAATGATCCATTGGGATTATTGACGCTGATTAGTCAAACGCGTGCCTGTACCGATATTCCGTTAATCGCGGCTGGCGGGATTATGACAGGGCAAGCGATTAAAGCGATTCAAAGCGCTGGTGCTGAGCTGGCGCAAATCGGCACGGCGTTTTTGACCACTGATACCTGCGGTATTAATGACATTTATAAGCAAGCGCTACTGGATGCTAGTCAAGATAAACGCAGTAGCGAAACGCGCTTAACTCGGCTGTTTTCAGGGAAGCAAGCACGCGGTTTGTTAAACGATTATCTGCGCGATTTTGGTCAATTTGAAAGCGCGCATAAACTACCGCCCTACCCTCAATTAAATGCAATGACCAAAGTTTTACGTGCACATGCGAAACAAAACCTAGATGCAGAATATCAGTCTCTATGGGCAGGGCAAGGCGTGGCTTTGGTCAGACAAGAACGGACGATTGAATTATTAGAGCGGCTGGTAAAAGAGTGTTAGTTTTCTTGATGTAGAGACAATATTCTAACCAAAAAAAAGAAACACCAGTCTACCTGATGTTTCTTTTTTGGTTTAGAACAAGTATTTTCGACCTAAACAACTACTTCTTTAGTCCTTTTCGAAACGTTTTATAATCATCCGCTGTTTGGTCAAGCGCTTCGACCATCGGTACATGACCGACTTCTGGCATCATAATAATCTGTGATTGCGGGATGATTTCTTTTATCACCTTGACCGTTTCAGGCTTGATCACTTGATCTTTATCGCCCCAAACCACTAGCGTCGGAATATTATATTGCGCGATGACTTTGGCACGTTCCTCGACACTATCGGTGACGATTTGCTCAAGGATTTTGGCATGTAGCTCTTTATTAGCGATACGTTCTTGGGCAAATACTGCTTTGACAGACTTAGGCAAGTAAGGCGGCTTATACATCACAAAATCAAACATTTTGTAGAAGTCTTCTTTGTTATTGACCAGTAGCGGATTGTTCTCTAAAGTCGCGCCTTCTAGCGATTTAGAAATACCTGCTGACCAAAACCCTGCTGTGTCCACTAACCATAGACTTTTGACGTCTTTAGGGTACTTTGCCGCATAAGCGACACTGATCGCCCCGCCCATCGAATTGCCACCGACATGAATGTTTGACGCGACACCTTTGGCTTGCAGCAACTCATGCAAACGCGTGGCCTGCGCCTCCGAGCGATAATCTGCGGTCATAGGCTTGCTAGACTCACCAAAGCCCAGCAGATCAGGAATGATCAGATGATAGCCCTCTAGCTGACTGGCGATGCGCGTAAAGTTATCTTTATTACCGCCAAAGCCATGAATCAATAGTAACGGCTCGCCCGTCACATTCGCGTTTTCGGCATAAACCATTTTGTCGCCAGAAGCTAGGGTCAACGATTTGACTTCTAAATCTGACTTATTACGCTCATACTGGATAATTTTTTGCGTGGTATTGACCGCTAAAGAATTGGGGGCAGTCGTACAACCCACCACTGATAGACTGAATAGAGCGGCAAGGCCTAAGCGTTTTAATAGCATCGAAACATCCTTATTAAGAGGTAATATGAAAGTGTCTTGTAGACCATGATTCTAACGGCAAACTTATGCTTATATTTTTTAATTGATAACTTTGCAGTCAAAACATTATCCCTTTGCATTTGATAAACAAGAATACCGCTTCCCTGATTACCTTTCTAATCAAGATGCCACACACATTGTCATTTATAATGAGCGTTTTTATTACATTAACGTTTATTTCATTAGGGTCTGTTGAACATTCAAATATCAGGACTGCTGATTGCTAAAATAGTCCCAAACTAGGCGTAAACCGACGATAATATCGAGACCTTAGCTAGGTTTACAACAACGTTTGGGGTGATTTTAGTATCAGCCTTTCAGGGCAGGGCTATTTTTTGCCAATACATGGCGAAATTATCTAACCTAGAATGACTAGGCGTCAAAAATTTCACTGCGTATTGTCTAAAAAATAGCCACTGCAAGTGCCACATTTGAATGTTCAACAGACCCTACTATTAGATTAGCTACTTAATCTTCTGTTAGGACTCTTTTTTACCATCAACCGAAGCCCATTTGGATGGCGCAAAAGGATGCACATTGAGCGACACTATTACTTCCACTGACAAATCGCGTGACCTTACCGAGGGGTCGATTGCCAAAACCATGCTGCTGTTTGCCTTGCCAACCCTTGGCTCCTCGGCACTACAGTCATTAAACGGCTCGATCAATGCTGTTTGGGTCGGCCGGTTTTTGGGGGAAGAGGCGCTTGCCGCAACGGCGAACGGCAATATCTTAATGTTTATCATGATTTCATTCGTGTTTGGTTTCGGTATGGCGGCCACTATTTTTATTGGTCAAGCCATGGGTCAAAACGATGACGTTAAGGTTAAACGCACCATGGGAACAGCGCTAGGGAGCATTATTCCAATCAGTATATTGTTATCAGCAATAGGCTGGATATTTGCCCCAACGCTACTCGATCTGCTCGGTACGCCGCCAACTGCTTTTGAGCTTGCTTTGACTTATCTGCGGATGATCTTTATTGCGATGCCCGTCACCCTAACCTTTACGCTGATGATGATGGCACTGCGCGGTACGGGGGATTCCACCACGCCGCTTTGGTTTATCGCGATGTCGGTCGTGATTGATCTGATTTTGACGCCGACGCTTATTTTGGGTTTAGGCCCTTTTCCTGAATGGGGTATCTTTGGCTCAGCCGTTGCAACGGCAGTTGCTAATACGTTAGCGCTTATCGGTATGGTCGTCACTATGTACTGGCGTGGTTCGGTGCTGACACTTAGTATGCCAGAGCTGCGCTTTTTGGGGGCAGACCTTGGCATCTTAAAGTCGATGTTTTCCAAGGGCTTGCCGATGGGTTTGCAGATGATCGTCATCTCTACGGCAGCGCTAACCATGCTATCTCTCATCAACCGCGAAGGCGTACAGACGACCGCTGCTTATAGCACCACCCAGCAACTTTGGACTTACGTGCAGATGCCCGCCATGGCGCTAAGTGCCGCCGCTAGTGCGATGGTCGCTCAGAATATCGGTGCCAATCAATGGAGCCGAGTGGCAGGGATTACCCGCTGGGGGCTTATCTTTAACGTGATATTGACAGGTACTATGATTGGGATACTGACTATTTTTGATAAAACTATTTTAAGCTTGTTTTTGGGTAGTGACAGTGCAGCGGTGCCGGTCGGTCGGCATATCCAAACCATGGCGACGTGGGGCTTTCTCTTTTTTGGGATAGCGCAAGTGTTCTTTGGCACGATGCGTGCCAACGGCTATGTGATCTGGCCACTGCTAGTCATGGTAATTTCGATGTATCCTGTGCGACTTGGTTTTGCTTTTGGCATGTATCCACTACTGGGTGCCGATGCGCTTTGGTTATCATTCCCTGCAGGTATGGTAGCCACCGCGGTCATGGGGGCAGGATTATATCTATACGGTGGCTGGCGCAAAGGCGAAAACTTGTCAAAAGAAGAAGCCGCGCAAGGGTGCGAGGGCTATCGTGCTCAGATAGGCACTTCGGCGTCGTGCCGTGATCTGGCACCGACCACTTCATGGAAGCGCTTACCTTCACTCAGTGTTGCAAGCTTGCGCCAAAAATTTCAGGGTAGCGATTAAACGAATCATAATAAACCGTAGTAGTGATGATCTGGCTTTAATATTACCCAAGTAAAAACCTGACTGCCGCTGCCGCATGAATAGCAGTGGTATCAAATACAGGGATGGGGCTGTCGGCTTGTTTAATCAGCAAGCCAATCTCGGTACAGCCCAAAATCACACCTTCGCATCCTTCATCCGCTAACTGCTCAATGACCTTTATATAATAGGCTCTTGAGCTGTCTTTGAATGCCCCTACGCAAAGCTCGTTCTTAATAATGCGATGCACTTCTGTACGCGCATCACTCTCTGGTATCGCTACTTGTAAGCCTGCGTCAAGCAAACGTTGCTTATAAAAATCCTCAGTCATCGTAAACTGAGTGCCCAGTAAGGCAATTTTCGTCAGACCTTGCGCCTTAATTGCTTGAATAGTGGCATCAGCGATATGAATCAAAGGTAAGTCGGTCACGTCTTGCACCGCATTAAACAGCTTGTGCATAGTATTAGAGGCGATCATTAATCCTTGGGCATCTGCGGCTTGTAAACGTTTGGCACTATTAGCCATGAGTACGCCCAACTCTTCCCACGCTCCTTGCTCTTGCAGCTCATTAATGGGGCCAAAGTCTACGCTATGTATGAGCAAATCTGCTGAATGTAATCCGCCCAGCTTATCCTTTATCCCTTCATTAATCAGACGATAATAGCTCTCGGTACTTTCCCAACTCATACCGCCGATGATGCCTAATGTTTTTTGTTGAGAGTGTCGCTGTTTTTGAACGGCCATTTTACTGCCTTATTGGTTTGTGGTGATCGATTTTATCTTAGCAAAACTAGCGGGCTCTAGTATGCTAATTATCAAAAATATGCTTTCTCAAGAAAAAAACTAGAGTCGTTAAGATATGGCAAACTTTAAGATGAGTAATAACGATTTTACCAACGCATCATCCCACGATATGATAGTCGCCAATAATTAATAAAGTGGCACAAAACCCTTTACTCCATCAAAAAATCATGCTGATTCAGCTATTTAAGCATGATGCTAACTGTGTAGGACTACATAATATTATGGCAGAGACCTCTACCTTTAAGATACGTACCCGTCGTAAGTACTATCGACTAATTTTTACTGGACTCATGGCATTGATGATGTCGCTCATTATCTCGACGGCATTGATATTGGTCAAAGTAGGCTTTATAGATGGTTTCTTTACGGAGCTCTTGCACTCATGGGGGCTGGCCTTTATTTTTGCTTGGCCTAGTGCCTATGTTTGCGCCTACCTAGTGCAAGAGCATGTGTTGAGTAGAATTGAGTTTTATTGAATTAAACGAGCAAGATAAATTTTAAACTTAAGTCCACCCCTACCATATAAAAACAGCTAAGATAAGCCATACCATTTTTATATAGAGGACGCTATGACCCAATCAAGGCGTACAATCGAGCAGTTGCTCAGCCAAGGTACACTGCCCATAGAAAAGGCAGATACCGCCGCACTATTTTTAGACGTTTATCCCAGCAAGCGCACATGGCTGCAGTTTTTTGATAAAGCGCTATTGGTTATCGGCGCGGTAGCGTTGGTATTATCCCTTGTGCTCTTTATTGCCTATAACTGGCTATATATGGGCAAATTGGCCAAGTTCGCTTTGGTCGAAGGCGCTTTGGTCATCACTATCGCGCTGTATGTGGCGCTGTCCTTTCGGCGTCGTTTTGCCTTTGTTCGGCAGTTGTTATTGCTGATCGCTAGCATCATTACTGGTAGCTTATTAGCGCTGTTTGGGCAGGTGTATCAGACTGGCGCTGATACGTGGCAGCTGTTCTTTGGTTGGGCCGTATTGATTACGCCTTGGGTCATCATCGCCCGTTTCCCTGCGCTTTGGCTGCTGTGGCTTGGGCTTATTAATTCTGTAACTTTGTTTTATATCGACACCTCATTGTTTTTTGGCATAGGTTACTACTATCAAGATTTTTGGCAATTCACCGTAATCACAGTTATTAATGTTATCGCTTTTTATTTATGGCTGATCTGCTTTGAAGACAAACGTGGTTCAGGACTTTCTAATTTAAAGACATCTAATTTAAGCCTTTCTGACTTGAGCCTGTCTAGCGTTACTACTGATATCACTACCAATAGCAAATTAGACACCTTCAATCTTGCCAGCACTGCCGCCAAATCCAGCCTACATTGGAGTACCTATGTCGTCGGTCTACTCAGTACGTATACCATCACTTATCTGACGATAAGCACTTTTTTTGATAATAAAAATATTCTGCTGTTCTTAGTCGCGGTTTCCTTGTGGCTAGGTTGGTGTGTATTTATGCATTGGCGTTTCCGCAAGCGTACGACTGATTTGCTGATGTTGACTTACTTGTCAGGCTCAGTGATTGCGGTTGTTGTCTTTATTTTAGGCAAAGCACTGCTGAGTGATTTTGACGCTGGCGGTTTTTTATTATTAGGGCTGGTACTGATCGGTATGAGCTCCTACGCCGTCGTCTGGCTACGCAAAGTTGCTCGTTTTAAAAAAGAAAACAATGTGCCCCATACCATCGTTAAAGGGGAGCAATTATGACTAATGATATGAACGATGAGCAACGTCGTCGCCTTTTGCTATTACAACAGCACGGATTAATTAACAAGCAAAATGGGAACGATAGCTTGTTAAACCAAACTGAATCTGAAGAGCATACCCCTTGGTTTATCAACATCCTTTTTGGTTTTAGTGGGATATTTGCCAGTTTATTATTCATTGGGTTTTTGACGTTGATATTATTTGAGACTGAGATTTTTGACAGTATCATTGGAGTATTGCTTACTGGCAGCATATTGAGCGCTATTGGCTGGTCTTTATTTTATAATGCCCATTTACGTCATAGCCCATTCTGGAACAGCTTAGCCTTTGCGATTACTGTCGCTGGTCAAGCGTATATCGCCTTTGCCTTATTGACTAACGAGATTGAACAGCCCGTAAATGTAGTCATCTTGCTACTTATACAGCTATTTATGACCATCGTCACGCCCAATTTTATTTACCGTCTATTAAGCGCTATGGTAGCGCTGGGCTGTGTCATCTATCTACTCAACTTCTATCACCTGCCCGAGTTAAGCTTAGGGCTACTGGCGCTTATGACTGCCGTTGCCAACTTACAACGCTATTCAATATTACAGCGCATTTCTGTTAAATGGCGGTCGGTGGCCTTTGATATTAGCAAAGCGCTCTCCTATGCCAGCGCTTTGATGTTGCTCAGCGTTTCGGTATATTTTATCGCCGCTGAATATGGGGGTAGCCCTGATAGCTTTGGCAGCCTTGATAGTTATGGCGACACCTTTAGCTATAATTACTACCTCGCACAAGGGTTACTGACGCTCGCCAGCCTTTATGCGGCTTTGCTTATCCTTAAGCGCTATCAAGTCAAACTGCTATCAGCAGCAGGGTTCATCATTATTTTCGCCATTGCTATATTGGGCGTTATGTCGATCTATGTCTCAGGATTGCTGACGACCAGCCTTATCATCGTCATCGCGGTTGCCAACAGTCAGCGCGTGCTATTAGGGCTAGGTATTACAGCATTAGTCGGCTATATATTTTGGTATTACTATCAGCTCGATACCTCTTTATTGATCAAATCCGCCTCCCTGCTAAGCATCGGTATCGGTTTACTATTGATGCGCTGGTTACTCATAAAACGTTATTTTGCGATTAGTAAAAGGAGTAGCGAAGCACTGACAGTGGCTAACGAGAAGGAGCGCTTGTCATGAGTAAGATAAATAATCCATTACTGGGGCAAAAGTCTGTAGCCAAGCCGCTACCGTGGTGGCAAAAGCGTACATTTACCATCGGTGTTGCGCTACTGGGTTTGATCATAATATTAGTCATAATGACCGTTAATGTCGCAAAGTTTGAGACCCATTTAGCTACTGGCGACACCGTGCTATTAGAGCTTGCGCCCGTTGATCCGCGCAGCTTTATGCAAGGCGATTATATGACCCTGAGCTATGCGTTAGAAGGTGAGGTACTCAACGAATTAAACGAAAAATTTCCAGAAAATGAATACTACATTAACGCTAGTGAAGGCTACGTCATTGTCGCTTTGGATGAAAATAACGTCGGTACGTTTACCCGTCTAGTCAATGTCATACCGAGCGATTTAGCCGCTAATGAGATGGCGCTTTACTACCGCGTGCGCAATAACGAATTGAAGCTGGCGACCAATGCTTTCTTCTTTCAAGAAGGTCATGCTGAAGCGTTTGAGGTGGCAGAGTATGGCTTGTTTCGCGTGAATGATAGTGGTGAACCGCTACTCACAGATATGGTTGATGGAGTGTTTAAAGTGATTAAGCCTGAAGTTAACGACCTTGAGACCAATAATTTCGAGACTAATCGCTTTGACAATGAAAAAGTCTTTGATGATGACAAAACCTTTGATAATTAAGCCTGGTAAATGCTCAAAAATTTAACCTCTAAAACTAGTCTCTAAAAAACCAGTGACAACATCAGGTAACCAAAGTTGCCTTGTTAGTCCTCAGGACAACTTGCTAAGGTAATTGCTACTTATTTTTATTACTTATAATGATAATAAAGGAACATCTTATGCAAGCCTACCTTCTCCATAAAGCAGGCGGTATTGAAAACCTAATTTTGAGCGATGTTGATAAGCCGAAGCCAAAAGCCAATGAGCTATTGATTGAAGTCAAAGCTATTAGTATCAATCCCGTCGACGTAAAAATACGCGAGATGCCCAAGCTCCTCGATCAAGTCTATGGCACTGACAGACCGCTGATTTTAGGTTGGGATATCGCAGGCGTAGTCACTGCTATAGGAGACGACGTTACCAATTTTAAAGTGGGTGACAAGGTCTTCGGACTCGTCAATTTCCCTGGTCACGGCAATGCTTATGCCGAATATGTTGACGCGCCAGCTGAGCATTTAGTCAAGATACCTAATGGCACTTCCTTTGCAGAAGCGGCCGCTACCACACTCGCCGCTTTGACTGCACTACAAGTATTAAGCCCAAGGATAAAGGCGGGTGATAAAGTCCTCATTCATGCTGGTTCTGGCGGGGTTGGCCACTTTGCGATACAGATTGCCAAGGATATTGGCGCTTACGTTATCTCAACCTCTTCTGCTGATAATAAAGACTTTGTATTATCGTTAGGTGCGGATGAGCATATCGATTACGAAACTCAGGATTTTGAAGAGCTGGTCTCGGATCTAGATTTTGTATTAGATGCTATTGGCGGTGACGTGCTTGAGAAGTCATTACAAGTCACCAAGGATGGTAAATCGATCATCTCTTTACCGACGCCGCAGTTCTCCGATAAAGCAAAAAGCTATGCTAAGCAGCATGATATCGATATTGCGTTTTTTAACGTGACCTCAAACGGCGATGATATGCAGACGCTAAAAGAGATGCTGGAAAAAGGGACACTAAAACCACACGTATTCAAAACCTTTGCCTTTACCGATTTAGCACAAGCACACCGTCAAGTCGAGACCAATCGTACCGTAGGTAAGGTGGTGGTTGAGGTTTAAACCTTCAAACTGTTACTAATCTAAAAATACTTATAAACAATAAATAAAGGACCTGTTATGCGTAGTGCAACTTATAACGAATTTGGTAAACCAACTGAAGTGTTAAGCCTCGGTGACCGCCCTATCCCAGAGCCCAAGGCCAATGAAGTGCGTGTCAAAACCATTCTCGCCTCCATTCATAACCACGACCTACTTACCATTCGTGGTCAGTATGGCTTTAAACCTGAAATGCCAGCCATTGGCGGTAGTGAAGCGCTCGGTATTATTGACGCCGTTGGTAGTAACGTTAAAGACTTAAAAGTCGGTCAACGTGTGGCTGCTGCCAGTGTGCAAGCAACGTGGGCAGAGTACTTTGTCGCATCCGCCGATATGGTATTTGCTGTCCCTGATAGCTTAAAAAATGAAATGGCTGCGCAGCTGATTGCCATGCCGCTCAGTGCGTTAATGCTATTAGAATTCTTAGAAGTAGAAAGCGGTCAATGGATTATTCATAATGCCGCGAATGGTGCCGTTGGTAAATCGCTTGCGATGTTGGCTGCCGCGCGCGGCGTTAATACCATTAATCTGGTACGCAGTAGCGATGCGATTAAAGAGTTAGACACCCTTGGTATCAAAAATAACATCAATATCGAAGATGACGATTGGAAAGAGCAAGTCCGACAAATCATCGGTGATGATAGCATCAGCGCAGCGGTCGACTCTGTCGGCGGAGAAGCAAGCGGTGACTTATTATCGCTGCTCGGTCATGGTGGCACTTTGGCATCTTTTGGCATCATGTCAGGTCGGCCAATGGTGCTTAATCCGACGCATCTAATCTTTAAACAAGCTATCGTAAAAGGATTTTGGGGCAGTAAAATCAGCCAAGAGATGAGTGTCGAAAATAAACAGCGCTTAATCGATGAGCTTATCGAACGGGCAACCAGTGATAAATTGCATTTGCCTGTCGAAGCTGTGTTTGACTTAGCTGATATCACCAAAGCTGTCGATGGCAAATTGCAGTCAGGCAAAAAAGGCAAGGTATTGCTAAAACCTTAAATTATTATTCATTTATCATTTAGCTAGCTTTCGTTTTATTCTTCCTTTTATTGAGATAATGGCAGCGTTCTTTCTAATAAGAACGCTGCCATTTTTTATGGCTTATTTTGCGATTATAACTCTGCACCTTCTTCAGCTTACACCTTTTTATAACATTTTACCGTTCTAAACAGCGGGCAACGTTCATTTACCAAAGTCAGGTTGCGGGTATCAAGCCCTACTTGTTAAGGTTGATGAGTGATTAATCATCATCGTTTCAAAATGAACAATTAACGATATTTATCTAACAATAAAAAAGGATATCAATATGCGCAGCGTAACCTATAACGAATTTGGCAAACCTTCAGAGGTACTAACCATCACTGACAGCCCGATGCCAGAGCCAAAGGACAACGAAGTCCGTATCAAAACCATTCTATCTTCTATCCATAACCACGACCTCATCACTATCCAAGGCCAATATGGCACCAAGCCAAAACTGCCCGCACTCGCTGGCAGCGAAGCCGTGGGTACTATTGATGCTATCGGCGCTGGCGTCAAAGGTATGGAAGCGGGTCAGCGTGTGGTGGTCACCGGTGTCGAAGGCACGTGGGCCGAGTACTTCACCGCCCCTGCTAGCAGCGTCATCCCGATACCGGATGCCATCGATGATGAAATGGCCGCGCAGCTTATCGCCATGCCGATGAGCGCCTTGATGCTCATTGAGTTTTTAGAACTAGAAAAAGGTCAATGGGTCATCCAAAACGCCGCCAATGGCGCAGTCGGTGAATCGCTTGCGATGTTGGCTGCTGAGCGCGGCATCCATACCATCAATGTCGTGCGTAGTAAAGAGTCAGCAAACGAGCTGACCGAAATTGGTATCACCGAAAACAATGTCGTGAGCGATGATGACGACTGGAAAGATCAAGTCCGTCACATTATCGGTGATGCGAAAATCAGCGGCGCAGTCGACTCTGTCGGCGGTCAATCTGGTGGCGACTTACTAAGCTTACTCGGTCATGGCGGTATCATGGCAGCGGTGGGTGCGATGTCTGGTCAGCCACTCGCGCTCAATCCGACTCATCTCATCTTTAAGCAAGCGACACTCAAAGGATTTTGGGGCGGTGCGATGATGCAAAAGATGGATTCGGATAATAAAAGCCGTTTGATAAAAGAGCTTATCGAGCGCGCTGCCAGTGGTAAATTAAAGCTACCAACAGGCGGCATTTATACACTGGATAATATTAAAGAAGCAGTATCTGGTAAGGTGCAATCTGGCAAAAAAGGCAAAGTATTGTTAAAACCTTAATATCGTTCGTTATAAATCCACTCAAATAAAAGAGCAATACAAGAGGATTCAGACAATGTCTAATAACAAAACCTTTAAAGCCTTAGTCGTCGAAGAAACCAGCGACGGTACGTTCGATAAAAGCATCCAAACGCGTAACGTCAGTGACTTGCCTAAAAATGATTTATTAATCGAAGTGCATTACTCATCGTTAAATTTTAAAGATGCGATGTCAGCCTCGGGCAATAAAAGAATCACCAAAAACTACCCGCACACCCCTGGTATTGATGCCGCAGGCGTGGTGGTAAGCGACAAGTCTGGCACATTTTCCGAGGGCCAAGAAGTCGTGGTCTTTGGTTATGATTTGGGCATGGATACCGATGGCGGTCTCAGTCAGATGATATCTATCCCTGCTGATTGGGCGGTCGAATGTCCGTCTTCTTTAACGCTAAAAGAAGCCATGATTTATGGTACTGGCGGCCTAACCGCAGCCTTAAGCGTGCAAAAGCTTGAGAAAATGGGCGCAAAACCCAGTGATGGCCCAGTCGCGGTCACGGGCGCTACGGGCGGCGTCGGTAGTATCAGTATCGCGATATTAAGTCAATTGGGCTACGAGGTTATCGCTTTCTCAGGTAAGCCAGAACAAAGCGATTATCTAAAAGAGCTGGGCGCGAGTGAAGTCCGTCATCGCGATACGATCAATGAAATCGGTAGCAAACCTATCGGCCGTGAGCTGTGGGCCAATGCCATTGATACGCTCGGTGGCGATTATCTAGCTAATTTGCTCAAGCAAACCAAAGCGGGCGGCGCAGTGACCAGTTGCGGCCTAGCGGGCGGTGCGGAGTTTTCGATGACGGTTATGCCATTTATCACCAGAGCAGTGTCATTATTGGGTGTCGACTCGGTTTATATCCCGCTAGCTGATAAAGAAGCTATTTGGCAACGTGTCGCCACCGATATGAAGCTGCCTAATCTAGAGAACTATGGTGAAGAGATCACCCTTGAGCAAACGCCTGAATACTTAGATCGCTTTATTTCGAGTAAGGTGGTTGGGCGTTATGTAGTGAATGTGCGGGGGTAGGATTTAGGTTTTTAACAGCTAAACTTTGCAAGCCGTAACGGTGCTCTTTACTTTGGAGAGCACCGCTATCTTTTTAGATTCACATCATAGGCTTTTATAAACTCCAAAACTTACAATTAAAGGCAAGAAACAGAACAACTGTTATCAACTATAGTAAACTCTATTATCTTAATAAAAAAATAGGGAAGCCATAGTGTTTAAAATAGGAAAAATCTATAACCGTCGTTCTGATATACACGGTATATATAAAGGGCAACAATATGGTGGCATAGCAACGCCTGCCGAGCATCCCTATATATTTATTTTTACCGGCGATGCTGGCGGCGAATATGGCTATATTGATGATTTTGACCCTAACGGCACCTTTAAATATACGGGTGAAGGCCAAGAAGGTGACATGAAAATGACCAAAGGTAATTTGGCAATTCATGATCATCAAAAAAACAATAAAGAAATTCTACTTTTCGAATCAACATCACGAGGCTTTGTACGGTTTTTAGGGTATTGTAATTACGTTTTTCATCATATTGAAGAACGGCCAGATAGAAATGGCGAGCTTCGTGTCGCTATCATTTTTCATCTAGATATGGTTAATACTAAAAATATTGATACAACTCAAACCCTGCCATCTAAAGTAGTTAAAGCCCCTAAAGCCGTTTATATCATTAAGCCTAGTAAAGGTAAATCATTACAGCAATTACGAGAAATTGCCTTAAGTTCAACACCAACCCACGCAAGCACTCAAGAAAAAATTCAGTCTATTCAAAACCGTAGTACAGCAATTAAGCTGTATGCTAAAAAAAGAGCTAATGGTTTATGCGAGGGATGTAATGAGACAGTGCCATTTGAAACTAAATCTGGACCTTATCTGGAAGTTCATCATCTAACTAGATTGGCAGATGGTGGTGCGGACTTAACTCAAAACGTTATTGCGTTATGTCCTACCTGTCATCGAAAAGCTCACTACTCTTTAGACCATTCAGAATTTAATAATCAGTTAATAAACAAAGTTGCTGCTATCGAAGCAAAACTTATCGAGTAAAACTTTTATGTTTAAAACAAAAAACACCCAACTAAGTTGAGTGTTTTAACTAAAGAGAAGTGCCGCTAAATCAAATTATTTTTTCTTCTTTTTCTCAGCACGTTTTTTCTCAATCAGGGTTTGAGCGGTAGTATTTTCTTCCCACCAATCGCCCATATCTTGCCAGTAGAGATAAGCCTGCTCTTTACCACCAATTTCGATACCATAACTATTGATACCCATACCGCGTGGTCTAGGATGACGCTTTTTAAGAATTTCATGCGCCACTTCAGGCAAGTTATCTTTTGCGATATCCCACTCTTTTTCAGCCTTATCTAATTTATCTTGATAACAGTAAGCCAGCACCTTACCGAAAGCGATATTTGCAAGCATATCCTCTGGATAGTTGTCGCAAATTCGAATTATTTTCTGATACTCTTCGGTAAACATGTACCATTCTATCAGCGCTTCACGCATACCTAGGTTGTCATTAGGGCAAACTTGTAGCAGCCTTTCTCCCTGCTCGCAGGCTTCATCAAAGCTCATATTGTCAGCATAGACATTTGCCAGCTGAAACAGCGCTCGCAAAAAGGGACGGTTCTCCATGATGCCCCATGGCAGCTTACTTTTTTGCCAATTAAAGTTTTTGGGGAAATACTCTAAGTATAGGCGCATACATTCGCGGCTACTCAATAGTGCTAAAAAGCTGTCATCATGCTGCTCACACAAAAATGCTAAGTTAAAGTAAGCATCAGGGTCATTCATATTCTCTAATACTAAAAACTGAGCAATATCACGAGCCACTTCATAACCTTCTTTCTCCAGCGTCATCTGTATCACTTGGAATGAGGTTGGCGGCTGCTCATCAAAGTCTTGCACAATTTCATGCTGAAATTTGGTCATGACTTCATTCATAATATCGTTGATATCACGACCTCTTTTTACCTCGGCATCTACAAAGGCTTTTATTTTAAGATTAAGCGCTCTACCAGCGCCAAGCGCATTTGATCTATTGTCAGCCGACTTATCGCTAACGTCATCTTCAAACATCCACTCGTTTTGTCCCACATGAACCAGTTTCATAGTCCATCACTCCTTTGCGTTGATATTACAATCATAGCATATGAATAATTATTCCCACTCAATCGTCGCCGGCGGCTTACTCGACACATCATACGTCACGCGAGATACTTCCGCGATTTCATTCATGATGCGATTCGATACTGTCTCGATCAAATCATACGGTAGATGGGCAAAGCGCGCGGTCATAAAGTCTACAGTTTCAACGGCACGTAGCGCGATGACCCACGCATAGCGGCGGCCATCACCGACCACGCCGACCGATTTGATTGGTTGGAATACGGCAAAGGCTTGCGCGGTCTTGTCATACCAGCCTGAACGCTCAAGCTCCTGCATAAAGATAGCGTCAGCGAGGCGCAAGACATCGGCGTATTCTTTTTTCACTTCGCCAAGGATTCGCACGCCCAAACCTGGACCTGGGAATGGATGACGATAGATCATTTTGGCAGGTAAGCCAAGCGTGATACCAAGTTTACGCACTTCATCTTTAAATAGATCGCGTAATGGCTCAACCAATTCAAACGCCAAGTCATCTGGCAAACCGCCAACGTTATGATGGCTCTTAATGACGTGTGCTTTACCTTGATGTGACTTAGCAGATTCGATCACGTCTGGGTAAATCGTACCCTGTGCTAAGAACTCAACAACTTTACCATCGCTCTGCTCGCTCACTTGACGCGCACTATCAGCGAACACGTCGATGAAGGTTTTACCAATGATTTTGCGTTTTTTCTCTGGATCAGACTCGCCTGCTAGCGCATCTAAGAACAAATCTTCGGCATCAACACGGATGACTTTTACGCCCATGTTTTCTGCAAAAACTTGCATGACCTGATCGCCTTCATGCAGACGTAGCAGACCATTATCCACAAACACACAAGTCAGCTGATCGCCAATGGCTTTGTGCAATAGTGCTGCAACGACTGAGCTGTCCACGCCGCCCGATAGTCCGAGCAATACTTGCTTGTCACCGATTTGCTCTTTTAACTGTGCCACGCGCATATCGACGATATTGTCTGGCGTCCAATCACCCGCACAGTCGCAAATCTGATGTACGAAACGACCCAATAACGCTTGACCTTGTAGAGTGTGCGTCACTTCAGGATGGAACTGTAGACCATAGTACTGTTTGGCATCATCGGCCATAATCGCAATCGGACAGCTTGGCGTACTGGCGATAATATCGAAACCTTGTGGCGCTTCAATGACCTTATCGCCATGACTCATCCACACATCTAGCTTGGCGGTGTTGTTTTCCGTCACGCTATCTTCAATACCATCAGTGAGCTGCGACTGACCATTAACTTCAATCGTCGCTGCGCCAAACTCATGGATATCACTGGCATGAACCTGCCCGCCAAAACGATCCGCCATTGCCTGCATACCGTAGCAAATGCCCAGTACTGGTACACCAAGCTCAAATACCGCCTCGTTGATACGTGGGCTATTCTCTGCATGAACGCTCTCAGGACCACCCGATAGGATGACGCCTTTGGCACCAAAATCATGGATACGCTGAGTGTCGATGTCGTAAGGGAACATCTCACAGAAAACGCCAGAATCGCGCACACGGCGAGCGATTAACTGGCTGTACTGCGAGCCAAAATCGAGAATGAGTATACGGTCTTGCTTGATAGTAGGTAATGCAGGAGTGGCAGCGGCAGTGGTCATAAATCGATGTCCATCAAGAAAAATTAGTGCCCTATTTTAACAAGTTTGCGCCCATTAATGGCTATTAGATGGTTAATTATTCACGTTTTTTGCGAGTTATTGATGGTTATGAATATTTATTGATAGCGAATACTGATATTAAGGATTATTTGAATGTTATAAAGACAAGAGTCAAAAGAGAAAGGTAGCAATTTTAAGAGTTAATAAAGGACATAACGAGAGTTTGTTAATTCATCAGAATGCAACAATCATGCTTACCGTATGAATTTTTATTATACAAATGACGAGTTTGTATAAATTTTTCGTTTATATTGTGCTATGCTCAGAGAATAAGCAATTTGGCTTTAACACGATAGATTTAGCAGGGTTGGTTCAAGCTAATTATCAGTCGTTCAGCTATCGTTAAATTGCTCCTGATTATGAAAACCAGACCTAAATCTCACCCTAATAAAAGTGATAGTCGGTTCAAGATAGTTTGGATACAGGGAAGACGAGTGAAATGACTACAGGATAGTAGACTGCGCGCGCCTGACCCATGTCCGATTTATATAAAGTTTGACTATATAATAAATTGACAGGTATGTCCCTATGAGCAAAATAAAATCCCTTTTTAGTAAAAACTCCACCTCTACCGCAGTAGCCATCAATGATGCTGACAGCATCATTTTAGATACCCCTGCAAAAGATAACATCCTTACCGATGCATCCAATAGCATGTCCGGCAATACCCCTATTGAGCAGACACGCTGGAACGGCTGGGGCAATGTCAGTATCAATAAGAAAGTCTCGTCACATGGCGCAAAGCTGATCAAATCACATATCGGCAAAACCAAAAAACTCTCCTCTGTCAGCTTACAACAGGTACTAAAAACTGTGCCAAAATCGCGCCTGCCTGCTGCGATGACTAAGCTTGCAACCGTATCTATCGATAAAGAAGTGAGACTCAGACACGCACGCGGTCAAAGCTTCCCAGATTGGATAGCCATGCACAGCGGCGACTTTGAAGTGTTCCCTGACGGTGTTGCTTTTCCCGAATCGACCGCTGATGTCGAGACTTTATTGAAACTGGCTCACGATCACGACCTTATCGTCATTCCTTTTGGCGGCGGCACCTCAGTTGTTGGACATATCAATCCGCAAAAGGGCTCACGCCCGGTACTCACCATTGCCATGAGTAAGATGGATCAGCTTATCGATTTAGATACTGAGAGCCAAATTGCTACTTTTGGCGCGGGTACACAAGGGCCAGCGGTTGAAGCACAATTGGACGCACAGGGTTACCGCTTAGGACATTATCCGCAGTCTTGGGAGCTATCAACGCTTGGCGGTTGGATTGCCGCGCGCTCTAGTGGTCAGCAGTCATTGGGCTACGGGCGTATCGAGCAGATGTTTGCGGGCGGTACGTTGGTCACCCCGCAGGGTGTACTTAATATCGCTGATATTCCGGCGTCATCAGCAGGGCCTGATTTGCGCGAGATGTTGATGGGTACCGAAGGTCGTGCTGGTATTTTTACCGAAGTCAAAATGCGCGTACAGCCGCAGCCTGAGGAAGAACTATTTAAAGTGGCTTTCCTACCCAATTGGGAAGCTGGTAAAGAAGTACTTAGACAAGCCGTGCAAAAAAATGTTCGCTTGTCCATGCTACGTTTAAGTAATGCTGTCGAAACTGATGCGCATCTACATTTAGGCACGTCACCGAGCCAGTTTTTAGCCATTAGCACTTATCTAAAAGCGCGCGGGCTGAGCTCAGATAAGGTTATGCTCACTTACGGCGTATCAGGCGATAAGGCGCAGAATAAATTGGCGCTAACGCAGTTTAATAAGCTGTTGAAGCAGCATGGTAGTGTCACTGGTAAAATCACCGATATTATGGGTAGCGTGTGGGCGCATGGACGCTTTAAATTCCCTTACTTGCGTGGCACTTTATGGGACAAAGGCATCATGGTCGATACCTTTGAGACGGCAACAAACTGGAACAACATCGACGAGCAGATGCAGCAGATGCAAGAAGCGGTGAGAAACGCCTTGTCAGATGAAGGCGAAAACGTTATGGCCTTTACCCATATCTCACACGTCTATAAGCAAGGCGCTAGTCTTTATACCACCTACTTCTTTCGCGCAGCTAAAGACCACGCCACAACCTTAAAACGCTGGCAAAAAATCAAACAGGCAGCCAGTTTAAGTTTGGCCAATGGTACAGCCACGATATCGCATCAGCATGGCGTTGGCCGTGATCATGCGCCTTATCTAGCAGCTGAAAAAGGGAAGCTAGGCATTCAAGTGACTCATGACATGCTCAAAAGCCTAGACCCCGAACAGCGTATGAATCCGGGCGTTTTAATCGAAGATTAAAAGATTGAGGATTAAAAAGTGGCCTTAGCGCCATTAATTAACTTACGCATTTTATGTCATTGATTCTTTTAAATGTCATGTGAGATAGACCGTTTATGAACCCTACTAAGCAACATCAGCAACGTCAGCAAGCACTAGCGCCTTTATCTCATTGCTCGTCTCAAGTGAAACCTTGGGATATGCTGATTATTGGTGGCGGCATTACGGGTGCTGGGATTGCGCGCGAAGCGGCACGGCGCGGCTTGGCAGTATTATTAATTGAGCAAAAAGACTTTGCTTGGGGCACGTCCAGCCGCTCTAGTAAAATGGTACATGGCGGATTGCGCTATATTGCCTCGGGTGATTATAAGACCACCTTGCTTAGCGTTCGTGAGCGTGAACGTATGCTCAGTGAAGCAAGTGGCCTTGTGAATGAGATGCACTATGTTATGCCGCATTATAAAGGCAAGTTTCCACCGCCATGGATATTCAATACCTTGCTACGAGTTTACGATAGGCTTGCGGGTAAGCGTTATTTTACCTACTTTAAAAGAGAGGCTTTTTTAAGCCTAAATCCGCATATCAAGCAAGATAAGTTTTTGGGAGCCAGTCAATTTAGCGATGCGGTGACCGACGACTCGCGGCTGGTGATGCGCGTACTTGATGAGGCAATTAACGACGGCGCGCAGGCGATTAACTACCTAAAAGCAGAATCGTTGATTACCAATGAGCAAGGATTGGTGGTAGGCGCAACACTCAAAGATACCTCTTCTGAAGACAATGCTCATAGTAATGCTCAAAGTTACGATGTTTACGCCAAAGTGGTGGTCAGTGCCACAGGCGCTTGGGCGGATACCTTACGTATGCAGGCCAGTAAGCAAACTGAGCAAAGCTTTCATAAGCAAATCCGTCCGTCACGCGGTAGCCACTTGGTCGTAAGCAAAGAGCGTTTGCCAATTAAGCAAGCCTATACCTTTTTGCATCCTGTCGATAAAAGAGCGGTATTTGTCTTCCCGTGGGAAAATCGTACCGTCCTTGGTACTACCGACTTGGATCATCCGCCTTTGGACGATAGTGAAGTTGGTATTACTAACGAAGAGGTCGATTATTTATTAACTGCGACTAACGATCTTTTTAGTGATGCCGACCTTAATCGAGAAGATGTCATCAGTACGTGGGCAGGCGTGCGACCGCTGATTTCAGAAGGCGGCGATGGCAAGCGCGTAAGCCCAAGTAAAGAAAAACGCGACCATAGCGTGTGGCTCGATAATAATCTGGTGACCGTCAGCGGCGGCAAATTAACAACCTTTCGCCTTATTGCTTTAGATGTCCTTGAAAAGTGTCAAGAAGTGCTCGCGCTCGATAAATCTGTCATTCAAAATCAAACCATAGATGGCGATCACGTCTTTAGCGATACCACACCAACCCATCCTAAATTCACCGCTTTACCAAAAGCTCTACAACAACGCTTGCAAGGGTTTTACGGCTTACAGCTTGATACTCTCCTAGAGCTAGCGCATGACGAAGATTTGGCTTATATCACCGACAGCAATACCATTTGGGCAGAGATTCGTTTTGCCGCGCGGCATGAGCAGGTTATTCATTTAGATGATTTATTACTGCGACGTACACGCTTGGGTTTAATCCTACCGCATGGCGCAATGACGCCGCTTATCAGCACAAGACTAAAGCAAATATGTCAGCAAGAGCTCGGCTGGAATGAGCAAAAATGGCAACAAGAAGTTGCTCGCTATCAGGACTTGTGGCAGCGCTACTACCATTTGCCTGCGGCTTAGCGCTTTTCTATTATATTAATAGTAATTGCTACTGGTATAATTTTTCCTTGCTTGTTGTGCCTACGCAGACAAAGGCTGCGTAAAATTTACACCAGTAGCAAGCGATAATCATAGTGTGTTTTTATTTTGAGCTATCTATCTATTTTTACATAGTTAAGGACGACTATGACCACTAACTTTGATGCACCTATTTATTTCTTAGCCATTGATAATGGTACGCAAAGTGTCAGAGCACTTATCTTTGATCAGTTTGGCACTGAGATTGCCAAAGCACGCGTCCCTATTGAACCCTATTTTTCTACTCAGCCCAATTTTGCCGAGCAACATGCCGATTATTATTGGCAAAAGCTAAGCGAGGCTTGTCAGCAACTGTGGCACACCAGCGCTATAAGCCCTGAGCAAATCGCAGGCGTCAGTCTCGCCACCCAGCGCTATACCATGATATGCCTGGATAAAGACAAGCAGCCGCTGCGTCCTGCTATTGTTTGGATGGATTTGCGTCGCGGCGAAACCAACGATATTGGTTTTCTGAGCCCACTAACCAAAATTATTGGTATGGGCGAACTGACACAAGAGGCGCAGCAAAAAGCCCGCTGTAATTGGCTTGCACACCATGAGCCAGAGATGTGGGCAAAGACCGCCCATTACGTCAATCTATCTGCTTACCTGACCTATCAACTCACAGGCGAATTAGCCGATTCCACTGGTCATGCCCTAGGCTATCTGCCTTATGACTATAAAGCGCAAACATGGCTAAAACCTAAAGATCTTAAATGGCGTTTATTCAGCTGTCGACCTGAGCAAATGCCTAAGATAGTGCCGCCAGGTCAGCCACTTGGCCATATCAGCGCAAAGGCAGCTAAAGCCACAGGGATTTTAGAGGGCACGCTGATGATTGCTGCCGCTAGCGATAAAGCTTGCGAAGCGTTGGGTTCGGCAGGTCTGGCAGCAGATACTGCCTGTTTAAGCTTTGGTACTACTGCGACTATTAACACCACCTCGAGCAATTACGTCGAAATCCTTAAGCACATGCCCGCCTACACTGCTGCTGCGCCAAACTACTACAACCACGAGTATATGATTTATCGCGGCTTTTGGATGGTCAGCTGGTTTAAAGAGCAATTTGCTCACTATGAAGAGCAGCTGGCAAAGACGCAAGGCATCGATACCGAAAAGCTCCTCGATCAGGCAGTTAAAGATATTCCGGCCGGTTGTATGGGGCTGATGATGCAGCCGTATTGGTCACCCGGCGTCCGTCATCCGGGGCTTGAAGGTAAAGGCGCGCTCATTGGTTTTGGCGATGTGCACACACGGGCGCACGTTTACCGCGCTATCTTGGAAGGGCTGGCTTACGAGCTTAAGCTTGGCTTTGATACCATTGAAAAACGCACGGGCAAAACCATCAAACACCTGCGGGTCTCAGGCGGCGGCTCGCAAAGTGACTCAGCGATGCAGCTTACTGCCGATATCTTTGGTATGCCCGCTTATCGCCCGCACACTTACGAGGCTTCAGGCTTGGGCGCTGCCATCAACTGCGCAGTCGGAATCGGCGTCTATCCCGATCATGCGGTTGCAAGTGAGGCAATGACCCATTTGGGCGATGAGTTCATCCCTATTGAGGCCAACGTCCAACTCTACAAACGCCTTTATAATGAAGTTTATCTAAAAATGTATGAGCGCCTAAAACCTTTATATCAAAGCATCCAAGATATTACTGGGTATCCTGCCAGATAATATAAAACGTCTGCGCAGCATAGTTTTAGCATTGACTAGGCATTTTTACTTTCGTAACTGGTTAACCGTCCTTATTGTTTAAGGAGTGCTATTCAAAGCGCTATGAACACGATTTAATCCCTCTATCAATAGCGCCTCAGGACAAGCAACATTCAGGCGCATTTTTAGATGCCCCTCCGCGCCATATTTAATCCCTGCATTGAGCTCAACTTTCGCCGCGCGCAGTTTGTCATAAAGCACCTGATTATCTTGCGCATATGCCGAGCAATCGAGCCAAATTAAATACGAGGCTTCTGGGCGCATAATCTTAATGTCAGGCAGATACTGCTCTAAAAAGCTAATGGCTAAGTCAATATTGGCTTCGATATAATGAAGCGCCTGCTCCAGCCATTCTCCGCCCTCTTCATAAGCGCTACGCATTACTTCATAAGCAAATAAATTGAGCTCATATTCATCATTTAACTGCTGCTGCTGACTTATTTTTTTGATTAATGAATTATCTTTAGCAAATATCATCGAGCCTTTAATACCCGCTATATTAAAGGTCTTAGTCATTGAGGTTAGACTAACGACGTTATGCGCGTAACCTGCTGCTTCTGCCAATTTTAAAAAAGGCGTAAAGGTATGACCACTCAAGGTTAAATCTTGATGAATCTCATCACTAACAACCGCTACATCATGCTTTTTGCAAAGCGCAAGCAGCGCCTCCAGCTCATCGGTCGTCCACACGCGTCCGCCAGGATTGTGCGGATTGCATAATAAATACAGCTTAACCTTATGCTCGATTATCTTAGCTTCGATATCAGCCAAATCTAAATAATACTTACCATCGACTTCCTTCAATAGCGATGTCACAAGCGCGTGACCATTTTGCTCAACCTTAGTCATAAAAGGCGTATAAATGGGGTCATTAACCAGTACCGCATCGCCTACTTCAGTAAAGACGTTCATCATCAGTGCTAAGCTTGGCACAACGCCCGGCGAAAACAAGATATTCTGCTTATCGAGTAGCAAGCCATAACGACTGCTATGCCACTGAATAATCGAATCATACAAAGCCGCAGTCGGTTTGGTATAACCCAATATGCCATGCTGCGTAACTTGCTCAATCGTGTTTAAAATAGGCTGTGCGGCCTTAAAGTCCATATCCGCCACCCATAGCGGAATCGTGTCATCAAAGTAATGCCATTTAACTGAACCGGTATTACGTCTATCAATTATTTCATCGAAGTTGTATTGCACCACTATTCTCCTAAGGGGAAAATCTTTGAATAACTAACGTCCCTTAAACTCAGCTTCCCTTCTCTCAACCATCGCCATCGCTCCCTCTTTCGCATCTTCTGAATGAAATAAAGGCGGTAAATAGCCATGGATATTTGCTAGCGCCGCTTTTGCACCGTTACGACTGGCATCTTGTGCTGAGGACAGCAATCCTTGTACGCCAAGCGGAGCCGCTTTACATATCTCTTGAGCAATAGTCATTGCTCGATTATATTCTTCGCCACTTTCGACTACCTCACTGACCAGATTTAGACTATCCGCAGTTTGTGCACCAAAGGCTTTACCAGTGAGCAAATACGGCATGGCTTTTTGCCAACCTGCTGCTGCGACGAAACGTACCGTTGCGCCGCCAAACGGCATGATACCGCGCTGGACTTCCATTTGTGCAAAGTTGCAGTTATCACTTGCGATAACCACATCACTATTTAGCATTAATTCAATCCCCGCGGTAAAGCAGGTTCCTTGTACCGCGACGACCACAGGTTTGCTGCGTAATTTGCCACCGATTCCCCATGGATCAATCTCGTTATCATTAAACTCAAACGCGCCTTTATCCCACTTATCTTGAAGCTCCATCAAATCAAGTCCGGCGGTAAAGTGCTCACCATAAGCAAATATGAGCGCACAACGTAAGTTATTGTCATTTTCATAACGCGTCAGTGCTTCGGATAGCTGTTTAATCATATGGCTATCAAAGGCATTGCGTTTATCAGCGCGATTGAGCCCGATTAGGCAGATATAGCCGTCGGTTTCATAGGTGATGCGGTTATCGGTACTGGATTTATTACTTTCCGTTGTCATATTTTTATCCTTTTAAATGTATTATCATCATCTGCTGCGCTTATAAAATAGCCGCTTTATGCTCATTTGGCTTAGTTTCAATATAGACACCCCCATGCGATAACGCAAGGACAGATATACGCACACAGGCAGATTGCGATTCTTATTTGCTATAGGCAAATCAGTAGCCATGGATAAACCGATAGACGGGCGTGAAATCTGCTAAACTGGATGATTATATTCAAACATCGCAGTCCGAAACTATGACCAGTAAGCCCAGCACCAATACATCAAACGCCCGTAGAGTAAATGCTAACACTCATCGCAATCGCTCACCTGAGACCGCCAAAAAACTCGGCAAGCTACACCCACGCAATCCGCACCAAGGGCGCTATGACTTTGCGCTATTGACCCGTGCCCTGCCGGAATTGGCTAAGCACACCATCACTAACCCGAAAGGTGAGCCGACGATTAACTTCTCTGATAGTGAGGCGGTACGCGTCCTCAATCAAGCGTTGCTCGCGCATTACTATGGCGTGAAGTTTTGGGATATTCCAGAAGGCTATCTCTGCCCGCCGATACCAGGTCGCGCAGATTACATCCATTATATTGCTGATTTACTCGCGCAAACCAGCCATGTAAATGCCGATAATACCCCGCCGACTGGTAAAGAGATTCACGCCCTCGATATTGGTACCGGTGCCAGTGCTATTTATCCAATTATTGGCAGTCAAAGCTACGGTTGGCGTTTTACCGCCAGTGATATCGACCCTATTTCGGTCAATACCGCCGCGCTGATTTGTGACGCGAATCCAAAGCTAAAAGGCGCGGTTAAAGTCAAACTGCAATCCAATCCTAAGCAGTTTTTTGCTAGTATTATCGGTCGTCAAGATTACTTCGATGTGGTGGTTTGCAACCCTCCATTCCATGCTTCATTAGAAGAAGCGATGGAAGCCAACACCCGTAAGCAGCACAATCTACAAAGGCACCGCGGTAAAAATAAAAACGAGCAAGTCAGCCGACATTCAACCAAGACTGGTAATGCTGCACAAAACCTAAACTTCGGTGGTCAGCATAAAGAACTATGGAGTGAAGGCGGCGAGATTGCATTTTTGACCAACATGATAAAAGAGAGTCAAAACTTCGCTGAGCATGTTGGTTGGTTTACTACTCTCGTCTCCAAGTCTGAAAACGTTAAACCATTACAGTTATTGTTAAAGCAACTTGATGTCGCTCAAATGCGCATCATTGAGATGAGCCAAGGGCAAAAAAACACTCGCGTATTAGCCTGGCGTTTCAACACTGATGATGAGTAATCGTTGGTCATATAAATAAAAAGTTTCACGTGAAACCAAAAAAAGCACCGCTCTGGACTCTAGAGCGGTGCTTTTTATTGAGAAACAAGATGAGACAAAGTAGTTTTTTAGGCGAAAAACATAATTTTTAGTCCAATTGCGATAAGCACCAATCCGCCCAACGCTTCCGCCTTATCTTCTAACCACGTGCCTGAGCGCCAACCTAAATAAACACCGAACAACCCAAATCCAGCGGTTACTAGCGCAATAATTAAACAGGCCAACCACGCGTTAAGCGCCAATAAATTAAGGGTAAAGCCTGCCGCCATGGCATCAATACTGGTCGCAATTGCCAGCGTAAACATGGTGCGATGATTGATACCGCTGTTTCCACTATCTATAACGGCAACTGTATCACCAGTCGTATCAATATCATCGGCTTTTAGGTGAAGGGCGCTGTCTACCGCATCTTCTTCGTCGTCAGCGAAAACCTCATAGAGCATCTTACCACCAAGGCCGATAAGTATAATACCTCCTATCCAAGGCGCAGCAGCAGCCAACCAACCTAAGAGTGCCGCGCCTAACAAATAGCCAATGAGTGGCATCACACCCTGCGCAATACCAAAATATAAGGCAGCATAGACCGCTAAACGCCATAAATATTGCTTACTCTGTTTTTGCGACTTAGCACCCAGTCCAATCGAAACTGCGAACGCGTCCATGGCTAAAGCGATAGCGAGTAAAACTACTTCAATCATTGGTTCTCTACTTTATATTTGATATGGTGAGTATTTATGGTGGTTTGTTTCACGTGAAACCTTTATTCTGATTTATAATTAAATATTAATTTTCAACCCTCTCCCAAAAGCTGTATTTTTTACCATGCTTTTGTATCAGTGCTCTAGTATAGGCTTGAGGCGTAATAAGGTCATTGTAACCTCTATTCATTTTACTGACTAAAAAATCTAACTGAAATAGCTTTTTATAATATCGCGCAGCGTGACCATAGGCTTTGGTGCGAGCATTATCTAAAATATCGTCTAATAGACTGCGATAAATAATCACTTGGAGTAAATCTGTCTCGGCTGGCAACTCCTTTAACAGCTGGGTCAGTGTTATGTAATGCAAATCGGTAAATTCAGTATGACGTTTAACGGCTATTTTGTTAGCAAAATCAACCTCGCCAAGCGCTAACAAAAGCGATATTGCCGTCACTACCTCGTCTTGTTGAGCTGCTAACTCATAAGATTTTTTGCGCCAGTAAGCTTGCTGAGCAGGAGTAGCAATAGCCATAACAGCTTTTAGACGCCTCACAGAAGGTTGTAACTCAAACGCCTCTCCTAATACTTTTAATTGTGCTTCAATATCGTTTTGTTGTTCATATATTTGATTCAATAATTCCAAGCGCTTAAGCTTGTATTGTAAGTCGTCGCTTTGCCACTCATCCGTCAAGTGGCCTAAAGCTAAATTATAGGCTTCAGCGTCCATCAAAAACTCTATCAAATCAACTAAGTATCGTGGATGAAGCGGACGTTTAGGATGAATTTCACGATAAATAACCTCAAACAATCCCACATCGCCTAGTGCTTTTGCTACCTCTTCAAGCGCACTCTCGATCCTACTTTTTTCCTGACTGATGGTATAATCTACTTCATAATCCCGTTTCTTAAAGCCCTTAGTCGCTTCTTTATGATCTGCTTCCTTTATAAGTATTGTCTCATATTCTTGTTGATAGTCACTTATCAATCCACGTATTTCAGGCTCTGAAAACAACTGACCAATACCTGCTAGTAAGTTATCTTTGGTGCCATAGTCATTATCATCATCCATTGCTTTTACTTTCTCTAACCAAGCGTGGCTTAATATATCTTGTTCATCGACCGGCAATATCTGCTTTTCTTGCTGATAACAAGTAGCAGCAACCTTCAGCCAAGATGATGTAAGGCTTCGATATAGATCGCCAATCTCACCATATGAGTCATCAACGCGTTCTAAGCTAGAGTCGGTTGAGTCAATAAACAGCTCAAGCAAATCCAAGCATGCTTTTGGTCGCTCAGGGTAGAGACTCATCACATCATCAGCCAAATAATGTAGCTCAGTCACAAAATCGCTGTATTCCCAGTAATCCAGAAACTTACGCCGCCTTCTAAGCCCTTTTAAGTTCGAAGTGAGTTTTTTGATAAGTTTAGGTTTGTCTGACTGTAGTAGCAGGCGTTCAATCTTTTTGTCTAGCAACTTATCCACTCCATACACGTCAGACACAAAATCAACCAAAGTGGCCTTTGGCAGTTGCGACAGACTTCTTTTTTGTGTGGTGTCTAACATCGTTACTCTCCCTGTTATGTTTCACATGAAACAAAAAAAAGCCACCTTGCTGACAAGATGACTTTAAATATTCACTGATAACAGATTAAAACGCAACCTTTAAACTAAATATTAGAAGTTAAATATCTAAATTAGAAACCGTTAACGCGTTTTCTTCAATAAAGATACGGCGCGGCTCGACATGATCACCCATCAGACAGGTAAACATATGATCAGCAGCGATGGCATCTTCAATAGTGACACGTAGCATACGACGGTTTTCAGGATCCATCGTCGTATCCCAAAGCTGATCGGCGTTCATCTCCCCTAGCCCTTTATAGCGCTGGATTGCCAGACCACGACGCGCATCTAGCATCATCTGTTGCCAGAGATAGTCGAAATCACGTATCGGGATATCTTTCGTCGTGCCCGCACTTGCTTCACGACGAATAAACGCGTCATCTTCAAGCAAGGTATTCCATTCAGCAGATAAGCGTAGCAGCTTGCTATATTCGCCTGAATTGATAAAGCTAGAATCAAGCAAGTAATGATGTGCTAACTGGTGCACATAAACGGTTATGCGCGGTAGCCACTGTGCTTTAGTGGATAAAGTATCACTATCAAACCCTTCGCCTTCTTCAGCTTCTACTACTGGCTTCATACCCAATAAGTCAGCAGCAGCAGCATCCATGTTTTTTGGTTGCGGTGCATGAATGTTAACCAACTCAATCTCAGGACTCAAATCACTACCGAAGTGATCCAACTGAGTTTGCATGGCCTCTTTCCATGCCTCCATAGCAGACTTGTCATAAGTCATATCAGTGCTAAGCTTTGGAGTATGCGTTAAAGCATCCAAAATGACGGCTGGAAAACGAATCTGCAAACGGGCTTTGATCAGCTGCGTTTGGTTATAGTCATTCAGTAGCGTCTCAAGCGCCTGACCCGTAATAGCAGGGGCATCTGCACTGATATGTAGCTTAGTATTATCAATTGTCGACGATAATAGATAGGCTTTAAGTGCTTCATCATCTTTTAGATAGAGCTCTTGGCGACCTTTTTTGACTTTATAAAGCGGTGGCTGTGCGATATAAATATAGCCACGCTCGATCAGCTCTGGCGTTTGACGGAAGAAAAAGGTCAACAGTAGCGTACGAATATGTGACCCATCAACGTCCGCATCGGTCATGATGATAATTTTGTGATAGCGTACTTTATCAGGGTTATATTCATCAGGACCAATACCGCAACCAAGCGCGGTAATCAAGTTACCTACCTCAGCAGACGATAGCATCTTGTCAAAACGTGCACGTTCGACGTTTAAAATTTTACCTTTCAGTGGCAAAATCGCTTGAGTCTTACGGCTACGGCCTTGCTTCGCCGAACCACCCGCAGAGTCACCCTCCACTATGTAGAGTTCTGATAATGCTGGATCTTTTTCTTGGCAATCTGCCAACTTACCTGGCAGACCAGCGATATCCAAAGTCGTCTTACGACGCGTCATCTCACGTGCCTTACGAGCTGCATCACGCGCACGAGCTGCATCGATAATCTTATTAGCAATTGCCTTACCAGCAGTTGGGTTTTCTAACAGATAATCATTAAACTTATCATGCATTGCTGATTCAACAGCAGATTTCACTTCGCTTGATACCAACTTGTCTTTGGTTTGACTGGAGAACTTAGGGTCAGGTACTTTAACCGATACAATTGCGGTCAAGCCTTCACGTGCATCATCACCGGTCGCAACCACTTTTTCTTTTTTGAATAAGTTCTCACGATCCATATAGCTATTTAGACCACGCGTCAATGCTGAGCGAAAGCCAGATAAATGCGTACCACCATCACGTTGTGGGATATTATTGGTAAAGCACAATACTTTTTCGTTATACGTATCTGTCCACTGTAGTGCGACTTCAACAGCGATGCCATCATCTTGCTCACTGACAAAATGAAACACTTCATTGATGCCGTCTTTACCCGCATTGATATAGCTGACAAATTCTGACAGACCACCTTTGTGTTCAAACTCATGACGCTTATCAATACGCTCATCAGTTAAAACAATGCGCACACCTGAGTTTAAAAAAGACAGCTCACGTAAGCGCTTAGCTAAAATATCATACTCAAAGATAGTGCCTGTAAAAACATCATTGCTTGGGTAAAAACGAATTTGCGTGCCTGTTTTATCCGTTGCTTCCATTTGCTGAATATCAGCATCAGGAACACCATCAGTGTAAGTCTGATGATAATGATAGCCTTCACGCCAGATATTCATCTCAAGCTTTTTAGATAAAGCGTTAACAACAGAAACCCCGACCCCATGTAGACCGCCTGAGACCTTGTAACTGTTATCATCGAACTTACCACCAGCATGCAACACTGTCATAATAACCTGCGCCGCTGACACCCCTTCTTCTGGATGGATATCGACAGGCACACCGCGACCATTATCCATGACACTGACCGACTCATCTTCGTGGATGATAATATCAATCTGATCACAGTGCCCAGCCAGCGCTTCATCGATAGAGTTATCCACTACCTCAAAGACCATGTGATGCAAGCCTGTGCCATCGTCAGTATCACCGATATACATACCAGGACGCACGCGCACCGCTTCTAAACCACGCAATACACGGATATCTTTAGAGCTATAATCAGAAGGTAGGCCTTCAGGAGTCACATTTGGGGCAGACGCTTCAGCAACACTGCCTACTGTCAATTGCTCGTGGTCGTTAGATAATGAATCACTCATGTACATTCCTTAATCTAGCCATAATCAGCCGTTTGTCATTGGTTCACCACTACGATGAGACCTCATGACGTTATATTAAATCTAGTCTATAGAATTAACATCTGCAGCGCATGTCGTTAGCTAAAGCATGATTAATTTGTGCTTTGTGAAAGACTCATCACCTTAAGCAACCACGCCTCATTTTTTGATATTAGCTTTTGCTTTTTTATATAATATCGAAGCTAAAGAAAAAATAAAACGTTTTATTTATCAAATACTTAGACACGCATAGAATATTAAAACCTTCTGTACAACGCTACAAAACAACTTGCTGAGAATAGGACAAAAATAAAGCTCTATTTTAGCATTTTTTTGGCTCTAAGTCACTGTTTACTGGTCGTTTTATTGCTTTTGACAGCTATAATAAGTTGGTCGACACTTTAGAAGATAATTGGATAGGTGTAGAGGATTTATAAGGCGGTAAACTTGCTAATAAGAGAGAAAAGCTAGCATTGGTTGATGGATAGATAGCAAGGCTCTATTGGGTAGGAAAAATCTGACCTTGTTTCACATGAAACACACTGGGGTTTTTCCACAACTCTTTAACTAACGGTACGATATCATCCGTTAAACTGGTCATAAACACCTGACAAGGCAGTGTTGCTAAAGTGGATAATAGTATTTCTATCGCCGTGCTGTCTAGCTCGGCGGTAATATCATCAAGTAATACTACTGGAGTGGCTCTGGTACTACATTCACCAATAGATAAGTCAGCAGTCTGTTCAGCATTGAGCAGCAACGGCAGCTGCGATAAACGCAAGGCGGTTATTAATAGTTTTTTCTCACCGCGAGACAGTATGTTAGCCGCCTGCTCTTTTAATACTGTTTGTTTGGTATTAACTTCTACTTGTGACAGGTTATTTGAGTCCACAGTAGCACTTTTTGAATCGCTGCTGATAGCTGCTGCAAAATCACTGGAGCGCCAATGCACATGGATATCAGCACGGTGGTTACCAATCCGTGTATAACCCAGTTGCAAGTCTTGTTCTAATCGCTCGTTAAGCTGCACATCTAGCGCTACACTAGTATCATAACCAGCACTGTAGGTTAAGCTCAGTTGCTCAGCATAAGCAGGCAATAATTGCGCAATACTGTCAGCAAAATAAGGCTGCCACTCCATAAATATTCGTTCGCGATAATGGTGAATAAGAGCCGCATGACTGCTTAGCCCCTTGTCCCATGAATGTAGCTCAGCAAGCTGCACTTGTGTCAAATGCCGCGCCCTTTTTAACAAACTATTGCGCTGTTTTAATAGCCGTTGATAAGCAACCCATTGTGGGTGAAACCCCTGTTTCATGTGAAACACCAGCCAATCTAATAACTGGCGGCGACTGGCACTACCCTGCTCTAACATATCCATCGTAGAGGGGTCTATCAATAGCGTCGGCAGTTGCTCGGTTAAAACACTTTGATTGTAAACAGTGGCTTGATTAAGACGCAACAGTGTTGTCGCATCAGCTTGCTTTTGAATGGCCAATGTACTGCTACCATTGAGTTTAGCATGTACAGTGGCAGATGTTTGATGGTGCTGTATATAGCGTTTTGGTTGATGATGGCGGAAGCTTTTTCCTCTTGATAACAAAAATATTGCTTCAAGTAGTGATGTTTTGCCACTGCCATTGGCACCGATAACCACATTGCAAGCGGCAGACTGAAGATTAACTTGCGTCAGATTACGTAGATTAGATATTTGCAGACGTTCAATCATAATACCGATAGCCGCCTATAGAAACTGCCCGCAAAAAAGCAGGCAAAAGTCAATTTATATAAAAAACTTGTAAAAAAGCTGAAATAGCTAGGAAAATAAAGTCGATAAACTTATATTTATAGAACCTATATGCGCATTGGCATGATGACATATTGATGAAAGTCATCATTAAGCTGATTGACCAAGACAGAGGTATTTGATTGGCTCATATGCATTTGTAAATCACCCTGAATCACACCCAATACATCTTGTAAGTAAGCCGCGTTAAATGACAGCTCCATAGGCTCACCCTGATACTTCGCTTGAATCATCTCGACTGCTTCATCTTGTTCAGCGTTATTGGCACGGACTTCCACCATGCCGTCACTGGCAAAGTTGAACACGACGCCACGAGACTTTTCATTACTCAAAATCGCTACGCGGCGTAGTACATCAGTCATCTTTTCTTGATTAAACAAGGCAAGCTTATCCGTGTTACTTGGCATAACGCGGCGATAATCAGGGAACTTTCCATCAATCAGACGGGCAGTAAACGTCACCATCAAATCATCACTCACCTGCCCTGTACTGTCCACATCACCAAACGGTAGGCTAACTTGCAAAAACTCACGGCCAAAACTAAGTGTGACTGGATTGTCTTTGTCACCAAGCATCTTACCTAACTCAGTGGCCAGACGCTCAAGCTCAATAACTGCTTTACGCGGCAAAATAGCCTGCATATTTAAGTCGCTACTAACGTCGATAACACTACGCGCTAACGCCAATCTATGCCCATCGGTCGCTACGGTCGTCAACTGTTGCTGTGAAACATCAAACAGCATACCTGTTAGATAATATCGTACGTCTTGGATAGCCATCGCAAACTGAGTCTTATGAATCAAATCAGTAAGACGGCTTCTACTGATGACTAAAGGTGTAATGTTTTCAGGATTACCCAAGCTTGGATAGTCCTCACTAGGCAGCGTCCCTAAAGTAAAACGGCTCTTGCCACTAGTCAGCAAGCAACGCTCATTTTCTTGAGTTGTCAGATTGACTTGTGCTTGCGCTGGTAGTGATTTACAGATGTCTTTTAATTTGGTTGCTGGTAAAGTGGTTGTTCCTGCTTCAACACAAGCACCAACAGGCAATTTCAATGTCGACGTCAGCTCCACCTCTAGATCAGAGGCCGTTAGAATAAGCGCTGAATCGGAAAGCTGCAGCTTGATATTACCCAAAATAACCATGTTATGGCGCTTATCAGCTGCTTTAGCGATCAAATTAATAGCTTTTAGTAACGACTCTCGATTAATCGATAATTGCATGCTTAGTTACTCTTATTTGAATGATAATTTTTGTATAAATTTAAAATATAGTTGATTCGGTTTAACACAAGTACAAGATAACCGAGTGCAGCTGAATATGAATATTTCAAGCTGGGTCAACGCTGTAGCTCTATTTATAGTGAATTGCTATATTTGCTTAATAATACATTGTCTACTGACTATAATCCATTAGCCATCTGTGCTTATACTTTGCAATATTATAAACCATATCAATTGTCTAAAACATACAAAGATAAAGAGACTCTAACCCGCTTGTAGCATCAGCGCTAGCGTCTTGTAGTCTTTATCAAATGCTGGATCTGCAGCTCTTAGCTCATTAACCTTATCACAAGCATGCATTACAGTCGTGTGATCACGCCCACCAAATGACTGGCCAATTTCAGGAAAACTATCACCTGTCAGCTCACGTGATAATGCCATTGCTATCTGGCGCGGCCTAGCAATGCTCCGTGTACGCTTACGTCCCATAATATCTTTGACAGTGACATCATAGTATTCGGCGACTATCTTACGGATATTGTCCATATTGACCGCCTGTACACGCATCGCGACGATGTCTTTTAGCGCGTATTGCACCATCTCTAGAGTAATCTGCGCACCGGTTAAATTAGCATTCGCAAATACTTGGTTTAAAGCGCCTTCTAAACGTCTTACATTAGAAACGACATTTTGAGCAATGAATAATGCACACTCTTTAGGCAACGTCATGCCATACGATAATGCTTTTTTCTGTAAAATTTGCACACGAGTATCAATCTCAGGAGGATCAACCGCAACGGTTAGACCCCATGAGAAGCGCGATCTAAAGCGCTCATCAAACTCTGTCATTTGTGATGGATGACGATCTGACGCCAAGATCAATTGTTTATCACCACTGGTAAAATCTGCAAACAACGTCAAAAACTCATTACTACTTTTGGTCTTTCCTGCTAATACATGAATATCATCTACAATTAATAAATCTACTTTTTTAATTTTTTTCTTAAAATCTTCTATTTTATTATTTCTTAATGAATAAACTAATTGATTAATAAACTTTTCGGAAGTGAAATAATAAAAACTTTGATTATTTTTTAAATAGCGATGTGCTACAGAATGCATTAAATGCGTTTTTCCCAAACCAGAAGGTCCGTATATAAACAAAGGATTGTGCCGATTTTTTGATTGGCGTTTCCCAAGCTCATAACAGGCCTTATAAGCCAAATTATTAGACTTACCAGTAACGAAACTTTCAAAAGTAAAATCAGGGTTTAAGTAACTTAATGACTTAGCATCAGCAGAGTCAACCAATTCTTGATGACGCGTATTGGCATCAATATCTGCTCGAGCAATATTATTATGTGTGGTTTGAAAGTCATAATCTGCAGGGGGAGGGGAGGGCTTCTCTTCTACAAATAATGATCCAGATTGCGACTGATTATTATCTTCTGGCTCACGCCCAGCATTGTCAACGCGTACGATAACATCTTCGATACTGCCTTGGCTGTGCTTATTGACCAACTGTTGAATGTCTTGCAAATGATTTTTTTTGATGTAGGTTACAAAATAATCGTTAGGAGCAAGAATAATCAAGCTACTGGCTTCTTGATGAGCGGATAACGGTCTTAACCACATAGTGAATACGTTATCTTTAACGTGATAACGCAAGTCGTTTAGGCATTTATCCCAAATAGTTGCTGTGTCTATCATGAAAAACACTAACCTCATAATCCAAAATAATAAAAATTCTTATCGTTAGAATCAGTAAATCCTTACCATAGAGCCACTGCTTATTCATCAAAGGCCTTATGACAACATTACTTAAAAAAGCACTTAAAAAACCCATATCAGGTAGGGGTCTAATCTAACATAAACGCCTGTGGATAACACCCTGTTTTTTGTGGATAAGACTGTGGATAGTTTTGTGGATAAACACAGTAACCAAGTTATCCATATTTGACCCACAGGTTATCCACAGCCTTACCCATAGTGTAATATATTGATAAATAAAGAGTAATGATAGTTAACCACAGATAATATGGCTCCCAATAACAACAATACTTAAATAATATTAATAGTTAGTTATTATAGAGTTTGAAGAAAACTGTGGATAACTTTTTAAATCAGCTGTCAAATATGATATCTTCAGCAACTGGACTTAGGTTAAAACAAATCGTTTTATTGACGGGATACAACTAAAAAATATACTTTCTCTGTGATAAAATTTACCCATACAAATACAGGCTAAATTAGTTTATTGACCAAGATACTATGCAATGGTATAATCCTCCGTTATTACGAATTTAGTCCATTATTTTGATAGGTGAGTTATGAAACGTACATTCCAACCAAGCGTGATCAAGCGTAAACGTACTCACGGTTTCCGTGCTCGTATGGCAACTAAAAAAGGCCGTCAGGTCTTAGCTCGTCGCCGCGCTAAAGGACGTCATCGCCTTACTGTATAATCAGTAGATTGCGATAAGCATGGCTTATAGTGCTTGTTGTGTCTCTATTATTTATAGATTGCGATAGTCAATCATCACAACTGACACTTAGCCATATATTAAAAGCGCCCACATCGGCGCTTTTTTTGTCTCTATAGTTTGTTATTATCATCTTTTAATATCATTTCTACTATTATTACTTGCTCTTATACTAGGCCGTACTATGTCCAATACTGTTTCAGAGACCCCTAATGCTCGCTTCACAAAGGAGCAGCGCTTGCTTACGCCTGCAGCCTTCCGTGAGGTGTTTGATGCACCTGAGCGTAAGCTTCATCAAGGACATTTGATGGCATTCGTGCGCTCCAATGCTCACAACCAAGCGCGAGTGGGTATGGCTATTACTAAACGCAAAGTGCCTACCGCTGTTATGCGAAATTTAATCAAGCGTCAAATACGGGAGCAGTTCCGTGTTAAAGCCAATGTTTTAGAAAATAAAGATATTGTTTTTATTGTTAAAAAATCAATTAAAGATTTAAACAGTAAAGAGTTAAAAAATGAAATAATTAATATATTTAAAAAAATAGAAAAAAAATAAAATGAATTTATTATTAATTAATATAAATAAATTTTTTTATAATTTTTTTTATAAGGTTATTATTTTTTATCAAAGAATAATAAGTCCTATAATGCCTGCTCGTTGTCGGTATTATCCGACATGTTCAAATTATGGTAAACACGCTTTAGCATGGCATGGTGTTTGGTCTGGTAGTTGGCTTTTATTAAAACGTATTGGAAGTTGTCATCCTTTGGGCGGACATGGCATTGATTTTGTGCCTTTACCTTTAGCCTCTTATTCTTATCAGTACTTACCTCCTATAGCGCTAGTTACCTTTAAGTCTCAAGGATTGTATGTTTATAGAGATACTAAGAGTTATGTGTTTCGTCTCAATCATATGATGAAATTGATATAAAATTCATTGTCGACTGATATTATGTGGATATCTATATAGTTACCCACAAGTTATCCACACTCTCGGTATCATTTAGAGTGGTTTTTTAGTAAAATGATGCACATTTTATGTGATTGACTGCTGATATTGCTGCGAAAGAAGCAGGTCAATATTGTGTGGTGGTCATGATACATGCCTGATTTTTCATTCCCTAATTTTTTAATCTAGGAAAGGTTTATGCAAAAGATATTTCGGGTGATGATCATCATTGCGATGCTAATCACCGCTTATCTGCTGATTTTGGCATGGCGAGATGATTATGCCGATACGCCAGCTGTAGATACGGTGCCAGGAACTACCACTTCTGTAGGTGCTGACATTCCTTCTACGACTGGTGCCGCAGGTGATATTCCGGTACAGACACTACCTGTTGCTACAGGGGCTGTTACTGACACGCCTGTCAAAGATGCAGGCTTAATCACGGTCACCACCGATCGCTATGATATAAAAATCAATCCAGAAGGCGGCGATATCGTTTATGCTGCACTCAAGCAGTATGATGCGACACTTGATAGCGATAACCCTTTCGTATTGTTAGAAAACAATAGTAATCGTGTGTATGTGGCTCAGTCTGGCTTAATTGGTCAAGATGGTATCGATACCGCAGAAGGTCGTGCCACTTATAGTCATACTGCCAATAATTATGTAATGGAAGCAGGGCAGCAAACCTTGTCAGTACCGCTCACTTATAAAAAAGATGGCGTGACCATTACCAAAACCTTTACTTTCACTCAAGATAAATACCCGATTGATATCAGCTATCAAATCCAAAACGCTTCTGCTAATGCTTGGCAAGGTCAGATGTTTGCGCAGCTAAAGCGTGATGATAGCAAAGACCCTGGTATGTCTGATAAGGGTGCGCTAAGTATGGCCACTTATTTAGGTGGTGCTTGGGGTACACCTGATGATCCTTATAATAAGCTAAAGTTTGGTAAGTTTAGTGATGGTGAATTGACCACAACCAGTGATAAAGGCTGGGTTGGTATTGTGCAGCATTATTTTGTATCTGCATGGACACCTGAGAACTTCACAGGTAAGTTCTTTAGTCGTGAAACTGGTAGTGATTATTTCATCGGTTTTAACAGTCAGCCTGTCAATGTTGCACCAAACAAGCAAGTGACGTTGAATGCGACATTGTATGCTGGACCAAAAGTTCAGTCTGAGCTGAAAGAAGTCGCTGAGGGTTTGAATCAGACCGTCGACTATGGCTTGCTATGGCCAATATCTAAAATCTTATTTGCGATTCTAGATGGAATTCACAAAATTATCGGCAACTGGGGTTGGTCAATTATTGTCCTAACCATCTTGGTTAAGTTTGCTTTGATGTGGTTCTCCAATAAGAGCTACTACTCAATGGCGAAAATGCGTGCTATCGCACCAAGACTAGCGGCGCTGAAAGAAGAGCACGGCGACGATCGCATGAAGATGTCGCAAGAGATGATGGCGATTTATAAAGAAGAGAAAGTCAACCCAATGGCGGGTTGTCTGCCTATTTTGTTGCAGATGCCGATTTTCTTAGCGTTATATTGGGTATTGGTTGAAAGTGTTGAGCTACGTCATGCGCCATGGATATTATGGATTCAGGATTTATCAGCGATGGATCCTTGGTTTATTTTACCGCTGCTGATGGGTGCTTCTATGTTTGTACAACAGCAGCTAAACCCGCAGCCAGCTGATCCAATGCAAGCGAAAGTCATGAAGTTCTTACCGATTATCTTTACGGCTTTCATGTTGTTCTTCCCAGCAGGTCTGGTATTGTACTGGACAGTGAACAACTTATTCAGTATGACGCATCAATATATTGTGAATAAAAAGGTAGAAGAAGAGCAAAAAAAACGTACTGTTAAGGTACTTGATTGATAGCTAATCAATTCAACTACACAATAAGAACCATCGCGTAAGCGGTGGTTTTTTTATACCTAATATCCTTATATCGTCTGCAATGACTATCTGTACTTAACATGAATAAACAGGCTGAACAGAGGTCAAAATAAGGCTCAAAAGATACTTAGAACAGACTAAGATAATGCTATCTAAAGTTTGTTTTGTCAGTCTGCCTTCAGCCGTCTATAATGGAGCTTTTAGCTATTGAGAGTAACTGTGGATTCCTTAGAGATGGCGTTAGCCGTACCTGATTCATCTGAAAAGCCTAACTCATCTGGATTGGCCACGATTGCCGCCATTGCCACACCGCTTGGGCGTGGTGGCGTCGGTGTCATACGGCTGTCAGGTGCGCGTGCTTACGATATTGCCTGTACGCTAACGGGTAAGTCTACTTTTACACCGCGAATGGCCAGTTTTTGCCGTTTTTATCAGGCGGATGGCACGGTGATTGATGAAGGGTTAGTGTTATATTTTAAAGGTCCGTATTCATTCACAGGCGAAGATGTGATTGAGCTGCAAGGGCATGGTGGCATGATTTTGCAAAATCAGTTGCTAGCTCGAGTGTTTGAATTGGGTGCAAAACAAGCCAGTGCGGGGGAGTTCTCTTATCGTGCCTTTGATAATGATAAGTTAGATCTGGTGCAAGCAGAGGCTATTGCTGATGCTATCGATGCAACCAGTGCCGCTGCTGCTAGTAGTGCTATCCGCTCTCTCAGTGGTGAGTTTTCACAAAAGATTAACCAGCTATTAGAGCAACTTATTCATCTGCGTTTGCACGTTGAAGCTGCCATTGATTTCCCTGATGAAGAGGACGTTGATTTCTTATCTGACGGCGTCATACAAGACAAGCTTGAGCAAACGCAAGATAAGATACAGCAAGTACTGGCGACCGCAAAACAAGGTCAGCTCTTACGTGATGGTATCCATGTGGTGTTAGCGGGCAGACCAAATGCAGGCAAATCGAGCTTACTTAATCGTCTGGCAGGACAAGAGCGGGCTATCGTTACTGACGTAGCAGGTACCACTCGCGATACGCTACAAGAGACTGTGGTGCTTAATGGTCTAACACTTCATCTCACCGATACGGCAGGTCTGCGTGATACAGAGGATACCGTAGAGCGTATAGGAATTGAGCGTGCACGTACTGCTATTACTCAGGCTGACATGTTGCTGATGGTCTATGATGTGACCTGTGATCTTGAAGAAGAAAGCACCCCGCTACAGCTTGCAGAGCAGCTATTTGGTGAGCTGCCCGAAGCCAAACGCTTATTAATAATCGCTAATAAAAGCGACTTATTAAATGATGATGACGATGAGAAAATAACTTCTGCTTCGCAAGCCGAGATAAAAGACCGAGGCTACGAACAAGTCAATGTTTCATGTGAAACAGGTGCTGGTATCGATACGTTGGTTGAAGCATTGTGTGCTAAGGTAGGTTTTCATCCACCAGAAAACAGCCTTATTGCCCGTACACGGCACTTAGATGCGCTTAGGCGCACAGCTGACTATTTAGCAGAGGCGCATGAGCAGCTAACCGTCTTTCAAGCGGGAGAGTTAGTCGCTGAAAGCTTACGTCAAGCTCAGCATAGTTTGGGTGAAATCACTGGTGAGTTCAGTGCTGATGACCTATTGGGCAAGATATTTGGCAGTTTCTGTATTGGTAAATGATTAGCAAGCTGCTGTGTCTATTTTCGATTGCCTGATAAAAAGCTTAAACTTATCAACAAAGGCTCTTGCTCTTAATATTAAAACAAGGAAAATACTATGCACTGCCCGTACTGTAACGCGTCAGATACCAAAGTTATTGACTCGCGTCTTGCTGCGGAAGGTGCGCAAGTGCGTCGTCGCCGTTCCTGTAATAGTTGCCAAGAGCGGTTTACTACCTTTGAGATGGTAGAAGTGGTGATGCCAAGAATCATCAAGTCTAGCGGCAAAATTGAGCCTTACGATAATGAAAAACTGCGTCGCTCTATTTTGTTACCTTTACAAAAGCGCCCTATCACGATTGACGAGCAAGAGGCGATGATTAGTCGCATTGAGAAGCGTGTCAGACAGATGGGAGAGCGAGAGATTAGCAGTAAAGTCTTGGGCGAAATTATCATGAGTGAGCTCAAAGCCTTAGACGATGTCGCTTATGTACGCTTTGCCAGTGTCTATCGTGACTTTCAAGATATCGATGCTTTCCATCAAGAGATTGCCAATATCCGTCCTAATGAAAAATAAGCTATAGTCGATACCGAATAAAATCGATATGTTGTAACGTGATGCGCAACTGTTATAAATTTTTCTTGCTTGCTGTGTCTACGCTGACAGAGGCTGCAAAAAATTTATACCAGTCTCGCTGTATCGTTTTTATAGCGAATTTACTATAACTTGCTTCAATTTTCTCCTATAAATTAAGTCTACCTCTATGTCGATTCCAAACCACGCTCAAGATGCACAAGACCGCTACTTTATGATGCTCGCTATTGAGCAGGCTAAGCAAGGGTTATATACCACTAGGCCTAATCCAGCCGTAGGCTGTGTCATCGTTCAAACAGAGACGATAGTCGGTCAAGGGTTTCATCCCAAAGCTGGTGAGCCACATGCGGAAGTATTTGCGCTCAAAGATGCTGGTGCGCAGGCAATAGGAGCAACCGCTTATGTGACTTTAGAGCCTTGTAGTCATACAGGGCGTACGCCACCATGCGCTTTGGGTCTTATTAAGGCTGGTGTAAAACGTGTCGTGATTGCCGGTCTTGATCCTAATCCACAAGTTGCTGGACGCGGTGTGAGACTTTTAGAGCAGGCCGGCATTGCAGTCACGGTTGGTGTACTGACAGAACAAGCAGAGGCATTGAACCGTGGATTTTTAAAGGCGATGCGTACCCAAATGCCTTATGTACGTCTCAAAATCGCCACTAGCTTTGACGGTCGTACAGCGATGGCGTCTGGGGAGTCGAAATGGATTACTTCGACAGCGGCTCGTGAGGATGTACAAAAGCTACGTGCGCAAAGTGGTGCAATCATTACCGGTAGTGAGACCATTATTGCTGACAATCCACAGCTTAACGTGCGCTCCACTCAATTAGGTGTGCCAGCTGAGCAAGTTCCGGCTCCTCAGGTTGTAGTGCTCGATAGACGTCAGCGTTTGGAGCACAGTTTACAATCTGATTATCAGTTATGTCGTCGTCCAGATACGCTTTATTGGCGCGAAGATGACTTAACGGCATTACTCAAAAATTTAGTCAGTGAGCATCAATGCTATGACGTATTGGTAGAAGCGGGTGCTAGCGTCGCTGGAAGCTTCTTAAGCCAACAATTGGTAGATGAACTGATTGTGTATCAAGCACCTTGTTTATTAGGTGCACAAGCGCGACCGATGGTTGAGTTCAACCCCCTGTCTTTAGCTCAGCAGCTGCGTTTTGATATTCATAGCCATGAAACACTAAGTCCTGACCTTAAACTGACATTACACCCCCTCTAACTTGTTATTTATAAAGGGCTTATCCACATTTTGTGCTAATTATGAACTAAGTGTGTATAAGTAGCTGGTTATATACAAGGTTTCACATGAAACTGTGTATAACTTTGTTTCACATGAAACAGTAGGTATATGTTGTTTGTCAGGATTGGTAAATAAGTTTATATAAATCAACAGCTTATTTTTACTTCTTGTTTTAAGCACATCGTTCTTTAAAATTTGCTAACTTGTGGATAACTTGGTTAAGACCAAGGTTTTCGTAACCTAAGGGTTGATTTGCTACTACTTATCCACAATTTATCCCAGAGTAGGATTAAAAACAGCTCAAATTGCATAAGGTATCTGATGCAAAAACCACCAATAAATAAAGATATTTTAAAATAACAAACTCTAAAATAAAGAGACGTTGCTTATTAAGGCAATGTCATAGTCGAATGAGGTTCATATGTTTACAGGAATTATAGAGAGCGTTGGTTATGTGAAAGCCATGCAGCCGGTTGGTGGTGATATTCGCCTAGTTATTGAGTCTAATGAGTTGGATTTTAGTGATGTAAAGCTAGGCGATTCAATTGCTTCCAATGGTATCTGTTTGACTGTCGTAGAGTTTGGGTTTAACTACTATGCAGTTGATGTTTCACGTGAGACAATCGCTCGAACCGCCCTTGAAGAGTTAAAAATAGGTCATGTGGTTAATTTAGAAAAAGCGATGCTACCAACCACGCGCTTTGGTGGGCACATTGTCGCCGGTCACGTTGATGGAGTGGGGGTAGTCAGTAAGCTGCAACAAGATGCGCGCTCTATCTACATTGAGATTGAAGTACCGCAAGAGCTGGCGCATTATACAGCGACCAAAGGTTCTATCACGGTTGACGGTATTAGCCTGACGACCAATCTTGTGCGTGACAATATCGTATCTTTAAATATCATTCCGCATACCGCGCAAGTGACCAATATCGCTAAGCACTGGTTGGTTGGCAGCAAAGTTAATATCGAAGTCGATATCGTTGCACGCTACTTAGAGCGGCTATTGAATAAATCACAGACTGGTACTATGAATGCGCCCAATCCGAAAAGCCAGATTACCGAGGCTTTTTTAGCAGAGAATGGCTTTATGAAATAACTGTTAAGTCAGGCAGTTGTGATATAGAGCAGTTGAAACATTAAGCCGTTGTGAAACAAAAACAGCCACAGTCAGTGGCTGTTTCTATGAGTAGTGATATGTTTGGTAGCATTATCATATACAAACATATCAAGCAGGTTATACAGAACTTTTTACAGAACTCTTTTTGCAGAGCTTTGCTAACTTTCTATGAGGCTCTGTAAAACTGCTGCAAGCTCTTTTTTATCGATAGGTTTGGATAAAAAACTATCCATGCCGACTTGCATACAAGCAGCACGATCTTCGTCTGAGCTGTTTGCCGTCAGTGCCACGATAGGAATATCATCACCTTGCGCTCGGATAGCCTGAGTGGCTTGCAACCCATCCATGACTGGCATACGGCAGTCCATCAAAATAAGCGAGATGTCTTGACGTTGAGTGTTCAGTGTTTCAAGCGCTTGCTGTCCATCCTCTGCAACGATACTACGGTAACCGAGCCTGCTTAATATTTTGCAGGCTATTTTTTGATTGGTAGGACTGTCTTCTACTACTAAAATCAATGGTGAGAAATGCTCATCCTTATCCAGCTCTGCAACGACTTTGCTAGCATCTTCTTTAGAAGGACTACTTTGTAATTGAGGCTGCGATGGCAGGTGAGTTAATGCCTGCCTCACTGGCAAGGTTAAACGCATCAGCTCGGAAAGTAGCAGTGAGCTGTCTAGTGGTTTGACCAAAAAGCCATCGCACTGATCTAGCAGTGAAGAGGGAGTACGGCGTTCAGGCTTCATGCTAAATAGTATCTTGGGTAGAGAGTTGTTAGACAGCAAGCTGTTTAGCGCTTGTCGTCTATCAATACTTTTAACTATCTGATTGTTCTCACTCGCACTATCACTGGCAAGCGTTTGAACGGAGATCGCCGGTACTGGTTTGCGCTGTTCGTCACTCTTATCTGATGACCAGTTTTCACGCGCTATAATAGTGCTGGTATCGTAGTATTCATAATCTAACAATAGTACTGGTGCCAGTGTATGTATATCCTGTGCCAGTTGTTCAGTTAATTGCTGAATGGTGACCAAATCCACACACGTATAAATCGTTGCCGGTATAGACAGATGCTTGCACAAGTGTCTTAAATGCGCGGCAACCAATGTTTCGTTCACAACCGCAATAAGGTGAATGTGAGTTAAATACTGATTGGGATGGTATACCGGCTGGTAATTTGGCTGACGACAAGGCAGATAAAGATTAAACACACTGCCTTTATCAAGCGTGCTTTTCATTTCAATAAAACCACCCAATAACCGCGCAAAGCTATTAACGTTATTTAAACCCAACCCAGCTTCAACCGTATTTTGCTGCACATTATTATTGTTTTTATTTTTGGTTTGGTTGTTTTTATTAAAGTATGTCAGCAATTGGTGCTGCTTGGCGATATCGATACCCATACCTGAATCTTGTATGCTAAAACGTATCCAGTAGTGCGCCTGATCTGCTTTAATATCTTCATTGACAGGGAGTAAGCTACCTTTGGCTATTTGTATTAGTTGCTCAGGACGGATAGCATCAACAATCAACGCCACGTGACCAGATGTCGTGAATTTAACGGCATTGTGCAATAAGTTAAGTAGGATTTGACGAAGACGAGTTTTATCGGTATCGATACAGCGAGGACATTCTGGGTCAAAGAAGTAAACCAACTCAAGCCCTTGTTGGCGTACCTTGTCTATTATTAACTCATTAACTTCTTGACTGAGCTTATAGATGTCAACAGGCTCTATGCTGAGGCGAGTTTGTCTGACCTCGATGTCTCCTATATCCAGCACTTCATTGAGAGTCGTTAGCATAGAGTGGCTGGTTTCAATCAAGGATTCTAAAATATCATTTTGATCTTCAGTCAGCGTTTCAGGGTCGATCGGTTCGAGAATGTCAATCAAAGTCTCTAAGGGTAGGCGCAGCTTGTACCCCATCACTGCTCTAAGTTCGTTAAAGTCATCAAGTTTTTGTTGTAGTTGCTGATTATTTAACTGCAGTTGTTCGGTTTGAACAGCAAGCTCATTGATGTTGTTTAACAGCACGGTAAAACCATGAACTTGTCCATGTACACCGAACCACGGAGTGACATGCAGCTGATAAGTTTGCTTGTTTTCTAATCCATAGACTATCAAAGTGCGAGTAACACGAAAATTCGACAGTTTTTGTAGCAATGTCTGCGTGGCCTCATCTTTGCCAGCGACAAAGTCAGTCAGTTGGTCATCTGTGTCGCTTTGTGAGGCAGTGATGAACGTCTGCTCAAAGCGTGTATTAAAAAAGCTGATTTGACCGTGGCGCATAATCATCAGCATGGGCAGGGGCGACTCATCAATCAGACGCTCAAGTCGGTGTTTTAATGTTTTGATACGTCGATAGTCATTCGTCAGCTGATAGTGAACACGACCAAGTGCATGACCAAGGCGTAAAAACTCTGTAGTCGCTTTATCGTCCATAAAAGGCGGCGGTATATAAGCCTCATTTGCGCTGTCATTCAAACTTTCGGTATAGCGTAGTAATTGCTCCCAATTGGTTCGGCGCTTTAGCATATATAGTAGCGCTGAGATAAAAAATAGAATTGCTATCATTAATGGTAGCCAATACTGATAAGACACCCAATTAATACCGAGCGGCTTATGACGCAGTATGAGGTAAATATGGTGACCACTTTCTAGCCTGATAGTGCCCGTCAGGTTGCGAGTGTTTAAGGTATAGGCACTATCATTGTTAGATGAGGATCTAACAGTAGGGAAGGTGATGGTAGTAAATGGGTGTTCATTAGGCCTGGTATACCGATGAATATAAGTCTGCCCAGATGGCATCATAAAAATGAGCTGATAACTGACACCATCAAGCGCTGGCTGCGCTAAAATAGTTTTTATCTCACGGTTTATAGGTGCGGCGTGTTCTGTGAACTCATGTTTTAATGAATAAAAAGTCTCAATACTATGTTGTTCATTGTGCTTTTTCATGCCATTAAACAGTGTGAAATAATACAGCGCTAGCATGACTACTAAAGTCATCGCATAAAAGAACATTAAACGCTGTAAGGACTGGAACTGTTGCATGAAAGCGTGGTCCTATATCGGCACTCGGCTCGATAACATATAATTAGGTTAAGTAGAGTAGGTTACAGGGTTAAATCTAACAAGCTGGCGTTCATACTAATGTAAACTATAGTGGCACAATAAAACGCTCCTATCATGGCTAGAAAGAATAAATATCGCTATCAATGAGACTATTATAAAGATAAATGGCTGCATTGGTAACGTTGGATTGACACGGTTACAATCATGGCACAATGCCATAAACTCACCTATAATGAGCAATTTAACCTTATACAAAGCAAAGCTATGACTACAACTGCCTCCGACGCCGATTTATCTACGACCTCTATTGTTTCTGACCACCCACCCGCCAAGCCGTTACGGGTGGTGTTTGCTGGTACGCCTGAGTTTGCTGCTGTCAGCCTTGCATCACTTATAAAGCAGCAAGACATACTGAATATAGATATCGTTGCGGTCTATACACAGCCTGATCGTAAGGCAGGTCGTGGGCAAAAATTATCAGCATCTGCCGTCAAGCAAGTGGCATTGGCAAATGATATTGCGGTTGAGCAGCCTGTTACCTTTAAGAAATCTAGCACAGAAGGCATGGCAGCGCGCCAAAATTTACGTAGTTATCAGCCAGATGTCATGATTGTCGCCGCTTATGGCCTGATATTACCGATTGGTGTATTGACCACGCCTACTTATGGTTGTCTAAATATTCATGCTTCACTGTTGCCACGCTGGCGCGGTGCGGCACCTATTCATCGTGCATTACTGGCGGGTGATTCTGAGACCGGCATTACTATCATGCAAATGGATAAGGGGCTCGATACCGGCGACATGCTCTACAAGCTCAGCGCGCCTATTGAAGCCAGTGATACGGCTGCGAGCCTACATGACAAAATGGCTGAGCTAGGTGCTGCGGCAATCAATACGGTATTAAAAGACCTGGCGCATTATCAAGCGCAGGCAGTGGCCCAAGATGACAGCCAAGCCAATTATGCGGAAAAGCTCGTCAAAACCGAAGGCGAAATTGACTGGACACAGTCTGCTACAAGGATTGAGCGACAAATTCGTGGACTGACACCATGGCCAGGCGCTTATACTTTTTTAGCAGGGCAGCGCGTCAAAATTTTAGCCAGCTTACCTGTGAACTCATCACAGCAAACCAATGAGCCTGCAGGTACTGTCATCAGTGTCGGGCGCAAAGCGATATTGGTGGCTTGTGGCAAAGAAAATGAGTCGGAACAATCAGCCAGCACTTTGGCTATTACTGATTTGCAGTTCGCTGGTGGTAAGCCAATGACAGCAGAACAAATTTGCCACGGCAATCAATTAGATGATGGTGATCAGTTCACCACAGATTCAAAATAGCGTACGACAAGTTAAAATAATGTGTGCCAAGTTAAAGCAGCTACAGCCAAACTGGTACAGTATTTATAACAATTTCACCCTGTTTATTTTAATATTGGTAATTTAATACCAAATAATCCAACTTTTATCAGACGCTATCAATCATACGTCAAGGACATCCAATTTAATGAGACAAAATAGCACTGCGTCTAGAAATAACAAACTCAAACCATCAAGCAATTTGATTATGAATGGCAGCGTACGCGTACGGGTCATTCGCACTTTACTGGCCATTCAAAATGGTCAGTCGCTTGCCAGCGTCCTTGATCCGTTACTAAACAGTCTGCATGACGGCGATAAAGGGTTTGCTCATGCGCTACTACTAACCACCCTACGTCAGTGGCACGCGCTGGCGCGTTTGCTCGATACTTTAGCAGACAACCCTATCGATGAAGTTGAAGTTCGTACCACCATTCAAGTAGGTTTAGTACAGCTGCTCTATTTGGAAGTCGCTGACCATGCGGCCATTCACGAAACGGTCGAAGCGGCAAAAGAGATCGAGTTTTCGCATGCAACAGGGTTAATCAACGCTATCTTGCGTAAAGTCGCTAAAAATCCAAGCAAATTTCGTAAGAAGTGCGATAAAAAACACAGTCTACCGAATTGGCTCGCCTATCAGCTTAAGCAAGACTGGAGCGAGCAGTATGATGAGCTGACCCAAGGTTTGCGCCAAACTGCGCCGATGTTTTTACGAGTGAATTCGGCGGTTAGCTCCGTAGAGGATTATCAACAAGCACTCGATGGCGCAGAGATTGATGCGGATTTGGTTGAGCTTACCACTGGCTTTACTCTAGCTAACTCATCAGATAAAGCTGTTGCTACAACGTCATCAACCAAAGGTCTCCGGCTACATCAAAGCACAGCCGTGAACGCTTTGCCTGATTTTGCGCTAGGAGCTGCCAGCGTACAAGACATGCATGCCCAACTTGCTGCACCCATTATTAATAAAGCATTGATGGCTAAACTTAGCACTGAAGTGACCGACACTGACGGTGATATCACTGAAAATAATAACAACGAGATACACATTTTAGATGCTTGCGCGGCACCTGGTGGTAAGCTCGCTCACTGGTTGGAGCTTATAAGCGCTAATGACCAGTCGTCACTGTTTCACGTGAAACAAGACGATGCTAAATCGACGCCTGCGACCGCTGATATCAAGGTAACGGCTATTGATAATGAAGCGCCGCGTATTGAGCGTATCCGTGAGAACTTACAGCGCTTAAATTTAAGTCAGCACGATTTGCAGCAAGCAGAGAAAAGTGTCGCACTGAATATTGTCTGTGCTGATGCCACCAGATGGCAGCATGGAAAAAATAAAAAAGCGGCTACCAATGAGCCGGTATTTGATGCAATATTACTCGATTCTCCTTGTACTGCGACAGGCGTGATTCGTCGTCACCCCGATATCAGTATTTTGCGTACCGAAGAAGACGTTGAGCAAACCGCATTGTTGCAAGCCGATATTTTGCATAACTTGTGGCCACAATTGAAAGCGGGTGGTTATCTATTGTATGTAACCTGCTCTATCTTAAAGCAAGAAAACGTCCTTCAAATGCAGGATTTTATCAGTCATCATAATGATGCGGTAGCGATTGAATTTACCGAAGATTGCAATTGGGGCATCGAGCAAACAATCGGACGTCAGTGCTTGCCGATTGATAGCGAGAGTGGTGATGGTTTTTATTATGCATTGCTTCATAAGACAATCGCATAAAACTGCTGAATAAACCGTTTTAAATATTGAATAACCTCATTATAGACAGGACAATCTAATGAAATATATCAGTACCCGTGGTCAGACAGCGCCGATGGATTTTAGTGATGTACTATTGATGGGGCTTGCGCCAGATGGCGGTTTGATGCTGCCTGAGCACTATCCAAATATTGATAGCACGACCCTTGATGAATGGCGTACGCTCAGCTATCCACAGCTTGCCATGGCGATTATGCAGCGCTTTGCCACTGATATTCCTGTGGCTGATTTGCAAGATATCATCGAGCGTACTTATACTGCTGAGATATTTGGTTCTGATGAGATTGTCCCTGTCCGTAAGCTTGAGGATAACTTATATATTTTAGGATTATCGAACGGTCCGACATTGGCATTTAAAGATGTGGCGATGCAGTTCTTGGGCAATGCCTTTGAATACGTGCTGAAAAAAAAGGACGCTCGCATTACTATTATTGGTGCGACCAGTGGTGACACGGGCAGCGCAGCAGAGTATGCATTGCGCGGCAAAGAAAATATCGAAGTCTTTATGCTGTCACCGCACGGTAAAATGAGCGAATTTCAGCGTGCGCAAATGTATAGTTTGACCGATGATAACATCCATAATATTGCCATCGATGGCATGTTTGATGATTGCCAAGATATCGTCAAGGCATTGCAGCAAGATGCCGAATTTAAAGCGGCTTATAACCTCGGTACCGTTAACTCTATCAACTGGGGTCGTATCCTTGCGCAAATCGTTTATTACTTTAAAGCCTATTTTGCCATTACTACCAGCAACGATGAAAAAATCAGCTTTAGTGTACCATCTGGTAACTTTGGCAATATCTGTGCCGGTCATATCGCTCGAGAAATGGGACTGCCCGTTGACCGTCTAATCGTCGCGACCAATGAAAACGACGTACTAAACGACTTCTTTAACCAAGGTGCTTACCAGCCGCGTCCGACGGATAAAACTTACGTCACCTCTAGTCCGTCAATGGATATCTCTAAAGCCTCTAACTTTGAGCGCTTTGTTTATCTGCTACTCGACAAAGACAGCGCGCGCGTTCATGAGCTATTTGAAGGGGTGAAATCCGGCCAAGGATTTGATTTGTCTGATTTGATGGAAGCAGTTAACACACGTTATGGTTTTGCTGCGGGCAAATCGACGCATAGCGACCGCTTGCAAACTATTAAAGCGCTTTATGAGCAGCATGGTGAGTTGGTTGATCCGCACACTGCCGACGGTATTAAAGTCGCTAAAGAATTACAACGCGCAGGCGAAGTGATTGTTTGTGCAGAGACTGCCTTGCCAGTTAAGTTTGCCGATACCATTGTTGAGGCTGTTGGGCAAATAGAGATTGCTCGCCCAGCGCATACCGAAGGATTAGAGGAATTGCCGCAGCATGTGGTGGTACTAGACAATAAAGCTGAGCTGGTCGCTGAACAAATTCGTCAACATGTAACGCCAAATCCAGCGTAATTAATAGGGGTATTTAACGCTCATTGTAAAAAGTAAATCTAGGAAATTATCCACATAAAAGTTACGCCATTGTAATAAAGTGTTTATGATTGTGTTATGGTAGATATAATTGTAATATTAGCAACAGCGTCTGCGAGTCATCATTGTGCTAGACGCTTTTTTAGGAATAAACACTGGCCAATTACACTGAACAGCTGCCCTATAGGCGTCATAATAACCGCACTGTTAGGTCTATAAAGCGCTTCAGTCTGTATAGTTATCTATAGATTTAATTATACAGGCTCTGTAGCAATGGACTTTAGTAGGATTTATTAAGGCGGCATCAGCGGTACATATTGTGGATATAACAATGAAGATGAGCTTAAAAAAGATAGCAAAAGCACTGTTGATCACGACATTTAGCAGTGCAATGCTGATGACCACTGCCCACGCCAATAATCCACCGCCAACCATCAAAGCAGATGCTCCTAACCGCTATATGGTTAAAAAAGGCGATACGTTATGGGATATCTCAGGTCGTTATTTAGACAGCCCATGGCGCTGGAAAGAGATTTGGGCAACCAATAAACAAATCAAAAATCCACATCTTATCTATCCAAATGACATTCTTATTTTATGTGTGATTCAGGGTAAGACTTTAATTGGCGTCGATACAGGCGAGGGCTGTGCTGGTATCGAAAAGCAAATGACAGGTAATGTGGTTGCTAGTACGGTCTCAGTTACCTCAACTGCCAACAGTATCCCGCCTATTCCATGGTCTGCGATTCAGCATTGGCTCGATAAAACCCTCATCGTTAATCCACAAGATTTCAATACCACCCCATACATTTTGGCTTCTAAAAATCGTAACTTAATCACTGCCAGTGGTGATAAGGTTTATGCCAAAGGTGTCCCACTTATCGTGGGTCAGCGCTATGGTATCTACCGCGAAGGTGAGCTGTATGTCGAGCCAAAAACACAAGAAGTTATTGGTTTAGAAGTCACGCAAGTAGCGACTGGATTGGTGACCTCTACAGAGACCAATGGCGTCACTAGCCTGCAGCTGACAGACAGTTACGGTAAAGAGGTGCGCGAAGGTGATCGAGTGTTTGTCGAGTTAGATAACTCTATTCCACCCGTGTTTTATCCAACCCCTGCAAGCGTCAGCCGTGGCGGTATGATTGTACGCGTCATGGACTCAATCAGCTCCGCGGCAAAAGGCAGTGTGGTCGCCATCAACCTTGGTAGTACACATGGCGCTAAGCCTGGCGATGTACTGACAGTTTTCCAAAAAGGTCCAATGGTACGCGATATCAGAGACAATGATACGCCTGTGCGTTTGCCAAATGAGCCAAGTGGGATGGTCATGGTCTTTAATACTTTTGACCACATTAGCTATGCTTATGTGCTTGATTCTGAACTGCCACTGAATGTCGGTGATCAGTTATTACCACCGCCTTACTTATAGAAATAATAAATAAGATAAGAGGATAGAACACTTGTCTTTGAGTAAGTCATTATAAGTCCGCCCACACGAGACACCTGACTATGACGGCAGTCACCTCTACTTTATCAGACAATCAGCGCGCAGTATTGGCGCTGTGGTATGAGGTGAATGCGTCATTATCGGCTTACCATAAACTCATTGTCTCTTTTGATGATGCGCAGCTTGCGTGGCGAGCTGGGGTAGAGGCATGGCGGCAGTTAGGTATTCATCATACTCATCTCAAACGTCATGAGCAGCCAGAACAAACGGTTGCCAATATTGATAAGATTCAACAAGCAGTGACAGAAGGCCGTTATGGTTTACTATTTGCTGATGACTCTGATTATCCTGCGCCGTTACTAGAAATTTACGACCCACCACCATTACTGTTTTATCGTGGTAATAGCGCCCGCTTACATCAAGCGCAAATAGCTATCGTCGGTAGCCGAAAACCCACTGCACATGCCCAAAAAATCACCTTTGATATGGCGCAATATTTGGCGCAGGCAGGCTATATCATCACTAGTGGTCTTGCGATGGGCGTCGATAAGCGTGCACATCTGGGTGCTTTGGCGCAAGCTGATGCTGACTATCAAGGTCGTACCGTCGGCGTCATGGGTACGGGAATCGATGTCAATTATCCTAACCATCGTGATCAGTTATTTAGTCAGATTATCGACCAAGGTGGCTGTATCATCAGCGAGCTCCTGCCTCATACGCAGCCGCACAAACATACTTTTCCGCGGCGAAATCGCTTGGTTGCAGGACTCAGTCTAGCGACAATCGTTACTGAAGCGACCATTCAAAGTGGCTCACTCATTACCGCGCGTCTAACCTCTGAGCAAGGCAAGCAAGTCTTTGCGATTCCAAGTCATATCGACAATAGTAATGCTGAAGGCTGCCACCATTTGATACGTGAAGGCGCGACCTTGATTTATCATCCTCAGCAAGTACTCGATGATGTCAGTAGTCAGTTGGGCTATGAGCACTACACTCATACATCATCGAGCCACACTGAAATCAGTAGCAACCCATCAGACCTTAGCCAACGCTCTCATCCTCTAGAAGTAGCCAGTGGCTCTGCTGTAGAGACTGATGAATCGCCATCGTCTAATGTTAAAACGCCTCGCAGGGCGATAGCTGTACCTGAGCACTTAAAGAGTGTGTACAATCAACTTGATTGGCATGGACAAGATTTAGATGCGCTGTTGGTGGCGATTGAGCTTGCACCACCACAGTTGATTGGGCAGTTGATGGAGCTTGAATTAATGGGAGTCATTAGTGTACAAGGCGGACGGTATTTACGGGTCTAAAGTCATGTTTTATTTACGGTTGAGTTTAACTGCTTGCCAGTTTTTGAGTCTTTAGCCGAGAGTAGTTTTGACAGTTTTAAACGCTGCTTTTCTAGTCTTTGTGTGTCCTGTGTTATTATAAATGCTTAAATCTCTATCCTCTCGAAGCATGTAAATCATGAAACAATCCCAGTCATTTATTACCGATTCTGTCGTTCAAGCTGCTCAGTGGCTAAAAAAAGGCGAGTTACTTGCTTATCCAACTGAAAGCGTTTGGGGCATCGGCTGTGATGCTTATGATAAAGCAGCAGTTCAGCGGATTTTAGATATCAAGCAGCGCCCACAAGCAAAGGGCATGATTGTTATTGCTGACAGTGTAGAGCGTCTAGCGCCTTTATTAGACGCTTTAGAAGACAGTCAGCGCCAACAAGTCATCAAAAGTTGGCAGGCAGACAATGACAATATAGCGCTACAATGCAAACAAGCCCAGACATGGCTACTGCCCATTCCGAGCACACTTACGACAACCGTTCCTCCTTGGATAACGGGTCAACATCAAACTGTCGCGGTGAGGGTTATCGCTCATCCTACTATTCGTCAGTTGTGCCAGCAGATGGTAAGTCCCCATAACCCATTTGGGCTCTTGGTTTCCACAAGTTGCAACCCATCTGGTCAACAGCCTGCCAGCACCCTTGATGAAGCTTATGCTTATTTCGGCGAGCAAATCAGCTATTTAAATGCTGAAACCTTAGGTTATACCTTGCCAAGCCAAATCCGTGATGCGACCACAGGTCTAATAGTTCGCTAATGGTTCAATAGTCAGACTGCCAGTTAAGTCATCCAAACTCGCTATTTTTTATTCTCAGCTTCCATTCTTATTTGACGTATAGCATGAATGCTATATGGCGTGCTTGCCTGTCTATAAAGTATTAATATCCTTTTAATCCTTGCTATACCACTACTGGCTAGTGATAGAGGCTTGTTCGGCGCTGCGCCTGCTACTATCGCTAGCTGCATTGCTTTACCAAAAGCATGTAAAAGTCGTTTTGATATAACCTCCAAAAAAGAAGACGATGGTTATAAAGGATTAACCTTAAGCAGATAACAAGCGACACATAAAAGGAGCAAAGTATGAATATTCTAATCAGTGGTGGCTCAGGATTCTTAGGTAGTGCATTTAGTCGTGAGCTGATGACATGTTACCGCGCACAGAATAAAGAGCTGCATATTACTTGGTTGACTCGTGATAGCAGTCAAGCACACCCTGACGATATCGCTATGATGACTTACGATGAGCTTGCAAAGACTGATAAAAGATTTGATGTCATTCTAAATCTAGCAGGTGCTGGGATTGCAGACTCGCGTTGGAGCAATGCCCGTAAAGAGCAGCTCATGGCGAGCCGCGTGAAACCTACTGAGTCAATATTAGCATTTATTGCACGCAGCAGCGCCAAGCCTAAACTGCTGGTTAGCGGTTCAGCGATTGGCTGGTATGGAGTGCAAGGCGATAAACCATTGACTGAAAGCAGTGGTTTTAAGACGGATTTTGCTCATAAATTATGTGATGATTGGGAGCAGTTAGCGCTCAAAGCCACTGAATGTGGCGTACCCGTGGCTATTGTGCGCACTGGTGTGGTCATTCATCCTGATGGCGGTATGCTGGGCAAGCTTTTAACACCGTTTAAAATGGGTGTCGGTGGACAATTAGGTGGTGGCAAGCAAATAATGAGCTGGGTCAGTCGTGAAGATTGGGTGGGGGCTGCGATATTTATCATTGAAAAGCACCTTGCTGATTATACTAACACTCAAATGACAGGTAATAACTCGCTAAAAACGACAAATGATACGCCAGCGGTGGTGTATAACCTTACCGCACCTAACTCTGTAACCAATCATACTTTTACCAAAACACTTGGCGCGTGGCTACATCGTCCAACGTTTTTTACTTTACCAGAATTTTTACTTAAGCTGATGTTCGGTGAGATGTCGACGCTACTAATTGATGGGCAGATGGTATTACCGCAAGCCTTACAAGACGCAGGTTATGAGTTTAAACAGCCAACGTTTAAGCAGGCGTTAGAAGAGCAGAATTCTTAAGACATCAAAAGTGATAGAAGATAATATTGTTTCATGTGAAACGTGGCGATATGGCTTCCTGCTTATAAACAACTTGATTTCGTCGCTAGTGTATTAGGGTATGTCTGTGAAATATGAATTGTTGATGAAAAAAAGCTGACTTGTACCGATACCAATAAGTTTCGTATAAGATGATTATATTCTCAGACAGTCGTTTAGATATCTATTATGTGGCTATTCATTATTCTTACCCAAATATTGGTCATCATGACCAGTGTGATTTTTTGGTGGTTCATTCAGCCACGCCGAACTTTTAGCAAAGTCGCCCTCATTTCTGCTGTCTTTGTTATTAATAATGTGGCGTTGGTTTATGGGTTGACAGAGTTTTGGTATGAGCGCTTTCACGTCTATTTGGTCGTTAGTATTCTACAAGGATTTATGTTTTATACGGCTTTTATAGTCGCTATAGGCTGGCTGGTCCTTAGTCAGATATTTCAGCAATCTTTATCCCCCAAACTTGTACGTTCAACTGTTGTCACTGTATATATGGGTGTCGTTGGTTTAGCGGTATTTAATGCTTATTCACCAGTCGTGCATCACCTGACTGTCACCACAGACAAGCCGCTCGATAAACCAATGAACATCGCGCTTGTCTCTGATACACATTTAGGTAGGTGGTTCGGTAATCGACAGATACAGAAGATGGTCAGCCTTATCGATGCACAACATCCTGATGTGGTGGTTATCGCGGGTGATATTATGAATGATACAACCATTGCCTATGATAATAGCAATATGCATGAGCAGTTATCGCAGCTACGGGCACCGCTTGGTGTCTATGCTACCTTGGGCAATCATGATTACCGTGGTTATGATGAGCAGATAGCGTATGCTATTGAAAGAGCAGGTATCAAAGCGCTTGATAGTGAGAGTGTGTTGCTAGATGATTCGGTATGGTTGGTTGGTCGCTCAGATGATGTGGATCAAACCAGACTGTCAGCGCAGGAATTGCTTACCCAAGTCAATACCAATAAGCCCGTCATCTTTTTAGAACATCGTCCCTCTATGATGAAGGAGATTAGCAACTTACCAATAGATTTGCATTTGTCAGGGCATACACATGGTGGGCAGATATTTCCATTAACGATGCTAATGCGATGGTTCGAACCGCTGATACATGGCAGCAAAAATATTGAAAATACGCAGTTTTTGGTGACGTCAGGCTATGGTTTTGGTCCCGTGCCTTTTAGACTAGGAACGCGTTCTGAGATATGGATGATTAGGTTGCAGTCTGGTGTATGAGTTACTTTAGTAGACAGTGTTATAGATACAACAAAGCCTCTACTATGTCTCAATAGTAGAGGCTTTTAGCGGTACTAAGTATTAATAAGGACTAAGTATTAATAAGGAGCCAGCCAAGCGAAAACAATAAGTTGAAGTTGATGCCTAACTAGAAAACATACACAGATTCTCCCTTACGCTGCTAACTGAGACTGTGTGTGAATGAGGTCACGAACAAAGACGGCAAAACCATCGATGATATCGTTTGTCTCTTGACCAAGCCCTTGATGCACACTCATAAAATGGATAAAACCATGCGGTGCACCAAGTACCGTATAAGTCTCAACAGGGATACCATGGCTTTTTAATTGTTTGGCATAAGCAAAGGCTTCATCACGTAACACGTCTAGCTCTGATGCGACAATATAAGTTGGGCATACCTGACTATTATCACCGAGCATGGGAGAGTTCAGCACATGCTGGCGTGGCAACGGGCTGTTCTCTAAACAGGCTGCATCGAACACCGCCACATCGGCATGGTCTAGTAATAAGCCTTCACCATATAGCTCCCAACTTGGATAATCTGTCTCGATATCAGTCACTGGATATAACGGCATCTGCGCGAGCGGTTTTGGTAAGCGTTCTAACAGCTCAAACATCGTGCGACCCAGCACACCCAAATCTGACCAAGCCGATTCTGTCGGCGCAGTGAGTTGCTGGGCAATCAAAGTAGACAGTCCGCCACCAGCACTATCGCCGGCGAGAACAATCCGCGACGGTAAAGCACCAAAGGTATGACAATGCTCTGTGAGCCAAGCATAGGCTGTGATGCAGTCTGTCAGCGCAGCTGGCGCCGGATTTTCTGGTGCTAGGCGATAATCAACACTGACAATCGGCCAACCAGTCTGCTCACAAACGGCATGACAAAACTCATGATGCGTATCGACATCACCGATACAAAATCCACCACCGTGGAAGAACAGCATCACCGTTTCATCTGGATTATCAATACCACCTTTTTTTAACCCTAATCTATGAGTAGCATAGTCTGGTTGATAGCAACGAATGGTCATATCACCATCGTCAGCATTGGCAATCACTTTGTCTTCCCAGCGAACAGCCGTCTCACCTTTTTTGGTAAAGCGCTTTATATTGCCGATGATAGTATCGGCGGTCTGCTGCCATACTCTGGGTGCCTGCATCGCCACAGCATCAGCGGCAAATCTTTCGCGCAGCTCTGGCATTGGCGTCAGCTCAAGAGGGGTCTTAAGTTTGCTATTCACGGCCAGTATTAGGCGCAAATGCGCATTGACATGCAGATACTGTTTTGAAGTTGGTCCATTTAAGTAACCAACCAAGCTCTCTAATAATGGGGCTGGCAAATAACCCAATCCTTTCATCGCATAATGCAATGTATGCGGTTGACAATTGGTCATCGGATTGTAGCTAAACACCTTCTCTTTAACGGTCAGACGCTTTTCTTGAGCGCTTTCTTGCGTGGCACTCGCTTGTGTCGCACTGTCTGCTTGCTCTGTTGACTCTGTTGATGCAAGCTTCAATGTCATCAACGCTTTGTTTAGTAAGGTGTTGATAGATAATGCTGTTGAATGAGACATAACACCTCTTATAAATAATAGGGAGTAGACGCAGATTTTAATAAGCGCTGCATATCGTTTTTGCAGTTTATCGTCTGTCACAGTACAGCGACTAGCGTCATTATTAAGTGGTTGTATTTGCTGAAATAATAAAGTAATACACAATAAAGTTGAGTGTTTTTTAGTAATACCTTAGGTGGTAATAGTAAAGTAATTGGAATAAATGACAGCTTTTTGTACGTTTTGTTAGCTTAGGTTCACAGTTATTGACAACGAATAAAAATACTGTACGAGCATTTAGGAGAATATTCGATGATATTTGTGGTAAATGGTAAAAAATCCTTTGCTTTAGGCTTGAAATTTACCCTCATCACCTTTATCAATCAGCTATTGAAACGCATTAATAAAAACCATGAGTAATAATTGTTTGGTACTTAATTATTTAGTACTTAATGTTTGTATCCAACATCAGTTTTTAAAGCCATTATCCAATATGAGTACAGAATGACCTGCGACTGATAGGTCTGCTGTGCTCTATAGCAATCGTCATTATTAAAATTCTAAGGAGCTATCATGAGCGAGCAAAATAACAACCACGAATCCCTTGACCAAAATGTGGCGCATGACAACGTTGAACATGGCGACAGTATTTTAGAAGAGACCATGCAAGAATTTGATCCAAAAAACAACTCAGGTGATGAATCAATCATCGAAAACGACATCGATATCGACACTTTTAAAGCACGCATCGCTGAGCTAGAAGGCGAAGTGAAGCATGCCAAAGAAACCACTGCTCGTGCCAATGCCGAAGCTTACAATGCACAAAAACGCATGGAGCAAGAAGCCGATAAGAGCAAAAAATTTGCGCTACAAAAATTTGCCAAAGAATTGTTAGAGGTCGTCGATAACCTAGAGCGTGCTATTGAGAACGCTGATGCTAACGATCCAGTTGCTGAAGGTGTGCAACTAACACATAAAGCCCTGTTGTCTGTTTTAAACAAAAACGGTATCGAAGTAGTTGACCCACAAGGCGAAAAATTCAACGCTGATCTTCATGAAGCAGTTGGTATTGATGCAGACGCTGAAGCAGATATCGTCGGTACGGTATTACAAAAAGGCTATAGCTTGAACGGTCGTCTGTTGCGCCCAGCCATGGTACGTGTTGGACAATAGAAACTGAGGTAGTTTAGGTATTCTAAATTAGGCTCTGGACTAGAAGAGACTACTAGAGTCCAGGACTTGATATTCAAGTGCTAAACCCTACTTAAATTAAGGGTTTTGACAAAAAATCACACAAAAGACAGTTTTTGCTTGATTATCGACTTGAAAAAATCATCAGCTAAACCGATATATAGCAACAAGTGACCGACTATGGTCTGAATAGATAAGTAGTTATATTTAAAATAAATTAGGAGCATTTGATTATGGGTAAAGTAATTGGTATTGATTTAGGTACAACCAACTCATGTGTGGCAGTGATGGAAGGTGACAAAGTTAAGGTCATCGAAAACGCTGAAGGTACTCGTACAACGCCATCTATCGTCGCTTATAAAGATGACGAAATCCTCGTTGGCCAGTCAGCCAAGCGTCAGGCAGTCACCAACCCAAACAACACATTGTTTGCAATCAAGCGTTTGATTGGTCGTCGTTTTGATGACAAAGTCGTGCAAAAAGACATCGGTATGGTGCCTTATAAAATCGCCAAAGCAGATAACGGTGACGCATGGGTAGAAATCAACGGTAAAAAACTAGCGCCACCACAGGTTTCTGCTGAAATCTTGAAAAAAATGAAAAAAACAGCAGAAGATTATCTTGGCGAGAGCGTGACTGAAGCAGTTGTTACTGTTCCTGCTTATTTCAATGACTCACAGCGCCAAGCGACTAAAGATGCGGGTAAAATTGCTGGTCTTGATGTAAAACGTATCATCAACGAGCCAACCGCTGCAGCGCTTGCTTATGGTATGGATAAAAAGCAAGGCGATAGCACCGTTGCTGTATATGACTTAGGTGGTGGTACTTTTGACGTATCAATCATCGAAATCGCTGATGTTGACGGTGAGCAGCAGTTTGAAGTACTCGCAACCAACGGTGATACATTCCTTGGTGGTGAAGATTTTGACTCAGCATTGATTGACTTCTTAGTAGACGAATTCAAAAAAGACCAAGATGTTAACCTAAAAGGTGACTCTCTTGCGATGCAGCGTCTAAAAGAAGCCGCAGAAAAAGCAAAAATTGAGCTATCAAGTGCCCAAAGCACTGAAGTCAACTTGCCATACATTACTGCTGATAGCAGTGGTCCTAAGCATTTGGTTGTCACTATCAGTCGCTCAAAACTAGAGAGCCTAACGGAAGAGTTAGTACAACGCACCATGGGTCCTTGTAAGATTGCTCTTGAAGATGCTGGCATTAAGCTTGCAGATATCAACGACGTTATCCTAGTTGGTGGTCAGACTCGTATGCCTCTCGTACAACAAAAAGTACAAGAGTTCTTCGGTCAAGAGCCACGTAAAGACGTTAACCCTGACGAAGCAGTTGCCGCTGGTGCTGCGATTCAAGGTGCGGTATTGTCTGGTGACAAAACTGACGTCCTATTGCTTGATGTAACACCATTGACGCTAGGTATCGAAACGATGGGTGGTGTCATGACGCCAATCATTGAGAAAAACACCATGATTCCTACTAAGAAATCACAAGTGTTCTCAACGGCAGAAGACAACCAACCAGCAGTAACGATTCAGGTGTATCAAGGTGAGCGTAAAATCGCCAATCAAAACAAACAGCTTGGCCGTTTTGATTTGACGGATATTCCACCAGCACCACGTGGTCTGCCACAAATTGAAGTGACCTTTGACATCAACGCTGACGGTATCATGAACATTTCAGCAACTGATAAAGGTACTGGTAAAGCGCAAAGTATCCAGATTAAAGCAGACTCTGGTTTGTCGGATGAAGAAGTCGAACAAATGGTTCGTGATGCAGAAGCCAATGCTGCTGATGATGAGAAGTTCGCCAATCTAGCCCAAGTGCGCAATGAAGCTGATGGTCGTATCCATGCGGTACAAAAAGCACTGAAAGAAGCAGAAGATAAAGTCACTGATGAAGAGAAATCAACAGTTGAAACTGCTATTACAGAGCTTGAAACAGCGGCGAAAGAAGACGATCATGACGATATCAAAGCCAAGCTTGAAGCATTAGACAATGCATTCTTGCCAATCAGCCAAAAGATTTATGCTGATAGTGGTGCTGGTGCTGGTGCTGGTGCTGGTGCAGAAGGTATGGATCCAAGCCAATTCCAACAAGGTGCGGACGGCGCAGCAGACAGCAACCAGGCTGATGATGACGTGGTCGATGCTGAGTTTACTGAAGTAGACGAAGATAAAAAATAAGCATCACCTAAAAATTAATCATTAAAATTATGGTTAATAGCATTGAAAAGCGCACCTTTCGAGGTGCGCTTTTTTATTTATTATATGTGCATTTATGGAATAAGTAGGAAGTATTGCGCTACAAAGGTGGTTGTAACAAAAGGTTTCATATCTAGGCCTTTGTAACCCGACCACTGATAAATGCTTGCAAATCTTAACTCTCATACCATCAAACACTGACACAGTGTTCGAAATACTTTGTTACTATATATTCATCGTTAACAAACAAGGCGATAGGCGAAAAAAGCCAATATAAATAACAACTTGTTTGTGAAAATTTTATTTAAGGAGCTTATGATGAAAACTCTACAAAAAACAATTCTTGCCCTAGTAGCTGGTTCTTTATTGACTGTTGGTGCACAAGCAGCAACAACTTATAGCAACGGTTATACCGGTCAACCATATGTTGGTCTTAAAGTCGGTCAGTTCGATTTAGATATAGACAATGCTGATGATCCAACTGCTTATGGTGTTTATGGTGGTTACAACTTCGACCAAAACTTCGGTATCGAAGCAGAATATGTAGGTTCAGATGACGCTGACTACAGAAATGGTGACCTTGATGCTAAAACTTATGGTGCATACGGTACTGCTCGTTATCAGTTCCCAAATACTGGTCTATATGCCAAAGGTAAATTGGGTGTAGCGAAGACTGAAGTTGAGGGTGATTACACGGTTGGTCCAGTTAGAGTTTCGAACTCTACCAGTGACACAGGTATTGCAGGTGGCGTAGGTCTTGGTTATTCAGTCAATCCTGATTTTGGTATCGAAGCCGAATATGCAATGATGGACAGCGATGTTGATGCCAAACTCATCACCGTTGGTGCACATCTAAAATTCTAAGTCTGTCACTGATAGAACGAAAATGAGGAATAATGATCGATTTCACTAACTTGATAGTGGTTACTCTCATTGTTTTTCAAACCAACAAACAGTATAAAACAAATTAAAAGCATAAATTTAGGAGAATAATATGAAAACTCTACAAAAAACTCTATTAGCATTAGCAGTAGGTTCTTTAGTAAGTGTTGGCGCACAAGCTGCTGTCACTTATGGTAATGGCTACACGGGTCAACCATACGTCGGTGTTAAAGTTGGTCAGTTTGACCTAGACGTTGATGGTGCTGATGATCCAACTGCTTATGGTATCTACGGTGGTTATAACTTTGACCCTAACTTTGGTATCGAAGCGGAATATGTAGGTTCAGATGATGCTGACTACCGTGGTGGTGATATTGATGCTAAGTCTTATGGTGCATACGGTACATACCGCTATCAGTTCCCTAACACTGGTTTATATGCCAAAGGCAAGCTAGGTGTTGCGAAAACTAAAGTAGAAGGTGATTTCACTCGTACTGTCGGTGCTACTGAAATCAGAACTGAGACTTACTCAGATAGTGATACCAGTCTTGCTGGTGGTGTAGGCCTAGGTTATTCAGTCAACCCTAACTTCAGTGTTGAAGCTGAATATGACAAGTTAGGTAGTGATGCAGACTTGATGACCGTTGGTGCACAGCTGAAGTTCTAAGTTACTGACTATCAGTAATTGAGTATAAAAAACGATCGCCTCGGCGGTCGTTTTTTTATGCGTTAAATTCTAGTAATCCTTTTTTTGACCCAGTCTAATGTACATGTATTATATATTGATAATTTTTTAAGAAGTTATAAACGCTCAAAGTATGCTACATTGAAAGCTAGGATGATTAAGATAGGGTAGGTAGCACTGATGGAGATTCTCTGGATGATTGAGCCTTGGCATTGGCTGGTATTGGGTTTTATATTGCTCATTGTTGAGATGTTTGTGCCGACCTTTGCAAGCCTTTGGTTTGGTGCGGCTGCCATCATCGTTGCCGCGCTTTCATGGTTATTGCCTATTTCTGTTTCTGTTCAAATCATTACTTGGCTGGTGCTTTCTGCTATATTTTTACTGGCGTGGTTTAAATTTATCAAACCCTTATCAGTAGATCGTACCAAGGCAGGATTGGGCGGTAGTGTCATCGTTGGTGAGACTGGCATGATAATTGTGCAGCCACAGGCAGATAGGGCAGGTACGGTGAGATTTAGCGTACCTATCGTAGGGGCAGCGGAGTGGATGTGCCGTACGCGCGGCGAGCAAGTGGCGGTTGGTGATCGAGTGGTGGTAACGGATATCGTCGGCAATGAGCTGATTGTGAGTAGCATGAAATCGCAGGCTGTGATTAACGAGAGTAGGTCAGTATAATAATAGGGATGCATTATGGAAAGTTTTAGTATTGTGATGGTGGTTTTAATTGCACTGGTCGTGTTTACAGTGTTCAAAGGCGTGCGTATCGTGCCACAAGGCTATAAATGGGTGGTGCAGCGACTCGGCAAATATAGCCAGACATTGGAGCCTGGGCTAAACCTTATTATTCCTTATGTTGATGATGTGTCTTATAAGGTTACTACCAAAGACATCGTGCTTGATATTCCTTCACAAGAAGTGATTACCCGCGATAACGTGGTTATTATTGCCAACGCCGTGGCTTATATCAATATCGTACGTCCTGATAAGGCGGTTTATGGTATCGAAGATTACGAGTATGGTATTCGCAATTTGGTACAGACCTCACTACGTTCAATCATAGGTGAGATGGATCTCGATAGTGCTTTGTCTAGCCGTGATGAAATCAAAACTAAGCTAAAACATGCAATCTCAGAGGATATTGCTGACTGGGGTATCACCCTCAAGACAGTAGAGATTCAAGATATTAACCCTTCACAGACCATGCAGGCTTCAATGGAAGAGCAAGCAGCGGCAGAGCGATTACGCCGTGCGACAGTGACGCGTGCTGATGGTCAAAAGCAAGCTGCCATCTTAGAGGCGGATGGCCGTTTAGAAGCTTCACGCCGTGATGCTGAAGCGCAGGTTGTACTGGCAAGAGGTTCTGAAGAATCGATTCGCTTGATTACCAGCGCCATGGGTGAGGAAGAGATGCCGATTGTCTACTTACTTGGTGAACAATATATCAAAGCAATCCGTGAGTTAGCGGAATCTGATAACTCAAAAATGGTGGTGTTACCGGCTGACATTCTGAGTACGGTCAAAGGTATGGTTGGTGATAAACTTAAGGTTTAACCAGTCATGTTTTAACCATATCTAAGACAAAGAACGCCTAAAAATAGTCAGTTAGCTTATTATGCGCTGGCTATTTTTTTGAGTTGTAATTAGTCAAAATTTTCTTCAATCGGTAGCAGGTGTTGTTATTTTAATAATAAAAACTGTTTAAGGGATGCAAAAATGACCAAGCAAGATGTGAGTACAGAACTCATCAATATAGATAACTTTGTACAAGGCAGTCCACTACCTTATGTCGTGCTTGATGACTCGCACACCAATGCTGCTTATCCTGAGAGGAAGCTTGAGATTCGAGGCGGTGGCTTTGGCTCAGATGCAGCGGCACATCCAACCAATGCCAATCAGTTTTATGTGCTGGCTGATCGAGGCCCTAATGCGGACTTTGAAGGCATTGCAGGTAAGGGTAAGCAGTTTTTGGTACCCGATTATACGCCGCGTATTGGGCTGTTTGAGCTACAAGACGACGGAAGTATTACCAGGATTAAAGAGATACTGCTTAAAGACAGCAGCGGCAAGCCTATTACTGGATTACCAAATCCAAAAGCGTTGGGCGGAACCAATGAAGTCCCTTACGATGTCGACGGACAGCCGATGACTGTGAATCCAAACCTGCCTTTTGATGAAGTAAGTAATCCCATCAGAACGGATATCAATGGTTTGGATCCTGAAGGCCTTGCTGTACTCACAGATGGCAGTTTTTGGATCAGTGATGAGTATGGGCCGCACTTGGTTCATTATGATGCGGACGGGGTAGAGATTGCACGTATCAATCCGTTCGCAAGTGATGAGCGCAATAACGTGGTCATTGATGGTAAGCAGATTTTGTTACCGCCAGAGTTTACTAAGCGTCGTGCCAATCGCGGAATGGAAGCGTTAAGCATCACTCCTGACCAGACGACGCTGGTCGGTATTATGGAGTCCTCTATGGATAATCCTGATAAGTCAGGGCGTATCTCTAGTTTGGTGCGGATAGTCACTATCAATTTGGATTCGGGTCACATAGCGCAATATTTGTATCGGCTTGATAAAGCGCAGCACGTGACATCGGGCATTGTTGCGCTCAACAGTTATGAGTTTTATGTGATTGAGCATGACCGTAAGTTTCCGCTACAGGATAGCTCTGCGCAAAAACTTATCTATAAAATTAATATCGTTGATGCTACTAATATTGAAACGATTGCTAGCACAGATATTATCAAGCAAGACGATACAGTAGGCTTGACTATCGACGGACAAACGCTAGAGCAGCTCATTGCAGAGAGTGAAGACAATTGGCAAGTATTTGAAAGCATAAGTATTAAACCAGTTAAAAAATCTTTAGTAGTCGATGTTCTCGCGGCATTAGACTATCCACATGACAAGCTGGAAGGCCTATGGTTGCGTCAAGATGGCTCACTTGGGCTACTCAATGATGATGATTTTGCGCTGACAGACTCAACGATTATCAATTCGAAAAGTACCGTTGAGCAAAAATATCTGGATAGTGAAAAAACCATAGAGGATGCCAATAGGCTATATATCGTCATGCCTACTGAATATAATTAATCCTAAATAAAAAGTATCATTATTATAACGTGCTACTGGTATAAATTTTCCTTGCGTGCTGTGCTTATGCAGACAGAGGCTGCGGGAAATTTACTCCAGTAGCACTGTATGTCTTTATAGAGGAACGACGGTAGACTAGATTGACTTAATTTAAATAACCACCTTTATCGTAAACAATAAAGAAGACCTTAGTTCAAAACTGAGGTCTTTTTTATCATTAATAGCGGATTCAATATAACTTAAATAACCTTAGAAAAGCGGTTCTTATGCTTTTTATCAAGATATTCATCAAATACCATGGCTACGTTACGACCAAGCAGGCGACCTTTCGGTAATACACGAATACCAGCAGCGTCCATATCGATGAGCTTGTCCTCTTGCATGGCGCCAAGCTGTTGAATTTCCTCAATAAAGTAAGTGATGGCATCGATACCGAATTTTTGGTTGACGTCTTTAAAGTCGATATAGTCGTGACAGAGTAAATTCATAATCACATATTCACGCAAGCGATCTTTGATAGAGGTTTTGATAACTTTTACCGCAGGCATGACAGCAGGGTTGCTTTGTGCAGCGTCGATACTGGCTTGATAGGCTTGTAGGTCGGTATCGTTTTGTAGGATGTAGCGGGTATTGGCATTGGCAATTTGACTGATGGATGAAACGCCAAACCCTAGCAAGTCACAGTCGCCCATGATGGTGTACCCTTGGAAGTTACGATGCAGCTTGCCTTCGCGCTGTGCGACAGCTAGCTCGTCATCAGGCTTGGCAAAGTGGTCGATACCGATATATTGATAGCCCGCTTCGCTCAGCGTATTGATGGTGTTGCCAAGCATGGTAAGCTTAGCCGCTGGATCTGGTAAGTCTTCCTCTTTAATTTGACGCTGAGCTTTAAAGCGTTCAGGCAGATGTGCATAGTTAAATACCGACAGACGATCTGGCGACATCTCGATGATACGGCGTACCGTTTTGTCCAAGGTATCTGGCGTTTGATGCGGCAGGCCATAAATCAGGTCAATATTAATAGAATGAAAACCTAAGCCACGTGCTTCAGTGAGCACGTTTTCAATCAACTCTGCTGAATGTACACGATTGACCGCGATTTGTACGGTCTCGTCTAAGTCTTGTACGCCTAAGCTGACACGGTTAAAACCGAGGTTGCGCAATACCTTTAAGGTCTCGCCACTCAACTCACGTGGATCAATCTCGATAGAGTAGTCACCTTCGTCTTCAGGTAAAAACTCAAATTGAGTCTGCAAAAACGCCCACAGTTGTACCATCTCTTCATCACTTAGGAAGGTTGGCGTCCCGCCGCCTAAATGTAGCTGCTTAACGAGTGGTTTATCACTACCATCTGGCACCGCTAATAAGCGACGTTTGTGCTTAATCTCTTTGATGAGATATTGAAGATAATCGCCTGAGTCGCTGTTCTTTTTGGTGATAATTTTATTACAGGCGCAGTAGTAGCAAAGATGACGACAGAATGGGATGTGAAAATATAAAGATAATGGAGCACGAGCTTCACGATTCTGCAGAATTTTTGTCTCAAGGCCCTCAGGCATCGGTGAAAACTCTAAAGCGGTCGGGTAGGAAGTATAGCGTGGTCCTGAGCGGTTGTATTTATTGATCATAGCTTCATCGAATGCGGGTAGCTGCTTGGTCATTATGCTACCACGCGTACTGGCATACGGATTGTCAGGCTGCATGACAGGGCGTACTGTAGTTGGCTGCTCATTAGCATGGTTGTAAGGCTGCTGGGTGTTACTGTTCACATCACTCATAGGGCATTCCTTATACCAAATCCATCTAAAATAAAAATAGCCATACTTTAAAGGCTAAAACATGGTTTATCAAAGTTTTTGATAGGGCATTAGTGGCTAAATATATAGCCACTATTATAGCAAATCCTTACTACTATTGTGGTGGTTGATTGGTTTTTGTACCCCCATAATTGACTCGATAGCTATCGAATTAATTGTCCACAAAATTACTTTCCAAAAAAGACTGTAAGTGTTGGCGCTCACTGGCGGTAATGTCTTCTTCAATATTCATATAAAATACTTCCTTGAGCAATAACAAAAGCTCGTCAACACTTTCTAATTCTTTAGTTTGGCTAACCTGCCCCAACTGATGGCGGCGATACTTGTAGTTCAATAAAGTGTGTCTTACACCCTGCTCATCAAGCCTTGAAACCATAAGCCTGCTTTTAAAAGGCGACTTGGGATAAGTTGAGATATACCAGTTACCAACAATCATATCCATTTTGATTTGGGGTAGTAAATCAAAGACGTAGAGCATCTGCCACTCTGATTTGACCTCACAGCATAAGATATAACGCTCATAATTTACTTTGGCATGAGGGAGTATTGGGTTCTCAGATTGTTTGTCGAAGCTATCATCTCTAATGATCTTATAGCGGCCATGCGGCGTAGTTTGTATCTGTGCTGCGTTTTTTCCCTGAGCGCTTGGCTCTATAGTCGGTTGATTATAAGCAAATAGTAACGGCTCAGTTGGTACTAGGCCGCCAAAACCAACATCAACCAAATAGTTTTGCCTATCGATAGTCACTATGATGGCCATGTGCGTGCGAGCATTGCGGCGTTCAAGTTGATTGTCAAGAATCACAACTCCAGTAATAATTCGAGCCTCGTAACCCAAATGACGCAGTAGCGCTAAAAACAAGCCATTAAGCTCATAACAGTAGCCACCTAAACGGCGCTCTACTACCTTGTCATAAATACTGGCTTCCTCTAAATCATTGGGCCTATCTAAAATGGTGGTCACGCTTTGAAAAGGATACTGGGTTAAATGTGCCATCTGTAACCGCTTTAGCGTGTCTAAATTAGGCTTGATCGGTTTATCAATCTCCGACTCTGTAAACCCGAGTTGTTGCAGATAATGGGTGTAATTGATGTCGCTCATAAATAATCCTAGGTTGTCATTTTCGGACTGTTTGTCTTTTAGTTTAATATTTAATGGCTGCTGAATCTTACCTTTCAAGACTATTGCTATCTTAATGAATAAAATATTCTAGATGCTTTAAATCCGTTTTGTCTATAAATAATAAAACACGACATTTGCGCGTTGATAAATAATGCTCTATTATCAATATTCTCTCTATTAGGAAACGCTGATGTCGTTTGCCCAAGTCTATACCCGTTCAGTCGTCGGTTTGCATGCCCCAAAGGTCATCATTGAAGTTCATTTGTCACAAGGCCTGCCAGCGTTAACGATTGTGGGTCTACCAGAAGCCGCCGTACGCGAGAGCAAAGATAGAGTGCGCTCGGCAATTCTTAACTCAGGTTTTCAATTTCCCAATCGCCGTCTGACGATTAATTTAGCGCCAGCAGACCTGCCCAAAGATGGCGCAAGGCTAGATTTGCCTATTGCGATTGGTATTTTGGCAGCCAGTGATCAGTTGGATCCAGAAGTATTATCAGGGTTTGAGTTTATCGGTGAGCTTGCGTTAAATGGAAATCTGCGGCAAGTGACAGGTAGCTTGGCTGTCGCTCGAGCGATAAAAGCGGAAGCGTTAGCCTTAAAAACGTCAAAAGTATCGAAGGCGTCAAAGAGCAATGGACAACAACTGAATGAGCAACTGCAAGAACCAAATGAAGCGCAGTTAATCGTACCGATGGATAATGGTGCTGAGGCTAGCCGTGTGGAGGGGATAGAGATATTGGCGGCGGATAGTCTAAAAGCCGTTTGTGATCATTTGCAATCACTGACCAATCCAAATGCTAATTATGAGTGTTTAGAAGTCGTCCAGCCCAGTCCGGCACAGCAGCATACAGGATATAAAGTAGATTTGGCGGATGTAAAAGGTCAGCATCATGCTAGACGTGCTTTAGAGATTGCTGCTGCAGGTGGTCATTCATTGTTGTTTACAGGGCCACCCGGTTCCGGTAAGACTTTAATGGCATCGCGGCTACCGACTATCCTGCCTGATTTAAGTGACGAGGACGCGTTAGAAGTTGCTAGTACCTATTCAGTGGCAGACAGTGACTACGATTATGGCACACGGCCATTTAGACAAGTGCATCACACCATATCAGCGGTGGCGTTGGTCGGAGGAGGCTCACGTCCTAAACCTGGTGAGATTACGCTTGCGAATAAGGGCGTTTTATTTCTCGATGAATTGCCTGAATTTGATCGTACGGTGCTGGAAGTATTACGCCAGCCGTTAGAAGCAAAGCAAATCACCATTAGCCGTGCCAACTCGCAAATGACCTTTCCAGCAAACTTTCAGTTGGTGGCGGCGATGAATCCTTGCCCTTGCGGCTATGATGGCGATACATCAGGCCGTTGTCGTTGCCGACCTGAACAGATTAAGCGCTATCAAGACAAACTATCAGGTCCGCTACTTGATCGTATTGATTTGCATATTACTGTGCCAGCATTACCGATTGCAGACCTGCAAAATGCTCAGGCTGGCGAAACATCTGAGCAGGTACGCACTCGAGTAGCTGCCGCGCATAAGCACCAATTAAAGCGACAACAGAAGGTAAATAATGAGCTTAGCCCTAGCGAGATTGATAAATATATTCAGTTGGGCGAGGGCGAACAGCAATTACTACAGCTAGCTCAGCAACGCTTGAATCTATCTGCGCGTGGTTACCATCGCGTATTACGAGTGGCACGTACCATCGCCGATCTTGCCGATAGTATTGATATTACTAGCGCCCATGTATCTGAAGCGCTGAGTTATCGTAGTAAGTAGTTTATGGTTAAATTAAAATAACCCCGTAATATTACCAGCATCGTCTAAATCAATATGCTCCGCTGAAGGACGTTTAGGCAATCCAGGCATTTTCATAATAGGGCCGCAAATCACCACGATAAACCCTGCGCCAGACGAGATGCTGATATCGCGTACATGAATATCAAAACCCGTAGGTCGACCAAGTAGTTTGGCATTATCACTAAGCGAATACTGGGTTTTGGCGATACAAACTGGCATCTTATCGAGATTGAGTGCTTCTAGGCGGCGTATTTTAGCCTCGGCCAGACTGCTGATATCAATATCATCTGCCCCATAGATACGCTGTGCAATCGTGCGAATTTTATCTGCAATACTATTATCACTGTCATAAGCCAAACGAAATTGGCTGGGTTTATTACTGTTTTCATTGAGCAAACTCAGTAAAGTATTTGCTAATTCTTCACCGCCAGCGCCACCTTTCTCCCATACTTGCGTTAGGGCAACTTCCACGCCTTTTTCTAGGCAAGCTTGTCGTACCAACTCAATCTCAGAGTCAGTATCACTGACAAACTGGTTAATGGCGACGACTACGGGCAGTCCGTAGACTTCTTGCATATTTTCGATATGCTTCATTAGATTTGGCAGGCCTTGCTCAAGCGCTGCTAAGTTTTCAGTGGTTAGATTGTCTTTAGCGACACAACCATTGTATTTTAATGCTCGAATGGTGGCGACGATAACAGCCGCATCTGGCGCCAATCCTGACAAGCGACACTTGATATCACAGAACTTTTGCGCACCAAGGTCGGCACCAAAGCCTGCCTCAGTAAGGGTATAGTCTGCCAGATGCATGGCAACTCGGGTCGCAATGACTGAATTACAGCCGTGGGCGATATTGGCAAACGGACCGCCATGGACGATGGCAGGCGTGCCCTCAATCGTCTGTACAAGGTTAGGTTTAATAGCTTCTTTTAGGAGTACTGCCATTGCACCATGAGCATTGAGGTCTTTGGCGTATATTGGCTGCTTGTCTTTGTTATAAGCTATTAAGATATTGCCTAGGCGTTGTTTTAAATCGTTCAAGTCTGTCGCTAAGCAAAAGATAGCCATCACTTCAGAGGCAACCGTAATATCAAAACCATCCTCACGCATCACGCCATCGGTGGTCTTGCCAATGCCGCTGATAATATTGCGCAATTGACGATCATTCATATCTACCGCTCGACGCCAGAATACTTGTTTTGGATCGATATTCAGCTCGTTACCTTGATAAATATGGTTGTCTAGCAGTGCTGCCAGCAGGTTATTTGCCGCCCCAATCGCATGAAAGTCACCAGTAAAATGCAGGTTGATATCTTCCATAGGTAGTACTTGCGCGTAACCGCCGCCAGCTGCACCGCCTTTAATCCCAAATACCGGGCCGATGGATGGCTCACGTATGGCAACCACCGTTCTCTCACCGCTGTTTTGTTGCTTGTGGATACGGTTTAGTGCATCTGCTAAGCCGATGGTGACCGTGGTTTTGCCTTCGCCAGCAGGCGTTGGGTTAATGGCAGTGACCAATATTAATTTGCTCTGCTTTGCCTTAGCTGGCATGGCAAACACATCGGCTGGATTTATTTTTGCCTTAAAATGTCCGTAAGGTTCGATATGAGTGGCTGATAAACCAAGTTTTTGTGCAATGTCATTGATGGGCTGTAAGGTAACATTTTGGGCGATGGCAATATCGCTAGGTACGGTCATATCAAAGGTCTCGTCGCAGAATGCAATTGCGTAGGGTAAAGGGTTGTTTGCTTATCAATTCATTATTCTAGTTCTATTAAAAGGCCAATTTTTTAAAATATTAAGCCTTTAAAAGGTATTTAACCAACGCCGCAAAGTCATCAAATGCTTCGGTAGGATTCAGTTCACGAATGTCTTGCCCATAGTTATAACCATAAGACAGTCCAAGGGTGTCCATATTGGCATTTTGTCCGGCTAATATATCGTTTTTTGAATCACCAATCATGACCGCTTGGTCTGGAGTAACATTTAACGCCTCACAGACATGGAGTAGCGGCGCGGGGTCTGGTTTTTTAACGGGCAGACTATCACCGCCTAAGACTTCTACAAACAAATCTTGCCAGCCAAAGGATTGCAAGATTTTAGGGACGAAACGATTGGGTTTATTGGTCACTAATGCCAACGTATAGCCCGCTGCTTTGAGTTTTTTTAGTCCGCTGTCTACATCTGGGTAGGCAACGGTTTTGCTGCCACTAATGTTTTTATAGGCATCAAAAAACACTTGCTCAGCATGATCGGCTTCCTCGACCATTAGCTCACCTTCTAAGACCTCTACCTTACCCACCAATGCGCGCTCGACCAGCATCCTTGAGCCATTGCCGACCCAGTTGCGTATGGTGTCGAGAGAGTAGGTTTCTTTACCAAGGGTGGTTAGCATCGCGTTAGTAGCATCAGCCAAATCTGGCACACTATCGATTAAGGTGCCATCGAAATCAAAAATCAAAAGTTGCTTATCCATTATTCCTCGCTACCTAGAAGTATTGCATTCGTTTTTTAAGTTATTAGATTTAAAGTTTAGGTTTTCGTTCTGTATTACCATAGCACAGCAAACCGTTAAAACTAACTGTTACTAATGTTTTTAATATCTGACTTTCAATATATGCTATTCAACTTCTTTATAGCGCTCGCGGTGTTCCTTTTTCATCTTTAGATAGGTTTCATTTTCACGGCACATATCCCATTTTTGTTTAAAAATACGGGCAGATTCTGCTTTGATCGGATCTTCCACTTGCCGTGGTAATTCTTCACGACCATGGGCCCCGCTTTGGCCTTTTTTATCATCAGGTACTGGTCCTTTATATTTCTTGCCGCCTTTATGATTGGCGTAACGACGCGCGCGGGTATAACCCATTTGAATAAACTTGCGCGCCATATCCGCACCGACAAAGTCATCGGCAGCCAGATAATCTAAAAACATCTGATAAATAGTCTCGCTGCTTTCTGTCGCAATATCAGGCGTGGCAAAGCGCCAGTGCAGCAGGATTTCGGACTTATAAGGTTCTACCAATAATACGCCTTGTTCACCACGACCGACGCGGTACAGCTCAGGCTGCGCACGTAAGTCTAAGTTTTTATAATCCAAATCGTAATCAAACTCTCTCATAGCTTGTCCCTATTAGTAATCATCTAGTAGCAATCTTTCTAGAATTCAGCTGTCAAATTTAGCATTATCAATACTATCGAGTATACTGAGCGCAGCTGTCTAAAAAACAGCACAAAAATGTTATGCAACCGTGACAGTAAGCGTTTAGCATGAGAAGAGTCATTAGTAGAATCAATTATTGAGCAGGTCTGAGTAGGTAAAGGTCATGACAGTGAATAAAAAAACTATAAATAAAATCAGCCTAGCTGGCTCAACTTTGATGATGTCATTAAAAAACGCACTTATGATATCAGCGCTGCTGCTTATAAGTGTGCTAAGCACTAATGCTGCCCATAGCGCATGGTTTGAGCGTTTGATACCGCAAGGTGAGACCTATACGGTGCGTGAGATAGATCGTGATTTGGCATTTGTGATTGATGGTTTTATCTATGATGCGCGTACTTCTTGTTTTTTAGCAGTGGGCGATCGAGTGGTATTTTTTGAAGGGCGTCACGGTATTGACTACCGCGCAACGATTTATGATTTAGACTCGCGTGAGCGTTGTGAGTTATTACTAAGAAAACGTTTGTCATAATTAATAATTTTAAGCATAAAAAAAGCCCTGAACAGTAATGTTCGGGGCTTTTTAGAATTCTTAAACGAATGGTGGCTCGAGGCAGGTTCGAACTGCCGACACACGGATTTTCAATCCGTTGCTCTACCGACTGAGCTATCGAGCCGTCTTCGTTGAGGCGCTATTAAACTAAATATAGGCGTTACTGTCAAGTAGTTTTTGCATAATAGGTGATAAAAAGCCATAAATAATCAAATATAAGCCAAAACGAAGGTTTTATCCTTAAGATTAATCTTTAACACGCAGTAGCTCATACTCGCTCATGATACGGTGAATCTCTGCATCAGCAGGGACAAATTCACGAACGCCTTTTTTCACTTCGGCATCATAAACCAATTTAATAAACTTAGCATCGATGGCGCGTTTGCGATTTTCTGCATGCACGGTTAGATACTGCAAGCGCTTGGCATTGGTTTGCCCATCATCAAAGCAGGCAACGGCGGCGATAGGCTTATCATTAAACATACCGACATAAAGATACTGACCACGCTTAAAACCTTGCTCAACGATGTTTAATACCTCGAGACCATCAGGCTGCGCATCATCGCTATCATACAGGGCATGCAGGCGCTCAGATAACTCATTTTCACGTGCAGGTTTTTTGATGAGTGGGGCATCCAAGCTATTGATGGCAATCGCTTCTAAAGGCATGGTTGGTTCCTATAAATAATCGGTTTTTATAAACAGACGGCTTCTATAAGTTGATATAGCATGGCGCTGTAGAATCAGTACGAGTAATGATTGATAAAACTGAATTCACTATTTTAGCAGAATGACACGATTTTGTGCGTGGTTTACTGCTTGGTCGTGGCAGTAGTGGTTAGGGTTTGCTATGATGAGGATATTATTTTTTTATCGCTATTAATAATAGTGACTGGCTTTTTTGGTTATTTATATTTCATCGTTCTCATATTTGGAATACGTCGGGCTTTTTTTAGGCCTGTTTTTATTGTTTGCTTTTAATTGATAGAGAGTAGCCATGACAACTGATTCAAACTTAAACCTACACGGCCGCCCAGCACGTACTGCGACTGTTGAGCGCAATACTGCCGAGACCCAAGTGAAATGTACTGTCAATCTTGATGGTACTGGTCAAGGCACTATCGATACTGGTGTGCCGTTTTTAGATCATATGCTTGATCAAATCAAGCGTCACGGTTTGTTTGACTTAGACATCAAGTGCACCGGCGATACCTTTATCGATGATCACCACAGTGTTGAAGATACTGGCATTACGCTTGGACAAGCCTTTAATAAAGCGCTAGGCGATAAAAAAGGCATCCGTCGTTATGGGCATTTTTACGCGCCACTCGATGAGTCATTGACTCGTGCAGTCGTTGATCTCTCAGGTCGTCCTGGTTTGCATATGGACATTCCTTTTACGCGCTCGCATGTGGGTACTTTCGATGTCGATTTATTTAGCGAGTTTTTCTACGGCTTCGTCAACCATTCGTGGATGACCGTACATTTAGACAATCTCAAAGGCAAAAACAGCCATCACCAAATCGAATCTACGTTTAAAGCCTTTGCTCGTGCGCTGCGTATGGCGTGTGAATATGATGAGCGTGCGTTGAATACGCTACCGTCGACCAAAGAGGCGTTCTAGATGAGTAGAGCTACAAAGATTGCATTATTAGATTATGGCATGGGTAATTTGCACTCTGCCGGCAAAGCACTATCAGCGGTAGGCGCAGAAGTCTCTATCACCAATGACCCAAAAGTCGTCGCTGCTGCCGACAAAATCGTTTTCCCTGGTGTCGGTGCCATGCGCGATTGCATGATTGGTATGCACGATGCTGGCATTGATGAGGTTGTGCATCAGGCGATATTTAATAAGCCTGTTATGGCCATCTGTGTTGGAATGCAGGCGTTATTTGAACAAACTGCTGAGAATGGCGGTACGGATTGTTTGGGTATCTTGAATGGTACGGTAAAAGCCTTTGACCCGACGTGGACGGATGAGCAGGGCGCCACGATTAAAGTACCGCACATGGGCTGGAATACCATTAGCGGTATGGATTTTGACCATCCATTGTGGAATGGCATAGGCGACAACGCGCACTTTTACTTTGTGCACAGCTATTACTGCGCGCCTGCCGATAGCACGCAAGTGGCTGCTGTTTGTGACTATGGTCAGCCGTTTTGTGCCAGTATTATCCAAGATAACTTATTTGCCACCCAGTTCCATCCAGAAAAAAGCCACACCGCAGGCTTGCAATTATTAAAGAACTTCGTTGAGTGGAATGTGTAGCCAATCCCACCTGATGCTTGTATCTACCTAGACGCTGGCGTGCGGACTTATAGGTCTGGTAGCGTTCCCTCTAAAACCGAGCGACCACTCCCAGACTTAGTTCGCAACGCCATCGTCGTTAGCAAGATATTGCTACGGAATTTGCGAACATGCAAACCTCTTGCGTTCGGACGAAGCAGTGCTTGGTTATTCCCTCGCTCAGGGCTAAATCACACCCCAAGGCCGATTTAAAAAACTGCCTTTGATTCTTCATAAAAAGCACGCTTGCTAACCTTTGCCAACTATCGAATTGAAAAGTGCTATTCAGCATCAGCATTATCGGTTAGTCTAGAGCATCTCAAGTTTGGAACATCCCAGTGGACTTCACAATCTTTAAAATAAACATCATAGAGATAACCGGACTGGCCAAGGATGCTCTGCATATCTATGTTGGCGTCGGTATCTATCTACTATGTCTGCTCGTGCTGCTGCCTATTATCAAAAAGCAAAGTATCAGATCATTCATGGCTTTAATCGTGGTAACGGGCGTTGCTCTATTGGGTGAATATCTAGACAACCGCCATATCATTATACCTAGAGGGTTTTTTGCATTAGGAATGGTAGATATAAAGGCAAGCCTCCATGATTTGGTTAATACTTGTCTGCTGCCTTATGTGCTTTATGCATTGAATAAGTGGACGACACTTTTTCATCCAACGGTTTTAGTGAGTGGGTCTTTGAAAAAACGATGATAGATGATTAGCAAATAACACGAAACAGTGATAGAAAAACGGTTAACATAAACGAATCAAAAAGCAAAAGACTCATTTTAAAGATTCTCTGAATCGAATCAAAGAGAGGTCAATATTATGCTTGTATTGAAACCGTGCACACCTTTTCTCATCAAGCGTTTGAACAATAACTGCATATCAAACAAACACCCTTTAATATTAACAGCGCTACTACTAAGCCTCGGTAGCTACCATCCTGCGATAGCCAGTCAAAGCGTCACTATTGATATGCGTAAGCCTATGTCTGCAGCACAATTGGCAGAATACAATCGCGATGGTATTGTCATTGACTACGACAACACTCCTGTATTAAAGCAGGTCTACGTGACCGCCAAAGACGGTGCAATTGCGCGCCAGTTGCCGAGTGGTGCTGCAAAAAAGATTAAAGACTATCGTATTGGCACAAAGCTTGATGTCATCGAAGACAATCAACAGTGGTATGGGATTCGCGACAGTATTTTTAGACAGTACGATGAAGACTATGACGGCCAAGATAGGATGCAAATAGAGGTGGTCCGGTGGGAGAAGGTCTATATCAAAAAAGACCAGACTGGATCGCTTGATAGCATAGTACTGATGCCTAAAGACTTGAATATAGTGTCGCATTTATCAGTAGGCAAAAAAGATGAGTCCTTTGAAACTGGCAAAGCGCTTAATGATTACCTGAAAATTGAGCTGATAGATAAAGCATTGTTTGAAAAAAAACGACCGCTGGCTGTCGATTATCTATCACATAAAAACGCGATTAAAAAACAAGATGGCGTCATATCCATTCAACTGGTTAAAGACTCTGTGAATCTAGTAGATATCGATAGTGACGATGATGGTGAAACGTATCGCTATATCGGTCAAATCGATGCCTTAGATCAGCATCTGGTTGAAGTACTGCGTTGGGAGAGTCAAAACTATCAAATGTTTGATCAAGTTGAAGGGTTCTTAACTCAAGAGTTTTCAGCTTATCCTTATCTCTCACCAAATAAACGCTATATCATCTCAGCTTATGCCAACCCATATGAGGGTCATACCGATCTCGGACTCTATAAAGTTAAAGGCAGAGAGATCATCCCTGTTATGAGTGCAGGCTTTAAAAATTGGATGCCTACTATGGAGTCAGCAGATATATTTTGGGCGAGCGACGGCTATTTGTATTTGGCAGTGACTCATAGCGCCGCTTATTGGAAGGAAGATGGTAATCTTAATAATCGGTCACAGTATATTAGAATAAAAGTAGTTGATGGTGTTGCTACTCAATAATTACATGCTGCGACATGCTAACACTCTCTTTGTTATCGTATAATTGACGAATCACCTCAAGCGCTTAAATCAAGGACTCATAGATGTTGTTTACAGCGCAAAAAACGGACTAAATATTAGTCCGTTTTTTTGGTGTAATGGACATTATTCATGCTGGCGTAGGGTCTAACGCTATATACTGTCTATATTTGCAAGGAATCAACGCCATGAATCAAAAAACTGCCCTTTTTGTCGTGATAAACACACCAAGAAGAATGGACGCAAGCTTGGCAAACAGCAGTACCAATGTCTGGCTTGCAAACGGCAGTTTTTAGGTGGCAAAAGACTCAATAATCAAACCCTATGGAGGGAATACACTCAGGGTAAACAGACCTACCAACAACTGGCTGATAAATACCACTGTAGTCTTAAAACCATACAAAGGCGCTTAGATAAAGTTGATATTGAGTATCAAGTAAAACGTCCTAAGACTGCTAACATCATCATGGACACCACTTACTTTGGTCGCAAATTTGGTTTAATGGTTTTTATGGACAATACCACTAGAGCCGTTCTTTACTACGCGATAGTCAGTCATGAAACCAACAGTGCCTACGAGCAAGGAATTGATCACCTAGCGTCCTTAGGCGTTGATATACAAAGCATCACCTGCGATGGCAGACGAGGGCTTAGAGCCCTGTTTACCTGCACCCCTTGCCAGATGTGCCAGTTTCATCAGGTGCAAATAGTGACTCGTTACCTCACTCGTCGCCCTAAGAATATCGCAAGTATTGAGCTTAGACGGCTCACTTTAAACTTAACACAGCTTAATAAAGCTGACTTCATAGAGCACTTAGATTATTGGTATTTGACTCATGAAGATTATCTTAATGAGCGTAGTACCAATGACGATAACAGTAGAACGTGGTACACGCATAAGCGTCTTAGAAGCGCTTATCGTAGTTTACGAATCAATAATGATTGGCTATTCACTTATCAAGAATATAAGCACTTAGACATACCAAATACCACCAATTCTATTGAAGGGTTATTCAGTGAGTTAAAGCGACAATTACACAGTCATCACGGTCTAAATGAGCAGCGTAAGCTGCGGTTTATTAAAGACTTTTTAGGGTCAAAGACACTCAAATAACATGAATTATGTCCATTAGCGACTACCTTCTACTTTTTAGCATGAATTTTGTCCATTACACCTCTATTTACTCTCGTTACGCTTTAAACCTAGCAGTCGTTGCATTTATTACTTATGATAAATACCTTTTATAGTCATCCTATTCAATACAGAAACCCCATCAAAAAACTCTAGGCGTGTCCTACTTTTAACAATGAGGACACACCTTACATCAATATAATTAAAAATCTAGAAGCAGTAACAGGACATTCTTATGAGTTTACTACCCACCAATTTTGAAACCTTAAAACGTCGGGCCAAACAAAGTATCATGCCATTGTTGACACCGCATTTACTCAAACTACGTATCAACACCTACGCACCTTATGTCGGTGCCGGTATCAAAATTGAGCATATTAGCCTCGACCAAGGTCTATGTGTGGTCAGCATGGGTCTGAATGCGCTGAACAAAAACATCGTAGGCACTCAATTTGGTGGCAGCTTGTACTCAATGGTTGATCCATTTTATATGCTCATGCTTATGCATCAATTGGGCAGTAGCTATGTGGTTTGGGACAAAAGCTCACATATTAACTTTGTCGCGCCAGGCAGCACCAAAGTCACGGCAAGGATGAAGATTCCTAGTGGTGAAATCATCACTATTCAAGAGCTGGCAAAGGAAGGCGATGCCGTTTTCAGAGAGTACGAGGTAGATATTGTCGATGAGCAGCAAAAGGTCGTGGCCACTGTCACCAAAACTATTTATATACGCTTGCGCAAATACAGCAAATCAAAGAACCAAAGTATTCGTATCGACACGTCTGATATTTCTTGATATCTAATAGCTCGATACGTTGCAGCTTAGCTGCTTTAGTAAATGAGTTCGCCACATGATTTTGACGTTAATCCATCATTTTAAAAGTGCCACATACAAAAACCCCAATCCAGCATTCGCATAGATTGGGGTTTCGTCTTTTTTGGTATGGCCCGCTTATTTATAAATAAACCTATGAATAAGGGCTTGTATCTACTATCACCTTGTCTTTGGTTAACTGTAAATCATACAGTCAACCGAAAGTGGCAAAGTTGTTGCTTAAATACCTGGGGCAGTTTCAACTGCATCAGGAACGCCAGCGTCAGTTTTTTTCTTAGCAACTGGACGAGCACCAAGCTTTTCGCGGATACGTGCTGATTTACCAGAGCGCTCACGTAAGTAGTATAGTTTCGCACGGCGAACAGCACCGCGGCGTTTCACTTCAATGCTATCGATGATTGGTGAATGCAATTGGAATGCACGCTCAACACCAACGCCGCTTGAGATTTTACGTACGGTAAACGCTGAGTTTAGACCGCGGTTACGCTTAGCAATTACAACGCCTTCAAAAGCCTGTAAACGCTCACGCTCACCTTCACGTACTTTTACTTGTACCACAACGGTATCGCCGGGTGCAAAGTTTGGGCGCTCAAGCAATTGAGCGTTTTCGATGACCTGAACCAATGGATGCTTGTTGCTCATGAGAGTTATCTCCTCACATTAGATAATAGAGGCTTAACGCATATTACCTGTTTGTAATAATTAATCGTATCTCTTTATAGTGAGACACAACGTAAATGGGTTATAACCAACGGCCACTATGCGATGACTCGTTTTATTATTGCTCAAAATTCTATTTCTTAACTGCTTATCAAACTGAGCTTTTATCAATTATTAATTAAAATAAATCTATAAAAGCTATTTTTTATCTGCTTTTGCCAGTGCTTTTAACCACTTCGCTTGCTCTACCGTTGGGGTAAACGCTTGCCATAAGTCTGGACGACGCGACTGCGTGCGACTAACTTGTTGGCTAAAACGCCACTTAGCGATATTGGCATGGTGACCTGAGAGCAATACCTCAGGGACTGCCATACCAGCAAACTCATGCGGCTTAGTATAGTGTGGACAATCAAGCAAGCCATCCACAAAGGAATCTTGCTCAGCGGACTTGTCATCACCCATAATATCTGGCAAACGACGTATCACACTATCCATGAGCACCATCGCTGGTAGCTCACCACCAGTCAACACATAATCACCAAGTGATACTTCCATATCGACATACTGCGACAGTAAGCGCTCATCAATACCTTCATAACGACCACATAATAAAATCATGCCATCGTACTCAGTCATACTGACCACACTACTTTCGCTGAGCGTCTGCCCCTGTGGTGACATATAAATCACCGGACAGTGCTCACTATCGACACGGCAGCCATGTTGACTGGCTCGCAGGCGTGCATCCTCAATAGCCTTCGATAATGGCTCAGCCATCATCACCATTCCAGGTCCGCCACCATACGGGCGTTCATCAATACGGCGATAGTTATCAGTGGTATAATCACGTGGATTAATGCATTCAATCGTCACTTGCTCTTGAGTGACTGCCCGTCCCGTAATACCAAAATCACGAATCGTAGCAAACATCTCAGGGAAAATACTAATGACGGCAAAATACATCTGATGTCTACTTAGCGCAGTGGCTAATAAAGGTTAAATAAATCGGTGTGACTATTAACAAGGCTTAGCAATAAAGCCAAAACTTATATCACTAAAGCATGTCTTAATAATTTCTTATTAATAATCACTCGGCCAAGCCACAAGTACCGTTTTTTCAGTCATATCGACCTCAAGAACCGTTTGCTTGTGCCATGGAATCAGGCGCTCTTCATTATCCAAACTGTCTGAATTTGCCGTCACACGCATGATGTCATGGGCGCCGGTTTCAAACATTTCAGTGATAGTGCCTAGATACTCATCTTGCTCGTTCATCACGCGCAAGCTGACCAAATCCGACCAATAATATTCGTCCTCAGCTGTCTCAGGCAAGACGTTTTGTTCGACCCAAAGGGTTACCCCATTCATGGTCTCAGCAACATTGCGATCAGGTACCTGCTCAAATTGAGCCACGATACCTGTTCCTTGCTCACGCCACGCTTTAACAGTCAAAGGTTTCATGCCGGTGGCAGTTTTCATCCACCACGGCTGCATGTCGAATATCGCCGTACGATCATCCGTATCGCTAAACACCCAAAGCCAACCTTTGATACCATAAGGCTTCTTAAGCTGACCGATTTTCATTAGGGCACTAGCGTCTGGAACAGATGACATAACGGCTAACCTAGCAATAATTAACGAACAATGATTAAAACAGCAGTTTTAAAATACATTTACCAAAAATGATAAATACAGTCAAAAGCGATAAACAGTTAATGGCGTACCCTGGTTAAACCAGTTACGCTATGTGTTCTAAAGTCTGCTGATTCTGCCATAAACGAACTATGAGCATTTCAGTAGGACAACGAAAACTTAAGCAGTTGCGTCAGTTTGAGCTGCAGACTTGTTGTAAGCTTTTGCTAATGAAGCAACGCGATCTGAAGGTTGTGCACCTTTAGCGATCCACGCATTATACGCTTCCATGTTTAGGCGTACTGCTTCTTCAGACTCTTTAGCGAGTGGGTTAAAAAAGCCGATGTTTTCAATGTAGCGACCGTCACGCGCGCGGCGTTGATCAGCAACAACTACTTGATAAAATGGGCGTTTCTTGGCACCGCCCCGTGCTAAACGAATAACAACCATGTGAATTCTCTCTTTCGCAGGTATACCAAAAAGGGCATAATTATATCACAGTCTTGATTTATTGAAAACATAAACTGTGCTTATTTAATTATTTATTAACAATAGCTTAAATGCTTATCGAAGTAAAATATAATTGATATTAATCCTACCAACAACCTCTCAGCTTTTACCAAAATTATAAAATGCTCTATATTGAATTGTTGCTAAAATAAGAGGATATATATGCCAGTCTAAGCTCCATCTAATAACAGCCTTAAGTGTTCGATAAGCTTTATAAATATCCTGCTGCATAAATCATCTACTGATTTGAATAGCCAACGTTATTGATTATGCTACTCTATAGTATGGCGTGATAGCGGTATCCTTCACTATAATGATGGCTAGTAGGTGTGTAATCTGTAAACCTTATCTCGAGCATAAAGGGTTAAATATCTGGCTCAACAGCCTCTAATAGAATAGCCTTTATCAAGCATTACTTAACTTTTTGGACTTATATGACCCTACCAAATTCGCAACCACGTCGCAAAGGTTGGCTCGCCCGCTCCTACTCTAACACTTGGCTGACGACTTTGATGGTCGCCTTTATTGTCCTGATTAGTGTCAGCTTGTCGATTTTGTTTTTTTGGCGCAGCCTTTACTTGCCAGAACTAAAAAACCATGCACGGTATTTGACGAGTGAGCTAAAGCTGATGAATAGCGTCAATGAGGATTGGCAGGGTCGTCCTGAGGTGCGTCGATGGATTTATCAGCATTCTCATGTCGTAGTGGTAGACAATCCTAGTGATTTTCCCGAGGTGGCAGACAAAGCTTTTGTCGGAGTATTTACGGATGTGTTGCAGCGAGAAATCGGCGCCCAACTGGGTAGACCGGTTGAGGTTTATTTCAAATTCAAACCAACGCCGCAGCTTTGGGTGCAGGACAGTCGTGATGACAGCTTTTGGATTCGCGAACCAGTGGTCTATTATTCACAGTACAGTCCAGGACTGTTAGCACTTTTCCTTATCGGACTGCCTATTTTATCGCTATTGACGATTCTTTTGTTGGCACGGCAGTTAAACCGTCCGCTACGTTATTTACAACGCGCGGCGACCAATTACATTCGACTGGGTCACGCAACATCTTTACCAACGCAAAAAGGGCCTACAGAGATACGTCAGGTAAATATGGCATTCAACCGCTTATTTACCACGCTCAATCAAGCGCAAAAAGAACGCACCATCATGCTTGCTGGTATCTCACATGACCTGCGTACACCGCTGACACGTATGCGTTTAACAGCAGAGATGCTGCCAGACGATTTCTTCCGAGAAGGATTGATTTACGATATTGAAGATATGGATGCCATTTTGGAGCAGTTTATCTCTTTTATGAAGGATGGCTCTGATGAGCCAGTGAGTCTGACCAATTTAGATACTATATTTAATGAAATTATGGTGCAGTTTGCACCGATGAAATTTATTTACCAATCAGAGTGCCACAAAGTCGTACCGGTACGCCCCATGTCTATTAAACGCCTTGTCATCAATCTCGTTAATAATGCGAAGCGTTATGGTAAGCCGCCTATTTATCTGTCAGTGACCGTGGTGCCGACCTTTATAGATACCGTTGAGGATGAAGACAGCGAGGTAGTCAGCGAAAATGTCGTTAGTAAAGAAGCGCAAGAGCAATTGGTGATATGTGTACGTGATTGCGGTGATGGGGTCGCAGAAGACCAGTTAGAACGTATTATGCAACCGTTTGAACGTGGGGAGACAGCACGTACCACTCAGGGTAGCGGACTGGGACTTGCCATCGTCAGCCGCATTGCTGGACTACATCATGGTACCGTTGAAGCCATCAATCACCCTGACGGTGGTTTGCAAGTATGTGTGCGGATACCGCTACTTTCTAAGGTAGCTGGAGATACCAATATAGCCGCTGATATAGAAACGACCAATATGACTGGTGATGTTACCGATAACAACCGTTAAGGTTTGTTTTCATTGTAGATATTATAATCAAAGCGCTTAATACTAACTGCAGACATTCCCTAAAAGCGCTTTGATGAAAAACCAACCTATTCTCTAGTCCCAATAACAGGGGGAATGTACTTCGCACTATTGGTAAAGGTTAAAGGCTGGCTAATATCCTCTTTTGCTGCCTTTAATGTCTGAGTGGTCGAAGGTTGCTGTAAAAATAAATAATAACCCAACGTCACAGCATTCAATACTACCAAACCACCAAATAAATACGGCATCCTTTGCCCTCCTCTTTTAAAAATAATATTACATTCAGTACTGAGACACTAACTGGCAAGCAGTCACTCTAAAGGTTGATATTCAATTAACACTGATTTCTAAATCAATTTTTTGACTGCTTCAAACTTTAAAGGTACGATTCAAAAAGATATGGCCTAAATCATTCATCACCAAAATCTCGCTCACTTTTTTCTTGTGTCAACTCGTCAGCAGCAAGCACTTGTGTCAATGGTTTGATAGGCCATGTCATCACAAACCTAGCACCGCCAAGGTCGCGGCTCTCGTCTACTTTCATACTACCATTAAACCAAAAGGCAATACGTGACACAATAGATAGACCCAATCCATAACCACCTGATGCCCTAGTACGACTGTCGTCTAAGCGTGAAAAAGGGATAAAGACCTTTTCACGATCCTCCTCTGGAATACCATGGCCGTCGTCTTCAACACTGACAAAGGCATTGCCTTTTTTCACACCAGCACTGATGATAATGGTGGTTTCCGCATAGCGCAGTGCATTACCTGCCAAGTTTTGAATCACGCGATGCAGATAGCGTCTATCCGCGATGGCCGTCACTTTAGGATTGGGTAATTTCGCTACTATCTTGATAGGCTTGCCTAAGGCGTTGGTCTCACGCTCAATTTGCTCCAGTAGCTCTTTGAGATTGACTGGTTCTAAATCCAGCTTAGGCGACCCCTCTTCGAGCTTGGCATAAGTCAGAATTTCATCAATCAAACCGTTTAGCGCCTCAATATCTTCATCGATATAATCACGCTGCATAAAGCGTGAATCTTCATCATCTGTGTCGGCTAGCATATCCACAGCAAACCTTATCCGTGCAACAGGCGTACGAAGCTCATGCGATACCGCTCGCGTCAACTCACGCTGCGATTCAATCAAGCGCTTAATATGTGACGTCATCGCATTAAAGGTCGCTGACAGACGAGCAATTTCGTCTTGACCAATCACCTGAACCTTAATGTCCAAGTTGCCTTTACTCACTTCATTGACACCCACTTGTATCAACTGTAATTTACGCTCAAGCGGGAAAATCAGCGCATAAACACCCAAACTAATCAGGAACATACTGATTAGAATCATACTGATAATCAAATTAAGTGGAAACCAGTTAAATAAAGGTATAGGACCAATCAAGATTGCCATGTCATTGATTTCAGACGGCACCACTACCCTGATTGCTGAATTGCTTTTGCTGCTATTGGTATCTTGTAATGAGATGACTACCTCATCACGGCGCAAGCGTGCCATTTGGTCTGAATCCAAATCAAGCTTATTAAGCGCTTGGAATGCTAAAGGAAAAGAGAACTTTTCTTCTAGTTCCGCCAAACGCGCACGCTTATCAGACAGGGTCATATGATAAGATAAGTCATCTAACAAGAATACGGCGATTGCCCGCACTTGCTGCTCAGTCACCTGCGATACTCTCGCAGTCAGCACCCGTTGACTGTCTGGCAAGCGATAATAAACATCGGCGTATACTGGCTGGCTGACATAACGAACGACTGTATTACCGTTCTCAAAACGACGCAGCTCACTAGCAGTAAAGTCCACCTTATCAACAGGGACGATACTAAACGTTGAACCAAATAGACTACTGGCATCAGACAGCCAATACTCACGCTGCTCGGCATTGTTTTGATGAGCAATACCTTCACTCACCAAATGAAAGGCACCGGTTGCCATGTTTTCACGATAAGACTGTACACGTTCTTTGTTAATCGTATCCATCAATAGCTGAGCAAATAATGCCACACATAAACAGACTATGAGTAGCCCAGCATAGATACGAACAAAAATACTGTGTTTTAAAGAAGAGACTAAAGACATACGTGCCGTGACCAACTTAGTGAATAAAACGTGCTGATGGTAGTCAGCATACATATGCTGCATTATAAATGATATTTAGGACATTGAAATTAAGATAAACACAGACCATCATATTGTAGCTAATATACAACATTCACCTATCGCCATGCTTACATAAATTTTATTTAGTTATCGTCCATAATAATTGCTTAATTAAACCACATAACACCATCGTTAAGTTTAAAAACTGAATTTTAGCCACAAAAAAACCAGCATCTTTTGCTGGTTTTTTCTCAATAGCTATCAGTCATCAATGATGACTTTGAGAAAGTAGACTTAATTGCCTTCTTTCACAAAGAGATAACCCTTACTACGGACCGTTTTGATACGCTTTGGATTTTCTGGATCGTCACCGATTTTTGGACGAATACGCGAGATACGTACGTCAATTGAGCGATCCTGACCGTCATACTCAATACCACGTAGACGCTCAAAGATATCTTCACGTGACAAGATACGACCTGCATTAGAAGCCAATAGCCATAAAAGGTCATATTCAGCACTGGTGAAATCAACCAGCTCATCACCTAGATTGACTGAACGACCACCATTATCGATAACCAATTCGCCAAACTCTAGGCGCTGTGGTACATCTTCTGACGGGGCATTTTCTGAACGACGCAACAATGCACGAATACGAGCAAGCAGTACGCGTGGCTGAGCAGGCTTGGCCACATAGTCATCAGCACCCATCTCAAGGCCAAGTACTTGATCCATGTCTTCAGTACGAGCAGTCAACATCAAAATAGGGTTTTGATAATGCGGACGCACTTCACGGCAAACCGTCAAGCCATCGCTACCAGGAAGCATGACATCAAGCACAACCAAATCTGGTTGTTCATTAACGATACGGCGAATAGCACGGTTTCCATCAGTTTCAATGGCTACTTCTAAACCATTTTTGACCAAATAATCTTGGGTCAACATGGCCAGACGCTCATCATCCTCAACAATCAAAATTCGGGGGGTGTTGTCTTCTTCATTCGTTGTCATTGTTATATCCTCTAATACATCTAATTTAAAAGCAGTAAAAGTAAGAGCGGTAAAATTAATAGCACCATCAAGTGGCACAATTGATGTTTGAATAGCTGTTACAAACTTGGTAGCACAGTATACTATTAAATAGTCAGCTGCCTATACTATAGCTTATAGTCGTTAACAAAATCTATAAACTACGCCTATTAAAACATTAGTTTACGTCCAAAGTTTCTGCACTTCACACAGATAATAGCAGACAAATAAGTTTTATTGGCCTCTTGATACCTATATTTAAGAAAACTAACCATTTTAATCGTTAAAGCGCCGTTATCTGTCTAACATTCGGTCAAAATCCATACTCAAATCTTACACTCTATTACCTCTAATATAACCATATATTGACGTTGTCGCCAGTGACTTTTTAGGAATTGTTTAATATTGCTTTTTCAATAAATAATAGACATAAAAAAACAGCCCATGATGGACTGTTTTTTTATGAATAATGCTAGGCTAAAATGATGATTAAACATTCACCGTCATAAATTAAGCGCGGTTTTTGTATTTACGAATCGTCTGTAGCTGTGCTACTGATTCAGCCAATGAGGCCAACGCCGCATTAGTTTGTACCGTGTCAGATTGATTGACCAGCATTTGCTCAGCTTTTTTGCGTGCTTCAACGATTTTGCTTTCGTCAAGGTTATGTGCACGCATAGCAGTATCAGCCAACACGGTAACCATCTTCGGTTGTACTTCTAACACGCCGCCTGAGACATAAATCACTTCTTCTTCACCGTTCGGTGTTTGCACTCGCATCGCACCCGGTTTTAGCAAAGTAATAAGCGGTGTGTGACCTGGCAATACACCAATTTCGCCTTCGGTACCCGTAGCTATTAACATGCTAATTTCGCCTGAATACAACTCTTCACGAGCACTTACGACGCGACATTGTAACGTTGCCATACTTAACTCCTTACAATCAAAACTGCGATGCGTTACCTACTGGCAAATAGACTTATTATAGCCTACCTGCCCTTTAGCGATTGCTAACACAACTTACGCTGCAGTAGATTTCATTTTCTCTGCTTTGGCGACTACTTCTTCGATGCTACCAGCCATGTAGAATGCTTGCTCTGGTAGATCGTCGTATTCACCAGCAATGATTGCTTTAAAGCTAGCAATGGTATCGCGTAGTGGTACATATTTACCAGGTGCACCAGTAAAGACTTCAGCAACGTGGAATGGCTGTGACAAGAAGCGCTGAATCTTACGAGCACGATAAACAACCAGTTTATCTTCTTCTGATAACTCATCCATACCCAAGATCGCGATGATGTCTTTTAGTTCTTTATAGCGCTGTAGAACTTCCTGAACACCACGAGCAACATTGTAATGCTCTTCGCCGATTACTTGTGGATCTAGCTGACGTGATGTTGAATCCAATGGATCAACCGCAGGGTAGATACCTTGTGACGCGATATCACGGCTTAGTACAACAGTCGCATCCAAGTGAGCAAACGTTGTAGCAGGTGATGGATCGGTCAAATCATCCGCAGGTACGTATACCGCCTGAACTGAAGTAATAGAGCCTGACTGAGTTGACGTAATACGTTCTTGTAGTAAGCCCATCTCTTCAGCGAGTGTTGGCTGATAACCAACCGCTGATGGCATACGACCAAGTAGTGCTGATACTTCTGTACCCGCTAGTGTATAACGATAGATGTTATCAACAAACAATAGTACGTCACGACCTTTGCCAGTAACAGGATCTTTGGTATCACGGAAGTACTCAGCCATGGTCAAACCAGACAGTGCAACACGTAAACGGTTACCCGGTGGCTCATTCATCTGGCCATATACCATTGCTACTTTAGACTTACTAAAGTCTTCAGTGTTTACGACGCCAGCTTCCTGCATTTCGTGATAGAAATCGTTACCTTCACGAGTACGCTCACCAACACCAGCAAATACTGACAAACCTTCATGTTTTAGAGCGATGTTGTTGATCAGCTCCATCATGTTAACGGTTTTACCAACACCGGCACCACCGAACAGACCAACTTTACCACCTTTAGCAAACGGGCAAAGTAGATCGATAACTTTAATACCAGTCTCTAGTAGCTCAGTGCTGTTTGACTGATCCGCGTAGCTTGGCGCTTCACGGTGGATAGACCATTTTTCGTCAGCAACAACAGGACCTTCTTCATCGATAGGACGACCAAGAACATCCATGATGCGACCTAGCGTACCAGTACCTACAGGCACAGAAATAGGTGCACCAGTATTAGTAACAGGTAGGTTACGCTTTAAACCTTCGGTTGAACCCATTGCAATAGTACGTACAATACCGTCACCCAGCTGTTGCTGTACTTCTAGGGTAGTTTCGGTACCGTCTACTTGCAAGGCATCAAAAATTTGAGGAACTTCATTACGGTTGAACTCAACGTCAAGAACCGCGCCAATAATCTGTACAATACGACCGCTACTCATTGCGTTCTCCTTGAACTTCTATATATAGGTGTAGTCAATTATGAAACAGCAGCAGCACCGCCAACGATTTCCGAGATTTCTCGGGTAATCGCCGCTTGACGCAGCTTGTTATAAACCAACTGTAAATCGTTAATAAGGTCACCAGCATTATCTGTTGCCGCTTTCATCGCAACCATACGTGAAGACTGCTCAGAGGCAATGTTTTCCATTACCGCTTGATAAACAATCGACTCAATATAGCGACCAAGCAATTCATCAATTAACGTCTTGATGTCAGGCTCGTATATATAATCCCAGCTAAGTTCTGTCTGTATGCCGCTCTCTTCGTCACCAAATGAGCCCTCAGGTAGCGGTACTAACTGATTGACCGTTGGCTTTTGAGTCATGGCATTAACGAATTTGTTATATACCACATAGATACGGTCGATATTACCGTTACTATAATCCTCAAGCATCGCCTGCACAGGTGCATTCAACTGCTCAAACGTTGGTTTATCGCCATAATCGGTCACAGCTGAGGTCACTTTACCGCCGAAGTTTTTGAAAAAACTTACGCCTTTAGCGCCGATAGCTGCAAATTCAGTTTGCACAGACTGGTCTTGGTATTGCTGGATACTTTTAGATAAGGCTTTGAATAAGTTTACATTCAAACCACCCGCTAGGCCACGGTCAGAGGTAATGACAATATAGCCAACCTTATTGACTGGACGCGATACCATATACGGATGTTTGTAGTCTGATGAAGCATGCACCAAATGTGAAATAACCCGGCGCATACTATCAGCATACGGGCGACCCACTTCCATGCGCTCTTGCGCACGGCGCATTTTACTTGCCGCTACCATTTGCATAGCACGAGTAATTTTCTGGGTGCTTTTAATACTGGTGACTTTGGCACGTATCTCTTTTAAGCTTGCCATAATGATTCCAATATAAGAGGGTTAAAAAGCATTGGCGCATGCGACAATTATTTAACATATAACATCGATCTTAAAGAATAATCGTTATACCTTGTGCATGACGCGATCTAATACCATCAATGGTTAGCACAATGGCGCGCCTGTCTTAGCAAAATGCTTATCAGACAACGCGCCACCTTATACGATCTGAATCAGAGCGGTAACCAAATCGGCTTAACCCGTTAAATTAATAACTGTGATTTTGTTTAAAGGTCTCTAAAGATGACTTTAAACGACCTGCGATATCATCGTTGTAGTTCGCAGTGTCATCAATCTCACGCATCAATTCACTTTGCTCATCATGCATATAACGTAGGTACGCTTCTTCGAAAGAACCAATCTTTTCGACAGGTACGTCAGCTAAGAAGCCTTCGTTTGAAGCATAGATAACGGCTGCTTGCTCAGAGATTGACATCGGCTGATACTGCTTCTGCTTCATCAATTCAGTCACACGCTCACCATGATCAAGCTGCTCGCGAGTTGCGTCATCAAGATCTGATGCGAACTGAGCGAATGCTGCTAGTTCACGATACTGAGCTAGAGCGGTACGAATACCACCAGATAGCTTTTTGATAATCTTAGTCTGAGCGGCACCACCAACACGAGATACCGAGATACCAGCGTTTACTGCTGGACGGATACCTGAGGCGAATAAACTAGACTCTAGGAAGATCTGACCATCAGTGATCGAAATCACGTTAGTTGGTACGAATGCAGATACATCACCAGCTTGTGTTTCAATGATTGGTAGTGCAGTTAAAGAACCCGTTTTACCTTTCACTTCACCATTGGTGAACTTTTCTACGTAATCAGCGTTTACACGTGATGCACGCTCAAGTAGGCGTGAGTGTAAATAGAATACGTCACCAGGATACGCTTCACGACCTGGCGGACGACGTAGCAATAGTGAGATTTGACGATAAGCAACCGCTTGTTTTGATAAGTCATCAAATACAATCAGTGCATCTTCGCCGCGGTCACGGAAGTATTCGCCCATCGTACAACCTGAGTACGGTGCGATATACTGAAGTGCTGCAGGCTCTGACGCTGATGCAACCACAACCGTGGTATATTCTAATGCGCCAGTCTGCTCAAGCTTACGTACGACGTTCGCGATGGTAGAACGTTTCTGACCGATTGCGACGTATACACATTTAATGCCAGAAGCTTTCTGCGCGATGATCGCATCGATAGCCATTGCGGTTTTACCCGTCTGACGGTCACCAATGATAAGCTCACGCTGACCACGACCGATTGGAATCATGGTATCAACGGCTTTATAACCAGTCATTACTGGCTGATCTACTGATTGACGGTCGATAACGCCTGGAGCGATTTTTTCGACTTTGTCAGTCATTTTGGCATCGATAGGACCTTTGCCATCAATAGGATTACCCAAGGCGTCAACAACACGGCCTAGCAGCTCAGGACCTACTGGTACTTCAAGGATACGACCAGTACAATAGGCTTTTTGACCTTCTTGCAGCTTTAGGTAATCACCAAGTACTACCGCGCCGACAGAATCACGCTCTAAGTTAAGCGCCATTCCATAGATTTCGCCTTCAAACTCAATCATTTCGCCGTACATGGCATCTTCAAGACCATGAATCTGCACGATACCGTCAGATACTTTGACAATCGTGCCTTCATTCTTTGCAGTTGCACCCGCATCAAGGTCTTGAATACGCTGCTTAATCAGGTTACTGATTTCCGCTGGATTCAATTGTTGCATTGCCTTGTTTCCTTTAATTTATGATAACCCGCCCACTGACTTAAATGCTCTTACTATCACGCAGATATTATATGGCTGCGTTGATGAATGGCATTAGGCAGTTAGCTGTGTTTTTAACTGTTGTAACTTGCCGCGCATCGAATCATCAATGATTTTGTCACCGACTTTGATTGTAGCGCCTGCCAATAGACTTGGATCGACCGACTCATGAATCACCACACTCGCATTTAACGAGGCAGCAAGACGTGCTTGAATCGTTTCACGTTGAGCGTCAGTCAATGGATAGGCAGAGGTCACATATGCGTCAAGCTGCTTTAAGCTTATTGCCTTGTGACGGCGATAATGCTCATAAACTTCAGGAAGCAGCGCCAGACGCTCTTGTTCTGATAACTGTTTAACGAAGTTACTAAGTGCTACTGATACTTTTGGATAGCTGGCGTCGCTGTCAGGGCGAACCCCTCTAGTCTCACCTAATAACTGCTTAAAAGCAGAATCATTAGCGCTAGCTACTTGTGTATCATAAAGATCGACCAAAGCAGCTGACTTATGCTCAGCAGAAACAGCTGGATTGTCTAGCCAAGTACTGAACGACTTGTCATTGACAACGGTGCCGGCAATAAATAAGAAGTTTTCCCACTCATTTACTACCCCGTTTTCATTGGCATAGTCAAACGCGGCTTTAGCGTACGGTCGTGCTAAGGTTGATAAGTCAGCCATTATATCCTCACAATTACAGCTTCGCCGCCAGTTGGTCTAACATACTGGCATGTTTTTGCACATCGACTTTGTCTTGCAAAATCTTTTCTGCACCAAGTACAGCCAGTTCAGCAACTTGGGCACGTAATGACTCACGCGCTTGATTGATTTCTTGGTCGATAGACGCTTGCGCTTGTTGACGAATGCGCTCGCCTTCCGCTTGGGCTTGCGTTTTTGCATCTTCGACAAGCTGATTGGCACTCTTGTTCGCTTGCTCGATTAAAGCAGCAGCTTTAGCCTTTGCAGCATCGAGCTCCTGCTGGACATCTTGCTCCGCGGTTGCCAGGTCTGCTTTTGCTTTTTCTGCGGCATTCAAGCCTTCAGCAATTTTACGCTGACGCTCATTAATGGCACCGATAAGTGGTGGCCACACGAATTTCATGCAAAAAATCACAAATATTGCAAAAGCAATGGCTTGACCGACGAGGGTAAAATTGATATTCACGTGATCACCTCTTTGTTAATGAAAAATCAGTTTCATTGATCATGTTTGGCAGTCAAATCTTGACTATATTTGATAGTAAATCTCCGAATACCAAACATTTACAACTGAGCTTTCGGATTAACCTGCTAGAGGGTTAGCGAACAACAATAGCATAGCAATACCAACACCGATCATCGGAATAGCATCAAGAAGACCTGCTACGATGAACATACGAGTTTGCAACTGTGAACCAAGTTCTGGCTGACGTGCAACACCTTCTAGGAATTTACCACCTAGAATAGCAAAACCAATACCTGTACCTAGTGCACCTAAACCGATAAGTAGTGCTACTGCGATAACTGTGTAACCACCTAATACTGGATCCATGGATGTATCCTCATTTACCTATTGAATGTCTGATTAATGTTCAGTTGATGATGCAAGTGACATGTAAACTATCGTCAGCATCATAAATACGAACGCTTGAAGTGTAATAATTAAGATGTGGAAGATTGCCCACGGTACTGATAACGCCCATTGAATCCAAAACGGCATTAGAGCAATCAGTATGAAAATCAATTCCCCAGCATACATGTTACCGAATAGACGCAAGCCAAGTGATACAGGCTTAGCAATCAGAGTAACCGCTTCTAGAATGAAGTTGATGGGGATTAAAATAACTTGCAAGATAGGGTTTTTAGCACTGAATGGATGTAGCGTTAGCTCACCGATAAAGCCGCCTAGACCTTTTTCTTTAATACTATAAAAGATAATCAGCGCAAAGACAGAGAATGACATGCCAAGCGTGATGTTAGGATCAGTCGTTGGAACAATCTTGAAGAAGACGTGATGTGGATCATGGCCCATCATAGCGCCAACTTGCCCAGCCAGACTTGGAATAAAGTCGATAGGCAGTAGATCCATCAAGTTCATCAAGAAGATCCACACAAAAATAGTCAACGCCAGTGGCGCAATCAATTTTGAGGTACCACTATACGAATCGCGAACGTTGTTATCAACAAACTCAACGATCATCTCAACCGCTGCTTGGGTCTTACTTGGTACGCCTGAAGTGACTTTTTTGGCAACCATCCAAAAGATGGCACAAAATAAAATACCCAGACCAATTGACCATAGCATAGAATCAAGATGGATCGCGTTGAAGCCCATTTGCCCTGCTTCTTCAGCAGTATAGGCGACTTTCCATCCTTCGCCCGGCAGATAGCCGTACGTCCAGTTCGTTAAGTGGTGAGAGATATATTCTGATGATGTTTGCTCGGATGCCATAATGTAAGCTTCTTATTAATCAACGATTTAATCAACTACCAAAAATATGGTTGTCATCTGATGAAGTTTTAGCGTTTCTATTTGCCATGCTATTAAGCAAGTCAATGAACCGTGCTAAAAGCACTCATGTAACCAATAACATCCAACCCATAGTTCTATTACGATGCGATGTTTGATGGCTTAAGATAAATTTTAGCTATCAAAAAAGGGCTTATGATGATTCAGTAATAGCCCTTGCATGTGTACGCAAAATTGTTAAATATGTGCTCGCCTACTGCCGTACTTTTACGGCTGTCGCTTCATACAGCGCTCATAAGCAAAATATTTAGCTGCCTATATTAATGCAGCGTTGTATTCGTGTAAAGTCAATTATGACTTTTTTATCTGTTGTATAAATAGCTTATCAGCTGCTAACTATGCCTGATATAGGCTTAGCGCTTTTTTCACCTGTGAAGTTAAATACTAAATAGTTGGGTTTATTAGGACGCCGTTCTATTTACCACGATTTTATGACTTCAAAATGAACGTTAGCCGCTTTTATTACAATAGTTATAAGCAGTTATCTATACAACAAGGACAAAAATTTGTCATTTTTAGACTTTATGGAACCAGTCATAGAGAAGTTGGACGGCAGGGTGACTTGCTTAGTATCATTAATCGTAACTATTGAGATGACTTAAGGAACAGTCGCTAAAAAACCACTCAAAATAGTTATTCGCTATTAACACTAGCGTATATGCCACAACATCCAACTGTGACTAATTTGCATTACCATAAAACCGATAAACAGCGCAGGCGCCGATAGGGGTTGTACGGTAATAAAAATTAGTGCGAAACCAAATACTGTCAGTAGCCATTTGGCTGCCTGACCTCGATATAGCTGGCTGACAATATGTCGGCGCGCGCGATATCCCGTATACCAAAAGATAAAAAATGCAAAAACGGCCTGTGTGACGAAACTAAGCAATGCACCCAAAGCGGCACTTTTTGCGACAGTCAAATCACTATGTAACCAACTAACATCTATCGTCCAAGCGATAACAATAAGGATAAATAATATCCACGCTTGGCGTTTGATATAAATGCCGATTTTATCTTTCTGTGTGCGTTTGGCAGGCTTGGTCATCGGCAATGTATTCCTATAGCCTTACAGCATTGGGATAATGTAGCACAGTTGCGACACCTTTATCCGTGAATGGCTCACTCTACAGGTATTACCTTTTAACCAAAATAAAACGCCACTTATTATAAGGAGCACGGGACTGTTAAGCAAGTAAAATATGCCTTTTATCAGTCACCTAGCTCAATTATTAATGTTATCCCAAATTATGAGCAAATAATCGGTATTCAACCAAAACTGTATTGCCATATAATGCGACCCTTAATAAAAGGATTATTAACGGACTGCTTCAATAATCTACGTTACGACAATCTCGATACTCTTTTCATTAACACTCTAGAGCATGTCCTCAATTAAATCGATAATAACCAGCCCTTTTATCAACACCTTATTTTAGGATATGCATTGATAGATTTGCTCAGCCATCGCTTGCCAGCCGCTAACAAAATCTTTGCTATTGCTCATATCTTCCGCTTGCACTGTGGTATTGACTGGTTGCAGCTTTGCCAATAGCCCTTTGGCTGGCTGACTTGGGCTGACCAAACACATCTCTTTCGCCGGACGCTGCTCGTTTAGCCAACGCAATTGGCTCGCTCTTGGTGCCAAATGATGATCGGTACTTAGACTACCGACCAGCTTTAGGTGTAGGCTGCTCTCTATATATTGGTAAGCATCGTGATACGCCCAATACGGTCGCGGCGTTTGTAAGGTTTTTTTCTGAGCACTTTGACGGGTTGTGGCCACTGCCCTATCGAGTCGCTGGGCAAATTTTTGTGCATTGGCAAGATAAAGGCTTTTATATTGAGGATTGGCATGACTATGGATGACGGCAAGCGCACGAGTAATGGCTTTGGCATTCTCAGGGTCTAGCCAAATATGTGGATCTAAGCTACCAGCGATAGGGGCACCTTTTACATCACGTAGTGGGTGACGGTTGAAGGCGTCAAAGGGAAATAGCGCAATGGCATTTGGCGCTGTGTTGAGGCTCGCGGCTAAGTTATTTTCTAACGGCTCGCCAAACCACACCACAAACTTACTGTCCTGAATCGCTTTGATATCACCAGGACTGATACTACCATGATGACCCACCTCCCCTGCCTGCAACAATCTATTAGCAGATGGTGCGCCTTCAGTCACCGCCTCACTCAATAAAAACAACGGATAGTTACTGACGCTCACTGTTGCTGCTTGAGCCGTCATTATCGGACCTAGTACTAATGCTATTCCAATGATTAGCAGTCGCTGTAGATTGCCTAGTGAGCGTAAAGAGTGGTTGAAAATTGATTTCATAATCAGTTCTTTTAGGGTTGGTAAAATATAAGGTTGGTAGCAGCATACGAGTTCTGAGTTAGAAGTCATCTTCAAATGCCTAGCATATTAATAATTGATAAGAAGATAAGTAAAACAACTCAGCTGCTTTTTAATTTAGTATGTTATACTATAACAATATAAAAAACCATCATAAAATTTTCTGATATAAAAAGTGCCATGTTATTTTTAGGAGCTTGCACCATGCCCACTAATTCATCAACCTGCGACCATTTGCATGATGTGCAAGATTTCACACCGCATGATATTAACGATCGTCTAGCGGCAGCCAAAGAGCAATGTCGTTTAAGTGGCGCACGCTTTACCCCTCTGCGCCAACAAATCTACCAGCTGGTGTTAGAAGCCAATAAGCCCGTAGGTGCTTATGATTTAATCACCCAATTACAGCAGATGCGATTATTAGCGCCTCACTCTCACTATACTGCATCGAGTCAGCAGACACCGAAAAACGTGGCACCACCAACGGTCTATCGCAGCTTGGAGTTTCTGCTGAGTGAGGGTTTGATTCATCAACTGACCTCTATCAATGCTTATGTGCCTTGCTGTCATCCGCGTGCTCAGCATACGGCAGCGTTTCTAATCTGCGAGCAATGCCAACGAGTGCAAGAATGTAGTAGCGTGCCGGTACAAGAGATGATGAGCTTTGCTGAGCAGGATGTTGGTTTTATGGTTGAGCGCAGTGTTATTGAGCTTAGCGGTCGCTGCCAAGCATGCCAGTAAAGTATTACTATAAAATAAACAGCATTTTTTACTGGCAATTTGTCATGAGAGTTTTATCATTGTTTGCCATTTTATCCTTTATCAATATTTGCGTTGTCATACTATGAGCCTGCCTATCCTACCGTCTAATCAGTCAGCAAGTGCAAATCTAAGCACTCAAACGCTCAGCAACGCTGATAAGCTACTGAGCCTCAGTGATGTCAGCTTTCATATTGGCCAACAGCGTTTGCTCTCGCATATTGATATTGATATCGCCGTGAATGAAACGGTGAGTCTAATCGGCCCAAATGGTGCGGGCAAGTCTACCCTAGTCAAGCTTATCTTAGGCTTACTGGAGCCCACTAAAGGGCAAATGACTGCACATCAACCATTACAGCTTGGCTATGTACCGCAGCGCTTTACGGTACCGCCGATACTGCCATTACGCGTCTGTGACTTATTAGCGCAAGCAGACAAAAAGCGTTTAACCGCTGAGCAGAGACAGTTTATCTTTGATAAGTTGTCATTGACGCACCTGCTTTCGCGGCAGATGCTACATCTATCTGGCGGTGAGACTCAGCGCGTATTATTGGCCCGTGCGCTATTAGATAAGCCCAATTTATTAATTTTAGATGAGCCAATGCAAGGCCTTGACCCTGATACCGAGGTTTGGCTTTATCAGTTTATTGATGAGCTGCCAGATTTTTTGCGTTGTGCCATGTTGGTGGTCTCGCATGATTTGCATTGGGTAATGAAAGGCAGTCGGCGTGTGATTTGCCTTAACAAACATATTTGCTGTGAAGGACAACCAAGTGAACTTGCGATTAGTAGCGAGTTCCAGAAGCTTTTCGGTCATCATTATGAGCAGCCATATGTGCATCAGCATCATGATTGCGAACATCATGCACCAAGCGAATTATAATACATACACTCAAATACGTTGATGACTGCCTTAAAAACACAGCGTTAATGCAAACTAAAAAATTTTACGGATATCTGTTATGACCGCTTGGTTAGCCATCATCGCCCCTGCTTGGATTGCTGGCAGTATTTTAGCGCTACTATCAGCGCCTTTAGGTTGCCTAGTGTTGTGGCGCCGTATGGCGTTTTTTGCTGATGCGTTAGCACATGGCACCTTATTGGGCGTGGCGCTCGCTGTGTGGTGGCAATTGCCGATGGGTATTGGCGTTGGCATCGTTAGCATCATGGTAGTGCTAGGGCTGGTACTCATCGATGATGAGCGCTTGCCCGTTGATGCGGTATTGGCGGTTGTGGCGGTGTCGCTACTGTGTTTGGGGCTATTGGCTTTGACCCAGCTAACCGACCAACAAGCAAATGTACTTGGGTTTTTATTTGGCAATCTGCTAGAGCTTGATTGGGCAGACTTGCCCCTACTTGCAGCTAGTGTGCTGGTGGGACTAGGATTGCTTATTTATATATGGCCGGCGCAAATTAAGCTGGCGACTCATGAAGCGTTAGCGCGTATTCAGGGTATCAATCCGACACGCCAGCGATTGTTTTTTATGGGTGTGTTGGCAGGGTTTTGTGCCATTGCGTTGCAAGCGGTTGGCAGCCTCTTAATCAGTGGATTATTGGTATTGCCAGCACTGACAGCGCGCTTATGGTCAGCATCGCCAAAACAAATGGTCATTATATCGCTCATCATCGCACAATTAGGGGTAACGCTAGGTGTTTGGGGTAGTATTTGGCTAGACCTTCAGACGGGTCTGTCTATCGTCTTGATATTAGCGATTTTATTTTTTATTGCCCTGATTCTCTCAAAGCTAAAAGTGGCAAAGTTTTGGTCAGCAGGCCGTTAATTTCTAAACGCTACCTCGATGATAGACGAGTACTATCAATACTTTATCCAACTTTATTTCATCAATACTGCTAGAGCTTTTATTCACTTTATGTTATAAACTTGCCGTAATAGCATTAATAATGATAATACCTTAAGTACAAGACCTTAGGCTCTAATGAGAGCCTACTTTGCCAATATAACATTTATCCATATTCGTCTTAACAACTGCCATTGTTTTGATTCGATGAGGGACTGACCCAATGCCAAGCCATCCTGTTACTAAGATAACGACCCCTGATGCGCAGCTAAATATCTTGCAAATTACTGATTTGCATTTATCGACGCCCGTCAGTTCCATGACAGACAGTGATGTTGATGAGGCAATGCTGTGTCAGAGAAGCTTTGAAACAGTGGTTCAGCAAGCATTAAGTGCCGATATTCGCTGCGACTTAATCGTGGTAACAGGCGACTTGGTCAATACTGTTCAATCGACTATTTATGACCATATCTTTCAGGTATTGCAAGCCACTGGCATTCCCTTTGCTTGTATCGCTGGCAACCATGATGTGACCAATGAAATTGGTAGCGACTTACCATTTTTTCAACGTGAGCTCATTGCCAAGCCCGCCGATTCACGTTTGCTCAGTCGCCATGTCATTGAGACTGAATACTGGCAGCTGTTGTTATTAGACTCCTCCATTTCTGGTAAGGTCGCAGGCGAGATTACGCCTACTGATATCAATTGGTTATGTGAGAGACTCAGCACCTGTGATAAGCCCGCATTAATCGCCCTACACCATCATATTGTTCCAGTGGACTCTGACTGGATTGACACGCATATGGCTAGAAACAGCGAAGACTTTTGGCAACATATGCTAGGATTTGAGCACTTAAAAGTTATTATTAGTGGTCATACCCACCAAGAGCAAGTACGTCTCCGTCAAGGCGTTACGGTATACAGTACGCCCTCTACCTGTTATCAGTTTAAACCTTTTGAAGATGACTTTGCGTACGACCAAAACGCGCTACCAGGTTACCGATGGTTGCAATTAGCAAACAATGGAGAGGTTGCAAGCTGGGTTGAAAGACTGGATACTTGATGCCCAGATTTATTGCCAAAACTGGTAACATGTCCATGCCAGCCCTTATATGTTAGGCTTTTAGCCAATATTTCTTGATTCGATCTAGAATGGGTGGCAAAGTAAAGTGTGTGTCCGTACTAAAAATCACTTCATTATTATCAAAAACAGTGATACAACTTGTTCATTATAATAGTGACTGAAACATGAAGCTTGATATGAAGCAAAATAATAATAGCTAGGATGGCTACTTCGACCACAAGCTACGTTTTTATTGTCAGGGTTTTGTTGCATTATTAAGACAATGGCATTTAAATAAAATTATGCATAACCATATACCTGACCATGAATGTGTCGATATCGGTATATTGTGACAACGATATTATTAAATCAGCTGTGTTACTTGTGTTACCAAGTGGTAAAACGTTTTATAAAGGGACAACTTATAGCGTTTATAAAATTGATGACGTCTTGTCTGTTGATGAGCCGTTTTATTGAACTAATTTGAAAAAGTAGGATACCCATATGAGCACCCTGACCACGAATCCGAGTGAAGTGAAGTTTACTCCTTATGTGCCAGCCAAGGACGAAGAATACATGTCTGATGCGCAGTTAGAGCACTTTAAGGCTATTTTATTGGACTGGAAAAACCAATTGATTGGTGAAGCAGACCGTACCAAGACTTATATTCAAGACGAGTCAAGCGCCATGCCAGACATCAATGATCGCGCCACTCAAGAAGAAGAGTTTGCTCTAGCATTGCGCACACGTGACCGTGAGCGTAAGCTCATTCGCAAAATCGATAAGTCTATGGCCGAGATTGAAAATGATGACTATGGTTTTTGTGAGACTTGCGGTGTCGAGATTGGCCTGCGTCGTTTAGAAGCACGTCCAACTGCCACCCAATGTATTGACTGCAAAACATTGTCTGAAATTAAAGAGCGTCAAAACCAAGGTGCCTAAAGAATAAGATACTTAGACACCAAGGCTTTTATATAAAAGCGCCTAGGTAAGCTATGTAGACAAGATACAACTCGTCTATCTATAAGGCTGTAGCAACAAGCGACCATTATATGGTCGCTTGTTGCGTTTTAGATGGCTGCTTTTTAAGTGCTTAAAAATCTGCACGACACTTTAATCAGTCATAACGGTACCGGTAATTACTGTTTTTGTTCGCTAAAGCGTGTTTTTTGACGTTTAGGCACTCTACTCTCGATACAACTCACAAAACAGACGCATTTAATGAATATCTTTTTACCAATATATTTATTATTCTATCTTATTCTTTTATTGATAAGTCTAACTTTGACAACCATCCATACTCCTATGTTAACTCCAATCACACCCTCACAGCCTATCGGCCGCTTTGCGCCCTCACCGACTGGCGAGCTACATCTTGGCTCATTGACCACTGCCCTAGCCAGCTTTTGCCATATCAAGTCGCTCGGCGGCAAGTGGTTGCTGCGTATCGAAGATACCGATACTGAACGCTGCGATCGGCAATTTACTGAGCAGATTTTGATTGATTTAGAAGCACTTGGTTTACAGTGGGATGGCGACGTTATTTATCAGTCCGAGCGCATTGATATTTATAACGATTATTTATCTTCGGTCTTACGTCCGCTCACATATGGTTGCCAGTGCTCGCGTAAAGACCTGGAGCACTACTGGGCGCATCATGACCAAGACCAACTGGATGAAAATGAAGGTGCTAAAAAGCACTTACCAAACAGAAAACGCTATCCACGCCAATGTATCGCAGCTGAGCTTGACAAAGAGCAGCATAAGCTACGCATACAGCTACCAGATTATAGAATCGGCTTTAATGACGGTATACAAGGGCTGCAATGGGACAACCCTCAACAGACTTTAGGCGATATGGTGGTGCGTCGCCAAGATGGTATGATTAATTACATATTGGCTGCCAGTCTCGATGACGGCCTGCAACAAGTGACGCATATCATGCGTGGTTTGGATATTTTACCCATGACCACGGCGCAAATTAGTATCATGCATGCCGCTCGTTTGCCAGCTGTCGACTATTGGTATCACCTGCCTCTAATATGTAATCCTGATGGTCAAAAGTTATCTAAACAAAACCTTGCTCAACCGATTGATACTCGCGATCCAAGTCGGCTCATTGCCCATGCTTTGGAGCTGTTGCAGCAGCCTGCCGTTGATATAGACACCCCTACTAATATGCTTGAACAAGCGATTGCGCAGTGGGCCAATTCGCCATTACAAGACAAGCAACAGATGACCCTGACGAGCCAATAACGAAGGGGTGAAAAGCAAAAAGCGCCACTCATAATAGCGACGCTTTTCGTTTAGACAGTCTTTCTCATCTTTCTTTCGATGCTTACTGCTTCAACGCTGTTTTAGAGGCTACCGCTACCGACTACTATTCACTGCGTCGGTTAATGGCATTTACGTTGTTAGTAGTTGTTAATAATAACGGCACTGGCTTTTTTCAATCTCAGGGCTCTCTTTATATATCTTTAATAATAGCGCTACCATTACCAAGCTAATCAGCATGGATGAACCACCATAACTAAAGAATGGCATGGTCAGACCTTTAGTCGGAATGGCACCCATATTCATAGCGGCGTTAATGATGGTCTGCGCGATAAATACCACGCCAATACCGAAAGCGGTATAACTCATACGCATTTGCCGACGTTTTAGCGCATTGTAACTAATACGCATCGCACTACCGATAATCAGCGCTTCGAGCACCAATACCATGGTGACCCCAACAAAGCCCAGCTCCTCACCGGTAATGGCTAATAAAAAATCCGTATGTGCTTCTGGTAAATGCGAGAGTTTCTGCACACTTTCACCATAACCGACACCGGTAAACTGACCACGACCAAAGGCAATCAGACTACGCGCCAACTGATAATCAGTATCTTGTACATCATCGAACGGATCCATGAACGACATCACACGTACTAAGCGATATTGCGCTGTTGTCACCATGAGCACTGCACCACCAACGGCGGCGGCGGCCAATGCGACGAAATGCTTATAAGGTGCCCCAGCGATATAAAAAATCGCGAAGATGGTACCCAAAATAACGACAAATGAACCAAAATCTGGCTGCGATAACAGCAAAATAGTGATGAGCGCTACCACCAACATAATCCGCAAAAAACCATCTAAGCCATTACGAACTTCAAAAGATCGACGCACCACAAAGTCAGATACGAAGACAATCATCACCAGCTTTGCAAGCTCTGCCACCTGAAAATTGAGCACGCCCAAATTCAACCAGCGCTTGGATCCGTTAATGGGTGTACTAAACAGGGTCGCTACCAATAATATGCCGGTAATACCCAACAGTATAAACTGGGTTTCCGTCTTATACAGTCGTCGCAAAGACACACTATAATAAGGGATAGCCGCGATAACCAGCCCGATTATCATATACAGTAGCTGGTTTCTAAAAAAATGCAGCTCCGTCATACCGCGACTGAGCGCAAAAGGAATAGAAGCAGATGCCACCATCAATAAACTGAGCACCAACATGCAGCCGACGCTCGATATTAAAACGGCGCGTGCTGACGGCATAGAAAGAATGCCATCGGAGCCAGAGACTTGCTTGGATGGGGTCTGGGACGAAGAACGAAAAAAAGAAGAGAGCGCCATAATTTTATATACACTAACGAACGAAAAAACACGGCGTTCATGAAACGCCACCGTTTGAAAACTTAAAATAGATAATGCCAATCCGCGAGTAATCGTTGGCAATCACTAAAAAAAATATGAGTAAATAGGTGGTCATATGATTTGGCTGACTGGCTATGATTGACAGTAGCAGCAATCCATAAGCAAAACAATCATTTATCAAGAAAATACGCGCATCAATTTAAATACCAATGACATAATACGCGATTAATTGACAGTGGCTACTGTCCGCCATCAAAACAGCCAAGGGTTCACCTATTTAATGACTGGCAATACTCTCTAACGGTACGCTTTCTAATTGACTGACCAACTGACTAAAATGTTCACCGCGAGCAGCATAACCACTGTATTGATCGAAACTGGCACAGGCAGGTGACAGTAACACAGCTTGTACTTGCGAGAGACTACTTGATGTCACTTGTGCTACCGTGGCAAAAGCATTTTCTAAGGTTTGGCACTGGTGTAGCGCCACGTCAGCACTTATCTTCGCGGCTCGCAGGTGTTGTTCAATCAGCTGCGCATCTTCACCAATAAACAGTACTTGGCTGACATACTGATTGATAAATGGCGTCAGCTCGCCAAATTCTTGACCTTTACCTTGCCCACCCAAAATCAATAACAGCTTACCGTCTTTTGGTGCATAGACCGCACCCAGTCCTTCGATAGCAGCCATGGTCGAGCCGATGTTGGTGCCCTTAGAGTCATTAAAATAATCAATACCAGCGGTGTTTGCGACATATTCGCAGCGATGCGCCAGTCCAGTGAACTGCTGCAACGTATTTAACATACTATCTAGTGGCAAGCCGGCCAGTTCACCCAATGCCAAGGCCGCCTGTGCATTGAGCAAATTATGACGACCTTTAATCAACAGTTTGTCTGCCGATAGTAGGCGTTCTGTACCGCGAGCGAGATAAGTCTGGCCTTCAGGGTCAGTGATGAGACCATATTGACCTTTATCAGGGGCATGAATGCCCGTGCTGACTCTTGGTAAGTTATCAGCCACCAGTGGCCGCGTCAATGCATCTTCACGATTGATCACAACGGATTTGGCACCTTGAAAGATACGATGTTTGGCTTGATGATAGCCGAGCATATCGCCGTGACGGTCTAAATGGTCGGGTGACATATTCAGCACAGTTGCCACTTGCGCGCCCAAATTGCTGACCGTTTCTAACTGAAAACTCGACAACTCAAGCACAGCCAGCTCCATCTCCGTATTATCCAGTAGCGTCAACGCAGGTACGCCGATATTGCCACCGACACCGACATTGATACCGGCATCCTCAGCCATTTTTCCGACCAATGTGGTCACGGTACTTTTCGCATTAGAGCCAGTAATCGCTACTATCGGTACGGTGCAAGCGTCACAAAAAAGCTGAATATCACTGACCACTGGAATACCGGCTTGACGGGCAGCAGCAACGGCTGGGGTCGCAAGAGAGATACCTGGGCTGATAATAATACGTGCCGCTTGTTGCAATAGTTCGGCATCAATCGCGCCAAATTGGCGAATATTAATCTCAGCTGGCAACTGATCTGCTAAGCTCGGAGCAGCCTGAGCGTCAGTCACTGCGACCTGATAGCCTTGATTGGCCAAATAGCGCGCAACGGATAGCCCAGATTGTCCCAAACCGACCACGACTTGTAGACCACTGCCTTTATGAAGTAAGGCATCTGTTGCAGTGTTGGTGGTCATATCTATTCCTTCTGTTAGACAAACATGCTGTTTATAAAATGAGAAAATTATAATATAAAAACGCCATATAGCACGCAAATCGCATCAAGCAATGCGCCTATCAATATCATACAAAGTCAGCCAAAAACATGAGCAGCAGCATAATGGTATCACTCAGATTTCGGTACTGGTATTTTATGACTTTATGCTATGATGCGCCTGTTTTTATATTGAGTAGCTAATGCTATAATAGCTGCCCTAATCTGTAGGTGACTGGGTATTGACCCAAGCACTTTAGTTTAGCATGTTGTCACCGTTTACGTGCTATTCGCGTGTGATTGTCACGTCTCTTTTGCAACGATTGGTGTTGTGGTCATGCGATGTCAGACCAGCGTGTTTTTTGACAGATTATTTATCGCCTTCTACCGCAGCAAATCATTGCTGACTCTATTCGTTATTGTAGGTGCTATTTTCGACACACTACTTTAAGCAGCCTACTTTAAACATTTTTTTTAGGTAATCTCACTGAATTTATCATCATATTTATTATTGGTGAGCGTATTAGTGATACCAGTAAGTAAATCAGTAGACCTAATGATTACTGACGTTTAATAATTCAATACCTCAACATGACCCAGTGCCTGTTGTGATAAAAGAAAGATGAATAGCTATCTTTATAGCGACGCGATCATTTTATAAATGAGTAATGATTACTTTTTTTGCCTCTAACCCTATGCAGTTTACTTATGACATCTTTTATTGATAACTTACGTGACGAGTGGTTTTCCAATGTTCGTGGTGACGTTTTGTCAGGTTTGGTCGTTGCCCTAGCGCTGATTCCTGAAGCCATTGCCTTTTCTATTATCGCAGGTGTTGACCCAAAGGTCGGCCTGTATGCCTCATTTTGTATCGCAGTCGTCATCAGTTTCGTCGGTGGTCGCCCAGGCATGATTTCGGCAGCAACTGGAGCGATGGCGCTAGTCATGGTCGATTTGGTCGCCGAACATGGTTTGCAGTATTTATTGGCTGCAACTTTATTGTGCGGTGGTATTCAAATTGTGATGGGTATTTTTAAGCTCGGTAATTTGATGCGCTTTGTCTCACGCTCTGTTGTCATTGGCTTCGTCAATGCCTTAGCGATATTGATATTTGCCGCTCAGCTGCCTGAGCTTAACCCGATGACCGAGCGTGTCGGCATGACGGTTTATATTATGACGGCCGCCGGCTTGGCGATTATCTATTTGTTTCCACTGATTCCTAAAATTGGGCGCATCATACCTTCACCACTTATTTGTATCGTTGGCTTGACCGCTGTGGCGATGTATATGAACCTTGATATTCGTAACGTCGGTAGCATGGGTGATCTGCCAGATTCATTACCGGTGTTTTTGTTGCCTGATATTCCATTAAACCTAAACACCTTACTGATTATTGCCCCATACTCTATCGCGCTTGCCATTGTTGGCTTGTTAGAGTCGATGATGACGGCGACGATCGTTGATGAATTGACCGATACCCCAAGTGATAAGAATAAAGAATGCCGAGGTCAAGGTATGGCCAACGTGGTGTCAGGTTTCTTTGGTGGTATGGCAGGTTGTGCGATGATTGGTCAGTCGATGATCAACGTCAAGTCTGGTGGACGTACGCGTTTATCAACGCTCATCGCCGGTGTGGTGTTGCTTATCATGGTGGTGTTCTTAAGTGATTGGGTCAGCCTGATACCGATGGCCGCACTGGTGGCGGTGATGATTATGGTCTCTATTGGTACTTTTAACTGGCAGTCTATCCGCGAGTTTAAAACCCATCCGATGTCATTCAACATCGTCATGTTAGCGACGGTTTTGACCACCGTATTTACGCACAACCTAGCTTATGGTGTGGGCGTCGGTGTTCTACTATCGGCTCTGGCATTTGCCAATAAGATTGGTCAGTTCCTAACTATCTTTAGTGAGTATGACGACAGCAGCAACACCCGCTATTACTACGTACAGGGGCAAGTGTTCTTTGCTTCTACCACTCAGTTCTTGCAAAGCTTCGATACCAAAGAAGCCTTGGACAGCATTCAAATTGATGTCAGCCAAGCGCATTTCTGGGACGTTAGCGCCGTGGACACCTTGGATAAGCTGGTCATGCGCTTGCAACGAGAAGGCATTGATGTCAAAGTGGTCGGACTCAACAATGCGAGTCGAACCCTGATTGATCGCTTTTCTATCCACGACCGCCGAGATATTGGCCTATTGGATTAAGCAAAGGCGCATCGGCTTGATTGTTTATAAAAACATGACTTAGAAACCATGTGTATGTGAACAGATGGCTTATCATTAAACAGTTGAATAGATAGTTTAATAAACAGCTGCATTGGTAAAGAGGATTGGGCTTCAGTATTACTGCCCTCTCTTTGAGCCAAGCAGCTGTATTTTTTATTATTGGATAATGTGGTGGTCTTATGAGTAATTTGAAACCAGATAGTGTGATTGCCTGCTTGGACTGCCCTGACCATGTGCAAGCGGTGTTAGAAGCCAGCATGTGGGCAGCGACTCGCCTGCAAGCCCCTATTGGACTATTACACTCTGTTCCAAGTTTGCAGCAAAAAGCAGCGGTGGACTATTCTGGCTGTCTAAATATCGATGATGAAAACATGCTGCTCGAGCAATTCACGACTAAAGAGCACTTGAGTAACTGCGAGCTGAAAGCTCAAGGCAAGCTGTTGCTACATCAGGCGACAACCTACTGCGAACAGCAGCGACAGAAACTAAAAACCTATACCCTGCATCGGCATGAGAACCTCAATGAAAGTATCGATTATGTCGATGATAAAGCGCAACTAATCGTTATCGGTCACAAGGTTACTTGTAAGTCGACACTGAGCCAGCTGATTAGAGTCAGTCTCTGCCCCATTTTGGTGACTCATGCACCATTTTTGCCCCCTACGAGCGCTTTATTTGCTTTCGACAACAGTCCCACCTCGCATAAGCTGCTTAATTGGCTCTGTAAAACACCGCTGATTCGGGCGCTAACTGTGCATATCGTCATGGTAGGCAAAGAAACCTCTGATAACTGCGATGCACTGCGTGAAGCGTATGCCAAACTCAAGCAAGCAGGGATTAAATCCAAAAAAACACTGTTGGACTGCCGCGATGTCACTGCAGCCTTAAATTATTATCAAAATGAAAACGACATCGGTCTACTAATGACCGGTGCTTTTGGCCAATCTCGTCTTCGTGAGCTCTTACAAGGCAGCGATACCGAAAAGCTGCTGGGCAGCACTAAAACGCCTTATCTTTTATTCCCAAAAGCATAGGTCTCAATCTACCATCCAGTCCATAGTCTATATAGCCGGCACGATTCCTATAGGCGCAGAGCACAAACATAAGCACGAACCAGTACCATACTTACTCTGCCGCCTAGTGCTACTTAACCCCGCCTGCGCTCTCTAATGATTCTTCTACTCCTCTCCTTTATCCATTGCGACACCTTGCTATCTATCAAATCAATTTAGCAAATCATCACATGAAATAAATGGATAGCCTCCCCAAGCACCTAAAAAGTTGGTTATAATAAAGTTTTCGCTGGTTTAACGTCAAAGGTTGAATCACGTTGTTTATGTGAGTAAGGACGGTTTTATCATAATAGTACAATCGTTATTACTCCCCCTTTGCTTTGGTTGTTTTTGAATAAATGAGTCCACTCCTACCTACCCCCTTGAGTAGATTTGGCACAGTTCTTGAATGACTGATAGTAAGCATGGCAGCGGTACGATGCACCACAATGCCTCTATCAACCTGCGGCATCACACAAATAAGGAATTTTTTATGAAGCTAATCACTGCGATCTTAAAACCGTTTAAGCTCGATGATGTACGTGAAGCGCTTTCTGACATCGGTGTCAAAGGCGTTACCGTCACTGAAGTTAAAGGTTTCGGTCGCCAAAAAGGCCATACAGAGCTCTATCGCGGCGCAGAATACGTGGTGGACTTCTTACCTAAAGTAAAAGTCGAAGTGGCGGTCATCGATGAGATGGTCGAACCTGCTATCGAAGCAATCACTCGCATTGCTAGTACCGGCAAAATTGGTGATGGCAAAATCTTTGTCACCGCACTCGAGCAAGTCATTCGTATTCGTACGGGTGAGACTGGTCCTGACGCTATCTAAAGCGCCAAACCTGCCTATAAACACAGTGTTATAGGTCACGCCGACAGCTTTACTATTGCATCAATTCAAGGGGGAATTAACATGCAAAACCAAATCTTTGAGCTCCAGTACGCACTTGATACGTTTTATTTTTTAATGTGTGGCGCACTCGTCATGTGGATGGCAGCAGGCTTTACCATGCTGGAAGCCGGCCTTGTCCGCTCAAAAAACACCGTTGAAATCTTAACCAAAAATATCGCCTTATTTGCCACCGCCTGTACCATGTATATGATATGTGGCTATGCCATTATGTATGGTGGTGAGTTATTTTTAAGCGGCATCGCTGGTGGTGAGACACTGGTAGAAGACGCGTTAGCAGCCTCTGCGGAGAACGGCTTTGGCGGTGACTCAGTCTACTCAGCTGCCTCTGATTTTTTCTTTCAAGTGGTATTCGTCGCGACCTGTATGTCTATCGTCTCAGGAGCCGTGGCTGAACGTATGAAGCTATGGTCATTTTTATTATTTGCGGTAGTCATGACTGGGGTGATTTATCCATTGGAAGGCAGCTGGACATGGGGTGGTAATGATGTCTTTGGCCTATATAATCTGAGCGATTTAGGATTCTCTGATTTTGCTGGCTCTGGCATCGTTCACATGGCAGGAGCGGCAGCGGCTTTGGCAGGCGTACTACTATTAGGCGCGCGTAAAGGCAAATATGGACCGAAGGGCGAGATACGTGCGATTCCGGGTGCGAACCTGCCATTGGCAGCACTTGGGACATTAATCCTATGGATGGGCTGGTTTGGCTTCAATGGTGGTTCGGTGCTGAAACTAGGTGATATTGCCAGTGCCAATTCAGTTGCCATGGTGTTTTTAAATACCAATGCAGCAGCGGCAGGCGGTGCCATCGGCGCACTATTATTGGCACGTTTGATTTTTGGCAAGGCCGATTTGACCATGTTATTAAACGGTGCACTCGCAGGACTGGTTGCCATCACTGCCGAGCCTTCTACGCCATCTGCACTGCAGGCTACCATTTTCGGTCTAATCGCTGGCGCCATCGTGGTACTGTCTATCTTAGCATTAGATAAAATAAAAATAGATGACCCAGTGGGTGCAATCTCTGTTCATGGCGTCGTTGGTCTATTCGGTTTATTAATTGTCCCAATCACCAATCCAGCAGCGACTTTCTTAGGTCAAATCGCTGGGGCAGCCACCATATTCGCTTGGGTGTTCATCGCCAGCTTGATGGTTTGGTCAGTCATCAAACTAACCATAGGTCTGCGTATCTCTGAAGAAGATGAGTATGAAGGTGCTGATATAGCAGAGTGTGGTATGGAAGCGTATCCAGAGTTTGTGATATAAAACCAGAATCAGACATACAAGTAGCAGCATTCATCTTGCCAGCTTTACTGGCTTAGCCTAGCAAATATGCTACTTGTATTCACTTTCATTACTAGAGTCAGTTCGATATAAAAGGAACATATTTTTATTAGCGTCCTGCTGGTATAAATTTTTCTCGCTTGCTGTGCGCTTCGCACTACAGAGGCTTCGAAAAACTCATTCCAGCAGTACCACCCTCTTATTGAGCTGAATCAGCTCTACATTAGTTTTTAGCAGCGTCATAGTTTCTGACAAGGGTAAGGTCTTAATAACAGTATCACCTTTATAAACCTTACCCACTAAAAATCCCGCAAAACCTTTCGGTAATGCGGGATTTTTTATTTATCAAGATTAGACTTGATAATCAAAATAAGCCATCAGCTTATTTCTTTTTCCACTCTTGGCTACGTGAGAATGGACCAATATAGCCTTTTAGCTTCAAAGTGTTGCCGCTTAGGTTAGCCGTCATACGATAGTCTTTGCCTTTTTCTGGATCAGTAATCGTACCACCGCTGTATTTACCACCGCCATCAGCTTTTAGACCTTTGATGACAGTCATACCAACGTGCTTTTTACCTTTAGCAGAGTTAGTAGCGATAAGCGTACCAGTCAATACACCGTTAGACTCAGTGATTTTAACCGTACCTTTTGGCTTACCTTCATCAAACGTCTGCCATGTAGTATTGTGCAATGGGTCAGCAGCAAATGCCATAGTGGCCATACTGATACCAACAGCAGCTAGAGCAGTTTTAGTAAATAATTTCATAGATTGACTCCCTTCATACAATGATTAATCGAAACGTTATGTTTCTGATGTTCTATGCTTATCCTTTGCTAGCATCTTTTATTATGAGGTTTACGAGTTGATACTGTCTAACTGTTTGTATTAACTAATACCAAGGTTGCAATTGCTCATAAGCTTTTGTTTAAAGATTTAAGCGACATAAGCGATGTCTTGACCCATTATAAGCAATTTTTGGATTTTGCCTAGTAATTTTTTTATACTTTATTATTTCTATAAAAACAAAACTATATCAAAGAGTTACAGGAAGGGATTGTCAATATTTTCGCCCGATTGGTCATCATTTTCTTTTGACTTTACCGCGCTAGTGCTATAAAGACTATCTTTGTCAAAGGCCTGCATAATTTTGGTCGTTAGCTCATGCAGCTGCTGGGCTTGCTGATATCCAGACTCATCTAACGTCACATCAATATCACCATAAATAATAATTTTATCTTGCTGATTTTCAATGACCAGCTCACCAATTTGCATACTTTGGTGGTTGTTGGCAAATGGTTCAATCATTTTATTGTTCCTTTTCTTATTAACAGCATCTCACGTGATATTTCAATAGAGAACACTTCTAGACACATGCTTAGTCTTAACAGTAGGCATGTTTCCTAAAAAACCAGCCTTTATGCCTGCAATTGTGCCAATAACCACTCAAGTATAGCCCAAACAAACAACATCCATGTAGGCTCTTCTACCGGCTCATCAGGCAAATCTGAGCTGTCACCTGCCTTCAATGGTAAATCAAACGCTTGCGATTTGGTTTGTGAGTCCAGCACAGGCAAAACATCAATGCCGATTTCAGCCGTTAGCTCATCTAGACTAATGACGTCTATCCGCTCAGACTCATCATTGGGCGCGTAATACACGCCTGCTTGATTGGTCGCTGGAATATAGACGGCTTTAAAAAAATGACTGGGTACCAACACGCGCTTGGCAAGTTGCTTGGTCTTTTTGCCTGTGAATGCGACTCCTGTGATGGTATAAACCTCACCGTACTGCTGGGTCAAATAACGGGTGGCGGACTCGATATTACGCCAAATATAGCGATTATTACGTGGTGACTGGGGGGCGATATTGGCCAAACTAAAACTATCGTATTGCTGACTTCGAGTGGCCATATTGGCATTGGGCGCTAAGTGCCCTCGATCATAGCCAGAGCCTGAATAGTCAGACAATGAGGCACGAGCTGATTTGGGTAGCCTACTCTCTTCATGAAAGCTGTCTTCACGATCGATTTCTTTGGCTTGTCGTAGCCGCTTGCGATCCAAATACTCTGCTGACCATAGCGGTGTACGTGATACGCCAGAATACATAACGGCAAAACCATCCATGCATAATGCTTGGGTGTTATTGCTGAGCTTGGTGTTGGTAAACTCTGGATAAATACCGCCATAGAAAGACTGGCTACACTGAGTAAAGTCATCCGCTTGTGCCGACGACAACCCTATAACGACAGTGAGCACTGTCATGACTATACTGTTTTTAACACCACTTTTATGCTTGCCAAAACTTATCATTCAACTTTCAACCATCTTTGCTTGTCATTACGTATGTGTATCCTAGCAGGGGCTTAGTAATAAAGAAAGATAAGGCGTAAGTCGTGACATTTTAAATGGTATCCGCTATACTTAGCCGTTCAAAAATCAGTATCGTGCAAATGCAATGCGGTCTGTCTAAACGGTGAAGTGGGTGAGTGGCTGAAACCGCACGCCTGGAAAGTGTGTATACGTTCATAGCGTATCGAGGGTTCGAATCCCTCCTTCACCGCCAATCTTATAAAACACTCCTTTTCCCACCTTGTCCTAAACACTCCCATATACCTCTGTAACCCTTTATAAATAACGCGTCTAGCGTTTTTTTTATGTCTAGTGTTTTCCCAATCTATCCGAATATAACCCACCTATCCCGTGGCTTGTGTTGGTCTATCTGTTGGTCTATGATTTCATTAGACCTCAAAAAGACCAACATTTAGGCTTTATAATTCAGCTTTAGACCAACGTTATATTTGTAACGCTTGAATTACAAGGCTTGGAAGCATAGGGAGTAGACCAACATGTTAAGCGATAGCAAAATCCGCAAGCTCAAACCAAGTGAAAAATGTACGCCTTCACGTCCTGACAAATATAGTGATCAGTATGGGCTACAGCTTTTAGTCCGTAGCACAAGCACAAAAACATGGATAAGCGCTTATCGCTTTGATGGTAAGCAGACACGCCTCACACTTGGCACTTACCCCATCATGTCACTCGCTGAAGCCAGACAAGCCAATACTGAGATTAAAGCGCTACTAGCAGATGGTATCGATCCAAAAAATAAAAAGCGTCAAGATAGGCTCAATAATGTTCATGCACAAAAATTCAATGATTATGCGTTAGACTGGCTCGCTGAACGTCAGCGTAACGTCAAGCCACGTACCTATCAGCAAGACTATAACCGTATGCATAAAGACGTGTTGCCCCACTTTGAAGGCATTGCACTAAAAGATGTAAGCTTTGAGGATTGTCGATCAATGGCAGATGAGATCGAAAAGCGTGTGAACAAAGACGGTGAGCCGCCACGCGAGGTAACCAGACGCACTATCGATCTGGTGGCTAATGTCTTAAGACGTGCCAAACGCGAACGCATCATTGAGCAAAATCCAATCGATGATCTAAAAGCACTCTATCCTAAAGCCAAAAGTCAGCACATGAAGCATGTAGATATCCATGAGCTGCCTGCCCTACTCCAAGCTATTGAGAATTATCATGGTCATGACCAAACCCGCTTAGGTATGAAGTTTTTAGCGTACTCATTTTGCCGCACCATTGAACTACGTATGATGAAATGGGCGCATATCGACTTTGCCAACCGTTTATGGCGTGTTGATATCGATAACCTTAAAATTGCACGTAAGCACGTTGTACCGTTGTCAGATCAGATGCTAGCAGTACTAGAGGAGATGAAACCCATCACAGGACAATATGAATATGTGTTCTATCATACGGGTATGCATCAGCCGTATAGTGAGGAGTTTATTAATAACGCGCTAGATATTCTAGGCTATGCTGGTAAGCAGACAGGTCACGGCTTTCGTCACATCGCCTCAACCAATCTTAACGAGCTTGGCTACATGGGCGACGCGATTGAAAAACAGATGGCACATGACAAAAAAAGTAACATACGCGCGGTTTATAACCATGCTCAGCATTTAGAAGAGCGCCGTAAGATCATGCAGGTTTGGGCTGACTTTTTAGACTTACTAAGAGACAAAGGCGAAGTTGTAGACTTTCAAACAGCGCGGCAGCAGATTGAGCAGTCACTGATAAGTAAGCAACTAAACGTTTTACAAAATGCTGATAAGCAAGATCTGATTAAAGCGCTATTAGAGCGAGGCATCACAGCTGATGAGATACAAGAGTATATCGATAATGATTAGTATAAGTCTTTGCCATTTTTATCTGTATAGTCAATTTCGTAAGACATATTAATCAAATGATCAAGCATGGCTGTCTCTGACAGTCCTTCTACCTCTGCCATCTTCTCTAACCTAGCTTTGGTCTTTTTTGTCAATGGTAGATGATACGGTTTCTTTGTTTTGCCAGCATCGCGATACTTTTGCTGGCTCCAAGCTCTCTTCATTTTATCGATAATAATTGTTTTACTTGGAGAGTGCGTATAACTTTGTCCTTGCTTTATGTCTATAGCATCCAATGATGCTAATAAACGTAGCTCTCGATTGTTATTACCAACATAATTTTCTACGTCATATCTATATAAATTCTTTTCCACTAAATAATTACGTACCCAATCTAGATCAGCTTTTTTTAACCATTTAGAGTAATTATCGTTAGCTTCTAAAACATGCCATACCTTTTGAGTAACTTCAACTACGTCTTTTTTAAAGTCTAAATCGGAAATAACATTTTCTCGATTATTTAATCCTTTTATCAGATTATTTAAAATATTATGAACTGTGTCTTTAATATCTTTTTTACGACTTATACCAAAACGGCTTGGCGATATCATATTATTTCCAACCAGATAATTGTAGACAAATATCTGTTCTCTTTCGTTACCTTCTAGCCATTTAAGCTCATATTTTTCTAAATATAGCGTATTGAGATTATCAATAAAGCTAATTACTGTATCTATCTTATCGTCCTTACGTGTTCTCTTTAAAAGTTCTTCCTTGCATTTACTCGCATAGCGGTTTGGATCTTCAGATATATAACGTGATTTATCTCCGCTGTAAAATACACTTAGCAACACAAAATGTGCTTGATCTTCTGATAAGTCATCTATTTTATCTCTTAAAGGCTTTCTTCTTAATTCTTCCTTTAACATATATAATCCTTAATTTATCACGCGTGATATTATAGTTATATTCTCGTATTATTAAGATAGTATTAGATTATTATTATAGTGTATAAATGAGTACTAAAGTACAAGTATTTATTGAGCTAAGATACAAAAATTAGCATATATTTAATATATCTTCGTATTCTCACTAGATTTAACGTTGGTAATAATATCTGTTCATACTGACAGTACATTAAATTTTCTCTATCAGCTAACTCCATTCACTCAAAAAATATCAATATAACCCAAGATTCCTACAATTGAGGATAATGTAACGCCGATATCTCCGCAGTATTGGTAAGTGCCACTAACCGGTTATTGATATTATTATATAGCGCAGCGTTACCACACTGACTATCTCCTCACTAAACCACCAGTAGACAGAATAAAAAAATATGATGTAGCTCTACTATGTGCAAGACAAACCACATAGGAGAAATACCATGCAAAACATTAACCTCAATCAAAGTAACTTATTAACTAAAGTTCACCAACTGGTAATCGATATCATTTCTAATGAATTGAGATTTGACCTGATAATAGATGAGCTGAACGATTTGTATCATCCGTTCATGTATTACTATGAGGGTGACAATGGATTGATTTACTCGGTGCCCATTGAAGCTTTCTTTCGCAGTACGCAATATATCGTTGGTGATCAATATCCAGAAGATGTCATTTGGGATTACGATAAAACACAGCGTCTTATTAAAACACTGTCATACTATAAAAAAGATATTAAGCGTGAACGTAGTGTGTTTAGTTATCAGGAGTCTAAAAATAAGAGGACACTCGAAAAATATGTACGCCATCTGATTCATCATTACAAAAGACTGCTCTTTGTACGTATCGACCTAAAGTACGCCAAAGAAACAAGCCACCTTGTTAGCATTGAAGATTTTTATCATCACATGAGCAAATTCCGAGATCTTATCGGTAATGAGGAAACGTGCTTTGAAGATTTGCAGGGCTACGCTTGGGCTTTAGAGCATGGTGGCATCGAGGGCGGATTACATTGTCATTTGTTGCTGATATATGACGGTAATAAGAGACAAAATGATTGGTATATCGCAAAAGAGGTTGGTGAAAAGTGGAAGGTCATTACTGGTGGTCTAGGCGAGTGCTATAACTACCACAATAAAAAGACTAAGCAGGGGTATGAGCGAAACGGTAAATTAGGTATCGGCATGATTCATCAGGATAACGAACAGGAAGTTAACAACGCTCTTAGAACGTCGTGTTACCTGACGCAACCAAGCAAGTATGACCAAAAATTAAAAGTATGGCTTCCAAACATGAACACCTTTGCACATGGTCAATACCGCACAGAAAAGCGCCGAGGACTATAACCCATATCAAAATAATCTCAGATATATACTATTACCATGAGAGTACGTACAGCCTGTTTGTGTGTACGTGACTTCAGCCAATAAGGTCTGCTTTTTAGCAGGCCTTTTTTATGCGCAAATTTAGGAGTATATATGAAAACCCTGTGTCCTAGCTGTGAGTCATCTTTGGTCTACGAGATGACTGATGGTAGTCAAATCAACCTTATTGATCAGCTGTTATCCCCTGCGGTATTAGTCAGCCTTGGCGTTAGTCTTTGCAAAACACTTAAAGTACATCCTGCTATCGGTGTGGTTGCAGGAACAACGGTAGCAGCGCTTATTGAGATCACTCAGTCTCATCAAGCGCTGCCAATGCTGGTCAATAAGCAATATCGCTGTGATGACTGCTCGCATGTCTTCACTACCTTTCACTCATTTACTTAAACTCAATTTAATCATAATACAAAAGGAAAATTATCATGGCACATTTAATCGAGAGTATGGCATACGTTGGCGACACCCCTTGGCATGGCCTTGGTAGTGAGCTATCCCCTAAGCAGCCGCTTGAGGTATGGGCGCGTGAGGCAGGTATGGATTGGCGTATTGAATCGTCAGACGTCAATTTCATGGCTGAGAACGATCGAGGGCATAACCTTATCTTGCCCTTTGCTGAGCAAAAGGTCTTGTATCGCTCAGATACCTTTGATCCATTATCCGTAGTCAGTCAGCGCTATCAAGAAGTACAACCTGAAGAGATCCTAGAGTTCTATCGTGATCTCACTGAGCAATCGCACTTTGAGCTTGAAACGGCAGGGGTGCTAAAGGGTGGCCGTAAGCTGTGGGCATTGGCACGTACAGGTCAATCAGCGTCTTTACGTGGCGGTGATGTCAGTCACGGCTATTTGTTACTAGCAACCGCTTGTGATGGTACGCTTGCGACCACGGCGCAGTTTACTAATATTCGTGTGGTGTGTAATAACACGCTCGCGGTAAGCCTCGCTGATGGTAGCGGCGGTGTGGTGAAAGTACCGCACTCTACCTCGTTTGATGCTGACAAGGTTAAGCAGCAATTGGGCGTGTCGGTTAAGCAGTGGGATGAGCACATCTATGAGATGAAGCAGTTATCCGAGCGCCGTGTCACGCAAGCAGAAGCGGCTAACTATCTGAGCCGTGTGTTTAACGATCAAGACAATGACATTATCTTGTTTAACAGCGCTAAGAAGGAAAAAGACGCAGTTCCTAATGCCAAAGCGATGAATAAGGTGATGACTATGTTTAACGGTCAGGGACGCGGAGCGGATCTCGATGCTGCCAAAGACACCGCTTATGGTCTACTTTGTAGTATCACTGAGTACGTGGATCATGAACGCCGTGCGATGAACACGGATAATCGCTTAAATTCCGCTTGGTTTGGCGCTGGCGCTAAGCTTAAACAAAAAGGCTTAGAAGAGTCACTACGTATGCTGGCCTAACTGTCTTATCACCACACATTAAACCACGCTTAAAAGCGTGGTTTTTTTATGCCGTTTACTCAGATCATCAGTTATCAACGTATCAACAATTAATTTAATAAGGAATCTATCATGGAAACTATCGCATTAAACACAACCATTCCGCCAAGTCGTCGTAAGCGTAAAGCGATGCAATCTAAGCACACAAAGCCGACTGCTACTATTAATGTTAAGACTAACCGACCTAGCCCTAGTGAAAAGAAATCTAAGCAAACTACATCATCTCAGCCCAAGCGCCTAATCAATACCAAAAACTTAAGCCGTGAAGAGTGGTTAGCCGTTCGCAAACAAGGCATAGGCAGTAGTGACGCTGCTTCTGCTTGCGGTATTCATCCATATTTGTCGATGCTTGAATTATGGATGATGAAGACCGGACGCATGAGCTCAGATATCGATGAGAGCATAGAAGGCTATGCGCCACTGTATTGGGGCAATACTTTAGAGCCGATGGTAGCAAAATACTATCAAGAAAAGACAGGCAATAAGGTACGGCGGGTCAATGCTATCTTGCAGCATCCTGACGCTGATAATCATTTTATGCTTGCCAATCTTGACTATGCGGTAACAGGTAGCGATGAGGTACAAATACTGGAATGCAAAACCACTGGTGAGCATGGCGCGAAATTATGGCGAGATGGCGTACCGCTATACGTTACATGCCAAGTGCAACATCAACTAGCCGTTACTGGTAAACAAGCCGCTCATATCTGTGTCCTGCTTTACGGACACGAAGCAAAGATCTATAAGGTTGAGCGTGATGAGCGTTTGATTGCATCAATTATTGAGCATGAGCGTCTGTTCTGGCAGTACGTGGAGACGGATACTCCACCCACGCCTGATCACTCTGAGTCAGCCGCTCGTGCGCTTAAGCTGCTTTATCCTGAGCCTAAGCCTACAAGCAAGATAGACTTTAAGAGTGATGAGGGCGCAAATAAGCTGTTCGATAAGCTGCTTAGCTATCGCGCGTCAATCGAAGATCTAGAGCAGCGCCACGATCAAGTTAAACATCAACTGCAAAGCCTCATTAAAGACAATGAGGTGGCGGTCTTTGACAAGGGCGCGATCTCATGGAAGCGCTCGAAAGACAGTGTCGGTTTAGATAGCAAAGCAGTCATTAAAGCCCATCCTGAGCTGATGGATAAATTTAGTAAAACTCGCCAAGGTAGCAGACGCTTTGTGGTGTTAAACGACTAAGTTGCCAGTCACTTAACTATTCACGCATCTATTAATCAATCAGAACCAATCAATCGAAGCAAGCATATAACAGCCCACCCTAATCGGTGGGCTTTTTTTATGTCTTATCTATTTATTAAACAAATAAGGAATACCGCTATGATTAAAGGTCTAACGATAACCCCGCCCGTACTTGGTCGTATTAGCATTGGACGCGTCATCAATAAAGACGGCAAGCGTCTGCCTGCGAAAGACGATCAATTCACTATTACCAGCCAAGTGCAGAATAAGGACGGCTGGGTCAATCATCCACTTGATGCCAAACTGCGTAAAAGTAATGACAGTAAGCTGCGACAAATACCCGTACGCATGCTGTTTAATGATCCTGATCTAAACCTACGTGCTCAGTACACGCTATTTGATCGGCAAACGGGTCGCCCGTTGTGTGTCGGTGATGGCGAACACTGTCAGCGCCGTACCAACAATGGCGTGGAGCAACTGCCTTGTCCGTCGCCCGATCGCTGCCCACTCGCGCAAGGCGGCGCTTGTAAACCCTACGGTCGTCTATACGTCAATCTATCAGAGGATGATGAGCTCGGCACGTTTATCTTTCGTACGACGGGCTTTAATAGTATTCGTACGCTTGCAGCAAGGCTGCGCTACTTTGCCGCCGTGTCCGGTAATAAGCTGTCATGTTTACCACTGCAATTAACGCTAAGAGGTAAAAGCACCACGCAAAGCTATCGCACACCCATTTACTTCGTAGATCTCACGCTACGTGATGAGGTGACGCTCAAAGACGCGGTACAACAGGCTAAGGCGATTGATCATGAGCTGAGCGAACACGGATTTGATCAAAGCGCGTTAGAGCAAGCTGCCACGCTTGGTTATGCCAATTCATGCTTTGAGGTCGACGATGAGGCAAGTGAGGTAATGGAAGAGTTTTATCCGCTAACTGATGATCGTGTTCTAACGCCCAGTCAGCCACTTAACCATCAAAGTGATAAGCAGTCTAATACGCGAAGTATTGCCAAAAGCCTACGCCAAAGCGTGACAGCGGTGAGCTAACTCGTGACAGATAAACGGCATAGAAAGGAGCTGATTTGATCAGCTCCTTTTTTTATTGCTTCATCTAAGTTTAAACATCGGACTGTATGGGGTGTCATAAAAAATTATGGGACTCGGTAAGTATATGAGAGATACCGCTCTCATTCACTTACAAGGAGAGAATCATGGAACAGTTAAACGCAAATACTCAGCAAAATGTATCAGCATCAAGCATGCCACAAATACCTCGTATGCTACCCTTAAAGCAAGTTATGCACTATACAGGGCTTAGTAGTACAACTATTTACGATATGCTTGATAAAAGATCAAATCGTTACGATCCAACTTTCCCTATTCAAGTAAAGCTATCAAAGGGGCGCGTAGCATGGGTTGAAAGCGAAGTCGCTCAGTGGATTGAAGATAAGATAGCTGCTCGGTTTCATTGAGCACTATCTAAAAATAAGCCGCTTAATGCGGCTTATTTTTTTTGTCTAGAGACCATCCCAGATTCTGTGTAACTGACGTTTAGATTAAATACTTACACAAAATTTAGGAAGGTCTCCCTAGATTAAGTGCATTTAGCTAGATTTCATTCGTAGGTTCAACTTTGGACTTTAAGTTAATAAAGCCATTTCTATGAGTGACTTAAAAGCACATCAACTTATTTATGCTTTCTTTTTTCTCCTGAATTACTGTATATTTACTTTTACTAAGTTAGGAGACGAATCTATGAATAAAGTTATATTAATACTAGCCTCACTTTTAATTTCGTCAGCTACTTATGCTGAATGTACCGAACTATTGAGTGGCAAACGTTGCACTGACGAATATGGCAATCAATACACCATACAGAATACTTTATCAGGAGGAACGGAGGTAAGGGGCTATAATCCTCGTACTGGCAGTAGATGGAGTCAGAGTACTCGAAAGTCACTAGGAGGTGATATTATTCAAGAAGGTGTTGATGCTGATGGAAGAAGATGGAATCAAACTATCCATAAGGACTTAGGTGGCCGAACAGTAATTTCAGGTGTGGACTCTGACGGTAATAGATATAGAAAAGTTATTGACTAATAAATAGCTTTTGTATGGATAATAAAGTTACTTTGAATATTGAGGACATTATTGAATAATAGTGCCCTTTTTTGTGTCTGTTAGTTTATAAAAAAACCCTCAACTAGTGGAGCCCATCCCGAATTCTGTGTAACTGCAATTTAGATTAAATGCTTACTAACGCGCTCATCGAACATAATCATAAAGCGATTAAGAGCAGACGTCCAGTTACGGATGGGCATCGACCACTTTTTAGAAGCCTGCTGAGTTGCTAGATAGACAACCTTAAACGCCGCCTTGTCTGATGGAAATATCTTACGCTTATTCACAGCTGTACGAATCACGCTATTTAATGATTCAATAGCATTGGTCGTATAAATGGCTTTTCTGATGTCTTTAGGATAACCAAAGAACACGGTTAAGCCCTGAGATACGAGTTTGATGCTTACTAACGAGTACAGGCTCAAAGCTGCCACCGCGGTCTCTTGGGGTGGATATCTCAAGATCGCCTGTATCACTGCGGACTGTCTTTTTAGTGTGGCCGTTGCGCTTGTTTGGTTTATCTGCTTTCTCATGCTTGGGGTAGCCGAGATGATCTTCCATCTCAGCCTCTAAGGCAGTATCGATAAAGGATTGCATGAGCTGCTTTTGGAAGTCTTTGATGTCATCAAAGCTTTTCATGCTACCAGCCATTTGCTCAGCTAGTTTCTTGATGTCAGTTTGGTTAGTCATTGCTTATTCTCCTGTTATTGGATTATAAGCAGTTACACAGTTTTTGGGAAAGGCTCTTTGTCTAACACCGACAAGAATTTTATCGCTTTAAATCAACAAATGCTCCAAAAGGCACTTCTCCCTCAAAGTCATCATGGGTTAAACCCTGCTTTGCCATTTGTTCAGTAATATCATCTTCAAGCTGTTGCTCTTCTGGTGTAAGCTCATAATAACCTTCCATATAGTCATCACCGCGAGGATCACCCATCGTACTTTCCTTATAACCTGTAATTGAATAATATTATTACGATTTCAATCGCTAAGGCATACATAGGTATCAACCAAGCAAAAATCAATATTTGCTTTATAACAAGCCAGCTCCTTATACTAGACGGTTTGAACCACTTATTCCAAAAACCGAGCCATTCCATGAGTCAATCCACACCTAAGCAGCTACAAACCGTCCATAACAAACTGATCGCCTTTATTTGGTCTATCGCTGATGACTATCTAAGAGACGTCTACGTCCGAGGTAAGTACCGTGATGTCATCTTGCCTATGGTGGTACTGCGCCGCTTGGATAGCTTACTTGAGCCAACCAAAGATACAGTATTAGAAGAAGTCGCGTTTCAAGCAGAGGCAGGTTTTGAGGAAGTGGACGAAGACGGGCTCAAGGATGCGTCAGGCTACGTGTTCTATAATACTAGCAAATGGACGCTCAAAAGCTTGAGTGAAACAGTCAGTAATAATCAGTCCATTTTACTGGCAAACCTTGAAGAGTATCTGCACGGCTATAGCGACAACGTCAAAGAAATCATCCAATGCTTTGACTTATTTGCACAGTTTAAACACATGGCTAATAAGCAAGTATTACTCGGCGTGCTTGAGCAGTTTCTCTCTCCTTACATGAACTTTTCGCCTAATGAAAAAATTGACCCTGACGGCAATAAAATCCAAGGCTTGAGTAACTTGGGCATGGGTTATGTTTTTGAAGAATTGATTCGCAAGTTTAATGAAGAAAACAACGAAGAGGCGGGAGAGCATTTTACCCCGCGTGAAGTTATTGAGCTAATGACTCATCTTATCTTTGACCCATTACAAGGCAACCTACCGCCAAGTATTACTGTCTATGATCCTGCCTGTGGTAGCGGCGGCATGCTCACCGAGTCACAAAACTTCATTATTGAGAAGTACCCAAGCGAAGGCTTTGACCGCAGTATTTATCTCTATGGTAAAGAGATCAATGATGAGACTTACGCCATCTGTAAGTCGGATATGATGATTAAGGGCAATAACCCTGAAAACATCAAGGTTGGCTCTACCTTATCGTCTAACAGCTTTGCGGGTAAATCCTTTGACTATATGCTGTCCAATCCGCCATACGGCAAAAGCTGGTCAAATGACAAAAAAGACATCATGGACGGCAAAGAAGTGGCTGATAGCCGCTTTTCCGTAGATCTGGCTGATTATTGGGGCGTGGTCAGCACCGAACCTGCCACCCCGCGCTCAAGCGATGGTCAGCTGTTATTCTTAATGGAAATGGTTGATAAGATGAAATCGACCGATAGCGGTAGCCAAGGTTCGCGCATTGCTTCAGTGCATAATGGATCAAGCTTATTTACAGGGGATGCAGGCTCAGGTGAGAGTAACATCCGCCGTTACGTTATCGAAAACGATTACCTAGAAGCCATTATCCAAATGCCAAACAATCTGTTTTATAACACTGGCATTACTACCTATATCTGGCTGCTATCCAATAAAAAACCCCAATCACGCCAAGGCAAAGTACAACTGATTGACGCCAGCCAAATGTATCGCAAGCTTCGCAAAAACTTAGGCGATAAAAACTGCGAGTTTAGCCCAGCAGATATCATCGCCATTACTCAAACCTACCTTGATATGGCAACCGTGACGCGTCAGCCCGATGACTTTAACGATAAAGGCGACCCTATCGGTATCGCCAGTCAGGTATTTGATAATCAGGACTTTGGCTATTATAAAGTCAGTATCGAGCGCCCTGACCGCCGCCATGCGCAAATGCGGGATGATCTGATCGCAAGCCTACGCTTTGATAATCAAATCCATGAGGCAATGAGCCAAGTGTATGATGAGTTTGGTGACAAGCTCTACGATAAAGCTTTCTTTACCAGTCAAAAAGACGTGCTAAAAGAGTGGTCAGAAAAAGAAGCGTTTGGACTGTCTGCCAATCAACGTAAAAAACTGATGAACTTTAGTACATGGCAAGATCAGCGTGCGATACTGGACTATGCCACCGTCATTCGTGATGCGATCAGCAATGATCTAAGTCACGATCACAGCGCAGATACGCTCTATACTGACTTTAATGTATTTACTGATTTGGTCAAAAGCACGCTCAAAGTCAACGATATTAAGCTTAAAGCCACTGAGCATAAGCAAATACTCAATGCGGTCAGCTGGTACGATGAGAGCGGCGCAAAGGTCATCAAATCCATAAGTACCCTTAAGTCTGACAAGCTTGACGCATTAACCACGCATTTAGGCTGTAGCATCGATGACTTGCCCGACTTTGGTTATTATCCTGCCGCAAGCGTGGGGATTGAGGATGCCAAGCCCAATCAATACGTCATCTACGAATCAAATTCAGATCTGCGCGATTCTGAGTCAATACCGCTAGGCGCGAGCATCCATGAGTATTACCTAAATGAGGTCAAGCCGCACGTCGATGAGGCATGGATCGACGGTGATAGCGTCAAGATCGGCTATGAGATCAGCTTCAATAAATACTTCTATCAGCACAAGCCGCTACGCTCATTAAGCGAGGTCGCAGGCGAGCTGGTTGAGCTTGAGCAGCAAGCAGATGGCTTGATTCAAGCCATCTTGTCTCATCATTGATTTGCTTGACTGTTGCTTGACTGACAGGGTGTTATTTCATTCAATAGGGTTAAGAAAGCTAGTAAACATAAGGTCTTGCGCTTATCTTATTTGCTTGACCGTTGCTTGACTGACAAGGTAGTAAGTCACGAAATATTAGTGGCAAAGCCTATAAATATAAGGGCTTGCGCATATCTAACTTGCTTGAGCGCTGCTTGACTGACACCTATTAATAAAGAGAAAACCATGTTTGAAAAAATTGATAAATTACAATCTTTGACGGTTGAGTTGGCAAAACTACCGAGTGAGACCGAATGGGTAGAGTTTAAGGTAAATAATGAAGATCCTGATATGATAGGGAAGAACATCTCCGCCTTATCCAATACATCAGCGCTTATCGGCAAAAAACAGTCTTATATGGTTTGGGGGCTTGATGACAAAAGTCATGACGTCGTCGGCACACGCTTTACGCCGAGCCAAACACGAAAGAACAATCAAGAGCTAGAAAGCTGGCTACTACAAAAGCTGACACCAAAACTTAACTTTCGGTTTTATGAATTTGAGCTTGATGCCAAGCCCATTGTTATTTTGGAGATCCAATCTGCCTCAACCACTCCTGTGCGTTTTGATGGTGTGGAATACGTAAGAATAGGCTCTTATACCAAAAAGCTACGCGACTTTCCAGAAAAAGAACGGGAGCTATGGCGTGTTTTTGATAGAACGCCTTTTGAAGAACAAATTGCAATGCACCAGCAGAGTAAAGAGAAAGTACTGAGTCTGCTCGACTATGCCAGTTATTTCCAATTGCTTGACGCACCCCTGCCCGAAAACCATGACACTATTATGGAAGCTCTTGCTGATGACAGTCTTATCAAAAAGACAGATTCTGGACTGTGGGATATTACCAATTTAGGCGCTGTATTATTCGCCCATAAGTTGTCTGATTTTAAATCGTTAGCTCGTAAAGCGTTACGTGTCATCGTTTATCATGGTAATAATAAATTAAAGACCGTTCGTGAGATTACCTCAAATAAAGGCTATGCCATTGGTTACGAGGATGTTATAAAAAGTCTGAAACTTATCTTGCCAAGTAATGAGATCATCGGCGATGCGTTTCGCCGAGAAGTGCCTATGTATCCTGAATTGGCACTTAGAGAGCTGGTTGCCAATGCTTTAATCCATCAAGACTTTAATATTACAGGCACAAGCCCGTTAATCGAAATTTATGAACACCGTATCGAGATTATCAACCCAGGATCTTCTTTGATTGCCATCGACCGCTTGATGGATAAGCCGCCCCGCAGTCGCAACGAGGGCATTGCCTCGCTAATGCGGCGCATTGGTATCTGTGAAGAGCGTGGCTCTGGTATTGATAAAGTCGTCGCTGAGACTGAGTTTTATCAACTGCCCGCCCCTTTGTTTGAGATGTCAGACGAGTTTACTAAGATAACCTTGTTTGCGCATCGAGAGTTTAAAGATTTGGATAAAGAAGAACGTATTCGAGCCTGCTATCTGCATGCATCATTAAAATATATCAGTCATGAAGCGATGAATAACTCTACGCTGCGAGAGCGATTTGGAATTGAGGTAAAAAACAGCGCGATGATCAGTCGGGTTATCAAGCAAGCCATCGAAGCTGGCGTGATAAAAATGTATGATCCAACGGCGGGTACTCGGTCTGCCAGATATGTGCCACATTGGAGCTAAGCGTAATGACAATAAAGATAACAAATGACTTAACGCAAATAGATTGCCCGCGATATGACAGCTATAAAGATAGCGGTGTTGATTGGTTAGGTGAGATTCCTGAAGAGTGGAGTACTGAAAAAGGAAAGTGGCTATTTAATAAAATGGATCGACCTATTAGAAAAGATGACGGAATCGTTACCTGCTTTCGTGATGGCGAAGTTACTTTAAGGTCTAACCGTAGAACTGATGGGTTTACAAATGCATTAAAAGAACATGGCTACCAAGGCATCCGAAAAGGTGATTTAGTTATTCACCAAATGGACGCTTTCGCAGGTGCAATTGGCGTTTCGGATTCTGAAGGAAAGTCCACACCAGTTTATTCAGTATGCGTTCCTAAAGAGCCTGATCGAATATCACCGTATTATTACATGTATTTCATGCGTAGTATGGCTTTACGTGGCTTCATACTTTCTCTTGCTAAGGGGATAAGAGAACGTTCAACGGATTTTAGATATAATGATTTTTCTAAATTAGAACTACCCCTACCACCTTACAATGATCAGGTAAAAATAACTGAATTTATTGAACATAAAACAACCCAAATTGACCAAGCCATCACCCTAAAACAACAGCAGATCGCCAAGCTTGAAGAATATAAGCAAATCGTTATTCAAAATGCGGTGACCAAAGGGCTAAATCCTGATGTGCCGATGAAAGATAGCGGCGTTGATTGGATTGGCGAAATTCCTGAGCATTGGGAATTAGTTTCATTGAGATATTTATTCGAGTTTCTCAACTATAGAAGAATACCTATAAGTGCTGATGAAAGGGGTTATATGCAAGGAATTTACCCTTATTATGGTGCTAGTGGAATTATTGACTATGTGAACGATTATATTTTTGACGAAAAGCTTATTTTAATAGCTGAAGATGGTGCAAATTTACTAAGTAAATCAACGCCCTTAGCATTCGTAGCAGAAGGTAAATATTGGGTTAATAATCATGCTCATATTCTAAAACCAAAATATAAAGGTTTTACATTTTGGTCTAATCTTTTGAGTCTATGTGATTATACTATTTATATAACGGGTGCGGCACAACCTAAACTATCGAGAGGTAATCTGGGTAATGTAATGCTACCCGTTCCACCTGAAGATGAGATATTAGCAATTTCAAATTATCTTAAAGAGCAACTTTCTAAATTTCCTAATACTGCTCAAAAGTATGAATCGCAAATCGACCGCCTAAAAGAATACAAAACCATCCTGATCAACCAAGCAGTGACAGGTAAGATAAAGGTCAGCTAACCTTATTATCATCAACACAGACAGCTAAGTGACCCTCATGCCCAATGCCATCAACCAATTATCCGAGCTGCTTGAGACCAACGAAAATGAAGTCGTTGAGTTTAAAGAAGCCAAGACGCAGTATGACTTTAAGAAGTTATGCAAGTACTTCTCAGCGCTTAGCAACGAAGCCAACCTAAAGGCAAAGGATTGCGCGTGGCTGGTATTTGGCGTTGATGATGATAAACATATCGTAGGCACACAAGCCTACGCGGATGACGCGTTATTAGATAAGCTAAAAAAAGACGTGGCCGACCGTATGACAGGGCGTGTGACCTTTACGCCTATTCATGATGTCGACCACCCCAATGGCAGAGTGCTACTGTTACAGATACCTGCCGCGCCGCAAGGCATGCCCATTGCCTTCGACGGGCATTACTACGGGCGCGATGGCTCATCGCTTGGCGCGTTAAATCTCAATGAGCTTGAGACCATGCGCGCACCATCGCAGGTTGATTGGAGTCGGTACACCATCTTGGACGCCAGCATTGATGATCTCGACCCTGACGCTATTGCCTTCGCGCGGCTTAGATTTGCTGACAAAAACTCCAAGTTTAAAGAAGAAATGAAAGATTGGGATGATCGTAAGTTCTTGGATAAAGCCAAGCTGACCATCAAAGGACAAATCACCCGCGCTGCTATTTTATTACTAGGCAAGAGCGAATCTGAGTATTTAATTAACCCCGCTTCTGCAAAAGTCACTTGGATACTGAAAGATAAAGACGGCGTTGAGAAGGATTATGAACACTTTAGCTGTCCGCTATTGCTGGCCGTCGATGAAGTATTCGGTAAAGTTCGTAATCTCAAGTATCGCTATATGCAAGGCAATACCTTGTTTCCTGAAGAAGTGGATCAGTATGACCCCTACCTAATCAGGGAGTCCTTGAACAATGCCATCGCCCACCAAGATTACACACGTGGCGGCCGCGTGAGCCTTGTTGAGTTTGAGGACGGTAGGTTAGTCATAAAAAACGAAGGGCGGTTTATCCCGGTCAGTGTTGAAGCGGTGGTCAAAAAAGACGCTCCTGAGCATCGCTATCGTAACAAGTTTTTAGTTGATGCGATGGTCAACCTAAATATGATCGACACCATCGGTAGCGGCATCAAAAAGATGTTTATGATTCAGCGCAACAAGTTCTTTCCATTACCAGAATACGACTTGACCAACAACAAGGTTGAGGTAACCATTTACGGTAAGATTATCGATCCCGCTTATGCGCAAAAGCTGGCGCAATCGCCTAATCTATCGCTTGAGGATATTATCCTACTCGATAAAGTACAAAAGGGTAAGCTGCTAAACGACTATGAAGTTAGATATCTTAAAAACCGTCAGCTGATCGAAGGTAGAAAACCAAACTATCATATCGCCAAGCACATCGCGAAACAGACCGATGAGATGGCAACTTACATTAAAAACAAAGGGTTTGATAATCAGTATTATAAAGATATTATCTTGCAATGCCTTGAAGACTTCGGTGAAGTGAAACGGGCAGTATTTGATGAGATACTTTTTGAAAAGCTACCAGACGTGTTATCCGAGCAGCAAAAAAAAGCCAAAGTACGAAACCTACTACAAAGTTTACGCAGAGAGAATAAGATCACAGCACGAGGTAAGACTTGGAAGCTAACAGATAGGTGAAAAGGCTTGGTATTATTTAGACATTCAGTACAAATTTTTAGACATTCAGTACAAATTTTTAGACATTCAGGCAGATTTTTAAACATTCAGGCAGATTTTTAAACATTTAAGCTTAATTTTAGACATTCAGGTGTGATTTTAGACACTGAGATATAGATTTAGACATTGGTGATCATGCACCACCCAATCACATTGATAATAATAAAAAGGATCTGACATGGCAAACCAACCGTCTACATTTAGTGAACGCGAGCTTGAAGACCATATCGTGAATAGCATGGTCGGCATGGGCTACATTCAAGGCGCATCCAATGACTTCGATAAACGCTTTGCAATTGATAAGGTTTTGTTTTGGCAGTTTCTGCAAGACACACAGCAAGATGAGCTGGATAAAATCATCAAGTTTAACCCCAATGATTGGCAAGATAAGATCTTGCATAGGCTTGATCGTATCATCAAAAAAAACGGTATTCTGCATATTTTAAAACACGGCTTATCCGTCGATGATGCCGCCTTTAATTTGCTCTACCCTGCCCCACTTGCCAGTAGTAGTCAAAAGGTTAAAGATAACTATCAAACAAACCTATTTAGCATTACCCGCCAAGTGTATTATTCAGCCAATGAGCCACGCAAGTCCATTGACCTTGTGCTGTTTATCAACGGCTTAGCCCTTATTACCTTTGAGCTAAAAAGCACGCATAAGAGCCAAACGGCACGGTTTAACGCCCTCAAACAATACCAAAACGATCGTGACCCAAAAGAGCCGTTATTTAACTTCGCACGCTGTGCGGTACACTTTGCGCTAGACAATCAAGAAGTCTATATGACCACACGTCTAGCTGGTGCTAAGACGTTTTTTTTGCCGTTTAATAAAGGCAACAATGGCGGCAGTGGTAACCCGCTTAATCCTGATGGCTTTAAGACCGCTTACTTATGGCAAGAGGTATTGGCGCAGGACAGCTTGGTAAATTTACTCAGCCACTTCATACGCTTAGGCTGTGATGACCCTGACATCAAAAACCCTAAGCTTAATGACAAAACGCTGTACTTCCCTCGCTATCATCAAATGAATGTGGTCAGACGACTTATCACTGACGTGCAAGAAAACGGTGTCGGTAAGCGTTACCTGATCCAACACTCAGCAGGCTCAGGCAAATCCAACTCAATTACGTGGCTTGCCTATCAGCTGATCGAAGCGTACCAAAATCCAAGTCATGATGACCAATACCATACCGCAGAGATTCAAAAGCCGCTCTATGATTCTGTTATCGTGGTCACTGATCGCAGGCTACTGGACAAGCAAATCCGCGATAATATCAACCAGTTTAGTGAAGTCAAAGGCATTATCGCTCATGCCGAGCGCTCTAGCGATCTGCGTGATGCGTTAGAATCTGGCAAAAAGATTATTATCACCACCATCTTTAAGTTTCCGTGGATACTTGATGAGATCAGCGAAATGGCAGATAAGAAGTTTGCCATCTTAATCGATGAAGCCCATAGCTCGCAGGGGGGCTCAGTCAGTGATGACATGAATAAAGCCCTTGGCGTAAAAGATGACAACGACACTGATCAATCTAATGATGCAGAAGCGCACGAGGACAGCCAAGATAGAATTAATAAGGCCATTGAAGCTAGAAAGATGCAAGGGCATGTCAGCTATTTTGGTTTTACCGCTACACCAAAAGACAGCACGCTTGAAAAATTTGGCATCAAGCAAGCCGATGGCAGCTTTGAGCCGTTTGATTTGTACTCGATGAAGCAAGCCATTCAAGAAGGCTTTATTCTTGATGTGATCAGTAATTACACCACGTTCCAGTCGTATTATCAGATTCAAAAAACCATTACAGAAGATCCTAAGTTTGACACCAACAAAGCGCAAAAGGCGCTAAAAGCGTACGTCGAGCATACTGAGCAAACCATCACTACCAAAGCTGAAATTATGCTTGATCACTTTATGGATAACGTCTATGGCAAAAACCGTCTGAATGGTCATGCCAAGGGCATGATCGTCACGCAAAATATCCCAATGGCGATACGTTACTACAAAGCCCTAAACAAACACCTCAAAGAAAAAGGCAATCCGTTTAAAATCCTCATTGCTTTCTCTGGCAGCAAAAAGGTAGACGGTATTGAATATACTGAATCTGGTATGAATGGCTTTGAAGAGTCTAAAACCAAAGACGCCTTTGATACCGATGAATATCGCTTACTCGTGGTGGCGAATAAATACTTAACTGGATTTGATCAGCCAAAGCTCAGCGCCATGTATGTCGATAAAAAACTGGCAGGCGTACAAGCGGTACAGACGCTCTCACGTCTCAACCGTTCCGCGCCAAAGTATGGCAAAAAGACTGAGGACTTATTTGTACTCGACTTTTATAACACCACCTCAGATATTAAAGCTGCCTTTGATCGATACTACACAGCGACCACTTTGTCTGAAGCGACTGACATTAATGTCTTGCATGAGATCAAAGACAATCTAGACAGCAAAGGCGTGTACGAGGCACATGAAGTTATAGAGTATGCCGACCTGTTCTTTGGTAACGAGCCTATGGAAGTGCTGGAGCCAAAGGTAGATGTTTTTGCCGATCGCTTTAACGATGAGCTCAATCTATCAGATGAAACTAAGATCGAATTTAAGATGCAAGCCAAACAGTTTGTTAAGCTCTATGGCAGAATTGCAGCGATCATTCCATTTAACATGGTCGATTGGGAGCGCCTATATTGGGTACTAAAACCATTGATCCCGAAGCTAAACGTGCAAACCACTGAAGATAAAGCGTTAGATGAGCTGCTAGAATCGGTCAACCTCAATACTTACGCTATTGAGCGTACCGCATTGGGGCAAAAAATCACCCTCACCGATGATGAGGGTGAATTAAAACCATCTAACCCTAATCCGTTAGGCGTCTATGATCCTGAATCTACAGAGGACGTATTAGATAAAATAGTGGAAGAGTTTAATGAGCGCTGGTTTGAAAACTGGCACGCAACACCTGAAGAGCAGCGCTTTAAGCTTGTAAACTTGGTTAAGCGTATTCAGGAGCATCAAGACTTTAAGTATAAATATAATAGCCTTGAAGATGAGCAGGCACGCAAGCTGGAGTTTGCTAATATCGTCAAAGAGATTGTTGTCTCAGACCGCCGTAAGGAAGTGGACTTTTATAAAAAGTTTGTGAGTGATGAGAACTTTCAGATGGCATTTATGCACAGCCTACGGATGCTGGTGGATAGAGAGGCTGATGAAAAGCGATAAGGAACAGATTAGATGGATATTAATAAGATAAGGGGCTGTCCTAGATAAGTAAAATTATTTAGGATAGCACTATGAGAAAGAGTAAACTAAGTTGGTATAAACAAAGCAGACTCATCGAGTTATTTGTTGCTGGTTCTACCGCCAGAACAGCAGCAAGCCTAGTTGGTGTTAATAAAACGACAGCAGTTATTACTTTCATAGGCTACGAGTGCTTATTTACGAGAATAGTCAAGACCCTGGTCTATTTGAAGGCGAAATCGAAGTAGACGAATCATACTTTGGTGGCACTCGTAAAGGCAAGCGAGAGCGAGGTGCTGGTAGCAAAGTGCCCGTGTTTGGTCTATTAAAGCGTAATGGCAAGGTCTACGCTTGTATTATACCCAATGCTAAAGCAGATACTTTGATCCCCATCATAAGAGAAAAAGTGAAGCCTGATAGCATTGTTTATACTGACTCATTTAAAAGCTATAACGCATTAGATGTCAGTGAGTTTACTCATTATCGTATCAACCACTCTAAAACCTTTGTTAATGACAAGAATCATATTAATGGTATAGAGAACTTCTGGAACCAAGCTAAACGACATCTACGTAAGTTTAACGGAGTTCCAAAAGAGCATTTTCACTTCTATTTAAAGGAATGTGAGTGGCGTTTTAATCACAGTGACCCAAAGTCGCAATTACTACAATTAAAACAATGGGTTAAACAGGGTTTGAACTAGTTATCTAGGACAGCCCCAATACTTTTTATGAATATTATAAGAAAGGAGTTATTAATAAAAAATATACTAGTGATGAGTCTGAAGATTTAATTAAAGGAGTTGAGGACTATTCCTTTACTAAACAAGAGGACCTTTTGTTTGTAGAAGATAAGCATAGTTTTACTCCTGAGGCTTATGAAAAATTTTTAAAGGAGAGGTTTAACTTGATTATTGAAAAATTTTATAGCCTTTATAAAATAAAACAACTTTAACACCTTAGCGTTCAGCTACACTTCTAATGGATTAATCGCACTTTTTTACGTGCACACAATGAGAACACTACCAATATCATAGTTAAGAGATCGTTTGATCTATTCGGGGTGGGGCAAGCAGTATTAAGCAATTTAAGCGGTGATATACAAAGATAAGAGTCATTAATCAACAAATAGCTCAAAGGCTGACTATTAATTAATAGGATAGAAATGCGCAAAGAACAAAAGATATTATTTATTGCAGATAAGCCTTCTTTAATCAACGCTTATAATATTGCAAAGTTAGTAAATGTTAACTCAATATCTACTCCAGCAGTAATAAACGTTGCTAAATTGATCGTGACTAATAGTATGATTGATACCATAGCAGCTGCAAGAACTGCGGCAAATTTTTTTTCAAAAGGTAAAGTTTCTACTCCTAAGATAAGCAATGAAGTTATGTTAGCAGCTATTCAACAATCACTAGGTTTAGGCGCTACAGTAAGTTATGTTCCTTTGAATGAAGCAAGCAATATTGCACTAGGTATGGGAGAAGTTCCTAGAAATAACTGCTTTTATATCTCGCATCCTATAAAAGATGATATATACATACCTTTACAAGATTATAATAAACTATTAGCAAAAGAAAAAAGTAATGTGTTCATGGAACTTGCGGCTGCGCTAGGTGCAAAGTCTATATACTTAGAGGACGCAAGCTTTTACAACACTAAGGGTCAAATAGAAACTGACTTCAGTGTGTTAAAACCTGCAGCTATGGATATTGGTATAAATGCAAAATTTGAGAAAGATGGCAGTATAAAAAAGGAAGTCTACTCCTCTTTTGATGAGCCTAGAAGAGCGCCAACTGTCCCTATACATTTACAGACGTGGGTTGATATCGATTCTGACTTAAGCCTAATGGCAACTCATAGATTAAATAATGGACTGCGTTCGCATCAAATTAGCCTGACGTTTGATGACAGTTTAAATGGCGCAGCAGAGACAACCGCAATAATAACTTCAACTAATAAAGGCGTTAGTCTCAAAGCATCAGCCAGTAGAAACATCTCATCGACATGGGTTTTTAAAGTCGAATATCATTCGATTGATGATGAATAAAACAGGCCTAACCAAAAAAGCTTTTTTAGTGATAGTATATGTTTGAAACCAAATAGCACTGTAGAAATATTTGGTTACGATTTATCCTGAGATAAATCCCAATATACCTCTTGCATCCAATACTTAGAAGATGTTGGTCTAATAGTTGGTCTAAATCACGTTATATAAACAACAATCATTTTAAAATCAATTACTTATATCTATAGTTAGACTTCCTCCTTCACCGCCAATCTTACTCTGCTTTATCAAAGCCTCTAGTTTTCCACTCTATCCAAATTTCTTTAAAACATCTGCTAAGTGTTAAGCAATAACGCTTAACTTTATCTTGCCTGATTTTTCTAGTTATTTTATTTAAACTTATTTACTAAACCCCGCCTGCGCCTTTACTAGACGCCTCGCTGTTTTCTACCAGTATCGCGGCAGCGGTTTTTTTGAGTATCGCCCACTGTTCATCATCGACATGAATGCCCTCCTTCCATGAGCGCTGATGGGTCTTAAACAGCTCATCCGTCAATATCTTATAATCAGAATATTATATTTTACTAAAAATCTAAGTTAACGGTAGCTAGCTCAAGGATTATATCGTTGGTATTATAATTATCTTGCAGTTCATTAAACACAAGCAGTTTTCAGCTATGTCCAAAACCTTACTCATCCGTATACTCCTACTCATTGTCGGTATCATCATCACCATAGACTGCGCTGTATTGATGATTATTGGCAAGATTAACTTTGGCTCAGTAGTGCCATTTATTATTGGCGTAATTTTTGTCATTCATGGCATTTACTGGGAACGAATTCGCCGTTTCATCAGGCATCACCCTCTATTTAAGCGAGTATGGTATGGCTTATGGGGTTTGTTTATCCTGTGGCTTATCAGCTTTATGGTGTTTGTTTGGTCACTGCAGCAGCAGATTGAACGAAGCCAGCAGCCAGCGCCGACAGTGGCAGCTATCATTGTATTAGGTTCAGGCACAGTCGCAGGCAAACCCACTCCTACCTTAGCCAAGCGCTTAGATACTGCGGCGCCTCTCATTGATGCACAACCAAACGCCATAGTAATAACCAGCGGTGGTGTTGGTTTTCAGCGTAGCCGTAGCGAGGCTGATATCATGGCGTCCTACTTACACGAGACGCACCGCATTCCGTTTGAACGCATCCTACAAGAAGGTAAAAGCACCAGTACAGAAGAAAATTTAGCCAATAGCCAAGCCCTATTAGCGGCGCAAGGCGTCTCTATTACTGACCCTATTGCTATCGTTACCAGTGATTTTCATACCATTCGCGCAGCCAGGATTGCGCGACATCAAGGCTATACACACTCCATCACTATCGCCAGTCCAACACCGTTATCCATTCGTTATAATGCTTGGTTCCGTGAGTATTTTGCTTTTGTCAGCGGTTGGTTATTCGGAGAATATTAACGCGCCTTATGATACGGTAGCGTAGTGCTCTTATCAGTGAAAACCAAAAGCAATCGATAGTGAAGTTTTAAAAAGGAAGTCAGACATGGATTGGGCAGGTATTTTTATTCACGACACCACTTGGGCGTTCGCGGCTGAGGTGGCTCTACGGGCGGCGGTGATGTTTGGTCTCATCATCATGTTTTTACGCTTTACGGGTAAGCGCGGCGTGCGTCAGCTGTCTATCTTTGAGCTGACCATTATTTTATCACTAGGCTCTATTGCTGGTGACCCCATGTTCACCGAAGATCTACCGATTATCCAAGCTGTGATTATCATGAGTGTGGTGATTGGCCTGTACCGCCTATCTACTTGGTTTATGATGAAGTACCAGCCTTTTGAATATTTATTGGAAGGCAAGCCCGTCTATATCGTCGAAAATGGGCTGTTGGTACTGGAGAAAATCAAGCAAGGCAAGATGTCGCATGATGAGTTTTTTAGTGAGATGCGCAGGCAGGGAGTTGAGCATTTGGGGCAAGTTCGCATTGGTCTGCTTGAGACCGATGGCAACTTTAGCTTGATATTATACCCTTTAGATGACACCCGTTATGGTCTGCCGCTATTCCCTAAACCTTACAAAGCCGTCACACAAGTAGAGCCAAACTTTCATTATGCTTGTATGTACTGCGGTAACGTCGACCATCTCACGCGCGCTGATGAGTTATGTATGCGCTGTAAAAATAAAAGCAGGCGTTGGGCGAAAGCAATCAACAATGAAATCGTGACTTAAAGCATGTCCTAAGGAGTATCCTCGTAAAAAAGCCACATTCTTATTTTTTATAGGCTTATGTTGCTACCGTATTGATACTGGTACTAATATGGATACCAATCAACACGGTTGATATTTTTGAGTGCGTTATAATCAGTAAAAACTGCCGATAAAAAATAACGGATGGCCTCATGCTTTTGGATATTTTCTTAACCATTCATTTTATCTTGCTGATATTAATTTCATTGCGTGTTCTGGCTCGCCATGACTTAACCTCACCTGCACGGTTGGCTTGGATTGTCATCCTTTTCATTTTGCCTTACCTTGGCGTTGTGGTTTATTGGATGTTTGGCGAGGTGCATTTAGGACGTGATTTTACCCGCGAGCGTGAGCAAACGATTGATAGACTGCGTGCACGTAATCCCGAGGTGCTTGGCAGTCATTCAGCATTGGTGCAAGCCGTCAAACCTGAGTATCGAGCAGCATTTGCTTACTCTGCCAATGCCACAGGCTTTCATACAACGGTGGGCAACCAAGCGGAGCTGATGGCAGATGCAAGCGAGACGCGCAGACGCATGATTGCTGATTTTGATGCGGCGACCGATCATATCCATGTGTTGTACTATATTTGGCTAATTGATGGTATGGGTATCGATACGGCCCAAGCATTGATACGGGCAGCAAAGCGCGGCGTCACCTGCTGCGCCATGGTTGATGGGATGGGTTCACGTAAAATGGTGCGCTCAAAGTTATAGCAAGAGATGAAAGACGCAGGTGTCCAAGTCAGCGTCGCCCTACCGATCAGCAATATCTTAAAGGTGATGATGTTTAGTCGTATTGACTTGCGTAATCACCGCAAGATTACCGTGATTGATGGCAAAATTGGCTACTCTGGAAGTCGCAACTGTGCCGATCCTGAGTTTTTGGTCAAGCCTAAATTTGCACCGTGGGTGGACATTATGCTGCGAGTCGAAGGACCAATCATAGCGCAAAATCAGATGCTATTTGCCAGTGATTGGCTAAGTGAAAACCCCTATACGCCACTCGAAAGCTTTGCATACTACACACAACCAACAATTAAGCCCCATACAGAGCCGCAGGGGTCTTATGCTATAAAAAATGAGGTAGATAACGATTCAAATATTGTTTTAAACAATGATGAAAAAGTGCACAACGGCTTTGCCGCACAAGTATTCTCTGACGGACCGACACAGCGCCACGGTACCACGCCGCAGTTTTTGGGTGCATTAATTAGCCAAGCACAGCGCAGCCTCATTATATCAACGCCCTACTTTGTACCTGACTATTCACTGGTCAGTATTTTATGCGCCACAGCCTACCGCGGTGTAGACGTTACGATGATTTTTCCACAAAATAACGACTCTATCGTTGTTGCTGCCACCAGCCATAGCTACTATTGGCAACTGCTTGAAGCCGGAGTGAAAATCTATGAGTACAAGCCAGGCTTATTACATGCAAAAACCTTGACTGTCGATGGGGAGATTGGCCTGATTGGCTCGACCAATTTAGATTTGCGTAGCTTTGATTTGAATTATGAAAACAACATCGTTTTTAGTGATAGAGCACTTACCGCTGACATCGTTGAGCGTCAACATCAGTATATTGCTGACTCTGATGAGGTGACCCGTGAGCAGGTCGAAAACTGGCCGCTGCCCTACAGGATTTGGAATAATATCGTTGCGACAATGGGACCTGTGTTATAAGTGGCATTTTAACGCATTTAGACGACTATTCATTGAAACTCACTGAATTGAGGACACGCCCTAGAGTAAGGTCGCCATCCAATCATTTAAAAAGTGTACTCCTCATTTAACAAGCGCTCCATTCATTTGAAAAGCTGCTTAGGTATTAGCACTCTTTTGCAAGACATACACCACAAACTTGGCCTCTGTCTGAAATGGCGATGTCTCGCTACTGGCGAGCAAGGCTTGCCGATTTTCTGCGCGAGCACGATAAGCATAAGGCGTCATGGTCATCAAATCAGCCAATTCATCTGCCGATAGTCTCAGTACCGTACTGACACGATGTGTACCTATCAGCGTGAATAATGGCGCTAACTCTTGTAAGAACTTATCAGAATCATGCTCGCGTACACTATCAAACAATGCCTCACGCATCGTTGCTAAATGCCCAATATCAGGCTTGGCTATGATTAAATACCCTGCATCAATCAATACATCAGAAAACGCCTCTGGCAAAATAGGGCTAAAGATACTACTGATACCTGTCACGCTATGAGCGTGCAATGGCAGATGAGCTGCACTGGTCACCAATGGATAAATGGCTGTCTTAGCAGCGCTATCTTTGTCTTTCTGATACCATAATTGACTGGCTGCCTTGCTGACTTTAGCAAGCGTAGACACGGCAGGCTTGCTGATATCAGCCGCTATCAATGTCTCTATGACATCTGCTCCCATTTGCGCCATTGCTTGGGTATAGTATCCCTCACCGCAACCGACATCCAACCAGTTGACAGCAGCTTTATCTCGCTCCGCCACCGATGTGGTTACTCGCTCATATTGCGCCAACAGTTGCGCCATTTGCTGCCCAATTAACGCTTGTAATAGCTGATAATGCCCTGCATTCAAAAACCGTTGACGTGCATCGATAGAGGCCTGGCTATCACCAGGCGCTTTGGACTTCTTTTGTTGCACTGGTAACAGATTGACATAGCCCTGACGCGCCACGTCAAACGGATGCGAGGTTTGTTTTGGATGCAAGCTGCCATCACAGCGCCATGTATCAGTTGCTGGCTGCATGGGTGAGTGGCAAAGGGGACAAATAAATAAAGACACGGGTTTCTCAAAATCATACAAATATGGCTGTCATTTTAACAAAATTCAGGCCTATCAAGGCATAAAAGGCACGATAAAAAATAAGGCATGATAAAAAACAGAGAGAAGACTCTATAATCAGCCAATAAAAAAGCCATCTCAATTTGTGAGATGGCTTTTTGACAAGATATTTATTTAAGACAAAAAGATGCTTGGTGAGAGTATGCTTAACGCAGTTTTAACGTCATCAAACCCAGAATCACAAGGAGAATGGCAATAATCCAAAACCTTGCCACCACTTGCGTTTCTTTCCAACCAATCTCTTCAAAGTGATGATGCAGTGGCGCCATCCGAAAGACACGTTTTTTGCGTAGTTTATACGAGCCAACCTGTAGCATCACGGACAACGCTTCAGCGACAAACAGACCACCCATAATGGCAAAGGCAATCTCTTGACGAGTCATGACAGCAATCGTACCGAGCATCGCGCCAAGCGCAAGTGCACCCACATCACCCATGAATACTTGTGCAGGATGCGCGTTAAACCACAAGAAGCCAAGACCTGCCCCTATCATCGAGCCACAGACAATAATGACCTCAGAGTTGTAAGGAATATAAGGCACATGCAAGTAATCAGCGAAGCGCACGTCACCTGACACATACGCCATAGCACCCAAACCTGCCGCAACCAATACCACGGGCAAAATAGCTAGGCCATCCAAACCATCGGTTAAGTTGACCGCGTTAGAGGCACCATTAATCACAAAATAAGTAAAGATAATAAACCCAATACCAAATGGTACCGCTGAGAATGGAATAATCCAATTCTTAAAGACAGGCAATAGTAAATCCTGCATCTCGCGGGTGGTTGCGATATCTGGCTGTAGTGTGGCGATATAGTATAACGACACCCCGACGAACAACGCGCCCATCGATAGCCAAAAATATTTTTTGCGAGCAATCAAGCCTTTCGGGTTTTTATATTTAATCTTCAGCCAATCATCAGCCCAACCGACTGCGCCAAAGATAATCATGACGATGAGCAAAATCCACACATAAGGATTGTCCAAGCGCGCCCACAGTAAGGTTGATATCCCAATCGCACTCAGAATCAACACCCCACCCATGGTCGGCGTGCCTGTCTTAGCCAAATGCGACTGCGGCCCATCATTACGAATGGCCTGCCCATACTTGAGTGCACGCAAATGCCTAATGACTCGTCCACCGAAGAACATGCTAAAAGTCAGCGCGGTAACAACCGCAAGTAACGCGCGTAGCGTCAATGAAGAAACCGCAGAAAACGGCGTATAATACTGGCCAAGCCAGCTAAATAACCAAACTAACACCGCCTACTCCTCGACTAGCGCATTGATAAGTGTTTCCATTTCCATGGAACGTGAGCCTTTGAACAACACAGTACAAGGCTTCGCTTGTTGCGCTTGCAAATACGGCTGTAAATACTTTAATAAACTGTCTTTATCAGCAAAGGCATGTGCGCTGATGTCAGAAATCTCTTTGGCACCTGCCACGGTGTATTCTGCATATTCACCGACACAAAGCAGTACATTGATACCAGTAGTGGCAATGGTACGTCCCAAGCTTTGGTGCTCACTGACTGCCGCATCTCCCAGCTCACCAATATCACCCAAGACCATGACTTGGGTGCCCGTTTGCGCCGCCAGTACTTTGGCTGCTGCGCGTACCGAATGTGGGTTGGCATTATAAGTATCATCGATAAGACGATGCATACCCAGTATCTGACTATTCAAACGACCTTTGGCTGGACGTGCATTTTCTAGCCCAATCACGATGTCACTGACAGCGATATTGAGCGCGTGTGCACAGGCAGCCGCCGCCAAGGCATTATTGACATTATGCTCACCAGCCAGTGGCAAATTAATATCATGAACTTGGCTACCAATATGCAATTTAAATTCGCTGCGTTCAGGCTCGACATCGAGATGACTGGCACTGACGTCAGTATTACCAAAGCCAATCACATGTGATGTATGATTTTCAGCGATACGGCGCAGTTTATTGGTAAAGTCATCCTTGTCAGGGACAATCGCAAACTGCGCATCGGTTAAGGTGCTATAAATCTCTGCTTTGGTTTGGCAGATACCATCACGACTGCCAAACTCACCCAAATGAGCGGTGCCAATGTTTAGAATACAAGCCACATCAGGCTGTACAATCTCAGTGGTATAAGCAATCTCACCAATGTGATTGGCACCCAGTTCTAGGATGGCATAACGATGATGATCTGATAGCTCAAGCAGCATCATTGGCACGCCCAAATCATTGTTTAGGTTGCCACGGGTGATGAGCGTCGGCGCTAATCTACCAAAGATACTGCCTAGCATCTCTTTGCAGGTGGTCTTACCGCTAGAGCCAGTAATGGCAATCACGGTCAAATCTTTATGTTGCTGACGACGATAAGCAGCCAATTGCCCTAATGCCAAACGAGTATCACTCACAACCAGTTGCGGGATACTCGTAGAGATAGGACGAGAGACGATGGCTGCAACTGCACCTTGCGAGGCTGCCATATTGATATAGTCGTGACCATCAAAGTTCTCACCGCTCAATGCCAAAAAGACATCACCCGTCTTTATCGTGCGGGTATCGGTGGCGATACGGTTGCTGGTCACAGCATTTTTTGCTAATTCTGTCTGTCCGGCGTTTACTTGTTCTGCTGATAGCTGCCAATGACCATCAAGTGAGGCTGTCGCGGCGAGCAAATTATCCACCTGCCAGACATAGAGCCCTGGCGACTGGATGGTATTGTCGTTGTCGGCTGTCATAGTGATTACCTTGTATGATGACTACTTAATTTTTATAAATACTGTATTGTTAGACTTAACACTCTTAATAATAACGGTTGGATAAGGGCTGAGATGTCAAAAAATCATGGCAATGTTAATCATGACAATTCACACTACTTCCTTATACTCGCCCAACTTTTTCTAGCGCGTGCTGCAAGACAACACTGTCATCAAAGTCATAACGAACGTTATTAATCTCTTGGTAGGTCTCGTGACCTTTGCCAGCGATAACGACGATATCATCATGGCTCGCTTGGCTGACTGCGTACTCAATCGCAGTTTGCCTGGCCGGCTCGATATGGGTGCGCTGGTACTGCTCATCGCTCATTCCAGCCTGCATATCTTGCAAAATCGCCTTTGGATCTTCGGTACGCGGATTATCAGCCGTTAATACAACTTTGTCTGCCCCAGCCAACCCCGCTTGCGCCATTAACGGACGCTTGCCTGCATCACGGTCACCGCCGCAGCCAAACACTGCCCATAATTGACCGTCACAATGCGTCCGCAAACTGGCCAAAACCTGACTGAGTGCGTCAGGTGTATGCGCGTAATCAACAATAAAGCAGCCATTCACAGACGGCACACGCTGCATACGTCCAACGGCACCTTGCAGCTGCGGCACAACCTCAGCGATACGCTCTATACTAACGCCTAGTGCGACAGCGGCTGCGATAGCGGCGAGTAAGTTAGCAACGTTAAAACGTCCCAGTAGTGGACTGACTATACTGATTTGAGTGTCTAAAGGCGTAGGTGGGACAATGTCAGTGGTATCAGCTTTGTCATTAATATTGACGGTCGCGCTAAAGTCACACCGTAGCGCAATTTTCACGCCCTCTAAGCTTGGGGTAATATGATCGGCGACAAAGGTTGCAGATTTTGTCGCACCCAAACTGTACGTCCATACCGTCAAGCCGCTGACATGAGCTGTATCTAACATGACCTGAGCATGCTCATCATCAATATTAATAACCGCATGCGTCAACGCTGGAAAGTGTGCTTTATCAAACAGTTTGGCTTTTGCCGCGGCATACTCCTCCATATCGGCATGATAATCTAAATGGTCGCGGCTCAAGTTGGTATAGATTGCTACAGACACTGGCATGCCTTGCAAGCGCTGCTGATCTAGACCATGGGAGCTGGCTTCCAATGCCAATAATTCAGCATTCTCGGTACCCATTTGATATAAGAATTGCTGAACCGCTAAAGCATCACCAGTGGTATGGCTGGCCTGCACCAATGCCCCAAGTCGACCATTGCCCGCGGTGCCCATCACTGCGCTGCTCATACCCGCTAGTTGGGTCAGCTGCGCCACCAATTGGCTGATAGTGGTCTTGCCATTGGTACCTGTCACCGCTACTACCTGTGGCAAATTCACAGGCTGCTGATATTGCAAGCGTGCTTGGATGAGACTGCCTAAGAAGTCTCGAATAGCGGGTATATATAGGACAGGACAAGGCAGTGCCTCTAACAGATGCTGACCATCGAGGGCGTTATCATCAGTCAGCGCAATATTAACGTGCGGTGGTACATTCGCTTTGCTAAGCAAAGCTCTAGGATCAATTTCTGAGACAATGAAAGCAGCACTTTTGGCAGCCTGCAACAGATAGTCACGACTTTTTTGGCAGTTGGGGATATGGCTTTTTAAGAGAATAAACACGTCGTTTGCCGATACCTGACGGCTATCTAAGCGAAACTGATCAAACGGTATCTCAGCAACCGACGATGTATGAGACATTTGAGATGTCTGATTTGACACGCCCCCTGATGCATCATCTATGGCGACCATCATCGTGGCTAACGGCGACTTTAGCGGACTGCTATTGCTGTTATTAACCTCCATTAGCTGCTGTAAGGTAACAGTGCTACTGGGCGATGATGTAGACAGGGTCATTGGCGAATCCTAAATTGGCAAATCCTAAACGGTTAAAAACTCAGCTTATCAAAAGCTGAACACTCAATTATAGTGATATTTATGGTGCTTCGGTTTTCAGTGGCTTATCTAAAGGCACGTTATACAAACGCAGCGCTTCTTTCATCACATTATGAAAAACTGGCGCCACGGTCAAACCCGCATAAATCTGCGCTCGCGGGTCTTCGATGAGCATCACGCCTACAAGCCTTGGGTTTGATGCCGGTGCCATACCAGCAAAGACGTTACGATACTGATCGGTATAGTAGCCACCGTTCGGGTTGATACGGCGCGACGTCCCTGTTTTACCAGCAACGCGGTAACCATCAATAGCGGCACCTTTAGCCGTACCACCTTGCTCGGTGACGCTCTCCATCATCTGTACGATAGCCATCGCCTGCTCATGTTCCATAATACGCTTGCTCGGCTGCGGCTTGTCATCTTTGATTAATGTCAGCGGATGCATCACACCACCTGCCGCCAAAGCTGAATACGCCTGCGCTACCTGCGCGAGTGTCACTTGTAGACCGTAGCCATAACTGACGGTCGCACGGCGTGAGGTTTCTTTCTCTTTTGGTGTGACCACTAGACCACTGCCCTCGCCGGGGAACTGCAATGGGGTTTTTGCTCCAAAGCCGAACTGCTTTTGCATATTGGTAATAGCATCCGGCGGCAAAGATAAAGCAATCTTCGTCGAGGCCACGTTACTAGATTTCTGTAACAGCGTGCCCATATTAATCATACCCAAATTATTATGGTCGCGAATGGTATAACCACGGACACGAATCGAACCAGGATTGGTATCAATTAATGAGGTCGCGGTATATTTACCTGAGTCTAAGGCGGCAGCAACGGTAAACGGCTTCATCACCGACCCTGGCTCAAAGACATCCAGCAGCGCGCGGTTGCGTTGGTTTTCACCGGTCATCTCATTTAAGTTGTTAGAGTTAAACGATGGCCATGTTGATAATGCCAACACCTCGCCAGTCTGTACATCAACAACCATACCCGTTGACCAACGCGCTTTTTGTAAGCGACCTGTCTTTTCCAGCTCTTTGTAGAGTAAATACTGTAGACGCGAATCAATGGTCAGCGCCACATCTTTACCCGGTATTTCTGGCTCGACTTGTTTAATCTCTTTGAGGCTGTTTTGTTTGGCATCTTTTAATACCAATACCCTACCATCTTTGCCTGCCAATTCTTTTTCGTACTGACGTTCAATACCAGCACGCCCTTCATAGCCACCTTCTGGATCGTTGGCATTTTGCCCCATAAACCCGAGCAATTGCGAGTTAGGCTGCGGCTGTGGATAATAGCGCTGAAAAAAGTTCTTCTCATAGACACCAGGGAAGTCTAGCGAGCTGACACTTTGGGCAATTTCTGGCGTGACTTTATTCAACAGCGGCAAATAATGCGAGCCTGCACCTGATGGTAGCGCTGCTTTGACCGCCTCTTCATCAGTCACATCGATACTGTCATCGATGGCCGTGACTCGTTTTAGCTCAGTGACTGAGATATTGGCCGCCGCTGCAAGGGTGGTCAAGTCCATATTGTCCAAACGTTTTTGCATACGCGCACGCAGTTGTGGACTGTCAGGATTGGTCAGAATAATACGTTTAAGCTCGTAGTATTCACGTGCATAATCATGCGGACTGAAAGAAACGGTCGCTAGCGGCGCGCTGACCGCCAGTGGCAAATTATTACGATCGGTAATCATGCCGCGGTAGGATTTTTGCGTGCGTACGCTGGTGATAAGCTCGTTGCCTTTATCTTGATAAAACTGCGCATTGGCGACTTGAATATAGTAAGCACGGCCTATCAACGCTGCCAATATGACCAGCGCCACACCCCAAACTGTTAAAAACCGAGTTTTATCTTGCTCAAAGCCGCCACGAGAAGAGGCGCCAGACGCTTTGTTTAAAAAGGTGGTTTTGCGGTTTTTGACACTAGTATAAGCACCTTGGGTATCGTTCTTTTTTAGACGACCAAACAGCTTGGCCTTGCGGCTACCTGAAGCGTTGCTATCAGCTTTACCGCTCGTCTGCCCAGATTTGGCTGCACTGGCGCGGCGTAACGGCTTAGTCACCTTACCGCTGGCGGGTTTTTTGCTGCTACTCTTGGCAGCAGCTTTGTCAGTGGCTTTAGACTTCTTCTCACTCATCGCCCTGCCTCCGCTACATCAGCATCGGTTGTAGCACTCTCAGAGACAGCATCGGGAGCCACATCAGGAGAAAGGTCGGTAGTAGCGACAGGCGTGACAACATCTGAATCATTGGTTGCGACCGCATCTGACTCTGTAGCGGCAGCGGGTGCCAATGCCGTCGCAGCACCTGGCTGAATAATCAGCTTATCCTTTAGCGTGGGTGAGTACATTCCCAACTCAGCGACTGCACGACTGGCGATTTGCGGCGTAGCACTAAAGGTTTGCTGTTCAATCAGCAAACGCTGATGCTCAACTTGGAGCTTGCGCTCTTGTTTTTTCATATCTTGCAAAGTTTTATAATCCTGATGGTATTGCTGAACTTCTTCGGCGGTCTTTATGCCGCTCCATACGATCGCAGCGGCTAACAGCAATAGTACGCCCACATAAATTCTGACCACATTAAATCGGCGCACGAATAGTTCGCCGACATCGGTGGTATGGGGCGTAGCGGTGCGACGGTTTGCAGGTTTGCCAGATATTGCCATGACGATCTCAAAAAAGTGAACTTAAAATGTAAAATCGGTAACTGTATCAGCATCATGAATATCATGATTCGTCAGCACCATCAAAAAACAACCATATCAACCAATCATAGCCATAAACGATAAGTAGTCCAAAAAGCCAAGCCAACCAAATACGCTAAACAAAAAAGTAACTGCTGAGCCTAGCAGGCAATATTTACAGCTTTTTAACAGTAGCGTAGTTATTAGAACATTTGGGCATTATTCAGATAGAGAATAGTAACCATATACTACGTAATAGCTTTCTATTGAATAGCTCGCCTACCTAGCTCTATTGCTTGTCATCAGTCACGTACTCAATATCGCTGCGAGTCGCCAATCGTAACCATGCGCTACGCGAGCGTGGATTTTGGCTGACCTCATCTTTGCTAGGTCCCACGCGTTTTGGCTTGCTAAAATAACGTGGACGCTTAGGCGGCATCGGCAAGTTTTCATCTTCTAGATACTGGCCTTTACTATGACGTTGCAAAAACTGCTTAATACGGCGATCTTCTAAGGAGTGAAAACTAATCACTGCCAGCTGCCCACCCGATTTTAGAATCGGAATGCTTTGTTCTAAAAAACTATCAACATCGCCAAGCTCATTGTTAATGAAGATGCGCATCGCCTGAAAACTTTGTGTTGCTGGATGTTTACCACGCTGCCAGTTTGGATGCGCCACCTTTATCACTTCTGCTAGCTCAAGCGTCGACTCATAACTGTCCATCTGCTTAATCGCACGGGCAATGCGGCGGCTATGGCGCTCTTCGCCAAACTCATAAAGCACATTGGCTAGAGTTTCATCATCGACTTTCTCTAACCACTCGGCAACAGACTGTCCGCGACTGGTATCCATACGCATATCGACCGCGCCATCGCGCATAAAACTAAAACCGCGACTGCCATCGTCAATCTGCGGTGAGGAAATACCCAAATCTGCCATTAGCCCATCAACTTTCGTGATACCCATCGCCGCTAAACTGTCAGTCAAGGTCGCAAAGCTGTCATGCACCACTTTTACGCGGCTGTCAGTACTTGCCAATTCGTGAGCAACGCTAATGGCCGTTGGGTCTTTATCAAACACAATCAAGGTTGCATCATCGGCCAACTGACTCAATAGCAAGCGACTGTGACCACCACGTCCAAAAGTTGCATCGACGTAGATGCCACTCATTTGTAAGCTATTCTGTCCTGTATCGTCCGTTTGCTTGGGCAGTGATCTGACACCCAACACCGCGGCGACCGTTTCTTGCAATAGCACCGCATCATGAACAAAGCTCAATTCATCAGAGGTGGACTTGTCTGTGACAGGCTCTTGAGCAGGCTGAATATCAGACTCGCCCAGCTTAGCGGCAGCACTGTCTACTGCAGACAGATGATCTGCCGACTCAGCATTATCAGTGGCTGACGAAGTGGTTGTTTTAAGATCTTGCTTACTTTTTGGCTTATTATTCGATATGGACACAAACGACTCAGTAGATGACGACCATTTTGGTCAGTAATAGTAAAAAATCAGATGAAAATAAACAAGTTATGACTTGCCTAGCATTATTATCGCAAGGATACACTGGTAGTCAAGCGCTAGGAGGGCTTTTCGTTAAAAATATCCCATCTCTCTGTTATACTAGCGCTATATTTTACGCTATTTTTCCACATGGACGGCTATTGTTTATGCCGTATTTTTTGTGCAGACCTTTGATTCACATTTGTCATTGGCATTTTTAACCATTATTTTTTATTGCTATTTTTGACTGCCATATTCATTCACCACCCTATTCTGAGATTTTTATGATGCAACCATCAACTTCTACTAGCAGTACGCGCCCTGTCCGTACTCGAATCGCACCCTCTCCGACTGGCTTTCCGCATGTCGGCACCGCTTATATTGCGCTATTCAATTTAGCCTTTGCCAAAGCCCATGGCGGCGAGTTTATTTTACGTATCGAAGACACTGACCAAACGCGCTCAACCGAGCAATCTGAAAAAATGATTTTGGATGCGCTACGCTGGGTCGGTCTTGACTGGGCGGAAGGTCCAGATATCGGCGGTCCACATGCACCTTATCGTCAGAGCGAGCGTAGTGATATTTATAAAAAGCATGCAGAGCAGCTGATAGAAAACGACCATGCGTTTCGTTGTTTTTGTACCAGTGAAGAGCTCGATACCATGCGCGCTGAGCAAATGGCCAATGGCGAAACGCCGCGTTACGATGGTCGCTGTGCCCATTTAGCACCTGAAAAAACCGCGCAACTGGTAAGCGAGGGCAAACCAAACGTCATTCGTATGCGCGTGCCAACCGAAGGCATCTGTCAGGTGCATGACATGCTACGCGGCACGGTTGAGATTCCTTGGACACAAGTCGATATGCAAGTATTGCTAAAAACCGACGGCATGCCAACCTACCATCTAGCCAACGTCGTCGATGACCACTTGATGAATATCAGTCACGTCATGCGCGGTGAAGAGTGGCTAAACTCTGCACCTAAGCATCAGCTGCTTTATGAGTATTTTGGCTGGGAGATGCCTGTGCTTTGCCACATGCCGCTACTGCGTAACCCTGACAAATCAAAGCTCTCTAAACGTAAAAACCCAACCTCTATCACCTATTACCGTGATGCCGGCGTACTACCTGAAGCGCTGCTCAATTATCTTGGTCGTATGGGCTACTCAATGCCTGACGAAGCTGAGAAATTTACCTTAGAGGAAATGATTGCCAGTTTTGATATTCAGCGTGTGTCGCTTGGCGGTCCTATCTTTGATATCGAAAAGCTCAATTGGCTAAATGCTGAATGGCTACGTGAACTCACGCCTGAACAGCTAAAAAACAAAATTTTAGAGTGGGCAAGTGACAGCGATAAATTAACCGCTATTGCCGCCGCCATTCAGCCACGTATCGAATTACTGTCTGATGCCGTCAATTGGAGTGGCTTTTATTTCCAGAACCTCCCTGATATCAATGCAGAAAGCTTTACGCATAAATCACTGACGCCTGAGCAAATCATCGAAATGCTACAACTGGCGCTTTGGCAGCTAGAGACCTTACCGACATGGTCAGAAGAAAATATCTATGCCACCCTAAAAGGCCTTGCTGCGCATCTAGATATTAAGATGCGCGACTTTATGGCACCGTTCTTTATCGCTATCGCTGGTAGCACCTCATCGACGCCAGTGATGAACTCTATGGCGATTATCGGCGCTGACATGACGCTGACACGCTTGCGCCATGCAGTTGACGTTCTAGGCGGCTTGGGTAAAAAGAAGCTGAAAAAGCTTGAGAAACAAGCGGCAGAATTACCAGACTTCTTAGCTGATAAATAGTTTGGCTGCTGAGTAATAAGTCAGATGAACCACCCACCACCTAAAGAGGTAGGGGTTTCTTAGGTAATACCCATACTTGATACGATATTTTGTATCAGCGGTTAGGCAAATGGACTAAGCTAACCCCGTCGTACCGACGGTTTTGATTGTTGCCAGTC
>NZ_JASDCF010000030.1 GCF_030408035.1 Psychrobacter sp. APC 3426
ATTAAATAGATATTGATGATAAATTCGTCTATGGGCATCTCACAACTCCATTGTATTCTTGGTCGAAAACAATAGATTAGTGAGGTGCTCTTCTTTTTTCAATCACTTTCGAAGTTGAGAGTGGGGTTTCTATTCAATACCAATATACAGATCTACTTGCCCATACTCTAAATTACCACCAATATAATGCTCAAAATCGACATTATAAGTGCGTGTGTGCTCACAGTTTGAATCATGGAAATATTCCCACGCTTTCTCCCAAGCATTCATGACCGTATTTGGCATATGCCCTTCTTCAGAGAACACCAGATACCTGCCAGCAGGAATAGCCACTGTTACGACATCGCTAGAATGAGCAGCGCTAAGGATGTTTTCAGCACTAAGAACGTTGCTGTCTTCATTACTGTCTTCGTCACTATCCTGCCCTTCTACTGGCTCGCTTTTTACCTTCCAGCTCGCTACTACATCAAAAGCGCCTACTAGATCATCACTCTCATAGTTATGAAAAACACCATAAATATCTTCACCTTCAGAGAGATGCTCCACATGGTTTTGATAAAATTTTTGCCATAATCGACCCAATTTAGCCGTGTCATGGCTGATTTCTGCGTTATTCGTGGTACGAACACTGATACCTTTACAAACTATCGCTTCGGATAGCTCTTTGATTTTTGAAGTCATGTGCTTCCTATCCTATTTATATAATTTTTATTTGATATTTTAGGGAAATTAGAAGAGTCGAACTAGTCAGCCTCATCAATCCAATTCATCTGAATGGCTTCTAAGATGCCCTCATTTGAGCGTTGCGGGTCATCATCAAAGCCTTCAAGCTCAGTTACCCAGCGATGCAAATCGGTAAAGCGTATGTATTGCGGATCAGTTTCTGGGAATTTTTCATAAAGCTCAATCGCGATATCTAAGCTGTCTGTCCACTTCAACTTTTGCGGGGTCATAGTAACTCCTTAACTTTTATAATGTTAGAAAACAATCATATCAAGTCGTTTATCGACTTAATCGTTTGTCAATGTAATAGCCCCTATCCTACCAAACTTCGCCAACCAATTATAGCCAAGTTGGTTATGCAAACTCTCTTGAGTTCATCAATTAAGCAGATTGTGCGGACTTAATGGCCACTTGATGTTGATTCCAAGAATCGATAACGTCATTCGTCCGCTCGCCCAACATATCTAAAACTTCTGGCGCGCATTTACCTTTTTTATCGGTCAATACAAACTTAGTCATTCCTACGCCCATCAATTGATTTTTTACAAAGAATCTCGTTTCAAAATAGACGTATTTTTTATCCCAACCGGCAAGCTGACTATTTACCGTCATCTTATTAAGAAATTTAATTTCTTTGAGATAGACCATTTCTTGCATGGCAATAATCCAACCGAGATTTTTAATGCCTTTTTGATGACAGCATGCCATTAGCCAATGAGTGATATTAAGCTCAATAAAAGACAAGTAACGATAATTAGGCAGATGATCTCGAAAACCCATGTCATGCGGCAATACGCGGTATGAACGGACAATGGGTGCGGTTAAGACTTCTATACTCAGACTTGCGCTAGCTGATTGCTGCTTAAGTTGCTTTTTTAGTAAATGGACCATAATAAAAAAACGTATCAACATGTTCATAAATGGCTCTCTTAACTCTTATTTTGTGTAGGATTTAATTCAATATAAATGTGGCATACCTTAACGCAAAAAAAGCCACCTCAGTGACTTTTTTCGTGAAAATATTATTAGTAGATGATTAGCAATTAATGACCGCCGCCATTGATACTACGAACCATTTCTTCGACCATTTTCTTAGCATCGCCAAAGATCATCATGGTCTTGTCCATGTAGAACAAGCTGTTATCAAGTCCTGCATAACCTGTGCTCATTGAACGCTTGATGACCATGACCGTTTGCGCTTTGGTAACTTCCAAAATGGGCATACCAAAGATTGGCGACGTTGGATCCTCTTTTGCTGATGGGTTTACCACGTCGTTAGCACCAATGACCAAGACTACATCCGTACTGGCAAAGTCAGAGTTGATTTCATCCATCTCTAGGATGTCATCATAAGGCACATCCGCTTCCGCCAATAGTACGTTCATGTGTCCTGGCATACGACCTGCCACTGGATGAATAGCAAAGCGAACATTGACGCCTTCTTCTTTCAATAGCTCGTACAACTCTTTGACCGCATTCTGTGCACGACCTTGCGCCATACCATAACCGGGTACAATCACAACGTTACTGGCATTGGACATCAAGAAGCCAGCATCTTCTGCAGAGCCTGCTTTGTAGTTCTTTGGTGCACCATCATCACCGCCTGCAGCAGCAGCTGTCGTACCCATACCACCAAACAATACGTTGAGTAATGAGCGGTTCATGGCTTTACACATGATGTAAGACAAAATGGCACCTGATGAACCGACCAGTGAACCTGCAATAATCAGCATCGAGTTGCCAAGGGTAAAACCAATACCGGCTGCCGCCCAACCTGAGAATGAGTTCAATAGTGAGACAACCACTGGCATATCACCGCCACCGATTGGCGCAATCCACATCCAACCAAAGATAATGGCTAGTACAGTCATCGCATAGAATGCTGGTAGCGAATCAGTCATAAAATAGACCGCACCAAAACCAATCATCGCGATAAATAGAATCGCTTGTACCGGTTTAACCCAACCACCAACCAGCGTTTTCGCCCAGCTTTTTGCTGCTAATTTACCAAAAGCGAAGAATGATGCTGAAAAGGTAATCGCACCGATAAAGCAACCGATGAACAGCTCTAGACGAGTAATTGTGCTATAAGCTTCTTCAGTGTGTAGTACGGTTGCCAATGCAATGGCCACCGCTGCCAAACCAACAAATGAATGCATCAAAGCGACGGTTTCTGGCATTTGGGTCATGGCGACCGTTCTGGCCTTCCACATACCGACCACTGCACCCAAAACCATAGCACCGACAATCATCCATAAAATAGGACCTTCGGCTAGGAAGAATGTGGTAATAACAGCAATAGCCATCGCCGCCATACCGAAGCGGTTACCACGAATGGCTGTTTTTGGACTCGATAAACCACGTAACGTTAATACGAAAAGAATGGCGCCAACCAAATAAAACCAATCAGCATTGGTAGCGATGAAGTTCGTTAAGTCGCTCATGCGTCACCTCCATTATCAGCATCAACAACAGGCGCTTTTTTCACCTTGGGCTTAAACATGGAAAGCATGCGCTCAGTCACGGCAAAACCACCGAAAATATTGATACTGGCCAAAAATACGGCAAAGGCACCAAGCAAACTGGTCGGCGTGAACACAGAGCCGTCAATGGTAACCGTCTGTAGCATCGCACCGACGATGACAATACTTGATAAGGCGTTGGTCACAGCCATCAATGGCGTATGTAGCGCTGGGGTCACTCCCCAAACGACGTAATATCCCACAAAAATAGCGAGTACAAATACAGTGAAAATCGCTACAAATGGTGTGCTACTCATGGCTGCACCGGCTGGCGCTGCAGCTAAAACAGTGGCAATCATCTTATCCTCCTAAAAATTTATTCGTGTCTGGCAAATGTATGGTGACAAAGTGTGTAGTGATAGGCAGTCAAAACTAGCGTTTGGCTAGTCGTACCTGACTCTCATGCGTCACTGCCAGTGCGCCCTGAATCTCATCTTCCATATCTAAGTTCAGTGCCAGTTTGTTTGCTGAAGCGTCATCTGTAGCTGCAGGAGCAATTAAGGTGGTGATAAAGTTCACAAGGTTATTGGCGTACAAATCTGAAGACTGCGCCGCTAGCATTGATGGAATGTTGGCTGCACCAACGATACGCACACCATTGGCAGTAGTAATAGTTTCATTTGGCACACTGCCTTCTACGTTACCGCCTGTTCCAGCAGCCATATCAATCAGCACTGAACCCGCTTTCATTTTGGCAAGCGTGGCTCCATGTACCAAGCGCGGGGCGTTACGACCAGGAATCTGCGCCGTGGTAATGACGATATCAGCATTGCTTAATGCCTTGTCAACCACAGCTGCTTGGTCTTTGACATATTGCTCGGATGGTGTCCAAGCATAACCACCTGTAGACTTGGCGGTCTCAGCTTCTTCTGCACTCATCGGTACATCAAGCCACTTACCACCTAATGACTCTACTTGCTCACGAGCGGTCGGACGTAAATCGCTTGCTTCAACGACGGCACCTAAGCGCTTGGCTGTCGCAATGGCCTGCAAACCTGCAACACCCACACCCAAAATGACTACTTTAGCAGGTTTAACCGTACCCGCTGATGTCATGAACATCGGGAAAGGACGCGAATATTCATTGGCCGCGAGCAGTACCGCTTTATAACCAGCAAGGTTGGCTTGCGATGATAGAACATCCATATTTTGTGCACGTGATAAAGTGCGAGGTAACAGCTCCATCGCAAAGGCAGTCGCCCCTTTAGCAGCATAAGTATCCAGCTGCGTATTGCGATATGGGTCAAGCATACCAATCACGATTTGACCCGCGTTCAAGCTCTCTATCGCTGCAGCTGACAAGTCATGAACCGTAGTAATAATCTGAGACTGGGTGATTACCTCGGCGCTACTACTGGCAATGTCGGCACCGGCAGCCTGATACATCTCATCAGCGTAGTACGCTGCTTGACCTGCACCTGACTGTATGACGACTTCAAACCCAAGCTTACGCAGTTTTTTTACTGCGTCTGGGATTAGCGCGACACGGCTCTCGCTCGCGTTATCTGCACTGATTACACCGATTTTCATACCGTCTCCTTACTTACGTCTAATGACTATCTTTAATACCCTCAAAGCACATTTAAAAAAGCACAGGGGACAAAAAAGCCCTTGGTCGAGTTGGTTCAAAATTAATGACCAAAGGCTATCAATTTAATAAATGATGGCTACTTCACCATCATGCCTTTTTATTATAGAGATATCGTCCGCTAACTTTCATTGCCTAATGATGACCCACAAGTAAAATAAAAAGTTAGGCGTTTACACCATCCGTATAACTTTTATTGTTATATTAAAAACTTTTATTTTTCTACTAATGCTTATCCCTTATTATATAAAGGCTGAAAGCACTATTAATAACTCTTCAATTGTTTATAAATCATCAGTATATGCTTCAAAAACATAAAACAACCATGAGGCAGTCAAGTTTAATTTTGACATGCCGTATAATAAGATAGCTTGACATGTTAATAGGTCAGTCATTGATTCACTATAATAAGGAAGAACGATGTATTTTTTACTATCCCCTGCCAAGTCTTTGAATGAAACGGATGATATTCCTGTCAATCTCGGCAACTACTATAGTCAGCCTGAGCTTATAGAGCATTCGCAAGAGTTGATTAGAATACTAAAATCAAAAGAACCAATTGATTTGCAAGAACTGATGAGCATCTCTGACGATTTGGCCCAACTCAATGCTGAGCGCAATCAACAATGGAGCTGGAGCGAAGATAAGCCATTTGCTTTAGACAATGCCAAACCAGCGGGTTATTTATTTGATGGGGATGTTTATACTGGTCTTGATATGTATAACATGGATAAAGAAACGGCTATTTACGTCAATAAGCACTTAGGTATTTTGTCAGGTCTTTATGGTGTGCTAAAACCACTAGATTTGATTCAGCCGTATCGCTTAGAGATGGGCACTAAGCTGAAAAACGCGCGCGGTGACAACCTATATGAATTTTGGGGCGAGGAAGTGACTGATGTTATCAATGCACGCATGGCTGATAGCGAAGACAAAGTATTGATAAACCTGGCCTCCAATGAGTATTTTAAATCGGTCAAGAAAAAGGCCCTAAATGCTGAAATCATCACACCACGATTTGAAGATGAGAAAAATGGCAACTATAAAGTGATTAGCTTTTATGCCAAAAAAGCCCGTGGATTGATGGTGAAATATGCTGCTGACAATAAATTGACCAAGGCTGAGCAATTAAAGAACTTTGACTTGGCAAGATATTATTATGTCGATGAGCTGTCTGATGATAAGACATGGACGTTTAGACGAGATGAAGTGGACTCGTAATTATTAGCTAAGATATACTAAACTTGCATAAAAAAACCCCGATAAGCTCAGCCTATCGGGGTTTTGTTTGGGAAAAACGGACTAAAAACCTTCATTAAAAAAGCCCTGCTATCTTAACGATAACAGAGCTCTCGGTAGTTCAAACGCTTTCAAAAATATATATAAAAATCTAGTGAAAATCGTTTTATGGTTTGACTAAAGCAGTACGACTAGGCAACCAAGTGAAGATTGTACTGATAGTACATCGAACGAGGTTAACAACGTCTTACAAGTTTAGTCGAGGCATAAATTACATCATGCCGCCCATTCCACCCATACCGCCCATTCCACCAGCACCGCCCATGCCAGCCATACCATCATCACCTTGCGGTAAATCAGTAATCATGACTTCGGTCGTGAGCATGAGGCCTGCAACAGATGCAGCGTTTTCTAATGCTGAACGAGCAACTTTCGCTGGATCAAGGATACCCATCTCTAGCATATCACCATACTCGCCAGTCGCTGCGTTGTAACCGTAGTTACCGCTACCGCTCTTCACTTCGTTGACCACAACTGAAGCTTCTTCGCCAGAGTTGGTCACGATTTGACGTAATGGTGCTTCCATTGCGCGGCGTAGAATGTTCATACCGGCGTTTTGGTCGTCGTTATCGCCACGTAGCTCAGACAATGCATTCATTGCACGAACTAAGGCAACACCACCACCAGGGACAACGCCTTCTTCAACCGCTGCACGAGTCGCATGTAGCGCATCGTCAACACGATCTTTCTTCTCTTTCATTTCAGTTTCAGTTGCTGCGCCAACTTTAATAACCGCTACGCCGCCTGCCAGTTTTGCCACACGCTCTTGTAGCTTTTCTTTATCGTAGTCAGAGGTAGACTCTTCGATTTGACGGTTGATAGACTCAACGCGATTATCGATGTCTGCTTTGTTGCCAGCACCATCAACGATAACGGTGTTTTCTTTACCAACAGTGACTTTCTTTGCAGTACCAAGTTGTTCTAGAGTAGCAGTCTCTAAGCTTAAACCGATCTCTTCAGAGATAACCGTACCGCCAGTTAGTGTCGCGATATCTTCTAACATTGCTTTACGACGATCGCCAAATCCAGGTGCTTTAACCGCACAAGTTTTTAAACCACCACGCATATTGTTGACAACTAGCGTAGCCAATGCTTCGTTTTCGACGTCTTCAGCGATGATTAGCAATGGCTTGCTCTGCTGCATCACTTGCTCAAGTAATGGGACGATTTCACGGATATTGCTGATTTTTTTGTCAACAAGCAAGATATAAGGGTTTTCAAACTCAGCAGTCAAGCTGTCTTGCTTGTTGGCAAAGTATGGGCTGATATAACCACGGTCAAACTGCATACCTTCAACAACCTCTAAGGTATCCTCAAAGCTTGAACCTTCTTCAACAGTGATAACGCCTTGCTTACCCACTTTTTCCATCGCTTGAGAAATCAATTCACCGATTTTGGTGTCTGAGTTCGCAGAGATAGAGCCAACCTGAGCAATCGCTTTATGATCGTCAGCTGGGGTCGATAGCTTATGGATTTCTTTAACCGCTTCGCGTACTGCTTTGTCGATACCGCGTTTAAGATCCATTGGGTTCATGCCAGCGGCAACTGATTTCATGCCTTCTTGCAGGATTGACTGAGCCAATACGGTCGCAGTGGTTGTACCATCACCAGCGACATCATTAGTGCGGCTAGCAACTTCACGAACCAATTGCGCGCCCATGTTCTCAAATTTGTTTTCAAGCTCGATTTCTTTGGCAACTGATACACCATCTTTAGTGATGGTAGGAGCGCCAAATGATTTATCGATTACCACGTTACGACCTTTAGGGCCTAAGGTAACTTTTACTGCGTTTGCTAGAACGTTTACGCCGTCCATCATTTGTTTACGGGCATCAATGCCGAATTTTACGTCTTTTGCCATGTTAAATTACTCCACTATTATTAGTATGAGAATGCAATTAAATGTTTGAAAGATATTTTTTATAATGCTCTTGAGGCATAAATGGTGTTCGCTAAAAATAATTAGCTAAAATCGCCTCGTGGACAATTAGCCCTCAAGCACACCCAATACATCAGATTCTTTCATAATCAATAGCTCTTCGCCGTCAACTTTTACCGTTTGACCAGCATATTGACCGAACAAGACTTTGTCGCCAGCTTTTACATCTAACGCACGAGTTTCGCCATTGTCACGAATCTGGCCATTACCAGTTGCTAGCACTTCACCTTGTGATGGCTTTTCTTGAGCTGAACCAGGAAGCAAGATACCACCAGCAGTCTTTGTTTCTTCTTCTATGCGGCGGACGACAATACGGTCATGTAAAGGACGAATGTTCATCGATATGACTCCAAAAGTTGGTTATTAAAAGTAAGGGTTTATTTGAATTAATGGTCTCAATACCAAAATCTATAGGATGCGCTGCTAAAAACAGCACATTACAGATAAGCTTTGAGCTTGTATCAAAAAGTGGGGGCAAGGTGAGTTCGGTTCAAGTCTAAAGCTCAAAATTTTACAAGAATTTCGCACATTGTCGCTTATTCAGTCATTAAGAACCTTTTAAAAAGATAATTAGATTGAATTGCACGGTATTAAAGGCTTGAGCATTGTTCTAAAACAACAGGTTTACTATCGGATTCGGATTGTAATAGTAAGCGATGAGACGTGGGTACACTTCAATTATCACTGACCTTTTTAGTTACCCTGTCTTACTGCCTTTACAGCAAGTTACTAGCAGTCATAACGCTACCTTTATCAGCAATATTGATTACAAGAGGCAGACTCCAACCTTTGCCGCCACCCTTGAAAATGTAACAGATTATGACCATTATAGTCCTTGAGATCATAATAATAGTTATAAGTAAACGCTGACAGATCAGTTTGAAATCACATTAAGGAATATCCATGAGTTTTTTATTTAAAAACAATCAATCATTAACAAACCATTCAAATAACGGTAATCGCAGCACATCTAATTTTTTAACCACCTTAACCACAGGTGCCAGTATCGCTGCTATTGGAGCTTTGAGTATGACCGCACCTACCCTTGCTAACGCCAAGGCTATCCAGCCATCAAGCGCCAACTATAGCTTTACCGTGGAAGACAAATACAAAGGCACGGCGACTCGTACGCTTGCAAAATCAGGCAACACTTGGAAGTACGATGTTAATGCGCGAGTGGCGGGTGTTGCTAGTGCCACGCAACACAGCACGTTTACGATTAGCGGTAATAACGTCGTTCCGACGCAGGCAAGCACCACCTATAAGTTGCTAGGTCTTGGACGCACGCACAAGTTGAGTTTTAACCCAAGTGCTAAAAAGGTGACCAGTACTTATAAAGGTAAGACCACAACCCTGAATATGGCGCAGCAAGCCTTTGATGATTTAAGCTTAGAGGTACAAATTCGCCAAGATTTATTAAATGGTAAATTCTCTGGTAACTACTACATGGCAAAAAAAGACAAAGTAGAAAAAACCCCATTTAAAAAATCGGGCAATACTAGAATTACCGTGCCAGCAGGTACTTTCGATACGGTTCGTGTCGACCGTATTCATGATGATAACGGTCGCTCAACCAGTTTTTGGTTGGCACCGAGCTTAGACTACCTACCAGTAAAAGTAAGTCAGATTAATGATGGTAAGAAAATGGATTTAGAGTTAACCAAGACTAACTAAACCCTATATTGGCTAGCTATATATAACCTAACTTCTTTCACAAAAAAGCGGCACTCTACATGGAGTGCCGCTTTTTTGTGTCTTAAACTTCATTAAATGAATCACTTAGCGTGGTTGCTTGACCACATTATTCATCGAAGGCAGACGCTTTAGCAGGATAAACAGCCAAACATTGATAGCAAACAGTAGTACAAAGTCAACCAGATACACCCCTATCTCTGCCCAACTGCTGCCATAAGCACGAGTAAATAGCACCACACCACTAGCGCCTAGATAGACCAGTGTAAACATACTACCAACCAATAGCGCATAAGGCGAGCGACCACCCATGACCCACGGTGTTAAGATAAATGCTGGCACTAGCCATAGTGCTTGCCAAGCGATACCACCGACGATGTCAGGGCTACTCGGATTAAAAAGGCTAATAGAAACAGGCAAAGCGAGTAGTCTATAAGCCAACCAAATCAACCATGTCAGCATTAAACGCTGACGAATGGGGGCGATAGGCTTTTTAACCTTAACAGGCTTGCCGGCTTTTTTGACTGGTACGCTAGCCTTCACTTCATTGTCGGTTTGGTTTGTAGCCATTAGAGATACTTATTTCCTAATTAATAACGTTTACAGTAACGCCTTTTTAGAGTCGAAAGAGCTGAGCCAACGATAGCGCAGTCAATATAAGACACTGCAGGCTATAAAGCCCTCTAGCGTTTCCAGTTGGCTTGTGCCAATGCTGTCGCACTGATAGCCAAACGACGACCTTGAGCAATAGCCAACTCGCGCTCATCATTAGAGACAGGTTGATCGTGTAACGCACCGCTCACATGACTGGCACCATAAGGCGTACCACCACGGTTTGTGCGGTTCAGTGCAGGCTCCGCATAAGGCACACCGACGATAATCATACCGTGATGCATCAGCGGCAACATCATCGTTAGCAATGTCGATTCTTGACCACCATGCATCGAACCCGTTGCAGTAAATACTGAGGCAGGCTTATTCTGCAAATTACCCGCCAGCCATAATGTCACCGTATTGTCCCAAAAGTACTTCATGGGCGCCGCCATATTACCAAAATGTGTTGGGCTACCAAGCGCTAGACCGCTACAGTCTTTCAGATCATCCATGGTGCAATATAAGTCACCCTCGTCAGGTATCGCAGGCTTGCTTACAATGGTCTCAGGTGCGACCGTCGGCACCGTACGGATACGTGCTGTCATGCCAGCATCTTCAATACCTTGCGCGATAGCATATGCTAATGTCTTAGTCGTACCATAATTAGAATAATAGAGCACTAAAACATAAGGTTTGGCTTGACTCATTAGCAATACTTCCTCATAAAATCATTGACGTTATAGAATCATTAACGCTGTGAGCTAAGCTATATGTTTTTATTAGCGCTATGTTTTATTAGAGCTATGTATAGCAGCTGATAAGCATTATATAAATATGTGCACATTATGCCCCAGTCGTTCACTGACATGCAAACAACCTCGCGGTATATTGTAGCGAGTAAAACCTTGTAGGGGTTGCTGCTGTGCATTTTGACACAAATAAATGGCAGATGATAAGCGCCTATCTTTGTTACACTACTGTCACTCTAATCCCTGCTAAATGGTCGATATGGAAAACTTATCAAAAAAAATCCCGTTTTTACATCAGCGCTGGTTTCAATTTTTGCGATTCCTGACTCGGCACTTTTTTGAAGACAACTGCCAACAAAAAGCGGCATCGCTGACTTACACCACCATGCTATCGATTGTACCGGTATTAACAGTGCTATTGATGATTCTCTCCTCTGTACCGGCGCTAGCCTCTGTCAGGGCGCAGATATATGAGGTGATTTATAGTAACTTATTGCCGCAATCGAGCATGCAGGTCAGTGAGTATATCAACAGCTTCGCCGAGAAGTCGTCAAACCTGACCATTATCGGTGCAATGGTGTTGTTTTTTACCACCATCATGACCTTGACGACTATTGAGCGCGCTTTTAACCAAATCTGGCGAGTAGAAAACCGCTCAGGTGGTATCAAAAGTATGCTGCGCTATTGGACAATCGTGACATTGGGACCCATGGTATTGGGTACGGCATTTATTGCCTCGAGCGCAGTACAAAGTCTGAGTTTCTTAAACCGCCAAATCGCAGGCTATGGTATTGATTGGTCTTTTTGGGTACAAGCGGTGTCTGTTGGTGTGACTATCGCTGGTTTTATTGGCATGTATTGGTTTATCCCTAAAGCACGTGTCCCTGCGAAAAACGCTGCCATCGCTGGGCTATTTGTCGCCATTGTTTTTGAGTTGATGAAGCACCTTTTTGGTACCGTGATGGCGAACTTTACCAGTTATGAAGCCATTTATGGGGCGTTTGCTGCACTGCCAATTTTCTTACTATGGATATATCTGTCTTGGAATTTAATCCTATTGGGTGTGGAGATTAGCTATACGCTGACCATTTTTGAGACCGAGGAAGTCTATCCTCGTCATCCATTATTCAGCTTACTCGACATGCTCAACCTTGTGTACACCCATCACCTAAAAGGTGAAGCTGTCAGCGAACAAGCACTGCGTAATGTGCTAGGCCGCAAGGAGCTGCCAAAATGGTATACCTATATCAATTACCTACAAGACAGTAACCTCATCACCATGACTGAAGACGAAGATTATGTACTCAAAAAAGACTTGAGTAAGATGACGCTATGGGATTTTTATCGCACGCTGCCTTACCCCTTACCTATTAAAGACGAGCTTGATGAGATGAGAATCGAAGACCAAAAGCCTTGGCTAAGTCTATTGGTCGAGCGCTTTGAGCATACCGAAGCTTATGCCAAGCAGCAGCTAGACTTACCGTTAAATGCTATTTTTATCAACGCTGAGCCACGTAAAAAATCATCATCTGATAAAAAAGGCATTCATAAAAAAAGCACTCCTAGCTTATTTAGGAAGACTGCGATTTCCACACCTGCTGATTTAGCAAAGAGCGATTCAAAAGTTGAAGATGACCCACGCTTTGACCCCATCGCTTATGACAAAGACAGTGATATTGAATGTGATCAACATAATAATGAGGTAGTGATTCCGATGGGCTCAGGCGCGTCCCCTAATAAAAAAGAAACGAGTAGGCGTGAGCATAAGAGCACTATTATCACTGAAGCAGATAACCCTAAAGTGCGCTAAAGAAATCGAATTGAGAGTGCAAGCTAACTAATAATAAGATTAGGGCATGTTCTTAATCTGAGCATTAAGTTTTATATAGACTAACCCAGCCTCAGGCTCTACTGTCATTTTTATTGTATTTTCAAACACATGAATTTGTATGGTAAAGTTATTCTACTTGCAGCATTGTCATGTATCTAGCCATTTTATTTATACTGGCACTCTTATTCATCAGAGTATTCAGCTTACCTATGGCGCTGTTTTACGATAGATAGAATCTTGTGCTATTTTTGGAGCATATAACCTTGAATACACCCCCTGAAAGTGGCCTTTTCAAACGACTACTCATAGCAATGACACAGGGGCTAAAACAATTCTCGCAGCTATGGTCGCTACAGACATTGGCCGACCTACCTGATCGCCTAAGAAATCTATGGCAGGAGTTAATTGGTTCTTATTGGTTTATTCCGACGGCGTGCGTCATCGTCGGTATATTGCTTGCACCTTTATTAGTAACTATCGATCAGCACTTTGACCGTGAGACAGTTCGAGAAATCACGTTTGCCTTCACTGGTGATGACGATGCCGCCCGTGCCATCATGACATCGATTGCCGGAGCCGTCTTGGGTGTCGCTGGTACCACGTTCTCGATTACGATTGCTGTATTATCGATGGCGTCTTCACAGTTTGGGCCGCGATTGTTACGTAACTTTTTGACAGACACACCCAATCAGTTTGTATTGGGTGCCTTCATTGGTACTTTTAGCTATAGTTTGTTGGTGCTCAAGTCTATTCATAAATACGACGTTGCTTTTGGCGTACCACAACTGGCAGTGACTTTTGCCATTATCATGGCCATTATCTGTGCCCTACTTTTGGTGTACTTCATTCAACATATGGTACACGCCATCCAAGCGTCTCATGTCATTCAAAACGCCAGCAATGACGCTATCAATAACATTCACTATTGGTATAGTGACCATTGCGATATTCAGCATCAGCGTGATGTCGAGCACCACGACGTCGAGCAGTTCCATACTTGGCAAGCTGTGCCCATTTATCCGCCCTGTTCAGGCTACCTGCAGCAAGTCTATCTAGAGTCCTTGATTACCCTAACACAAGAGTATGGCGGCGTGGTGCAGATGCACACCAATCTTGGCGACTATGTCACTGATAAAAACGTCATTGGCTACTTTTATCAACGTCCTGTTGACCACCCGAATAATCAACAAAAAACCGCAACACCGCATTTAGCAATCATACCGCGCGCGCCTGATGGCATGTTTTGGCAGCGTTTTTCGGGTTGTATTCGTATTGAGCAGCGCTTAGCACACTCTAATGATATCGCTTATAGTTTAGGGCAAATGACGGAAATCGCAGTACGAGCCCTATCTCCTGGTATTAACGACCCGAAGACCGCTGTTAACTGCGTGCAGTCACTGACAAGCTGCTTAAGTATTATGATGCGTCGTCAGCCACCCAGTCCGTATCACTTTTATTCGCCAACACAAAATGATGATAGCAACTCAAAAGACAACCCTCCCAAAAAGGCAATGAATGATCAGCGAGTCGCCATTTTAGCGGTCGTTACTTATACGCCCAAAATATCAGAGTTCATCGAAACGTCACTTGGCGAAATCAGACGCTATGCCACTGCGGATCTTATGGTGCTAAAAGCCCTGTGTCAGGCCATGGTCGATCTCAATTATTCTCGAGTCAATAACTCACAGCAGCAGACTTTATTGCATGAGCTACATCTGATTGAACGCGCTGGCGCAGAAAACCTAAGCTATCAAGAGCTAATAGATGACCTAATGGATATGTGTCAACAAGCTAAGGAGTTTATCCTTAATAAGGATTCGCAGCATCAGCACTTTGACTATATCAGTGAATTTGACGCTGATATTCGTCAAGCACTACAGATGCCATCAAGTTAATTGTCAGCATAATCATTTCACTATAAATTAAGAGACATATTACCTGTTTATGTAACGCTCATGAGCTGCCTGCTTAGAGAACTTCATCATCCATACGAGACCTGTTTTATGGCATCTGCAACCAGCCTGACCATACTTGAAATCAGCGCCATATTTTTATCTATTACCGCCTTACTAACCTACGTCAATCACAAATTTATTGGTTTGCCGACTACCATCGGTGTAATGGTTATCTCTATTGTTCTATCTATTGGTGCGATTTTTTTAGGATTCTTAGGGTTCGATCAACTGATTGATTATGAGGTCAGCTTATTAGAACAGCTTGATTTTACCGAAGTGCTATTAGATGGCATGCTCTCGATGCTTTTATTTGCAGGTGCCCTCCATGTCAATATCGGCGACTTAAAACGCTATAAACTACCCATCGGTATTCTTGCTGGTATTGGCACTATCGTCTCAGCCATGCTCATCGCCACAGCACTCTACCTTATGTTGCCCTTGTTTGGGTTTGGGTTGCCATTTCTATGGTGTCTGTTATTTGGTGCTTTGATATCACCGACTGACCCAATTGCGGTGATGGGCATCCTCTCCTCAGCCGGTGCACCAAAAAGCATCGAGACCGTCATCGCTGGCGAGTCTCTGTTTAATGATGGTATTGGTGTCGTTATTTTCGTCCTCCTACTGGGCATTTTAACCAGCGGTGATATTCCAACGGCCAATTATGTGGCGCATACCTTAGCGGTTGAAGCTGGCGGCGGTGTGGTCTTTGGCTTGGTACTTGGTGGTATATTGTATTACCTAATAAAAAGTATCGACAGTTACCAAGAAGAGGTGTTATTGACGCTCGCCGGTGTGATTGGTGGTTATGCACTTGCCAGCCACTGGCATTTATCAGGGCCCCTAGCAATGGTTATGATGGGCTTGATGGTGGGCAACCGTGGGCGCGCCTTAGCCATGAGTGATAAAACGCGGCACTATATTGATTTGTTTTGGGAATTAATCGATGAGATATTAAACGCGATTTTATTCGTATTAATCGGTTTAGAAGTGGTGATGATCGCTTATTCAGGCAACTTATTTATCGCTGCTGGATTGACGATTTTGATTGCTTTGCTTGCGCGCTTTATTGTTGTGGGCATGACCACCAAGACTTTTCATCGCCAGCTTGATTTGCCGACAGGTGCATGGAAAGTACTGACGTGGGGTGGATTACGTGGTGGCATCTCAGTGGCTTTGGTACTGCAATTGCCGACTGGATCAGAGCGCGATATATTGTTGGCACTCACTTACGCCGTGGTCATATTCTCTATTTTAGTACAGGGATTGAGCGTTGGAAAAGTGGCCAAAAGCATTCGTCCTGACAACAATACCGCAACGCTATAGTCAATAAGTTTTTAGGTGAATGCTTCTAGAATGACGCTAAGACGAAGCACTATACTAAAAGCCAGCTAAAGGGGAGCTCTTAAGCTGGCTTGTTTCAATTGATATGATTGTTTGCTGAACGCTTTATATCAACCCTTTTCGTTTCATATTACGATAAACCACGAATACGATAACAATATTTGAGATCAGTATTGCCAGCTTAAACCAATCAAATGGTCGGGCTATTAAATAGTAAACTTCGATAGGAATGAATACCCCATAACCAAGTACGCCGAACCAATATGCCCATGTCTTATCTTGCCACAAACCATAGGCTTCAATAAAACGTAGGCTAGCATAAGCAAAAATCAATAATAGAAATATAGGCCAATTTTTACTGGCCTGCTGTGCAATCCGTACTGCACTATCAATTTGTGGTGCCAGTAGCTGTCCAAAGGTCTGTTGCCATGAGTCAGTGGCAGTCGTTAGCCATTGCTCAAGGTTGCCGTGCCAAGACCACAACGCCCCTGCTCCTAGCAGCGCGCCTACCCCTTTGACCACCTCATAGATAGCGACTGCCTTAATAGACTCACTAGCAGTACTTTGCATTTTGTTTGGTCGATTAGCCAAGTCATGAGTGTTATCCTTCGAGGATGGCGGCAAACGGTCATCCTGTCGGGGCAAGTTAGCCAAAGAAAGTCTCCACAACACGGCCCTGCAACTGCTGATTAAAAAATGGCGTATTCTTACCATTCGATAGCATAGATTCGGTGGTCACCTGCCATTTAAGATTGGGGTCAACCAATACTGCGCCGCCAATATTTTCGTACTGCTCACTGATACCAGCGATTTTTGCAGGGTTCAGACAAATTTTATCCACCAGTTGCTCTAAAGTTAATACCTCATCATGTACCAGCTGACAGGCCAGCGCCATAAAGGTATCAAAGTTTGAGATACCTGGGGTACTCTCAGCAAAGGGCGCTTTTTTTGCCGTACTGTTCAGTGGCTCATGATGACTACAGATGGCATCGATGGTACCGTCTTTTAAGCCGCGGCGAATGGCTTGCTGATCGGTATTACTACGTAGCGGCGGTAATACATAAGCTTGGGCATTAAAGCCTTCCAAGTTATCATCGGTCAAATACAGCTGATGCATGGCCACATCGCAAGTCACTGGCAAGCCTTTATCTTTTGCCCAACGCATCAATTCAATAGAAGACTTACAAGACAATTGGCTAAAGTGAGCAGCAATCCCAGTTTCTTCAACCATCAGCAACTGTGTAGACAAAGCAACCGTCTCAGCAATCCACGGGATTCCTTGTAGCCCATGATATGAGGCGATATAGCCTTCGTGTGCCACACCTTCACCAGACAGGCTTGGTTCATCAGGATAAAAGAACACCTTCATCCCAAAAGTGGCAGCATACTCTAATGTACGTAGCAGAACCAAGTCATTGCTAAAAGGTCTACGAGCATTAGAAACAGCAATACAGCCGCCTTTTTTTAGACCCGCGATATTAGAGGGTCGTTCACCTTCTAGTCCCGCAGTCAACGCCCCTAAAATATGTAAGTAAATACCGCCATCGCTTAGTGCGCGTTCTCGTAGCCCTTTAAGTAGAGAGCCATTTTCTAAAATCGGTGTGGTATCAGGCGGAATAACCACATGTAAAAACCCATTACCACGAGCAGCTGAGCCTTCTGACTTTAATGTACCGTGCTGCTGTTGGCCTGGCTCACGCAAACGAGCGCACAAATCAACCAATGGCGGCAGCAACCACATCTCTTGTCCTGTGTCTAAAGTAGCCAGCTTGTCCATTACAACACTTGGTAATGATTTTTGAAAATTTTGTGGTAACTGGTTGAGTATCGTGGCATCAGTGTTTATCGTATGAGACATGAGCGTTATTACCGTATCAATAAAATGAGTTAAATAAGAATGAAAGAGTAGTCAGAGTATTACAGTCTTGCCGCCTGATGAGCGCGCTGACCTTCCATTGCCAACGACAACACCGCCATACGAATAGCAATACCGTTATTTACCTGCTTCAAAATCACAGACTGCGCACCATCAGCAACACTCGATGCAATCTCAACACCTCGATTCATGGGTCCTGGATGCATGACTAACGCATCAGGCTTGGCCAAGGCCACACGCTCTGGCGTAATACCGTAGTGCTTATAATATTCACTCGATGACGCCAACAATGGAGAGCCGATGCGCTCATTCTGTATTCTTAGCCCCATAATGACATCACAATCGCTGACACATTCGTTCATATTTTCATAAACTTGCACACCGAAACGCTCAATGCCTTTAGGCAATAAAGTACGCGGCGCGCAGACACGAATGTCTTTCACGCCTAACGTTTGTAACGCACTGATATCAGAGCGGGCCACTCGCGAATGCTTAATATCGCCCACGATAGCCACTGACAGCTCCTCAAAAGGCCGTGGCGCCTCACGATGAATGGTTAGCATATCGAGCATGCCTTGTGTTGGGTGTGCGTGCCAGCCATCACCGCCATTGATGATTGCAATATCAGGCGTCACTTCTGTCGCCATAAAGTGTGCAGCACCAGATGCCGAATGTCGTACCACAAAAATATCTGCGGTCATGGCTTGCAGGTTCCATAACGTATCACGCAGGCTTTCGCCTTTTTTGGTACTAGAACGCTCAATATCGATATTCAACACATTGGCGCCCAAGCGTTTTTCAGCCACTTCAAAGGTCGTTCGGGTACGTGTTGAAGGCTCAAAAAACAGATTCATCACCGTATAGCCTTCAAGTTCAGGACGGTTGATTAACTGCCCATTGTCATCAAAAAATGTCTCGGCTTTGGCGATAATAGCCTGTAACTGCGCTTTATTAAGTCCTTCTATACCCAAAAAGTGACGAATACTACCATCGGTATTGAGCTGCGGACGACTCAATGACGTGTTGAGCTTTTGATGAATGGTATCGGGATCAAATTTTGCGTAATCAGTCGGCGAAACCGTATGTGATAAGCGGCTGTCGAGAGCGTTTGAGGCATTTGGCGTTTTTGACATAGTGACAAGTCTTTATTATGAGTTGATATGAGTCTATCGCAATTATTAATTTATCTTTTTTAATCATTTGAGGCTGATATACATAGATACAAGGACATTTTGACGCTTATTTGCTACAATTTACCCTAACAACACCACCTCTATTTAGTCAGACTGGTGACCTGCTCATTGATGTCAGTAGACTTATGACAATTATTACTGAAATAAGCACCATGAAATTAGCTGACCTGAATCATAGATAAATAATTATAGCTATAGTGTAGCTGATTTTGTGGTCAGGACAAAGATGCGGTATAAGCTATTTAATAACTTACCTGCTAAAGATTCGCTGAATACCAGTAAAGCTGCGCTAAATATAATGCCGCCTACTCGCTTTATCTAACTTTTACCTACTTTATCTTTCATCTCCATACCCTCTATTTATTCCATTTATTAGGAAGCCTTATGACGACCTTAGCAAACTACCTAAACACTCACGCTAATCATCCTGCACTTAATGACGTCATTACTACTGTCACCGATGTTGGCAAGACCATCTCTCAACTGCTCAGAAAAGGGGCTTTAGCGGACATATTAGGTGAAGCTGGTAATCAAAACGTCCAAGGCGAAGATCAAAAGAAGCTAGACGTATTGGCCAATGATTTATTATTAGATGCTTTGGCAAAAAATGCTCACTGTGCAGGCGTTGCTTCAGAAGAATTAGATGATGCCACTCCTGCCAATCCCGATGGTAGCTTATTGGTATTGTTTGACCCACTTGACGGCTCATCGAACATCGATATCAATATGGCAGTTGGAACCATTTTTTCTATCTTACCGTATCAACGCCAAGGTCAAAACAGCGAAAACAGTGACTTTTTGCAAGCCGGTAATCAACAGCTAGCCGCCGGTTATTTGCTATATGGCACCTCGACGGTATTGGCACTGACTATTACCGATAATGTTGTGATGTTTAGCTTAGACCCTGATACCAATGAGTATGTTCTTATAGAAGAAAATGTCCAAATCGATGCTGATACCAGCGAATACGCTATCAATGCTTCAAACTATCGTTACTGGCGCGCGCCGATGCAACAATATATCGACGAACTCATTGCTGGCAAAACTGGTGTTCGTGGCCGCGATTTTAATACCCGCTGGGTGGCTGCCATGGTTGGTGATGTGCATCGCATCTTATGTCGCGGCGGACTTTTCACGTATCCATTTGATACTAAAGATGCCAATAAGGCGGGCAAGCTACGCCTCATGTATGAAGCCAATCCGATGAGCTTATTGATTGAGCGTGCTGGCGGCGCGGCAACAGACGCAGTCAATCGTATCTTAGATATAGTACCAAACGATATTCACCAACGTGTCCCTGTGGTACTTGGCAGCAGAAATGAAGTGGCGTATGTAAAAGACTTACATGTAAAGCACGCTGATAAATAAGTCAGCCAAGCCAATCTGCTAACCGTCATCATAAAGCACTATAATTGATAGGCCTTTATAATGACGTTTCAAACTCTCTATATCTTTCTATAAGCGATTCATTATGGTAGCAAATCCCACCGAGCTTATTACCTCAGATAAAAATACGACGGTCAAGCTGGTCAAGTCACTATTGACACAAGCTCGGCAACGTAAAAAGCAAGGCCAGACTGTGATTGAGGGTGTCCACCTTATCGATGCGGCTTTGCGTAGCGATTACCCATTTTCTCAAATACTACTGGCAGAGTCAGCGCATAACCATCCTGAAGTTCTGCAAGTTTTAACTCGACTGCCAACTTACACGCCTATCTTAACGTTATCAGACTCGTTGTATGAGAGTATTCGCAGCTTGGGTACTGGTATCGATATTATGGCGATTATCAATATACCAGCGCCTACCCTGACGACAGTAAATGAGGACTGCTTGATTCTGAATGACGTGCAGGATAGTGGCAACGTGGGCACCTTGCTACGCACCGCAGCCGCGATTGGTATACGCAATATCTTATGTACCGCTGGCACGGCTCAAGCATGGTCTCCTAAAACCCTAAGAGCTGGCATGGGTGCACAGTTTGCCCTGACTATTTATGAAGGTCTAGTCGTGCAAGACATTTTAGATTATGTGCAAACGCCGTTGTTTGCGACCAGTTCACATACTGATACGGTTATTTATCAACATGATTTAAAGAAACCAATCGCGTGGATTATGGGACATGAAGGACAAGGTGTTTGTGACGAGCTGATGCAATGTGCCACCCCTATCGCCCTACCACAACCCAATGGTCAAGAGAGCCTTAATGTCGCTATTGCAGGCTCATTATGTTTATATGAAACCTTGCGCCAAAGAAAATATACTTAGCTTAAAACATCATAAAAAATGTTTTTGAGGTAATAAAAAACCCGCTATTAAAAATAGCGGGTTTTTTGTACTTCATTACTTATTAAGCAACTATTACACCTTACTGGTCAATTCAGGTAACGCTTCAAATAAGTCAGCTTCTAAGAAGTAATCAGCAACGCTTGCGATAGGCGCTTCTGGGTCATTGTTGATAGCAACAATAACTTTAGAGTCTTTCATACCAGCCAAATGCTGAATAGCGCCTGAGATACCAGCAGCGATATAAAGCTGCGGTGCAACGATTTTACCCGTTTGACCGACCTGCATATCGTTTGGTACATAGCCTGCATCAACTGCAGCACGTGATGCACCAACAGCAGCGCCTAGCTTGTCAGCTAATGGCTCGATATATTTAGTGAAGTTTTCACCGTTTGCTAGTGCACGACCACCAGAAACCACAATGCTAGCTGAAGTCAATTCAGGACGATCAGACTTGGCCATCTCTTCGTTAACAAAGCTTGCTTTACCAGTCTCTTGAACATTGTCAATCGCTTCAACAGTGGCAGAACCACCTTCGCTTGCTACTGGATCAAAACCAGTTGCACGTACAGTTAATACCACTTTATCTTCTGAGGTCTTAACCGTTGCTGTTGCGTTACCTGCGTAGATAGGACGCTCAAACGTTTGCGCATCTACTACAGCAGAGATTTCTGACACCATACTAACGTCAAGCAAAGCAGCAACACGTGGCATAAAGTTCTTACCAGTGGTCGTTGCAGCAGCGACGATGTGGCTGTAATCGCCAGCAACATCAGCAACCAACAATGCAACGTTACCTGCTAGTTGATGCTCATACGCCGCGTTGTCAGCTAGTAAAACCTTACTAACACCTTCTGCTTTAGCTGCTTCGTCAGCGACCGCTTGTGCGCCACTACCAGCAACCAATACATGGACGTCATCACCCATTTGCTTAGCAGCTGCGATAGTGTTCAAAGTTGCCTTTTTTAGACTGGCATTGTCATGTTCTGCATATACCAAAATTGCCATGGTTCTAATCCTTTATTTGTTCGTATTATCTATTCATGCGGTTGTTTGTGTACAAAATTATGGTTACAGCCCAAATTGAATGTATGGGTCTGAACAAATAACCTTGTACATGATATGCCGTAGCGAAGTATTAGATTACTTTTGCTTCATTTTTTAGCTTATCGACCAACTCATCCACTGAACCAACTGTAATACCAGCTTTACGCTCAGCAGGTGGCACGACTTTAATAATCTCTTGCTTAGATGCCATATCAACACCAAAATCAGCTGGTGTCTTCTCATCAAGCGGCTTTTTCTTTGCTTTCATGATGTTAGGCAATTTAGCATAACGTGGCTCATTCAAGCGCAAGTCAGTGGTGATAACTGCTGGCAAATCAAGTGCAACCGTCTGCAAGCCGCCATCGATTTCACGAGTAACGTTTACTTTACCGCCGTCAACTTTTACTTCTGATGCAAACGTACCCTGACCGATACCCATCAATGCTGCTAACATTTGGCCTGTCTGGTTGTTGTCATCATCAATCGCTTGTTTACCCAATAGGATAATATCGGTGCTTTCGCTTTCAGCGATATTTTTAAGAATCTTAGCAACCTGTAGTGGATAAGGCTTGTCGTCAGTCAATACTAGAACACCACGATCAGCACCCAAGGCTAGAGCGGCACGGATCTGCTCTTGTGATTCTTTAGGACCAATCGAGGCAACGATAACCTCGTCAATAACGCCAGCTTCTTTTAGACGAACGGCTTCTTCTACTGCAATTTCATCAAAAGGGTTGATTGACATTTTAGTGTTTGATAAATCAACGCCAGAGTTATCAGCTTTTACACGAACTTTTACGTTATAATCAATGACACGCTTGACCGCTACTAATGCTTTCATACGTTCCTCGTTTGTTAATGTTATGAATTAAAATAAATCAGTTAAGAACCAAAGGTTCATTTTTTAAACTGTCGTTCAAAATACTACTCAAGGTTAATACTGCATCAACAGAATATAATCAAAAGAATAAGCACAAACTAAAAAATCATGCCCATCATCTTCGTTATATCTAAAATCTGCTAAAGCTAAGCCAACCGTTATTATCAGACCTACGTATCTTGCGTCAGCATAAGCCTAAGGTCAAGACAACGCCGTGAATAATGCGTCATAAATTTGTCACCATTCTATAATAAATAGTCTATAAGTGCACAATATCGACGTTTCTTATTGCTTAATAGCCAAACCTTTTGCACCTTTATAGCATTACTGGCGCTCTATTTACTTATCATTTTGTTATTATTTCTCTCTTTTAGCAGAATTGCAGGCCCATCAATATTAAAATACGTTTTTATCAGACTTAATCAGCAGTTCACTATCACGGATATCATCAAACAAAGACCAATCAGGCGTGACATCATTATTTTTAATGACACTCATATCCCCTGTTGTCTCCATAATAACGGCAAACACTTCAGTTTTTGATTTTATACCATTCTTGCGTAGCACTTCTTGAACATCACTGGTACTCAGGTTTGCCTCAGCCAAGTTGTCCCAGAAATATTCACCATGTGCCATTACTATAATCGGTTGATTATCTATCAAAGATTTTAACGATTTCACATTACGTCTGATGAGCGAAATCAAACCTTGAATCACAAACAGTACAGCAACAGCAAACAAGCCTTGCATCAATGAGGGTGTATCTGACAATACGGTAGACGCAAGTATACTACCAATGCCGACAGTCATTGCAAAATCGTGGCTTGACAGCTTAGAGAAGCTACGCAGTCCCATAAGACGGGTAAACAGCATCAGTCCTAGATAAAATCCGACTGCTGATAAAGAAATTCCCAATAGTTGCTGCCAATCAATCGCGAACCACGTTTCCCATTCCATAAGACATCCTCGTTTCACTTTTTATCGCTCAGTACACCATTATTTGAACCACTATTGTTTCATAGCATGGTCAAGCTAATAAGTAACTCCAAACTCCGTTAATCATCACTAGCAAATAATGACACTAGTGACTCTGTATTAGAAAATTTGAAACAAAAAAAGCAACCTGATGAGAGGTTGCCTTTTTTTAAAGTCTAAACAGTATTTTTATTGTTTTAACAAACAAAGTAATCAATGTCTATTGATAATCTTACTGCATCAAGCTTGCTGCAAACAGCTTACTTAATAGCAATTGAGATTAGATAGCTTCGATTTGCTCAGCTTGTGGGCCTTTTTTGCCATCACCTAAGATGAACGACACTTTTTGGCCTTCGGCTAGAGTTTTGAAACCGTTACCTTGGATAGCGCTGTAGTGAGCGAATACGTCTTGTCCGCCGTTGTCTTGAGCGATAAAACCAAAACCTTTAGCTTCATTAAACCACTTTACAGTGCCTTCAACTTTATCTGACATAAATTTTCCTAACTCTTTAACTGTTGGCGAGACGTGTGTCATCACCGATTAATTGATATATACCCAAATTATTTTTTGCTGAATGCAATGGTTAAAACCGCAGATCATCTTTCGATAACTTAAGGTTATAACCTAAAATCCTTTAAGTACAAGCTGATTATAACAGCTTTTCATAACAGCAACAGGCTAAATTGATGAATTTTGTAAACACTTAACATAACTATTGCGCCTTCATATCGTTAAAGGATGTTTTTATAGGCTATTGATATAATGGATGTTTTTATAATCCGACTCATTAAAGTAAGCTTTATGTAGTGAGAGTTACCTTATCTAATCATTAAAGATAAGTTCACGCTCACTATTTTAGCATTCATGTAACAGACAGCTATCTTACTGAGGTACTGGCAACCATGGTGAGCTTAATACCAATAAACACAGTGCAAAAAATATCAATGAGAATGACTGACTGTAGGCAATATACTTAGCCGGTATTACCAAGTCATTAGGAGAGTCGGGAATGCCTTTGCGCTTGAGCAGACGTGTGCCATAAATCCACCCAAAGACAGTATAGATACTATAAGCGGCAGGCACTGCTATCGCTAATGGGGTCAGATCAATGACATACAAAGCGACGGTAGACACAAAAAACCACGCCGTATCAAGTAATGAGCTGAACTTAAACAAGGGCGATTGAGGCAGTTTGCCGTCAGTTTTTTTGAGCATCTCCCCTTCTATCCAAATTAAAACTGCTACCACAGCGCTAAGAGTAATATATACGAATTGCGGCGTTAGCCAGTCAGGAGAAGATATTTGCACAACACACAACCTGTAATCTATAGAAATGAGAATAAGAAATCCAATCTCTTTGATGCTTGAGAGATTATTGGTTTCAAAAGAAAGGCCTTAAATCAGACAAAGCGTCAAACAACCTAGTAGTCTGTATAGGTCGAAGGCTCTCAGATAAAAAAGCGTTATAACAATAAAAGCCACGGCTGTTTATATGAGGCAAGAGTGACCCGTTTTCAACCAGTATCCACTATAAGGACGAATGCGGTGGAAATCTTACTCAGAGATAATCATCAAAAAACCCGTGCTATCAATCGATAACACGGGTTTTGTGTTCTATCTGAGCCATTAATTACTTAACAACTCACTCTTCAATTAGTTCTTTTCTTTATCGATGATTTTATTACCACCAATCCAAGGCATCATACCACGTAGCTTGGCACCCGTGATTTCGATTTGATGCTCAGCGTTGTTACGACGACGGGCAGTCATCGATGGATAGTTGGTTGCACCTTCAGAGATAAACATCTTCGCGTATTCACCAGACTGAATGCGTTTAAGTGCATTACGCATGGCTTCACGTGATTGCTCATTGATAACCTCTGTGCCAGTCACATATTCGCCGTATTCAGCGTTGTTACTGATTGAGTAGTTCATGTCAGCGATACCGCCTTCGTACATGAGATCTACGATAAGCTTTAACTCATGTAAGCACTCAAAGTACGCCATTTCTGGTGCATAGCCAGCTTCTGTTAACGTCTCAAAGCCCATTTTTACAAGCTCTACAGCGCCGCCACACAGTACTGCTTGCTCGCCGAATAGGTCCGTTTCAGTTTCATCTTTAAACGTGGTTTCGATGATACCTGAGCGACCACCACCAACACCAGCAGCATAAGACAGTGCCAATTGCTTAGCTTGACCTGACGCATCTTGGTAGATAGCGATAAGATCTGGGATACCACCGCCTTTGGCAAACTCTGAACGAACGGTATGACCTGGCGCTTTTGGTGCAACCATAATAACATCAAGATCGCCACGTGGTACGACTTGGTTATAATGAATGGCAAAGCCATGAGCGAAAGCTAAGGTAGCGCCTTCTTTGATGTTTGGCTCGATTACGTCGTTATATAGCTCTTTTTGGAACTCATCAGGCGTCAAAATCATGATGACATCAGCAGCTTTTACCGCTTCTTCCACTTCCGCAACTTTTAGGCCAGCATTTTCAGCTTTTTTCCATGAGCCAGAGTTTGCACGTAGACCAACAGTCACATCAACGTCTGAATCTTGTAGGTTAAGCGCGTGCGCATGACCTTGTGAGCCGTAACCAATGATGGCGACTTTTTTGCCTTGGATAATCGATAGATCACAATCTTTGTCATAATAAACGTTCATAAATAGAGTCCTTTTCCTCAATCATGGCTTGCCATGGATAGTAAACACTTATGCTGTAGCCACTATATATGAAATGGTCGCTAAGATAAGCATTCTGTTGATTTGAAATCAGTAAGGGTTAATAAAAAATCCTGTCGTTAGATACTAAACCACTTATAAGCTTAGCGTCTTTTCACCGCGTGCAATACCAATCACACCCGAGCGAACCACTTCCATAATACGTTCACGACCAATCACATCGATGAAGCCGTCAAGCTTGGCTTTGTCACCGACGATTTGAATGGTGTAAAGGTTTGAATTGACGTCAACGATTTGGGCGCGGAAAATATCTGCACTACGTTTAATCTCTTCACGTACGCCGCCAGTTGCACGAACTTTAATCAGCATCAGTTCACGCTCGACGTGTACGTTTTCTGATAGATTAAGCACTTTAACCACTTCAATCAATTTATGCAATTGTTTGGTGATTTGCTCGATTCTTTCAGGTGACGTAATCGTCGTTACCGTTAGACGTGAAATACTTGGGTCATCAGTGGGTGCGACGTTTAGCGTTTCGATATTGTAGCCACGTTGTGAGAACAAGCCGACTAATCGCGACAACGAACCCGCTTCGTTTTCCATCAATACCGAAATCAGATGTTGTTGTTGCATTAGGTACGCTCCCCTTTTGTTAACCACATATCACGCATCGCTTGCCCAGCAATTTGCATCGGATATACATGCTCATTACGATCGACATAAACGTCGATGAATACCAATTTATCTTTCATCGCCATGGCTTCAGCCAGTTGCGCCTCCATGGTTGCAGGATCGGTAATTTTAATCCCAACGTGACCATAGCTTTCAGCCAACTTAACAAAGTCAGGTAGTGAATTCATATAAGACTGCGCATGACGACCTTCATACAGCATGTCTTGCCACTGCTTTACCATCCCTAATTGAGCATTGTTTAGGTTTAGGATTTTGACTGGCAAATTGTATTGCAAGCAGGTTGAGAGCTCTTGGATGTTCATCTGAATAGAGCCTTCACCAGTGATACAAACCACATCGCGCTCAGGATTGGCAAGCTTCGCCGCCATTGCGTATGGCAGCCCTACACCCATGGTACCTAGACCACCTGAGTTTAGCCATTGACCCGGCTCGTTATAAGTATAGTAAAGAGCGGCAAACATCTGATGCTGACCGACGTCACTGGTGATAATCGCATTACTATTAGTCACCTTGTCTAACGCTTGGACGACTGCTTGTGGCTTAATGCCATTGTCAGTGCTGGTGTCATAGCGTAGGCCATGACGCGTACGCCACTCATTAATCTGTGACCACCAATCTAGTAATGCATGTTGCTCAAGCTGCTTATCATCACCGACAAGCTCTAACATATCAGTCAAGACAGACTTGACGTCACCTACGATAGGAATGTGGGCAAAAACAGTTTTTGAGATAGAGGTAGGATCAATATCGATATGAATAATTGTCGCATTAGGACAGAATTTTTTGACGTTATTGGTCACGCGATCATCAAAGCGTGCGCCAACTGCCAAAATAACGTCTGCATGATGCATGGTCATATTGGCTTCATAAGTGCCATGCATACCGAGCATACCCAAGAACTGACCATCAGAGCCTGGGAAAGTGCCAAGACCCATTAAGGTATTGGTCACTGGCAGATTCAAGCGATGGGCAATATCAGTCAGCTCAGCATGTGCTTTGCTCCAAACAACACCGCCGCCTGCATATACCACAGGACGTTTGGCTGCCAACAAGGTCTCTACTGCTTTTTTAATCTGACCGCCATGGCCTTTTAATGATGGCTGATATGAACGTATAAACACCTCTTGCGGGTATTCGTAAGCGAACTTTTCGCTTGGCGCTGTCATATCTTTTGGCACATCAATTACCACAGGACCTGGACGTCCAGACTGTGCAATATAAAAAGCCTTTTTAACAATCATTGGAATTTCGCTGGCATGGCGTACTTGAAAGCTATGCTTAACGATAGGGCGTGATACCCCTACCATGTCCGTTTCTTGGAAAGCATCTTCACCGATTAGGCTACTGGGTACCTGACCTGCAATCACGACCATTGGTACAGAGTCCATAAACGCCGTTGCAATAGCCGTCACCGTGTTAGTGGCACCAGGACCCGATGTTGCCAAGACAACACCCGTATTACCAGTTGTTCGTGAATAAGCATCGGCCATATGACCAGCTGCTTGTTCATGACGTACTAAAATATGCTCGACCGCTTCTTGCTGAAACAAAGCATCATAAATGTGAAGAACCGCACCACCTGGGTAGCCAAAGATATATTTGACACCTTCATCAGTCAGCGATTGCACCAACATCTCAGCGCCAGATAGCATCACAGGCTGCGAGCTGCCTTCTGCCAGACGTTGTTGCTTCTCTTCAAAATTTTTGGCTGCATGACCCGTTTGGGTATGTCCAGTCATGTTCGGACTTTGCGTGGTTTGCGTCACTGTCATCACCTTTTTTTGCGGCGAGAATTTGCGGTATTTTATAGTAAAAATAATCACATATAGGCGTTATTTCTGACTCATTAAACGATCGCCAATCCTTGTCCATATCAAGAATGTGTGCCTACTATACTTAAGTTATGCTGCTTTTGACACAGCAAAACACTCAAACATAGCAATGTATTTGAGGTCAGTTTTGTGACAGGATTTTATCGGCACACAGTGACAAGATGCGAATGCATCTATAAAAGAATCTTATTATTCATGATTAATACTAGCCAGCATCTATAGGGTATTTCTTGATACAAACTATCTATGTAGTAAAACACCTGTATAAAAACTCTGTATACAAAAAACATCTGTATAAATAGAGAACGTGATTTTCAAGCCAATACTGCATCACAAGATCATCAAGTCTTACAGCAGTTTTTTAAGAAATATCATCGCTAAATACTGTGGCCGTGTTTAATACAAACGCAAGCATGACACCCGACGCATATTAAATAATAAGTTTATCTTAGTCATTGTAGACAGATAAGTCCGGAGACAACGTATACAGACATTCTTAGTGATTATTATCACCAACACTGCTATATCGTTATCACAAAGAGAGCAGAACTTCGTAAGCCACTGATAAGTAACCCGTCGTCCTTGTCCTCAAGTGCCACGGCAATATCATAAAAGCCGCTCACTGACCAATCAACTGCTATTATATTCGATGGTTTGCGTGCTATTGTCAAGAAAAACTTCTAAACCCTATCCCCAACTATTGGTTATTAAATAATATACATTGATAAGTATTATTTGCTAGAATCAAACGCTAGTACATTTTTAGTACCATACAAACACTAAAATGTTATATTCATACATATATACATTTGCTTTATCAATTAAGAGGATTTCTGCCATGGCATATGCGTCTACGATTAATACCGCTGCCAAACTGCTAATAAGTATGAGTACCGCGTGTATGCTAATGCTGACAATGAATGCCAGCCATGCTATTCAAGTTTATAAGTCTGTTGGTGCTCATGGCGAAGTCAAATACAGCCAACATGCCCCACTTAATGGCAAGAATATTGAACTGATTGAGTTTCGTAGTGATGGTAGACAGACCAACGCAGGGCAAATGGCTGGTAAGACAGATGCCAATCAAAGCAATAATGCTCAAACCGCAGAGCAACAACGAGTGGCACAACTAGAAGCACGCATCAAAGAACAAGAAGCGCAAGCCAATGCGCAACGGTGCCAATCGCTACGCAATAACCTGACTAACTTAAACGTCGGTGGGCGTATCTATGAAATGGACGCCAATGGTAAGCGTCAATATCTAGATGGTCGTGAGATTGAGCTTAAACGTGAGCGAGTGCAGCAGGCTATCGACCAGTATTGTGGTAACCCTACTACTTAATAGCATGCCTACAATGACGGCTATCAATATTGGTTAATGATACCCACCATTAATAGTAGCAGCGTTTATTGTTAATAATCCGCTGCATAACATGACGAATAGCTGCAGGCATATCTTGAGCTTGTAGCCCTCGTTGACCAATCAGTAATATACTATTATCGCTGCCATCATAGGCTTGATTGACCAGCATATCTCCTGCTTGCCCGTGTATGACAACTGCTTGGTGCAAGCGGCGCGACTCTTCAGCCAAGTCTTGTTGTGCAAGCAGTCCTGCCGTTACGCCGGAGAGTATATCCCCCATTCCAGCGGTTGCCATACCGGCGTTTCCAACACCGCAAACATAGACCTGCTCCTGCGCTACGCTTTGCTCTACTGCCCTTTGAAATAATGCCTTTTGCTCCAGTACCAGTGAACCTGCCCCTTTTAGCACCCAATCACCACCATAGGTTTCCGCGCACTTTTTAATTGCTGCTAACCTATCGCTTTCTACTTTGCTTATTTTTATATTTAACAATCTCGCCGCTTCGCCGCTATGAGGCGTTAGGCAGACCTGATGATTAATGCTGTACTCTTTTAGCCGCTGTGCCAACTCGTGGTGCTCGGCTTGCAATGATGCTAGGTGATACAGGCCGTCAGCATCAATGACAATAGGCTTTTCCTGCTCTATCGCTACTTGCATATAGCTGACGAATATATTCTTTGCTTTTTCATCACGGCCTAATCCCATGCCTATGGCGATTACGCTGGCTTCCTTTATCAGCTGACTCACACCATCAATATCATGCAGGTTAATAGTCATGGCATCTGGTAGTGAGGTTAGCAAAGCGCCGTGGAAATCTTCGTGACAGGCGACCGTGATTTTACCTGCGCCTGTGGCCATGGCACTAGAAGCAGACAGTATTGCCGCTCCGCCCATGCCTTGCGACCCATCGACCCGATTACCTCCAATAATCAGCACATGACCATAGCTGCCTTTATAGCTGTTTTGTTGACGTGATTTTAAGCCATGTGCAGTCGTCACTAACTGAGCGACTGGTCTTAACGCTCTGTCATTCATTGGATAAGGTATAAGTGAGATATCAAGGACCTCTCCGCTATGATCCATGCCATCTTTGGTATGCAACCCAAACTTGCGCGCAATCAAACATAGCGTGACATCAGCCTGTATCGCCTTACCGTCAAACACCTCACCCGTAGAAGCCACTAAACCACTGGGAATATCGACGGCAATTGCTAGAGACTTATGGTACTGCGTTAAACCGTTAAACGTTTTGATTGCCTGTGCATAGCTGCCTTCAGGTGCTCGATCCAATCCAATACCAAATATGGCATCGATATAGACATCTGCCTGTAGATTATTGGTTATCTCATCATTTTTATCACACTGACTGCCTTCATAGCGCTGATAAGGGCAATTAGCAGAAAGTGCCAGCTGTTGCGCTTTTTTTGCATCAGAGACTTCTGTCTTATCCTTTACCTCAAAGCGCTCATTTATATCAGCATTACAATCTTTAAGGTCATCACTTTCAAAGTCATCCTCTTCAAAACCCACTGCCATTACTTTTACTTGCCAGCCCATTTGCTGCAAATAATGCGCGATAAGCCAACCATCGCCACCATTATTACCTTTCCCTAGCCAAATGCTCGCTCGTCGCTGACAAGTTTTAGATTGAAAAATATGACTGTCAGCTGCTGCATCTGTATTCAGATATCTTTGTTCATAGAGCGGCGCTATCTGCTGTGCCATTTGCCATGCCGCCTGCTGCATAAGCCCAAAGCTATCATTGCCTGCTGCAAACCAGGCCTGCTCCATCGCATAGACCTGTGCACTGCTATATAACGCTATAGATTGAATACGTAATTGATGGGAATGAGTTTGCATAGATGCCCCTCGGCTATTTTTATTGATTGTTTTTAGCTGACAAATTTTAGCTGACAAAAACGAGAGTAATGTCTTTTAATATCAGCTTAGCAAAAACTTGCTTTCGTGAGTGTATGGATATGCATACAAGTTTATTTACTTTTCTACTTGCGCTCTTAGCTCACTCGCTTATCATAACGGTAATTACTCTAATACTTACTATTTTCAATGCCTAATTCATCAAAGCCAAAAACCTCAAGCACCTCTACCAGTTCTGCTGATGTGCATGCGCCTAAAAACAAGATTGATATCAGTAACACGCCAGTGTTTACCACCACGATGGATGTTAAACAATGGATCACCACTCAAGCACAGGCTCTAGGGTTTGCTGATTGTGGATTTTTATCGGTTCATCACCCGTTGTTCGCCCAGCAAATGCAGCAGTTACAACTGTGGTTAGATAAAGGATACGAAGGGCAGCTACAGTTTATGCACAATAACCATCATCTGCGTGCCAACCCTGCAGAACTGGTAGAGGGTGCAAAGACCATCATCAGTGTGCGTATGGATTACCTGACCCAAGCACCAACACCACGTGCTGTCACTGATAACGATCTGCCTAATCAAGGCATCATTGCTCGCTATGCCAGAGGCCGCGACTATCACAAAACGATGCGCGGCCGCCTAAAGCAATTGGCATTGAAGATAGAATCCATGCTGCCAGAGTGGCAACATCTAAATATTGGCTCAGAGCAAGATTTTGTTTTCAGACCATTTAGTGATTCTGCGCCTATATTTGAGCGACCTATTGCCGATGCTGCAGGTCTGGGTTGGACAGGTAAGCATACACTGCTGATAAACAAACAGGCAGGCTCATTTTTTGTGCTTGGCGAATTATTCATCAGCCTTGAATTACCTGATGATGCACCCGTCACCGAGCATTGCGGCAGCTGCAGTGCCTGTATTGATATCTGCCCGACCCAAGCAATCATTGCGCCTTATGAGCTTAATGCCTCTGCTTGTATTTCTTACCTGACTATTGAACACGATGGCACTATTGATCTCAAATACCGACGTGCTATTGGCAATCGCGTCTTTGGCTGCGATGACTGTCAACTTATCTGTCCTTGGAATCGCTATGCCAATATAACGCCTGTAGAAGACTTTGCCCCAAGGAACAATCTTGATAAAAGTAGCTTGTTAGACTTATGGCAATGGCAAGAAGCTGATTTTATGAAAAACACGCAAGGCAGCCCGCTTAGACGTACAGGTTATGTGAACTTCTTACGTAATATCGCTATCGGTCTAGGCAACGCCCCCGCTAGCCAAGAAGTTATCGAACAATTACAGTCAAAACTAGGTGTGCATAGCGAGATGCTTGATGAACATATCAACTGGGCACTTTCTGAACAAGCCGAAAAATGAGCTATTAGACCTCTTGCAAAAGTAGTTGTAAGACACAACGTATATTATTGAACTCTACTTACTTAATAGATATGCCAAACATAGATAAGCTACTCAAACAAAGTGACGCTGGTTTTAAACGCTACACTGGCAT